>NZ_BSOA01000031.1 GCF_030160275.1 Dyella flagellata
CGTCTGGCTGCGCCCCAGCGTCTAGACAGACAGCCAGTCTGCCTTCGCCACTGGGGCGCAGCCAGACGCGCATACAGTGCGGTGACGGGTACGTAGGAATAGACCAGAGGCTCCCAAGCGAAAGGCGCCTTGCGGCGCCTTTCGTGGGCAAAGCCGTTTAACTCCTAGCGATGGATCGGTTCGATATCGAACTTGTCCACGGCCAAGCCGAGGTTGATGCCCTCGCCGGTACCCGACAGTGCGATGGAGGTAGTGCCCTTGCTCAGCACCTGGGCCGTACCACTACGCACCACGCCAGCGGAAGCGCCGGCCTGCGCATAACTGCCGTAAACATCCTTGATGCCGTAGACATTGCTGATGTCGCCACGGCCGCTGACATGGAACTTGCCCGCCGTCAGTCCGCCGCCGTGCATGCTGATGCTGACCGGGGCGCTTTGGCCGTTGTCGCAGGTGATGTCGCCGCGTCCCTCGGCATGCTGGTAGATCGCCGACCAGCCGGACAGGCTATAGGTCAGATGGCATTTCACCGGCGCTTTGCCCGCCTGGGCCGAGGTGGCGGAAAACCCCGCCAGGGCTCCTGCACAAACCAGCATGGCGGCAGTCAATCCAAAGGTACGCTTACTCATAAAGCCTCCTTCGACGCTGGCATGGATCAGCCATGCCGTGACATGAGTGTGGAATCGAAAAACTGAACAGATCGCCAAGCGGGGCCGGCCGCGTTCAGTCTCGGCAAGCTCTCGTGAGGCGGGTGTGCAGGGGCCGTGGCCGTTGTTTTGGCGGGCTTTTGGGCTTCATGTCGGGACGTGGGATGGTTCTGGGCTTCCCTTGATGCTTAACTAACAAGACGCCGCGCACACTGGCGCTGGGCGCTTTTTTTGACACGGAGCGGACATGCCCAGGTATTCGCTGGTCGGCTATGACAGTTCGGAAAGCTCGCAACGCGCTTACCGTTTCGCGATGGACGTGGCGCGCGCCTGCAAGGGCAGGGTTCGAGTGGTATCGGTGCTGCAGGTCACCCAGGGTGGTGCCGATGCCTGCGCCCTGGTGATGACCGACTCGGCCAGCGAACGGACCCGGGAAACCCTGCAGGAATTGCGTGCGCTCGATCCGGATACCGATCAATTGGTGGACCTTGAAATCACCCACGGCAGCCCGGGCGACGTGCTGCTCCACCAGGTCAGGCAGCACCCCATCGACCACATCGTGATCGGGCACACCGCACGCGGCGCCCTCGGCCGCTGGCTGCTGGGCTCGGTATCGGAGGATGTGCTGGCCGGCGCCCACGTACCTGTCACGGTGGTGCGCTAGGCGAGGGCTTGGCAGTCCCATAAGCCCCCTCCCTGTCCTTGCGATGGCCGCAAGGCTGGCATTAATCCCTTCCAGCGTTCACCATTTACCCTGTTGTCCCTGTTCTGTCACAGAGCAGAAGGCCTTTTTTGCACAGGAACCCGTACGTGGACTACAGCACCGTCCTGCCATGGACTCTGGAAAGCCTGGATTTTGCCGAGATTGACATGGCGCGCGTGCGCCACAATGAAAACCTGTTCCTGTTGCTGTGCAGCGCGTCCTTCGTGGAAAGCGGCTCGGACTTGTATACCAGCAACCTGATCGAGCATTTCGAAGGCGACCTGGAACTGCAGGGCTGGTTGCGCGACCACTGGGAACATGAGGAGCTGCAGCACGGCCGTGCCCTTGCCAGCTACGTGCGCCACGTGTGGCCGGAGTTCGACTGGGACGCCGGTTTCCAGGCGTTCTGGAAAGACTATGGCGCGCTGTGCACCAACGAGCAGCTGGAAACCTCCCGCGGCCTGGAACTGGCCGCCCGTTGCGTGGTGGAAACCGGCACCGCCAGCTTGTACCGGGCCTTGAACGACATCGTCGACGAACCCGTGCTCAAGCAGCTCACCAACCACATCAAGAGCGACGAAGTGCGTCATTTCAAGCATTTCTATCAGCATTTCCAGCGTTATCGCGAACGGGAAAAGCTGGGGCGCTACAAGGTATTCCGCGCCGTCCTGCGCCGCGTCAACGAAATCCGCAACGAGGACAGCGACATCGCCCTGCGCCACGTCTTCAACCAGTGCTACCCGCAATACAAGAACGACCAGGCGCAGTTCCAGAAAGTGGCCGGCCCGGCGCAGGCGCTACTGCGGCGGCATATTCCCGCGGAAATGACGGTAAAGATGCTGCTCAAGCCACTGGACCTGCCGCCGCGCCTGCAACAGGCGCTGGAAAAGCCGCTCGCGCGGATCAGTGAGCGGCTTTTCTTGCAGTAGGCTGGGATGCCAATCCCAGCATCGTGATGCTGCATGCATGGCAGTGCTGGGATTGCATCCCAGCCTACATGGCACTCGATTCCAGTTCCTGCTCTTGCTGCTCGCCACGCGTTTGCGGCTCAGGCCAGTGATACCAGTCGCGGTGCAGGGAAAATTTTCGGCACGCAAGACAGGCCGTGATCTCCCAGCGATAGCTGCAGCCCGGGCAAACACCGCCGGTCCAGAACGTGTTCCACTGCGTACCGCAGCCGCCCATGCGTGGCGAGCAAAGCCAGCGGCTGCTTCCCAGCGGACGCCAGGCGCACAAGGGACAGTAGATTTCCGGCTCGGCCGCCATTATCTGCTGCTGCCGCTGGACGCGGGCGCATTGGCGCTGTTGTCGCGTGGCACGCTGTCGATGTGACGCTGGCCCTGTTTCTCCAGCTTGAGCTGCGTCAGGTCGATCGGGCGAATCTGCTTGATCACGCAGGGGATATACGGACGGCCGGTCAGCACCTTGTCGAAGCCGGTCTGCACTTCATGGGCAAAACTGGTCAGACCGATGAAATTGGTGAAGGTGAGATTGTTGCAAGGCCACACGTCAAGCAGATAGGCCTTGCTGGGTAAGGTGTAGATCACCAGCTGCGTATCGCTCAGCGGCTCCCATGAGTAGATCTGCATCCCCATGATCAAGCGGAAGCTGCGCACCGGCGCACCGGCGGCAGCGTCATAGGCCTGCTGGCGCTGCTGCAGGCGCTGCGCATACGGCGCCGATTCGCACGCCACCAACAGCACCCCCAGCAGCAAGAGAACCAGAATGCGCAGCTTTGACATGACGCCTGCCCCCTTGACCCTTGATCCGAATAGCCGACATAACGCGCGAACCCATGACGGGTGCACGAAGCTTACTTCTTGCCGCTCACCGGCTGCCATTTTGACGAATCGAAGCCGCCTACCTCGAACACCAGCTCCTGCTGGTCGCCGTCCCGTGTGGTCACGTCCATGGTGATGCGCTTGGTCTTTTCCATCGCGGTAATGAAGGGCTTGTCATCGCGAATGAAAATAGCCGGCTCACTGCCGGTCGTCGGCAGGAAGGCGCGTAAGGGGTGTGGCTTGCCGTCAAACTGGGCGGTGATCGTGCAATTGCCCTTGCAGGCAAAGCCATGGCCGGTGCCGAACAGGAACACGCTCTGGCCCCATTGGGTATGACGGCGCAACACCAGCCGCACAGCGCGGTCGCCACTGGGCCGCGTGCTGTAGATGCTGGCGGTGGATTGCGTGCCGCCTTCCATCGGGCCAACCTGGTAGCTCCACAGCGCGGTCAAGCGACGCTTTTCTTCCGACTCTTTGGCCCGCTGCTCCACCTCGGGCAAGCTCTGCTGGACCTGCTTGGCCGCCTCGGAGGTCGGAAATTGCTTGACGATCGTCTCACCGACCTGCGCAGCCAGCTCGTCGTTCTTCCCTTGCAGCGCTTGCTGGTAAGTCTCAAGTTCCCGGTTCGCCTCCTGCGCCATCTGCTGCGCCTGGGCCTTGGCGGCATCCTGCGGCGACGGGGAGTTCTGATCCTGCGAACAGGCGGCGAGCAGCAACAAGCCGCAGGCAGCGGTCGCGGCCAGGGCGAAGCGGAAAGGCGTACGGGTCATCGGCGGCGATCCCAGCGAGAGAGGTCTCTAGCTTGAGACGAGCCACCCGCCGGATGCAACCAAGGGCTGCCCTGATCCATCGACCACGCTTTGCGCGATAGCACTGGCCTCCGATAATGCTTGGCTCCAGCCAGGGACCCCGCATGTCATCCACTTCCGCGCCGAGTTCGGCCGATTCGCTGCTCAACCACCGCGCCTACCTCGCCTTCTGGTGCGCCCGTACCGCTTCCAGTTTCGGCTTCCAGATGCTCTCCGTGGCGGTGGGCTGGCAAATCTACGCGATGACCGGCCGCGCTTTCGATCTGGGGCTGATCGGCCTGGTGCAATTCTTTCCGTCGGTCTTGCTGGCGCTGCCGGCCGGGCATCTGGCCGATCAGTTCGACCGGCGGCGCATCGTGCTGCTCGGGCAGATCGTGGAGTGGCTGGCGATCGTGCTGCTGGCGGCGCTGACCTTGCTACATGCGATCAACGAGGCGGGCATCCTGCTGCTGATCTTTGCGATCAGCACTGCCAAGGCGTTCGAGTCGCCGTCGATGCAGTCCATGGTACCCGCGCTGGTGCCGGCCGCCCTGCTGCCGCGCGCGATGGCGGTGAACGGTTCGGCCATGCAGGCCGCGATGATCATGGGGCCGGCATTGGGTGGTCTGCTGTATGTCGCCGGCCCAGGCGTCGTATATGCAGTGGCTGCGGCCTTGTATCTGGTCTCCACCGTGATGGTTTCGCGGCTGCGCTACGAGCAGGCACCACCGAAGCGCGAACCGGCTACGCTCAAGACCTTGTTCGCCGGCGTGCATTTCATCCGCGAGCGCAAGGATGTGCTGGGCGTGATTTCGCTGGACCTGTTTGCCGTATTGCTGGGTGGCGCGACCGCTCTGCTGCCGATATTTGCCAAGGACATTCTGCATACCGGGCCATGGGGCTTGGGCCTGCTGCGCGCGGCACCTGCGATTGGCGCCTTGCTGATGTCGTTCTGGTTGGCGCGGCACAATATGGAACGTAACGTAGGCAAGATCATGTTCGCCTCGGTAGCCGGCTTTGGCGTGGCGACGCTGGTGTTTGCCTTGTCCCAGGTGCTGTGGCTGTCGCTGCTGGCCTTGTTTGTCTCCGGTGCCTTCGACATGGTCAGCATGGTGATCCGCGGCTCGCTGGTGCAATTGGATACGCCCGATGCCATGCGGGGGCGCGTCAGCGCGGTGAACGCGATCTTCATCAACACTTCCAACCAGCTCGGCGAGTTCGAATCGGGCATGCTGGCGGCCTGGCTTGGCGCGGTCGGCTCGGCCGTGGTCGGTGGCATCGGTACGCTGGCCGTGGTCGGGCTATGGATGCTGTTGTTCCCTACCCTGCGGCGCAGGCAGCGGCTGCACATGGAACCGGGTTCGGCCTGAATCCGATGCGTCCGCGCGGGTGACGCAGACCCATGCCCAAATGTCGACTTTTGGTTAACGCCCCGCTCACGTAGCCGCTGGCAAGTTCACAATCCCCCGAAACACCGACATAAGGAACAGCGCCATGAGCAGGCAAGCCGACATCGAACGCCGACTCGACCACCTTGGCAACCGTGTGCGCGAGTATGCAGACGGTGCCGCCGATACCGCCGACGACTGGCTGTCCCGCGGTCGCCGCGCAGTAAGCAGGCTCGGCAGTGGCAATACCCGCAAGCGCATTGCGCGCCGGGCCGAGGATTTCGCGGACGAAGCCAACTACCAGTACCGCCGCTTGCGCCGCCATGCCGGCCGGCACCCGGTAGCCACAGCGGCGATCGTCGCCGGCACCGTGGGCGCGCTGTTCCTGCTTTATCGCGCGCTGCGCCGCGAAGAGGATTGAACGGTCTTCGTGATGTCGTCATTCCCGCGCAAGCGGGAAACCATTTTATGGGATACACCAGATCAAAATGGGTTCCCGCTTGCGCGGGAATGACGGTCAAAGCCCGCCTTGCGGCGGGCTTTTCATTGCTTATGCCATCAGCGGATTGGGCTTGTCCGGATCGAGCTTGTACTCGCGGATCGCGCGCGATACATCCTTGGCGTTGACCTTGCCGTCCTTCGCCAGCGCGGCGAGTGCGGCATGCGCAATCCAGTAGCGGTCCACTTCGAAGAAACTACGCAGGTGTTCGCGCGTATCCGAACGGCCGAAGCCGTCGGTGCCGAGCGCGGTGTAGTGCATGCCATCGGGCATGAAGGCGCGGATCTGATCGGCAAATTCGCGCACATAGTCGGTGGCGGCAATCGCCGGTCCCTGGCGGCCCTGCAACAGGCTGGTGATGTACGGCACGCGCTGCTGGGCTTCCGGATGCAAGCGGTTCCAGCGTTCGGCGTCAAAACCGTCACGACGCAGCTCGATGAAGCTGGGCACGGACCAGATGTCGGCGCTGACGCCGAAATCCTTCTCCAGCAGCTCCGCCGCGGCGATCACTTCGCGCAGGATGGTGCCCGAGCCGAGCAACTGCACGCGCGGCTCGCCCTTCTTCGGCTTGCCGGCATCCTTGAACAGGTACATGCCCTTGACGATGCCTTCCTCGGCGCCTTGCGGCAGGTCGGGATGGGCATAGTTCTCGTTCATCACGGTGATGTAGTAGTACACATCCTCCTGGTCCTCCAGCATGCGGCGGGTGCCGTCCTGCAGGATCACCGCCACTTCGTAGGAGAAGGTCGGGTCGTAGGCACGCACATTCGGGATCGCGCCAGCCATCAGATGCGAATGGCCATCCTCGTGCTGCAGGCCTTCACCGTTAAGCGTGGTGCGGCCAGCGGTACCGCCGATCAGGAAGCCGCGCGAACGCATGTCGCCGGCCGCCCAGGCCAGGTCTCCGATGCGCTGGAAGCCGAACATCGAGTAGTAGATGAAGAACGGCAGCATCGGCTGGTTGCTGATGCTGTAGCTGGTCGCCGCCGCCACCCATGCGGCCATGCCGCCGGCTTCGGAGATGCCTTCCTGCAGCACCTGGCCCTTCTGGTCTTCGCGGTAATACAACAACTGGTCGGCGTCCTGCGGACGATATTTCTGGCCGAACGGTGCGTAGATGCCGATCTGGCGGAACATGCCTTCCATGCCGAAGGTGCGTGCTTCATCGGCCACGATCGGCACCACGCGCGGACCAATGGCCTTGTCGCGCAGCAACAGGTTCATGCCGCGCACCAGCGCCATGGTGGTGGAGATTTCGCGGTCGCCGGTGCCCTTGGTGATCTGTTCGAAGGCGGCCAGCTCCGGCGCCTTGAGTTTCACGTCGGTGTGGCGGCGGCGCTGCGGCAGCGAACCGCCGAGGGCCTTGCGGCGCTCCAGCATGTACTGAACTTCCGGCGAATCCTTGCCGGGGTGGTAGTACGGCACATCCTTGAGCTTTTCATCCGACACCGGAATGTTGAAGCGGTCGCGGAAGTGGCGCACGGCCTCGTCGTCCAGCTTCTTCTGCTGGTGCGTGGGGTTCTGCGATTCGCCGGCCGCACCCATGCCATAGCCCTTCACCGTCTTGGCGAGGATCACAGTGGGCATGCCCTTGGTGTTCACCGCCGAGTGATAGGCCGCGTACACCTTGTGCGGATCGTGGCCGCCACGGTTGAGGCGCCAGATGTCGTCGTCGCTGAGGTTGGCGACCATCTCGCGCGTCTGCGGATACTTGCCGAAGAAGTTCTCGCGCGTGTATGCGCCGCCGAACGCCTTGCAAGCCTGGTATTCGCCGTCGACGGTTTCCATCATCAGCTTGCGCAGCACGCCGTCCTTGTCGCGGGCCAGGAGCGGATCCCAGTAGCTGCCCCAGACCACCTTGATGGCGTTCCAGCCGGCGCCGCGGAACACGCCTTCCAGCTCCTGGATGATCTTGCCGTTGCCGCGCACCGGACCGTCCAAGCGCTGCAGGTTGCAGTTGATCACGAAGATCAGGTTGTCCAGGCCTTCGCGGCCGGCCAGCGAGATCGCGCCGAGCGACTCGGGTTCATCACACTCACCATCTCCCATGAAGCACCAGATCTTGCGGTCGGTCTTCGGCATCAGGCCGCGGTGTTCCAGATACTTCCAGAACTGCGCCTGGTAGATCGCCTGGATCGGACCGAGGCCCATCGACACCGTCGGCACCTGCCAGTAGTCGGGCATCAGCCACGGGTGCGGATACGAGGAAAGACCGCGTCCGGCACCAAGCACTTCCATGCGGAACAGGTCGAGCTGTTCCTCGGCAATGCGGCCTTCGAGGAAGGAACGCGCATAGACGCCGGGGCTGGAATGGCCCTGGTGGAACACCAGGTCGCCGGGATGCTCGGCGCTGGGCGCGCGCCAGAAGTGGTTGAAGCCTACGTCATAAAGCGTGGCGGACGACGCGAAGCTGGCGATGTGGCCGCCCAGCTCGCCCGGCTTGCGGTTGGCGCGCACCACCATCGCCATCGCGTTCCAGCGAATCAGGGTGCGGATGCGCCATTCCATCGCGGCATCGCCGGACATCTTGGCTTCCAGATGCGGCGGAATGGTGTTGACGTATTCGGTGGTGGGATCGAACGGCAGATAGCCGCCCGAACGGCGCGTGGAATCGACCAGCCGCTCCAGCAGGAAATGCGCGCGCTCGGTCCCTTCGCGGTCGATGACGGCGCTAAGCGATTCGACCCATTCCTGGGTTTCGGTGGGGTCGAGATCCTGGTGGAGAATGTCGTCGAGCTGATCCATGAAACGTCTCCGCGGCGCAGTGCGCCGCCATTGCGGTGGGTGCGCGTCGCCGGGGCAGCGACGAAGCCGAGGCAGGCATCGGTCCGTCGGCTGACGCCGGCACGGGACTTAAGAGGGACCGCGTGGCGTGTTCGCCGCAAGACGAGCTAACCGCCCGATTCTAGCCTCGGCGCAACGATCTCGCCAATTGTCGGACCATACATACGTATGCGCAGGGTTTGCTGCAATGCACAATAGCCCCTCTCCGGAAGGGGAGAGGGCCACGGTACGACCGAAATCATCAGCTCCGCTCGCCTTGTGAGGCGCGGATCTGCGCGTCCACTACCGCAATCGCGGTCATGTTCACCACGCGGCGCACGGTGGAGGTAGGCGTGAGGATGTGCGCCGGCTTGTCCACCCCCATCAGGATCGGGCCGACCGCGACGCCGTCGGTCATCACGCGCACCATGTTGTAGGCGATGTTGGCGGCATCGAGATTGGGCATCACGAACAGATTGGCACGTCCGTTCAACGTCGTATTGGGGAAGATGCGGCGACGGATTTCCTCGTCCCACGCGGTATCGCCCTGCATTTCGCCATCCATTTCCAGTTGCGGTGCGCGCGTGCGCAGGATCTTCCATACCTCGCGCATCTTCGCCGCGCTGGCGTTCTCGTGGCTGCCGTAGTTGGAGTGCGACAACAGCGCCACCTTCGGCTCTACGCCAAACAGCTTCAGGCGGTGGCTGGCCTGCAGCGTGGCCTCGGCGATCTGCTCGGCCGAAGGGTCGCACTGCACGTGGGTATCGAGAAAGAACCAGGTGCCCTTGTCGTTGATCACCCCGGTCATCGCCGAGGTGCACTGCACGCCGGGATCGAGCCCGAATACGCTGCGGATGTAGCCGAGCTTCTTGTGATAGCGCCCGACCAGGCCACAGATCAGCGCATCGGCTTCGCCACGCTTCACCATCATCGAGGCGATCAGCGTGGGGCGCGAGCGCATCAGGTTTTTCGCGGCGGCAGGCGTGACGCCACGGCGCTCGGTGAGCGCGTGGTATTGCTGCCAGTAATCGTTGAAGCGCGGATCGTCGTTGATATTGGTGAGTTCGAAATCCACGCCGGCGCGCATGCGCAGGCCCAGGCGCTCGATACGCGTCTCGATCACGTCCGGGCGGCCGATCAGGATCGGGCGTGCCAGCTTGTCGTCGATCACCGTCTGCACCGCGCGCAGCACGGTTTCTTCCTCGCCCTCGGCATACACCACGCGCTTGCGATCCGCGCGCGCGCGTTCGTACACCGGCTTCATGATCAGGCCAGTGCGGTAGATGAACTGGCTGAGCTTCTCGATGTAGTCTTCCATGTCCTCGATCGGGCGCGTCGCCACGCCCGAATCCATCGCCGCTTGCGCTACCGCCGGCGCCAACATCACCACCAGGCGCGGGTCGAACGGGCGCGGGATCAGGTATTCGGGTCCGAAGGTGGGTGCCTCGCCGCCATAGGCGCCAGCCAGGTCGCCGGCCTCCATCTGTGCCAGCGCGGCAATCGCGTGCACGCAGGCAAGCTTCATCGCTTCATTGATACCGGTGGCGCCAACGTCCAACGCGCCACGGAAGATGTAAGGGAAGCACACCGCATTGTTGACCTGGTTCGGATAGTCCGAACGGCCCGTGGCGATGATGCAATCCGGACGCACGCTCTTGGCATCCTCCGGCAGGATCTCCGGATTCGGATTGGCCAAGGCCAGGATGATCGGCTGCCTGGCCATGCTCGCGACCATTTCCGGCTTGAGGATGCCGCCGGCGGAAAGGCCCAGGAAGATATCCGCGCCTGCCACGATCTCGGCCAGCGTACGCGCCTTGGTATCGCGCGCATAACGCAGCTTGTCCGGGTCCATGTGGTCGCGGCCGGTGTAAAGCACGCCCTCGCGGTCGAACGCCAGGATGTGCTCCGGCTTGACGCCCAACGCCACCAGCATGTCCAGGCAGGCGATGCCCGCGGCGCCCACGCCGGTAGTGGCGACCTTTACGTCTTGGATGTTCTTGCCGACGATCTTCAGCGCATTCATCACCGCGGCGCCCACGATGATGGCGGTGCCGTGCTGGTCGTCGTGGAAAACCGGGATCTTCATCCGTTCGCGCAGCTTGCGCTCGACGATGAAGCACTCCGGCGCCTTGATGTCTTCCAGGTTGATGCCGCCGAAGGTGGGTTCCATCGCGGCAATGATGTCCACCAGCTTGTCCGGGTCGCGCTCGTTGAGCTCGATGTCGAACACGTCGATGCCGGCGAACTTCTGGAACAGCACGCCCTTGCCCTCCATCACCGGCTTGCCGGCGAGCGGGCCGATGTCGCCCAGCCCCAGCACGGCCGTGCCGTTGGTGATCACCGCCACCAGGTTGGAGCGCGCGGTGTACAGGCTGGCATTACGCGGATCCTCGACGATCGCCTCGCAGGCATAGGCCACGCCCGGTGAATAGGCGAGCGACAGATCGCGCTGCGTCACCAAGGGGGTGGTCGGCGTGACTTTGATCTTGCCGGGGCGCGGCAGGCGGTGATATTCGAGGGCGGCTTGGCGAAAATCGTCGGAATGGGCCATCGGATGGTTGCAACAGAAAGGAATGGGAGAAGGGGCTGCCTCGCGGCATGCCGCAGATGGTAGCACCCGCCAGCAGACAGCAACGGACTGCGGGAATAATCAAAAAGTAGTATTAAGCACACCATTTACGTACACGTTATGCCGCCAGATGCTTGGTGCAGCGCGACACAAAACCTCGGATACTCGCTGCCATGTCCCTAGCGCGACAGAACCCGTGACCACTCGCCTCGCCAAGATCCTGCTGCCGCTCACACTGGCTGCATTCGCCTTCATCGTTACGTTCGACAACATCGTCGACTACGGCTCCAATTTCCTGTTTGTGCAGCACGTGCTGTCGATGGACACCACCTTCCCCGGCAACTCACTGATGGGACGCGCCATCACCAATCCCATGACATGGCAGGCAGGCTACGGGCTGATCATCGCCGGCGAAGGCGCCACTTGCCTGCTGCTACTCGGCGGAACTGTCTCACTGTGGCGAACCCGCCGCCAACCCGGAGCAAGTTTCAACCGCGCAAAAAGGCTGGTCACGGCCGGATGCGTGCTGGGCTTCCTGGTGTGGTTCTTCGGCTTCATGGTGGTCGGCGGGGAATGGTTTGCCATGTGGCAATCGAAGACCTGGAACGGGCAGGAGGGCGCCTTCCGCTTCTACATGGCGATCCTGGGCGTGCTGATCTTCGTCAGCCAGCCCGATGCCGATCTGGCCTGATCCGCCCCCGCTCCAAACAAGCGTCTTAGGTAGAGGCACAAACCATAACGCACTTTTCGACTCAACACCGGAGGACTGAAACCATGAATTATTCAAGGCGTCATTTCTTATCCGGCTTATGCATAGCAAGCATGAGCGCCCCACTGGCGGCAACAAATCGCGGCTACCTTGCTACAACGTCATCGTCGAACCAAGCCCTCCCCGATACCGAACGCTCTCTGCATGAACGCTGCATGCAACTGGCCGTCGAGCAGGCCATGAAGAATCCGACCCATCCCTTCGGAGCGGTCATCGTGGAGCATCCATCCGGCAAAGTGCTGGCCCAAGCCGTCAACAACACGGTCAACAATCCCATGTTCCACGGCGAGGTCGCCTGCATCAACGACTATGTCGCCAAGCATGGCAATCAAGGCTGGAATCAGACCACGCTGTACACGACCGCCGAGCCATGTCCGATGTGCATGAGCGCAATCATCCTGGCACGCATACCCCGTGTGATCTGGGGTAGTTCGATCCAGACGGTGCTGGCTTCGGGAATCGCCCAGTCCACCCTTTCAGCCAGGGAAGTGGCCGCCGCGGCATCATCCCTCTATCGCCCGGAGCTGCTGCTTGATAGCGTGCTGGCCCACCGTACTGACCAGTTGTTCGCGAACCGGCTGGCCAAGCAGCCTCCGGGAAAGTCGACCTAACCCTATAACCCCGCACCCGATGCTGGGATTGTCATCCCAGCCTACATGCCGGACGACAACGCGCCGGCCTCAACCTTCGACATCCGCACGCGATTGATGAACAGCGAAAACGCCAGCTTGCCGGCCAAGCCATGCACGTGTTGCATCCACGGCGGCAGCCAGCGTGGTACGGCGATCGCACCGGACTGAAAATACGGCTCCAGGCTCATCACGTCGCCAAGCGTCAGTTTGCCGGCGAAGAGGTAGCGCAACAGATCCATGCGGCGTTCCTTCAGCGCCCAGCGAAAGAACGTATGCACATCCATCAAACCGGACAGATATACGTTGTCCTTCGCAAACGCGAAACCGCCGGTGAGCGGTACGCCACGGAACACGCGCTGGGCGGAATGAAAACTGTCCGCCACGCTCTGCCCGCAGCGATTGAAGTAGCGGTAGACCTCGACGAAGTCCGCGCCGTTGAGCGCCATGTCGAGCGCGAGGATGCGCAGGCTGATGCGCTTGAGCCGTGCGATGTCGATCGCGCCGGACATCAGCTCGGCGAACACCGCCAGTCCTTCTTGCGTGGCGGTAACGCGGGGTGACGTGCGTGCCAGCGAGGCCAGCACCGGTTGCTCACGACCGTTCAAGGCCGTCAATGAGTGCACGAAGGCTTCGTGATTGAGCAGCTGATGGCGGTCGTATTGGCTGAAGCGCGTGCCGCCGCGCAGGCGGATGCGTGTGGCGCCGGCCGCCGCCTTGGCGGTGAGATCGTTGTCCACCTCGACCGCGATCACGCCCTGGCCGAAGAATTCGTCCAGTACCTTGGACAGGTCCTTGCGCAACAGCTCGGAGGAGATGTTGGTGACGATGTCGTCGTCGGCCATGTCGGCGCCGAGTTCGTCGGACAGTTCCACGAAATAGTGCGCGGCGTCGAGATTGCTGTAGTGGCTGCCCGGGATCGCATCGCCGGGGCGGCCATACAGCTGGATGGACGGTGCGGTAACGCCCTCGGTGCCCACCGCCTCAAGCATTTCGGCGGCGATGCGCCAGGATTCGGCCGTACGGCGCAGGTACTCACGGATCGGATCGCCATCGCCGGCATCCTTTTCGATGGCGGCAAGTTCCTTGCGTACTTCGGAATGATCCGGCTTGCGATAGCTTATTTCCGGCAAGGCGTACTGCCCTTTGCCGTAGGCCTCGATCATGCGGTCTTCCAGCGAGGCCGGCCAGCTCACCGTCGACAGGATATTGATGCCCTTCACCGCGGCCAGCAGCCGCTTGTCGAGTTCGGCGTAGGCCTCCAGTCCGGCCGGCACGGTTTTTTCGGCAGATGCGCTCACCAACCCTCTCTTTCGCGCGAGCCACGCGGACCATGCGGCTTGGCCGCCGGCCGCCCGCCACGCTGGCGGCGCAGGCGTGATTCAAGCAGGTTGGCCTGTTCTTCGCGCTCGTCACGCAACTTCAAATAATTACGCCAGCGCTCGGGCGTCAGCTCGCCATCATGCAAGGCTTGCTGGACCGCGCAGCCCGGTTCGCTGCCATGACCGCAATCGGCGAAACGGCAGTTTTCGGCCAGCGTTTCGACATCCGCGAACAGATCCAGGTTTTCCTCCCCGGTGAGCTTCAGTTCGCGCATGCCGGGGGTGTCAATCAGGCAGCCGCCACTGGGCAGTTGCAGCAGGGCTCTATAAGTAGTGGTGTGTCGCCCCCGGCTGTCGTGGCTGCGCACGGCGCCGGTGGCCATGTGCTGGCTGCCCAGCAAGGTGTTGGTGAGGGTGGATTTGCCGGCACCGGAGGAGCCCACCAGTACCGCGCTGTCGCCTGGCTTGAAGTAGCCGGCCAACACGGCCGCACTGGCCGGGTCCTTGCCATTGACGGCATGGATCGGCGTACCCGCCGGCAGGCGGGCCTGCAGCTCCACGATCCGGCTTTCCGCCGACTCGCCCAGATCCGGCTTGCTCATCACCACCACCGGCTGCGCGCCCGAACCTTCCACCAGCGACAGGTAGCGCTCGATGCGGGCAGGATTGAAATCCCCGTCCAGGCCGGTCAGCACCAGCACATAGTCGATGTTGGTGGCGATCACCTGCCGTTCGTAACGCTCCCCGGCTGCGGCGCGCGACAGCACGGTGCGCCGTGGCTGCACGATAAGTATGTGCGGCGGCTTGCCCGGCTCGATTTCCACGAAATCGCCCACCGCCGGGCGCTCGGCCGGGTCCAGCCCGCGCTTCAGGAAATGCCCGGCCGGCTGGGCACTGAAGACCTGCTCGCCATCGTGCAGTTCATAGCCGGCGCGATGCTGCGCCACGACGCGGGCCAGCCGCCGCCCTGCGCCCGGCAGGTCCTGGCCCCGCCAGCCGATGTGGCGAAGCTGTTGGATGGTCTGCGCGTCGGTCATGGGAGGGATTATGCCCATCTTCGAGGGATTGAGGATTGTGAACAGCAGAGCGCATAGAACGACGAGTCCCAAGTATCGTCCGTTTTTTGCCAGGCTTTGGCCCCACGGCGCCTCATCGCGCTGTTAGCATCGTGAAACCGGCGGCAAGCCGGCTTTCCCGTTCCGTCAAAGGATTTAGACCGTTGTCCCCGATCAAGCCCAGCGCGCACCTGGCCGAAGTGCGCTATGAGATTCGCGGCGCCCTGACCCGTCGCGCGCGTGACCTGGAAGCGGCGGGCACGCCGATCATCAAGCTCAATATCGGTAATCCGGCCCGCTACGGCTTTACGGTACCCACGCACCTGCGCGAAGCCATCGCCGCGCATCTGCATGAAAGCGAAGCCTACGGCCACGAACAAGGCCTGGAAGAAGCGCGCGAGGCGATCGCCGTGCAGCAACGTGCACGCGGCGCACAGCACGTGCAGGTGGAACGCATCTTCATCGGCAACGGCGTAAGCGAACTGATCGACCTGAGCCTGCGTGCCCTGTTGCAGCCGGGCGACGAAGTGCTGCTGCCGAGCCCGGATTATCCGCTGTGGAGCGCCGCCACCATCCTCAATGGTGGCGTGCCGCGCTACTACCGTTGCCTCGCCGAGAACCGGCATATGCCCGATCCGGAGGAAATGGAGGCGCTGATCACACCGCGCACGCGCGCGCTCGTGCTGGTCAATCCGAACAATCCCACCGGCGCGGTGTATCCGCGCGCCCTGCTGGAGGAGATCGTGGAAATCGCCGCGCGGCACCGGCTGTTGCTGCTGTGCGACGAGATCTACGACGAGATCCTCTACGACGGCACCCCGTTCCAACCGCTGGCCGAAGTGGCTGGTAACACGCCCTGCCTGAGCTTCGGCGGCTTGAGCAAGGTGCATCGCGCCTGCGGTTACCGTGTCGGCTGGCTGAGCCTTTCCGGCGATCCGGCGCGCACGCACGAATACCGCGATGCACTGCAACTGCTCGCCGCCCTGCGTCTGTGCGCGAACGTCACCGCACAGTGGGCAGTGATCCCGGCGCTGCAGGATGCCCCGACCATCAATGCCCTCACCGCTGCGGGTGGACGTCTCCATGCGGCACGCCAGGCCATCCTCGATGGCGTAGCCTCCAGCCGCTATTTGGACCTGGTGACGCCAGGCGGCGCGCTTTATGCCTTCCCGCGCGTGCGCAGCGATCGCATTGCCGACTTCAACGACAACGACTTCGCGCTACGCCTGCTGGAAGAGGAGTCCGTGCTGATCGTGCCCGGCACCAGCTTCAACGTGCCCAACAGCCGGCACATGCGTCTGACCCTGCTGCCGCAGCCTACGCAATTGCGCGAAGTATTCGTGCGTATGGAGCGTGTGCTGGAACGCATGGCCGCGCAGGAATCGCCGCGCGCTGCGTTGGCGGCCGGCTGATCATGGCGCTGCGCTACCTCGCCTTGGGCGACTCCTACACCATCGGCGAGGACGTACCTGCTCAGGCACGCTGGCCGATGCAGCTGGTGGAAAAGCTGCGCAAGCAGGCTGTTGCCATCGATGATCCCCAGATCATCGCGGTGACCGGCTGGACCACCGACGAGCTTTCCGCCGGCATGGACCAGGCAGTGCTTGCGCCGGAGTACGATCTGGTCACGCTGCTGATCGGCGTGAACAATCAATACCGTGGACGCACAGCGGAAGAATATCGCGAGCAATTGCGCACACTGCTGCTGCGCGCCATCACGCTGTCCGGTCGTCGCCCCGCGCGCGTACTGGTGGTTTCCATTCCCGATTGGGGCGTCACGCCATTCGGCTACGCCAGCGGACGCAACCTGCGACGGATCGCCACCGAACTGGACGGCTTCAATGCCATTGCACGCGATGAAGCCGAGCATGCCGGCGCTCATTTCGTGAACATCACCGGCATCTCGCGCGAGCATGCCGGACTGGTAGCCGCAGACGGCCTGCATCCCTCCGGCGCGCAATATGCGTTGTGGACGGATGCCATCGAAGCGATGGTCGCGAGCGCGTTGCAAGTCGCCTGAGACAGGCAAACCAGCAGCATGCCCTGCCACATGCAGGGCATGACTAAACGCATACATCGCCTCGAATACGCGCCAACCGGCTTTACTCGCCGTCAAATTCCTGAAACAGTGGCGTTGGGGGACGCTGGGCAATAACGGGCACGAAGGATGTCCGGGCGATGATGCGTCGCCGTGCTGGGTGGAACCTACGGACATAGAGTTATTGCACCAACGCTCCTACGGCCATCCATTCGGGGAGTCATCATGCAAGCTCACTACAATCGCTTGTCCATCGCGGTCCGTCTGGCCTTGTCAGTCGGTATCGCTTCGACAGCCGTCCTCGCCCATGCGCAGGATGCTGGGTCGCAGCAAAGCAACTCATCCCAACCGAACTCCGGCGATCAATCGCAGAAGGCAAAGACCAAGACACTGGCTGCCGTGACAGTTACCGGCTCTTTGATCCGCCGCGTCGACACCGAAACAGCAAGCCCCGTGGTGACGCTGGATCGCACCGCACTCACCGCCAACGGCAACCCCGTGCTGGGCAACGTACTGCAGCAGCTGCCCAGCGTTTCGGGTATTGCCACCAACCCGGCCAACAACAGCAATGGCGGCGGCGGCGCCAGCCCGACACTCGAAGGCGGCGATGGCGCCTCGCGCGTATCGCTGCGCGGAATGGGGGCCAACCGCACCTTGGTGCTGGTGGATGGCCAGCGCCTGGCCAACGCGGATCTCAATATGATTCCGCAGAACATGATCCAGAGCGTGGATGTGCTGGCCGAAGGCGCCTCCACCGCCTACGGCTCGGATGCGGTCGGTGGCGTGGTGAACCTGCATCTGCGCAAGGACTTCAAGGGCGCGGAATTCACCCTCAATGACGGCATTTCCAGCCACGGCGACAGCCAGCGGCGCGGCTTCAACTTCACCACCGGGGCCAGTGGCGAAAAAGGCAACATCGTGGCGGGCATCGACTGGAACAAGTACAGCCCGACCCTGGCCCCACGGCGCGGCTTTTCCGCGCGAGCGCTGTATCTGTCCAGCGGCGCCGTCGTGCCGCAAGGCTCCGGCACGATTCCGACCGGACGCATCCTGGTCCCGGCCGCGCTTACGCCGGGCGGCTGCAAGGTGAACGCACAAGGCAACGCCTATGTGACCCTGGCGAACGGCAACGGCAGCAGCCTCAGCAATTACCGTTGCTATGGCGGCCCCAGCGACACTTTCAACTACAACGCCTACAACTACATCCAGACCGAACAGAAACGCGCAAACTTCTTCGTGCTCGGCAACTACAACATCACGCCGAACCTCACCGCGTTCATCAATGTGTTCTACAACCGCACCAACTCGTCCGGCCAGGACGCCCCCGCGCCCACCAGCACCAACGACGGCTGGTATGTAGCGGCCAACAATCCGATCAACCCGTTTGGCGTCACGTTCGGCGCGCCTCCTGGCTTCGCCGGCACCAGCTACGTCATGAGCGAGCGCCTCACTGGCCTTGGCACGCGCCTGCACACCTTTGACACCGACAATGTGCAAGTCAACACCGGCCTGCGTGGCCACTTCGGCCAGAGCAGCTGGCTGTGGGATGCCAGCCTCAACTATGGCTACTCCAACCGCAAGCAGTCCGACTACAACGAAGTGAACATCGCCGATTTGCAGGCGGTGATCAACGGCGGCGGCAACATCTTCAACCAGGCCGACCCTACCGTGTCGGCGCAGCTGAGGAAGGGCGTTGACACGCCCATCTACACCCTCACCAACACGATGAAGCAGGTGCAGTTCAACGCATCCGGCGAGCTATGGGACCTGCCTGCCGGCGCCATGCAGCTATCGGTAGGCGCGCTGTATCGCTGGAACTCCATGAACTACACGGTGACGCCGGACGCCATTCTCATTCCGGGCACCACCACCTGCGCCGTGCTGTCCGAAGCCTGCGGCTCGCCCGGCCGCGGCAGCATCGCGGTGAAGGAGCTATACGCCGAAACGCTGATACCGCTACTGTCGGAGCAACCCGGCGCCTATGCCTTGAACCTGGACCTGGGCATCCGCGCTTCCGACTACAGCACCTCAGGGACCACCACCAACAAGAAGATCGCGCTGGAATATCGGCCGATCGCCGATCTGTTGATACGCGCCACGGCCACGCAGGTGTTCCGTGCCCCCAATCTCAACGAGCTGGACGACGGTCTCACCATTGGCGGGCCCACCATCAACGATCCCTGCATTGGACTCAATGCAGCGACATTGGCTGCTCACACTGCAGCCTGCCAATTCGTACCACCACAATGGGCGGGCAACCCCATTCCGCAAGTCACCGCCTACACCTCAGGCGGCAAACCGGCGGGCGTGAATCTGAAACCCGAGCACGGCAATTCCCTTGACGTGGGCCTGGTGTATTCGCCTAGCTGGCTGGAGGGTTTCTCCACCACCATCGACGCGTGGCGCATCAACCTGCACGACCTGCTGACTCCGCTGGCTGCGCAGACCGTACTCGATGCCTGCTTCAACAACAACAGCAGCCCGTACTGCAATTTCATCCACCGCTACCCCAACAGCAACGCACTGGCCGGCGCGATCAATTACGTGAGCACGCCAGTCGTGAACCTGGGCAACCTGAGCACCAGCGGCGTGGACTTCAGCACCAGCTATTCCATTCCGCATTTCGACCTGGGCAGCTTCGACCCAGGCAACTTCAAAGTGGGCCTCAACACCACCTATACCAACTCGTTCTACAACGACGCCACGCCGGGCCAGCCGGGGGCGAAGACGCGCGACTTTGCAGGCACGTACACACAACAGTTCGGCAGTATCGCCCGCTGGCGCGGGACGCTGACGCTCAACTGGTCGATGGGCAACTGGAGCGCGCAATGGCAGACGCGCTACATCCACCACATGACCGACATCAACGCCGACATCAACACCGGCGCGAGCGCACCGTTGGCCTCGATCCTGTACCACTCGGCACAGATCGCCTATAACGTGCCGGCGATCAAGACGCGCTTCGAGTTCGGCGTGGACAACATCACCGACAAGGCGCCGCCGCTGATCTACCAGAACGGCCCGAACTACAACGTCGATACGGCGACCTATGACGTGCTGGGCCGCTATTACTGGGCACGGGCCACGGTGAAGTTCTAAAACCGCGATCTGCTCCCTCCCCTGCGTGGCAGGGGAGGGAGTACGTAGACTGGGATGGCAATCCCAGCATCGACATGCTGCGTGGAAAGCTGGGATTATCATCCCAGCCTACGGGAGTGAGCAGCGCACGAAGTGGAGCCACCTGGCGTGCATTCTTCGCAATCCAAGCAAGCCGACCTGCTTGACGCCTTCAACCAGGGCGACATGGCGCGTGTGCTCAGCCTAAGCGAAACGCATTCCAGCGACGACGAAACCTGCCTGCTGCTACGTGCCCTGGCGCTTCGCGCCAGCAACCGTCTTCACGAAGCTCTGCCGCTGCTCACCCGGCTGACGCAACTGCAGCCTCACACCTTCGAGTACTGGAACAACCTGGGCCTGGCCGCCCGCGAGGCAGGCGACATGGAAACTGCTGCGCAATCCTTGCAGCGCGCGCTTGCGCTCGCTCCGCAACACGCCGACGTGCACTACAACCTCGGCCTGCTCCATCTGCAACAAAAGAACTGGCTGGCCGCACGCGACTCGCTGCTGGAGGCGGTGCGACTTGAGCCCAACTTCGTGGAAGCGCGCCTGCAAGCCGCGCATGCCTGTCACGTCTGCGGCGACAATACCGGCGAGGAGGCGATGCTCGAAAATGCCGCCAATTGGCCGCCGCAGCCGGTGGAGCAGGCACTGACCCTGGCAGGCATGCTATCCACGCTAGGCCGGCCAGATGTAGCCCTACGCGCGCTTGAACAAGCTCAGTTGCCGCAGGATGACACGGCTTGCCTGATGCGTCAGCGCATAACGGCGCTGCGTGCTGCGCTATACGAACGTGCCAACCGGCTCGATCTGGCACAAGCCGAACTCACGCAATTGCCGCTGGACGAGCTGCCCGCAGAGCATGCCCAGCTTTCCTGTGCCGCATGGCTAGCGCATGCCGCCGTCGCCACGCGACATGGCGATACCCAACGCGCCGCCGAACTCTACGAGCGCGCCCTGACGGCAAGCGATGATGCCGAAGTCCTCGCCCAGGCCGCCTTCGGGCTGGCGAGCGCGCGTGACAAGCAGGCGCGTCATCACGCTGCATGGCAAGCCTTGCGGCACGCGCATGAAACCCAGCTCTCCATCGCGCGCACCATCGTGCCCGAGCTGATGGCCGAGAACAGCCAGCCATTGAAGATGGCCGATCTTTGCGTGAGCCGCGTCGAGCACGACCGATGGGCACCACTGAAATCACCCCGCAGCGAACAAAGCCCGGTCTTCGTGCTCGGTTTTCCGCGCTCGGGTACCACCCTGCTGGAACAGATGCTGGATGCCCATCCGGATTTCTGTGCGATGGACGAACGCGCCTTCCTCCACGAACTGACCGAGCGCATGGGCCTGGCCGGCCAGGCCTATCCGGCCGCCCTGGCCGATCTCACCAACGTGGAAGCCGACCAACTGCGTACCGTCTATGCCGACTTGGTGCGCAAGGTGGTGCCTGATCTGGGTACGCGCCGCCTGGTCGACAAGAATCCGCTCAACATGCTGTGCCTGCCGATGATCATGCGGCTGTTTCCCGAAGCACGCATCATCCTGTGCCTGCGCCATCCCTGCGACGTGCTGATGAGTTGCTACATGCAATCGTTCCGCTCCCCCGCTTTCATGGTGTTGTGCAGTTCACTGCAGCGGCTGGCGCACGGTTACGTGCGAGCGTTCGAACACTGGTTCAGCCAGGCGGAGGTTTTTGCGCCGCGTGTGCTGGAGTGGCGTTACGAATCAGTAGTGAACCGGTTCGACGAACAGGTTCTGCGGCTGGGGCATTATCTCCAGCTAGACGATCCCGCCCCGCTGGCGCGCTACGCCGAACATGCGCGCAACAAGACCTACATCAGCACACCCAGCTACGCAGAGGTGACGCAGGGCATCCACTCGCGTGCCGTGCACAGATGGCACGCCTATCGCGAACAGTTCGAACTGGTGTTGCCGATACTGCGGCCCATGATGGAACGGCTTGGCTATACGTAGGCTGGGATGACAATCCCAGCATCGGGATGCGGCGTGGAAAGCTGGGATTGTCATCCCAGCCTACGCACTTGCCGCGTTGAAATCCCCGATCGCGCCGATCAACTCGGTCACCGCCGCGCACTCGGCCTCGGTGAGATCCGGATTCCAGCTATCGAGAATCAGCACTACGCGCGTGAGTTCGCTGCGGTTCCAGGCTTCGTGTTCGAACGTATCGTCGAAAGTGACGCAGCGACCTTCCCGCCAGACATGCGTTTGGCCACCCACGCGCAGGGCGCAGTCGGGTGGCACGATCAGTGGCAGATGGGTCACCAGGCGCACGTTGGTCACACCCGTATGCGGAAGGATATGCGTGCCCGGGCTCAACACGGAGAACAGCGTTTCCGGTGCGTGGTTGCGGATGCGGGTCAGCGGCAAGCTGTCCAGCAACGCTGAAGTGCGCGGGCAAACTGCAGCGTTTGCGCCATAACGCTCGCCATGCCGGTAAAAAAAATAGGCGTCCCAGGCGGCCGGCCGAGGTCCTGACGAACTCAGCATCGCCTGTTGCGACTGCCCGGGCGGCGGCGGGCCAAGAAAAGCTTCCAGGGTTTGCTGCTGCGCGAGCACACCGCGCAGTTCCTCGCGTATTTCGTCCGTGGCCGCTTCCAACGCGTCGTGCCACGGGAAGCGTTCGCGCGGATAGTAAGGCTGGCTGGGGATGCCGGGAAAATAAAGAAACTTGGGCCGCTGGCGCGGATCGGGAGTCTGAATGGAGCGCTCGCCCAGATAGACCTCCAGGCAATGCTCCACCCGCCGCATCTCGGCCACGCCATGGCGCTGCTGCAAGGGCTCCAGCACTCGGTGGAACCAGGCCAGCCGTCCAGCATCGACGTAACGCATGGCGTGCTTCACCGCCTCGCGCAGGCCCGGCGCCGTGGTTTCATCGCTAAGCCAGCGTCCCCCTTGTTGTGCCGTGCGCAAGGCTCCGAAATAGGCGGTCAAAGCATCGTGCGGCTGGCCCAGCCGTTCCAGCGCCAGCCCCAACCGCAACCGCTCCACGAACAGCTCCGGTGCCTGGTCCAGGGCCTGTCGCAGCATCAGGGCGGCGACTGAAAAATCTCCCGCCAGCAGGTATGCGGCGCCAAGCACCTGCAAGGCTTCCAGATCGCCGGGCGCCTCCTCCAGCACACGCTGAAACAGCCGCCCGGCCTGCTGCAGATCACCTTGCCCCAGGCAGACATGCGCGGCCTGGCGCCATTGGGCGAGCTGTGTTTCGGCAGATGTGCTCATCGTCCCTCCCGACTGGCGTTATCGCACACCGCCGCTCCCGGAAAAAAGAGTCGCGGCAATCTCTTTGCAACCATTTCGCCATCGCACGGTGACGTTCCAGCGCCAGACTATGCTCCCGGGAACCAACCGGGGAGTGACGCCATGGCCACCCTTCATTGCCGCAGCGCCTTCATTTCCGACGTCCATCTGGGCACCCCAGACTGCAAGGCGGCCTATCTGCTGGATTTCCTGCGGAGCCTGAAGTGCGAGCAGCTGTACCTGGTGGGCGACATCATCGACCTGGAGTCCTTGAGCCGCCGCCGCTGGTGGCATCCGGACCACGGCACCGTGATCGCCGAGGTGCTGGATATGGCACGCCGTGGCGTCGAGGTCATCTACATCCCCGGCAACCACGATTGCGCGCTGCGCGGCCTGGTGGGTCAGTCGATCTGCGGCGTGCGCATCGAACTGAATGCGATCCATGTCGGCGCCGATGGCCGCCGCTATCGTGTCAGCCACGGCGACGAATACGATCCGGAGCAGATCGGCCGTAGCTGGATGCTGCATCTGGGCGAGGCGATGCACCGCTTCGTGTGCTGGGGCAACCGCCGCATCAATGCCTGGCGCCGCCGCATGGCAATGCCGTACCTGCCGCTGTCGATCATCGTGAAATCGCATATCGGCAAGGCGCTGGCGTATATCCGCGCCTATGAGGAACGCGTCGCCGCCGGTGCGCGCGAGCACAACGTGGACGGCCATATCTGCGGCCACATCCATTACGGCCAGGTGCGTACCATCGACGGGGTGGTCTACCTTAATGATGGCGATTGGGTGGAACACTGCACCGCGCTGATCGAAGATGAACAGGGTGCGATGGAGCTGATCCACTGGAGCGAGCAGCCGACCGCGCTGGGGCATGCCAGCCGCGAGCTGGTGCAGCCCTCGCCCATGGCCGCGCTGGCGCTGGCGCCGCTGGCCCGGCGCAAGAAACACGAGCTGGAAGAGCTGCAGCCCGCCGCATGAGGGGGAGGAGGCCCCCGACGCCGTCATTCCCGCGAACGCGGGAACCCATTTTGCTCCGGTGCAAAGGCGAAGATGGATTCCCGCTTCCGCGGGAATGACGGCTTCGTGATCGGCATGCCTTGATCCCTAGCGCGTCGCCAGCATATTGAGGGGCTACAATTAGCCCCTTCATTAAGCTGGAGCCCCTCCCTCATGTCCCTCGAAGCCGCCACCCGCGAACGAATCGAAAGCCTGCTGAAAGACCACCGCGTGGTGCTGTTCATGAAGGGCACCCGCTACCAGCCGATGTGCGGTTTCTCCGCCGCCGCCGCCAATACGCTCAACGAGCTGCTGCCGGAATACCACACGGTCAACGTGCTGGAAGATTCCGAGATCCGTGAAGGCATCAAGGCGTTCGGCAACTGGCCGACCATTCCGCAGCTGTACGTGGACGGCGAACTGGTCGGCGGCGCCGACATCATCCGCCAGATGTACGGCAGCGGCGAACTGCACCAGTTGTTCGGCGCCGCTGCGCCGGATCGCACACCGCCGGAAATCACCATCACCGACAAGGCCGCCGAGGCCATCCGCGCCGGTACGGCCAACGCGCAGGGCATGGCGCTGCATCTGGAAATCGGTCCGGACCACAGTGCCGGCTTCCAGCTTGCCCCCGCCGGCGACCACGACATCGTCGTCACCGCCAACGGCATCGAAGTGCATTTCGATCCGGCCAGCGCCCAGCGCGCCAAGGGCGTCGTGATCGACTGGGTCTCCACCATGCAGGGCGAAGGCCTGAGCCTGAAGTTTCCCGGCGCCGGCAACGGCATCCAGTCGATGAGTGTGCAGGAACTCAAAACCCGCCTCGCTGCCGGCAATATCACCCTGATCGATACGCGCCCCGCACAAGGCCGTGCCATCGCCGCACCGCTGTCGCAGGCGCGCATCCTGGAAGAGGAAGGCTACACCGCACTCGCCAACCTGCCCAAGGACACGCCGCTGGCCTTCATGTGCCACCACGGTGTTTCCAGCCGCGGCGTGGCGGAACGATTCTCCGCGCACGGTTTTACCCAGGTGTATAGCGTGGATGGCGGTATTGATGCGTGGGCGGCCGAGGTCGACACGAGCCTGCCGCGGTATTGATTCCACGCGCCGACTCATCACCACAGATACGGGGCTTCGGCCCCGTATTTTTTTGCCTGAGATAGGCTAGTGGGCATACCGAACCTGCCTTGGTCCCTGTATGCGCTGCCTGCTGATCGAAGACGACGCCCAAACCGCTCGCTTCATTCACGATGGCCTGCTTCGCGCGGGCCACGAAGTGACACTCTGCGGCGATGGCGCCAGCGGATTGCAGCAAGCCGGCAACCATGCCTGGGACGTGCTCGTACTTGACCGCATGCTGCCCGGGGGTATCGACGGCCTTACGCTGCTGGCTACGCTGCGCGCACGGAACGACTCCACTCCAGTGCTTGTGCTCAGCGCGCTGGCCAGCCTCGACGAGCGCGTGCGGGGCCTGCGCGAGGGTTGCGATGATTACCTCACCAAGCCCTTCGCCCTGGAGGAACTGCTCGCACGCGTCGACGCGCTCGGCCGGCGCGCTTCACTAACCGGCGATCCGAAAGTGTTCAACGTGGCCGACCTAATGGTGGATACGCGCACGCGCCGTGCCTATCGTGCGGGCAGACCTATTGTCCTGCAGCCGCGCGAGTACCAGTTGCTGGAATACCTGGTGCGCCACCAGGGCGAGGTGGTTACGCGCAAGATGCTGCTTACGGCAGTATGGGGTTATCACTTCGATCCGGAGACGAATGTCATTGACGTGCAGATGAGCCGCCTGCGCAACAAGGTGGATCGCGACTTTCCATGCACACTGATCCAAACCGTGCGCGGTGTGGGCTATATGGTCCAATCGACCAACAGCGAAGCCACCCATGACTAGTCTTCGCCACTCGATCGTTTTCCGTCTCGCGGCGGGTTACGGCCTGCTGTTCCTGCTCTCGATCGGGATCATCTCCACCGTATTCTATGTCGGCACCGCCGGTATGCTGGCGCGTAGTACCGACCGCCAGATAGTTGCTATCGCCCACCAACTGGAACAGGTTCACGAACGCAACGGAACCGACGCGCTGCAGCAAGCCGTCCACACGCTGCTGACCGACGACAAGGATGTGGAGACCGAGGTATACCTGCTGCTCGATGCGCACGGCAGCAAACTGATCGGCAATCTCACCGCATGGCCGACGCTGCTTTACGCAAACGACACGCTGACGAAAAGCCAAGTGCAGCGTCTTGGACGCAACTCGACCAGCCGCCTACTGGTGCATCGCTTTGATGACGGCAGCCTATTGGTGGTGGGGCGCGACCTGTTGGAACAGCACCAGCTCGAACGGATGATCCTCAGTGCATTGGCGCTCGGCGGTGCAATCGGCCTGCTGCTCGCTATGGCGGGTGCAGCGCTATTTCGCACGCAATTGCAGGCGCGCCTGGCCTCGATCCAGGAAACCACGCATGACGTATCGGGCGGCAACCTGAGCCGGCGCATCGCCACCGATCACGCCAAGGACGAACTTGCCAGCATCGCGCGTGACATCAACCGCATGCTGGATGACATTCAACGCCTGATGGATATCGCACGCAATGTTTCCAACACCATCGCGCATGACTTGCGCACGCCGCTGGGACGAATTCGCAGTGCGCTGGAAGAGACTCTACAGTCGCCCTGCGAATTGCAGCGATGGCAGCACACCGCGCACTACGCTATCGATGAAATCGATACGCTGATCGGCGTGTTCGAGAAGTTGCTGCAAATTGCCGAAGCGGAATCCGGCGTGCGGCGGCAACGCTTCGAACGATTGCCGCTACGTGCCGTGATGGACGACTTGCTGGAGCTTTACCAGCCGGCGGCTGAAGCGCAAGGCATGCGCTTGGGCCTGGACATTGACGGCGCCCCTGAGGTGCTCGCGGATCGGGACCTGATCGCCAACGTGCTGGCCAATCTGCTGGACAATACGCTCAAGTATGCCGGCAGCGGCGCGCGCATCCACCTCTGTGTCTGGCAGGACGAGCACTTCGTCCACATCGTCGTGCAGGACAACGGCCCAGGCATGCCTCCCGACGCCCTGCCCCGCGCTACCGAACGCTTTTTCCGCGTGGACGACAGCCGCAGCCAGCGCGGCAACGGCCTGGGGCTATCCATCGTCGCGGCGGTGGTGTCGCTGCACCGGGGGGAGTTGAAGCTGGAAGATGCACGGCCCGGTTTGAAGGTAAGTATTGTTTTGCCGAAGGCGTGAGTGGGTAGTGGGTAGCAATCCCAGCTTTCCGGGCGAGAGGGTCCCAGCCGGCGATCAACCTTTCCAAATCGTAACTGTTCCCCGCCTCTACCCGCCGCTATGGTCCCAGGACGCAAGCCTTCCCGAGATCGTTTCATGCCCTCCAAGCGCGCGCCCATGCTGGGCCTCGCCATCGCCGCTGTCATCCTTGCCGGCCTTGGCTATCTCTGGCTCGCCCATCGCCAGTCGCCCGCACCGGCAGCAAACGCCGGTACCGACACGCACAGCGTCACCCTCAGCGATACGCAGGCCAAGCAGGTTTCGGTGATCGAGGTGGGCATGCATACGTTCGATACCTGGCGCCGAGCGGTGGGCAACATCGACTATGACCAGGGCCGCCTTGCCCAGGTCTCCAGTCCGTATGCCGGGCGCGTGGCGAGCGTGGCGGCGGAGGAAGGCGACCCCGTGCGCAAGGGGCAATTGCTGTTCACCATCGACAGCCCCGATCTGCTGCAAGCCGAGTCCGCCCTGCTCGCCGCCGATGGTGTGCTCGCGCTGAACCGCAAAACGCTCGCGCGCGCGCAAAAGATGCTGACCATCCAGGCCAGCGCACAAAAAGACGTGGAGCAGGCGATCTCCGACGAGCAGACCGCCGAAGCGAGCTATCGCGCGGCACGCAAAAACCTGCTGCTGTTCGGCAAGAGCGAGGCGGACATCGACCGCTTGCTCGCCACGCGCAAAGTGGAGGGTGAGCTGCGCATCCTCAGTCCGTTCGACGGCATCGTCGCCAATCGTTCGCTGGCGGTAGGCGACCTGGTACAACCCGGCGGCGCCCCTACGCCGTTCATCGTGGCCGATCTTTCCAGCGTGTGGATGATGGCGAATATGCCGGAAGATGACGCTTCGGCGCTGAAGCTGCATCAGCCGCTCACCGTCACGATTCCGGCTTTGCCGGGGCGCACACTGCATGGCGAAGTCAGTTACATCGCCAGCGCCGTCGATCCGAGCACGCACACCGTAGTCGTGCGCGCGGATATTCCCAATCCGGATCGCGTATTGCGTCCGCAGATGCTGGTCAACACCGCCGTGCAAACGGCCACGGCGGAACACTCGCTCGCCGTACCCGAAAACGGCGTAGTACGCGAAGGCGACGGCACCACCATGGTGTACGTCACGCAAGACGGCCGCCGCTTCGAACAGCGCACCGTAAAAGTCGGCAAACGCCAGGCCGGCATGGACCAGATTCTCGATGGACTGAAGGCCGGCGAACGCGTCGCCGGCGAAGGCGCTCTGTTCCTCGACAACATGCTGGTGCAGCAGCCGGATGACGATTGAGCCATTGCGCGCGCATCGCTTTCCACTCTTAGACACCTTCAGCTATAGAAAAGGCGTTACCCGTGTTACGAGGCATCATCGCTTTCGCGCTGTCCCGACGTGCCGTTGTGATGATGGCCTTGCTGGCGTTCATCGCTGCAGGTCTGATGGCGTACAGCAAGCTCAACATCGAGGCATATCCGAACCCGGCGCCGGTAATCCTGGAGATCACCGCGCAGGCGCCGGGGCTGTCGGCAGAGGAAATGGAGCGGCTCTACACGCGCCCGATGGAACTTGGCGTAGCCACTACACCGGGTGTGGACAATATTCGCTCCACGTCCTTCTACGGATTATCGTTCGTACGCGTCACCTTCAAGTACGGCGTCGACTATAACTTCGCCTATACGCGCACCGCGATCAATCTGCAGCAGAATGTCAGCCTGCCCAACAACACGCAGCCACAGATCCAGGCATCCAGTCTGGTCGGGGAAATCTTTCGCTACCAGTTGGAAGGACCGCCGCATTACGGCCTGACCAACTTGCGCACGCTGCAGGATTGGGTAGTGTCGCACCGCCTGCTGTCGGTGCCGGGCGTGGGCCAAGTGGTGACATGGGGTGGCACCACCAAGGAATACCATGTCGACGTCGACATGCCGAAGCTGCAAGGCTACAAGATCACGCTGCCGCAGGTCATCACCGCACTTGGCAACGCCAACGGCAATGTCGGCGGGCGCACGATCAACCTCGGCCAGCAATCGGTCAACGTGCGCGGCGTCGGCCTGATCGCCGATACCAGCGACATCGAGCATGTGGTGTTGTCGCAGAACAACGGCACGCCTGTGCTGGTAAAAAACGTTGCCGACGTCACCGTCGGCGCGGCACCGCGCCTGGGCAAAGCCGGTCGCGACGATCAAAGCGACGTGGTAACCGGCATCGTCGTTATGAATCCCACTGAGCGCACCAGTGAAGTGGTCGCGCGCGTGCAGGCCGAAGTGGATCGGCTCAATCACGACGGCACCCTGCCGCCGGGGGTGAAGGTGGTGCCGTTCTACGACCGATCCACCCTCGTGGGCGTCACCACGCATACCGTGCTGCACAATCTGATCTTCGGCTGCCTGCTGGTGTTTCTGATCCAGTGGGTCTTCCTGGGCGACTTGCGCAGCGCGCTGATCGTGAGTGCGAACATTCCGATCGCCCTGTTCTTCAGCATCATCATCCTGGTACTGTGCGGCGATTCGGCCAACCTGCTTTCGGTAGGCGCCGTGGACTTCGGCATCATCGTCGATTCGGCGGTGATCATGATCGAGAACATCTTCCGCAATCTGCAGAAAGGCGAGCATGAGCGCCGGGAACTGCTGCACTACTACGCCGAAAGCCGTGGCGGCGCCGGCCCCGTCGGCCCCGGCAGTCATGGCTGGACCGACCGCATCCGCATGCTCTATGTCAGTGCGATGCAGGTGGATCGCGCGGTGCTGTTCTCCTCCGCTATCACGGTAGCAGCGTTCATTCCCTTGTTCACCATGCAAGGCGTTGAAGGTCAGATCTTCAATCCAATGGCGCGGACGTACGCGTATGCCTTGTCCGGTGCGCTTATCGCCACTTTCACGGTTACGCCAGTGCTCGCCTCGTTGCTGTTGCCCAAGCAAGTAAAAGAAGTCGAGACCATCTTCGTGCGCGCCATTCGCCACGTGTACTCACCGATACTGCGATGGGCTTTGCAGCGACGCAAACTCACCGTGGGACTTGGGCTAGGCTTCCTGCTGGTGGCGGCGATGCTATTGCCGCGCATCGGCACCGAATTCCTACCCTCGCTGGAAGAAGGCAACCTGTGGATCCGCGCCAGCATGCCGCCGACCATTTCGTTGGAGGCCGGCATGAAGATGGTCGACCGCATGCGGCATATCATCAAGACGCATCCGGAAGTCATCACCGTGGTATCGCAACACGGCCGTCCAGATGACGGCAGCGATGCAGCCGGCTTCTACAATGTGGAACTTTTTGTGCCGTTGAAGCCAGAAGGGGATTGGCCACCCGGCGACAGCAAGGCCAAGCTGGTTGCCGGGCTGCAAAAGGAATTCAACGCCGAATTCCCAGGCGTGGGCTTCAACTTCTCGCAATACATCCAGGACAACGTGGAAGAGGCGCTTTCCGGCGTGAAAGGCGCCAATGCCGTGAAGATCCTGGGTCCCGATCTGGGCGAACTGGAACGGCTCGCCGCCGAAGTAATGCATCAAATGGAGCAGGTGCGCGGCGTGCAGGATCTGGGCGTGTTCCACGTGCTCGGCCAGCCGAACCTCAACATCACCGTCGACAGGGCCAAAGCCGCACGCTATGGCCTCAATACCGGCGACGTCAATGCGGTGGTGCAGGCTGCTCTGGCCGGCACGCAGGCAACGACGGTGCAGGAAGGCGAGAAGCAATTTGCGCTGATGGTGCGCCTGTCGCCGCAATACCGCACCAGCATCGACGCCATCGGCAATGTCATGGTTGGCTATACCAATTCAGCTGGGAACACTGCGTACGTACCGTTGCGTGAAGTGGCGAGCATCTCGCTGGACACTGGCGCTTCCTACATCTACCACGAACGCAATGAGCGCTATATCCCGGTGAAATTCAGCGTACGTGGCCGAGATCTAGGCAGTACTGTGGAAGAGGCACAGCAGCGCATTGCCAAGCATGTGAAGCTGCCCAGCGGTTACCACCTGGCATGGGCCGGCGAGTTCTCCGATATGCAGCAAGCGAAACAACGCATGGCCGTGGTGCTACCGATTGCCATAGGTTTGATCCTGGCCCTGCTCTTCACCCTGTTCAACTCCATGCGCGACAGCTTGCTTACGCTGGCGTCGATTCCGTTCTCCATTGCCGGCGGCATCATCGCGCTGTACTTGTCGGGTCTTAACCTGAGCGTGTCGGCCGCCATCGGCTTCGTGTCGCTGTTCGGCGTTTCGGTAATGAACGGCATTCTCGTCATCACCTATTTCAATCACCTGCTGTTCGAGGGCAGAACGCCGATGGAGGCGATGTACCTGGCCGCGGAACAGCGCATGCGTCCCATGCTGATGACGGCGTTCTCGGCCTGTATTGGCCTGTTTCCTGCTGCCATTTCGCACGGTATCGGCAGCCAGGTGCAACGTCCGCTCGCCACGGTCGTGGTGGGGGGCATGCTGTTGGGACCGATCATGCTGCTGATCGTGGCGCCTGCCTTGCAGGTGATCGTGGTGGAATGGTCACAGGCGCGCCGTGCGCGACGGCGGCAGCTCGCGGGCGAGGAAGGAGGTGCGACATGAAGACTCGCATGCCTATTTGCCTGCGTAGCCTGAGCATGTTCGTGATAGCCGCCCTTTGCGCCGGCTGCGCAGTCGGCCCTGATTACCATCGCCCCAGTGCGCCGTCGCCGGATAGCTTCACGCGAGCCCCCACGCCTACGGCGATCGGCGCTGCCGCAACACACGACGCGCAGCGATTCCTGCAAGGCGAAGCGGCTTCACGCGACTGGTGGCGCGCGTTCGAGTCCCCCGCCTTGAACGATCTGGTGCAGCGCGCACTGGCGCACAATCCTTCGGTCGACGCCGCGCAAGCTGCGCTTCGTCAAGCGAGGGAAGATGTCGCCGCCCAGCGCGCCAGCTTCTTTCCTACCCTGCAAGCCAGCTACTCGCCCTCGCGCAACCGCAATGCGGTAGGCACCATCTCGCCCACGCTCAGCTCCGGGCAAACCTACTACACCTTGCATACGACGCAATTGACCGTGGGTTATGTGGCGGACGTGTTCGGACTCAATCGCCGCACGGTTGAATCGCTGAGCGCGCAGGCCGATATGCAGCGCTATCAGTTGGACGCGACGTATCTTACCCTGGCCGCCAATGTGGTTAACGCAGCCGTACAGGAAGCCGGCCTGCACGCGCAGATCGAGGCGGCCCGCGCCACGATCCAGGCCGATGCGCGCGCTCTGTCCATCCTGCAGCAACAAGCCGTATTGGGTGGTGCAACAGCCTTGGATGTCGCAACCCAGGCCGCCGCACTCGCGCAGGCCCAGCAAAATCTACCCGCACTGCAGAAGCAGCTCGAACAGACACGCGACTTGCTCGCGGTGCTTACCGGCGAACCGCCGTCGCAAGCTGGCAACGCCGATCTCGACTTGCAAGCACTGCATCTACCGCCGACCTTGCCGCTAAGCCTGCCGGCGCAAATCATCCGCCAGCGCCCGGACGTGCTGGCAGCCGAAGCCCAGGTGCATGCGTCCAGCGCGCAAGTCGGCATCGCCGTGGCCAATCGCTTGCCGCAACTTTCGATCTCGGGCCAGTTCGGCGGCAGCTCCACGCAATTCAGCCGCATGTTCGCCGATGACAACGTATTCTGGAATCTCACCGGTACGGTGTCGCAAACACTGTTCGACTTCGGCGCATTGAAGCATCATCAACGCGCGGCGGAAGCAGCGCTGGATCAGAGCAAGGCCCAATACCGCAACGTGGTACTGACCGCCTTCCAGAACATCGCCGACACGCTTTACGCACTCGACGAAGACAGCAAGGCACTCGCCGCCGCCGTCCAGGCGGAAACCGCCACGCGCAAGACTCGCGATCTTACTGAGCAACAATTGCAGATGGGCGCCGTCAATGCGCTGGCGCTGCTCAGCGCCGAACAGGCCTATCAGCAGGCGGTAAACACCCGGGTCCAGGCCGTGACCACCCGCTATACCGATACCGTGGCGCTCTACCAGGCGTTGGGTGGCGGCTGGGAAGGAAACAGCCAAGCAAAGCAATAGTCGGTACGCCGCGCTCACGCGCGTTCGCAGGCAGCCTCGCTCAGGTTTCCGCCCACATGCGGATCAGGTTCGCGCGGGACTTGCTGATCAGGTCGAATGCCTGGCTCTTGCCTTCACGCTTGAAGGTCAAATGCTTGGCGTTTTCCATATCCCACAAGACTTCCCGTTTCGCCGGATCGCGCACCTGGCTTTGCACCCAGATGATCGCCGCATCGCGCACTCCGCGAGTGACCGGTGTGACGTGGTGCAAGGTGTTGGCGGGATAGGCGATCGCGGCACCTGCCTCCAGCTTGAACTGGCTGCTGATGCCATTCATGAAGACGGTCAACTCACCGCCGTCGTAGCTTTGGGGGTCAGAGAGAAAAATAGTAATGGCAATATCGCTGCGGATCGCATTGCTCATGCTGCCCATTACCGGGGTATCCACGTGGGGGCCGTATTCCATGCCTTGCGAGTAGCGGTTGAACAAGACCGAGGTTGCCATCGCCGGCAGCAAGGCCGCCTGCAATTCACCACTGCGCATAAAGGCTTCGCGCACGATGCGGGCAATCTGCTCATATTCGGGCGCGCCCTGGGTCACCTGTAGATTCCGCTTTACCTCACGCGCGGACCAACCGGCCGTGCCGGCTCCGTCAACAAAAGAAGCACTCTGGAGCCCGGACCGGATGGCTGCCAGTTCTTCAGGACCGAGGACGGCGGGGACACAGTGAATCAAGGCGGTAATCCTTCATGAGCTTGCATGACGCCATCCATGGTAATCGCACCTCCCCCTGAAGCGGAACAGGCGGTTTTTTGCCGTGAAGAGCATGCAAGACTTAAAGTTCGGTTCTGCAACCCTTGGCATCAGGTAGCCCATGTCGCCTCCCTCTCTCTCCCCCGCAGCCGGCCAGTGGCTGAGCGAAGCCGGCAAGGCGCTGTCCCAGGGGCGCCCGGATTTGGCCGAGCAACCCCTGAAACGAGTCCTGGCCGAGGCACCGGGCTTTGCCAACGCGCAGTTCCTGTATGGCATAGCCTGTCAGATGCGTGGCGATAGCCACACAGCCGCCGAGTACATGCGCAAAGCCTCGCGGCAACGCCCTGATGACCCGAACATCCTCACCAATCTGGGCGGCGCCCTTTACGATTCCGGCGCCACCGAGGAAGCGTTCGTCTGCCTGCGCCGAGCTACGGAACTGGCCCCCCTGCAAGCATCCTTCTGGTTCAACCTCGGCAAAGCCCTGAAATTGCATTGGCAACTGGACGAGGCCGCGGGCGCTTTGCGACGCGCCCTCAATCTGGACGAACGGCATATCTCTGCGCGCAATACGCTGGCCGATATTTTCACGATACGCGGCAACATCGCCGAGGCCGTCGCCGAATACCGCAAAGTGCTGGCGATGCAGCCCGATCAGGCGCATGCCTGGCAGTGCCTGGCCAATCTGAAAACCGAGTCGCTGACCCTGGAGGACGCCAAGCAGATCCAGCGCGCCCTGCAAAACCGGCAGCTTGCGCCGGAGGTGCGTGTATCGCTCGGCTTCAGTCTGTACAAGGCGCTGGAAGACCAGCACCAATACGGTGAGGCGTTTCAGGCATTGCGCGAAGCCAATGCACTCAAGCGCCAGCTGATCCAGTGGGATGCCGCGGCGGAGCGCATTCACATCGATGCCGTCATGGATGCATTCGGCCATCCGTTGCCGACACCGCTCGACCCAAGCCTTGGGCAAGAAGTGATCCTGATCGCCAGCCTGCCCCGTTCCGGATCGACTTTGGTCGAGCATATCCTTGCCTCGCACCCGCTGGTGGAAGGCGCCAATGAGATCCCCGACCTGTCACAGGTTCTCGACGAAGAATCGAAACGGCGCGGCAAAGACTTTCCGCATTGGGTAACCGATGCTACGGCGGAAGATTGGGCGCGCCTGGGCAAGGACTATCTGGCCCGCACCGCTCGCTGGCGCGCCAAGCGCCCTTATTTCACCGACAAAGGACTGCAAAACTGGCAGTGGGTCGGCGCCATTCGCGCCATGCTGCCTGGCGCCAGGATCATCGACTGCCATCGCGATCCGGTGGAAACCTGTTTTGCCTGCTATCGCCAGTTGTTCAGCGAAGGCATCCATTTCAGCTACGACCTGGGCGACCTGGCCAGTTGTTATAACGACTACCAGCGCCTTACCGATTATTGGCAGCAACGTTATCCGGGCCACGTCTTTGACCTTTCCTACGAGACGCTGGTACGCGAACCCGAAGCACAGATCCGGCGACTGCTTGCATTCTGCCAACTGCCCTTTGATGCCGCATGCCTCTCGCCACACCAGACTCAACGTGACGTACACAGCACGGCTAGTGCTGCGCAAGTACGCCAACCCATACGCGGAGATACCGCACGCAGCCCACGCTATCGGGACTTTCTCGCCCAGTTGATCCAGCACCTGGATCACTGAAACGAAGAAGGCCGCCGGTTGCCCGGCGGCCTTCTTGCTTTTTCCCATAGCCGACACCTTCCTTGGCGCCGGTGAATGCTCGCTGGGAATTACCAGTCGTACTTCACGAAGAATTCCATGTAACGCGGCGCTTCCGTCGACTCGGCAGTGTGGTAGACCGGGTTGTAAATGTACGTACCCGAGTTGTTACCCGAGGCCGAACCACCGTTACCGATAGCGTACTGGGTGTAGTACAGCGTCGGCTTCTGCTCGTTGGTGATGTTGTGAATTTCCCACTGCAGGGTGAGGTGCTTCTTGGCCCACTCAGGCGTGTAGGTCAAGCTCAGGTTGAGCTGATGAGTCCACGGCGTACGGCCACTGGTGCCCGGAGGAGACGGCTGGCCGCCATAACCCACGCCAGTCGCCGAGTTGGAACTCGGCACGCCACCGCAGAAGTGCTGGTAGGGGCCGTTATAGGCATCGGCGAAAATGGTCGGACCGAAACCGCTCAAGCAGACGTTCGGCGCACCCGACTGCATGATGAAGGTACCGCTGACCATCCATTCCGGCGTAATGGCATAGGAGCCGAACGCCTTGATGGTGTGCGTATGGTCATTGGCCTGATCACCGTTGGAGTAGGCCATGATGTCCGGGAAGTCCCACTGCGCCGTGGTCGAACCGGAGAAGCCGCCATTCCTGGAGTTGGTGATCTGCCCGATGGCGGTGTCGGTCGGACCTTCGGTCGTACCGTACGACCTGGAGAACAGGTAGTCGATCTTGCCGTACCACTTGCCGTCCCAGGTGTGTTCCAGGAAGGTATCCAGGGCGTAGTACTTACGCGACGGCGTGGGGAAGCCGATGAAAGGCTGGCCCGCCGTATAAACGCCCGCACCCGTATTCGGATTCCAGATCACCTGGCCCGTGGGCGACCCTTGGCATGGGATGTAGTTGGTCTTGCCAGGGTTGACCAAGCCTGCTGCGCAACCGTACGGATCTTGCAGATCGGTATCGTCGACGAGGTTGCCTGCCTTCTCCCAGGTCGCCTGCGAACCGATCACCAGACCGGTATCGCCGAGCATCTTCTGGAAGCCCAGCACGTATTCGTCCTGGTACTGCGGTTTGAGGTTGGTCGAGGCGTAGTCCTTGATGTTGCCAGGGACGCCATTCTCACCGTCCGACGAGAAGAAGCCTGGAGTAGTCACACCGGGAGCCAAGGTGGTCGGAACCACGGTCAGCCCGGTCGGAGAACCATTCGCATTGATGCCGGTGTAGGTATAGGTGATGTTGCCGTTGATCGAGCTGAAGGCCGTGTTACGTGCGGCCAGGCCCGCCGGCAACGCCAGGTAGTAACGACCTGCGTTACCGAACACCTTCAACGTGCTGTCGCCAAACACGTCCCAGCTAAAGCCCAGGCGCGGCGCCCATTGCGGGCTGTTTTCCTTGACGTAGGGTTCGCCGCCGGGACCGGTGTTTTCGAACTGGTCGTTGCGCAGGCCGAGGTCGAGCAGCACGTTGGGCGTGACCTGCCACTTGTCTTCCACGTACTGTGCCTTCTGGCGAACCGCAATACGGACGTCCTGGTGCACAAAGGTTTGCTGGACGTAGTTGCCGTAACCCGGGTTGCCGATAAACGGCGCGTTCGAGAAGGTTGACGGTACGCCTACTACGTAGTTCCAGGAACTGCCGTTGATGATGTCGGAACCGTCGTTATCGTCGCGGTACTGGATGTTGTCGATACCGAACTTGAGGTCGTGGGTGGCCGTGACCTTCCAGTCAAGGTCGATGCGCAGGTTCTGGGTCTTGGTCTTGTGGCCCGGATTGGTCGAGGTCGTTTCAACCAGGTTCGGGACGGAAACGCCCGGCGGCACGGCTACGCCGGAACCAAAGGTCACCGGAGATTCATTACCGCCACCCAGGCTGCGGAAGTAGTTGGCCGTCATCAGGCCGTACTGCATTTCCAGCGTGAGGTCGTCGGTGATGTACGAGGTGTACTTCAGGATGCCGATATTGTAGGTGTCTTTGGACAATACGCCCGGACCGTAGTAGCCGGCGACCTTCTGGTCCGTGTAGTCGTAGTTGTAGTAGTTGCTGCTGGTCTCGTTGAACTGGGTTCTGACGCCCGTCAACTCCAGCACGTTGCTGTCATTGATGTTCCAGTCCAACTTGCCATACAGCTTGGGGCTGCTGGTAGCCGTCGAATGCCAGTAACCCTGCGGCGTCGTTACGCCAAAATTCTGGATGCCGTTGTCGTCGCTGTCGTGCTCCCATTCGGCAGTGAGGAAGAAGAACAGTTTGTCCTTGATCAGCGGGCCGCTGATGTAGGCGTCATACACATTCGACCAGTTGCTGTTCTGCTTCTTGCCCGTTTGGATCCGGCCGTAACCGGGAGCATAGTTCGTCGTACCCTGGCTGGAGGCCAGATAAGGGGTGGCAACGGGGTTGGTCGGAGACACCGTCGTCAGCGCACCCACCGGCGTCAGCGGGTTGTTGTAGTGCACATTGTCGAAGTTGCCCTGGGCCCACTCCGGACGGAACGCCACGTACACGCCGGCATGCCACTGATTGCTACCGCGCTGGCCGATCTGGCTGATCACGCCACCGGTCGAACGACCGTATTCGGGACCATAGCCGGAGGTGATGGTCTGCTGCTCGGCAATGGCGAAGTAAGGCAGCGAAATGCCGCCCGCGCCACCGACCGGGTCGGTGGTGTTGAAACCGTTGAGGTAATAGGCGTTTTCCACGACGCTGTTGCCGCCCATGGAAACCAGCGGCGAACCACTCGGGCCGGTGCCCAGGGAGGAGCCGCCGCCGTTCACGCCGGGAGCCAGCAGCGCAATCGCTTCAGCGCTGTGGGCGATCGGCAGCGTCTTCAATTGCTGCGCGGTCATCACCTGGGTCTGACGGGTGGAGGACACGTCGATCGCAGGCAGCGAGTTGGCCGTAACCGTGACGGTCGCGAGGTTCTTCGCGTTCTCGCCTGCGGCAGCGGTAAACGCGACCGGGGTGCCGCCCTGCACGGTAACCTGCACATGATCGCGCGAAGACACCACGTTGCCGCCCTGCATCAGCGACACGGTGTAGTCGCCCGTCGGCAATTGGTTGGCGCCGTAGCGGCCATCGCTGCCGACCTGTACTTCGCGGGTCAGGCCAGTCTGGGTGTTGACGATGCGGACCGTCTCACCAGCAGCCACCGGCGCGGTACCGAACACGGAACCGGTGGTGGCCTGCGCCAGTACCTGTCCCGAAAACCCAAAACCCATCGCCACTGCAACGGCCAACGCAGTGTGACGCACCGGCATCCGGTTCGATGCCAACTTGATCTTCCTATTAATACTCATTCAATGCTCCCCAGCAGCTAGTAGTCAAAGAGGCCCAAAACCGTCAGCGATCGCCCCTGCCCGGCGCGAGTCCCACCCCGGCCAGATCACGCGCGGACGGTTTTTCTCCCCCATCCCCGACAAATTGCCAGGCCGAAAGCGGTGCTTAACGGCCCTTTAGCATTTGTTATCCCGAAAATTAAGGGCTCGAACCAATGAAAGTCAACGGCAAATAATTACGGATGAAAGCAATAACTTACGATTGGCAAATAATTGCGGGGCCACCCACAGGAAAAAGTTCCCGGTGAAATCATTCCCCCAGCTCATCCTCGAAGCGCAGGTGCTTGACGCTTCGGCCATTGCGGCGCACCAGCTTCAGTGCCTCGATGCCTACCCGGATATGTGCCTCCACATAATGCGCGGTGACATTGCGGTCGCTCGATTCGGTCTTCACCCCCTCCGGGATCATCGGCTGGTCCGAAACCAGCAATAGCGCACCACAGGGGATGTGGTTGGCGAAGCCAGCGGCGAAGATCGTGGCGGTTTCCATATCTACCGCCATGCAACGCGTGCGGCGCAGGTATTCCTTGAAGGTTTCGTCGTGCTCCCACACGCGGCGGTTGGTCGTGTAGACGGTGCCGGTCCAGTAGTCATGGCCGAGGTCGCGAATCATGGTCGAGACACCGCGCTGCAATTGGAACGCCGGCAATGCCGGCACATCCGGCGGCAAGTAGTCGTTGCTGGTGCCTTCGCCGCGAATCGCGGCGATCGGCAGAATCAGGTCGCCAAGCTGATTCTTCTTTTTCACTCCGCCGCATTTGCCCAGGAATAGCACGGCCTCGGGTTGTATGGCGCCCAGCAGATCCATCACGGTGGCCGCATTGGGGCTGCCCATGCCGAAGTTGATCAGGGTGATGCCGTCGGCGGTTGCGCTGGGCATAGGTCGGTCGCGGCCTTGCACTTCCACACCATGCCATTGCGCGAACAGGTCGACGTAATGGCCGAAGTTGGTGAGCAGGACATGACGGCCGAATTGTTCGAGCGACACGCCCGTATAGCGCGGCAGCCAGTTGGTGACAATCTCTTGTTTGGTTTTCATTGGTGAGCCTCTGGTCTCGCACTGTATGCGCGTCTGATCGCACGTAGGCTGGGATGATAATCCCAGCTTTCCGCGCTGCATCCTGATGCTGGGATTGCCATCCCAGCCTACGCGCTCCACGCACGCATAAAAAAACGCCTCGGCATGGCCGAGGCGTTTCATAAGCGAGTCCAGTTGAGCGCCTCGGATGGAAGAGGCGCTCGTTCCGCTTAGTAGTCGTAGGACACCGACAGGCGCACGAAGCGAGGCTGGGTATAGAACATGCCATTGCCGAAGGTGTTGAGCACCGTGCCAGGCGAGCCGGACTCGCTGGTGGCGGCCCACTGCGTCGGCACCTGGCGGTTCAGTACATTGAACACGTCCAGGCCGAAGGCCAGCTTCTGCTGCGCGAACATCGGGCGATACATCACACCCAGATCCACGCGCTGGTTCCAGGGCATACGACCTGCTGCACCCGGAGCGGAGGGCTGGCCGAAGCAGTAGTGGTAGGCCGAGCCGTAGCCGATCGGATCGGTATTCGGCGGCGGGTAGTAGCCCATGCAGCTCTTGGGCGCGCCCGAGGTCAGCAGCACGCGTCCGGAGACCATCCATTCGGAGGTGATCGCGTATGCGCCATACGCCTTGATCTGGTGCGTACGATCGTTGAACAGAATGCCGTTGCTGTTGGCCATGATCGCGGCGGCATCCCAGTCCTGCGTCTTGCTGACGTCGGTCTGGCCGATGTTGGAAAGCACCTGTCCTTCGGTGTTGCCGTAGCTGCGCGAGAAGGTGTAGTCCAGGCGCGCCTGCCACTTGCCGTCGAACGGGTGCTCCAGGTACATGTTCAACGCGTAGTACTTGCGCTTGGCACCATCGGTGAAGCCCCAATCGCTCTTGGTCATCGTCACCTTGGAATAACCGCTGCCATCGATGCGCGACACCAGGAAGTCGTTGCTTTGACCCGGATTGATCAGGCGGCAACCTGGCTGCGTGGTGTTGTACAGCGTCGGGTCCAGGCCCATCGACTGCATCTTGGCCTGCAGCTTGCCCATGTCGCAGACGTCGTCGATCGCGCTTTCCAGGCGGCGCAGGGTGAACTTCGCACCGGTCGTCCAGCTCGAACCCAGCGTCTTGTCGAAGCCGAGGATCAGCTCGTCCTGGTATTCCGAACGCAGGTTGGTGGCGGTGAAGGTCTTCGGATCGGGCGTGACGCCGTATTCGTTATCGGCCGAGACGGCCGGACCGAGTGCCTTCAAGCCCGTCGGAGAACCGTTCGCGGCGATACCGGTGTAGGTGAAGTACTGATTGGTATAGGTGGATGCCGAAGCGCCACGAATCGCCACGCTGCTTGGCAAGGCGAGGTAGTAACGGCCGAGGTTGGCGTACAGCTTCAGGCTGGAATCGCCGAACACGTCCCAGCTCGCGCCCAGGCGTGGCGCCCACTGATTACCGCTACGCACATAGGGCTGTTCGGAATTGTTGTAGTTATCGAACTTGTCGTTGCGCAGGCCTACGTCCACCAGCCAGCGGTCGGTGATCTGCCACTTGTCTTCCAGGTAGTACGCCTTCTGCGCCACCGACATGCTGGTGGCGTCGTGGAAAATGCGTTGACGTACGTAATACGGAGTACCCGGTGCGGCCGAGAAGCTGTTGATCGGGTTGTTCGGCGTCTTGGTGATGAAGTAGGCCCAGGTGTAGCCAGGACCGCTGGTGAGCTGCCCTTGATCCGCCGCGTGGTAATACATGTTGTCGATACCCGCGGACAGGTCGTGGCTGCCCAGGTGGTAATCGACGTCCAGGCGCAAGCCATGCGTGCGCGTCATGGCGTTCGGCGAGCTGATCAGGCGCGTAGCGTTGTTATTGGTGATGGGGTTACCACCGGTGTACGCCGGATTTTCCTGCCCCGTGTTGATCAGGAACGCATCGGTCGAGTTCAGGCCCGGATACTGCGTGTAGTTGGTGGTCTTGTTGCGGCCATAGGTTGCGCTGACCGTCAGGTCCTGCGTGATGTAGCCGGTGTATTTAATGACGTCGATCGTGGTGGTGTCCTTGGACAACGTCGGATACACGTTGATCGGACCACCGGCTTTGAGAGTGTTGTAGTTGAAAGCGTAATACTCGCCCGTGCTCGCATTGGGCGTAGAAGAGTTCGCCGGATCCGGGTTGCCCGCATCGTTCGGCTGCTTGTTCACGATGTGCGTGAGTTCCAGCAGGTTGTTATCGGTGATGTTCCAGTCGATCTTGCCGTAGAACTTCTGCAGATTATCGGTGTACTTGAGGTAAGCCGGTTGCGCACCGTCCACGTTATTGGTGCTGCGGCCTTCCACTTTCTCCGATTCGGCCGCCAGGAAGAAGAACAGCTTGTCTTTGATCAGCGGACCGCCGACGTAGGCGTCGTACACCGTGCGCCACTGCTTGTCGTTCCTGCGGTATTGATAAAGCGTGCCGGCCAGGCCCGGCTGGGCATAGCTGTAACCGGCAGGCAAGGTCATGTTCGCGTAATTGCGATTGACCGGATCGGATTCGGCAAATTTCGGTTCCCAGATGATCTGGCCGCCGAAATGCCACTCGTTGGTGCCGCGCTTGCCGATCTGGTTGATTACGCCGCCGTCGGAGCGGCCGTATTTCGCGGCATAGCCACCGATATAGGTTTCCTGCTGATCGATCGCGCCATAAGGCAGGCCCACGCCGCCCAGGTTGGACAGCGGATCGGAGCTGCTGAAACCATTGATGTAGTACGCGTTCTCGGAGGCGCTGCCGCCGCCGAAGGAGAGCGCATTGTTGAAGAAGCCACTGCCCTGGTTCACGCCCGGCGCGAGCAATGCAATGGCTTCCGCCGTGCGACCCAGCGGCAGGCGCGCCAGATCCTTGGAGGTGATCACCGAACGCGAATCCACGGACGCCACATCGATCTGCGGAATCGAATTGGCGTTGACCGTCACCGTGTTCAGCGTCTTGGGTACGAAGGACACGTCCGTCGCGGCACCCACGTTAAGGCTCACCGCGTTACGGGTATCCACGACGGCGCCGTCTTTCTTCAGCTGAACCGTGTAGGTGCCGACCGGCATGTTGCCGATCCGATAGTGGCCGGTGCTGTCTACCGTTACGTCGCGGCTCAAGCCGGAATCGCTGGTCACCGTCACCGAGTCGCCGGCCGGTGCCTGGCCGGTGAACGCACCGGTGGTGGACTGCGCCATCGCGACGCCGGCGAAACCGAAACTTATTGCCAGAGCCGCGGCAAGAGCGTGGCGACGGTAGTTACCCCCGCCAATCTGATCAGGCTTCATCATTATTCAAAATCTCCCCGTAGAGCCTATGCAGGCCAAGACCGACGAATGCACGAACGACTCGTGCACCCCCGAACGAACAAGGCATCACCACCGTTTTTTCGCCAGCAAAACCCTGCGCTTCGCTTGGCACTCCCCCGGTGTTGCCGCGATTCGCAGTGCTTGCGATTCGCGTGAACTTACGCCTCTGCCAGGAACTTACGTCAGCGTCACAACGGGTGTCAACAATTTCTTAGCAATCAAACACAATTTCTTGCGCCAGACTTGCGCAAGGAATCATCACCCATCTAGGCACATAAATAATTGATTAATAATGATTAATTCCAAAATTGCCGAAATCGATCACACCCAGTGGCCGAAGGCAAACGTGCCATTTCGAAAGAGAATCAAAGCCCTTACCGAAATAAGCTGACAGCTGGCGCAAGAACACGTTGTAACCATCGCTATTTCTTGCTGGAACAGCACTCAGCCAAAACTCCGCCGCATGGCGCTGGGACCGTATCAATCGCGTCTGTGTGTCCAAATCCCCTTCCGCAGCCGACGGCGGCAATGCATCGCACGCCACCGGCAAGGCGAACAGGAACCTCAAGACAGCCTGCTTGGCGCACCGCGGCAAGGCCCTGCTACCACCGTCATGTTATGGTCACACCGCACGTTGAGGACTGGGGGTTTGGCACATGCGCATGGGTCTGGCTATCGATGCGTCCTGCGATTTGCCGCGGGAGTTTTTGCAACAACACGACATCGCCGTCATGCCTGTTGCGGTACGAGTCGACGAGTCCACCTTCAAAGACGATCGCGATCCGGCCGAAATCGAGCGCTTCCTCAAACTCAACCTGGGTAGCCGCAGCCATTCGGCCGAAACCGAGCCTTGCTCGGTGGAAGACGTGCAGAAGCTGTTCCTGGACAAGCTGGTGCTGGAACAGGACTGCGTGTTCTGCCTCACCATCACCGCCACACGCAGCCCGATCTACGACAATGTGGTCAAGGCCAGCTTCGCGGTGCTGAAAAACTACCGCAAGGTGCGCGAGCCGGCCGGAATTACCGGTCCATTCCTGATGCGCGTGCTGGATACACGCAGTCTGTTCGCCGGCTCCGGCCCGTGCATTGTCGAAGCCGTAAGGCTGATACAGGCCGGTGAAACACCCGCCGCGGTCCGCGAACGGCTGGCCTATATTGCCGAAAATTCGTACGGCTACATGCTGCCGCGCGACCTGTACTACCTGCGCGCCCGCGCCAAGAAGAAGGGCGATCGCAGCGTGGGCTTGCTGAGCGCCGTGCTTGGCTCCACTTTGGACATCAAACCGTTGCTGCGTGGCTATCGTGGCGACACGACGCCGGTCGGCAAGGTGCGCGGCTGGGAGCATGGCTGCGAAACCCTGTTCGGTTATGCCGCCGAACGCGTGCGGGCCGGCCTGCTCGTACCGGTGATGTGCACCGCCTATGGCGGCGACCTGGGCGAATTGCCGAAGCTGCCCGGCTACGACAAGCTGGCCCAGGCCTGCCAGGAATGCGGCGTCACCCTGATGCAGGCGCCGATGAGCATCACCGGCATGGTCAACGTGGGTATAGGCGCGGTGACCATAGGCTTCGCCGCGGAAGAGCATCACGTCGAGTTCTGATTGCACGAGGCTTGCTTCAACGCCAAGCGTAGAATCGGGGCATGAGTCGCGCAGGCGTCCCTGTCGGTATTGTTGCGGTGCTGCTTTTGGCAACAGCGCTGCAGCTATCCTTGCCTGCTCGCGCGGACACTGTCATCGCGTACAAGTGCCGTACGCAGCAAGGGGGAGTGATCTATCAGGGAACCCCTTGCCCGCACAGCCAACAGCAACAGACCCTGCAGTTGGACGATAGCGGCCCCAGCGCTTCACCGCTGCCGGAACCCTCCAAGCCCGCCCCTTCTGCAGCGAACCCGCCCGCCGTCCCATTGCCCCCGCCGACACCGCGCACACCGCCATCGACGATGTACCGCTGTGTGCGTGCGACGGACCAGACGACGTATCTGAGCAGCAACGGCGATCCGCAGCCCTACTACGCGCCGCTTGCGATGACCGGCATGCTGCCGGCGCCGCTCGGACACGTCACGCCTGGCGTAAAACCCGACGCGGCCATGATTGCCAGCCAGTACGTGCTGGTGCAGGACCAATGCGCGCCGATGACACCGCAGGACACCTGCACGACCCTGCGTGACCAATACGACGAGAACGAACGCAAGCTGTCACGCGCCTTCAAGAGCGACCAGCCGCCCCTGCTCCAGCGCGAACAGGCCTTGCTCGCCGAACTCAGCCACTGCTGAGCAAATTCTGCGCAATGTCATGCAAGTGATTGGTGCGCAAGTCTTACGAAGACTTGTCCACAGGCTTGCTACCAGCCTTTCCCCAATCGCTGTGGAAAACTCCGTAGGCTGGGATGGTAATCCCAGCATCGCGATGCTGCGTGCATGGCAATGCTGGGATTACCATCCCAGCCTACGCGCCTTTCCAAGTCGTACGGAAAAGTGGCGCCTAGAACCCGTAATTGAGAAAGCCACCATCCACCGCCAGCACCTGGCCGGTGATATAGCTGGCCGCGGGCAGGCACAGGAAGGCGATGGCTGCGGCCACTTCCTCTGGTTCGCCGATGCGCTTGAGCGGTGTGCGGTCCAGTACCTCGTCGACGTAGTCGGCATCGGCCAGCGCCGGCTCGGAGCGCTGGGTGCGGATGTACCAGGGCGCCACCGCGTTGACGCGAATGCCATCGATCGCCCATTCGGCCGCCAGATTGCGCGTGAGCTGATGCAAGGCTGCCTTGGTCATGCCGTAAGGCGAACCGGTACGCACGTGCGTAACGCCGGAGACCGAGCCCACGTTCACGATCGCCGCATGCGCATGCTGGATCAGATGGGGATGCGCAAGCCGGCACATCTCATACGCCGAAAACAGGTTCTGCTCGAAAATCGCGCGGTATTCGGTCTCTTCGTAATCGAGCGTGGCTTTGGGACTATTGCCGCCGGCGTTGTTGACCAACAGCGACACCGGCGCTTCCAGATCCGCCACCCAGTCGAACACCGCCAGGCGATCTTCCGCCACGCCCACGTCGGCGGCGAACGCCAACACTTCCAGGTCGGGAAAGTCGTCGCTCAACTCCACGCGCACCTGTTCCAGGTAGTCGTCATCGCGCGCCACCAGCAAGAGGTTGGCCCCCAGCCCGGCCAGTTCGCGCGCGGTCGCGTAGCCGATGCCCTTGCTGGCGCCAGTGATGAGCGCGGTCTGATCTTGCAGCTGCCAAGCGTCGATGCGGCTATTCATGACGCTCAGCTTACATGAACGAGATGACTTGTCCGCCGCGTCGGTCGGCGGGACACTTCACCCATGCCTATCGAGGTCGTAATGATGAGAACCGCCACCGCCCTGCTCTGCCTGTTGGCCCTGGGGGCCTGCAGCAACAAACCGCCCGCCCCTCAATCCGATCCCAAACCCGCCGCCTCGACAGCCAGCGCCCCCTGGGATGCGCTGAAACAGGACGAACAGCGCGCCAAGGACGTGCAGAAGGTGGTCGACAAGCAAGCCGCCGATCAGGACAAGCAGATCGAGCAACAGACGCAATAGCCATGTGTACGTAGGCTGGGATGGTCATCCCAGCCTACGCGCAAACCCGGCTTTGCCGAGAAAACCCCAGCGTCCATTTCAGATTGACGCCCAGCGTGCCGAGCACGATCAGAGCCAGGCCCATCATCTGCACCGGGGCCAATCGATGGCCATACAGCAGGTAATCGAGCAGCAGCGTCACCAACGGATACACGAAGGCCATGACCGCGATGGTCACCACCGGCAGACGAGGATAGGACGAGTAGAACAGCACGTATACGATGCCGCTGTGAATGACTCCCAGCCCCACTAGCCACAGCCAATGCGTGCCCCAGTGCAACGCGGCAGCGCTGGAAAACCACCCCAGCATCAAGACACCGACCCAGCACTGGATCATCACCAGCGCAAACGGACGCTGCTTGCCGACCTTGCGTGACATCAACAGCGATGCACCGCACAGCAGCGCCGCCAGAAAGGTAAGACCGATGCCAATCAGATAGGAAGAGTCGGCGCTGTGCCACATTCGCAACGGATCAGCTGAACAGGCTACGCCGACAAAGCCGAGCAAGGTCCACATCAGATCTACCGGCCGGGTGCGTTCCCCTTGCACCAACGCCGCGAGTATCAGCATCACGAACGGAAAGAAGTGATACACCATCGTCGCCACGCCGATCGATGAGCGCGCCATGCCGGCAAACAGGCATACCCAGTTCAAGACAAGCAATCCGCCGCTAAGGATGGCGCCGCGGATCAGTACCCGGTCCTGCAGCACCCCGCGCAAATGACCTCGCGCCAGCCCCCATGCGAGCAAAAAGAGCCCGCCGAACAGGCAACGGTAGAACACGGCGGTGACCGCGTCCTGGCCGCTTTCATGGACGAAGACGCCGACCGAGCCGATCAGCAATTCGGCGAGCAGGAGCCGGGCCAGTGCTGTGCGATGGTTCTGTTCGAGCATGGGCCCTCTGCCGCGTGTGGGGATTTGCACCCTGCGGCATAAACGTAGACCATGTGATTTGACCGATACAGATTCAGATAAGATCCATTTCGACCAGTACAGTTCGGGCATGCCCATGCTGCTTTACCAGCAACTCGCCAGCCAGCTGCGTACGCAGATCGCGCAAGGCAGCCTGCGCGCAGGCGAGCGCATGCCTTCCATTCGGCAGCTGGCGCACAGCCACGGGGTGAGCATCGCCACCGCCGTGCAGGCCTGCCTGCAGCTGGAACGCGAAGGCCTGACCCAGGCGCGGCCACGTTCAGGCTATTTCGTCCGTGCCATCACGCCGCCAGTGCCCGCGGTGCGGCCCTCGCGCAGGCGCACACCGGGCACGGTCAGCAACCCCATGCTGCAGGACGTACTGGACATGCTCGCGCGTAGCGATCTATTGCCCCTGCATAGCGCCACGCCATCGCCCACTCTGCTCCCGCAATCGGCCCTGACCGCTTCGCTATCCCGTTGCCTGCGGCGCATGCCTAGCGCCGCGTTGGATTACGCACCGCCGCAAGGCCATCTTGCCTTACGCAGGCTGATCGCCCAGCGCTACGCGCAGGTGGGGGTAACGGTTTCCCCCGATGAAATCATCATCACCGCCGGCGCCATGGAGGCGATCAGCCTTGCGTTGCGCACTCTCACCCAGCCGGGCGACGTGGTGCTGGTGGAATCCCCCACCTATCACGGCATCCTGCAGGCCGTAGCCGATTTGAAGCTCAAGGTCCTGGAAGTACCGAACCTGCCCGATCGCGGCATCGATGTGGCGCGACTGGAACTGCTGCTGCGGCAGCACCAGGTGCGTGCAGCCGTGCTGGTGCCCAACTTCAACAATCCGCTCGGCAGCGTGACCCCTGACCAAGCCAAGCAAGCACTGCTCAAGAGCTGCGCGCGCCACAAGACGATCGTTATCGAAGACGATATCTACGGCGAACTGGCCTGGTCCGGGCAACGTCCGTCGCCGCTAAGGCGCTGGGATCGGCACGGCAGCGTGATCACCTGCGGCTCCTATTCCAAGATCCTCGCACCCGGTTTGCGGGTCGGCTGGCTGGTGGGTAGCGACTGGACGGACGCCTTGTTGCGCACGAAGTATTTCTCCACCGTGGGCAGCGCCAGCCTGCCGCAATTGGCCCTGGCCGAATATCTTGAGCGCCACGATCTGCAACGCCATCTACGCCAGCTCTGTCGTGCCCTGGCCGACAATGCACAACGCATGCACGAGGCGATTGCGCGTCATTGGCCGTCATCCACGCGCGCATGCACGCCGCAGGGCGGACTGTCGTTGTGGCTGCAATTGCCTGGGATGAATGCAAAGACGCTATTCGATGCAGCATTGCGCGAAGGCATCGGCACTTCGCCGGGCATGCTGTTTTCCAGCCGTGGCGAATATGCCGATTGCCTGCGCCTGAGTTGCGGCCTGCCTTGGAGCGAGGCGCTGGATCGCGCGCTGCGTCGATTGGGACAGCTGGCAGACCGCGCGTAGCGTCGCAAACCAGCCCATTTCCCTGAAGGTGGATGTTCTCCCTGGAAGGGAGATGGAGTAGGTTTCACGCACCCACCCACCAGAGGACTCACCATGCAGAAGATGGCTTTGGTTGCATTGCTGCTCGTGGCACCCGCCTTCGCCCACGCGCAAGACGTGACCCGCTACAAGCTACCGAACAGCAATTTCCCCATCTCCGCCGCGGTGGAAGTGCCTGCCGGCAAATCGATGGTCTTCCTCAGCGGCACGGTGCCGCCGGTGGTCGACCCCAAGGCGGCGAAGGATTCCATGGCGGCTTACGGCGATACCAAGACCCAGACCATCGGCGTGCTCACCGCCATTCAAAAGCAGTTGCAGGCCATGCACTTGGGGATGGGTGACATCGTGAAGATGCAGGCGTTCCTGGTGGGTGACGAGGCGCACGGCGGGCGCATGGATTTTGCCGGTTTCATGGCCGGCTACACGCAATTCTTCGGTACCAAGGAACAGCCCAAGCTGCCCGCGCGTTCGGCATTCCAGGTCGCGGGGCTGGCCAATCCCGGATTCCGGGTGGAGATCGAGGTGATCGCTGTGCGACCTTGAGTATGCTTCAGCCCTCGACCGCTGGTGGAGGGCTAAAGCGAGGCCTGCCCTTATTCCTCATCGTCGCATTCACCCGCACGCTTTCGCACTAATCTAGCCCTATGCGTTTGCGTTGACGGAAAGCATCATGAGGCTCTATCCCCTGTTCGCCGATCTGACCGGGCTGCCCGTCCTCGTGGTGGGCGGCGGCCACGTCGCCGAGCGCAAGATCGACATGCTGCTTGCCTCGGGTGCAAGCGTTCTTGTCGGCGCGCCGTCGCTTACGCCGGCCCTGGCGCAACTGGCTGAACAGGGGAAGGTCGAACACTACGCCGGCACTTTCCAGCCAACGTGGCTGGACCATGTTTGGCTGGTCATCGCCGCCACCGATGATCGGGCGCTCAATGCCCAGGTTGCGGCAAGCGCAAGCGAACGGCGCATCTTTGCGAACGTGGTGGACGATCCTGCCCTATCGCGCTTCCAGGTGCCGGCTGTGGTGGACCGCGCACCGCTGACGGTGGCCGTTTCCACCGGCGGCGCAGCTCCCGTCATCGCCAGGCGCGTACGCGAAGCGCTGGAAACGCAGCTCGAACACGCCTTGGGTCCGCTTACCGCGCTCGCCCAAAAGCACCGCGCACGCATCATGCAACGCTGGCCGGACCTGGCGGAACGTCGTGCGTTCTACGATTGGCTGCATGACGGGCCGGTGATGGCATTGCTGCGCAATGCCCGCCCCGATGACGCCGAACGGGAACTGCTTGAGGCATTGAACGCAACGGCATCCGCTGCGCCCAAAGGCTCGGTGCAGCTGGTCGGCGCCGGCCCCGGCGATCCTGGGCTGCTCACGTTGCGCGCATTACGCGCGCTCAATCAGGCCGACGTAATCCTGCACGATTCGCTGGTCAGCGTGGACGTGCTTGCGTTGGCCCGCCGCGATGCCGAGCGCATCGACGTCGGCAAACGCTGCGGTGGACGTCATACGCAACAAGAACAGATCCATCAGTTACTGCTCGACCAGACGCAACTCGGACGTCGCGTAGTGCGGCTGAAAGGTGGCGACCCGTTCGTGTTCGGGCGCGGCGGCGAAGAAATGGAGTTCCTGCGCCAGCACGGCATTGCTTGCGAAATCGTGCCCGGCGTTACCGCCGCCGTGGCCTGCGCCGCCTATGCGGGGATTCCGCTCACGCATCGCGAGCATGCGCGCTCGGTGCATCTGCTTACCGGGCACGGCAAGGAATCACTGGAGGCGATGGACTGGCCGGCATTGGCGCAAGATCATCAGACCCTGGCCATCTACATGGGCGTGGCTCGGCTGGAGGAATTCACGCAGCGCTTGCTGGAACACGGCCGGCGTCCGGATACACCGTTTGTCATCGTCGAGAATGGAACGCTGCCGCAGCAGCGGGTACTCGGCGGCGCGCTGCACGAATTGCCAACACTGGCGAAAGAGCATGCCATTCATCCGCCGGCATTGCTGATCATTGGCGAGGTGGCGGCATTGGCGCGCGACCATGCTTGGTTTGGCATTCAGAATGACGCCCACCGAACACTCAAGCTAGGGGACTCCACCCATGACTGACATCGACTCGGAACGTCCCCTGCAAAACCGCCACATCGCGGTTCCCGAATCGCGCGAGCTGGACTTGTTCGCTTCGTTGCTGGAACGCCGTGGCGCCTCGGTGCTGCGCTGTCCGCTGGTGGATATCCGCGATGCGCCCAACCCGGCGCCCATTCTCGAGTGGCTACACAGGTTCTGCGTGGGCGGCTGCGACGACTTGCTGCTGTTCACCGGCGAAGGCGTACGCCGCCTGTTGAGCCTGATCGAACACCAGGCTCCCGAACTGCGCGAGCCTTTCGTGAAGCAGCTCGCCGCCGTTCGTATTATCGCGCGCGGCCCCAAACCTGGCCGCGTGTTGCGCGAGCTTGGCCTGAAACCCAGCTTGTTCGCAGACCCGGCCACCACGCCCGGCATGATCGCGCTGCTGCAAACGCTCGATCTCAAAGGACGCCGCGTGGGCGTGCAGCTCTATGGCAGTGAACCGAACGCACCGATGATGGATTTTCTCGCGGCCGCTGGTGCGCAAGCCTTGCCGGTATGGCCCTACGTCTATGCCGATGCGGCGGCGGATACTGAGGTGCTGCAGCTCATCGAAGCCATGCAAAAGGGCGGCATCGATGCAATTGCTTTCACCAGCCTGCAGCAGGTGGAACGATTGTTCCGCCTGATCGACGGGAAGCAGCTGAAAGAGGCCCTGGCGCGCACGCTGGTTGCGGCTATCGGCCCGGTCGTGGCGAATGCGCTGCGCACGCATGGCGTGCAAGCGCAGGTGGTGCCGGAGGAGAGCTACTATCTCAAACCGCTGACACAGGCACTGATAGAGCGGCTGAGTTCTGCCATGTAGGCTGGGATGACAATCCCAGCATCACCTGCGCCGAATGCATGGCAATGCTGGGATTATCATCCCGGCCTACGCATTGGCCTCCGCCCGCACCTCCGCGATCAACTGCCGCAGCTCCGGCACGCAGGAACCGCAATTACCACCCGCGCGCAAGCATGACGTAACCTGCGCCGGTGTTTCCAGCCCATGCTGGCGGATCGCATCGCAGATCGTGTTGCGTCCTACGCCAAAGCAGGAGCACACCATCGGTCCGGTGGCGGCGCCGGGGCTGGCCGGCTCGCCCAACAGCAATGCCATGCGATCCGTGTCCTGCAAGCGTTCCTGCATGAACAGGCTGGCCAGCCAATGCCTGGCCGGCAAGTCCGGCCGCGAGGAAAGGAACAGACAGGATTCGATCCGGTCGTCGATCAGATGCGCCGCGCGATAGACACCGGTGCTGCGGTCCTCGTATTCCAGCCAATCGGCATCCGGGTCCGTGACACCTAGCCATGCGCTGGCCCATGTACCGCATTCGGACGGCCGCTCGCGGTGCGCGATCTCGTAGCGGCGAAAACGATCGCCCTGGATGCTCGTCCAATAGCTCAAGCCATCCGGCCCCAACAGGCGGCGGCTGAGGGCGAAGCCATACCAGCGCACCGGGAACGGTTCCACCCGCACCGGCGTGTGCTTGAACTCCGGCTCACCGGAAACCGGGTCGACCACCGGGTTGACCACGCCGCCCACTCGCGCGTCGGAGGCGAACTGGTCGTTCCAGTGGATCGGCACGAACACGTTGCCGGCCAGGACACCACCGCCATGCTTCACGCGCGCCACCATCGCGCCCCAGCGCGATTGCACGCGCGCCAGTTCGCCTTCGCGTACCCCGCAGCGCAAGGCATCATGCGGATGCATGTCCACGAAGGGTTCCGGGCTATGCCCGCTAAGCCGCGGCGCCTTGCCGGTGCGCGTCATGGTGTGCCATTGGTCGCGCACGCGGCCGGTGTTTAGCACCAGGGGGTATTCGCGATCAGCGGCATTCAACGGCAAGCGTGCCGCTGTCGCAATGAAGCGCGCACGGCCATCGGCGTGGGAGAACCGGCCGTCTGCAAACAAGCGCGCCTCGCCTTTTGCATCGATCGCGACCGGCCATTGCACCGGTTGCAGCCGGTCGTAAGCGTGACGGTCCAGCTTGGCCAGCGCTTCGAGATTGAGCAGGCGGCGTGTGTCCGGATGCGATTCATGATTGCAGCAAGCGGTAAGTCGCGCATGCTCGGCGAATACTTCGTGCACGTCTTCGAACTGAAACCCTTGCGCAAAGCCCAGGCGTTGCGCCACGTCGCACACTATGCGCCAGTCCGCCCGCGCTTCGCCCGGCGCCGGCAAAAACGCGCGCTGGCGCGAAATGCGCCGCTCGGAGTTGGTGACAGTACCGTTTTTCTCGCCCCAACCGAGTGCCGGCAGCAGCACATGCGCGAAAGCGTTGGTATCGGTCTGCGCGACGATGTCCGAACTCACCACCCACTCGCATCGCGCCAGCGCCTGTTTCACGCGATCGGCATCCGGCAGGCTCACCACCGGATTGGTCGCCATGATCCACAGCGCCTTGATCCTGCCCGCAGCGACGGCCTCGAACAAGTCGACCGCTTTCAAGCCCTGTCGCTCGGCCATACGTGGCGACTGCCAGAACGACTGCACGAGCTGGCGATGCGCGGGATTTTCCAGCTCCAGGTGCGCCGCCAGCATGTTCGCCAGGCCGCCGACTTCGCGCCCGCCCATGGCATTGGGCTGGCCGGTAAGCGAAAACGGCCCCATGCCCGGCTTGCCGATACGCCCGGTAAGCAGGTGGCAGTTGATGATGCTATTGACCTTGTCGGTGCCGCTGGACGATTGGTTCACCCCTTGCGAGAACAGCGTCACCGTACGCTCGCAGCGGGCAAACCAGCGATAGAAGTTCAACAGATCCGCCAGCTGCACACCACAGATCCGCGCCACCTCCGCCGGATCGCCAGCGTCCGCCTGCGCCGCTGCCAAAGCTTGGGCAAACCCTGCGGTGTGCGCTTCCACAAATCGCGCATCCATCGCACCATGCTGGAACAGAAACGCCATCAGGCCATTGAACAGCCACACGTCGGTGCCCGGCTTCACCGGCAGATGCAGGTCGGCCGATTCGCAAGTGGCTGTATGGCGCGGATCGATCACCACCAGGCGCGGCGGACGGCTGCCTTCCTTCGCCTTGGCGATGCGCTGATACACGATGGGGTGGCACCACGCCGTGTTGGAACCGACCAGCACAATCAGCTCGGCCAGCTCCAGGTCTTCGTAGCAGCCCGGTACCACGTCTTCGCCGAACGCCCGCTTGTGGCCCGCCACGGCGGAGGACATGCACAGGCGCGAATTGGTGTCGATGTTGGCCGTACCCAGATAGCCCTTGGCCAGCTTGTTGACGACGTAGTAGTCCTCGGTGAGCAGCTGACCGGACACGTAGAACGCTACCGCGTCCGGACCATGCCGCTCGATGACGCGTTGAAAACCTGCTGCGACGCGATCGAGCGCTTCGTCCCAGCCGGCACTCTGCAGCGTGCCGTCGGGGGAGCGCAACATGGGATGCAGCAGGCGTCCGTGCAAATCGACGGTTTCTCCCAGCGCCGAACCCTTCACGCACAGGCGGCCGTGGTTGGCCTGGTGCTGTGGGTCGCCTTCCACATGCACGCTGCCGTCGGCATTCGCACGTGCCAGCACGCCACAGCCCACTCCGCAATAAGGACAGGTGGTAGCCACCGTCACGCCGCAACCTCCGCCGGCTGGCAGTAGTGCTTGCCAAACAACAAGCGGTTGCGAATCGGCGTAATGTCGGTGCCGTTCTGGATCAACTCGAAATACCAGCCGCCATCTTTTACATCGCCATACAGCACGGCGCCGATGATCTGGTTGTCCTTCAGCACCAGCCGCTTGTAGATGCCGCGGCGCGGATCGCGCAGCACCAGATCTTCCGTGCCATCGCCGCCAATGAAATCGCCGGCCGAATAAAGATCGATCCCGGTCACCTTCAGCTTGGTGGCGGTCCGGGTAAAGCGATAGCGACGATGGCCCAGGCGCGCCAGGTGCGAAGCGCACACCCGCGCCTGCTCCCACACCGGCGCCACCAGGCCGAAGGTGAGGCGGCGGTGCTGTACACATTCGCCCACCGCGTAGATGTGTGGATCGTAGGTCTGCAAGGTATCGTCGACCACGATGCCCCGGTCGCAATGCAAGCCGCAGGACTTCGCCAAGCCGATATCCGGCCGCACGCCCACCGCCATCACCACCAGGTCGGCATCGATACGGCTGCCATCGGCCAGTGCGATGCCCTCGACGCGTCCGTTGCCATATAGCTCGGTCGTCTGCGCATTCAGCAGCACCTTCAGGCCGCGTGCCTGCAAATTGTGCGAAAGCAAACGCGAAGCATCAGCGTTGAGCTGCTGCTCCATCAGCACGTCCAGGCGATGGAGCAGCGTCACCTGCATGCCTCGGCGCAAAAGACCATTCGCGGCCTCGATGCCGAGCAAACCTCCGCCGATGACGGCTGCATGCTTGTAGGTGCTGGTCGCTTGCAGCATCTGTTCGACATCGTCGATGCCGCGGAAGCCGATCACGCCCGGCAGTTCGCCGCCCGGCAGCGGTAGCATGAACGGTCGCGATCCGGTGGCGACCAGCAAGCGGTCGTACGTCACTTCCACGCCTTTGCGGGAACGCACTCTTCGATGGCGCCGGTCAATGGCGATCACCGGGTCGCCGGCGTGCAGCGTGATGCCATTGTCGGCATACCACTCAGGCGTATTGAGCATGATCTCGTCGGTGTTCTTTTCACCGCTCAACAGCATCGAAAGCAGGATGCGGTTGTAGTTGCCATAAGGCTCCGCGCCAAACACCGTGATGTCGTACAGGCCGGGCGCAAGCTGCAGCAGCTCTTCCACCGTGCGCATGCCGGCCATGCCGTTGCCAATGACAACCAGCCTGGGCCGCGCTGCGCTCATCGCTGGGGCTGCCCCAGCAGCACATGACCACCTTCCAACTTCACTTGCCAGGCTTGCACCGAATGCTCAGGTGCTTCCAGGCATTCGCCGGTGCGCAGGTCGAAGTGCTGTTTGTAGATCGGTGAGGCTACGACGACACGTTCGCCCACGCTACCGACCAGGCCACGCGAGAGCACGCAGGCGTTCGCATTCGGATCGAAATTGTCGATCGCATACAGTTGCTGCTCGCCAACCCGGAACACGGCTACTTGTTGATCATCTACCAGTGCACACACGCCGGTGTCGGGCACGATGTCCTCCAGCTCGCACACGATCGTCCAGCCTGTGGCCGTCACCCTGTCTTCCATCGCTTTACTCCGTCACCACGCTGGCGGGAATGCGTGGCCTGCGCTTTTCGTCCGGCGTCGCCGGCCTGATCTGGCCACGCTCCGGCACGAACACCACGTTGCCATCCGACTGCCGGCTATTGACGAAATGCTGGAAGCGCTTGCGGGCCTGGGGGTCGGTTACGGCCTTCTTCCATTCACACTCGTAGGTGCTCACGATGTGCTGCATTTCCGCCTCCAGTTCGGCGGCAATGCCCAGCTTGTCGTGCACGATGACCTCCTTGAGGTAGTCCAGCCCGCCTTCCAGGTTGTCGCGCCACACGCTGGTGCGCTGCAGCCGGTCGGCCGTGCGGATGTAGAACATCAGGAAGCGGTCGATGTATTGGATCAGCGTAGGCGTATCAAGATCGCCCGCGAGCAGCTCAGCGTGACGCGGCTTCATGCCGCCGTTGCCGCACACGTATAGGTTCCAACCCCTCTCGGTAGCGATTACGCCCACGTCCTTGCCCTGCGCTTCGGCACATTCACGCGTGCAGCCGGAAACGGCCATTTTCAATTTATGCGGTGAACGCAGGCCCTTGTAGCGGTTTTCCAGGTCGATCGCGGTGCCGAGCGAATCCTGCACGCCATAACGGCACCAGCTGGAGCCCACGCAGGATTTCACTGTGCGCAACGCCTTGCCGTATGCGTGGCCGGATTCAAACCCGGCGTCGATCAGTTCTTCCCAGATCGAAGGCAGCTGTTCCAAGCGCGCACCGAACATGTCCACGCGCTGGCCGCCGGTGATCTTGGTGTACAGCCGATACTTCTTGGCAATCGCACCGACGGCGATCAGCCCCTCTGGCGTGACCTCGCCACCGGGCATGCGCGGCACCACCGAATAGCTGCCGTCCTTCTGGATATTGGCCAGGAAATAGTCGTTGGAATCCTGCAGCGAGGCATGCTCCTTCTGCAGTACGAACTCGTTCCAGCAGGAGGCAAGAATGCTTGCCACCGCCGGCTTGCAGATATCGCAGCCCAGGCCCTTGCCATGGCGGGCAATCAATTCGTCGAAATGCCTGATGCGCTCCACCCGCACCAGGTGATAAAGCTCCTGGCGCGAATAGGCAAAGTGCTCGCACAAGTGGTTGTCCACCGCCAGGCCCTGGCGCTTCATCTGAGCCTTCATCACCAAGGTCACCAGCGGTACGCAGCCACCGCAAGTGGTGCCGGCCTTGGTGGCGGCTTTCAAGGCGCCCATGGACGTGGCGCCAGCCGCCACCGCCTCACACAGTTGCCCTTTGGACACGTTGTTGCACGAACAGATCTGCGCTGAAGCCGGCAACGCATCGGCACCTAGCGCGGGCTTCGCCTTGCCGTCCGACGAAGGCAGGATCAGGAATTCCGGCTCGTCCGGCAGCTCGATACCGTTGAGCATCATCTGCAGCAGCGTGCCATATTCACTGGCGTCACCCACCAGCACACCGCCAAGCAAACGCTTGCCGTCGCCCGACACCACCAGCTTCTTGTAGATCTGGCGGCGCTCATCGCTGAACTGATAGCTGCGCGAACCAGGCGTAGTGCCATGTGCATCGCCGATGCTGGCCACGTCCACGCCCATCAGCTTGAGCTTGGTGGACATGTCGGCACCGGCGAATTCCGGCAGCTCCAGCGCGTGCTTGCGCTCCAGCAGCGCGCTGAGATGCGCAGCCACCACGCGTGCCATGTCATAGCCCGGCGCCACCAGGCCGAACGTCTTGCCGCCCCAATACGCGCATTCGCCGATGGCATAGACATCCCAGTCGCGTGTGCGGCAGTAGTTATCGACATGGATGCCACCGCGCTCGCCCACGCCCAGTTCGCACGCACGTGCCAATTCGTCGCGGGGGCGGATGCCGGCGGAGAAGACGATCATGTCGGCATCGAGGTAGCTGCCATCGGCGAACTTCATGCGATGGTGCGCCGTTTCGCCATCGACGATTTCCTGCGTACTCTTGCCGGTGTGTACGGTGACGCCGAGTTCCTCGATCTTGCGACGCAGGATCTGCCCGCCGATGTCGTCCACCTGCACGGCCATCAGGCGCGGTGCGAATTCCACCACATGCGTTTCCAGGCCCAGGTCGCGCAACGCCTTGGCGCATTCCAGGCCGAGCAAACCGCCCCCGATCACTACACCAAGCTTCGAACGCGCACCCCACTGCTGCATCGCCAGCAGATCGTCGATGGTGCGATAGACGAAGCAGCCAGCTCGACTGTTGCCCGGAATCGGCGGTACGAACGGCTTGGACCCGGTGGCGAGCACCGCCTTGTCGTAGGCGATCACTTCGCCGTCAGCGGTGGTGACGCGCTTCTGCTGGCGGTCGATATGCACGGCTCGCGCGGCGAGGCGCAACTGTATACCTGACTGCTCGAAGAAGCCGGGCCGTACCAAGGAGAGATCTTCCGCGCTTTTGCCGCTGAAGAATTCGGATAGGTGTACGCGGTCGTACGCCGGGCGGCTCTCCTCGCACAGCACGGTGATGTCCAGGCCTGGCGGCTGCCGTTGCGCCAGCTCTTCCAGCAACTTATGCCCGACCATGCCGTTGCCGATAACGAGCAATTTCATTGTCATGCGTCGCGCCCTCTGTTCATGCCACAAGCCGCGCTGGCGCCGGGTCTTGCCCCATCGCCTCCCGGTAAAGCTGTTCCTCGCGTGCCGTATGCTCGGCGTTGAAGCGCACCGCCAGCGCGCACAACGATCCGGCGATTACGAAACCGCCGAGCAGCGCAAAGGTGTGCTGCACCGAGCCGGTGCTCTTGAGCAAAAGCCCGGCAGCCACTGCGCCGACATTGCCACCCGCCCCGATAACGCCAGCAACGCCACCCAGCGCCTTGCGATCAATAAACGGCACGAGCGCATACGTAGCGCCACAAGCCATATGTGTGAACAGGCCGAAGGCGATCATCGCGGCGACGGCGAGCCCTGCCACCTGGGCATCTGAGAACCACAAAAGGCCAAGCCCTTCACCGAGCATCAGCGCGCCGAGCAGCCAGCTGCGCGCTGCCAGGCCGTGTCGGCGTGCCAGGCGATCGGACGTCATACCGCCAAGCGCACGAGCAAACAGCGCCAGCAAGCCGAAGCTGCCGGCCGCCAGTCCGGCATGCTTGAGATCCATGCCAAAGCGATCAACGTAATAGCTGGCCGCCACGCCATGCACGAACAGCTCGACGCCGAAGCAAGCCGAGTAGGTCACGAACAGCATCCATACGCGGTAGTTGCTTACTGCTGTGAGAAATACCTTCCAACCCCCAGCCTTGCCGGTATCGGGCAATATTCCTCGTGCGCGCAATCGGCGGTAATCGCCTTGCGGGCAATCCTGTCCGTAGCGCCAGTACAGGCCAGCGACCACCAGCATCAATACGCCAGGCACAAACATCGCTGCGCGCCAGCTCAGATCATGCTGTATACCCAGCGCGATCAACGCCGCCAGCAAGCAAGGCATCACCGATTGCGCCACGCCGCCGCCAGCATTGCCCCAACCTGCGGCCGCCGCGTTGGCCGTACCTACCACGTTCGGCGCGAACATCACCGAGGTGTGGTACTGCGTGACCACGAAGCCCGCGCCAACGATGCCGATCGCCAAGCGAAACATCAGAAAGGAGGCATAGCTGTGCGTAAAGGCGATGCCGAACACCGGTAGCGCACCGATCAGCAACAGCCAGGTATACGTGCGCCGCGGCCCGTAGCGGTCGCACAGCGGTCCCACGAGCAGCCGTCCAAACACCGTTACCGCCACGGCGGCGATGCTGATATTGGCGAGCTGATCCTTGCTCAAATGAAATTCGCCTTTGATCAGCGGCATCAAGGGCGCCACCGCGAACCAGGCGAAGAAACACACGAAAAACGCCAGCCAACTCAAATGAAACGCACGCATGGATGGCGTGTGCAATCCAAACAGATCGATCCGCGTAGCTTTGCCCGACATGCCCTACCCCGCTGAAGAACTTGCCCTGCACTGCAGCCTGTCCGTCGCACGAAAACTTCGATCGGCAGGCCTTGATGAGTGATGCGTTGCATCATTTGTGCCAGCGCCACTCTTGCCGAATTTCCTGGGCTTAGCGCGTAAATTGCGCGTAAAAAGGTCTAGCCGCGCACCAGGGGTGAGCTAACACTCCTCCCTTTGCACCATCGCAGTGCAGCAAAGCGAACAGCATTAAAGGGCTGTTGCGCTGGCTGCAGCCGTGGTGGAATTGGCGCCATATCGACAATCGGGAAGTTCAATGGATATACGCGTGGATGATCTTTCCAGCACCGCCACGCGCTCGCTTCTGCGTTTGCACTTGGCAGGCATGCATGCGAACTCACCAGCAGGACAGGTCTTTGCCCTGGATCTCTCCGGCCTCGCCACTCCCGCCGTGACGGTGTGGAGCGCCTGGCAGGGTGATGACATTTGCGGCATAGGCGCGCTGAAACAACTCGATTCAAGCTCCGGAGAGATCAAGTCGATGCGCACCCATCCCGACTATTTGCGGTGCGGCATTGCATCCTCGCTACTGGAACACATCATCGGGGAAGCCCGCGCGCGTGGCTTGCGTCGCTTAAGCCTGGAAACCGGCAGCGGCCCTGCTTTCGAGCCTGCCCTGGCGCTTTATCGAAGACGTGGCTTTGTCGATGGCGAGGCTTTCTCGCACTATCAAAGAAGCCAGTTCAACCAGTTCTTGCATCTGCAGCTCTGACCAACGGGTAGGCCACACCGGATCACCATGACCACTACTCCTGTCACCTTTTATTTCGATCCCGTCAGCCCGTATGCCTGGCTGGCAATGGAGCAGGTCGACCGCATCGCCGCGGCCGGCGGACGCATCATCTGCCGCCCGATCTTGTTCGCTGCGCTGCTCAACGCGCATGGCACCAAGGGGCCGGCTGAGATACTGGCCAAACGCAGCTATGTGTTTCGCGATGTCATGCGCCAGGCCAAACAGCTCGGCCTGTCCTTTCGTGGCCCACCCAATCACCCCTTCAATCCGTTGGCTGCCCTGCGCGTGATGCACGCAGCCGAAAACGAAACACAACGGCTGGAGCTGTCCCGCGTCCTGCTCGCCACGGCCTGGCGGGACGGCATCGACCTAGCCGATCCCGTCAGCTTGCATGCTGCACTGGAATGCAACGGGTTCGACAGCGACGCCCTGAGCGCCGCAGCGACTACTCCCGTAGTAAAGCAGCGTCTGCGTGATACGACCCAGGAAGCCCTCGACGCCGGCGTTTTCGGCGTGCCCACCTTCCGTTTGGGCGATGAGCTGTTCTGGGGCGCCGATCGGATCGACGCACTGATGTGGGCCTTACAGGGTGGCGACATCGACGAGGATCTTTATCGGGAAGTCCTGGCCCGGCCGATGGCCGCTCAGCGTGATAACCGGACGACTTGACCCTGACGCAACGTCAGGCCGCAGCATGGCGATATCCGAATGAAGCCCAGGGACTAAAGTACCGATGAGATGGAAAGTAGGTGAACTGGCACGCCGCACCGGACTGACGGTGCGCTCGCTGCATCACTATCACCAAATCGGCCTGCTGTGTCCCTCCGCCCGTTCGGATGCCGGTTATCGCCTGTACACCGCCGAGGACGTGGAGCGCCTGTATCGCATCATCGCGCTCCGCCAGCTCGGTTTGTCGCTGGACGATATCGGCGCCGCCCTGTCCAGCCCGGAAGCAGCGCTGCCGACCCTGATAGCCAAGCAGATCCAAATGCTTGAACTGACCATGGCCCGCGACCACCGCCTGCACCGCCAGCTATGCGCTGTGCGCGACACTTTGGAGGCCGGACAGTCCCTTGATCCATCCAAGTGGATAGACACCATGGAACTGATGACGATGTACGAGCAGCACTTTTCCGCCGAGGAATTGAAACGCCTGCCGCTTTACCAGAATGCCGATGCGCGATCCGAATGGAGCGCATTGGTCGAGGCCGTCCAGGCCGCCATAGACCGGGGCGCAAAGCCCGGCGACGCCGATGTGGATCTGCTCGCCTTTCGATGGATGCAGATGATCCATCGCGATACCGGCGGCAACCCGGATTTCCTGATGCGCTTGCACACCATGAATCAAGAGGATCCGCAAGCTCGTCAACGCACCGGCATCACCAAAGAGCTTGGCAGCTTCGTCGAGCAAGCCATCGTCACCGCGCGTCTGGCGATCTTCGAGCGCTACCTGCATCCGGACGAGATGGTGCGCATGCGGGAGAACTATGGCCGCAACATGTACGAGTGGCCACCACTGATTGCCGCGCTCGTCAAAGCCAGGGATCTCGGCGTGCCAGCGAGTGATCCCCATGTACGCGAGCTTGTAAGCAAATGGCTGGAGCTGTTCACCGCCTATGCCGGCAATGATCCCGCCACGCATGCGCGAATTCGTGAGGCATACGCCAAAGAACCGGATCTTCGCAGCGGGAGCGGCGTGGACGAGAACCTATTTGCGTACATGCGTGCCGTCATGGAGGAACTGGCCCAGCAAGCCAGGCCGACTTGACGCGTAGGCTGGGACGACTTTTCCCAGCTTTCCATGCGGCATCCCGATGCTGGGATTGCCATCCCAGCCCACGAGACCGCCGCTCTTCGTCACCGCACCGGCTTGCGGAACTTCAGCACGAACTTGTCCGTATGCCCTTTGATTTCCGGTGCAAAAATGGGCTTTTCGTGCGTATCCTGGGGGTTGCTGAGCAAGGCACTACGCGCCTCCAGCACGAAGCCGGCCGCCTTGGCCTGCGCAATGACCGTGGCCGGATCGATGCGATGCAAGGTATGCGCATCACGTCCATCCGAGCCCGGCGCGGCTGCGTGATCGACGACGATATACACACCACCCGGCTTCAGCGCCTTGAACACGGCAGCGTCGAGCTTGGCCGCCTGCTCGGGGCCAGTGCTTCCGCTGACGCTGAACGCGGCATTCACTGCGCCGTAGACATCGTGGTAATTCTGCGACGTCCACACCACGTCCAGGGGCGCGCCGACATCGAGCCGTTCAAAGGGACGGACTTCAAGGGAAGTGTTGCCGCTGTAGACAGGATCGGCTACCAGCGCCCGGATCGACTTGAGCCGCTCCGGCGGTGCTTTACTCGCGTAACTTTCAGGAACTACGGCGTACACATGGCCCTTGGCCCCAACCACCTTGCTGAAAATGCGGGTGAAATAGCCACCACCCGGCATCACGTCGGCAACCTTGTCACCCGGCTTGATGCCTGCGAAAGCGACCAATGCAGCCGGCTTGCGGTCGCTGTCGAGCTGCTTTTCAGCAGCCGGCCGCGCACTGTCGGAAACTGCGTCAGTCACATAACTTGGCGGTGAAGATGCCTGGGCATGCAGCAGGCTCGTGGTGCCAAGAAACAGCAAAGCCAGCATGGAATAACTTTTCATAGCTCGTATAGCTCCATGAAGCGGGCACCCGCGGAGGATCGAACGCCAGGCGGCGTGAGTCAAATGCATCGCCAAGAATAGTCATCGCGCTGCCTGTGTACAGCCGACCGCAGCGAATTTCAGACATTGCAATTTGAAATGGCTGCGGCGCAGCCTAGCCTTTTCCGTGACGGCTTCTTAACCATCGGTTGGATTTTCCCCTCGTCAGGAAAGAGCCGGCCGCAGATGACGGATGGCCCAGGATAGAAAATAATGGCCGGACTCTTTGCCAGTGAAGGCTAGGATCCATGAAAGTGATGCGTGTTGTCCTGGGTCTTCTGGTTCTACTTCTGAGCGCCCAGGCTGGCGCGGCGACCTGCCCTTCTCCTGCTCAAACGGCCGATGTCCCGGTACCCGGGCATCCGTTTGCCGCCATCGCGGCTCCTGACAATTGCTGGTTATTCGTTTCCATGAGCGTCGGCAAAGGCGGTGGAGCCGTCGCCGTGCTACGCAACAACGACGGCAAGTTCGAGCTGGATCATGTGGCCGCACTAAAGACTGAGGCCTATGGCGAAGCACTGTCCGGTGACGGACGCATGCTGGCGATCGCCGGCGGCGAAGACACATCCGTGCTGGACGTGCAGCGGCTCGAACACAACGATGGCAGCCCGATCCTTGGGATATTGCACAGCGGTTCCCATGCAGGCGCCGTCTACACCGCTATCAGCCAGGACAGCAAGCTGGCCTTCGTCTCCGACGAAGATTCGGCGCGGATCAGCGTCTTCGACCTTTCCAAGTTGCAAAACCATGACGATGCGTTGATCGGCCACATTCCCACCTCCGGCTTTCCGGTGGGACTGGCCTTTTCCCCAGATGGCCGTTGGCTATACGCGACCAGCCAAAGGGGGCCTGCAAGCATGAAGCCGACCTGCAAGCCCGAACTCCCGCGCGGCGAAATGCACCCGCCGGGCCTGGTCTTCAAGATCGATGTAGCCAAGGCCGCAACGGACCCCAAGCAGGCCTTGGTGGCTGGCCTGCCGGCCGGATGCAATCCCGTGCGGGTCGCCGTTTCCCCCGACGGAAAGGATTTGTGGGTGACGGCGCGCGGCGACAACGCCTTATTGAGATTCCAAGTAGCCACCTGGGCGGAAGGCACAGGACAGGCCGATGTGACGAGCTTGCCCATCGGCCCCAGCCCGGTAGGCGTTGCGGTACGCCAGGATGGAAAGCAGGTATGGACGGCGTTGTCGAACCGCTTTGACAAGGGCGCAAAGGGACAACTGGCCGGCTTGAGCGATCTGGAAAACACTGCGCAGCTCAGACGGATGTCTACGCCAGCGCAGGGCTTTCCGCGCGAGCTGAGTTTTCTGCCGGATGGCCGAACGCTGGTCGCTACCCTGTTTGATGCGAAGCAGGTCGAATTCGTATCCACTCCAAGCCAGTAGGCTGGGATGACAATCCCAGCATCGCGATACAGCCGGCAAAGCTGGGATTTTCATCCCAGCCTACGGAGGTCAGAGGCTCGCTAACGATGCTGGGTCGCGACCTTCAAGCCGAGCGCAATGAAGATCGAGCCGATGATCTTACCCTGCCAACGCCCTAGCCACCGTATTCGCTTGACGATCTTTCCCAGCGGACGTATCGAGATCACGATCAGCGTTGTATAGACCGCACTGAGCACGACGAAAATCAGCCCCAGCAGTGTGAATTGCAAGAACGTGGAGCCGCGCTCCGGATGGACGAACTGCGGCAGAAACGCGAGAAAAAACAGCGCCGTCTTCGGATTGAGCACCTCCGCCGGAATGGCCTGCCAAAAAGCCTTCGCCGCCGACACGGGTGGCACCTTTGGCAACGCAGGGTCTGCAGGCGGCTCGCGCAAGGCCTTGATGCCAAGGTAGATGAGGTAGCCGGCACCGATCAGTTTTACCGTGTTGAACGCCAGCGCTGAAGTCATCAGCAGCGCAGACAGACCTACCGCGGCCGCCAACGCATGCACGAAATCACCGCTAGCGATACCCAGCCCCGTCAGGACGCCGGTCTTGCGCCCGCCCTGCAGCGTGCGCGTCAGCACAAGCAGCACCGCCGGCCCTGGAATCAGGAACAGCCCCAGCACGACGGCGACGTAGGTGGTCAGGGTGGAAAGCTCAAACATGGAAGGCCTGCGACTTTTCCTGTTGATTGCGATACCCGTGCAGCAAGGACTTTATTCGTGCCGGTTTTCATGGTCAACCAAGTCGAAATTCCCGCTGGCCCGTCCGCGTTGCTTGCAGCCGCGCTATTTAGGGCCGGGTTGCAAGCATCTCTTGGATCGTCTTCACGACCAGATCAGGCTTATCGAGCATGACCTTGTGGGAGCTGCCAGCCGCGAATACATATTTGCGATTCGGATTATGGGCGGTGAACGCATGATGGGCGTTCTGCCAAATCGCAGCACTCTCAGGATCGCTTTGCCCCTTCTCCGCGACTACATCGATGATCGGCAAGTCCACCGGGACTCGCATGGCGTTGATTTCCTTCGCGGTCGCCGGCATGGCCTCTGCAAACGGAATAGCCACCTTCGCCAACTCCGGGGCTTTTTCCCGAATCTCGGCATATTGAGCGCGCATGTTCTTCAAGTTCTTGTCGACTTCCGACTGCGGCCAAGCATTGGGCACTACAGCATCCAGCAGCACGACGCCCTTGATGCGGCCGTCTTCGGAAGCCGCCAGCAAACTGATGGCCCCACCGTAGGAATGACCGACCATGATTATCGGCCCTTTGATACTGCAGTCATCCAGCGACATTCGTAGGATGTGCGCGTCATTGTCGATGCTGTAGGGCTTTTTTGTATTGATGCTGCTCTTGCCCATCCCAGCGCGATCGTAGACAACGGTCTGCACACCAGCACCCTGGATCGCTGGCGCGATCTTCGCCCATACACTGGAGTCGTTGCCGAATCCGGCTTCGAATACAACGGTGACGCCACCCTTTCCTTCTTTATCTACCCAGATTCGGTTGCCATCGATGTTCAAGACGGATGGCGAGCATGCGGTCTGGCCGTATGACGAGGGCACCAAGGCCGGGGCCAACAGAATGGCGAAAATCATTCTACGCAAGGCACGAATCCCCCAACGAAGACGGACCTGACCAGCAAAGATGGCCGCTGCGTGCAGGCCACGGAATATTGCTTGCGGCCTGAAGATCCCAGTGTCGGATGTGCACGGCGAGTGCCAGACGTCACAGTCTCTCTACAACCGGCCTGCTGACGAATAGCCGCGCTATCCGCCAGCAAGTGTTCTATTTGTTGTCACCGGCCAGTTGAAAGCGCTGCAATGGCAATAAGACTGCAAATAACGCACATTCTGAAGAGAATACCCGTGCTTCTATCGGCAACAGACCGGGCTTGCTCCTGAAGCTCATGGTGTCGCCCCTGCAGGAGCTGTGGCGCCTTCAAAAACCCCAGGGCTCCAAGCATGCACGACAACGAAAAAAAAATCCGGACAGCGATCCACGGAATAAGCGCGCCACAGCAAAACAGAGCGCGCCGGCGGCAATCATGGACATTACCAATCGCGCAATATTGAATTTCACTTCCCCTCCAAGAACACGCCAACCTTCTATGGACTAAGGAGGCGGGATACCGCAATCTTGCTCATGAGCGACTCTCCGGCACTTAATCGTCAAATCATTCGACCGTTACAGATTTCGCCAGATTACGCGGCTGATCCACATCCGTACCGCGCAGCACCGCGACGTGATATGCAAGCAACTGCAGCGGAATAGTAAGCACCGCCGGCGAGATGAAGTCGCCGCCTGCGTCGATGCGCAACACAGCACCACGCGTTGCATTGCCATCGATATGCGCCTTGGCATCGGCAAACACGATCAGTTCGCCACCACGGGCACGCACTTCCTGCAAGTTGGATTTGAGTTTGTCGAGCAGCGGGCCGTTGGGGGCAACGGCAATCACCGGCATGTCTTCGTCGACCAGGGCGAGCGGCCCGTGCTTCAGTTCGCCGGCGGGATAGGCCTCGGCGTGGATATAGGAGATTTCCTTGAGCTTGAGCGAGCCTTCCAGCGCCACCGGATAATGCGCGCCGCGCCCCAGGAACAGGGCGTGGTGGCGGTGTACGAAGCGCTCGGCCAGTTCGATCACTTGCGGCTCCAGCTTGAGTGCCTCGTCCAGGCAGCGCGGCAGGTGCAGCAGCTGCTCGGTAAGGTCGCGGTAGCGTGCCGCGTCCAGGCCCTGCTGCTTGGCAACGTGCAAGGTGAACAGCGCCAGGGCGGCGAGCTGGGTGGTGAAGGCCTTGGTGGAGGCGACGCCGATTTCGGGGCCGGCGCGCGTCATCAGTTTCAGATCCGCTTCGCGCGTGACGGACGACTCCGGCACGTTGCAGATGGCGAGCGTGCCCAGGTAACCGCGGCGACGCGATTCGCGCATGGCGGCGAGCGTGTCGGCGGTTTCGCCGGACTGCGAAATGGCGACAAACAGGGTGTCTGGCGGCACCACGGTTTCGCGATAGCGGTATTCGCTGGCCACTTCCACGTTGACGGGCAGGCGCGCGTAGTCCTCGATCCAGTATTTGGCCACCATGCCGGCGTGGTAGCTGGTGCCACAGGCAACGATGTGCACGCCCTTCACTTTCGCCAGCAACTCGTCACCGCCCACGCCGAAGATGTTGGGCAGCACGCCACTGGCGCCGATGCGCGCTTCGAGCGTATCGGCCACGGCGCGCGGCTGCTCGAAGATTTCCTTCTGCATGTAGTGGCGGTATTCGCCACGCTCCACCGCGTCCGCAGACAGTTCGCTTTCCTGGATGCCACGTTCGACCGGCTTTCCATCCAGCGTATAGACCTGAACGCCTTCGCGAGTGACATCGACGACGTCATTTTCTTCGAGGTAGATGATCCGGTTGGTGACCTGCACCAGCGCTTGCGCATCGGAACCCAGAAAGTTCTCGCCGATGCCTACGCCAACCAGTAGCGGTGCTCCGCGCCGTGCGCCGATCACGCGGCCGGGTTCGTCACGGCTCATGACGGCGATGGCATAGGCGCCTTCCAGTTCACGCACGGTAGTGAGCACGGCCTCACGCAGCTTCATGCCTTGTCCAACGTGCAGGTCGATCAACGCGGCCATCACTTCGGTGTCGGTCTCCGAAGCGAAGACATAGCCTTTCGATTGCAGGTCCGCGCGCAGCTTCGCGTAGTTTTCGATGATGCCGTTGTGCACGAGCGTGACGCGGCCAATGATGTGCGGGTGCGCGTTCACTTCATTGGGTACGCCGTGCGTGGCCCAGCGCGTGTGCGCGATGCCGGTGCCGCCCGGGAATGGCTCGGCGAGATACAACGCCTCCATTTCCCGTACCTTGCCCTTGGCTCGCACGCGGTGCACATCGCCACCTTGCAGCACGGCGAGGCCGGCCGAATCGTAACCGCGGTATTCCAGCGCCTTGAGGCCGGCGATCAGCAGCGGCGCGACGTCGCGCTGGGCAGTGGCGGCAACGATTCCACACATGGTCGATTTCCTATGGCAGGGCTGGGGTGGTCGGCGACTTTGACGAGTCGCCGTTTCGACAAGCTTTCTGCTCCCGGGTTCATTGCCGAGGAGCCTACTTCCCGCTCTGCGGCGATGGAAGGCATCGCTTGCATTTGCATCGAGACAAATCGACGAAGACCAGGAGCACGCATCCTTGCCGGAAGGGCGGTGAGAAAACCGTCAATGCGCTTTGCGGTGCGGATGGCCATAAGGATGGGGGCATTCACAGGCTGACATGACCACCCCGGGAAATGCGGTTTGCTGATGCTGGGATTTCATCCCAGCCTACGAACTGCGAAGCCCCTCGTTCATCAGTGCACTTTGCGGCGCAAGTAGTTCAACAGGTCGATGCGCGTGATCAGGCCCAGGAACTGTTCTCCGTCCATCACGATGGCGACATGGCCGCGTTCGAACACCGGCAGCAAGGCCGTGATCGGCGCGCGTACGTCGAGCATTTGCAGGTCGCTGATCATGGCGCTGCCGACACTGTCGCGGAAGCGCGCTTCATCGGTATGCACGTACATCAGCACGTCGGATTCGTCGAGGATGCCGACCAGGCGGTTGCCTTCCATCACGGGCAGCTGGGAGATGTCGTACAGCTTCATGCGCGTGTACGCGGTCATCAGCAATTCTTTCGGGCCGACCACCACAGTGTCGCGACGAGAGAATGGGCGCAGCAGCAGATCGCGCAGATCGCCGTGTTGCTCGCGCTCGATAAAGCCGTTGTCGAGCATCCAGTAGTCGTTGTACATCTTGGACAGGTACTTGTTGCCCGTATCGCAGACCAGCGTGACCACGCGCTTGGGTTCGGTCTGCTCGCGGCAGTACTTCAAGGCAGCGGACAGCAGCGTGCCGGTGGAAGAACCGCCAAGCACGCCTTCTTTGGCCAGCAGCTCACGCGCGGCCAGGAAGCTTTCCTTGTCGGAGATGGCGTAAGCCTTTTTGACGCGCGAGAAATCGCTGATGGTGGGCAGGAAATCCTCGCCGATGCCTTCCACCATCCAGCTGCCGGACTTGGTCGAGAGCACGCCTTCGTTGATGTATTGGGCAAGGATGGAGCCGACCGGATCGGCCAGCACGATTTCCGTGTTCGGCGAGGCCTTGGCGAAGAATTGCGAAAGCCCGGTCATGGTGCCGGAGGAGCCGCAGCCCACCACCACCGCATCCACCTTGCCATCCATCTGCCGAAGGATTTCCGGGCCGGTGGTCTCGATGTGCGCGCGCGGATTGTCGGGGTTGCCGAACTGGTTGATGAAATAGGCACCCGGCGTTTCGCGCGCGATGCGCTCGGCCATGTCCTGGTAGTACTCCGGATGCCCCTTGGCCACGTCCGAACGCGTGAGCACCACCTCGGCACCCATCGCCTTGAGGTTGAAGATCTTCTCGCGGCTCATCTTGTCGGGCACCACGAGGATGAGGCGGTAGCCCTTGGCCTGGGCGACCAGGGCCAGCCCCAGGCCGGTGTTGCCGGCCGTGCCTTCCACCAGGGTGGCGCCGGGCTTGATCTTGCCGGCCTTTTCCGCGCCTTCGATCATCGACAGGCCGATGCGGTCTTTCACCGACCCGCCCGGGTTGGCGCTTTCCAGCTTCAGGAACAACTCGCAATGCCCGGTATCCAGGCGCTGCGCGCGCACCATGGGGGTGTTACCGATCAGTTCGAGAACGCTGGCTTGGACCGTCATGCAGGCTCCGGGCGGGGCTGGGATATGAGGAGCGATCATAACGGAGAGGGAGTGAACAAGGCTTGCGCCGGCGCCGTGATGAGTAGGCTGGGATGGTAATCCCAGCTCCCCAGTGGCCTGCGGAAGCTGGGATTACCATCCCAGCCTACGAATCCTGAAAAATGAAAAACCCCGGAGCGGACCGCTCCGGGGTTTTTCCTGATTTGGACGCTCAATGTATCTGTTGCCGAGCGTGATAGTCGTCCCACATGCGCTGCAAGCGTTCTTTGATGTGCAGCTTTTCTCGCTTCATCGAACCTAGGGTCATGTCGTCAACAGGGAGTACGCCGATTTCGGCATTGTCCACCTTGCTGTTGAGCTCCGTGTGTCGTTGATAGAGCCGGCGAAACTCAGCGTCGGCTTTTTTCAGGGCTTCGACAGCATCACGCTGCTGATCTTCGAACATGATCCAACCTCCTCGCAGTAGGACTGCAGTCGCCCGCATGGGGCGCACGAGAACAAATGCAAATCAGGCGCATGACCAGAGTCCGCCTCCCTGTAACGGGGAACGGATGAGGGAGTGTGGACAGGTAGGCGCATGATTCAGTCGGTAGGCCGCCGCAGTTGAATGTCGGCGGCAAGTTCGACCCTACTCCCCACTTGGCGGGGGCGCAAGGACCCCACGGCAAGGCGCATGGCGGCGCGGAATGTAGTCAAAAACCCGTAAAACATGTGGTCCTAAGGCTGGCAGGCTGGGATGGCCATCCCAGCCTACGCGTCCCTTAGCTTACTTGCCGCCGCCTGACGGCTGGTCCTGCATCTGCGCCCGCAGCGCCTTGGCGGCCTTGGCCGCCAGTTCGGCCTGACGCCGGGCGGCTGCGGCCACCTTGCTTTGCGCCGCGGCCAGCTTGCGGGCCTGGGCGGCCTCGGCCTGGGCCTGGGCAGCCTGGTCCGCGGCAGCCTGACCCTGGGCCTGCAGGCGCTGGGTTTCCTGCTGCGCCAGCTGGTACTGCATGCGCTGGATGTCCAGCTGCTGCTGCGCGGCGGTGGCATCGATGCGGCTGCGCTCCAGCTGCAGCTGGGCGTTTTCCTGGTCGGCCTGGTTGAGCTGGCGCTGGGAGGCCTGCAACTGGGCTTCGGCCTTGGCCTGATCCACCCTGCGCTGGGCGATGTACAGCGCGTGCGGCCGGTCGTGCGAGCTGGCCTGGGCAAGCTGGCTGATGGCATCCCGGGCCAGTGCCTGATCGGCCTGGGCGTAGGTGCCCAGGTTCGGATCGGCGGCCAGCTGATTCAAGGTATTGGTCAAGCGGCCGACATCCATATCGTCCTTGCGCGCCTGGACGGCGGCGCTGGCGAACACGGCCAACAGGGAAATGGCGATGACCGACAAACGGTGCTTCTTGAACATGGCGTGTTTCATCACTGGCCTCCGGAGTTCTGCTGGCCAGCATCAGGCAGGGTCTGGAAACCCTGCCCTGGTTGCTGTTGCGGCGGATTGTCCAGCACCGAGGAAGCGGGGGCAGGCATCTCCTGCATCGGCGCCTGCTGCGGCAGCGGGGAACTTGCGGCCGGCGCCGGGGCGCTGGACGAAGAAGCCGGGTTGCCATCGTCCTGGCCATCGCCCTGCGGCTGCGAGGCGGCCATCTGCGCCGCCAGCTGGGCCTTCTGCTGCTGGTAGTGCTGGTCGTTCTCCGCCTGCGCCGCGGCGTTCTGCGCGCGCAAGCGACCGTTTGCGTCCATCTTTGACTGAATTTGGGAGCGCGCCGCGGCGAGCTGCGCCTTGGTGCGCGCCAGCGTGGCGTCCGCGCGCGATTCATCGGCCAGGTCGGCAGCCTGCGCATATTTGCGGTTGGCCATGGCCTGCTGGGCCTGCTGGAACTTGTCCTGCGCAAAGCCGAAATCGACCGGATCGTAGTCGGGCGCGCCAGCGTCGCGGGCGCTTTGCAACTGCGCCTGCGCCTGGCTCATCAGGTTGTCCGGCGGCGGCACGCTGGCACAACCGCCCAAACTCAACGACACGGCCAGCAGCAAGGCCGGAGCCACCGCAGGGATGCGCCGCTTACGCACCGCCAACGGGGAAAATATGTGGACCATCACTCATTCCTCTAAGAGTGTCACAGCGTATTGTGGGCAGGCATAATCCTTGAATGCAATGCATCAAACTCAGGGGTCTTTAAGGTGGATATCGGTTACTTCCTCAAGTTGATGGTGGACAAGGGCGCGTCGGACATGTTCCTGACGACCGGCGCCCCGGTGAACATCAAGGTCGAGGGCAAGTTGTACCCGCTCGGCAATACCGGGCTACCCAGCGGCATGGTGAAAAAGATCGCCTACTCCCTGATGGATGAGGGGCAGGTGCCGCAGTTCGAGCGCGACCTGGAACTCAACATGGCGCTGGCGGTGAAAGAGGCCGGCCGGTTCCGCATCAACGTGTTCAAGCAGCGCGGCGAAGTGGGCATGGTGATCCGCGCGATCAAGAGCGAGATCCCCAGCATCGACCAGCTGCAGCTGCCGGCCATCTTCCGTGACCTGATCATGGAGCCGCGCGGCCTGATCCTGGTGGTGGGCGCGACCGGCTCGGGCAAGTCGACCACGCTGGCGGCCATGCTCGATCAGCGCAACAGCCATTCGTCCGGGCACATCCTCACCATCGAGGACCCGATCGAATACCTGCACCGCCACAAGAAGTCGATCGTCAACCAGCGCGAAGTGGGCCTGGATACGCACACCTATCACGAGGCCCTGCGCAACGCGATGCGCGAAGCGCCGGACGTGATCATGATCGGCGAAATCCGCGACACCGATACGATGGAAGCGGCGATCTCCTTCTCCGAAACCGGCCACCTGTGCCTGGCGACGCTGCACTCCAACAACGCCGACCAGACGCTGGAGCGCATCCTCAACTTCTTCCCCGAATCGGCGCATAAGAACGTGCTGATGAACCTTGCCCTGAACCTGCGCGCGGTGATCAGCCAGCGCCTGGTCATCGGCAAGGACGGCCGCCGCCTGCCGGCGGTGGAGGTGCTGCTCAACACGCCGCTGATCCGCGACATGATCCGCCGCGGCCAGATCCATGAAGTGAAAGAGGCGATGGACCGCAGCCTGCAGGAAGGCATGCAGACCTTCGACCAGTCGCTGTACAAGCTGTACAAGGGCGGCCGCATCGAGCTGGAAGAAGCGCTGGCCAAGGCCGACTCGCGCGATGGCCTGGCCTTGAAGATCCGCCTGTCCGAAAGCGGCAATTCGGAGACCGCGGAGCTGGTGGGCAACGACCCGTACGGATTGGGGTTTTAAGTGCTGCGCCCCCAGCGGGGGCGCCTCCGCGAGACGTCATCCCCGCGAAAGCGGGGATCCATTTGGCTTTTTGCATCAGATCAAAATGGCTTCCCGCTTGCGCGGGAATGACGGCTCACACGTTCACTGTTCACTTCGGTGCATCCGGCTGCCTTTCCGGCATCGCCGCCTGAAACGCATCCAGCTCCGCACATGCCGCATCGATGCGCAGGATCGTCGGATAGTCGCCTAGAGGCGTCTTCCAGCGCCGCGCGTTGTACACCTGCGGCACCAGGCACAGGTCGGCCAGCCCGGGGGTATCGCCGTGGCAATAGCGAGCGGTCCGTTTGCTATGGACCAGCATCGCTTCCAGCGCCTGGAACCCGGTGGCGATCCAGTGCCGCATCCAGATGCCTTGTTGTTCGTCATCGGCGCCGAACTGCTTACCGATCCGCTGTAGCACGCGCAGATTGCCGATCGGATGGATATCGCAGGCAATGACTTGCGCCATTGCACGCACGCGTGCCCGGTCGGCGGCATCGACCGGCAGCAAGGCCGGGTGCGGATGGATGTCCTCCAGGTATTCGGCAATCGCCATCGACTGCGTAATCACCTTGTCGCCATCGACCAGGGTCGGCACCAGCTGCTGCGGATTGAGCGCCACATAGTCCGGCGAGTGCTGTTCGCCACCGTCGCGAACCAGGTGCACGGCCCGCGTTTCGTATGACAAGCCCTTTAGATTCAGTGCGATGCGCACACGGAAGGCCGCGCTGGAACGCCAGTAGCTGTACAGAACGAGGCTGGAAGACATGGCCCTTTCCATGGAATTGAAACATGGAGTGTAACCCCGTGCCGTTTGCATCGCCGTCGGGCGGGCTGGAAAATACCCGGTTCCGGCCTCCGGGCCTGACCCCATCAAGCTGCCAGGAGTTTTTCCGTGACCATCACCCGCATGAGCGACCTCGACCTGCGCGGCAAACGCGTATTGATCCGCGAAGATTTGAACGTGCCGATCGAGGATGGCCGCATCACCTCCACCCAACGCCTGGACGCATCGCTGCCCACCATCAAGGCCGCGCTCGCCGCCGGTGCGAAGGTGATGGTGATATCGCACCTGGGCCGTCCCAAGGAAGGCCAGTTCGATGCCGAATCCTCGCTGGCGCCGGTGGCGAAGTGGCTGGGCGGGCACCTCGGCAAACCGGTGCGCCTGATCGCCGATTACCTCGATGGCGTGGACGTGGCCGAAGGCGAAGTGGTGGTGCTGGAAAACTGCCGCATGAATGTCGGTGAGGGCAAGGATGATGAGGCGCTGGCGAAGAAGTACGCCGCGCTGTGCGACGTGTTCGTGATGGATGCCTTCGGCACCGCGCATCGCGCGCAGGCATCTACCCATGGGGTGATCAAATTCGCGCCGGTCGCCGCTGCCGGCCCGCTGCTGTGCAACGAGCTTGATGCGCTCGGCAAGGCCCTGGAACACCCGGCGCATCCGCTGCTCGCCATCGTCGCCGGCTCCAAGGTTTCCACCAAGCTGACCCTGCTGGAAAACCTGATCGGCAAGGTCGACCAGCTGATCGTGGGCGGCGGCATCGCCAACACGTTCATCGCCGCGGCAGGCCATGCTGTGGGTAATTCGCTGTACGAACCCGACCTGATCCCCGCCGCCAAGAAGGTGCTGGCCGACGCGAAGCGTCGTGGCGCCGAAGTGCCGATGCCGGTGGACGTGGTGGTCGCGCCGGAATTTTCCGCGCACGCGTCGGCCACGGTCAAAGCCGTGGATCAGGTGAAGGATGACGAAATGATCCTGGACATCGGTCCGGAAACCGCCAGGCAGTATGCCGAGCTGATCGCCAAGGCCGGCACGGTGGTGTGGAACGGCCCGGTGGGCGTGTTCGAATTCGACGCGTTCGGCAAGGGCACGGAAGTGCTGGCGCAGGCGATCGCCGAGTCCAAGGCGTTCTCCATTGCCGGTGGCGGCGATACGCTGGCTGCGGTCGAGAAGTACGGAATCGAGGACAAGGTTTCCTATATCTCCACCGGTGGCGGTGCGTTCCTGGAATTCCTGGAAGGCAAGGAGCTGCCGGCGGTGGCGGCGCTGAAGGCGCGGGTCGCCAAATAATCCGGCCAAGGCGGGTAGGCTGGGATGGCAATCCCAGCTTTCCGGCGACGTGACGATGCTGGGATTGTCATCCCAGCCTACGCCGCTACCACGCTTTAATGTCCCTCTCAGGCCGCACCCGGAACGCCACGCTGATCCTGGGACCTACCGGCTGACGTAGCTTGGGAATGCTGTGGTCATAGTGCAGCTGTGCATTCCACCCCATCAGCAGCAGGCTGCCGGCTTCCAATTCCAGTTCGGTCTTCAGCCGCGGTGGTTGCTTGCGCTGAATCAGCATGGTGCGGGTCGCACCCAGTGACAACAGCACGATCGGCTGATGCGACACCAGTTCGTGCAGCTTGTCGTTATGTGGCGCCACGCTGTCATGTTCATCGCGATAAAAGTTCAGGCCGATGCTGTTGAAGGGTGCATCGACGTGCTGCTTGACCACCGCAAGCGCATCGTGCAATAGCTTGGGCAATTGGGGATCGGTGATCGCATAATGGCAATGCAGGCGCGGCACGCCTACCAGGCGTTCATACATCATCCGCGTGCTCGCGTGCCAATCGCCCTGTTCGCGCAAGGCGGCGAACCAATCGGCCGCCGTGGCGGATGAAATCACCGCGGGCTGATAGGTGATCGGCCCGGTCACTTCATCGGCAATGTTTTGTACGCCCGGCTCGAATAGCAGTGTTTGCATGAAGGCCTCAATGAAAATCCCGCGAGCGTGCATCCAGATCGGCCAACAGGCCGCTGAGATCGTGCAGTTTTCGTGCGATCAAATGACTTACGCCATCCACCGCCTCCCAGCGCCCCTCGATCGCCAGCAGGCGCGCCTCCAGGTAGGGCCTGCGTTGGGTTTGCGCGATGTGGTTCCACACCACCACGTTGACATGGCCGAACTCGTCTTCGATGGTGATGAAAGTGACGCCGCTGGCGGTCTGCGGCTGCTGGCGCTGGGTCACCAAACCTGCGGTGCGCACCTGGGTGGCATGCGGCAGCTGCTGCAGGCTGCGTGAATCCAGGTAGCGTTGCGCACGCAGGCGGCTGCGCAGCAGCTTTAGCGGATGAGGCCCAAGGCTCAGGCCGGTGTGCGCGTAGTCGGCGGTCAGGTTCTCGCTCACCGTGGGCAGCGGCAATACGATGTCCTGCTCTTGAGGGCTGTTGCGGCCGAACAGCGGCAATTGCGTTTCCACGCCTGAAGTCAGCCACAAGGCACGATGACGGTGGCCGGCGAGCCCGCGCAACGCGCCCGCGTCGGCAAGCAAGTCCTGGTGGCGCGCGTCCAGTTCGGCGCGGGTGCACAGGTCGACGACATCGCGGAAGGCCGCCGTTTTACGAGCTGCCGCAATGCGCCCTGCCACATTCTCGCTGCAGCCTCGCAATTGGCGCAGGCCAAGGCGCAAGGCCAACCCCGTCTTGCTATGCGCATCCATCTCCAACGTGCAGTCCCAATCGCTGTAGCGCACATCCATCGGGCGAACGCGAATACCGTTGCGCTGCGCATCCTGCACGATCTGGCTGGGGCCGTAGAAGCCCATGGGCTGGGCGTTGAGCAGCGCACAGGCGAACATGGCCGGCTCATGGCATTTCAACCAGCTGCTGGCGTAAGCGATATTGGCGAAGCTGGCCGCATGGCTTTCCGGAAAACCGTAGCTGCCAAAGCCTTTTATCTGATTGAAGATCTGTTCGGCGAATTCCAGCGTGTAGCCTCTTCCTAACATGCCGGTAACGAGCTTTTCGTGGTGTTTCTCCATGCCACCGTGGCGTTTCCATGCTCCCATGGCCCGGCGCAGCGAATCGGCTTCGCCTGCCGTATAGCCGGCCGCCACCATGGCCAGCTTCATCACCTGTTCCTGGAATAGCGGCACGCCTTTGGTGCGCTCAAGCACCGGCTCCAGCTCTTCGGATGGATAGACGACAGGCTCTTCGCCGCTTCGACGCCGCAGATAGGGATGCACCATGTCGCCCTGGATCGGACCGGGCCGCACGATCGCGATCTGGATCACCAGGTCGTAATAATTGGCCGGCTTCAGTCGCGGCAGCATGGCCATCTGGGCGCGACTTTCGATCTGAAACACGCCGATGGTGTCGGCGCGCTGGATCATTTGGTAAGTCTTGCGGTCATCCGCTTCGATGGTGGCAATATCCAGGGTTTTACCGCGGTATTGCTCGACCAATTTGAAGCACTTGCGCAGGCAGGTCAGCATGCCCAGCGCCAGGCAATCGACCTTGAGCAGGCCCATGCTATCTAAGTCATCCTTGTCCCATTGGATGATCGTACGGTCGGGCATGGCTGCATTTTCCACCGGCACCAGTTCATGCAGCGGCGCGTCGTGGATCACGAAGCCGCCCACATGCTGGCTCAGGTGGCGCGGCTTGCCGAGCAATTGCGCGGTCAGCTCAAGCAGCTTGCGCAACACTGGCGCCTCGGGGTCGAAGCCCTGCTCGCGCAGACGCTCGTGCAAAGAGGCATCCCCAAGCCGGAAGAAGCAGCGGCCAAGCTTGTCGATCTGGTCCTCGGGCAAGCCCAATACCTTGGCCACGTCGCGTACCGCGCTCTTGCTGCGGTAGCTGATGACCGTGGCGGCAATCGCGGCGCGTTCGCGACCGTACTTGTTGTAGACGTACTGGATGACTTGCTCGCGCCGTTCGTGTTCGAAATCGACGTCGATATCGGGCGGCTCATCGCGCTCTATCGAAATGAAGCGTTCCACCAGCAGCCTCACCTTGGACGGATCGGCATCGGTCACGCCCAGCGCGAAGCACACGATGGAATTGGCCGCCGATCCACGCCCCTGGCAGAGAATGCCTACGCTGCGCGCGTAGTGCACGATGTCGTGCACAGTGAGAAAAAAGGCTTCGTAATGCTTCTGCTCGATCAAGTGCAGCTCATGCTCGATCGTGACCTGATGTTCGGCCGGCACACCTTGCGGCCAACGCCATGCCGCACCTTGGGCAACAAGATGGCGTAGCCACTGCATGGGCGTATGGCCCTGCGGCACCAGCTCCCTGGGATACTGGTATTGCAAATCCCTTTTCAAATCGAAAGTGCAGCGCTTGGCGATGCGCACACTCTCGTCCAACAAGGCCTGGGGGTAGATTTTTTCGAGCTTGGAGCGGCGACGCAAATGCCGTTCACCATTGCGGAACAGCACAGCCCCGGCTTCGGCAATGGTCAGGTGATGCCGAATCGCCGTCATCGTGTGCTGCAGCGGCAGGCAGCGGCGTATATGCATGTGCACGTCACCGCAGGCTACGCGTGGCAATTGCAAGGCATCGCCCATGGCTTCGAGTTCGGCAAGACGCTCTTCGTCGTCGCCTTCGCAATGCAGTTCGACCGCCAGCCAGGCGCGATCCCCGAAAACCTGCCTTACCCATGCGCCATGCTCACGCTGTGGTTCGCGCCCGGGAATCCACAGCACCAGCGTGCCGGGCGCGCCATCGGCAAGATCCGCCTTGAACAGGCGATATTCGCCCTTCTCGGTAGCCCTTCGCCCCAGGGTGATCAGGCGGCACAGCGAAACATAGCCTTGCTTGTTTTCCGCCAGCAGCACCAGCTTGGGGCCATCGTCGAGCTGGATCTCCGTGCCGGCGATCAGCGGCAGCTTCGTATCGCGGGAAGCTTCCCAGGCGCGCACGATACCGGCGAGGGAGCATTCGTCGGTGATCGCCAAGGCGCTGTAGCCGCAATCGTTGGCGCGCTCGAACAATTCGCGCGCACTGGACGCGCCACGCTGGAACGAGAAATCCGACAGGCAGTGCAGCTCGGCGTAGTCGGTCATGCAAACCACCCGTGCAGCATCCAGCCGGCTTGTGCGCCTGGTGCGCAATAGGCCCAAGCGCGCTGCCCCTGTTCGGTTTCGACGATGTAGTAATCGCGGCGTACCGCATCGCCATCCCACCAGCCGGTTTCCATTCGCTCGGGGCCGGCAAGGATGCGCAGCACGCCGCGCAAGGGCACCGGCTTATCCAGCAACCAGGTAGGCCGTACACGCGGCTCGATGAAATCTTCATCCTGCGTGGCGATGCGCTGCGAGCGCTCGGGGCGTGGATCGATGGTGGCCGCCCAGCGATACACCGCGCGATCACCAAGCCGTGCGCGCAAGCGTTCGCATAATTGCTCGAACGGCAACGCGTTGGCGGGACGTTCGTCGAACAGATCGCGGCCGGCAGGAACGAAGCCGGGCAGATCGTCGGCGAGCAGGCGCAGCGACAGAACCGGTGCGGATAGCTGCACTCGTTCCAGGCGTCCGCGCGCGGCTTCGAACAGCACGTTGGCATCGCGTTCGGGCGAGAGCATGCCGACCGCCACTTCGGTCACCGCGCGCTCGCGATGCTCCAGTCGCAGGGCAAAGCGCTGCACGCCCCCATCGCGGCCGGAAAGATAAGCGGCAAGATCGCCGGTCATGCGTTTCAGCGGAAAGAGCAGCGAAGCGATGTTTTCCACCTCGTGCGAAAGCTCGATGCGCCAGTCCACCGCATCGGGCGGCACATGCAGTTCCAGTCCCGGCGGGATGTCGCCCAGCAGGCGGTCGATGTGCTGCAGCAACTGGGCACCAAAGCGTCGCTGCAGACCATCGCGCGGCATGTGCAACAACTGTCCCAGCCGGCGGATGCCCATGCGCGGCAAGGCATCCACCGCGCGCTCGGGTAAATGGCTCTGATGCAAAGGCACTACATCGAGCGCACGCTGCATCACTTCCCTGGTCAGGACAGCCATCCCATCGTTCACGCCGGCAAGCACATGCGCGGCATGTGGGGTGGGCGCCGCAGCGATGCGATGACGAAAACCCAGCTCGGCAAGATCATGGCGCAGGCTGCGTTCTATCTTCGGCCAATCGCCCAACAGGCTTTGGCTGCGACTGATTTCCAGCACGACGGCTTGCGGCAGCAATGCCACTTGCGAGCTATAGCGATACGCCACGCCAGCGAGGAAGCGCTGCCAGCGATCCTCTTCCGCAGCGTCATAAGGGATGGCCTCCAATTGCGCCAGCAGCGCTTGGGCTGCGCTCAGACGCTGGCCGACGCGCAAGCCCGCGGCCTGCGCGGATAGATTGGCAGCGACAACGCAACGCGCATTCGCCGGGCCATCCACCAGCACCAGCGGAGCATCATCGGCACGGCGGCGAAGGACGCCATCCAGCGCCAAGTGCGGCAAGCTTATGCAGGCCCATAACATGGATGGCCACCATCACCCCTCGCCCGCTTGCAGCGCCTGGACTGGACTTGATGGAAGGGCTTTGGCCATGCGCAGCTCGAACGGGATCGCCTGCATCGGCGCATTCCCACCGCGGCATTTGCGCACCCAGATCAAAGGCTGCGGCAATGCCGTAAGCTCCAACCGCAACGCGGCCGGCGAGGCGTTCGCCAGATGCCGGCGATCGCGAAACACGAAAGCCAGGGCACGTCCCGTATCTGCCGCCACCTGCAAACGGCGCAAGCTGCGATCATCGGCCTGCTGCGGCCACGCCAGCACGGCGGCGCAACTACCGGAACGCAAGGCTTGTTCGGCAGCCCACAGCACCTGTGGCTCGTCCGCATCGACTACTTCCACGTGCTGCAGATTCACACCCTGCTGCCGCCAGCCCATCGCGCAAGGCGCATACGGCGGCGCAATCAACATGACGGGGCGATGGCCTTGGGTGAGGCGAGCGAGAGTCGGCAGCAACAAGCGCAACTCGCCGATGCCGTCGGCCGGCAACAGGATTTCCGTGAGCGAAGCTTCCGGCCAGCCGCGCGCCGGCAGTACCGCGTCGAGCATCGGCCAGCCGGTCGGCTGCCCGCCTTCGACCGGCGCGGCCGCGCTACCGCGCCACACCTGCCGGGCCTCCAGCAGGTTGGACAAAGCCAGCACCGCGCCCATCAGCCGGCCCTCACCAGACCTGCGAACAGTCCTTCGATGGCAAAGTCTTCAGTGGGATCGGGATCGATCGGCTGATAGCCGGGGCTGTTCGGTAGCAGGCGGATCACCTCGCCTTGCCAGTACAGCCGCTTGATGGTGAAGCGATCGCCCGCCACGCGAGCCGCCACGACCTGGCCATGCCGGGCGACCGGCGTGGCGTGAACGGCCACCAGGTCGCCGTCCAGGATGCCTTCGTCGCGCATGGAATCGCCGATCACCCTTACCAGGTAATCCGGCTGCAGGCGGAACAGCCAGCGCGAGACGCGCAGGCTGCGCTCCACGCGCTCTTCGGAAAAGATCGGCTCGCCGGCGGCGATGCGGCCGACCAGGGGGAGTTCCAGCGTATCGGCGGCGAGCGGGTCTTCCTCGCGTACCAGCCGGATGCCGCGCGCCCGGTTGGGCTCGATCACCAGCCGGCCCTTGGCCTCCAGCGCACGCACGTGCTTGAGCACCGCGCTTACGCTGGGAATACCCATCGCCTGGCCGATTTCCTCCAGCGTGGGCACCTCTTCGCCGCGCTCCAGCCGCTCGCGGATAAAGGCGAGGATGTTGAACTGACGGCTGGTGAGCTGTAGGGTCATGGCGCCTATCTTTTCACCTTTTTTGGTGAAAATGAAGTGGCTCGCTCCCTAATAGGCGCGTAGGCTGGGATGACAATCCCAGCATCAGGATGCATGGGGGAAGCTGGGATTCGCATCCCAGCCTACACGCTGGTGAGCTGGAGGCTCTTAAACCTTCGTTTCCCAGGGATTGATTACTTCGACCCCGGCGGCTTCGAACGGAGCGACATCGCGCGTAGCCACCGCAAGCCCGTTCGCTGCGGCTGTCGCCGCGATATATCCATCCGCCGTGCCAATCGCCTTGCCTGCTGCGCGCGCCCGTGCTCGCAGTTCAGCATAGGCTTGAGCGGCTTCTGCATCGAACGACAAAATGCGCCCCTTAAATAAAGGGATCACACGCCGCTCGAGGTTGTGATGCAAGCTCTCTTTTCGCTTGCCTGCTGGCAAAGCAGCTACACCAAACCGTAGTTCGGCCAGGCTGATCGCAGCCAAATACAGCGTTTCGATATTTTGCGCATCGATCCACGCTAGCACTTCGGGGCTGGCCGTAAGCCGCAATGGCTCAGAAATGACGTTCGTATCCAGCAGAATCATTCAAAGCTCAGCGGCTCGGTCGGGGTTTTATCTCGCTCGATCTCCAAATCGAGGCCACCCGCTTCGCGTCCAATTTCGGCCAGCAAAGAACCGAGCTTGACGCGTCCTTCCGGTTTCACGGCGTCCTCCAGGATGTCCCGGATCTCTGCCTCGGTGCTGCGGCCGTGCATGGCCGCCCGCACACGCAAGGCGCGATGCACCTCTTCAGGCACGTTACGTATGGTGATGGCTGCCATAGCTGCAAAACCCTCAATCGCATGCATTGATAGCAATATATCAAAATGCTATCAATGCCGCAATTTGACAAGGGCCTCGCCGCTGGAGCGCGTAAGCTGGGATTGTCATCCCAGCCTACGCCCTCTCCCCAGAGGGGAGAGGGGATGAAACGGTCAAACCGGCTCCAGCCAGCCCCACTTGTCCTGGGTCTTGCCGTTGAACAGCCCGAAGTACAACTCCTGCAAGCGGCGGGTAAGACGCCCGGCCTTGCCGCTGCCCACCTGCTTGCCGTCGATCTCGCGGATCGGGGTGATTTCGGCGGCGGTGCCGCACATCAGCACTTCGTCGGCCAGGTACAGGTATTCGCGCGGGATGTCGCGTTCCACCACTTCGATACCGTCTTCGCGTGCCAGCACCTTAATGGTGTCGCGGGTGATGCCGGCGAGGATGGAGGCGCTGGCCGGCGTGGTGTGCAGCACGCCATCGAACGCCAGGAACAGGTTTTCACCCGCGCCTTCGCTGAGCAGGCCGCTGGAGGCCAGGGCGATGCCTTCACCGAAACCGAGGCGGCGTGCCTCGCGCGCGATCAGCTGGCCGGAAAGATAGTTGCCGCCTGCCTTGGCGCCCGCCGGAATCGTGTTAGGCGCGAAGCGCTGCCAGCTCGATACGCAGGCGGTGATACCCACTTCCAACGCCTCCGGCCCCAGGTACGGGCCCATCGGCCAGGTCGCCACGGCGACATCGATCGGCGTATCGGCGGAAAGCCCGAAACCGCCCAGGCCACGATAAGCCACCGGGCGCAGGTAGGCAGCGGAGTAGCCGTTCTTGCGAATCACTTCGCGGCATGCCGCAGCCAATTGATCCTGCGAATACGGCAGCACCATGTCGTAGATCTTGGCCGACTGGTACAAGCGCTTGAGGTGATCGGTGAGACGGAAGATCGCCGCACCTTCCGGCGTGACGTAGCTGCGGATCCCTTCGAATATCGACGAGCCGTAATGCAAGGCGTGCGACATCACGTGCGCGGTGGCGTCTTTCCACGGCTTGATCTCGCCGTTCTGCCAAATCCATTCGGGATACTGCTGGGCCATGGGGGATCTCCGGTGGGGATCGCCCATGATAACGTGCCGAATCTTTCGACACCTTTCGTCTTCGATTTAGCCGCCTTGTGGACGCAACCACACGCAGCCAGAACGATGCACCACGTCGAATTGGGCTTGCGTGGTAGCGCCACTACCATCATCGGACTCGGTCTCGACAATCAGCGCTCCACCATGCGCGGGCGTCTGGTTGGGCGAAGCCGACAGCGAAAGCGAGGAAGCATCGGCATCGTCGTCATGATCGGAAGTCGACGAGGGCTCGCCCGTGCTTTTCACTTCGATCAGCGGACGCGACATCAATCGGTTGTAGTAGCGGATACCCGCGACCACTTCCTCTTTGCCATCGCCGTTCCACAAGGTCAGGCCGGCAAGACGGTTGGGATTGCGCTCGGTGAAGGCATCGATCACCGCTTGCTTGAGCTGCTTCAGATCCGCCGCGCAGGTCACCGCAGGTGCTTGCGATGGCTGCTGCTCGACTGGCGCATGCACGCTTGCCGCAGGCGCGGGCATGACCGGTTTGGCATTGAGGTCGGTGCAAACGCGATCCGTAAACACCGGAATGCCGTCCGCGCCCATGCAGCGATGGATATCGCCCTGCGCCTTGGCGGCGCAGACGGGCAGCAACAGAAGCAATAACAGGAGCGAGGCTAAGCGCATCGGGCGAGCATAGCCCGATCCGTGATACGCATCAGTGCAACTGGTCAAGCACTGCGCGTGTCGCTTTCGCCCGGTTCAGCGTGTAGAAATGCAGGCCCGGCGCGCCGCCTTCCAGCAAACGGCGGCACAGTTGCGCCACCACCTCCGCGCCCATCGCGCGAATGGATTCCACGTCGTCGTAATACGCCTGCATGCGCTTGGCGATCCAGCGCGGGATCTCCGCGCCGCAGGCATCGGAGAAACGCTTGAGCTGCGCGTAATTGGAGATCGGCATGATGCCCGGCACGACCGGCACCGACACGCCCATGCGCCGTACGTCGTCGACGAAGCGGAAATACGCGTCCGCATTGAAAAAGTACTGCGTGATCGCCCCGTTCGCGCCGGCGTCGATCTTCGCCTTGAAATGCTTGAGGTCGGCCTGGACGTCTTCGGCCTGCGGGTGCATTTCCGGGTATGCCGCCACTTCGATATGGAAATGCTCGCCGCAGTGCTCGCGGATGAAGCGCACCAGCTCGGCGGCGTAACGGAAATCGCCCGGCGAGGCCATGCCCGAGGGTAGGTCACCGCGCAGCGCCACCAGGCGCCGGTAACCGGCGGCGCGATAGGTATCGAGCAGGTCGGCGATTTCCTTGCGGGTGCCACCCATGCAGGATAGGTGCGGCGCCACCTCCAGCCCATGCTGCCGGTGCAGCCGCGCCACCGTTTCACTGGTATAGCTCAAGGTGGAGCCACCGGCGCCGAAGGTTACGGAGACGTATTCGGGCTTGAGCGCCTTCAGCTCCTTGGCGGCCTTGTCGAGCTGGGCGCGCTGTTCGTCGGTCTTGGGCGGAAAGAATTCGAAGCTGATGGCCGGCATGGGCTTGGGATCCTCGCGTCAGGCCGACAGTATATATCTCTTCTTCGGGATGAAAAGATATATACCTGTGACTAGCCTGCTGCCACTCCTCACCGCGCGACTTCCGACACGCGCCCGCGGCTACGGCTGACACTACACACTTGGGTCTGTCATCATCCTCAGATTGTGTCGCCCGCAAGGCGGCCGTTCATTAGCTTCAAGGGAGTCCTCGATGTCTTCTTCCAACGCGATCCGCCGCGATGTGGGCCCGTTTGCCCTCATGCTTACCGGCCTGGGCTCGATCATCGGTTCCGGCTGGCTGTTCGGCGCGTGGAAGGCGGCCGGCCTGGCCGGCCCAGGCGCGATCTGGGCGTGGGTGCTGGGCGCGGCGATCATCATGACCATCGCGCTCACCTATGCCGAACTGGGGGCGATGTTCCCCGAGTCCGGCGGCATGGTGCGCTACGGCCATTATTCGCACGGCTCGCTGGTCGGCTTCATCGCCGCCTGGGCGAACTGGATCGCGATCGTATCGGTGATTCCGGTGGAGGCCGAAGCCTCGGTGCAGTACATGGCCTCCTGGCCGTGGGCCTGGGCGCAGGACCTGTACCACGTTACCGATGGCGTCGGCGAACTGAGCCACAACGGCCTCGCCATCGCGGCGGTGCTGGTGATCATCTACTTCCTGCTCAACTTCTGGAGCGTGAAGCTGTTCGCGCACTCCAACACCGCGATCACCGTGTTCAAGCTGATCGTGCCGGCGGCGACCGGCCTGGCGTTGATCGCCAGCGGATTTCATCGGGAGAATTTCTCGGTCGGCATCCATGGCGGCGACCACGTGATCGATTTCGCGGCCGTGCTCACGGCGGTGGCGACTGCCGGTATCGTCTTCAGCTTCAACGGTTTCCAGAGTCCGGTGAACCTGGCCGGCGAGGCACGCAATCCAGGCCGCAGCATTCCGTTCGCCGTGGTGGGTTCGATCCTGCTGGCGACAGTGATCTACGTGATTCTGCAGGTGGCCTATCTCGGTGCAGTGCCGCCGGAGCTACTCGCCAAGGCAGGTTGGCACGGTATCAACTTCCGTTCGCCGTTCGCGGAACTGGCCATCATCGTCAATCTGCATTGGCTGGCGATGCTGCTGTATGTGGATGCCTTCATCAGCCCCAGCGGCACCGGCATGACGTATACCGCCACCACCGCACGCATGATCTACGGCATGGAACGCAACGGCACGCTGCCGAAGATCCTGGGCCAGGTGCATCCGACCTGGGGCGTGCCGCGTCCGGCGATGTGGTTCAACCTGCTGGTGTCGTTCCTGTTCCTGTTCTACTTCCGCGGCTGGGGCACGCTGGCGGCGGTGATCTCGGTGGCGACGATCATTTCCTATCTCACCGGCCCGGTGAGCGTAATGACGCTGCGCCGTACCGCCACGGAATTGCATCGTCCGCTGCGCGTGGCAGGCTTGCCGGTATTGGCCGGCGTCGCCTTCATCATGGCGACCGAACTGCTGTACTGGGCGAAGTGGCCGCTGACCGGCGAAATCATCCTGCTGATGGTGGTGGCCTTGCCGGTGTATCTGTACTACCAGGCGAAAGCGGGCTGGCACGATTTCGGCCGCCATTTGAAAGGCGCAAGCTGGCTGATCGTCTACCTGCCCACCATCGCGATCGTGTCCTGGCTGGGCAGCACGGCCTTCGGCGGCCGCGGCTATCTGACTTACGGCTCGGACCTGGTCGTCGTCGCCGTCATCGGGCTGGTGTTCTACCTGTGGGGCGTGAAGTGCGGCTGGCGTACGCCGGCGGTGGAAGCTGCGCGGGATACGGCACACTTGCATCCGGACCTGCCGCTAGTGCCGCCGGATGAAGAAACCGCCGAGCGTATCGCGCGCGGTTGACGCACCCGAATTCTCATCTTGTCACGCCGTCCCCCTCCTAAGGGGACGGTACGAATAATCCAACGTCAGCACGTAGGCTGGGATGACAATCCCAGCATTGCCATGCATGCAGCATCACGATGCTGGGATTGTCATCCCAGCCTACGAAATCAACCCAACGCCAGGATGTCGCCCAGCAAAGCCTGGGCCGTAACTTCGGGGCCAGCTCCCGGCCCTTGGATCACCAGCGGCTGCGTGTGGTAGCGCGTGGTGGTCAGGGCAAACTGATTGTCGGTACCGTACAGACGCGCAGCGGGATGCGTCGGGGACACCTCGGTAATGCCCACGCGCGCACGGCCACGCTGATTGAGCCGCGCCAGGAAGCGCAGCACCTGGCCACGCGCACGCGCCGCTTCATGCAGGGCCGCCAACGGCTCGTCCAATTCTTCCAGGCGCGCCAGGAAAGCTTCGGTGGAAAGCTCGCGCAGGCTTTCCGGCACCAGGCTTTCCACCAGCACCTCATCGCTACCCAGGGCGAAGCCGGCATTGCGGGCCAGGATCAGCAACTTGCGCGCCACGTCCTCGCCGGACAGATCGGCACGCGGGTCCGGTTCGGTGTAACCCAGCTTGCGTGCATCGCGCAGCAGCTCGGAAAACGGACGGCTGCCGTCGTAGGTGTTGAACAAATAGGAAAGCGAGCCGGAAAACACGCCTTCCAGCGTAAGCAAACTGTCGCCGCAATCGCATAGCCGGCGCAGCGTGGACAGCACCGGCAAGCCTGCACCCACCGTGGCGGAATCGCCGTAGCGACCACCCGCAGCGCGTGCTGTCTGCAATGCTCGCCAACCCGGGAGCTGCCCGCCGGCCAGCGATTTGTTGGCGGTGACAACGTGATAGCCGCGAGCCAGCCAATCGGCATGACGCGAAGCCAGCTCGGCCGACGCGGTGGCGTCGACGATCACTTTCAACGCCGCATGATGTTCATCCAACGCCGACAGCAAGGCGGCATCATCGCGCGGCGCACCTTCGCGTCTCAGTCGCTCGCGCAGATCACGGGCGGCAAGCTGCGTCGCCTCGGTCTGCTGCTTGCGCGAGTTCGCCGCGCCCACCAGGTGCAGCCGTTTCGCCACCGGCGTGCACAGCAATTTGAGAAAAGCACCGCCTACTACGCCAGTGCCAAGCAGTACCAGCGCGACTTGCTGCGGCGCAGCCGCCGCTGCCTTGGGAACGACCGCCTCGGCCAGCACCGCGCTCATGCGATCACCCGACGTTTCGAGGCGTTCTCGCTCACGGCACGCGCACGCTGCAATCCTGCTTCAAGATCGCGCAACAAGTCGTCGCCATCTTCAATGCCGATCGACAGTCGCAGCAAGGTGTCAGCGATGCCGGCGGCATGACGCGCTTCGGGCGCCATCGCGGCATGCGTCATCGAAGCCGGATGCGCGACCAGGCTTTCAACGCCACCGAGCGATTCGGCCAGCGAGAAATAACCCAGGCCATCCACGAAGGCCTCGATCTGCGCAACGTCGCCGTGCAATTCGAAACTCAGCATGCCGCCGAAGCCCTGCTGCTGGCGTGCGGCCAGTGCATGGCCTACATGCTGCTGCAGGCCTGGGTAATACACCTTGCGTACGGCATCGTGCTGATCGAGATGGGCGGCGATGCGTTGCGCGTTTTCCTGGTGCTGACGCAGGCGCACGCCGAGCGTGCGCAAGCCGCGCAACGTAAGAAAGCTGTCGAACGGTGCACCGGTAAGGCCGTTGCAATTGCCCCACCATTTCAGTTGTTCGGCCACCGCCGCGTCACGGGCTACTACCGCGCCACCTACGACATCGCTATGGCCGTTGATGTATTTGGTCGTCGAATGCACGACTACGTCCGCGCCCAACGCAAGCGGCTGCTGCAATGCGGGCGAAAGGAAGGTGTTGTCTACCACCACCAGCGCGCCGACCGCGTGCGCAGCCTGCGCCACATGGCGAATGTCGGTAATGCGCAGCAGCGGATTCGACGGCGTTTCCACCCACACCAGGGCTGGCTTCAACGCCAGGCCTTCGGCCAGTGCATGGTTGTCGGTGAGATCGGCGAAGCGAACGCTGAAGCGTCCCTTCTTCGCCCATGCATCGAGCAAGCGCCACGTACCGCCGTAGCAATCATGCGCTGCAAGCACGGTGGCACCGGCGGGAACCAGCTCCAGTGCGAGTGCAACCGCGGCCATGCCACTGGCAGTGATCACTGCACCGGCACCTTGCTCCAGTTCGGCGAGGGCATTGCCGAGCAGGTCGCGCGTGGGATTGCCGCTGCGCGAATAGTCATAGGCGCGCTTGCCGCCAAGGCCCGTAAAGCTGTAGTTGGTGGAGAGATGCAACGCCGGCACGACAGCACCGTGTTGCGTGTCCGATTCGATGCCTGCACGCACGGCGCGGGTGCTGGCGGCGGCTTCCTTGATCGTATCAGCGCACATGATTTCAAGCTCCACAATGACAAGAGACGGCCTGGCGCAGCAGCGGCGCCAGTTTGGTGGTTTCCTTCAGGAAAGCATCGTGCCCGTAGGGCGAATCGACTACTTCCAGCGTGGCCGAACCGCGCAGGCGGCGCTGCAGTTCGCACAGATCGGCCAGCGGCACCAGGCGATCGGAAGGAAAGCCGATCAACGTAGCCGGCACGCCGACCGATTCCGGCGCGACGTCATGCAGATCGATCGATTCGGACAACGCCAGAAAGCGGTCCAGATCAAAACGCTGTACGAAACTGCGACCAGCGTGTTCGAGGTAGTCCTCGACCGGGAAATGGAAGCGGCCTTCGCGATAGTCGGGCGTTCCGGCAAAGCGGCGTGCGAACTCTTCGCTGCCGCGATAAGTGGTCATGGCCAATTGGCGGGCCAGCGAAAGTGCTTCGTTGATCTGGCCGGAAGCCTGGCCCAGGCGCAGGATCTGGCGTTGGATCGCACGCTGCGCGGTCGCCATCGGATGCGCGCGATGCGCGCCGGCAAGCAGGACTAGCCTCTCCAGCTTATTCGGGTGGCGCGCGGCAAAGGCAAGTGCGGCCATCGCGCCATAGGAAGAACCCACGAAGGCGGCTACACGACCGATGCCGAGCGCATCGACCAGCGCGGCCAAGGCATCGGCCTGGTCTTCGCTGGAGATGGCGCGCGGACTGTTTTCGAAATCGGCCGGCGTAAGCCAGTCGATGCTGAGCACTCGGCAATGGGCCAGGTCGATGGCTTGGCCGTGTCCCACCAGTTCGGACCACCAGCCGGGCTGGCCCTGTTCGGTGCCGGCCACGTAGCGATCCGCGGAGATGCCGCCCTGCACGATGATCGTGGGCGCATCCGGCGCACCCGTCCACTGGTAACGCACATCCACCGGGACTACGCCATGACCGTACTTCGGCTGTAAGCCGAGGCGGCGTGAGCTGCGCTGGGCGGTAAGCGTACTGCGCGAGTGCAAGGGCACGACCACGGCAGTGGGACGATCTTCGAGGGAGGAATTGGCGAGGTGGGGCATCTTTCGGTCTCCGTTTGCATCGCCCTGCGGAGAACCTGATGACGAGTTGCCGCCAGACAAACCATGCGACGCATGGACTGACGACATCCCATCTCTCGGGTGGCGCTTAAGCGCCCCGCAGGAGTTGGCACCGTTGCAGGTTTGATCCTGCAGGTTGCCCCGGCTTCAAAGGGCCTGTCCCTCAGCCGGTCTCGATGAGTGGAATCGACTATACCTATGGCATTTTTGAGCGTCAATGGACGTATAGACGTCTAAACGTAAAAACACCCCTAAAGCACGGCGAATTTTGCCTATATGGGAAAAGACCATATGCCGCCGGCAGCGCCATACAGCCATGGATGGCGGCATGGCGAACTCGCGCTATCCTCAGCCCGCCCCTCTCCAAGTTCCCGAGCCCGCCCCATGAGCATCCAGCCCGATCTGTCCTCGGCCGTCGGCCATACCCCGCTGCTGCGCCTACGCGGTGCGTCGGAGCTGACCGGTTGCGAAGTGCTGGGCAAGGCCGAATTCCTCAATCCGGGCGGCTCGATCAAGGACCGCACCGCCCTGGGGCTGATCCTGGATGCCGAGCGCCGCGGGCTGTTGCCCCCGGGTGGCACGATCGTGGAGGGTACGGCGGGAAATACCGGAATCGGGATGGCGCTGATCGGGGCCAGCCGGGGTTACCGCACGGTGATCGTCATGCCGGAAACGCAGAGCCGGGAGAAGATCGACGCCTTGCGCGTAGCCGGTGCCGATGTGCGGCTGGTGCCGGCGGCGCCCTTCAAGGATCCCAGGCACTATGTCCATATCGCTCGCGCCTATTGCGAGAGCTTGAACGAGCAAGCGCCGGGCAGTGCCTGGTTCGGCAACCAGTTCGACAACACCGCCAATCGCGACTGGCACGAAGCGACCACCGCCCTGGAGATTTGGGAGCAGACCGGGGGCAAGGTCGACGGCTTCGTCTGCTCGGCGGGAACGGGCGGCACGCTGGCCGGCGTCGGCCGGGCGCTGAAAGCACGCAAGCCCGCGGTAAAGATCGCGCTTTCCGATCCCACCGGCTCGGCGTTGGCCAATTACATCAACCGCGGCGAACTGGTTGCGGAGGGCACGTCCATCAGCGAAGGCATCGGCTCCAGCCGTATCACCGCGAACTTCCAGGATGCGCCGATCGATCTAGCATGGTTGATCCCGGATCAGGAATCCGTGCCGTTGTTGCATCAGCTGTTGCGAGAGGAAGGCTGGTGTGTCGGCGGTTCCAGCGGCGTGAACCTGGCAGGCGCGATCCGGCTGGCGAAAACGCTCGGGCCAGGACACACCATAGTGACCGTTCTGGCCGATGCTGGTACACGCTATCAGGCCAAGCTGTTCAATCCACCGTTCCTGCGCGAGAAAAGCATTCCGGTGCCGGAGTGGCTGGCGCAGTCATTCGGCGGCTGACGTGCAGTGGGCTGGGATGAAATCCCAGCATCGCGAGGCTGAGTGCATGGCTATGCTGGGATTGTCATCCCAGCCTACGCCAGGCGAGCGGTACGTTGTGACTGGCGCAAAGCAAAACGCCTTCCCGGATGGGAAGGCGTTTTAGGGATAAAGCCCCTGGCGGTGACCTACTCTTGCATGGAAGTCCACACTACCATCGGCGCAGCTGCGTTTCACTTCCGAGTTCGGGATGGGATCGGGTGGGGCCACAGCGCTATAGCCGCCAGGGAAGGGGTGGGAGCAGCGCATTGAGCGCCAGCTCCGCAAAGGGGTAAACGAGTGACAAGCGTCTGGTGAAGTATTCGAGATGTTTCGTTTGGGCATCCGCTCTTTTGAGGAGTCCGACCAAGGATGGTCGGGTCACTTCTAGAGGGACCTACAAAAGCGTCTTGGGGTTAT
>NZ_BSOA01000032.1 GCF_030160275.1 Dyella flagellata
ATCAATCTGGTACGGATCAACGGCCCTTGTTCCAGATCGAAGGCACGATGAATTTCCTCGCTAGCGCGTTGCCGTACATAGCTGACAGGCTGTGCACCGTCGGGCAGCTCCTCTTCCTGCCATGGCATGCCCGACTCGGCCTGCAGCAGACCCACGATGGGGGATCCTTCAGCAAGCAGGAACGTGCTGCGCAGAGAGTCATGCCGGGACCAGATTGCGTCGAGGCTCCGACGCAAGGCTTGCACATCCAACGTTCCATGCAGACGCAAGGTCAGTGGCATATGGTAGGTAGCACTGACGCCCTCCAGTTGTGCCAGGAACCATAGCCGCTGTTGTGCAAAGGATGGCGGAAGCGAGCGCTCGCGCGATAGGCGCATGATCGCCGGCATGGCAAGCTTGGCGATCGGCAACTGTTCGGCGATGGCGTCTGCAAGGTCCGCCAGCGTGCGCGTGGCAAAAAAGCGTGACAGTGGAAGGTCCATGCGCAAGACGCTACGCAGCCGGCTTAGCAGGCGCACCGCCAACAACGAATGCCCTCCCAGTGCGAAGAAGTTGTCCTGCCGCCCTACGTGCTCCACACCCAACAGCTCCTGCCAGAGCTGCGCCAAAGTTTGCTCGATCGCTCCTTGCGGCGCTGCGTAAGCCTGGCGGGCATAGACTTCCCCGCCTGCAGCGGGCAGCGCCTTGCGGTCGAGCTTTCCATTCGGTGTCAGCGGCAACGCATCCAGGAGTACGAACGCACTCGGCACCATGTAGTCGGGCAGACGTTCGCTGAGGTGCGCGCGCAACGTCGCAACCAGATCGTCGGCAATGGCATGCCCGTGCGATACCACATACGCCACCAGCCGCTTCTCGCCCGCATGATCGTCCCGCGCCACTACCACCGCTTCGCGAACGCCTGGATGCTGGCCTAGCCGCGCATCGATCTCACCCAGCTCGATGCGAAAACCGCGAATCTTCACCTGATGATCGTTGCGACCCAGGTACAGGATGTTGCCGTTCGGCAAGTACTTCGCCAGATCGCCCGTGCGGTACATCCGCGCGTCAGCTTTGCGGCTGAAGGGATCGGGCAGGAAGCGCTCATCGGTCAACTCCGGGCGATTGAGGTAGCCGCGCGCGACGCCGGCTCCGCCAATATGGATTTCTCCCGGCGATCCCAAGGGTACCGGCTGTTGGTATGGGTCCAGCAGATAGATCTGCGTGTTCGCGATCGGACGGCCGATCGGCACCTGCTCGTCGTCAAAATGATACGGACAAGTCCACGCTGTGACATCGATCGCCGCTTCAGTCGGGCCATACAGGTTATGCAGGGCGACAGTGGGCAGAATCTGCGCAAAGCGCCGTACCATTGCCGCGGGCAAAGCTTCTCCACTGCAAATGACTCGCGTGAGAGTGGTGCAATGGCGGGCCTCATGCGCTTCCAGGAAGCTGCCCAGCATCGATGGCACGAAGTGGATCGTTGTCACGCCTTGCTCGATGATCCATCGGGCCAGCTGATCCGCGTCTCGGTGCGCGCCCGGCGCCATCACGGCCAAGGTCGCGCCGCGCTGCAAAGTCCAGAAGAACTCCCATACCGAGACATCAAAGCTGAATGGAGTCTTCTGCGCCACCACATCATGCGCCTGCAAGCTGTAAGCGTCCTGCATCCACTGCAGCCGGTTGGCCAAGGCACGGTGTTCATTAGGCACACCTTTAGGCAGACCGGTGGAACCGGAGGTGTAGATCACGTACGCCAGATGGCTGGATGTCAGGCCATGGGCCACCGGATTGTGTTCGGCTTGAGCGGCCCAGGCCGGCTGCTCAGCATCCAGCTCAAGCACCGTGAGTTCATCCGGCAAGGTCCCGCCCCATGTCCTTCGGCTGCTTGCGTCCGTCAGCAGGATTCGCGGCGCCGCATCTTTCAGCATGTAGCGGCGCCGTTCTTCTGGATACGCCGGATCCACCGGCACATACGCACCACCGGCTTTGAGGATGCCCAGCAGGCCCACCACCATGTGCGTGCTGCGCTCCACGCAGATCGCGACCCGCTCGTCGGGCTGCACGCCTTGCCTGATCAACCAGTGTGCCAGGCGGTTGGCGCGTGCATTGAGTTCGGCGTAGCTCAGCCGTTCTTCCCCGTAGATGATCGCCAACGCGTCCGGGCTGC
>NZ_BSOA01000033.1 GCF_030160275.1 Dyella flagellata
ATCAATCTGGTACGGATCAACGGCCCTTGTTCCAGATCGAAGGCACGATGAATTTCCTCGCTGGCGCGTTGCCGTACATAGCTGACAGGCTCCGCGCCGTCGGGCAGTTCCTCTTCCTGCCATGGCATGCCAGCTTCGACTGGTAGCAGCGCGAGTTGCGCCTCGCCCTCGTGGTTCACGAAATGACTGCGCAGGGCTTCGTGCCTCGACCAGACTCTATCGAGGGCACGGCGCCACGCTACGAGATCAAGCTTACCAAGGAGACGTAGCGCCATGGCGATATGATAAGTAGCGCTGTCACCTTCCAGTTGCGAGAGAAACCACAATCGCTGTTGCGCGAACGAAAGCACCATTGGCTGATCGCGTGAAACGGAACTTATGCGCGCATCGTCAGGCTTTGCGCTTTTCAATCCACGAGCCTTTCCCAGAGCGAGAAGTCGCTCGACCTCTTTGATATCCAGTTCACGCAATATCGATTCGGAGCTATTCATGGTTTCTCGGCCTCCACGACGACGAGCTTGCCGAGGTCGTCGCTGTCGAACTCCTGCGCAACCACTGCGATGAGCACTTCCTTGGAAAAGGACGCCAAATCCGCATGATTGAACAAAGTGTCCATACTCAGTCTTACGCCAAACTCGCTCTGCAGCCGCGTAATAAGCCGGACGACAAGCAACGAATGTCCGCCCAACGCGAAGAAGTTGTCATGGCGACCGACGCTTTGCGTATCCAGCAGCTCTTGCCAGATTTCGGCCATGGTCTGCTCGATCTCCCCCTCCGGCGCTTCGTATGCCTGATGCGCACAAGCTCCCTCATCAGGTGGAGGCAAGGCTTTGCGGTCCACTTTCCCATTCGGCGTCAACGGCAACGCATCCAGCTGCACGAACACGCTCGGCACCATGTAGTCAGGCAGGTGCTTGCCCAAATGCACACGTAACGCCCTTGCCAACACATCTGCGGACCGAGCGCTGTCCTTGCTCACCACATAGGCCACCAATCGCTTCTCACCTTGAGCGTCTTCCCGCGCAAGCACCGTCGCTTCGCGGATGTCTTCATGTTCCAGCAGGCGTGCTTGGATCTCGCCCGGTTCAATCCGGAAGCCGCGGATCTTCACCTGGCCGTCGTTGCGCCCCATGAACATGATGCTGCCGTCCGGCAGGTATTTCGCCAGATCGCCGGTGCGGTACATCCTGCCACCGGCCTGCCCGCTGAACGGATCGGGCAGAAAACGCTCGTTCGTCAACGCCGGGCGGTTGCAGTAGCCGCGAGCGACACCCGCTCCGCCGATGTAGATTTCTCCCCGTGAACCCAATGGAACCGGTTGCTGATCCTCATCCAACAGATATATCCGCGTGTTGGCAATCGGACGACCGATCGGATGCACGGAAGCTTGGACGTCGACAACGCCAGAGGTCGCTACCACGGTAGTTTCGGTCGGCCCATAGTTATTGATCAGTTGCAAGCCGTGGCACACACCACCGGGCAATTTAGGCAGGTGATCGCCGCCGACCAGCAGCCGTTGCAGGGCATTGGGCACGCCATTTTTCTCCGCCAGCGCAAGCAGTGCCAGCGGAGTAACCAGGAAGGCCGTGCGCATGGATTGGCTACGCCACCATTGGAGCATGCTGGCAGGATCTGCGGCGGTCGATTCGGGTGGAAGCAGCAAAACGCCTCCGGTCGATAAAGAGGGCCAGATCTCCCACACGCTGGCATCAAAGCCCACGCCTGCGGTGGCCGTGCTGCGGTGCCCCGCTCGCAACTCGAAGTTTGTCGCGTGCCATGTCACCAGATTGATCAGTTGCCGATGTTCGACCATCACCCCTTTGGGCAAGCCGGTGGAGCCGGAGGTGTAGATCACGTAGGCCAGACGTTGAGATGTCAGGCCTCCGATTCGCGGATTGTGCTTGGCTTGATCCGCCCACACCGGCCGCTCCGCATCCAGCTCCAGCACGGTAAGCTCCTGCGGCAAGGCCACTCCCCATGCTCTTCGACTCGCTGCGTCCGTCAAAAGGATTCGGGATGCGACATCCTTCAGCATGAAAGCGCGCCGTTCTTCCGGATACGCCGGATCCACGGGCACGTAGGCGCCACCGGCCTTGAGAATGCCGAGCAAGCCCACCAGCATGTGCGTGCTGCGTGCCATGCAGATCGCGATCGGCTCGTCAGGCTTCACCCCTACCTTGATCAACCAGTGCGCCAGGCGGTTGGACTGTGCATTGAGTTCGCCATAACTGAGCTGTTCTTCAGCATGGATCACGGCTAACGCATCGGGGGTACGGTTTGCCTGCCGTTCGAACAACTGATGGACACATAGGTCTTGCGGATAGTCGGCAGCAGTACGATTCCATGCTTCAAGCAACAGCATCCGCTCTTCTTCAGGCACGATCTCCAGTTCGTGCACTGGCCTGCCCGGAGCACGCTCCAGAGCCTCCACCAGGCTTTCCAACGCGCGCTGCATGTAACCGCAAATACGCTCCGGTTCCAACGGCGCCACGGCCTGGCTCGTCAACCCCAGCGCCTCGCCGAAATCTTCCACCGACAACACCACCGGATAATTGGTCCGCTCCTCCGCCTCAAGCAGCTCGATACCTGGCAGAACTATGCGGCTGTCTTCATCCATCATCCGGTTGTGCCGGTAGTTGAACAGGGCGCTGAACAAGGGTGCCGGTGCTTCCACGCCACTGCACCGTTGCGCCAACGCCAAGGAGGCATGCTCGTGTTGCAACAGTTCCGCCAGCCGCCGATGCGTGTCCTGCACGCTCACTTCCACCGGAGTTTCATCCAGGCTCAAGCGCAAAGGCAGCGTATTGATGAACATGCCCATCGCCTGGTCGGCCCCTTCACCGCCATGCATGCGACCGAACAGGACGGTCCCGAACACGGCATTTGTGCGCCCGCTGGTTCGCGCCACGACCTGCCCCCATGCCAGGTGGCACAGGCTGGCCATGCTTACACCTCGGCGTCGGGCCTGTTCACGCAAGCGTTCATGCAGTGCACTTGGCAGCCGTCGATACGCTTCTCCTACCTGCCGGCCATCCCGATGGACCTCGCTCAAGTCAAAGGGCAGGCACGGCTCGTCGATATCGCTCAACTGCCGGCGGAAGTAGTCGACATGAGCTTGCTCGCTGACGCCCAGCCGCGCTTGGGCGATCAGTCGGCGGAAAGGCTGTGCCGGGAGCAAGTGGTCTGCGCGGCCTTCCAGCAAAGCCTGGACTTCCCGTAAGAGCAGCTCTGCCGTGGAATGATCCCCAATCAGGTGGTGTAGCAACTGCACCACATGCCAACGACCGTCGTGCGGATCCTGCGCGATCACGTAATGCAATAGTGGCGCCTTGACCAGGTCGATGCGGTGATGCCGCGGATCGACGTGCCTGCGCAGTTGCTCGGCAATGGGACCGGCGGCCGGATCGAGCCGCAACTCCCTGACCGCCGGACATGCCTGGCGCCATACCACCTGCGCCGGCACGGCGAGCTGATCCCAGACAAAGGCGGTACGCAAAATGTCATGGCGATTCACAACCTGTTGCACCGCGACCAGGAAGCGATCGAGCAAGCTGCGGTCGGCAAACACCAGCTGCGCGATCAGCAGATAAGGATCTCCTTGTTTGGACAACAGGTGATGGAACAGGATGCCATCCTGCAGCGGAGAGAGTGCGTAGATGTCCTGGATGTTGCCGATGCCTCCCGGCACCTGCGTCACGATTCGGTCGATCTCGCCTTGGCTCAGCTCGATCAGCGGCAACATCGACGGCGTAATGGCACGGCTATCGGGCGAGATCGCATTGGGCGGCACCGCCACTTCATGCTTGCCGCCAAGCTGCGTAGCCAGGTCACACAAAGTGGATGTCGTGAACAGCGTGCGCACGTCGCAACTCAGTCCCCGGCGACGCAGCCATTCCATGTGCTGCACGGCCAACAACGAGTGCCCGCCGAGCGCGAAGAAGTTGTCATGCCGCCCCACCCGCTCCACGCCCAGCAGCTCCTGCCAGATGTGCGCCAGGATCTGCTCGACTTGCCCTTGCGGCGCCTCGTAGCGTTCGCGCGCATACGCCTC
>NZ_BSOA01000034.1 GCF_030160275.1 Dyella flagellata
AGCGTACGCGTCCAGTTGTTGTGCAGCCAGAAGCTGAAGTTGGCCGCCGTCGGTGGCACCAAAGCCACGTTCAAGCTGACGGTGGCGACGTTGGAATCCAGCTGCCCGTCATTGGCGACGTAGGTGAAGCTGTCGTTGCCGTAGTACAGATCCGTGGGCTTGTAGGTGAAGGTGCCGTCGGTGTTCTGAGTGACGGTGCCGTGCTGCGGCCCCTGGATGATGCGGTAGGTCAGAGGGTCGCCATCCACGTCGTTGGTCGACGTGTGGAAATCCACCTTGACGTTGCCGTCTTCGAGCAAGCTTAGCGATTGATTCTTCGCGGTCGGGGGCTGGTTGACGTAGGCGACACTGAGATGGACGGTCGCCGTATTGGACTGCGCAGCACCATTGTCGAGCAGGTAGGTGAAGCTGTCGTCGCCGTAGAACAGATAGTTCGGCGTATAGACAAAGCTGCCGTCGGGATTGAGCGTGAGGGTGCCATGCGCGGGGCCGGTCACGAGCTTAGGTGCGGCACCAAAGAGGTCGGTGTCGTTGACCAGTACGTTACCGGTGATGGTGGTAGCCACGGCCCCGTTCTCCAGGCCATTGAAGGTGGCATCGTTGGCGTGCGGCACCGCGAAGGTGGCGACGTCGCTGATAGTCACATGGCTGCCCGAGGGCTCAAAGCCAATCAGGTCGAAGGACAAGTTCACCGCTGTGCCGGTGGGCACGTTGCGCAGGTCGACGATATACGTGCGGCTGCCGTCGGCGTTGTTGATGACGGTGATGCCTTGCGCCACATGCGAGCTGCCGTCGCCTTGCAGGTTGAGCAGTGCGTCGGTCTGGCTAAGGTCGAGAGCGCCGGCCAAAGAGGTGCCGGTGGTGGCGTTGAGCAAGGCCACCTGGAACGCATCTTCAGGACCATCGCCTGGATTTTGCAGTGCGACGTTGTTGACAGTGAAGCGCAAGAAGCGGTCGTTGGCGCCAAGCATGAAGCTTTGGCTGAGACGAGTCTGGCTGCCAGAGCCTTCACTGAGTGTGGCGCTGTGGTGGTCGATTTGCACAGAACCTTCCGTTGACCAGCCAGCACTGGTGTCGAAGTTGCCCTGCGTCAGTGCGTGGTTGGTGACGTGCAGGTCCTGTAGCCCAATATGGCCATTCTGCATATTTGTGGTGCTGTCAACATAGCCGGCGTAGTGCAGCCGGTTGGCAAGTATGGCGGCGAGTGCATCCCCGCCGGGAAGTGCCGGGCTCCGTGTGCTGGGATCGTTTGGAGCGTTGCCGTCGGTCTTTATCTCAGCCAAGAGATCTGCCATCAGCGCAAGCTCATCCTTCGATGGTAGACGGCGCTCACCGGGTTGCAGCGTGGGTCCCATAAAGTCGTTGTTATCGGGACTGTGCTCCAGGCCCAGGGCATGGCCATACTCGTGCAGCAGTACGGAGAGAAGGTCCATCTTACCTGCAGCGGCGCTGCCAGGCTTGGCCAGCCACACGTCCGGACTGGAACTGGGAAGGAAGTTCTCTTGATTGTTGGATGGATTGGAGTCCACAAACCAGCCATAGCCAGCGGCGTTTGATGAAAGCGTAATAGTTGGGTTTGAGTTTTCGTTTTCGGTTTCACCAACGATGCCAGAAGCAAGAGAGCTAAAATCAACAGGTGCAACGGTTCTCGAGACTGTTTTTTCGGAACTGGGGGGAGCTATTGTCGTTTGCTGTGAAAAATTGCTGACTTGTTGCGTCAGGGAAGTGGAGGTATCGCCATTGATGAGTAGGGTTTGCGCGTAATCAATAACTGAATTGGCATTGGCTGTCGTGATGGATGGGCCCGTTTCCGATCCAGGTAAAAGGTTAATTGGAGTGGCGGAGACGGTCAGGTTATCCGGTGCGATGTCTTTGGCCTCTGGAGGGCTGAACGTGACATGAAAATGAGTTTCGTGCGGTGGGAGTTGCTTACTAAAGGTGATGCCTACCCTATGAAGGATTTCGTTAATATTCAAATATGGATTTGCTTTTTTGTCTCCAATAAAGAGCTGGATGATTAGCGGATTTTTGTCGCCGACGGAGCCAAAAAGCGACTTCATTTCTTGGTCGGTCGCTGAGCCTCCATACGTGAGATTTGAGGCAAGCCAACTTGATCTATCGTCCTGGCTCACATCGTAAAGCGACAGGAAATCGCGTAGTGCGCCCTGTTGATCATTAATGCCGTGATCGTTTGATCCGGATGAAAGTAAGCCAGAAAGATAAATGGCGTTGCCGAGATCCCATTGGTCGTGTTCGTACGCTCCCAGATTCGGGATATTTGAGTACAGCGTGCCTTTGGATGGGTCCTTAGGATCTACGTATGTTTTCTTTAGCGTGGCCTCGTCTAGGGTGAGCCCCTCATTCACATGTTGATTTCCAGGTAAATAGACTGGCTTTTTTGTCTTTGGATCAATGACGGGGTTACCGTTCTTATCTTTTAATTGAGGTCCGATTGAGGAAATAAATAGCCGCACGCCAAGATCCAACGCCATGCCTACATCATGCGTTCCATGGCCAAATGGCGAATGATTTGCGTTGGAATCCGTCGATGAGTTGAATTCAAGGGTTCGCTGCCTTCCATTTGACGTTAAGCGTAGTGCGCTTGGCGCGAAATTGGCGGCGACCATTGCGTCACGAAGCCAGCTAACGCCCCATTGCTCTGGGGTGTCTTGAGAAACCCATCCAGCCATTAGATGGTGATTTATGCTTTGAGATATGTTCATCCAATGCGGCGCATTGTACGCATTTAGATATTTATATATCTGGTCCTGATCCGTTCCGGATATAGACAAGCCTTGAACATCGCTGTTGAGAGTAGAGTAAAAGGTGGCGCGTTGGCTTTTTGGGTATGCCCCAAGAGCGCCGTTTGGTCTTGTTACCAAAACCTGATCGCTAAGGCTGTAATTGACAACTTTGTCAAACAGATATGCTGCGTACTTTACGTCGTTATTCCATGTCCCGTTAACGGAAAATTCCTCAACTTCCTTGCCGGAAAGCGTGGTGTCCTTTGACCCGAACGCTGGGAAGCCAAGATACTTTAATCGCTGCTCCACACGATATACGTCCAGCACATCATTGGGTTCGCCGGCTCCGACACCTCCCTTGAGTCTGAAGGTTGAATATCCCGGGTCATCCAAGGGCCTGTCACCAAAGAAAGTGCTCGAGGCAGCGGCATAATCCTTTGCCCACACCAAAGCCTCGCCGGTTCCGGGTGTGCCGGTCTCTTTGTCGGATGCGCTCTTGTTCGCATCATCAGTGTAGTGGAAAGTAAAGTTGGCCCATTTCTCTTTAAGCAGGGTTTCGCCGATCCGCAGCCGCTCCATATCGCTATTGGAGCCGCTATCTGTAATGTTTGGTACAAAATAAAGTACGCCTGTATCCTTGAATTCGGCATCGACGGTGAATAGAGACGGATCGCCCGTGGCTGTGTCGAACGCTCGTGATACCGGGGTGTAAGTGCCGTCACTGTTTTCCTTGGTAACTAGCTTCATCATGCTGTCGTCGCTTGTGAGCGCGGCGATTTCGTCTGAAGAAAGCGAAAAATCGCCCAGATCCGCCATACGACCTTCCAGTTCCCAGCGCGCGTCGTCGGAAAGCTTTTGCCAAGGGGTGTCGTAAATTGCCTGAGTGATCTTGTTTTCCTTCAATAGTAGCTGGCGGGCCACTAGTTCTCGTAGGTTTATGCCTACAACGTCACCCATGTTGCCTGATGCTTGGACATAGACAGGGTCTCCATCAAAAAATGTTCCGATCGGAGCAGAGGCTTCTGTATTGTTGTTCGGATCGTGAATCAGCTGTTCAGCGTCAGACGGCAATGTAATGTGTGTACTTAAATTGCCGTTTTGCGCAATGGCGGCCTGGATCAACGCATCTACGTCCCAGGCGTGCGATTGGTTGGGCTCCTGGGACATGTCATACGGCGTCTTGTAACGTCCTGCCAGTTGTCCGATTAGCACCTTGCCGTCCGGAGAGATGGACAGATTTTGGATGCCGTAACCGGCCAGAGGCAGAGTAGCGCCTAGGAATTGCGGCGTGCCCAATAGGCCGAACGGGTCCTTGATGATGCCCAGCTTGCCACCGACGTTCACCTTCTGTGCGGTGGCAGAGCCGCCAATAGCGGTAGGCGGTGCGCCTGGCGAGAGGAACTCGTAATCCGGCGGTGTAAACATCGCCTCGTAGTACGGATCAAGATAATTGAGATTGTCGTCTGCCACGATGGCGTATTCCACGCCGTCTTTTTCAACTAGCACAGCGCTTTGCGCACGTTGAATATTGAGGCGATCGAGGGTGATGTCCTGATTGGGCTGAGACAAATCGATGCTATTCAACACCGCGGAGATCACGTGACCTTTGTCATCCCGTGTAAGAGTGAGCGTCGCTAGGCCCCGGTCGTAGTCGTGGATATTGGTGACGAGGTAGCGATCTGCATCCTTGGTGGCGGTGATGGTGTATGGGGTCTTGCCGCTAATGCCGTCATCAGGCAGTTGGGCGATCACTGGTGCTGCGATCTTTCCAGTGGCCGGATTGAAAGTGGAAAGGTCAAATATCAGCACATTGCCGCGTAGCTTGGTGTTGCCCATGCTAAACGTATTGGCTTCCACCGGTAGGCTGACGATCAGGGTATTGCCATCTGGGCCGATGGTCATGCCGCTGACGCCATTTGGTGCACTATTTGCACCGTTGCTTTGAACGGTAACGATCTGGCCGAAGTCCTTGCTCCCTGGAGCGATATTCATCGCCAGTAGTCGGCCTTGCGGGCCGCTCTCACCAATCATCAGAAGGTTGCCTACGGTTGCGAGGCTACTGACATCTTGGCCGTCTTTTAAGTCTAGGGTATTGATCAGTTTGGAAGTCAGTGGATCAATTTCGTAAATTACGTCACGACCGCCGACGAATACTCGCGTGTTGTCGTCGGTAAATACCACCGGCTGCACTTTGTTGCCGTATTGATAGTCGCCGCCAAGAGAGTTTGGATCGCCCATGATGTCGAGCAATGCGACGCTGCCAACCGGTTGGTGCTCTCGGAGTAGCGTTAGACCTGTCCGAGTAAGTACCGCGGCCATGTCCGACTGCGGTTTCAGCGGAACGATATTGCTGGCGAATTCCTGTGGTTGGTCATCGCTCAATTCGCCCGAGCCGGTGAATTCGCTGGTAGAAATGCTCCGCACCAACTGCCATTGGACGGTGCCAATGGCAACGTGCTCAGGGGGTGTCACAGTGATAATGCTGCCGTCGGCCAGCGAGCCATCCACGGTTTGCAAATCTACCGAGATACCGTTGGCTTGAATCATGCGCACGATGATGTGGCCGGGAAACTGACCAGGGTTGGCATTGGCCAAGGTAAGCTGGACGTCGCCGTCCTTCGTGACGGATGCATCTTTGATCGTGGGAACCACCACATTACCCCACAGCGTAGTCGCCTGTGGCAGTACGTTAATGAGATGAGTTTCGAGATCCTGCGTATCAAGGTTCTGGGTCGGATCGATCTTGGGTAGCAAGAAGTTGGCGAATTGGGGTACGCCAAAGTGGTAGTTGCCCGCTGTAAGACTGGTAGCTTCGGTAGTCAGGGTAGCCAATGCATCAGACTGGATCGTGGCACCCGTGAGGCCGCCGGCCACACTGATGCCAAGGCCGCCTAGGGTCATCCAGTCGCCATCGCCGAGATCGAAGCTATAAGGTGGCACGCTGCCGGGAACGACCTTACAGACCAGGTATTGGCCAGAGCGATCGAGGCCGGCATAAGGCGGGCTGGCCGTGCGCGCAATGCCATCTGTACCGACATAGCCGTTATCGACTAGCCACCAAGTGTCCTGATAGCTGCCATCTTGAGTCAGTACCTTGCCGCGGCGTAGGAAGATCACTTCGTCGCCAACGTTCGCGCTTCCTTGTAGGGATACAGCTAGTTGCACCCGAGAGGTGCTGACCGTGTTGCCCATATCGAGGTTGAAAGCGCCGACTGCGGTGAGTGCTGTACTAGTCGGTGCGGCCAAACCAGTAACGGCAGACAGCTGCGTCAGATCAATGCGCTGGATCGCCACCTGGGTGTTCTGCGGCAATATGCCGGCCCCGATCATCACTGTTTCGCCGGTCGGAGCGCTGATGACGGCGCTTTGATCCTTGCTGACTTCGACGCCTTGCACAACGTGCGTGGTGGGATCGATGGCTTCTGCCTGTGTGGCGGTGACGTTTAGCGTGATGTCGCTTTGGCCGATCGCCTGTGTGGTGATGTTACCATTGTCGTCGATCTGGCTGTCTAGGCGCAGCACGCTAATGGTGACAGCCCCGGACTTGAGCGCGGTGATCACGCCATTGGCATCAACCGTTGCGATGTTGGCGTCGCTGGAGACGTAGCGCACCCCGATGGGATACACGGTGTTGATCGCGCTTGCCTGGCCGTTGCCGTCGATCACTTCAATCTGGCGTGTGCCACCAGGTGCAAGACTGAGCGAACCCGGATATACCGTGGTTTGCTCCGGGGACTGTGTTACATCATCGTCTGCTTCAGGATTGTCCGCACTATCAGGGTATGCAACGTTAAGCGCTTCAACCGCCCTGAGCGTTTCACCAGTGCCATCAGTATGGCTAACGATCAATAGCGCGGGGCCGCTTGCTTGGCAGAGTAGTTTGCTGTGTGTTGGATCAAGACTGATCGGAGGGTTGCCGATTAAGCCTATGCCGCTCAAGTCATCGAGAGTGACGGTGAGATAACCGGCATCGGCGGTGACGCCTAGTTGGTCGGCGAAGTCCAATGTGGCCTGGATCGACACAGTTTGGCCTGGTTCTAGGCCAGTGATCGGTGTGAGATGGATCGCGACTAGCGGTGCAGAGCTGACATTAACATTCAGCGTAATCGGCGCGCCGGGGGCATAGCCGTCATCCGGCAGCACAGTGACCGTAGCTGCACCGCTGTAGCCGACGGTGGGCGTAAAGATCACCGATTTGCCGTCGCTGCTCACTTTCGCCGTGCCATTTGTGGTGCCAATGACACGCCAGTAGATTGGCTCACCTGCATAATCCGTGGCGACCTGATCCAGGGCGATGGTGGTGCTCAAGCCAACGTGCGTAAGCGTGGTCGGCAGGTTGGCTGCCGCTAGCGGCGGCAACGCAGCTTGGAAGCCATAGTTGGCATAGAGGATTTCGCGATCGGTTTGATCGACCACGCCGTCGCCGTTGATATCACCGGCGAGGTTCTTGCTGGCGATATCCTGGTCCAGCGCGGCCGCATCGCTGCCATCGACCTTGCCGTGATGGCCGAGGTCGCCCGCGATGCTGACGCTGATCTTCGCAGTGCCGGTGCCTTGCAGGCGCAACAGTTTCATGCCGGCATCGGTGATGCGCACCAGGATGGTGTGCACACCGTTGACGACGGTATTGCCGAGCACGTCGCCGCCGACTACCTGCAGCGTGCTGTTCGGATCGCTGAAGGTGGCGCTAATTGCGACGATCAATGCACCACTAGTGCCGGGCACCTTAATGGTGGAGGCCAGTTCACTATCGCGGATGGTGAAGGCTAGGCTGGTGGTTTGGTTGGCTTGTAGCGTGCCGTTCCAGGTGTTGGCGGTGCTGTTGCCCATCCAGTTGGCAGCAGTACCCAGGTTGGCCGTGATGGTGTCAGTCAGTAGCTGACCGTTGCTGTCGTAGCCATAAGGCGTGCCCATGGTGCTGCCGTCGAGGGCGCGCGCCAGTACCAGGCGGTTCTGGCTGTCGTAGGCATACACCATGCTGCGGGTGTTGCCGTTGGCATCGAGCGGGCCAGTGATGCGGGCGATGTTGCCGTTGGCATTGCGCAGGATGTCGATACGGTCGCTGGCGGTGCCGCCGACCAGGGCGATGCCGCTTTCGGAGACCAGCCATTGCTTGCCATCGGCGAAGGTCACGCCGGTGATCTTGCCGGTAGCGTCGAGGCTGTATTGCGTGCCATCGGGGGCGGTCAGCACATAACCATCGGGCACCCAGGGTAAGCCAGTGGTTTCGTCGTAGAGATGGCCGCCCTGGCGCTCCAGCGCGTTGCCATTGGTGGCCGCAAGTTTCCAGCCCTGGTTGCTGCCGAAGTCAGCGTTGTAGCTCAGCGGCGCATTGGCGCTGCCCTGCATGGCGATGCCATTGGCGCCCAGGGTGAAGCTTAGGTTTTGCAGCGGCGCATTGGCATCGCTGAGGTTGGCCGGGATCGAAAGCCACACATGGCTGCCGGTGGTCCAGGCCGCGGTGGCGCCGCTGGTGGTAGTGGCTGGCTGATCCGTGGTGAGGCCGGTATCGAAGCCGGCTATGGCCCAGTTGCCGAATGCGTTGCCGGTGTTGCCGGCAAAGCTTCGGTTGACCGTAAAGGCATGGCCCCCGAGCTGATAGGTCACATCGGCGACGTTGTCCTGGCCGAAGTTTTTCTGCGCAGTGTTGACGATGATGTTTGCATCAATCTCGGTAGTGCGGCCCTGCAGATCCCACGCAGTGAGGCGCAACTGATACACACCATTGCGGAAGGCTGCCGGGTCGAGCGAAGCGAGGCTTACCACCTGGTTGATGTTGCTGGCGTCGTAGCTCTGCTGGCCCAAGCTCTGCCAATTGCTGCTGCCGTTCGGGGTGATCTCGACGCGATAGCCCATCAGTTGCAGTTCTTGCAGATTGGCCTGCAGATTCGTCAGCGTGTCGATCTCGACTGGCTTGCTGTTGAGCGTAGCGCCGCTGAGCGCACCGCTCCATGCGGCAACGGGGGCGAGCGCGGTCGGGTCCTTGATCAGCAGGGTGCTGTCCTGCGTGGCGCTGAAGCCATCCGCATCCGTTGCCGTCACGCGTACGTCGATGGTGCCTGGTTGCGTCGCCTTCAGATGTACGCGGCCGCTGCTGTCGAGGGCGACGGTCTGCCACTGGTCGCTGCCCAGGCCAGTGCCGCGGATTTGCACAGCCAGACCGGTGACGGCGCTGAAGCTTTGCGCACGCACGGTAACCATGATGTCCTGGCCGGGTAGGGCAGGCGTGCTGGGTACGCTGTCGACCAGGATCTTCGGTGCGTTGGCCGAGGCATCGGCGACGACGCGCACAGTGAAGCTGTGCTGCACGACGTTGCCGTGACCATCGTCGACATTGGCGGTGATTACGAAGTCACCCACCTGGCCGGGGCCGGGCGTCCAGTTCAGCTGTTGCTTGGTGGTGTCGTAGCTGGCGCCTTGCGGCAGGTTGGTAAAGCTCACCGTAAGCGCCTGCGTCAGCGCACTGCCATCCGGGTCATTGGCGTAGATGCCTTGCTGCGTATCGGTGCCGCCGAGCTGGATCGGCAGGCTGAGCGCTTGGCCCACCACCACCGCATGGCTGCTCACCGACAAGCTCGGGGCGCGATACACGCCGAGAACGTGTACTTGCACCGTTTGCGTGCTGGTGAGAGTGCCATCCGTGGCTTGGAAGGTGAAGGTGAAGTCCTTGCTTGGGCTATTCGCCTTGTCCACCGTGTCGAAGCCTGGTGTCCATTCGAAGTAGCCGCTATTGCCGTCGAAGCTGATGCCGGGTGGCGTGTTGGCGTCGTAGATCAGGCTCAGGTGTACCGGGTTGCCGTCGACGTCGACGCTATGCAGGTTGAACGAGAGGGTGTTGCCTTCGTTTACCAGCTGCAGCGGCAACGGCACGATTTGCGGTGCTAGCGACACGTGGGCGACGTGCACTTCGAGCGTGCGCGTAAAGCTCATCGAGCCATCGCTGCCGGTGACGGTGATGTCATACACACCGTTGTTGCCGGCCTTGGAGGCGAACATGTCCGGCGTCCAGCTGAGCGTGGCCTGGTTGCCGTTGGCGGCAGCGGGTACGTTGAGGCTCATGCCTTGCGGCAGGCCGGTGGCGGTCCAGTTGATCAGGTTGCCGGCAGCATCGTTGGCAAACAGACCCACCGAGACGGGATTACCCTCGCTGGTGTTGATGACGACCGGCGTGGTGGCGGTGCCGGTGTCGTTGACCGTCTGGCCGTTGACCTGGATACCAATCAGTTGCGGGGGCGTGTCGCTGGCCACGACGACCACGTGGATCGTGTGCGTCACCACGTTGGGCACCGGATTGGCCGGATTGACGTAACCCTGGTTCTGTGGCGGCAGACCGCTGTCGGTGACGGTGATGGCGATGTCGTGTGGGCCGACGTCGTTGGCGGTGGGCGTCCACGTCAGCAGCGCCTGGCCGTATTGCGTGCCCAGCGTGAGTTTGGCGTTGATCGGCAAGCCGTTGCTGGTCAGATGCAGGGCATCCTGGTCGGCATCGGTGATGTTGATCGGCAAGCTCAGTGGCTGGCCGATGATCGCAACCACTTGTTGTGGCAGGTTGAAGACCGGCGGTTCGGTCAGGCTCGTGGCGGTGACCACGAAACGTTGCGAGGCGGCCATGCCGGTGGCGGTGTTCTGCGCAACTACGGTGAGCGTGTAGTCACCGCGGTCGTTGTCGCCCGGCGCCAGGTGAATGGTGCCGGTGATATGGCCATCTGCCGTTGGCGGGTTTTGTGTGAAGGTGGCGAAACGCGGTAGGCCGTCGATGGTCACCTTGATGTTGTCGCCTACGCCTGCAGCGATGCTGACTGGGATGTCCAGCGTGCTGCCCTTGGCGACGGTGGCATCGGCAATCGGCGTAACAGCGGGTGGCAGGTTCACCTGCACCACGTTGATCGGAATCACCACGGTGCTGGTGATCGGCGTGGAGGTTGTGTCACCCGCCTTGCTGGCAACCACCGTGACCTTGTACTGGCCGGCCTGGTTGTAGCCCGGGGTCCACAGGATTTGTAGCGTATCCGGGTCGAAGCTTGCGCCTTGCGGCAGGCCGGTCACGTTATACGTCACCGTCGATGCGACGTTGCTGCCGGTTTCGTCGACCGGCTGGGTACCGGGCGCCAGACGCACCTTGGGTGCAAACAGCGGATTATTGGGGTCGAAGGCGAACACGCTGATGCTCAGCGGCTGGCCTTCCAGCGTGGTCCACGGCTGGCCAAGGTTGCCGTCGAACTGCAAAGCGCCGTTTGCGTGCAGCACGTTGAACTGCACAGTCTGCTGCACGCTTGTCGCCTGCGTGGAGCCATCAGGCAGGGTGTAGGTGGCCGTCAACGTGACCGGCACGCTGACCGCGCCCTGGATGTCGTAGCCCGGCGTCCAGCTCAGCCAGCCGGTGTCGCTGTTGATGGTCATGCTGGCGGGCAGGTACGGGGCGCTGTAGCTCAGCTTCACCGTGGTGCCGTCGGCGTGCTTCAAGCCACCCGGCACAGTGCCGGAGAGTTGCAGGCCTAAGGTGTCGCCTTCACGCACGGTCTGTGCGGGCACCGGTGCGAGCACTGGCTGCGCCCATGCCGTATTCACCACGATGTCGAAGCTTTCGCTGGTAGTGGTTTTGCCGTCGCTGACGGTGATGGTGACGTTCTTGTACGTGCCGGCCTGGTCGTAGGTGGGCGTCCAGTTGAGTGTGCCGGTGCGTGCATCGAACGATGCACCTGGTGGCAGGTTGCCCATGCTGAGCGTGAGCGGGTCGCCGTCGGCATCGGAAGCGCTGATCGGCAAGGACCAGGTTTGGCCTTCGTTGATCGTCACCGTATCTTGCGGCGCAATCACCGGCGCATGGTTGCCGTTAGTCACGCTGATGTGCAGCGTCTGCAGGGTAACGCTGCCGCTGGCATTGACCACACGCAACACAACCGTGCTGTCGGCATCGGCGTTGGCGCCGGGCGTCCAGTTCAAGGTGGCGACGGCGTGGTGTTTGCCGCTGGCATCCACGGTGACGCTGGTTGGCGGCGTCAGCGTCAAACCTGCCGGTCCTTGCACTACTTGCCAATAGACAGCACTGCTGTTGTTGTCGATGGCTTCTACTTGGCTCGTCCAAGCCTGGCCAACGGTGGCGGTTTGCGTAAAGGTGTCCGGCGTGTCGCTGCTGCCCACCGCAGTGATGGCAGGCGGTAGATCGGGCGTCGGCACCGCATAGATGCCATGACCCAAGTTGAACTTCGCCAGATCCGCCAGGCCACCGCCAAACTGGTTGGCAGGCACGACGGTAATGGTCTGGTTGGCGAGCGTAGCGCCAGCGGCCAAAGTGCCGTTGGTGAGGTTGCTGGTGAGATCCAGCACCCACAGGTCCGATTGATCGCCGGTGCCATGTGTGGCACCGGTGATGCTGTCGTTGAAGTAGCTGCCCGGATCGAGCAGCAGCATCAGCGGGCCATGCAGGTCATCGGTGCCGGTATTGGTCACGCTGACGTCGTAGCTCACTGCACCGGTGCTGTCATCGGCACGGGTATTGCTGAAGTGCAGCTGCACGTGTGCGCTCATATCGAGCAAGGCGGTAAAGCTGCTGATGCTGTCCTGGCCGATGCGCAACTGCATGGCGCTGCGCAGGTTGCCGCTGACGGTCAACTGGTAATGACCGGCCGGTAGGCCGCTGACATCGAGATACGCGGTGTGTGTGGCAGCATCCCAACGGATCGCCGTGGGCGAGATCGCCTGCGCGCCGGCATCGCTGGATTGCAGCACGTAATTGGACGGATCGAGTACGGACGAGCCATCGGTCAGCGCCGATTGCGGATCGCTGCCCAGCCACATGTCCTGGTCGAACTGCACCGCAATCTGGTTGAGCGGCAGCGGTACCAGTGCACCATCGGGCACGCTGGTGGCGATCACCTTCGGTGCGTGCGCGGGGGCGATTTCGTCGACGCTGTTGGTCTGCGCGACCAGGATGCGGCCGTCGGCGGTGGTGATCACACCCTCGCCTTGCGTACCGCCGCTGGCCACTTGCAGCACGCGGCGCGATTGCAGCTCGATCATCCACACGGCGGAGCCGTGCGTGCTGTCGGTGATGCCATTGATCGCAACGTGCTGGTTCAGGCCGCCGGTGGCAATCAGCAGGCCGTCCAGCAAGGAGCCGGCCTGGCCGAAGGCGATGTGGTCGACCACACCGTTGATGGTGTATTCCAGTTCGGCGCGGCCCAGGGTGGCGCCGCTCATCGGGAAGCTGATGATGTTCGTGGTGCCATTGGGGTCGGCCGCGGTGATGTTGCTGCCGCTCCACTGCACGCCCCACAGCCGTCCATCCGGGCCGAAGGCCAGCGACGACACGCGGGTGTTGCTGAAGTGCTGCCACTGCTGCGTCGGATCGGTGACGTTGGGGTGGAACACCTCGATGCCGCTGCCGTCGGAGACATAGATGTCGCCGGTGCCCGGTTGAATCGCCAAGGCATGCGTCAGCGGCTGGTTGCTCGGGCCTTGCAGACTGCGCAGTACGGCGCCGCTGTTCGGGTCCACTTGCAGCAACTCATTGCCGGTCATCACCCACAGCTGGCCCAAGCTATCGACGGCCATGTCCAGCACCGGTTGATCCAGTGTGAAGAGTGGCGTCGTGCTGTGGCCGCCATCCTTGGCGGAGTAGCGGTACACGGCGTTTCGCTCCGTGCCCGCACTCACGAGTAATGAGCCGTCCGGCAGTTGCACCAGGGCCATCGCGCCGATATCGCCTTCGCTGGTGCTGAAGCCATCGGCCAGGCTGCGAGTGCTGAACGGCGCCAGCACGCTGGTGAGGTCGCCTGGGTTGTTGCTGGCGACATTGCCAGGCAACAGCTGAGTGGCCTGTTGGAACAGCGCGTTGCTGTTATAGGTGCGGTCCTGTGGCGCTTGCGGTGTTTGTGCGGTCTGGTCCAGCGTCGGCGTCACGCCGAGGCCATCCAGCACCGCTTGGCGTGCGCCGTCATCCGGCAGCACGGCGTTGGTGACATTGGCAGCTTCGCGATTGCCGGCATTGTCGGTGGCGACGGCCAGGAACTCGTATTGATTGCCAGCAACACCCGTGAACACTGCCTCGGTGGTGCTGGGGTCGACCTGGCGCTGCCAGATCTGGAAGTCGCCGCCGTTGGTGGCGACGTAGACCGTGACGAAACGGATGCCGCTGGCATCGCTCTGCGCGTTCCACTTCACATCGTAGGTCGGTGCACCTTGCGCGTTGTTGCCTTGCGAGGTGACCGTGACGGTGGTGGTCGGTGCCTTGGCATCGAGCGTGGTGGTCACTGGCGTGCTGTCGATCGGCGGGGCGCCATCGAAGAGGATGCGCGCTTGCGTGGTGATCTTCGCGCCGGTGCTGGCACCAGCCATCGCTGCCACGGTGAAGCTGACAAAGCCGCCTTGCGCCGCGCTCTGGCCGGCAACCGGGGCGAGCAGGGCATTGCTGACGTCCTGCATCACTTCGCCGGTGTTCGGATCGATCGCCTGGATCAACCAGGTGGCGATATGCGAGGCCACATCGACGCCCGCGCTCACGCGCAGGATGTAGCCCTTGCTGGCGGTGAAATCGAAATCGGCCTGGAAGTTCGCGCGGTCGGCGGGTACGTGGATATTGATGTCGCCGATCTTCAGGTCACCCAGTCGCAGCGAACGCGGATCGATGTTTGGATCAAGCTGGGTCACGATGCGGATCTGACCCACGCCCTGCGCGCTCGGGTTGCTGAAGGCGAAGCTGTAGGGCAGGGGCGTTGCAGCCGGTACATACACGCTGCCGTCGCTGGCCACCGCCGTGCCTTGCGGGCCCTGTACGCTGATAGCCGACTGCGTGGCACCCTTTTGCTGCGCCATCAGTTGCAGGTATTGCGCCAGGTTCAGGCTCTTGCCTGGCAGCGGGTTGAATTTCTGGTCGAGCAGGCCTTCGGAGCGAAGGTATTCCAGTTCGGACTGGTTGCCGACGAAGACCCGGAAATTTTCGAACTGCAGGGTGACGCCTGCGTGCCCGATCTCATTGGCGACGTTGTAGTCGGTCGGGTTGGCCATGGCCGGCACCGGGACTTCCACGAAGTTGCCTTGATCGTCCGTACGGACCTCGTAATGGTCGATCGCGTCCTTGGCGGCATTGGGATCGCCGGCGTAGGTGGCGGTGTTGCCATACCACTGCTGCACTTTGGTGAAGAAGCCGGCGATGTCGGCTTGGGTGCGATAGCTATCGCCGCCCTTCGACAACAGGATGCCGGCAGCGAGCGTGGCATTGAGGCTGACTACTTGCGGGTTGGTGCTGATCGGCGGCGCCTGGTCGGCCGGTTGCAGCATGCCGGCCTGCTCCAAGGCGGCCAGGTAACCGTTCACCCATTGCGAAGCATCCGCAGCAAGCACGCTCAAGGCACTGGGCGCGGTCTTGTCGGCCAGGATCGCGCTGCGCAGTTTCAGCGCGTAGGTGGTCTGTTCGGCGATGAATTCGTCGCGCGTCAGCGCGGTGGCGGCGCCGACAATGTTGGTCTGGAACGATTCGGCCAGTAGCTCCTTGGGCGTGAGCTGGCGATCCTTTGGATCGTTGAAACGTTCGGCAAGGCCTGGCGAGACCTTGTCCAGATCGCTGACGCCGTTGTCGAGCAGACCTTCCGCCTTCCAGTCCGGATGGGTGGCGTACAGCGCATCGCGCAAGCCGTTGAAGTCGTGGTTCAGCCAGGCGGTCAGGCCAGGATAGGTTTGCAGCTTGAACGTCATGCCCACGGTGCCCTGGTCGGCCACGTCGAAGGCGTAGCCGGGGGCGAGGTTGTAGCCTGAAGTGTTTTCGGTGCCATCCAGCGAGGCCCACGGAATATCCGTACGCGCCTGCGTGCTGGGCGTCTGGCCGTAGCTCTGCGTATTGGCCGGTGCGTTGTCGGTATTGCCGAATGGCGAACCGCCCACATTGGAGGCGAACACCGCGTACGGCAGATTGAGCTCGCCGAGCAGGTCCTTGTTATAGCCCATTTCAGCCGCGCCGATGTCGAAGCGCACGTAAGGCGTATCGACATTGGTGAGGCTTTGCAGCGAGACGCTATAGGTGCCGGCCTCGCCCGGATCGAGCGTGCGCGGCCCACCGATGCCGATGGTGGCATCGTCTTCGATGCCACGTTGCACCAGGTAGCGATCCGCTTCGGTGACGCTTTGGCCGTCCGGATTGGTGACGGTGACGTCGTACAGGCCGAGCGGGAAGTTGCGCGTGTCGAAAATGGCGCGGATATGCGTGGCGTCGAGCACCTGCCAGCGCGAAGGTTCGGCTTCGAACACACCAGGGCGCGACAGCTTGACGATCGCACCGGGCTGGAAGCTGGCGCCGTAGATGTCCAAGGTTACCCAGCGATGCGCGTCATCGCTGACGCCGCCGGTGTCGGGCGTGACTTGCGTGATCGACAACGGCAGCAGATCGGCACGCAAGGTGGTCGGCACGTTGCTGCCAGTGCGCGAGCGCACCAGGATGTAGTAATCGCCGGCCTGCGTGCTGGGTATCACCACTTGCTGGTTGCCCGAGGACGCGTTGCTGTAGGCCGCGTCATAGGCGAAGGTAGTGGGCACGTCGCCGTAGCGGATGTACAGCTCGTTGTCGCCGCTGGCTTCCAACGCGTTGAGCATGACGCGCAACGTCTGACCCGCAGCAACGCTCACCTTGTACAGCTTCACGTCGCCATTGGAGAGCGTGGTCTGCAAGGGGCTGGACACGGCCAGCGATGGCACCTGCGTCTGGATGGTCGCGGCGGAAGCGGTCAGCGTCTTCGGCGTACCGGTTTCTTCGTAGATGTCCGGGCGCACGATGACGCGCCAGCTGCCGTCCTTCAGCGGCGGCAATTGCGCGGTGAGCGTACCGGTGTAACCGGTATTGGCCGCCACATCACCGTTGTGCACCACCTTGCCGAGCAGGATGTCGTCCACGCTCCAGGTATTGTCCTGCGACAGGTACACCGCATCGGTCCAGCTGCCGGTGGCTGGGTTGGTGGAGTTGTTGGTGACGTTGTAGGTGACGGTGACTGGGTCGCCTACGTTCGCTGTTGCTGGCACGCTGACGTTGCCTACCACCAGGTCGGCCGGCGGCGGCGCATTGATCAGCATCGGCTGCGCGGCGGCGGTTTCGTTGTTCTTGTCGACGCGGAATTCCAGCACGTGGCCGTCTGGTCCGCTGCCGAACACATTGGCCGGATCGGTGACGACGAATACGTAGTACGGGCCATCCAGATCCTTCGGCGCGGTAACCGTGAACTGGCCGTCGTAGCCGGCACCCGCGGCGAGGCCGCCGGTGTGGGTCGAGTAGCTAAGGTAACGATCGTGCTGCAGATCCAGTGTGCGGTCGCGCGACAGGTACACCATGTCGTACCACTGGCTTTGGTCGCCAGGTGTGGCGCCGCCGTTGTTGTCGACGTGGTAATTGACGGTGAAGCTCTGGCCGGCAGTGACTGCTTGCGGTGCCGTGACCGTGGTGACTTGCAGATAGGGTGGTGTCACCTGTGTGACGGTGATCGGGATCGACGTAATGCGGTTGACGCCGGTGCCTTCATACACCGGCACGGCACCGGGGCCGCTGCCGGTGACGACGTCTAGCCCTTGGCGAATCAGGCTGGGTGAGCCGCCTAGCCAGTCCTTCACCGTGGTGGTGTCGGTCTTGACGACCACGTAGAACTTGCCGCCGATCGACTGCGGAATATGGAAGGAGGCGGTTTCGGTGTAGGTCTGACCCGGCTGCAGATAAGCCGGATTGCCATTGGCATCGGTGATCGAGACGCCTTGCACGCGGCCTGGGTTGTTGTACAGCGAACCTTCGATCAGCGGGTAGTCACCCGCTTCCAGCGAGCCATCCGGCGACAGGTACACGCCGTCGTTCCAGTTGGTGGTGCGGGTAGCGCGCGTGCCGGTGTTCTTGACGGTCCAGGTGAGCGTCACCAGGTCGCCCGAGTTCGGTGTGCTGTTGGAAATGCTGACGTTCTGGATCTGCAGGTCGGGTTCGCGGTAGGTGATGTTCAACGAACCGCCGCCAATACGGCCGGTGAGGTTGCCGCCTTCATAGGCGTGGCGGTTGTAGTAGGCCAACTCCTGGGTGTTATCGCCGCCGTCGAGATCGTCGTTGTGCGGATTCGCCTTCGGTATCGGACTATTGAGATCGCCGTTGTAGCTGTCGTAATCGCTATCGGCGATTACATAGACGTAATACGTGCCGCTGGTACCTGGCGGAAGTTGCACGTTGGCGGTGGCGGTATAGCTGGCGCCGGCGGCAAGGCCATTGGTGTTGTAGTGCGTGAATGCGCCCAGGGCGGTGGCGCGGCTGGGGATAAAGGTGGGGTCGGTGCTGATGTAGACCGAATCGACCCAGCCAGCACCGGCTGGCCATACCGCTTCGCCCTTGTTGGTCACCGTCCAGCTGATCGGCGTGGTTTCGCCGGAGTAGTTCTGCGGCTGGCATTGCACGGCGGTGACTTGCAGGCTGGCCGGATGCGGGGTGACAGTGCTGGCCACGGCCTTTTCGCGCGTGCGCCACGCTTCGGGCGCGTGCGTCCAGTAGTTGCTGTCGGTTTGCACGATCACGTAGCGGCCGGTGATATCCGGCGCCAGCTGCAACGTCTGGTTGACGGTGTAGCTCTGGCCGTTGTTGAGCGTGCTGCTCTGGTTGTAGTCGCCCAGTTTCCAGATGTGCTTGGCCTGGGTGATATCCGGGTTGTCGGCCACGTAGACGGTGTCGACCCAGTTGCCGGTGAAGGCATCGCCCTGGTTCTGCACGGTGTAGCTGAAGCTCAGGTTGCCGCCGGCATCGGCCGTGGCCGGGGCGACGACTTGGGTCACTTCCAGGTCGGGCGGCGTGATGCCCAGTACGCTGATTGCGCGGCCCTTGTAGTTGTCGTTGTTGATCGTGGGGGCGTCGTCCAAGTTGGTATTGGAGGCCAGCTCCCTCTGCAGGATGGTGCCGTAGCTGTTGGTCCAGGCGGTGATGTAGTACCGGCCGCTGAGCGTGTTGTCGGGAATGGTCACCTGCATGTTGCCCAGGTAGCTGTCGCCGACGTTGAGGTTGCCAGTGTGCACGGTGGAACCCAGCAGTACGTCGCCCTTGTTGGCGCCGGGGCGGGTTGGGTCCTTGGCCAGCCACACGGTATCGGTCCAGCTGTTAACGTCTGCCGTGAGCCCACTGGTGGGCGCGCTGCCCAGGTTGGTCACCTTGTAGCTGACGTTGATGCTGGCGCCGTGCACTGCCTGGTCGGGGGCCACCACATTGCTGGTGACCAGGTCCGCGAACGGCACTTCGTCGACATAGAAGTGCACCGCCTTGGTGTTGTTGGCCTGGTTGGGGAAGGTGTCGAGGCTGTAGTTGCCGTTCGCCACCACGATCAGGTAGTAGTCGCCCTGCAAGGTGATCGGCACGTTGATGCTGGCGGTGGTGTTGCTGTAGCTCTCGGTGCTGCCCAGCGCGCTGGTGTTGTCGAACGTGCCGACCAGTTGCGCGGTGGCGTCGAGCAGGCCGGTTTGCGACAGGTACACCTTGTCCTGCCAATGGCCGGTGGCAGGCACGCTGCCGGTGTTCTGGATGGTGTACTGGATGCCGACGCTGGTGCCGGCCTTGACGTGATCGGGCAGGGTGACGCTGCTGACGATGAGATCCGGGCGCGGCTGCAGCGCGACCGTCATGCTGGCGCTGCTGAGCAGCGTCTCGTCGTTGCGCACGGACGGGTCTTCATAGACCGCGCCATCGGAGTTGGCGATGACCTGGATGCGATAGGCACCCTGGATATGCGTAGGCAGGCGCACCTGCTTGTCGTGCTGGTAGCTGATGCCTGGCGCCAAGGTCTGGTCGTAGCTGAAGCTGCCCAGGTCGATGGCCGGGCTGTTGCCATCCACCGGCACCAGTTTCAGGTCGTCGTTCCAGGGACCGGTGGCGGGCGCCTGCCCTTGGTTCTTCACCGTCCAGCTTACGTCGATCAGCGAGCCTTCGGTGGCTTGTGCCGGGATGGTGATCGATTGCACCGCCAGGTCGGGCGAGGGCGAGAGCGTGACCGGCACCGCCACGTGAGCGACGTTGTCCTGGCCGTAAATGAATTCATACGGCAGGCCGGAATTGGCGGCGCGCACGTTGACGTAGTAAGTGCCTTGCAGGCCGTTGGGCACCATCACGGTGATGCTGCGCGCATACGTGCTGCCCGCGGACAACTGGCCGAGATGATCCGCGTTGCCGAGCATCGCGATCATGTTGTTGCCGGCAGGATCGCTGCTCAGCCACACCTGGTCGGACCACTGCGTGCTGTCGGTAATGCCGATGCCGTTGTTGATCACCGACCAGTTCACCGTCAGCGGCTGGCCGCTGCTGGCGCTGCCTTGGGTGGTCAACGACTGCACTTGCAGATCGGCGTAGGGCTTGGGCATCACGTCGACGGTGTGCGACGCCTGCGCGGTGTTGACGGCGGTAAGGCCGTTCTGGAACACCTGGCTGTAGGCATCGCTGATCACGAACAGCTTGTAGCGGCCACTCATGCCTGGTGGCAGCATCACATGCAGCTGGCCGGTGTAGCTGGCGTTTTGCGCCAGGGCACCGTCGTGTGCGACTTCGCCCAGCACGAGGTCATCACTGTTGCCGGGCGCGTCATGCGTGGTCAGTATCACGCGATCGACCCAATGCGTGCTGTTGCCGGCTCCAGTGCCGGTGTTGGTTACCGTCCAGCTCACGTCCATCGTCGCCGGATCGGCGATCAGCTGCGTCGGTGCGGTGACGGCGCTGACGGCAAGATCCGCATAAGGTGCCAACTGCACTTGCGTGACCGCTTGCGCGCTGTTTTTGTCGTAGGCGTGTTCGTTGAGGACGTGGTTGGCGTCGGCGACCACCAGCACGTCATATTCGCCGCTGGCATTGAGCGGCAGTTGGTAGTCGTACGAACCGGTATAGCTGGACCCGGAAGCCAGCGGGCCGTTCTGGGTCACGTCGGCCAGCTTGGTGGTCTGGCCGTTATGCACCAGATACACGCTATCGACCCAGTTGCCGGTGGCGTTGGCGCCATTGTTGGTGACCGTCCACTGCACGTGCAGGTTGCTGCCCGATTGCAGCGTGGCCGGGCCGGTAACGCTGCTGACGGCCAGGTAAGGCTTGGCCACCGCGACAGTATTGCCGCGGCCGATATTGTGATCGGTACCGCCGCGCTCGTAGATGGTGCTATCGGCATTGGCGCGTACCACGTAGGTGTACGTGCCTTCGGCAAAACCAGGCGGCAGCGTGAAGGTCACACTGCGGTTGACGCTGGCGTTCGCGGCGATGCCGTCGGTGTAAAGTTGGTTGGCGACTTCGATCAGCTGGCCATTGCCCGCATCCAGGTAGATGCGGTCGCGCCAGGCACCGGTGGTGGCAGCATTGCCAGTGTTGTTGGCGATATAGCTCACGGTGATCGGGTCGCCCGGCCGCACCGCGGCCGGGCCTGAGACACTGGTGACGGTAAGGTTCGGCACCGGCGCTAGCGCGATATGCATCAGGCTGCTGGCGAGCAGGTTGTCGGCGGTATGGCCGTTTTCAACCACCGAGCCATCGCTGTTGCTGTAGACCAGGATGTAGTAATCGCCGGTGAGGTCGCGCGGCAGACTCAGCGTGGCATTGCCGGTGTAGCTGCTGCCATTGGCGAGTACGCCGGTATGCGTGATGGCGCCAGCCAGCACGATGTCGCTGGCCGAGGGCGTGCTGCTCTTGGCCAGCACGATGCGGTCGTTCCATAGCGGCGAGCTGGTGGGAGCATTGCCGGTGTTGGTCACCGTCCAGCTTACGTTGATGCTGTCGCCGCTCTGTACGTTGGCGGGCACGTTGACAGCCGTAAGGCTGAGATCCGAATACGCCGCCGCGACCGCAATCAGGCTGGACGCACTGGTGCTGTCGGCGCGGGTATCCGGTTCCAGCACTTCTTGGCCCGCGTCGCTGACGACGTAGATATGGTAGTTGCCGTCGTTGAGCAGCGGCAGGTTCAACGCGGCAGTCTGCGTATAAGCCTGGCCGACCGCGAGCGCACCGTTATGGCGTACGGTGCCGATCGCCATGTCGTTGGGGCTCGGCGTGGCACCGGTGCCGAGCATGATCACGTCGTTCCAGGCAGCGCTGGTGACAGCCTGGCCGCTGTTGGTCACCGTCCAGCTGATCGTCACCGGCTGGCCGCCGATGCCCGTGGCAGGCACGCTGACGTTGCTGATCTTCAGATCCGCGTACGGCGTGGTGGCCGACTGCACATTGGTGCTGGCCGTACCATTCTGCACGCTGGTCTCGAACAACTGCTGTACTCCGGCGGCATTGCTGTCAGCGGTAACAGTAATGCCGAGGTTGCCGGCGCCGGCGAGGCCATCGGGCAAGCGGAAGGTAAAGCTGCGCAGGCGATGGTCGCCTGCAGCGATCGAGCCGTTGGCTTGGCCATTAGTGATCGCGGTGGGGTCGTACACCAGGCTGGTATTGAGCAGCACCAGGCCGGAGTCGGCACGCGTCACCTGGATGCGGTCGTCGAAAGCAGCGCCGGTAGCGCTACCGCCCATGTTCCAGTCTTCCCAGGTGATCGTGACCATGCCGCCGGCACGGATCGTGGTGCTGGTCACTTGCAGGTTTTTCACCTGCAGAGCGGGGCCGACCGCCTGGTCGATCTCGGCGGTGTTGTCGGTCTTGACCGGATTGGCTTCCGGGATTTCGTTGAGGCTGTCGGCAATCAGCTTGATCGCGAAGTTGCCCGAGGCATCGATGCCATTGGGCCAGGTGAAGCTGCTGGTGCGCGACCGGCTGCCACCAATGGCCAGCGTGCCTTGCGTATCACGCAGCGTTATGGTGGCTACCACGTTGCCAGTGCTGAGGTTGGTGACCTGCAGCAGTTCGCTCCACGGCTGCGCGACGTCGGCCGTGCCCTTGTTGATCGTGGTCCAGGAGGCCGTGACGGTTTGCCCCGGCTGGAAATTGCTTGCCGGTTGCAGCGTGAAGTTCTGCACCTGCAAATCGGCGTAGGGCGCAAGCGCAACGCTGATCTGGGTGCTGGCCGCGGTGCTGCCGGTTTCCTTGAAGACGCTGTCCGAATCGGCGATCACCGTCACGCTGAGGGTGCCGGCGGAAGGACTGCCATCGGGCAGGCGAATCTGCTGCTGGCGGTTACGCGCATCGTTGACGTTCAGCACGCCATTGCCGGTGGCACTCGCGTCATACGGCACGGTGACATCGGCGACGATGGCGCCGGTGGCGGTGTTGCGCACGATGATACGGTCGTTCCAGTTGCCGCTGGTCGGCAGCGTGCCCTGGTTGGTGTCCACCCATTGCACGGTGATGGTCTGGCCGGTTTGCAGGCCACTGCTTGGGGAAATGTTGAGTGAGGTGACGGCCAGTGCAGGAGACGGGCTGGCGACCAGTGAGTTCAGGACCACCGTGGGCGGGTCCTGCACCTTGACCACATTGAAGGCGAGATTGGGGATCGTGTTCGTGCCGGGATAAGGGTTGGCGACGACCAGGGTGTAGCTGCCGCCGGCTAGTAGCGTGCCCAGGTCGACCGGGTAGCCATAAGCACGGTATGTCGTTGGGGACCCTTGGTATGCCTCGTAACCCATGGAGCTTTCGTTCATGACGACACGGCCTTCCGGGTCGAACAGCGTCCAGACGGGTGCCCGGCCGACACTGTTGCTGCCGGTGTTGCCTGTCAGCACGTCAAGGAAATAGTGCGCTCCCGGCTGCACATTGATGCTGTAAAGCTGCAGGCCGCGTGGATCGGTAGCGTTGACAGTGACAGGTGCGTTCACCGTCACCGGCGTGGCGGTGCTTTGATCGAGCACGCTGAAGCTATAGGGTTGTGCATCGAGACTGTTATTGACGATCGTCAGCACGTAGTCGCCGGCCGGTAATAGGCTGGCGTAGTCCTGATAGTCGTTCATTGTGTCGGAGATATAGACCTTTCCGTTTGCATCGACCAGCGACCAGTAGTTGCCGTTATCTGTCGTCCCCAAATCATGGAAAGCCAGTAGGCTGGGCTTGTCCAAGTGCAGGGTATAGTGCGTTGCAATCTGGTGCGTCGGCAGGGTGCCGCTGATCACAGTGTTAAGCGGCACAGCTGTCGCGGTGGTATCGACGTAGAAGTTATAGCTACTGTTACCGTAGGCACTTTCCAGCAGCACGTAATAGCTGCCCGCATCCAAGGGCAGATAACCGGAGTTATCGTAGATCGATTTATACGCCAGCGTCTTGCCGGAAGCCGACACCAAGCGCAGCCTGGCGTAATAGTTGCTGCCCGACATGCTGAAGACGAAGTTTCCCGCTTGCGTCAAGTTCAACCGATAGGCGACCACCGCAGGATTGCTCACCGCCCCGGTCATCAGCGTTTCCGACGACAGCAGTGGCGCGCTGGTGATATCACTGACAGTCAGGCCGACGTTGCGCGTAGAAGTGTTGCCGCTAACGTCGCTGATCTTGAGGGTGTATGTACCTGCGCCGGGCAACACAATCGCCTGATTATTAGCGGCATTGTTGTCGTCATCGGCCTTGGGCGTGCCTGAGTAGATCAAGGCGCCTTGCGCGTCGTAGACATTCACGCGCACGTCGGCGTAGTAGTCGCCGGTGCTTACCCATAGCATCGATGCCTGTTGCACGGTTACGCTGTAACCGGTGCTGCCGTTTTGCAACGTCGCTGTAAAGGGCTGCCCAAGGGGCAGCGCTGGCAACTGGTTGTTGACGGTGACGGAGAAGTTATAGGCCTGGGTGGTGCTGCTGCCGTCGCCTTGCGTGTCGCGCACCAGGTAATAGACGCCGCTGCGCGGCAGATTGGTGATGGCGCCCGCGTTTTGTACCTGTTTTACCAGTTGGCCGAATTCGTCGTAGAGCGACCAGTTGAAGCCGGTATCGCTGCTGGCAAGCGTGACGGTGTCGCCGGCATTTGCAGTCAAGCGATAGATGTCGGCGTTGCCAAGCGTGTCGCTGCCGCTGACCGGTACGTTGGGTGCCAAGGCGGTGGCATTGCCCAGGTCAAGCAGGCGCAAGTTGGCGTTGTAGTAGTTGCTGCCTTGCGCATTGAATTGATAGTCGCCAGCCGGCAATGCCACCACGAAGCCCTGCTGCGAGGTAGCAAAGCCGCTGGTGATTTGCTGTCCGTGGCTGGTGATCGTCCAGGGCATGTTGTTGTACAGCAGCTGCCCAATATCTATCAGCACATGCGTTGCGGTAGAGAGATGGAAGGCGAAGCTGCTGCCGGGCGTCAGCCTAACCGGCGCTCCCAGTGCCGTAGTGGCGGTGTCGAGCGCAAATTGCACGGCTACCGGCGTGGTAGTGGCAGCGCTATTGACATGCCAGGCCAAGAGATATCGTTCGCTGGTCTGCAGGGTGATGTCCTGCGCCGAGCCGATATCGCCGCTGGCCAAGATGCTGCCGTTGAGGTCGATCAAGCTCCAGCTGCCGGTGAGGCCACCCAAGCTCGTGGGTGAATAATGCAGCGTGCTGCCGGCTACGCCTTCGAGGCTGTAAAGACGCATGCTGCCTGGCGCGACATTGTCGCTCACGGGGTTGTCGATGCTGATTGTCGTGGCGCTGGCGGCATCACCAAGCTCGAACGACAAATGGCCGTTGGTGTTGTTGGCATCGGGGCGCACAGCCAACTGGTACGTGCCCGCTGGCAATTGAAATACGGCTGGCACGCTGCTGTTGGCATTCCAATGGCCGCCGGACTGTCCACTGAGAAGCCAGCTGAACGACGTGTCAGCACTCAAGCTGCCCAGCACTACGCGGGTCGGCGCGCTTAGCGTGAAGCTATACAGTTGCGTGGTTGCAAGCCCGGTCGCCGTAATGGATTGCGTGCTGCCAAGGCTGATCGGCGTAACGCTCTTCGGTGGCGTGCTGTTGAACTGATAGGCATAGCTGACGTTGCCGCCGCTGAGGTTGGTGGTGCCTGGATCAAGATTCCACACCACATAGTAGGTGCCGTCGGCAGGCAACGGTGCAAGCGCATCGGTGGCGTTGGAGGCGTCGCCCCATACGTAGTTGCCATTGGCATCGTACAGCGTCCAATGTGCCTGGCCGTCCTCGCCATCCTGGGGTGCGTAGTAAAGCTGCTGATTGGCTTTGCCCGCAATGCGATAGACCGCCAGTCCGGCGGCGTTGAAGGTTACGCTGCCGCTGGCGTCCGGCGTGATTAGAGGCGCGCTGCTGTCGAGGGTTTGGAACAGCAAATTGTAGGTAACGGCATTGGGGCTGCCGTTCACCACGGTAAGGGTGTAGCTGCCGGCGGCCAATTGAATGGGGTCATTACCATTGAAAAGGCGCTGCCCATTGATACCCGGGCCTTGCAAGGTATACATGAGGCCCGACGGCAGACCGATGCCGACGAGCGAATTGGCCGTCACCGACAGCTTGTAGACGTCCGTACCTCCTGAGGCAATCGAGCCGTTGGCGACTTGACCTAAGGTGAGCGTGCTTGCCGTCGAGATATACAGTGACGAATTGCGGACAACGGTGTGGGTGACTGCGAAATTTCCGCCGCCACCACCACCGCCGCCTATGACCACGTACCAGGTGCCGTTCGCGTCGGCATGCAACTGCTGCATGTCGCCGCTAAAGCCCGAAAAGGCCGTGGACATGTCCTGGCGGTACACGGTGTAGCTCAGGCCATATGAATGGGTGAAGTAGTAATCCTGGCCGGCGCTAACGTTGAATGCATAGATGCCTGGTGTATTGGTAGGTACAACCACCGGCCCCGATCCGGCGACCGTTGCCTGTGCCTGGGTGGCGACCGTCAAGTCGATGTTGGTGGGGGTGGTGTCGTTGTTATAAGTCAGCTCAAGGCTGTAGTCGCCGGCTGCCAGAGGCGTGTAGCTGATGTACGGCCGGCTGGGGTTAAGCCAGCCGCTCTGGACGATGCCGTTGGCATCGCGTAGCACCCAGTTCGCACTGCCCACGGTGGAGCTGCCCGTGATGTCGAGCAAGGACGTGGTGTCGAGATGGAAGCTGTAGCGCTGCGCCATGGATGGGTTGAGCGTCAGCTTCGTATCCTGGCCGAGTGTCAGCGGCGTAGTGCTGACTGGCAGAATGTTGGTGTGGCTTTGCAGCGTAGTACTGAAGGTGGCGGTCAGCGCCTCGTTGACGTTGGCGACGATCAACGTATAGTTGCCCGCCTCCTTGATCTGCAGCGAACTGTTGCTCGCTGTCCGCCCGGCATAATTGGACAGAACCTCGCTGCCGTCCGGATCGAGCACCATCCAGTAGGCATTAAGGGCATCGGTGCCGCTATTGCTGGCCGAGGCGGTGAGATTGAGTACGTCGCCGGGATTGGCGGCGATATGCAGTACCTGCACGTCGCCGGGGGAGGCGATCGACAGAGAGGCTGGTGTGCCGGTGACCAGGGATGCACCCGCATCTACGTCCAGCAGGCGGAAGTCGGTACTGATAGCAGTGTTGTTGTTGCTGCCATCGAAGCGCAGCGTATAGCTACCTGCCGCCAGCTTGAGCGGGCCATTGCCCAAGCTGCCTCTATCGACCACATTGCCCAGCGCATCGACCAGGCTGTACCCGATGTAGGGTGTATTCGCGTCCGGCGCGGCCAGCCACAGGCGTTTGGGCGTCGTGAGCGTAAAACTGTAGTTCGCGCGGTACGCCGTGGATGAATCCAGCGTCAGCGCTTGCTTGGCACCCAACACAATTGCGGTGGTGGGCATGGCCACGGTACTGGCCAGTACCGAATACGGCAGGGCGGTACTGCCTGCGGCAGAACGGTATACCACCAGGCGATAATCTCCGCTTGCCAAAACCTGCGTGGCGTAGCCGCCTTGGCTGTTGCTGGTGACGACGTTGCCGTTACTGTTGTACAGCTTCCAGCCGATACCGGTCCCGGTGCCGGCTGTCGCGCCGAATTGCAGCGGCGATACGCCGTCGCTACTGAGGCTGTAAATCGCGGCGTTTGCGCCGGCGTCCAATTGCGTCTGCGTCGCCGTGCTGGACGTCAAAACGGGTGCATTCGCGAAATCCAGCACCGCGAACTGATAATTCAGGCTACTGGCACTACCGCTGATGACAACATCGTTTTCGCCAGCGGCAAGCCTATAAAGGCCGCCATTGCCGAACGGCGTAGCCATTTGAACGTTCTGCAGCATGTAGGCGTTGATGCCACTGTCGCTGCCGGTGTCATAGAGCAGCACCTGGCCGCCGGCAGGCAAACTGAGGTGGAAGCTGGTTTGCGGGTTGTTGCTGTCCAGGACGCCAGTGATCGTCTGGCCCAGGCTGATTGCTGGGGCGGTAAAGGGCGTGGCGGTAACCGTGTAGGCCACGTCGCTAGGGGTGCTGCCGGCCGCGGGCTGGCCTTCGATTAGCAGGATGTATTGGCCAGCGCGCTGCGCGGCCACATCGACGTTTGCGCCCGTTTGGCCGGATGCGAGCGTAGCGCCCCAGCTATTCAACAAGGTCCAGCGCAAGGCGGGCGGCGTACCTGCCCCGAAGCTGAGATGGATGGCCGAATCGTGTGAGAGATTGATGCTGTAGGCGGCGGCGCTCTGCCCACCTGCCAGGCTACCGATTGTGGCTCCCGACAGCTGCGGCGCGGCGCTCAAGTTCAACAACTGCAAAGCGTAGTTGACGGTATTGCCGTTGCCGCTGATCCACAGTTGGTATTCGCCCGGGTTATACATCTGGGGCTGCGTGTCGATGCCGAGCGCACTCCAGTTGGGTGCGCGGCCAACCGGCGCAAGGCTCCAACGCAATCCTTGGTTGGAGCCGGCGTTATGCAATTGAAGCAACGTGGAGGACGTCAGGTCCAGGCGATAGACATTCAACGGCACGCTGCCGCTCAATGTGCCGGTGGTGGGAGCGGTTTCACTGGCGACAGGCAGTGGTTGCGGCTGAACGTTGAGCGTGTAGGCGACGCTAGCTGCGGTGGAGGTGCGGCTGATCAGCAGTACATAGTTGCCGACGTTGAGTAGTGGCGTATCGATGGCAGTGCCGGCTGTTCCACTCGCAAGCAGGTTGCCTTGCGTGTCGTACACAGACCAGTTGTTGGCGCCGCTCAGATTGATGCTCAATGCAGCCGGATTGTCCTGGCTGTAGCGATACACAATGGCCTGCTGCCCGACCGCCAGCGTGCCGTTGGCAGGTGCATTGCCAAGCATGGGTGCCTGCACGCTGTCGATCGTTTGCAGCGCATAGCTTGCGTTGTTGGCGGTGGCGGCAATGGTGAGGTTGTAATCGCCTGCGGTGGGCAGAAGGCTTTGGTAATAGGCCGGATTCTGGTCCTGCCAGGGCGCGGCGGTCGTCGCGCCGACCGCCGTGAGCTGCCAATGGATGCCGTTGGAGCCGAGGTCGTGCAGCAGTTGGGCGAACGGCAGTTGCTGGCCGTAGCCGATGGTGAGGCGATAGGTTTTGCTGTCGCCGATCGATGCCAGGTTGCCATTGATCGAGGCACCCAGGTTCAAAGCGCTGGAACTAGTGGTGGAGCCCGATGCAGCGCCTTGCGTGGCGGTTAGCGTATAGGTGGCGGCACTACCACCGTCGATCACGACGTAGCGAGTGATACCGCTGGCAACGCCATTGGCAATGCTGGTGAGCGCCAGCGCATTCGTGCCAGATGCCAAAAGATTGCAGGCGCCGTCGTAAACGCTGATCCGCGCGCCGGCATTGGCCGCCGCATCGACCTGCAGGGATAGCGCAGCCTGATCGGTGGTTGCGGTAACGCTGTAGACCAACGCATGGCCGTCGACGATGCTGCCTTGCGTGGACTGGCCAAGTGGCAGGGCGGTGGCGCTGGAGAGGTCGACCACGCGCAAGCCGTAGGCACCCAGTGCACCGCTGCTATTGGCCTGAACTTGCAGCGTATACACGTCCGGCGTGAGCACTAGTGGCGAAATCGCTCCAAGCTGGCCGGTGGCGACCACGTTGCCATTGCTGGAGCGGAGCGTCCACTGCTGATTGGGACCGGAGAGACCGTCGATGAAGAGCTTGGTAGGCGTGTTGAGCGTGATGCGGTACGAGTCGGGTACGCCGACCGTGCTCGTGCTGCCCTGGATGTCCGATCCCAGCGCAAGAGTGGCCTGTTGTGGCGTGGTCAGCTTGGCATCGTAAGTGATGTCGGTTTCGGTGGTGTTGGCGACGTCGCCGGCCACAATCAGTCGATAGAGGCCATCGTGTGGCAACGCCAGCGTGAAGCTGCTTGTACCGGTGAGCCCGGTGGTGGCGAGGATCTTGTTGCCGTTGGCATCGACCAGCGTAACGCTGGCGTTGCCTCCCGTCAGGCTGTCGAGCTGCAAGCTCAGGTAATCACCGGCGTGCGCGCTGATGGTGTAGGCCGTGCTGCTATTGCCGGGGACCAGCTTGATCGATTGCGCGGTGCCGGTGACGAAGGCGGGCGCGGCGGCCAGGTCGAGCAGGTTGAAGCCGAAGTTACCGGTGGCATGGCCCACCGGGACGATCAGCAGCTGATAGTTGCCGATGGCGTTCAGTGCAATGGGATCGGCAGCGCTGCTGCCTTGTGTGCCGCCCAGCGTGGTCGGTTGAATGAGGGTGCCATCTGGGCCGAGCAGTTCCCAGGTAATATCGCTGCGCGCGCTCAAACTGTCGAACAGCACGCGAGTAGGCGCGCTGAGCGTGAAGTCGTATTCCTGGCGCTGGCCAATATTGGCGATGGCTCCGCTTACGGGCGTGCCCAGGGTCAGCGGCTGGGCGACGGTGACGATGTGCCGTAGCGCGAAATCGACCGACATGCTGGGTGTGCTGGGGGCTTCCCAGGTCAGCAGATATTGCCCGGCGCTCAGCTGGAAGGGAGCGCTGCTGCCATTGGAAATCCAGCTGTTGGTGACGTTCTGTCCTTGCGAATTGCGGATACGCCACAAGGCGTTGCTGCCGGCGTAGGGCGGAACGTCCATGCTGTAGCTGCCGTCAGCGGGGACATTGAGCACGAAACTCTGTGCCTGGCCATTGCCGGTAAAGGCGGCATGCGTCGATTGATCGATCGCAATCGCCGGCATGGTTGCGGTGTCGGCCAGGCTGAAATCGAAATTGCCGGTGGATAGATCGCCATAGCCTATCGTCAATACATAGGTGCCGGTGGGCAGCGACATCAGTTGCGGGCCGTTGCTGAAACTCTGTAGTGAGTTCTCCGTGCCGCGGGGGCCGGTGAGGCTCCATTGCAGGTTATAACCATCCAGGGTGGAGGGATTCATCAGCACCGTGGTCGGCGCATTGAGCGTAAAGCTGTACTGCATGCTTTGGCCGGCTTGCGTGATGCTGCCGGTGGTGTTCGCTCCCAGCGTCAGAGCGGACGTCGTGGTGATGCGATGGCCAAAGGTAAACCCGACCGTAGCGGCGGCCGTCGAATAGTAGGTATGCGAAAACACCAGCATGTATTCGCCGCTGGTGGTGATCGGGATATCCTGCGTGTCGTTGGAGCTATAGCCGCTGCTGACGGTATAGCCGTCAGCACGCATCAGCGCCCAGGTCACGCCATAACCACCCTGGCTGCCATGGTAGTAGTAGTGATCGCCGGCATTGGCGGTGAAACGGTACATGCTCACCTGGTCGCCGGCCACTGTAGCCTGTACCGGTGTATCGAGCGTCAGCGCCTGCGCCGAATCACGATTGCGCAGCCGGAACGAAAAGTTGCTGGAGGTGTCGGTGGTGTTGCCCAGCACCAGGGTGTACTGGCCGGCCGGCAGGAATTGCGAAACGCTGGCGTTGAAGCTGTTCCAACCGTAAGTGGCGCCACTGCTGGAGCGTATGAGCCATTGCAGGTTGCCTGGGCGCTGGCCATTGGCATTGAGCAATGCATCCAGGGTGAGCGTCTGCGGCTGAGCCAGGGTGAAGGTGTATTGGGCCAGGCTTTGGCGCCCGGCAAGGGTGCCGCTGAGGGTATCGTTGAAGCTGAGCGGCTGAGTGCTGACGTCTTGCTGGCTAAGCGTAAAGCTGTCGGTACGCGCTGACGTGCCGTCATATTTATAGCCGACGTCCAACAATGTGTAGATGCCAGTAGCGGGAATGCTGTAGATGTTGCCTGGCGTGTCGCCTTGTTGCGACGGCAGGATATGGCCGTAGGCGTCGACCAGCTCCCAGGTGTTGTAGTAGTTGAAGCTGCCGTTGAGCACCAGCTTGGTGCCGGCACTGGCCTGGATGCGGCAACCTGCGGTGGCGCTGGCTGGCGAACGGCTCAGCGTGGTCGCCTGGCCCAATTGCACCATCGGCAGGGTGGAGGTGTCCACGACCTGGAAGGCATAGGCGCCGTTGTCGGAATAGTTCCAGGAATACTGGGAGCCCTGTAAGGTCAGCGCGTAGTCGCCGGCAGGCAGGTTTAGGATGGAAGCGGTGTTCCAAACGCTGCTCTGATTGAATTCGATGCCGCGTGGTCCGACGAGCGTCCACACTGCGTTGCTATTGGAAGGCGAGGTGGTATCGAACAGCAACTGCGTGGCATTGGCCAGCGTGAAGCGATAGGTCTTGGTGGTATTCCATGCCGCAAGGCTGCCTGCAGTGGGGCTGCCCAGCGTCAGCGTATCGCCTGCCGGCAGCGGCGCCGGTGCGACATTGCCGGTGGTATCCAATTCCACTTGATAGTTGAGCGCTGCGGTATTGCCCGTCGCGCCTTCGATCAGCAAGGTGTAGCTGCCGCCCAGGGCGAGACTGATGGCGTTGCTGTCGCTGGCCAGATTGTTGGCGCCGGCAACGTCGCGACCGTAGGCGTCGACGAGGCGCCACGTGGCGCTGCCCCCGGTGACGCTGATGCTGTGCAGCTTTACATTGTCACCGGCCTGCGCGGTGAAGCGGTAGGCCGCGGTGGCATTGCCCGGGTTGAGGGTGCCGCTCACGGGCGTGCCCCGCGTCAGCGCTGCAGCACTGGCGAGATCGTCCAAGCTGAAGGCGTAGGCGCCCGTGGCATTGCTGGAGCCCTGCACGGTGAGTGTGTAATCGCCAGCCGGTGCCGTGACCACGCTGTATGCGTTGCTACCGTCACTTCGGCCCAGCGAGCGCTGCTGCACCAGTTGCCCGTTGGGACCGGTGAGCGACCACACGATGTCGTTGCGCGTGCTCTGTGTGTCGAAGGCCAGTTGCGTGGCTGCGGCGAGATGGAAGCTGTAGATCGTAGACTGGCCGGGCAGGGCGATGCTGCCGGAGGTGCTGGTGCCCAGTGTCAATGCGGCGGCCAGATCCGGCACGCTATCTAGCTGAAAGCCATAGCTCACCGAAGCCGTAGCCGCGTTGCCAGGGCTGCCTTGCATGACCAGCCAGTAATCGCCGGCAACGGTGGCGGTGAATGGATCGCCGTTATTCCCCAACGTGCCGTTGCTTATCTGCACTCCATAGGGGTCGAGCAGGCGCCAGTTGACGCTCCCACCGGCCGGTGATTGGCCGTTGAGGTACAGCTTTTGCCCTTGACTGAGTGAAACTTTGTAGAGGTGGGAGCCGTAGGGGTTGTCGAGGCTGTCCGAGACCGCGGTGTTGGTGCTGAGGGCTTGCGTCGAAGCCGCCGTAAGCAGGCGAAAAGCGTAGTGGCCGGTATTGCTGCCATCGTAGTTGATCGACAAGGTGTAGTTGCCGGCAACCAGCTGGAGCGCGCCCGGCTGCTCCTGATACGAATGACGATTTTGCACGATCTGGCCGTTCGGTCCGAGCAACGACCAGTTGAAGCCGTCGTTACTCAGGCGATCGAACAGCACCGAGGTGTTGGCGCTGAGCGTGAAGTTGTAATTGGCGGTCTGGCCCGGTTGGGTGAGGGCGCCGGTAGTGGCTTGGTCCAGCGTCAAGGCGTTCTGTGTGTCGTTGACGGGATTGAGCGTGAACGAGTAGTTGACAGGGGCGGTATTGCTCTGAGCGCCTTCTACCAGCAGCAAGTATTCGCCGCTGCGTTGCACGGCAAACGGGCCTTGGTTGGAGCTGAGATCGTTGACGTAGCCTTCCTGGCGGCCATAAGGATCGATCAGGCGCCAGTTGACATAGGAGTAGTTGGCGCTGGACTGCACGCCGCCGGCGCTGAAATAGAATTTCTGGCCTGCCGTGGCATCGAAGCTGTACACGCTGATTTCATTGCCTTGTACGAGCGTGTCGCTGATCTTGCTGCCTGGGGTAAGCGGGGCGGCGGCGCTGGCGTCGACGATACGCATGGCATATGCGCCGGTGGCGTCGCCGGAAGCGTTGATCGTCATGGTGTAGGTGCCGGCCGTCAGATCAAGGAACGGCTGGTTGTCGTCGGAGAAAGTATGGCTGGCCACCCGGCCATTGGGACCGGTAAGCGACCAGCTGATATCGCTACGGTTGGTCAGGCTGTCGAAGACGACGCGCTTGTCGTCCTGCACGGTGAACTGATAATGATTCTGCTGGCCGGGCTGGCTCAGGGATCCGTTGATGGAAATCGCGGCGGGATTGACGTCACCCGACAGCAGCACGCGTGGTTCGAGTGCTTCGAAGCGGATCGCAGGTGTGCTGCGCTCGGTGCTGTCCTGGGGGGCGTTGGCCTGGTTACCGATGATGCCGTTTTCCATACGGGTTCCCTGTTTGATGTGGCAGCTCGCTAGGGCTGCTGAAAAGGTGAGCTTGGTGGCTAGTCGTCAGGCCGGCGAAAGCCGCTCGGCATGACGGCAAAGCGTGTTGAGTGGTGCGCGCGGTTATTTCACGCGCAGCGTGACCTTGCACTTGACGCCCGCGGGCAATTCAAGTTTTGGATTGGGCAAATCCATGAAGACCACGAAGGTGCCGCTGGCTGCGTCGACAATGCGATCGACACTGCTGACCTTGGCAGCGTACGGCGTGCCAGGCTCAATTTCGGAGACGACCGAAGCGGCCATGCCGAGGTGAGTCGTGCCGAAGGCGCGTAGGGGCAGCACTGCCCTGACGCGCAGCGGATTCAATTGCGCGACTTTCAGTACAGCGTGTTTGGTGGCGCCTGGTTCGACGATTTCGCCGGGCCACATCATCTGGTCCACCACCACACCGTCGAACGGGCTGCGGATGGTGCGCAGATTGAGCTGACTCATTTCATGCAGGTAATCGAGTCGCGCGACTTCGCGGTTTTCCTTGGCTTCGGTGAGTTCGGCTTGTGCCTGCCTCAGTTCCGACTCGGCGTCGTCGCTGTCTTGCTTGGCCATCAGTTGCGCTTGCGCCAGGTCGTGGCGGCGCTCGAATTTGCGTTGCGAGAATTCGATCTTGCTTTGCGCAAGCTCGGTAGGGCCGTTCAACTGGGATTTGTAGTGGGCAAGCTCGGCCGCGGTCTGTTCGACGTGCGACTCCAGATTCGCCAACACTTCATTGCGCGTGATCTTGTCACCGCGCTTGACCATGACATGTTCAAGCAGTCCGCCGACCGGTGTGCCAAGCTCCACCGTTTGCGCGGGCTCGATCAGGCAGTCATACGAATCTGTTGCGTTCGACCACGCAGGAGCTATCGCGAACAAGCTCCCCCAAACGGCTGCGGCAATGGACCTCCGCAGCCCGCCTGGCTTCCTGTGCCGTGCACAGGCCAACCCAAAACCGGGTTCCACAACCGCCTATCTCCGTGTGTATTGCAGCCATGAGCATCGAACCACTCGACACCCCCTGTCATGACCCGCGTAAATTACCGTGCGATTGTGTGAACAGCAACAAAGAATTGCGTTGCAGTTTTATGATTGGTATTGCAGGGGTTGTTTTTGCAAGCTTGCTGCAAGTATCAGTTCACCCGGTTTGCTCAATGGCGTAGTCACTTGCTATTGGCCCATATAAAACGAAAGGCAAGCCGCAACGATTTTTAAGACGGATGGGCGAAATAAAACCCTACCTTGCAGCGTAGGGTTTCCGATCGAATGGCGCGAGCGCGTTTTTCCGCAACCAAGCAACGCAAGCTTGCCGCAAGGTACGTGTTTAGGCGGGGTTCGCCGTTTGAGGTGCCAAGCATGCGGCAAGTAGCTGGAATGCAGCCAGGATTGTTTTCGGGGTCGATTGTTTTACTCGATATAAGTCAAATAAACCGGATCAGGGGCTGATCGTTACTTTCTGGTCTTGCCCACGAATCCCAGTGCTCGCCGCCATTGCTCGTCACGCCGCATCGTATCGAGCCGCTGCTTGCGGTAATGACGCTCGGCGCGGTTTTGGATCCATGCCACGATCCGGCGCAAGTTGCGTTGTTGCTTGCCGGCCAATGCGCGTAAAAGCCAGCGCAGGGCTACGGGTGCGAAACGGCGGAACAGTTCGTCATCGATGTTGACGATGGCTTCGGTGGTGCCCGGATCGCCTTGTCGCGCGCAGCGGCCGAACAACTGGCGATCCACGCGCGCCGATTCGTGGAACTCGGTGAGGATGACATGCAGTCCACCGGCTTCGCGCACGGCGTCGGCGAGTTTGATGTCAGTGCCTCGGCCGGCCATGTTGGTGGCGACCATGATGCGGCCGGCTTGGCCGGCCTGCGCCACCGTTTCCGCTTCGGTTTGGTCCTGGCGTGCGTTGAGGACGGTATGCGCAACTTCGTTGCGTATCAGTTCGGCGCTCAATCGTTCGGAAGCCTCCACCGAACGCGTGCCGATCAGTACGGCGCGGCCCTGGGCTGCCATCGCGGCGGCGCGATGGGCGACGTCGATCCAGCGCTGTTCGTCGTGCCGACACAAGTGGTCGGCCAGGGGCTTGCGCTTGCTGGGTCGGTGGGTGGGGATGCGCGTAACCGACAGATCGTAGCTACGTTTGATTTCCTTGGCGACTTCCTGGGCGGTACCGGTCATGCCGCATAAGTGCAGGTAGCGTCCGAAGAAACGCTGATAGGTGATTTGCGCGAGCGTGCGGCGCTGGCCGGTGATCTGGCAGCCTTCCTTGGATTCGATCATCTGGTGCAGGCCGCGCTCCCAGGTACGGTCGGGCATCACTCGGCCGGTGGATTCGTCGACGATCTGCACCTTGTCTTCGGCCAGGATGTAGTGTTGGTCGCGCTGGAAGCAATTCACCGCCGATAGCGCTTTCTGCGCGAATTCGTCGCGCCATAGTGCGGAGCGCCACAAGCCTCCGTGTTCGCTGGTAAGTTCGCGGACGCGTTGCTTGCCGGCTGCCGTCAGCCAGATGTCGCGATGCGCGCCGAGTTCGAAATCCGCCCCGCGTTGGAGTGTGCGCGCCAGTTCGATCGCTTGCGTATAGATGGCCGGCTCCAGGTCATCGGGCAGCGTCTCGGAAATGATCAGCGGTGTGCTGGCTTCATCGATCAGCACGCTGTCGGCTTCATCGATGATCGCGATATGCAGGCCGCGCAGGATGGGCGCTTCGGCGTGGCGGCCGCCGGCCAGCTCGCGCAATTGCTGGTGGGTGCGCGAGGCTTCACCGAGCGCGATGCAGTCCTTCAGGTAGTCGAAGGTGAGTTCTTTGTTGGAAACATAGGCGATATTGCAGGCATAGGCGTCGCGCCGCTTGGCGATGTCCATGTCCTGCAGTACTACGCCGACGCTGAGATCAAGGAAGGCGAACAGTGGCGCGTTGTGTTCGGCATCGCGTTCGGCCAGGTAGTCGTTGACGGTGACGACGTGGACCGCGGCACCAGTGATGGCGGCGGTGACGGCGGCCAGGGTGGCGGCGAGGGTCTTGCCCTCGCCGGTGGCCATTTCCGCAAGACGGCCTTGCATCAGCGCCCGGCCGGCCAACAGCTGCACATCGTGGTGGCGCATGCCCAGCGTGCGGCGCGAAGCTTCGCGGATTTGCGCGAAGGCTAGTGCGAGCAGCGGATCGGTGAAACCGTGGCGATGCATCTGCTGCGCTATGTGGTGAAGCCGTTCGCGCAGTGTGCTGTCGCTGGATGCATGCGCCTCGGCTTCGCAGGCATTGGCCGCTTCCAGGAATGCGCCTGTGCGATCGATGCGCGGTAGCTGATCAAGCCATGCGCGCAGGTGGTCCTCCCAGACGGATCGCTTGGGATCGAGGCGTTCCAGATAGGGGCCGTCACCAACTTGAACGTCGCGGCCCGCGAGTAGGGCGCGAACGTCGGATACGCGCTGGCTAGACATTGAAATGACTCAGGAACACCTGCCGCAGACGCCGCCATCCTTGCCTGGCCAAGGACTCCGATCCGTGCTCGAAACGTACGTGCACGCGTTCGCCGAACATCGGCGTTACGCCTTCCGGCAAAGCGAGATCCACGATGAATACGCGTCGCAGGGTCTTCAGGCCATTCGGATCGTTGGGCTGCGTGGGCACCGTGCCGCCTGCATTGAGGCCCAGCGCCGCGGTAGGCAGCTCTTCGACGCCGCCAGGAAAACTGCGCACGACGTGCGAGGAGTAAACCTGGCCCAGCGAATCGCTGAGCCGCAAGCGCACGCCGGTAAGACGCTCATGCACCAGGTCGATATCGTCCTGTTGCACCACCACGCGTACGATCAAGGCCTGGCGGTCGAGTACGTAGCCCAGTAGGTCGCCTTTCTTGAAATAGCGCCCCGGCATGTCTTGCGGCGTGGCGGCCATCAGGCGGCCAAGGCTGGCTGCGCTGCCCACTAGTCGCTTGGTGCGTTGCTCGGTGCGGTCCAGCACTTCGCGGGCTTCCTGCAGTTGGCGGCCGGATACGGAGGCCTTGACCGGATCGGTGAATTGATCCGCGTCGTAGTGGGCTTGCGCTTGCGCGTATTTGGCGCGATTGACCGCCAGGTCCGCTTGCAGTTGCCGGTTGCTCAGAAGATAGACGGGCTGCCCGGCATGCACGGATTGCCCTGGCGCTACCAGCCAGTTGGCAAAGAAGCCGTTCTCGCCGGCGTGCAGCATGGATTGATCGGGCAGCCACACTACGCCAAGCGCGGGTGTATACAGTGGCACCGGCACGCAAAGCAGCAGTGCTAACAGCGAACCAATCGCCAAGGCGGTACGGCGCATCGCGCGGCTGCGGCAGTGCTGCAGTGACGCGGCGCTGTTGAGATGTTGCCAGCCTTTGCGCAACGGCATGCCGATCAGGCTGAAAGCGCTCCAGCAGGCCATCGCCACGCCGAACACAAAGAATTTTCCGGCGACCAGGAAAATCACCGAGACGGTGACGAAAGTGCGGTAAACCCAGGCCAGCGGAGTGTAGATGAACAGCCAGCATTGTTCTGCGCGAGTTTCGTCCGGTTTGACGGCATCGCTGGAGCTGAAGGCGTAGCGGTCCAGCAGATAGGCCCACCAGGCCTGGCCGCGTTGCGCCAGGTTGGGAATTTCGATCAGGTCGCTGAGGATGTAGTAGCCGTCGTAGCGCAGCAGCGGATTGCCGTTGACCAGCAAGGTGGAAACGCCGCCGATGATCATCACGTTGTAGGCAAGGGCGCGCACCACGCCCTCTTCGGCAAGCAGCCACACGTAGAGCGCCAGCGAAGCCAGGAACACTTCCACCAGGATGCCCGCGGCGGCGACCAGGGCGCGATGGTACTTGGATGGAAAGGCGGCCGAGGACGACGCCTCGACATAGGGCACCGGCGCGAAGATCAGGAACATCAGCCCTAGTTCGCGCACGCTGCCGCCCCAGCGCTTCACAGCGAAGCCGTGCCCCAATTCGTGCAACAGCTTCACCACCGGATAGACCGCAAGCATCTCCAGCAGGTTGCTGGACGACAGCACGCGGTCGGAGAGATTGTGCGTGAGTTCGGTCCAATGCTGGGCGGCGAGCAGCATCGCCGGCAGCACCGCAGCCAGCCAGAGCAGGGCGCCGATCGGACCAAAGCACCAGCGTAAATAGGGGCTGAGCGCGCTGAGTAGGCGGTCGGGATTGAGCAAGGGCAGTTTCAGGCTCATCGGATTGAGTAGCCATTGCTTGATGGTGTCCCAGCGCTTGCGGCGATAGCGATCCAGGGATTCGGCCGAATCGGGCGCGACGTCGGTTTGCAATAGGTCGGCGGCGTGCAGCTGGGTGAGCAGGTCCACCACTTCCGGTTGCGTGCAGGCGTCGCGGGATTCGGAGGCGTTGGCGCGTTCCCACAGCGTTTGTACCGTGGTACGGCCGTCCATGCCGGCGAGCAGCGCATAAGCGGCGGTGGTGAGGCGGTAGACGCGGCCGCCGGTTTGATCCTGCACAACGTACCAGGGCCGGCCGCGGAAGATCACGCGTTGCACGGCGGCGTAAGGCATCAGGCGTGGCCTGAGTGCGGCTACGCTGTGCCAGGAAGGGCTGAAAGGCGAGCGAGCCACCTCACAACCCCCAATTCCACAGGCTCAAGCGCAGCCAGTCGAACAGGCTGTGCAGCAGCACCCATCCCAGTTTGCGTCGCCCGACGCTGACCTTGCCCACTCCTTCCATGCCCGGCAAGAGCAGCGAGGACTCGCGCTGCAATTGCGCTTCCACGCGATATACATTCTTGCCGTCCTGGGCGGTGGCCACTGGCATGATCTTCGCCACGGTGAACGGCATGGGCTGGCCGGCGAGTCCATTCATCACCAGCTCGCCTTGCTGACCGGTTTGCACGGTGCTGATGTCGCGCTCGTCGATTTGCAAGATCACGCGATAGTTGTGCAAGGGCGCAATCTCGAACAGCTTCTTGCCTGCTTCCAGCGGCGTACCGATCTGCTGGCTGAGGTCTCCGCTTACCACGACGCCATCGTACGGGGCGCGGATTTTGGTGCGCGCAAGCTTGTCATCCAGCAGGTCGAGCTGAGCTTGCGCCTCATCGCGTTGCGCGCTCACCACCTGGATCGCCGTGAGGTCGTGTTGTGCCATCGCTTCGCGCAATTTGTTGTCGTATTGATCGCGATCGCTGGCCCATTTGGCGCGCTCCACTTGCAGATCGTGATCATCCAGCTGCGCCAACAGCTGGCCTTTGCTGACGATGTCGCCGGCCCGAACATAGCTGGCGGCGAGAAAGCCCTCGAACGGAGCGGCGGCGACCCGCTGGATTTCGCCTTCGGTCACCGTTTTGGCGCTGACACGATAGGGGACAGGCAGGAAAATCAGCACAGCGAGGGCTATCAGCGCGAAAGCGGTGCCGACTTTCCAAAGCAGGTGGCGTGGTCCGACCAAGCCCTGCAAAAAGCTCCCGGCCTCGTCGCGCAGGCGTTGCAGCGAGTTGCGTTCCGCATCACGCCGTTGCGCGACTACCGGCGCGAACAGCGCGACGAAGGTTTCCAGCCATTTGCGCTCCGCTTCGCTGAAGGCTTGGTCGTCGCCACGTTCCAGCGTCAGCACGGCCAGGCATTGCGCCTGCTGCGAGATCGGTAGCGAGAGTGCGACACTGGCGCCGGTTCGCTGCAATAGAGCGGTGTGCGCGCGATAGCTTTCGTGGGATTCGATCGGCTGCGCAAGGTCGCAGGCTTCGCCCATTGCCGCTACATAGGCTTGCACCAATGGCGAGGATTTTTCGAACGTCGCCGCTTCGGACAAGGCGGCCAGGCTCACTTTTGCCTCGCGCACCAGGCCGATTGCGACGCGCGTGCAAGCGAAGCGGCGGCGCAGTTCGTTGCAAAGATCGAACAGGGCCTGCTGAAAGCGCGCGTGCCGCAGGCCGGTGGCGATGACTTCCAGGATACCAAGCGAACGCGTGCTGGCTTCCACCGCGGCGTCGTACTCGCGCTTGCCCAGCAGATTGGTGAGCCAGGCGCTGCTCCAATGAAGTTCTCGCAGTAGCGCGGGCAGGGCAACGTCGGCCAGGCGTGTTTCAACCACCACGGCACCGGTGATGCGTTCGTGCACGGCGATCGGCGCGGCGATGTGTTGATGATCGGCCGGGTCTTTGCTCGGCTGCACGATGATGCGCCGCTCACCAAGCGAGCGTTGCACGGCATCGCCCATGCGTGCCATGTCGGTGTTCGCTTCGGGCCACACGGCGATCGGCACGAAGTTCCTGCCGTCGCTGGACTCCACCAGGATGGCCGCTTGCGTGATGGTGGGAAATTTCTCGCGCAGCAGCGCCAGCCAGGCATCACAGAAGGCGGCCGAGGTGCGCGCGGTGACGAAGCGTTCCCACGGACCCAAGTTTTCGGCGGGCAGGGCGCTCATCGCAACGCCTCCTGCTTTTGGGAGGTGAAACAGCCGTCCAGTTCGTCGACGTCGGTGATGCTCAGTTCGCCCAGGGTGGCCTTCAGCTTGATGAAAGCCGTCAGCTGCTGATAACGGCCTTTGAGCATGTCACGGCGCGCACCGGCCAATTGCTGCTGCGCGGTCAATACGTCCGCTTCGGTCTTCAGGCCCTTCGTCGATCCGCGCGTGGCGGCGGCAACGCCGGTTTCGGCCGCGGATATGGCGATGCGGGCGGCGCGTGCCTTGGCGGCGCCGGCACGCCAGCCGTAAAACGCATCCTTGATGCTCAGTGTCGCCTGCCGGCGTGCCGCGACCATGTCGTCGTAAGCCTTGTCGCGCATGGCCAGGGCTTCGGCCACCTTGGCCGATTGGGTACCGCCAGAATAAAGCGGTACGTTCACTTGCAGCCCAACCGTCAAGGTACGAATGTCGTAACCAGCCTGGCCGGGAAAGTTGCCCACCGCTTGCGCATTCTTGCCATAGCTTGCCACCAGGTCCAACGTAGGCTGATGGCCGTCATGCTGCTTGGCGACCTCCTCATCGGCAGCGCTGATCGCGCGTGCGGCGGCAAGCACGGCAGGGGAGTGCGTATCGACTTGCTCCAGCCATGCATCCAGATCGTCGCCGATCAGATCCGGCAGCTCCGCGTCCTGCTTCAAATACGGTTGCTGCAGGTCGTCGGCCGGCCCGACCCATTGCTCCACCGCGGCCAGCTTGGAGGAGACGTCCATTTCGGCGGAAGCCTCATCGGCGCTCGCTTCTTCATACTTCGCATGCGCTTCTTCCGCCTGCGGCTCGCCTTGCGCACCCAGCGTGGCTGCGCGTCGTGCGATTTCCCATTGCGCGCGCAAGGCTTCGCGCTGCGCGGTAGTGAAATTGACCTCGTCGCGCGCCTGCATCAGATCGAACCATGCGCTAGCGAGCTTGAAATAGAGCTGCTGCTCGGTGTCCTTGAGCTGGTATTCCGCCTGGGCGGTGCCGTCGTGCGCTTCGCGCAACGCCGCGTTATTGGCGGCATGCCACAACGGCTGAGTCAGGCTCACTTGATCGGTGTCCGCGTGATAGCGATCATGCAGCGTGTTGGGCGAGGAGCCGAGCGTTTCATAGCGGCGCCGGTTGCCGTTGGCCGTGGCGCTGGCAGTGACTTGCGGCAGCATGGCGCCGAAGGCTTGACGAGCACGTGCCTTGGAAGCGGTTAGATTGGCCTTGGCGGCGAGATAGCCGGGCTCGCTTTCGCGCGCGATCGCAAACAACTCGCCCAGCGACGTCACCGACGATGTCGCATAAGCGGGCATAGCGAGGAGGGAGGCGATGCAGAGGGCGAGCGCGCCTGCATTCCTTGCAAAAGGCTTCATTACACGTGGATCTTTCCCCTGAATCGTCGCCATTCTACATGGCTCCGGGGGGCTGCCAAGGTTCTTTTTACGGAAATTTGCGCTATGATGCCCCGCTGGCGTCCCTCGTTCAGGTGGGACGTTTCCAGGCTCAGGGGGAGTTATGAAACGCATCATAGGAGTGGCCGTACTGGCGGCCACGGTTGCCGGCTGCCACACCACCGGTCAGCGCATCACCCGTCTCGATCCCGGCAGCGACCGCGGCAAAGTGGTGAGCGTGCTCGGCCGACCTGATGCCATGCGCGTCGTCGGCGACTTCGAGGTCTATACCTATCTAGCGCGCAAGCGCACGCGCCATTCGCTTGAGCATACCGATTACACAGTCATCCTCAAAGACGGTCACGTGGTCGAATTCGGGCCAGGCCTCGCGCAGCGCGAAGGCTTGCATAACGTGGTCATCGTGCCACCGTCGGAACGCTGAGCACTCCTGAGCGAAAACGAGTGCTGTCCGAACTTGGGGCCGATAGGGTCGAGCCTGCCGATTGGGTTCGCCAGGCGAGTGCTTGCACAAAACTAGTGCTGAAATTTCTTGTAACTTTTCGGTAACACGAAAGCATCATCCGCTTGCCTGCATTCACATAAAATTCGCTGCTTCTGCCGCGACAATAGTCGGGGTAAACACGGCCGACTGGTCAGTCGTCAGCCATGAAACGAAGGGACATCGTTGCGCATTAGGCGCGCTGCCGGAGCAGATCATGTTGCACCGTAACTTTCTGAGCATTCAGAACCAGATCGGGGCCAAGCATGGATACCATTAAACATGTGGCGCTGGTGACCGGAGGCATGGGAGGAATTGGCGAGGCGATTGCCAAAGTGCTCCATGATGCCGGCCATACGGTGCTGGTAACCCATTCCCCCGGCAATGATCGTGTCGGTACCTGGTTGGAGCAGCAGGCAGACAAGGGCTACAGCTATACGGCCTATCCGGTGGACGTGGCCGATTACACGTCGTGCCTGCAGATGGGCGAGGCGGTCGCCACGGACGGCCACAACGTCGACATATTGATCAATAACGCAGGCATTACCCGCGACGCCCGTTTTCAGAAAATGAGCCGCGACGATTGGAAAGCGGTGATGCATACGGATCTGGATTCCATGTTCAACGTCACCAAGCAGTTCTGCGACGGCATGGTGGAACGACAGTGGGGACGCATCGTCAATATCAGCTCGGTCAACGGCAGCAAAGGGCAGTTCGGTCAATGCAACTACTCGGCGGCCAAGGCGGGCGTGCACGGCTTTACCGAATCCTTGGCGCTGGAAGTCGCCCGCTACGGGGTAACGGTCAACACCGTGTCGCCCGGCTATACCGCCACTCAGATGGTGTCGTCGGTACCTAGAGAAGTGCTGGAGTCGAAGATCATTCCGCAGATACCGATTGGGCGGCTGGGCCAGCCCGAGGAGATCGCCGCACTGGTCGGGTTTATCTGTAGTGACGCCGCCGGCTTCATGACCGGCAGCAACGTGGCGATGAACGGCGGACAGCATATGTATTGAAGCTGCTGGCTAAAGCTGTCCATGCGCATAGTCGTTGGAGCATAGCCATGGGGAAGTCGATTCACGATCGCACGCCCTGCGGACCGTTCGAACGGTTCGGCTTGCTTGCGCCTTACACCCCTTTTGCCGCGATGATGCTGGCAACGCCGCCGTTAGCTTGGTGGACCGATGTCGCGTTCAATGCTTGCGGCGCCTGGTCCGAAGCGATCGTGCGCGCCATGGTTTTTCCTTGTGAGCTGCCGCCTGAGCGCAGGCGTACGGATCGGGATGCCAACTTGGCAAAACCGTTGGCCGAAAGCTGGGATGAGCATTCTGGTCTAGCAATGCTTCCTCCGGATACGTAGCGCGTAGGCTGGGATGGCAATCCCAGCATCCGGATGTCCCGTCTAATGCTGGGATTGGCATCCCAGCCTACGCAAGCCGGAGACTTTGGGGCATGCAAGCGCCTCATGCCGGCCTCGATATGGCTATTGGAGTTCCGCGACAGGCCATTGCATTGCCACGCTGTTGCGCATGATTTCCTTGCGGCCATGCATGATGTGGGCGCGCCGCCTGCGGATTTGTCCGCACAGTCCGTGGTGATTTCCGATGGGGCGGGCAAGTCGATGCATGGCTGGTTTGTGCCGGGCATCGAGCGTCGAGGCGCCGTATTGCTCTTGCATGGTGTGCGAGCCAACCGCTTGAGCATGCTCGGCCGCGCCAGGTTCCTGCATGCCGCCGAGCATGTGGATTTATGCCGCTACGCGGGTGATGCCTACAAGAGGAAAGTGCTGCAATTTTTTGCCGCGCATCTGCACGGTGCATGAGCAAGGGCAGGCATGGGCAAAGCGCCTAAAAGTCGTGCGGGCGATGCGGGAATCATGCTGCGAAGCAGCAACCTTTTGTGCTTTTCACGTTTGCAATCGTTCTCCTGATGTATTTGAGCTAGAGTCGCAACGGTTGCTGAGTGACGGTCTTGTTACCGACCAACGGTGGGAGACGAACATGACGGTGGTGCCTGATGCTGTAGCGACGTCGAGGGGAACGACGTCGGGTTGGTTGGCAAGGGAGCGCACCATCGCAGGGCCTCGTTTCAATCGCTGGCTGGTGCCGCCAGCGGCCTTGGCCATCCATTTGTGCATAGGCATGGCTTACGGCTTTTCGGTGTTCTGGCTGCCGATGAGCAAGCTGTTGCCGGGCGCGGCAAGTTGCGGGAACGTCGGTTTCTTTGCGCAGCTGGTTACCGGATCGTGCAATTGGACGGTGCCTGCCGTCACACATATTTTCGAAACCTTTATCGCCATGCTCGGCATTTCCGCTGCGATCTGGGGTGGGTGGCTGGAGCATGCCGGTCCGCGCAAGGCGGGTTTCTTTGCCGCGCTGTGCTGGGGCGGCGGGCTGGTGCTTGGCGGCATCGGTGTGTCGATGCATCAGTTGTGGCTGGTGTTTCTGGGTTGCGGGGTGCTCGGCGGTGTGGGACTGGGAATAGGCTACATCGCACCAGTATCGGCCTTGATCAAGTGGTTTCCGGATCGCCGCGGCCTGGCGACCGGTTTCGCGATCATGGGCTTCGGTGGCGGTGCGATGATCGGCGCGCCGATCGCGGTGGACTTGATGCGGCGCTTCACGCAAGCAGAGGTGCCAGGTGTGGCGAGCACCTTGATGGCGATGGGTGTTCTCTACATCGTCGCGATGTCGGCCGGAGCCTTTGGCTTTCGGGTTCCACCCAGCAATTGGAAGCCGTCGGGCTGGACCGGGCCGACCGCCCTCAACAGCCTGATCACCAGCAAGCATGTGCATTTGAACCGCGCCTGGAAAACGCCGCAGTTCTGGATGATCTGGATCGTGCTGTGCATGAATGTGACAGCCGGCATCGGCGTGCTGGCCATGGCCAGCCCGATGTTCCAGGAGGTGTTTGGCGGGCGCCTACTGGGTGCCGATGCAACCGCCTCGCTTAGCGCCGGGCAAAAGGCGGCGATCGCCGCGGCGGCGGCCGGACTGGTGGGCTTGATCAGTCTGTTCAACAGCCTTGGCCGCATCTTTTGGGCATCCACTTCGGACTTCCTGGGGCGCAAGAACACCTATGCGGTGTTCTTCGTGCTTGGCATCGTGCTGTATTGCCTGCTACCTACGCTGGGCCACCTTGGATTGGCTGGCCTGTTCGTCCTAACTCTATGCGTGATCCTATCGATGTATGGCGGTGGCTTCTCCACCGTGCCGGCTTATCTGGCGGACATCTTCGGTACGCAAATGGTCGGCGCCATTCACGGGCGCCTGCTCACGGCATGGTCGGTGGCGGGCGTGGCGGGACCGTTCCTGATCGCGGCGGTGCGCGAGGCGCAGTTGAACGCCGGCGTCGCCAAGAACCTGGTGTATGACCGCACGTTGTACATCCTGGCTGGCCTGCTGCTGATCGGCCTTATCGCCAATTTACTGGTCAGGCCGGTCAAGGAAGAGCACCATATGAGTGACGAGGAACTCGCGCATGAGCGTTCACTGCAGCACGAGGCGCCTCAGGTCGTGGCCAATGCCGATCAGGCGGCGCGCGGCAGCTTCGGCATCGTGGGCGTGATCGCCTGGGCCCTGGTCGGCATCCCGTTTCTGATCGGCGTGTGGATTGCGCTGAGTAAAGCTGCTGCATTGTTTTGAGGAATAGCAAGATGAAACCCGCAAAAAGCGTCGCACCCCTGCCGCCGATCGACGATAAGATCCGCTGCGCCGTGCTCGACGTGACCGGCCGCCTGAAGGATCAGCCCGGTGCCTTGCTGCCGGTGCTGCATGGCGTGCAGGCTGCCTTGGGTTATGTGCCCGAGGAAGCCATTGCGTTGATCGCACGCGAGATGAATCTGTCGCGAGCCGATGTGCATGGTGTGGTGACGTTCTATCACTACTTTCGCATGCAGCCGGCCGGCAAGCGCACTATCTATCTGTGTCGGGCCGAATCCTGCCAATCGATGGGCGCGGCGAAACTGGAGCAGCACATCAAGCAACGCTTGGGTGTGGATTTCCACCAGACCAGCGCGGACGGCAGGTGGACGCTGGAGCCGGTCTACTGCCTCGGCAATTGCGCGTGTTCGCCGGCGATGCTGGTGGATGATGAGTTGAAGGGTCGCGTGACGCCGGAAGGCTTCGATGCGTGGCTGCTGTCGGAGATACCATGAGCATCACCGTTTACGTGCCGCGCGATGCCAGCGCCTTGTCGTTGGGAGCGGATGCCGTGGCCAAGGCCATTCAGGCCGAAGCGTCGTCGCGCCATCTCGACGTGAACATCGTGCGCAACGGTTCGCGTGGCCTGTATTGGCTGGAACCCCTGGTCGAAGTGGAAACGCCGGCAGGGCGTATGGCCTATGGCCCGGTGCAGCCCACCGACGTGCTGGGCTTGTTCGACGCCGATTTCCTGCATGGTGGCGATGATGTGCTCAAGCTGGGTCCCACCGAAGAGATTGCATGGCTGAAAAGCCAGCAACGCCTCACTTTCGCGCGCATGGGGCTCGTCGATCCGCGCAGCCTGGACGATTATCTGGCGCACGATGGCTATCGCGGACTTACCGCCGCGCTGGAGATGGAGCCGGCGGCGATCGTGCAGGCGGTGATCGATTCGGGCTTGCGCGGCCGCGGCGGTGCGGCATTCCCCACCGGCATCAAGTGGAAGACCTGCCTGGATGCCGCGGCCGAGCGGAAGTACATCGTCTGCAATGCCGACGAAGGCGATTCGGGCACTTTCTCCGACCGCATGATCATGGAAGGCGATCCCTTCGTGCTGATCGAGGGCATGACCATTGCCGGCCTGGCGGTGGGCGCAACGCACGGCTACATCTATCTGCGCATCGAATATCCGCATGCGCAACGTGCGCTGGAAGCAGCGATCGAAGCGGCCAAGGCGCGTGGCTACCTCGGCGACGATATTTGTGGCAGCGGCAAGGTTTTCCATCTGGAAGTGCGCATGGCGGCCGGCGCCTATATCTGTGGCGAGGAGACCTCGCTGCTGGAAAGCCTGGAAGGCAAGCGCGGACAGGTGCGCTTCAAGCCGCCGCTGCCAGCCATACAGGGCCTGTTCGGCAAACCCACGGTGATCAACAACGTGATTTCCCTGGCGACGGTGCCGATCATCCTGGATCGTGGCGCGGCGTTCTACCGCGACTTTGGGCTGGGCAAATCGCGCGGCACGCTACCGCTGCAATTGGCCGGCAATGTGAAGCGGCCGGGTTTGGTGGAGCGGGCGTTCGGCCTTACGCTGCGCGAGCTGATCGAGGAATACGGCGGCGGTACCGCCAGCGGGCGGCCGGTGCGAGCGGTGCAGGTAGGCGGTCCGCTGGGTGCCTACATTCCCGCATCGAAGCTCGATACACCTGTCGACTACGAAGCCTTCGCGGCCATCGGCGGCATGCTGGGGCATGGCGGGGTGGTGGTGTTCGACGATACGGTCGATATGGCGGCACAGGCACGTTTTGCGATGGAATTCTGCGCAATCGAGTCGTGTGGCAAGTGCACGCCCTGCCGTATCGGATCTACCCGCGGGGTGGAAGTGATCGATCGCATCGTCGCCGGCGATAGAGCAGAGAAGGCTCGCAACGAGGTGTTGTTGCGCGATCTATGCCGGACGATGGTGGACGGTTCGCTATGTGCGCTTGGCGGCATGGCGCCGTTTCCGGTGTTGAGCGCGCTGGATCACTTCCATGAGGATTTTGAAGGCGCAAGGCAACGGACTGCGCCATGAGGTATGTCCCTCCCTTGCAAGCGGGGGAGGGCGGATGAAGGTCTAAGGAGGTAGTTTCATCATGCTGTCCATCGTCGAAATCGATCGCGGTACGCCCGCGGTCCTGTCGGACAAGCAGGTCACGCTGGAAATCGATGGTTGCAGCATCCGCGTGCCGGAAGGCACGTCCGTGATGCGCGCCGCGTCGCAAGCCGGCATCAACATCCCCAAGCTGTGCGCCACTGACATGCTGGATGCGTTCGGCTCCTGCCGCCTGTGCCTGGTCGAGATCGAGGGGCGCAAGGGGTATCCCGCTTCGTGTACCACGCCGGTCGCGGATGGGATGAAGGTCAGCACCCAAACGTCGAGGCTGGCGGAGATCCGTCGCGGCGTGATGGAGCTGTACATCTCCGATCACCCGTTGGACTGCCTGACTTGTCCGGCGAACGGTCATTGCGAACTGCAGGACATGGCCGGCGTAGTGGGCTTGCGCGAAGTACGCTACGGTTATGACGGCGCGAACCATGTCTTTGCCAACACCAAAGAGGGGGCCAGTAATCCGCGTTTCGCGAGCAAGGATGAATCCAATCCTTACTTCACCTTCGACCCCTCCAAGTGCATCGTCTGCTCGCGCTGCGTGCGCGCCTGCGATGAAGTGCAGGGCACCTTCGCGCTAACCATCCAGGGCCGCGGTTTCGACTCCAAGGTCTCGGCCAGCCAGGACAACTCCTTCCTCGACTCCGAATGCGTTTCTTGCGGCGCCTGCGTGCAGGCCTGTCCCACTGCGACGCTATCGGAGAAGTCGCTGATCGAACTGGGCCAGGCCGAGCATAGCGTGACCACCACCTGCGCCTATTGCGGCGTGGGCTGCAGCTTCCGCGCCGAAATGCAGGGCGAGGAAATCGTGCGCATGGTGCCGAACAAGGACGGCCACGCCAATCACGGCCATTCCTGCGTGAAAGGGCGTTTCGCCTTCGGCTATGCCACGCATCCGGACCGCATTAATACACCGATGATTCGCCAGAAGATCACCGATCCTTGGCGCATCGTAAGCTGGGACGTGGCGATTGAGCATGTCGCCAGCGAGTTCAAGCGGCTACAGGCCAAATACGGGAAATTTTCCATCGGCGGCATTACCTCATCCCGCTGCACCAACGAGGAAACCTACCTGGTGCAGAAGCTGGTGCGCGCCGGCTTCGGCAACAACAACGTGGATACCTGCGCACGCGTTTGCCACTCGCCTACCGGCTACGGCTTGAAGGCCACCATGGGTGAATCGGCCGGCACGCAGGATTTCGATTCCGTCGAATGCACCGATGTCGTACTGGTGATAGGCGCCAATCCCACCGACGCCCACCCGGTATTCGGGTCGCAGATGAAGCAACGCCTGCGTGCTGGCGCCAGGCTGATCGTGATCGATCCACGCCGCATCGACCTGGTGCGCACGCCGCATATCAAAGCGGACTATCACCTAAAGCTTCGTCCGGGCACCAATGTGGCCATGCTCAACGCGCTGGCGCATGTGATCGTCACCGAGGGCCTGGTGGACGAAGGCTTCGTGGCCGCTCGTTGCGAGCAGCCGGCGTTCGAGAAGTGGCGCGCTTTCGCGGCGCAGGAAAAGCACAGCCCCGAAGCGATGGAGGCGGAAATCGGCGTGCCCGCCGGCATGGTCCGCAGCGCGGCTCGCCTGTACGCAACCGGCGGCAATGCAGCCATCTACTACGGTCTGGGAGTCACCGAGCACTCGCAAGGCTCCACCGCGGTGATGGGGATCGCCAACCTCGCCATGGCTACTGGCAACATCGGTCGCGCAGGCGTGGGCGTGAATCCGCTGCGCGGGCAGAACAACGTGCAGGGTTCGTGCGACATGGGTTCGTTTCCGCACGAGTTCCCCGGCTATCGCCATGTGGGCGATGCCGCGGTGCGCGCTTCGTTCGAGCAAGCTTGGGGCGTACATCTGCACGATGAGCCGGGCCTGCGCATTCCGAACATGTTCGAGGCGGCCATCGACGGCCAGTTCAAGGGCTTGTACATCGAGGGCGAGGACATCGCCCAGTCCGACCCGAACACCCAGCATGTCACCGCGGCGCTGGAAGCGATGGAATGCGTGGTGGTGCAGGACCTGTTCCTCAACGAAACGGCCAAGTTCGCGCATGTATTCCTGCCCGGCAGTTCGTTCCTGGAAAAAGACGGCACCTTCATCAACGCCGAGCGTCGCATCTCTCGCGTGCGCAAGGTGATGCGGCCCAAGAACGGCTATGCCGATTGGGAAGTCACCCAGCTGCTGGCCAATGCCATGGGCTACTCCATGAACTATCGGCATCCAGCCGAGATCATGGACGAGATCGCTCGCCTGACGCCGACTTTCCATGGCGTGAGTTTCGAGAAGATCGACCGCCTAGGTTCGATCCAATGGCCGTGCAACGAAGAACATCCCGAAGGAACGCCGGTGATGCACGTGGATCAATTCGTGCGCGGCAAGGGCCGTTTCATGCTCACCGAATACGTGCCCACGTCGGAGAAAGTCAATGCGGCCTATCCCCTGATCCTCACTACTGGCCGCATCCTCAGTCAGTACAACGTGGGTGCGCAGACGCGTCGCACGCCGAATGTGGCATGGCACGAAGAAGACCGGCTGGAAATCCATCCGCACGATGCAGAGGAGCGGGGTATCGGCGAGGGGGATTGGGTTGGTATCGAAAGCCGCGCGGGCCAGACCGTGCTGCGCGCTCGCATTTCCGAGCGCATGCAGCCGGGAGTGGTTTACACCACGTTCCATTTTCCTGGCTCCGGCGCCAATGTGATCACCACCGAGAACTCCGATTGGGCCACCAATTGTCCCGAATACAAGGTGACGGCTGTGCAGGTGACGCGCGTCAATCAGCCTTCTGAATGGCAGAAGCGCTACCAGGAATTTTCTCAAATGCAGCAGGCCTTGCTGGATGCAGCCGAAACACCCTGATCCGGAGCACGCCGACCGCGGCTACGCGATTCGCCAGGTGGACCGTTATCACCAGGGCAGGCATGAGCAAGTAAGCGACGCCGTTACCGAGGAAGTGCCGGTGGCGATGCTGTACAACGAAATGCCATTTGCCGTGATGATGGTAACGCCGCTGGATCTGGAGGATTTTGCCTTGGGTTTCTCGCTTAGCGAAGGCCTGGTGGCGAAGCCTGAAGAGCTGCAATCCATCCAGCTGCGTTATCGCCTGGAAGGCATCGAATTGGCGATGGAGGTGGCATCGGACGTGATCGCGCAACGCAGCGGTAGCCATGGTGAGCGGCTGTTGCCTGGGCGCAGTGGCTGTGGCCTTTGCGGCGCGCGCATGCTTGAAGATGCGGTGCGTCATCCTGCGCCCGTAGGCAATGGGCCGCGCGTTCAAGCCGCTGCGTTGGAGCGTGCGCTTGAAGCATTGCGCGCCATGCAGCCGGTGAACAGCACTACCGGCTCCGTGCATGCCGCGGCTTGGGTTGAAGTCGACGGCGGGATCGTGATGGTGCGCGAAGACGTCGGCCGCCACAACGCGCTGGATAAATTGATCGGCGCGATGGTAAAGGCAGGCATCGACCCGCAGCAGGGCTTTCTGCTGGTGACCAGCCGTGCCAGCTATGAAATGGTGACCAAGGCCGCCAGTGCCGGCATCAGCCTGATGGCCGCGATTTCCGCGCCCACCGCGCTGGCCATCCACCTGGCCGAAGGTACTGAGATGACCTTGGTCGGCTTTGCCCGGCCGGGCAGCTATGTCGTCTACACTCATCCGCAGCGATTGCTGCACGCTGCAGAGGCTGCGCCATGAACATCGAACGTCTGGTTGCAATGGTCAATGACATCAGCCGTTACTTTGCTTCCGAACCGGATTCGCAGGCGGGTGCGGCAGGCATTGCCGATCACCTGAAGCGGTTCTGGGAACCGGGGATGCGCAAGCAGATCGTGGCGCATCTGGCGGCCGGGGGGGCAGGATTGGAGCCACTGGCGAAGAATGGAGTCGAAAGGCTGGCCGAGATCGACACCAAGTTGCGCGCTTGATGCGCGCATGTTTATCGCATGCCGCGCAGTGCTCCCTCCCCTACGTGTAGTAGGGGAGGGTTGGGGTGGGGTGAAGCAGCCTCGCGGTGAACTTCAACAGTGCGGCAAGCTCGTGCAACCCCACCCCAACCCTCCCCTGCAAGCAGGGGAGGGAGCTGCATGTCGCATAGCTGAAACATAGCGTTAATCAGGTGCCACGCAGGGGAGGGAGTAGTAACCGGCATCTATGCCGATTCTCGCTTCCACCATCGAATTGCCTCAACTGGCAATTGCACTGCCATCGATTCGGGTATGGCCTGGTCGGCGGGCATCGACACCCACAAGCGTCCTTGGCCACAGCGTACGCCCAGTTGCACGCTGTGCCCGATGACCTGCCGCACTTCCATCGAAGCCGGGATGGCATCCGGCAAGGCGTCGCGTGCGTTCACCAGGCGGATCGCTGCCGGATCGATGCTCCAATCGACATCGCCACTCACTTCATCGCCAGCGTCGATCGGCAAGACGATGGCGCTGCCTTGCCACACCAACCGCCGTGCGCCTTCGATACGCCCGCGGTGCACATTCCGATGGCCCAGCAATCGAGCGGCGGCGCCATTGACCGGCGTTGCATAAACAGCGCCTGGCGCTCCAATCTGGATGATGCGTCGCTCATGCATCAAGACTAGCCGATCCGCCACGGCAGCCAGATGCGGGTCGTGACTCACCGCCAGCGTGGGTATCCCGAATTCGTGCACCTCGCCGATCAATTCCGCCACGACGTCATCGCGCGTGACCGGATCAAGCGCCGACGTTGGTTCATCCAGTAGCAGCAATTGCGGCCTGCGCGCCAACGCGCGAGCCAGCGCAACGCGCTGCTGCTGTCCGCCGGATAATGTGGCCGGATAGCGATCGGCAAATTCCGCCATATGCACGCGTTCCAGCAACTGCATGGCCTGCGTGCGTCGCTGCGGGCCGTGTAATGCGAACGCCACGTTCTGCCAGGCATTGAGGTGCGGAAACAGGGCGTAGCCTTGCGGTAGATAACCGACTGCCCGGTGTTGTGGTGGCATGCCGCCGAACGGCTCGCCTAGTGCGGGTGTCAGTCCTGCGATCGCTTGCAGCAGTAGCGATTTGCCTTCACCGCTTGCGCCGAGTAGCACGGTGAAACCCTCGACCTCGAAGGCGGCATGCAGGCTGACCGGGCGATCGATCCGGTAGTCGATGCGCATCAGATCAGGTGCCTGCGGCGAGCGGCCAGGCCGAGTATCAGCGGCAACGGCATGGCCACCAGGAAGAACACCCATAGCAGCGGATAGACCGCGCTCAGGCCGATGTTCTCAAGATTCACCCACAGCTTCACCGGAATGCCTTGCGGGTAATAGGCCACGATCAGCACCGCACCGAATTCACCCAGCGCGCGCACCCACGCAAGCGCGATCGCCGCGGCCAGCCCGAGCCGGGCCAGTGGAAGACTGACATGCACGAAGCTGCGCCAAGGCGAATGGCCCAGCGTAAGCGCGATTTGCTCAAGCTCGCGCGGCACGCCTTCGAAAGCGGCGCGGGCGGCGATCACGTAATAAGGCAGGGCACTGTAGAACTGTGCCATCACGAAGGCCGGGCCCGAATTGGTGAGCACCAGGCCCGCGCGTTCCAGCAGGCCGCCGGCCGGACCATAGGGGCCATACAAGGAAGCAAGCAGCAGGCCCAGTGCCAGTGGGGGCGTGAGCAGCGCCAGCAGTAGCAGCGCATCGATCAGCCAAGCGCCGCGGATACGGTGGCGCGCCAGCCACCAGGCGAGCGGCGTACCCAGGGCGATGATCAGGATCAGGGCCAGCGTGCTGTAGCAGAGCGATACGGCGATAGCACTGCCATCGCCATTGGCGAAGCCGAAGTTGTGCCATGAGGTAGCGACGGCGAGGCCGATAAAGGGGGCACAGACCAGCAGCAGCGTCAGTACGCTGATGACTGCTGGAAGTCGGGGCTTCAAAGCGACGAGGTTCATGTCCACTGCCATCGTAGGTTGGGATGACAATCCCAGCATCAAGAACCGCAAGATACGCTGGGATTGTCATCCCAGCCTACGTAAGCCACTACAGGCCATTCCCACGCGGTGCGCTGTACCCGTGCTCGCGAAACAACGTTTGCCCCTGTGCGCTTTGTAAAAAGCTCACAAAGTCACGCCCCAACTGCGGCTGTTGCGCGTCGGCCAGCACCGCGGCATAGAAAACCAGCGGCTGCACATGCAGGCTCTTGCCGTTGTCCAGCGTGATGGAAGCGTGCTCGTACCAGGACTTCTGCAGGTCTGGATTGCCGAGATTGATTTCATCCGGCAAGGCGATGGTGGGCAGATGATGCGATTGCGCGGCGCTGAGATAGCCGATGGCCGCATCGATCTGACCGGCTTCCAGCCTCGACATCAGCGAAGGCTCGGTAAAGATCTGCGAGGGATTCTGCAGCGTGCCGACAACGTTCTTCAGCAGATCGGGCTGGTGGTAGTAATCCGCGGCAAGTCGCAAGCTCAGTAGTGCGTTCGCGCCTTGAGGATCGATGACCGGGTCGGTACGGCCCAAATGTAGGCCTGGCTCGCTCAGCACCTCATACCATTTCTTTTCGCCCCGCGAAGCGGCGGCAAAGTCGGCGACAAATCGGCTGTGCGGGCTATAGATCACGACCATCTGCGTGCTGGCGACAGGAACGGCGCTGGCGACCAAACCCGCCTGCTTGAGCACCTGCATGGGGCCTGGCGTGATAGTGACGAATACGTCCGCTTGCAGCTGGTGCGCGGCGAGCAGGCGCGCCAGGGCATAGGAACCTTGGCCGATGCCCTGGTACGTAGCGTGGTGGGCTTTGGCGAAGGCCGGGCCGGCGGCATTGTCCATCACCACGCCCATGGAGCCGGCATAGGCGATGCGGACGACAGGTGAGGTTTGCGCCAAAACGCTTGCACAGATCAGGCTGCACAACAGGAAAACCATCAAATGACGGAATTTTACGTCCAAGTAGCAGCGTAAGGCATTCATGCAGCATCTCCGGCCGAGGGCTTGTGCAAGCGTTTGCGTGCACTATCGCGTACATCCACATCAAACACGATCTGCAAGGTTTCGCCGCTCGGCGTGGAAAGCGAGAATTGCAAACCGTCGCGCGTCGGAAGCCGTTCGCTGAGCGCGCGAACATCCGCTTCCGGCAAGCTGATATGCCATACCGTGCTCTCTCGTCGCCAGTCGATGCGTGAGGACAAGCTCACTTGCTGAATTTCCACATGCCCATCGGGCAGGCTGGTGCGATTGTCGGCCGAGCCACCATCCAGCAACCGTGCCAGCTCGTCTTCGTCGATGCGTAGCCTGAGGCTCTGGCCTTCCAGTTGCACTCTCATGCGTTCACCTCCCGCCAGGTTTGTTCCGTATTGCAGTCGATCAACTGCGTGGCCTCTTCGGCAGACAGGTCGATCTCATGGATGCCGACGTGTTCCTGCAAGGATCGCAGTGAACGGGCATGTTTGTCGCTGGATGCCAGCAGCGCGTTGAGCAGATCGCGGCAACAAACGTCCAGGCGCAGGCGCATCGGCAGTACGTGGCCGGCAAAGCGTACGCAGCCGGCAGTGGATTGGGCCTCGCCCAGGCGGCGCAGCAGCGCAGGCTGCAATCGAGGCATGTCCACCGGGACGATCAACAGCTCACCATCGACGCAAGCGGCAGCGACGCCGGCGATGCCGCCGACCGGGCCTGCTTGCGGTACGGCATCGACTACGCCGTGGTAGTCGGGGCGATCGCCGCTTATTTTCACTTCGCGCACGCCGGCGGCTTCCAGCACGGCCATCTGATGCTCGAGCAGGGGCTTCCCTTGCCAGCGCAGCAATGCCTTGTCTCGCCCCATGCGCGTGGAAAGGCCGCCGGCCAGCACCACGCCGATCAAGGGTGCGGGATCAGTGCTCGTGCCCGTGGGCATGCGCTTTTGTGCCATGAGGCGCCGCACGTTCGGCTTCGCGGTGCTCCTCGCACAGGGAGCAGCCTTCGCTCCATGCACTGTCGCCATCCACGTAGTGCTCCTGTTTCCAGATCGGCGCTTCGTGTTTGACGGCTTCGATCGCCAAGCGGCAGGCGCGGAAGGCTTCGTCGCGGTGGGGTGTGCCGACAGCGACAATGACGGCTATTTCGCCCAGGCTCAGATCGCCTTTGGCGTGCGCGATGTACAGTTTCATGGGTGCGCCGATTTCCCTGCGCGCGCGCTCGCCGATTGCTTCGAAGGTACGCAGTGCCAAGGGTTCAAACAAGTCGTAGCTGATGCCGGTGACGAGGCGGCCGAGATTGTGCTCGCGGACCTTGCCGATAAACATGTCGATGCCGCCGAAACGCGGATCGGATACGAAGTCGAGCGCCGCGACGGGATCCAGTTGCGTTTCGCGGATATCGACGACAGCAGTGTAAATATCGCTCATGGCAATCACTTGGGTCTCAGCCGCCGCTTACCGGCGGCAGGATCGCAAGCTGTCCATTTTCCGGCAGCGTACGATGGTTGTGCAGGATTTCGTCGTCGCTTGCAAAGGCCGAGCGCTGCACCAGTCCAGCGCTGATATGCGGCGCATGGGTGCGCAAATGATCGCGCAGCAATTCGCGCAACTCGGCAATGGTGCAATGTTCGGGTACTTGCAGTTCGATGTAGCCGTTGGCGTCGGCATCGCGCAAAGCGCCGAACAAGCGAATGCGAACCTTCATAAGCCGCTCTCGCTAGGCAAGGAAAATTCCAGGTGGCCGCTGCCGTAGACCTCGACCAGCGCACCGGCGGGAAGGTCATCGACATCGGCTGGCACGACCGCCCACGCGTTGGCATCGGCCAGCGGGCGGATGCGGTAAGACTCCTGGCCTTCAAGCACTTCTACCGCCAGCCGGCCTTGCCCATCCATATTGAGGCGGCTCTTGAGATGAAAGCGCAGGCGGGGCTTCTTGCTGTAGGGCTTGCTCAGCGGCACGCGCCGCGGCTTTTCCTGTGCCAAGCCCAACATGACGCGCAGTGCCGGTTCCACGAAGAAACGCAGGCCCACGGCGACGGCGATCGGATTGCCCGGCAAGCCGAACAGCAGCACGCCGCCCGGCAAGCGTCCGAACAGCAGTGGTTTGCCGGGCCGTATCGCTACCCGGTGGAACAGGGTTTGCGCGCCCAGCGATTCCAAGGCTTGCGGCACGAAGTCGTAGCGCCCCATGGAGACGGCGCCGCTGGTCACGACAATGTTTGCGCCGGCCTGCATGGCGCGGCGCATGGCCGACCCGAAAGCATCGGCGTTGTCACCGACAGTTTCCACGTGCACCACTTCGGCACCTGCCAGCGGCAGACCTGCGGCCAGGTAGGGGCCATTGGAATTACGGATTTGCCCCGGCTCCAACGCCCGCTCGGGATCATCGACCAGCTCGCGACCCGTGCTGATCACCGCTACTCGCGGCCTTGCGGCCACCGAGACCTTCGCGACGCCCAGCGCTGCCAGCAGCATCACATGCCGGGGTTCGAGCACGGTGCCCGCATCCAGCACGTTTTGGCCGCGCGCCACATCCGAGCCAGCGGTGCGCACGTTCTGGCCAGGGCTTACCTCCGCCAGCAAGCGGACACGCGATGCTGCCAGGCGTTCGGTCTGTTCGACCGCAATCACGCGGTCGAGGCCGTCGGGAATGCGCGCGCCGGTCATGATTTCCCATGCGCCGTTGCCAGCCTGTGCCATGCCGTCGCCGGCGGCCTGCTCGCCTTCGACGAGCAACTCGGTGCCGGCCGGCACGACCGAATCGCCGCGCAAGGCAAAACCATCCATGGCGGAATTGTCGAAGGGCGGCAGGTCGACGGCGCTGGTCACAGGCGCGACGAGCACGCGCCCCAGGCATGCGCTGACCGGGCAATCTTCCGCATCCGGCTTGGCGCTGGCGCCGAGCACGATGCGCAAGGCTTCCTCATAGGCGAGCGCGTCCTGGCTCATGCATGCCCTCCACCGGCAGCCATGCTCACGGCATGCGCGAGGATCGGCGCCAGGATATCCATGCCCTGGGCTACGGCCTTGGCGCTGCCGGGCAGGGCGATCACCAGCGTGTTGCCGATCAGCACCGCCTGCGCGCGGCTCAGCCACGCCATGGGCGTATGCTGGCTGCTTTCGCTGCGGATCAGTTCGCCGATGCCGTCGACGTGGCGATCGGCGACCATGGCCAATGCTTCGGGAGTGCGGTCGCGCGGCCCAAGGCCGGTGCCACCGGTGCAGAGAATCAGCTTCACACCGCTGCCCGATAATTCGCGCAGGCGTGCGGCCAGCACTTCGGGTTCGTCCGGATGGAGTTCGACGTCACCCACCTCGGTGCCCAGTTCGCGCAGCCGTTCCACCAGCACAGGGCCGGAAGCATCGGCGTATTCGCCGCGGCTGGCGCGATCGCTCAGCGTGATCACCGCGGCATTTACGCCGTCGAGCTGTGCCACGCCGCGCGGCTTGTAGTGCATCCGTTCCGCATCGCTCATGCCTTCCGGATGCAGCCACAGGCCTTTCTTGCCACCTTCCTTGAACAGCAGGCGAACGCTGCCGATGGAAAGAGCCGGTTCCACGGGTTTGGTCAGATCGTAGAGCGTAAGTAGCGCGGCGCTGGCGCCGGCCAGGGCTTCCATCTCCACGCCGGTACGCGCGTAGGTGGCCACTTCGCAATACACGCGAATGGCGTGACGCTCGCTTACCGGTTCGCAGCGTACGTCGATGTATTCCAGTGGCAGCGGATGGCACAAGGGCATCAGTTGCGAGGCATTTTTCGCGCCCTGCAGGCCGGCGATTTCCGCCATCACCAGCGCATCGCCCTTGGGCAGGCGGCGCTCGACGATTTGCGCGAAGGCCGCCGCGCCCGCACTCAATTCACCGACGGCTACCGCGCGGCGCGCGGTGCTGCGCTTGCGGCGCACGTCAGCCATCTGGAAATGGGCGCCGCGTTCCTCGCGCTCATGCATGAATCAGCCTCCGGTGGATGCAAGATGGGGAGTGATGCCGGTGCGGCCTTCGTGCAGGAAGTGGCCTTGCTCCTTGCGGCCGATCTGGCCGCCGATGGCGCGTACCAAGTCTTCCAGTTGTTCGTCCGACTGCAGCAGCGGGCGCAACGGGATGCCGAATTCGCCGAACAGACACAGGCGCAAGTCGCCAGTGGCGGTAACGCGCAGGCGATTGCAGCCGGCGCAGAAGTCCTTGGAATAGGGCGCGATGATGCCGATGCGCCCGGCATAGTCCGGATGGCGATATTCGCGCGCGGGGCCGGCGTCGGCGGCGCGAGGCAGCGCCTGCCAGCCGAGCGTGAGCAGTTCCTGTTCCAGGCTCTCCGCGCGTACATGGCGTTCGCGGAAGAACGGCAGGTTGTCGCCGGTCTGCATCAACTCGATAAAGCGCAAGCCAACGCGCCGGTCGCGCAGGTACTCCAGCCAGGACGGCAGTGCTTTGTCGTTGACGTCGCGCATCAGTACCGCATTGAGCTTTACCGCAGGCAACCCGGCCTCCAGCGCCTTATCCACGCCGTGCAGGATGTCGTCCAGCCGGTCGTGTCCGGTAATGCGTGCAAACAGCGCGCGGTCCAGGCTATCCACGCTGACGTTGATGGCGTTGAGGCCGGCATCCGTCCACTCGTGCAGGCGCTGGCTGAGCAAGGTGCCGTTAGTGGTCATCGCCAGCTTGGTGATCCCCGGTACCGCGGCGGCGGTGCGCAGAATGTCCACCAGATCCTTGCGCACGCTCGGCTCGCCGCCGGTGAGGCGCAACTTGTGCATGCCCAGCTCGGTGAAGCCCCGTAGCAGACGCGTGATTTCCGGCAAGGACAGCGGCGCGGCTGTATTCGCATCGGCGTGGTAGCCGTGCGGCAGGCAATACGTGCAACGGAAATTGCACGCGGGTGTGACCGATAACCGCAAATACGGAAACCGACGGCCGTAACGGTCAGCCAGCGGGGACATGAATCTTTGCTCCTTTCCAAGCCGGGAGGCGAACGCGTTTCCACGCTCACCCTGGTGCTCCCTTGGGGGGATCACGGACGCCAGGCCATGTTCCGGTAAAGGAACCGCAGGCCGGGCGCCTCGGAGTTGTAGGTGGTGCTCAGAGGTAAGTGTAACTATCCACTGGTTGGGGGGATACGTCTATTACGGTTTTGTCTGGGGTGGGGTGAGGATTTGTGCAGCTTGGACGGTGGCTCGGGGCTGCGCGGGCCGGATGCCCCTTTCAGCGCCCCGTTCATCCATGGCGGATATCCCCCGCCACACTCGCCAGCCGATCCCGCTGCGCCAGGATCAACGCCAATTGACTTAGCACCAGCCGTGCAATCTCGTCATTGCCCCCTTCCGGATGCGGCATCGTGCTTTGCTTTGTCTCGTGCTCCGGCGGCAAGGGCGGCGCGTTGGTCAGTAGCGCATCGGCAAGCTGCTCCAGCTGGGTGACTACGAGATTGCCGGCAAGGGTCACGGTATCGCGGTCCTGGGCGCAGCCGATCGCCTGGCGATGTGCGCCCAGCGCGGAAATATGCCCCAGCATCGTATGGGCGATGGTGAGGAAGCGCAGCAGGTCTTCGTTGCCTCGTTGCTGGCGACCCGGCTCTCGCAGCATGTTGGCAAGCATGCCGCTGAGGGCGGCATCGGCATTGTGGGCTTCGCGCCGTGCGATGCGGTAGGGCAGGTCATCGCGCTTGCCGTGCACGTACTGCGCGATGATCTGTTGCAGATAGCGGGCGTCGTTGCGCAGGGTGTTGGACAGCACCTGGTCGAGCTGGCGGCCTTGCCAGTCCGGCAGCACGAGATAGATCGACAATGCCGCAATGGCGGCGCCGATCAGCGTGTCGAGCAGGCGCGGCCACATCACTTCGTAGCCGTTGCCGGTCTGGTTGAAGCACAGCACCACGAAAAGGGTGATCGAGGCGGTGGCGGTGGTGTAGCGCCGCAGCCGCGCAGCAAAAAACAGCACGCCGGACAGCACGACCAGCAACCATTGCCAGGGGGGCGCAGGCAGCAAACGCAGTGTGGCCCAGCCGATCGCCACGCCGATCAGCGTGCCGGACACTCGTTGCAGCATGCGTGCAAGCGTGGCTCCATAGCTCGGCTGGCAGATCAGCAGCGTGGTCAGCAGAATCCAATAGCCGTGCAGGGGATGCGCCAGGCGCAACACGACGAACCCGGCCGTCAGTGCCAGCGACAGCCGGACCGCATGACGGAAGCGCGATGAGAGCGGGGTGAGCTGGATGGTGATGCGCTCCCATGCTTCGCCCAAGGTTTGCGGTCCCGGGTTCTGCAGCACGCCCTCTTCACCGTCGAGAGTCATGGGCTTGTGCTCGTTTTCCAGTAGGGTCTGGATGGCTAAAAGGTTACGCTGCAGTGCGTCCACGGAGCGCAACAGTTGCTCGGACGGCGGCTGCGGAGCGTCGCGAAGAGCCTGGATCGCGCTGCGCAAATCACTTTGCGCGGCGCGCAGGCCGGCGGCAGGCTGGAGCGGAGTGCGTAGACGCAATGCTTCGGCCTGTCCTCGGCATTGGTGCGCCTGCAGGCGCAGGACGTGTTCGCAGCGGAACAGCACATCACTGTGGTAGAACGCCTCAGCCAATGCGGCGTAGGGGTAATGAGCTGAGCTGACTCGCTCATGCATGTCCTGCGCCTTGAAGTACAACTGCAGGCGTGCCGCCGTGGCGCCGCGCGGACGGCGCATGCCGATGCGGTCGATCAGCACGAGACGGGTGTCGTTGAGTGCTTCCACCAGCTGTTCGTTCTGCATCGCCAGGGTAAGCAGCAGCCCATCGCGGTCGATGCCCTGCACCGGCGTGAGCAGCGCGGCTTTGGTTTCCAGGTGGTCACCGAGCGCATCGAATACGCGGGCGAGCGTGTGCCTTACGGCGAGTTGGGGCGAGAGCACGCTCCACAGCAGCGACAGCAAACCGTACCAGGCGGCGCCGGCCAGCAGTTGCAAGGGCTCGGTAAAAAAGCCCGTGGACGGATGCGGATGGTCGGCGCCGATCATCGTGTAGACGGCCAGGATCAGCGTGCCGCCGGCGATGGTGGCGTAGCGCGCGCTGATCGCGCCGAGCATCACCAGTACGAAGCTCATCGCGGCCAACGCCAAGGCGAACGGCAACGGGTAGGGCAGCAGCCCCTCCACCGCAAAGGCCGTGCCTCCAAAGCAGAACAGGGTGGTCAGCAAGGTGACGCAACGGCTGCGCCAGTGGTCTTCGGTTTCAGCCAGTGCGCAGGCGATCACTCCGAGCATGGCCGAGTTCATGGCGGACGCATGGTTGCGCCACAGGCAATACCCAATCACCCCGCCCAGTGCGAGCAGCACGCGCTGGCACTCGGCGAAACGGTCCGAGCCACGCAGGCGGCGCCAGTAGTGGAGCAGGGCGGGGTGGGAAGGCATGGCGACAAGGATACATGCTGCCATGCAGCATTCTACCTTTCCCGGTGAGGTGGGCATACGCTAGATTCAAGCTTCCGCCGCCACCTGCGACCCCGCATGCCATCCATCAGCAGCGCCTCCTCCGAAGCGTTCGAACTACGAGGCGTCAGCAAGCGCTATGGCAACATCGTCGCGCTGGACGAGGTCAGTCTGCGCTTTCCCGCCGGCAGCAATACCGCTTTGATCGGCAGCAGCGGTTCGGGCAAATCGACCTTGCTGCGCGTGTTGCTGGGACTGGAGTGGCCCGATCGCGGCGAAATCCGGGTGGATGGCGCCCTGCTGGAGCAGGCGCAAGTGTTGGCGCTGCGTCGGCGTGTGGGCTATGTAATCCAGGAGGGCGGGCTGTTTCCGCATCTCACCGTGCTCGGCAACCTGGCGCTGTTGCCCCATCACCTGGGCTGGAGCCGGGAGCGTATCCGCCAGCGCGCCGAGGAACTGGCGGCATTGACACATTTGCCGTCGGGTGCGCTGGAGCGCTATCCCGCCGAACTGTCAGGCGGGCAGCGGCAGCGCGTGGCCCTGATGCGTGGATTGATGCTCGACCCCGACGCTTTGCTGCTGGACGAACCGCTGGGCGCACTCGACCCGATCGTGAGGCATGAATTGCAGGACGAATTGAGAGCGATCTTCGATCGGCTCGGCAAGACCGTCATCGTGGTGACGCACGACATGGCGGAGGCGGCTTGGTTCGCTGACCGCCTGGTGCTGATGCGCAACGGCAAGGTCGTGCAGGATGGACGACTGGATGATCTGTGCAAGCGTCCGGCGGATCCGTTCGTGACCCGCTTCGTGGAAGCGCAGCGCACCTTGCGGGGTGTTTCGGCATGAAGCACGCATGGCTTGCGATGACGGCCATGCTGCTGCTCTCCGGTTTGACGCATGCGGCTCCCGTGCGGATCGGCTCCAAGCAGTTCACCGAATCGGTGATTCTCGGCGAAGTGGCGCGTCTGGCGTCGAGGCAAGCCGGTGTTCAAGCCGTGCATCAACGCGAGCTGGGTGGCACTGCCATTCTGTGGAGCGCATTGCAGCACGGCGATATCGACGCTTATCCCGAATACACCGGGACGCTTACGCACGAGCTGCTGAAAAATGTTCCGCCGGATGCGGACATCCCAACGCTGCGCGCCGCGCTCAAGCCGCTTGGGATCGGCATCACCGACTCGCTCGGTTTTGATGACACCTATGCCATTGGCATGCGCGCCGACCGTGCGGCGCGGCTGGGCATCCAGCGCCTGTCCGACCTGGCGGCGCACCCGGAGCTGCGTTTCGGCTTTTCCAATGAATTCATGGCGCGCAGCGACGGCTGGCCGGGTTTGCGCCAGCGTTACGGCTTGCCGCAGGCGCAAGTGCGCGGCCTGGACCACGTGCTTTCCTATCGCGCGTTAGCCAGCGATGCGGTGGATGCGATCGATCTCTACAGCACTGATGCGGAGATTCCGTACTACCACCTGCGTACGCTGGACGACGACCGGCACTATTTTCCGCACTATGAAGCCGTCTATGTGTACCGACTCGACCTGGAGCAGCGGTCGCCGGCCTTCGTCGAAAGCTTGCAAAAACTCAGTGGCCGCATCGACGCAGACGCCATGCGGCAGATGAACGCAATGGTGAAGCTGCATGGCGAAAAGGAAACGGTAGTGGCTGCGGGCTTTCTTGGCGTGCAACCGGATGGCGACGGCAGCGGGATGTGGATGCGTTTGTGGCTGCGAACGGTTGAGCATCTACGCCTGGTGCTGATCTCACTCACCGCCGCCGTGCTGATCGCGATACCGCTGGGCGTATTCGCGGCGCGCGCAAAACGGCTCGGGCACGTAGTCATGGCGCTCAGCGGCGTGCTGCAGACCATCCCGTCGCTGGCCATGTTCGTGTTCATGATTCCCTTGTTCGGCATCGGTACCTGGCCGGCCATTGCCGCGTTGTTTCTGTACAGCCTGTTGCCGATTGTGCGCAATACCTATGCAGGGCTTACCGGCATTCCACCGGATCTGCGCGAATCCGCTGCCGCACTGGGTTTGCCGCGTGGCGTGCGGCTGCGTCGGGTGGAGCTGCCGATGGCCATGCGTGCGATCCTGGCAGGGATCAAGACCGCTGCGGTGATCAATGTCGGCACCGCGACGCTGGGTGCGCTCATCGGTGCGGGAGGATACGGACAACCTATCGTTACCGGCATCCGGCTGGACGACACGGGCCTGATCCTGGAAGGTGCCATTCCCGCCGCGTGCATGGCGCTGGTGGTGCAGGGTTTGTTCGAGGGCGTGGAGCGTTGGCTTACTCCGCGCGGTATGCGGCTTGAGGCAAGGCAGTAGAGCACCAGGGATGCTCTGATCTATTCCACGTACCCATCACCGCACTGTATGCGCGCCTCGCAGCGAGTAGGTTGGGATGCCAATCCCAGCTTTCCACACGGAATCCCGATGCTGGGATTGTCATCCCAGCCTACACGCTTACGTCGCTGCGGGCCTTCTGGACGTCATGCTGGGCACGCGGAATAGATCAGAGATCCCTAGCCTGCCTATCAACGGGAGCGGTGCGTACTCAGCTTCGCCCCGCCTTTGGCTGCGTCCACGCTGCGCTGCACGTCTTCCTGCGAAGCGCGGCCCACAGCTGGCCACATCTGCGGATTCTCGCCACGATGCTTCTTCTGCTCCGGCGAACGCACGGAACTCGCACCAGCGCTCTCCAGCAAGGCGCATGCGTCATCCATCGACATTTCGCCGTGCAATTCGATCACCAGGGTGGAGTGCCCGATCAGGCTGGGGTCGGGCAGCTGCATGGGCGTACGGTCGGAAAAAGTGGCGCGCTTGGGCCTTTCACGCCCGGTCGTCGTATCGATGCGGCCGGTGTGGCTGACCTCAGAAATCACCGTGGTCGGCGCACTGGAACTGGAGGGTGAATTTCCGACGCTTTCATCGCAGCTCAGAACAATTTGTTCACGCGGCAGACCCCGCGACAATAACTTTTCGGCAGCTGCACTGGCTTCGAATTGCGTATCAAAACAGGCGACGACAAGTTCGGCCATGACCGTGCTCCGCTTCTGATCGCTATTGCGTGGAAACTGTAGAACTTCAAACATAACTCGCACGTGAGCGCAGCGAATAAAGCATGCTGTGTCATGTAAAGGCATGTGCACGTTCGACAACTGGATACGTACGAGTCATGTCGCCTATGTCAACTATGCGCGGCACTTGTCGGCAGATGGATTCATGTCGCCGCTCAAATCATTCCTTGTAGTGGCGTTCATATCGCTGACGGTTTTGTCCGCCCGGGCGCAAAACGGAACTGCCAAGGTGTCCAATGCGGTTACCGGTGCAGCCGGTTCGCATACCGCCCAGGACGTCCGTTTCGTAATGGCCGTTTCCGCCGCGAACAAGACCATCGCGAAGTGCTCGCGCTATTCCAAGCCGAATCCACAATGCCTGCGGCACTGGCGGCGTGCTGGTCGGGTCGCCGATGGGCGACGGCGGAGGTTCCGGATCGGTAAGCGGCGGGTGTTCCGGTGTCGGCAGTGGCGGCTCGGGGTCTGGGTCTGGATTTTCGGGTGCAGGAGCCGGCGCCGGTGGATTTGGCTCGGGCACTTCCCCGTAGACTGGCAGCGCCACGTGCGGCCACAAACGAACCAGTACGGGCCGCAAGCGAGCCGCCAGCAAGCGATCGAGTGCTAAGCGCGCCAACGCGTCATTGCGAGCGTTGCGCAAGGAAGGGCGAGGCGCCGTTTCCAAGTCTGCCTTGTCGGCACAGGGCAAGCGTGCTGCATCCAAGCGAAGTTCCGCCTCGCGCTCGGCGGCGGCGAAGACGCCGCGCGTACGAAAGGCGCACGAGGCCGATCGGCTGCAGCGAAAAAGGCGGCGAGGACGAGGAAAGCCGGCTGATCCGAAGTGTCGAATCTGGCCGGCGGGTGCTCGCTTCCCTGCATGTAGTACCCGACGAAGCGGCGTCAAGATGTCAGCCCTGATCGTCCAGCTCCGATGCATTCAACACCGCCGCCATTTCCGCATCGCCATTGATCAGTTCGGTCCACTTCAACTCGATACCCTTACGGTGGGCCTTGCGGGTGATTTTCAGCCCGGCGGCGTCCAGCACCACGGTGTAGGGGTGTCCTTCTACGTCGATTTCGCGCCTCAGGGGTTTATCCAGCGTTGTTGTCATAAGCGATACTCCGGGGTCGACAAAACGAGATCACGGCTCGCCGCGGCGGCCCTGTGTAGGAAGACCTTGCAACGGCATATGTCAAGGACAGGGCAAGTGAATGTGACCAGGATGTTGGCCAGGCCTCGCGTTCAGCGCGCAGGCTGGTGAAGCGTAGCTTGGGTGAAAACCTTGCATCGGATGCCCATGCATGGGCTCACTCCCCATGGCGAAGTTTTTCCGTCAGCTTGCGCGCATCCAAGGGTGCTTTTACCTTGGCATCGTTGTCGAAGTAGCAATAGATGTCACGGCTGGCACGCTTGCGCGGCTTCTTGCCGCTGCAGCGCTTGGCATCCCCGGGTTCGCCGCCTAGTCGCCATGCATCGATACGTTTGCGCCAGCGATCAAGCGCGGCGTTGGAATAGCCGCTGGCATAAAGTTGCTTGTCGCCATGCGGGCGCAAGTACAGGATGCTGGCGGTGACGTCCTCAAGGAAAGGCCATTTGTCGGCGGAGTCGGCCGTCACTAATGCCACGTTGGGGCGACTGCGATGTGCAATCGCGCCTCACGCAGGTAAAGCAGACGGCGCCGTGCGAAAAAAATGGCTGCGTGTCGCCATCACGGCGATCTAATCTTCACTTCAGGAAAACTGCCTGCGTCGCATCGTGCGGCCTGTACGTAACGTTTCATTCCATCAGAGGCGATATCCGCGTGGAGATCGATCACATATGTGCGTATGGGCCTTGCCAATGCAAGGTGGCGGAAGCCGGGCAGTATTGCAGCGACGACTGCCGCAAGGCGGACCAGCTGCGAGCGGAAGGCACGCAGTGCAGTTGCGGGCATGACGCCTGCACGGCTACTCAAAACGCCTGAATCGCCTTTTTTTCGCACGACACGCATGTCTTCGCAGCTTGACCAGCAGTGCATCGACACGATCCGCTTTCTCGCCGTCGACATGGTGCAGAAAGCTGACAGCGGACACCCTGGCCTGCCGCTCGGTGCCGCGCCCATGGCCTATGTGCTGTGGGATCGCTACCTGAAGCACAACCCGGCCAATCCGCATTGGGCCGATCGCGATCGCTTCGTGCTTTCAGCCGGGCACGGCTCGGCGCTGCTCTATGCGTTGCTGTTCCTGAGCGGCTACGGCCTCACGCTCGACGACTTGCGCCAATTTCGGCAGTGGGGCAGCAAGACCCCTGGGCATCCGGAACGCGGACTCACTCCCGGTGTGGAAGTGACCACTGGCCCGCTGGGGCAGGGGTTCGGCAATGCCGTGGGCATGGCGATTGCCGAAGCGCAGCTGGCTGCGGGCTATAACCGCGACACCTACAAGCCGTTCGATCACTACACCTACGTGCTCGCCAGCGATGGCGACCTGATGGAGGGCGTGGCCTCCGAGGCGGCATCACTGGCCGGTCATTTGAAACTGGGTCGGCTGATCGTTTTCTACGACGACAACCGTGTCACGTTGGCCGGCGCTACGGATGTCACTTTTTCGGAGAACCGCGTCCAGCGCTTCCAGGCCTATGGTTGGCATACGGTCGCGGTGAACGACGGCAACGACCTGGCTTCGATCGACCTGGCTTTGAGTCAGGCGCGGCGCGAAGTGGCGCGCCCTTCGTTGATCAGCGTTCGCACCCATATCGGTTTTGGCTCGCCCCTACAGGATAGCTACAAAGCGCATGGTTCCCCGCTGGGCGAGGACAACGTACGCAAGACCAAGGAAAAGCTCGGTTGGCCGCTGCAACCGGATTTCCTGGTGCCCAATGAAGTGCTGTCGCACATGCGCAAGCAAGCCATGCGCGGTCATGAGCAGGAGGATGACTGGGCGCGGATGATGAAGGAGTATCAGGAGCACTACCCCGAGCTGTGGCGGGAACTCGATACCCGTCTGCGCGATCAGCTGCCGGAAGGGTGGGATGCGGACATCCCGACCTTTGCGCCGGATGAGACCGGATTGGCCACGCGCGAGTCGTCGGGCAAGGTCATGAACGCTCTGGCGCCGCGGCTTCCCGCCTTGGCGGGCGGTTCGGCCGACTTGGATCCTTCCACCAAGACGGCGCTGAGCAAGTTCGGCGATTTCCGGCCGCCACGCACGGGGGAAGCCGGCCGACGCGAACTGGTCGTCGAGCATGGCGACTACACCGGGCGCAACATTCATTTCGGCGTGCGCGAACATGCCATGGGAGCCATCGTCAACGGCCTTGCCGCGCATGGCGGATTCCTTCCTTATGGCGCCACCTTTCTGACCTTCTCCGATTACATGCGACCGCCGATACGCCTGGCCGCATTGATGGGTTTGCACGTAGTACACGTGTTTACCCACGACAGCCTGGCGCTCGGCGAAGACGGGCCCACGCATCAGCCGGTGGAACACCTCGCCTGCCTGCGCGCGATTCCTGGTGCGATCGTGATTCGTCCGGCGGATGCCAATGAAACGGCGGTGGCGTGGAAGCTTGCGGTGGAAACGCGCGACCGCCCCGTGCTGTTGGCGCTGAGCCGGCAAAAGCTGCCTACGTTCGATCGCAGTCGCTACGCTTCGGCCGAAGGGCTGCGCCGGGGCGCCTATGTACTGGCCGATCCGCCTACGGGCAGGCCCGCTCTGATCCTGATCGCCAGCGGCTCGGAGGTACGGCTGATCGTGGAGGCTGCTAAACGACTCGGCGAGGAGGGCATAGCAGTGCGTTGCGTTTCGATGCCCAGCCACGAACTATTCGAGGCCCTGCCGCAGGACGAGCGCGATAAGGTGCTGCCACCCTCGACCGGTGCACGCCTGGTAGTGGAAATGGGCATTGCGCAGGGCTGGGAAAAGTACATTGGCCCGCGGGGCGCCATGCTGGGTGTGAACCGGTTTGGGGCTTCGGCACCGGGTGAAACGGTGGCGCGGGAATATGGGTTTACGGTCGAGCGGGTATGTGCGGCGGCCAGGGCCCTGCTCGCTTGATGGCAAGAACCAGGGGCATGGACTGGCTGGGACTAAAGTTCAGTAAAGGATGGCTGGCAAGGGCCGGGAGGCCGGATTGTCAGGGTTATTCGGAATTTGAAACATGACGTTGACAATTACTCCACGAAATCTTGCATACAAGGGGATCAAGGTGAGGCTTGTAATCGTCAAATGAGATTAGGTACGGCGATGAACGATTACAGATCCACTTGGCACGACGCGAAACATTTCCATGTCACGTCAGGAGAAATCTCATGAATCGCACGATACTTGTTGGTATGGCGGTTGCCTGCTTCGGCTTGGCCATCAGCGGTTGCAACAACCCCAACTCGCCTCCGAGCGGCAACGCCCCGGCGAATCCTTCCACGGCGGCAGCGCCCGGCGCCAACCCGTCGCCGCCAGCACCGGCCGCTACGGCGCCGGCCAAGCCCTCTACGGCGGCCGCGCCGGCCATGGGGGGCACGGCGATGAAACCGCCGGCCTCGCCGTCGACAGCTGCACATTGAGCAAGCAACAAGAATAAAAATCATCTGGCAGTCCGCGCGATCGGTTGTCGCCAAATGGGTTGCTCGCCAGTTCGGTGCCCTCTCCTGCGCAAAGCAGGGGAGGGCGGTAGCGATCCCGCGAAGCGGTGGGACTCGGCCGTCCAAAGCCGCTGCATGCAGCGCCAAGCAGTGATATCGCCCAACATCTTCAAATGAGTGAGCAGCTAGACCGGGTTCGTCTCCACCCGGGTCATCTTGGTCAAACTCGATGACAACGGCGGCAACCCTTTGCCGCGGCTGCATCACTCAATCTCGCCAAGCCGAAAATTTTTACCTTGTTTCCGCCCGGTTTGTACGGGCAAGCATTCAAGATGACGCCATGGTGCGGAGAGGCGGCTCATGAACGCGGATTACGACGTCAACATACTCACTGGCCTGATCGGTGCCACCTTGGACAGTGCAAGGCATTACCGGAAAGTGGCAGGCAATATCGGCAATCCGAGAATCCGTGCCTTGTTCGAACATCTCTCGATCCAGCGCAAGCTGATTGCACGGGAATTGCAACTGCAGCGTACCGCCGTCACGGGCAATCCTATGGGCGAGGGGATGCTGGTTGCTCATCCTTTGCGCCTGTTCGGGAATCTGCGTCACACCATGGACTATGGCTATTGCGCCTTGATCGATGAAGTGGAGCGCTGCGAGGAGCGTATCAAGGCGAAGTATGAACACGCCTTGATGGACTGCCGGCTATCCGGGCTATCGCGCACGGTGGTGGAGAACGCCTACGCCTCGGTGCAGGAAGGTTGTGCCGACATGCACGCATTGAAGCGCTATCCACACGCTGAGCACAGTCACAGCGAACGGCTGGAACAGTGGTAGACCCGAGGCGTCAGCGGTAGGGCGGTGCGCGCGGGGTAGGCGGCCGCGCTTCCTGGTGCCGTATGGCGCGGTATGCGCCGACCAGGATGAACCCCGCAAGCAGTAATACGAACACGATCCAGCCAATTCGCTTGAGCATGGGCGCCAACGTCTGGGTCGCAAGGGGACGGCAACGTTCCAAAAACTAGTCAGTCTGGGGTCGCCCATGCGTGAACGAATACACTTTGTTCACGAAAAGCGGCGCTCGTCTTGACTTCACTTTCACATAACCTGTCCCCGTTTTGGTTATTGTCCGCCACATCGGGGCCTATTCATTTTCCGTTGCAGTGCCGCCAAATACCGTTTGGCTGTTCGCCGGTTAAGGCATATGAAGATCGGGTGGGGATCGCATGAAGACTGTTCTGCTCGTTGACGACAATCGAGACGTGCTCGAGGTGACCGCATTCATGCTTGAGGATGCCGGTTACGAAGTGGTAGCGGCGCACAATTGCGAACAAGCCATGCAGGTCGCTTCGGTGCGGACGGACATTGGCGTCGTGCTGACGGACCTCAACCTGAAGCAAGGCATGAGCGGCATCGAGATGGGCAAAGCCATGCACAAGGAAGGCTTGAAGTGCCCGATGATCGTAATGTCCGGCGACTGCGAGCCACCTGGGGAGGCGTTGCAATCGTGGATGAAATATCTGCCCAAGCCGTTTGATCGCAAGACCTTGCTGGCGGCAATTACCGAATATGCTTGATCCAAGGCCGATGCGGAAACTGCATCGGCGCGCCAGTACGAATCGTCCTTAAGCTCGGCAACAAGCGTACGCAAGGAGCTGGCCTGGAGCCCCGCACACAAAGGGCCTAGGTATGCACGAATCGGAGCAGGCTCGCATACGGCTTGGACTCGTCGGGGGATTCGTACTGCTGCTGTGTGTCTGCGCGCTGGTGATCGTAGCCGCGTTCTCCAGCATGGGGGCCGAGCGGCAGGTCGAGCATTCGATGCTGGTCAGGCAAACGCTTGCGCAGCTCCTTGGCGGCTTGCAGGAAGCCGAATCGGGGCAGCGCGGCTATCTGCTGACGGGTGACAGCCGGTACCTCGCGGCAGTGGACACGACTAAAACGCAATTGCCCGTGTTGGAAGGCCAGCTGCGTCAGCTCACCGAAAAAAGTACCGCGCACCAGCGTCAGCTGGACGCTTTCTATCCGCTGATCGCGGCGAAGATGGACGACCTGTCCAATACCATCCAGCAACGGCAGGCCGGGCATGCCGACGCGGCGACCTGGTTGGTCGAAGCCAATTTGGGCCGTAACCGCATGCGACGCATCCGCGATCTGGCGGACGACTTCGATCGAACCGAACTGGACATGCTGCGCGAGCGCACCACCGCCGCGGCGATGCAGCGAAGCTTTCTCACCACCGCGATGATACTGGTGACGCTGCTGGCCAGCACACTGGGCTTCATCATCGTGATGAAGGCGCGCCGCTATGCCTTGGACATGCGCGAAAAGAATCGTTCGCTGCGCGCTGAGATCGAGCAGCGCGAGGCTGCGGAACAGCAATTGCGGCAATCGCAGAAAATGGAGGCGCTGGGCCAGCTCACCGGTGGAGTGGCGCACGACTTCAATAACATGCTGGCGGTCATCTTCGGCAACCTGGAAATGTTGGTCAGGCGCCTGCCGGAAAGCGAGGTGCGCTGGTGCAGGTTGGCCAGCAATGCCTTGGCCGGCGCACAGCGCGCAGCGGAACTCACCAAGCGCCTGCTCGCTTTCTCCCGCCAGCAGCCCTTGCAACCGAAGTCGATCGACGTGAACCAGTGCGTGCAGGACGTACCGATGATGCTGCGCCGTTCATTGGGCGAGAACGTCAGGATCGACATTGTGCAGGGTGATGGCCTATGGCGGGCTTACGTGGACGGCCCGCAACTGGAAAGCGCCATTCTCAACCTGGCGGTCAACGCAAGAGACGCCATGAAGGGCGTAGGCAGACTCGGCATCGAAACCGCCAACGTCATCCTGGATCGCAGTTATGCCGATGCGCAAGGCGAATTGACGCCGGGCCAGTACGTGATGGTGGCGGTGACCGATTCCGGCTGCGGCATGTCGCCCGAAGTGATCAGCAGGGCCTTCGATCCCTTCTTCACCACCAAGGACATCGGGCACGGCACCGGCTTGGGCCTCAGCCAGGTCCATGGTTTCGCCAAACAGTCGCAGGGGCACGTCAAGATCTACAGCGAGCAGGGCATGGGTACCACCGTGAAACTGTATCTGCCGAGGGATAGCTCCAAGGATGAGGAAAAGCCGGCGCGACCGGTCGTGTTGACGACGCCGGTCTCGCCACAACGCAAGGTGCTGGTCGTGGAGGATGACGCGGATGTGCGTGAGTTCGTGGTTTCCGCCCTTGAGGACCTGGGTTACCAGGCGATTGCCGCGGACGACGCAGAGTCGGCGCGCGCGCTGCTGATGGAAGATGAGCAGATCGATGTCATGCTGACGGATGTAGTGATGCCGGGCGCCAACGGCAGGCAGCTGTTCGATGACATCCGCGGCATACGGCCGAACATGACGGTGGTGTTCATGACGGGATACTCGCGCAATGCCATCGTGCACAACGGTGTGCTGGACGATGGCGTTCGCCTTATTACCAAGCCATTCACCGTTGACGAGCTGTCGCGCGAAATGCTGGCAGCCATCGCCGCTGAAAGCGTGCTGCGTTAGACCCCGTTTTAGCACCCGGCACGCAAACTGAATGCACTCACGAAGCCACGACAGCTTTCTCACATTTCCCGCAAAATAATGGCGTCATCCCAGCTGAAGAAGGGTGTCGCCATGAGCATGCGTCTGCCGGCAAGACTCGCATTGATCGGCTGCCTGATGATATCGGGCATTTGTGTCGCTTCAGCCCAGGACAATAGCGCGCCTGCCACCAGCCCTCATCAGGTCTGCCGCAAGGTCAAGGTGCAGGATCGTCCGAAGGATAGTCACCAGATCGCAGGAACGCTGGTTGGGGCCGCGGCGGGTGGCTTGCTGGGCAATCAATTCGGCGGCGGCAAGGGCAAGGTGCTCACCACGGCCGGCGGCGTGGTAGCCGGCGGTTACGCCGGCAAGAAGGTGCAGGAAAGTCACCAGCAAAACAACGCGACCTATCATTATGAAGAGCACTGCTACGAAACGCGGCAATAGGTGGGATTTGTCGTTACCGCCGGCTTCCGATCGCGGTAGCATCATGCATACGCTGCTCATTGTGCCGGTGCCTGTGGGATCGAGCCAATGAATCAAGTGCAGAACAAATATCTGGGCGATCGCTCGGCTCCGGGGAATGGGTGCTGCGATCGCTGGACCCTGGTGGTGTGCAGCGAGCCGTCTTTGCTGGCCACCTCGCAATGGATGGCGAATGATCATTTCGTCGGACCGAAGGTGGAGTCGGCGCTAAGCGAGCTTTTGCACGAGGCGGAGTTGATTTGAACAGCCAGGGTGCGGTGGTGGGAGCTTACGATCCCTCCGAGAACCCGCTGGACTATGCTTTGGCCAAGGGCGCCATCGTTACCTTCACCAAGGGGCTGGCCAAGCAGATGATCAAGCGCGGCATTCGGGTGAACGGCGTTGCGCCGGGATCGTTCTGGACGCCCTTGCAGGTGAGCGGCGGACAGACGCAGAAGAACCTTCGGACATTCGGCGAGACCACGCCGATGGGGCAGCCGGGGCAGCCGGCTGAAATCGCCCACGTGTATGTGCAGCTTGCCTGCGCCGAATCCAGCTATGTGACTGGACAGGTCTACGGCGAATCCGGTGGGCGGGGGCAGCCGTGACGGCGCCTCAGGCGTTCACGTCTGCGCGTCTTTCGCTGCTGCTGTGCTTTATCGTGGTGCCTGCCGTGGGCTTGGCGCAGAAACCGCAAAAGCAAAGCACCCACCGCCCGCTGCGTGGCGTACACGAGCGGGCGTTTCTGGCCCAGGCAATCGCGGATGACGCCATGCAGATAGCATTGGCCAGACTCGCGATGATGAAGTCGAGCAATCCCCGACTGCGGGCGCTGGCGAGCAAAATTGTCAGCGACCATGCCGCGCTCGATTTGCAATTCTCTCGGCTTGCCGCGAACAGCGGCAGCAAGGGGCATGCGCACGATGCTCCCGCTCGCGACATCATCGCCATGCAGGCACATCTGCAGTCGTTGCAAGGCGAGGCGTTCGACCGGGCCTTTGTAGGCACGATGGTGAAGGAGCACCACAAGATCATCGCCGCCTATGCCGTGGCCGCGAAAACCTCGGCCGATGACAAGCTCAGAACCATCGCCGCACGGGGACTACCTGTGCTGCAGGGTCATCTGGATGCCGCGCGTTCGCTGATGAAAGAAGCTAGCCTTGCGCAGCAGGGGCGGGAACACCGATAAAGGATTACCACTCCGCCCAGTTGGCCTGCCAGCTGCCAGTCTTTTCCGGACGCGGCAAGGACAGGCCGCGGTGCGGTTTCGCCTGCTGGCCAGAGTTGTCATGGTGACGCCGACGCCGAGAGTCCAAAGCCAGGCGCTCCTGTTCGGACAGGCCGATCTTGCGGCTGCGCCGGGCGATGGTGGCGTTGCGGATGCTCATTTTATGAAGAGACCAGGGCTTGATATTTTCTCGGACGAGGCTTGAACGGAATGCGCATGCTGTGTCGAGGCGGCTGTTCACGGATATTCAAGCCGCCTCGCTGCCCCCAGCATGCTTGAGCGATATGTCAGTTCCATGTTGCACATAGGCTGGGATGGCAATCTCAGCATCGAACCCTCATCGAGGAGGGGGCTGGCCCTTCCTCGGGTCACAAAAAAGGCCACCTGGAGGTGGCCTTTTTCATCGAAATCGAGATGGTGGGCGGTACAAGGATCGAACTTGTGACACCTGCCGTGTGAAGGCAGTGCTCTACCGCTGAGCTAACCGCCCGCCGGGAACGCGAAACTATACGGGCCGAGGGGCCAGCCGTCAACACTTCCGAGGGTCGCGCGTTTTTCCATGGGTCGAAAGCGCGGGGCGGCTAAAATGCCCCGTTCCCCTTGCCCACACGGCTGCGCCCCATGCATTTGGACCTCTCGCATATTCTGCACGCCCTGCAGAACTTCCACGTCACGCCCTGGAAGATCGTCGGCTACCTGGGCACCTTCATGTTCACGGGGCGCTGGTTCGTGCAGCTTTACTACACGCGCAAATACAAGCGCGTAGTGATGCCGCTGTCGTTCTGGTGGATGTCGGTGTCAGGCAGTGCCTTGCTGCTGGCGTATTTCGTATTCGGCAAGAATGACTCGGTGGGAATCCTTTCCAACTTCTTCCCGGTGTTCGTGTCGATTTACAACCTGGTGACGCATTTGCGCCATCACGGGCGGGATGAAGTGGGGGGGAAGGGCTAGGTCGGGCGCGTCATTCTGGCGCGTAGGCTGGGATGACAATCCCAGCATCGGCATACCGCGTGGAAAGCTGGGATTAGCATTCCAGCCTACGCACTAGGGGTTGCCCCAACCTGCGTCATTCCGGATCATAGTCGAGGTTCGGGGCCAGCCACCGCTCCGCTTCCTCGCGTGTCCATCCCTTGCGCTTGGCATAGTCTTCCACCTGCTCGCGCGTAATGCGGCCTACCACGAAGTACTGGCTGTGCGGGTGCGAGAAATACCAGCCGGAAACGGCGGCAGTCGGGTACATGGCGAAACCGTCGGTCAATTCGATGCCGGCCTTGCGCGTGGCGTCGAGCAGCTCGAATAGCGTGGCTTTTTCGGTGTGATCCGGGCAGGCGGGATAGCCGGGAGCGGGACGAATGCCGCGGTATTGCTCGTCGATCAGCGCCTGGTTGTCCAGTGACTCGTCCGGCTGATAGGCCCAGTACTCGCGACGTACGCGTTCGTGCATGCGTTCGGCGAAGGCCTCGGCAAGGCGGTCGGCCAAAGCCTTGAGCAGGATGGCGGAATAGTCGTCGTGGTCTGCTTCGAAGCGAGCGATATGCGCTTCGATGCCGATCCCTGCCGTGACGGCGAAGGCGCCGATCCAGTCCTGCTTATCGGCCTCTTTCGGCGCAATGAAATCGGCGAGACAGAAGTCTGGACGCTCGGCGGGCTTTTCGGCCTGTTGGCGCAGGTGGTGCAGGCGCCTGGTTTTTCCGCCTTCGCCAAGCTGGATTTCGACATCGTCGCCGATACTGTTGGCCGACCAGAAGCCGATCACCGCCCGTGCTGTCAGCCAGCGCTCGGCGATGAGCTTGTCGAGCATGGCTTGTGCATCCGAGTACAGCTCGGTGGCCTGTTTGCCGACCACTTCGTCGGTAAGGATGGCCGGATAGCGCCCGGCCAGTTCCCAGGCCTGGAAGAACGGAGTCCAGTCGATGTACTCGCGCAGTTCGGCCAGGTCGTAGTCGTCGAAGCAGGTGATGCCGGTTTTGTGTGGCCGCGGCGGCGTGTAGCTTTTCCAGTCGCAGCTGAAGCGCTGTTTGCGAGCGTGCTCCAGCGGGACAAGTGTCTTGGCGGCGCCGCGCTGCTTGTGCCGTTCGCGGATGTCCGCGTATTCGGCGCGGATCTTCGTCATGAAGTTGTCGACCAGCTCCTTGCTTACCAAGGACTGCGCCACGCCCACGGCACGGGAGGCGTCCTTTACCCACACGGTGGGTGACTTGTAGTGTGGCTCGATCTTCAGCGCAGTGTGCGCGCGCGAAGTGGTGGCGCCACCAATCAGCAAGGGAATGTGGAAATCCTGCCGCTGCATCTCGCGCGCCACGTGGCTCATTTCCTCCAGGGAGGGCGTGATCAGGCCGGACAAGCCGATCAGGTCGGCCTTGTGTTCGCGGGCGCTATCCAGGATTTTTTGCGCCGGTACCATCACGCCCAGGTCGATCACTTCGAAGTTGTTGCAGCGAAGCACCACGCCGACGATGTTCTTGCCGATGTCGTGCACGTCGCCTTTCACGGTGGCCATCACGATGGTGCCGTTGTTTTTCGCGGTGTTGCCGCTACGCTGCTTGTCCGCCTCGATGTAGGGCAGCAGGTAGGCCACGGCCTTTTTCATTACGCGCGCGGATTTGACCACCTGCGGCAGGAACATCTTGCCGGCGCCGAACAGGTCGCCGACGATGTTCATGCCATCCATCAGCGGGCCTTCGATCACGTCGAGCGGGCGTACGGATTGCTGGCGTGCCTGCTCGGTGTCTTCGTCGACGAATTGGTCGATGCCGTGCACCAGGGCATGTGCAAGCCGCTCGCGCACGGGCTTTTCGCGCCAGGCCAGGCTTTCCGTGACCGCTTCGCCTTTCTTCGCCTTGTAGCGGTCGGCGATTTCGAGCAACCGCTCGGTGGCGTCGGCGCGGCGGTTGAGCACCACGTCTTCCACGCGTTCGCGCAATTCTTCCGGCACGTCGTCATAGATCATCAACGCGCCGGCATTGACGATGCCCATGTCCATGCCCGCCTTGATGGCGTGGTACAGGAACACGGAGTGGATCGCCTCGCGCACCGTGTTGTTGCCGCGGAACGAGAAGGAGACGTTGGATACGCCGCCGGAAACATGGCTGAGCGGAAAGCGCCGTTTCAGCTCGTGCGTGGCTTCGATGAAGTCCACCGCGTAGTTGTTGTGTTCCTCGATGCCGGTGGCGATGGCGAAGATATTGGGGTCGAAGATGATGTCTTCGGGCGGGAAGTCCAGTTTCTCGATTAGCAACTGGTACGCGCGCGAGCAGATTTGAACCTTGCGTTCGCAGGTATCGGCCTGGCCTTGTTCGTCGAACGCCATGACCACTACGGCTGCACCGTATTCCATTACCTTGCGCGCATGCTCCAGGAACAGCTCTTCGCCTTCCTTCATCGAGATGGAGTTGACCACGCCTTTGCCTTGCAGGCAGCGCAGGCCGGCTTCGATCACGCTCCATTTGGAGGAGTCGACCATCACCGGCACGCGCGCGATGTCCGGTTCGGCGGCGATCAGATTGAGGAAGCGCGTCATTGCCGCTTCCGAATCGATCAGGCCTTCGTCCATGTTCACGTCGACGATTTGCGCGCCATTTGCCACCTGCTGGCGTGCCACTTCAACGGCTTCTTCGTAGCGCTCTTCCTTGATGAGTTTCTTGAATTGCGCCGAGCCGGTGACGTTGGTGCGTTCGCCGATATTGACGAACAGCAGGTCCGGCGTAATGACCAGGGGTTCAAGGCCAGAGAGGCGGGTGTAGCGATTAGTGTTCATCGACGATTTTTGTTCTGCTCCCGGCCCCTGGTGGGAACCGGGCCGGGATGGGGAAGGGATTTTGCGGGAAGGGCGGCCATACGGATCCGCGTCGCATTTGCTGTTGGCTTACGCCGCTTCTTTCTCTTCGGCAGCGGGCGTACGCGGTGCATAGTTGCTCACCGCTTCAGCAATCGCCTTGATATGCGCCGGCGTGGTTCCGCAACAGCCACCTACCATGTTGAGCAGGCCGTCGCGCGCGAAACTGCCGATCACCGCCGCCATCTGGGCCGGGGTTTCATCGTATTCGCCGAACGCATTGGGCAAGCCGGCGTTCGGGTGGGTGCTGACATAACACTCCGAAACATTCGCCAGCGTCTGCACGTGCGGGCGCAAGTCCGCTGCGCCCAATGCGCAGTTCAGGCCGACGGAAAGCGGGCGGATGTGCTTGACCGAGTAATAGAACGCTTCGGCGGTCTGGCCCGAAAGCGTGCGGCCGGAACGGTCGGTGATGGTGCCGGAAATCATTACCGGCACGCGGCTGCCGCGTGCACGGAACAGCTCGCTCAGTGCGAACAGCGCTGCCTTGGCGTTGAGCGTATCGAAAATGGTTTCCACCATGATCACGTCGGCGCCGCCGTCGAGCAGGCCACGGGCGGCTTCGTTGTAGTTGTCGACCAGCTCCTCGAAGCTGACGTTGCGAAAGCCCGGGTCGTTGACGTCGGGCGACAGCGAAGCGGTACGGCTGGTGGGGCCAAGTATGCCGATCGCAAAACGCGGCCTGGCCGGGTTTTGCGCCGTGTACGCAGCACAGGCGGCGCGCGCGAGTTTGGCGCCTTCGCGGTTCAACTCATAGGCAAGGTGTTCCAGACGGTAATCGGCCTGACTGATGCGCGTGGAGTTGAAGGTGTTGGTTTCGACCAGGTCGGCGCCGGCTTCGAGGTATGCCTCATGCACGCCGCGGATGATGTCCGGCTTGGTGAGCGTAAGCAGGTCGTTGTTGCCTTTCAGGTCGCAGGCACCCGGATGATCGTGCGCGTGCTGGCTGTCGTGGCCCTCGGCGAAGCGCTCGCCGCGAAAGCCCGCTTCATCCAGCCGATGACCTTGCAACATGGTGCCCATGCCGCCGTCGAGGATCAGGATGCGCTCGCGTAACGCGGCCTGGAGCGCCGCGACGCGTTCGGGGTGTAGCCAGGGGAGAGTGCTGCTCATGAGGGGGAACTCCTTCAGGACTTGCGCGCGAGCAAACTGATCACTTCGAAATGCGGCGCCTTGCGCTCGCGGCTCAGGCGGTTGCAGTTCAAAACTTGGAGTTTGGCTTGCGTGGCCAGCTGGCCGAGGTCGCTTTCGTTGAAGCCGAGATTGCGATGATCGAACGGCTCCACCACGGCACGGTGGTCGTGCTTGCCCAGCGTGACGGCCAGCAGCCTGCCACCGGGGCGTAACACCCGCGCGGCTTCGGCCACGGCCTTGGCCGGCTGTTCGGAATAGGTCAGTGCATGCAGCATCAGCACCAGATCGAAACGGTCCGCCTGCAGCGGCAAGGCATGCATGTCGCCCTGGCGCACTTCGACATTGCCGAAAGCTGCCAGCCGCTTTGCCGCCGCCTCCACCACTCGTTCGCTTGCGTCGACGCAGACGATGGCGCGCGCGTGCGGCGCGAGCAGTTCAGCCGTTACGCCGTCGCCGGAAGCTATATCCAGCACATCGCCGGTTTCCAGCAGTTGCAGCAGCGAGCGGGTAAGCGTCTCCCAGGTGCGACCGGGGGAGTAATGGCGTTCCATGTCGCCGGCTACTGTGTCGGCCCAGCCGTGTTCGTTGGCGCGCTGGGCCAGGACGGCGCTCAGGCGTGCGGCGTCTTCGCGCAGCAGGGCGTCGTCGATGCTTTCGCGCAATGAGCGGATCAGGGCATGCTGGCGCTCATCGCCTTCGCTGTTGGCGCGGTAATAGGCCGACACGCCCGCTCGGCGGTCGCGCACCAGCTCGGCCTCCTTCAGCTTGGCCAGATGGGTCGACACGCGTGGCTGTGCCAGGTGCAATACCGCGGCCAGTTCGGCTACGGTCAGTTCTTCCCGCTCAAGCAGGGCCAGCAGCCGCACGCGAGTGGGATCCGCCAGCAGGCGCAACACGCTGGAGGCGGTGGCCAGATCCATCGTGCATCCTTATATCGCGATGAAGAGATGTGTAAGGGTAGGCGCGCCAAGACGGGGCGTCAAGGGCCTGCGACTGCGGGCTTGATAGTGATAAACTAGTCATGTGACTAGTTTGATGGTGAGCCCATGCATACTTGGCCGGTACAAGACGCAAAAGCCCGTTTCAGTGAGCTGCTTGATGCGTGCGCTACGGACGGTGCTCAGTTGATCACCCGGCGCGGTGAAGAAACTGCAGTGCTGATTCCCATTGCCGAATGGCGGCGCCTGGTCGAAACAGCGCGCCCTTCGCTGAAGGCACTCCTGCTTTCCGATTTCGGGCGCGCAGACCTCGATATCCCACGGCGCGGTGTGCGTCGACGTCGCCCCCCTTCATTCTAAATTTAGGGGTAGGCATGTTCTTGCTGGATACCAATATTGTTTCGGAGTTGCGCAAGCCACGTCCGCACGGTGCAGTCGTTGCTTGGATCGAAAATATCGACGACGCCGATTTGCATTTGAGCGCTGTCACATTGGGTGAAATACAGGCGGGCATTGAGCTCACCCGCGAACAGGATCCGGATAAAGCCTCCGCTATCGAGGCGTGGCTTGAGCAAGTGGCCGCAACCTACAATGTGCTGCCCATGGATGCCCCTGCATTCCGCTGTTGGGCCAAGCTCATGCATCGGCAGTCGGATACCGTCAATGAAGATGCCATGATTGCTGCCACGGCCATCATCCATAAGCTGACGGTGGTCACTCGCAACACGCGGGATTTCGAGCGCTTTCAGGTGCCCTTGCTCAACCCATTTTCAGGTTAGTGGCGCGTCCCTGTTGCCCCGCAGCAAGGCTCTTACGCCTGTGGCAGCTAAAATAAGCGGCTTTCCCCAGCCCTTTCCCCCGGAGCCGCTTATGGATTTCCGTTTTACCGAAGATCAGCTTTCCATCCAGGCTATCGCTCGTGATTTCGCGCTCAAGCGCATCGTGCCGGTGGCCGCTGAACTGGATGCCAAGGGCGAGTTCCCGCTGGACAACATCCGCGAGATGGGCCAGCTCGGCCTGATGGGTATCGAGGTGCCGCATGAATATGGCGGCGCCGGATTGGATCCGGTCGGCTACGTGCTGGCAATGATCGAGATCGCCGCCGCGGATGCCGCTACTTCCACCATCATGTCGGTGAACAACTCGCTGTTCTGCAACGGCATCCTTAAGCATGGCACGGAAGAACAGAAGCAGAAGTACGTGCGTGCGATCGCGCAGGGCGATGCGATCGGTGCCTACGCGCTGACCGAACCGCAATCGGGTTCGGATGCCTCGGCGATGCACACGCGCGCCACCAAGAATGCCGATGGCAACTGGGTGATCAACGGCAAGAAGAGCTGGATTACCTCCGGCCCGGTGGCGCGTTACATCGTGCTGTTCGCGATCACCACGCCGGGTATCGGCGCGAAGGGCGTGTCGGCCTTCATCATCGACACGCAGCGGCCCGGCTTCCATGCCGGCAAGACCGAGCCCAAGCTTGGCATTCGCGCCTCGGCGACCTGCGAAATCGAATTCAACGACTACGTGTGCCCGAAGGAAGACCTGCTGGGCGAGGAAGGCAAGGGCTTTTCGATCGCGATGGGCGTGCTTGACGCCGGCCGTATCGGCATTGCCTCGCAGGCCGTGGGCATCGCGCGCGCGGCGTATGAAGCGACGCTGCAGTGGTCGCGCGATCGCAAGGCGTTCGGTCAGCCGATCGGCACGTTCCAGATGACCCAGGCAAAGATCGCCGACATGAAATGCAAGCTGGATGCAGCCACGCTGCTGACGCTGCGTGCCGCGTGGACCAAGGGCCAGACGGAGAAGAACGGCGGGCGCTTCGGCACCGAGGCTTCGGTCGCCAAGCTGGTGGCTTCCGAAGCGGCTATGTGGATCACGCATCAGGCGGTGCAGATCCACGGCGGCATGGGCTATTCGAAAGAAATGCCGCTGGAGCGTTACTTCCGCGACGCGAAGATCACCGAAATCTACGAAGGGACGAGCGAGATCCAGCGGATGGTCATTGCGCGCGCCGAGACTGGGCTGCGCTGACCAAGCAAGGCGGACAAGATGCGGCATGGCGACAAGCCGCATCTTTATCCATGTACCAATGCCCACGGCGTGATGTCGGCGCGTTGGCGTTTCGTCGATGTTCTTCAATGGCGCAAGGCCATCGATCCAGCCGTGCCTATCCTTGGCCGATTTGATAAGGCCTGTCGGGTCCACGGCCTGGTTCTATCCGCAACATTTTGACATCACTCTTTGATGGATCTCATTGGGCAGCTTCCTGATGATTAGGATGCTCGCCGCCAACTTTTCGGCGGCCCAGGACGGCTCTTGTTCGGCATTCATGACGATGTCTTTTTTAACCCGTGCGCATGCGGGTGCCGGCCGTGAAAGGCCGTAGAGAGCATCGTGCCCGCCAAACGGCAGGCTGGTGCGGATGGTCAAGGCTATTTCTTTTCGTTCTATGGCTATGGCCCTGTGTGGCTGCCCATGCCGATCCGCCTGCCTGGGTATACAGGGTCGACTTCAGGCCTCCGGAGAAGATATTCAGGGATGGGTTCGTTCCGTATGGCTCCAACACCGATCTACGAGAGCACGAAGAGGGCACGTCGTGCGGCGTCGGTGATCGGGTGGCCACGGCTAGCACAGCGGACTCAGCCTATGTCAGCGTCGCAAGCGAGCTTGAACGCGCCGTCATGTTTGCCAATTCCTATGGCGGTGTCAGCGACATCTGGCTGTATGAAATCCGTGCTACCGATACTTTTTACAATGCGCTCGACACCACTACGAGCGGCTTGACGCATGCTGACTCGTCCGTGCGGCAAAGAGCTTTCGATTTGCTCAATAACAGGGCTGGCGCCATGGCAATAGAAGGCGAGTACGTTGCTTTGAACGGCATCTCCGAAACCCTGATACGGCGAGCAACGAGATACGTGTGGCAAGACAATCGCTATGTAGCCACGCAAGAAGTCAGGGCCAATCCCTTATATATCGATGGCAATACGCGCGCCAATGAGCAACCGCTCAGTGCGGATACGGCTTTCCGCCGTCCGCTTCGACTGCGTGGAGGGATTGTAACCGTCGGGGCGAGCGAGTACGGGATCTGCGCGTGCATGGCCAGGCAAAGCAGCCCGACGAACGAATGGAAGCCAGGCGCGCGCGCGGGCCGTACGGATTTCAACTCGTATTGCAATCCCATGTTCTGGGACAAGGGCGGCGCTAGCGCGATCAATCTTCATTTATTTGAATGATCGCAGCTACGCCGATGCTTCGCTAAATAGCAGCAATGCATTTGGCGATTCGGGCGGGTGTTTTGGCCGAATCGGAATCCAAAAAAAGCAGCCCCGGAAACCCGGGGCTGCTGGTCGACTGACGCATCAGCCTTCGCTTCAGTGGCTATCGCGCGAATCGGAGTCGAGCGGTTGCTGGTGCTCGTGACGGGCGAGCTTGTGCGTGGCTTCGTCCATCTTGTCGCCGAGCATGCGGCGCACGCTGGTGTAGAACACCGGAATCAGCAGCAGGCCGAGGAAGGTGGCGAACAGCATGCCGCCGATCACGCCGGTACCGATTTCGTGACGGGAGTTGGCGCCTGCGCCGGAGGAAATCACCAGCGGCAGCACGCCGAGGATGAAGGCCATCGAGGTCATCAGGATCGGGCGAAGTCGCTGGCGGGCCGCGGTGACCACCGCATTGAACAGCGTCTCGCCTTCGGCCTGTTGCTCCACCGCGAATTCCACGATCAGGATCGCGTTCTTCGCGGCCAGGCCGATCACCGTCACCATGCCGATCTTGAAGTACATGTCGTTCGGGAAGCCGCGCAGCATGCACGCGAGCACCATGCCCAACAGGCCAAGCGGCACCACCAGCAGCACCGCCACCGGAATCGACCAGCTTTCATACAGGGCCGACAAGCACAGGAACACGATGAAGATCGACAGGATCATCAGCAGCGTGGCCGAGTTGCCGGCCAGCACTTCCTGATACGACTGGCCGGTCCAGTCCGCGCCGAAGCCATGCGGCAGGTCGTTGTTGACGATGCCCTGCAGGGTTCCCATGGCCTGGCCGGTGGAGTAGCCCTTGTTCGCATCGCCCACGACTTCGATCGCGGGATAGCCGTTGTAGCGCGTGAGCGAAGGCGCGGCCATGCTCCAGGTGGAATGCACCACGCTGGACAGCGGGATCATGTTGTACGGGCCGTAGGGCGAGTTGCTGCTGCCCGTCGACGACGCGGTTGACGTACCGGACGTGGTGCTCAGCGTGCTGGGTGTGTAGATATGGCTGAGCGAATCCGTATCCATGCGGTACGGCGCTTCGGCCTGCACCATCACACGTTTGACACGATCCTCGAAGATGAAGTTGTTGATGTACACCGGCGCGAGCGTAAGCTGGATGGCGGTGTAGACGTCGCTCACCGACAGGCCTAGCGCCGATGCCTGCACGCGATCGACGTTTAAGTTGTACTGCGGAGCGGGCGGCAGCACGTTCGGGCGGGTGCCGAACAGTACGGGGCTCTTGGATGCATTGCCAAGCAGCTGGCCGGCGGCCTGCGCCAATTCGAGGCGCGACTGGCCGTTGCGTGCCTGCAGATACATGTCCAGGCCGCCGAATTGACTGAGGCCGCGAATGGTCGGCAGGTTCACCACGAAGATCTGCGCATCGCGAATGCCGTGCAGTACACCGTTGGCCTGGCGGATGAAATCATCCGCCGTGATCGATCGCTCGCTCCAGTCCTTGAGCTTGATGAACACCATGCCGGCGTTCTCGGCACGACCCACGAAGCTGAAGCCCGCGATCTGGTACATGCCCACGAAGCTGTCGTTCAACTTGCTCTGGTGCAGGGTGTCGCGGATTTCCTTCATCACGCCTTGCGTGCGCTCGATGCTGGCGCCGGGTGGCAGGCTGACGATGGCCAGTGCGAAGCCTTGGTCTTCATTGGGCACGAAGCCGGTCGGTAGCTTGGTGTAAAGGAAGCCGGCGAGGGCGGCGATCAGCGCGAACACGATCATCCAGCGCGGTGCATGGCGGATCGCACTGCTGATATGACCTTGATAGGTGTGCGTGACCCGGTCGAAAGCCGTGTTGAACCAGCGATAGATGAAGTTCTTCTTGTGCTCGTGCGTGGGTTTGAGGATGGTCGCGCACAACGCCGGCGTGAACGACAGCGCGAGGAACGCGGAGAAGCCCATCGACACCGCGATGGTCAGCGCAAACTGCTTGTAGATCACGCCGGTGGCGCCAGGCTGCAGGGCAGATGGCACGAACACCGCCGCCAGCACCACCGTGATGGCCACCACCGCGCCGGTGATCTGGCTCATCGCTTTACGCGTGGCTTCCTTCGGCGGCAGGTTTTCCTCGGTCATGATGCGCTCGACGTTCTCGATCACCACGATCGCGTCGTCGACCACGATACCGATGGCCAGCACCATGCCGAACAGGGTGAGCTGGTTGATGGTGAAGCCCATCGGCGCGAGGCCGATGAAGGTACCGAGCAGGGCGACCGGAATCACCAGGGTGGGAATGACGGTGGCGCGGAAGTTCTGCAGGAAGATCAGCATCACGAAGAAGACGAGGATGATCGCCTCCACCAGCGTGTGCACCACTTCATCGATCGAAACACGCACGAACGGCGTGCTGTCGTACGGTGCGAACCAGGTGACGCCTTGCGGGAAATCCTTGGACAGCTCGTCCATCTTGGCGCGCACGGCCTCGGCTACGTTCAGCGCGTTGGCACCAGGCAGCAACTGGACGCCGAAGCCACCGACCGGCTGGCCGGTCCAGGTGGAGGTAAAGCCGTAGGTTTGTGGGCCAAACTCGATGCGTGCGACGTCCTTCATGCGCACCACGGTGCCGTCGGAGTTGGCGCGCAGGATGATGTTGCCGAATTGAGCGGGAGTGGAGAACAGACCCTCGGCAGACACCGTAGCGGTGAAGCCCTGGCCGCTGGTGGCGGGATCGGCGCCGAGCGAACCGGCCGCGAACTGCACGTTCTGGGCGGTGATCGCGTCGCGCACCTGGCTGAAGGAAAGGCCGTAACCCTGCATCTTGTCCGGGTTTAGCCATACGCGCATGCCGTACTCGGAGCCCACCTGGAAGGTGCTGCCGATACCGGGAATGCGCCCGACCTGGTTGATCACCTGCGAGCCGACGATGTCACTGAGGCGGTTGCTGTCGATCTCCGGATTGTTGGAGATCAGGCCCACGAACATCAGGAAGTCCGGGTTGGCCTTGGCCACCACCACACCCTGCTGGACCACCGCAGCCGGTAGCTGAGGCTGTGCCAGCGACACCTTGTTCTGCACCTGCACCTGCGCGATGTCCGGATCGGTGCCGGTGGCGAAGCTCAGCGTGATCGAGGCAGTGCCGTTGGAGTTCGACGCCGAGCTGAAATACAGCAGGTTGTCGACGCCGGTGAGCTGTTGCTCGATCACCTTGGTGACCGTGTCTTCCATGGTCTGGGCACTGGCGCCCGGGAAGGTGGCCGTCACCGTGACCTGCGGCGGCGCGATGTTGGGGTAGGACTCCACGCCCATGCTCAGCACCGAGATGGTGCCGACCAGGGAGATCAGAATGGCGACCACCCACGCAAAGATGGGGCGGTCGATAAAGAAACTCGGCATCAGTGCTCTCCTTACTGATGGCCGGCGGCAGGGGCTTGGCCGGCCGGCGCCTGGTCAGGCGTCCATGGCGTCGCCTTGGCTGGCGCGCCCGGCTTGACGCCCTGGACGCCGGAGACGATCACCTCGTCGCCCGCATCCAGGCCGCTGGTGACGATCCAATCGTGACCGTGCATCGTTTCGGCGGTTACACGCTTTTGCGCGACGTTGCCGTCCTTGCCGATCACCAAGGCATAGGCCCCGGCCGGATCGCGCTGGATCCCGGCGGGGGGTACCAGGTACACCTTGTTCAGCTCGCCCATGTGGGCGGTGAGGGTGACGTACATGCCCGGCAGCAGGCGGCGCTCGGCGTTTGGCACCACTGCACGCAGGTTGATAGCGCCGGTGGTTGGGTTGACCGTGGTGTCGGAGAAGTTGAGCATGCCTTCCTTGTCGTACTTGGCGCCGCTGGGCAGGGTGATCTGCACGGTGGTCTTGTCTTGAGCGGCCAGCTGCACGTTGCCCTTGGCCTGGGCATGGCGCAGCGTGTCCAGGTCGGCCGCACTCAGGGTGAAGTTCACATACAGCGGGTCGAGCTGGTCGACGGTGGTCAGCAAGGTGGCATTGGCACCGGTATCCGCGGTGCCGTTGCCGACGATCGCGCCTTCGGTCACCTGCTGCTCGCCGGCACGGCCGTCGATGGGGGCGGTGACGTTGGTATAGCTGAGGTTGACGCGGGCGGTCTGCAGGGTGGCCTGCGCCTGTCTTACCGCGGCTTGCGCGGAGCGCTCGTTGGCCTCATCGGTATCCAGCTGCTGGTGTGAGATATAGCCCTGCGGCACCAGCTGGCGGTCGCGGTTGGCAATCACGTGCGCGTTCGTGTAACTGGCCTGGGCCGAGGCCAGCGCCGCTTCGGCGTTGGCCAGGTTGGCCTTGTAGGTGACCGGGTCGATCTGGAACAGCAACTGGCCCTGCTTCACGTCCGTGCCTTCGGTGTAGACGCGCTTGAGCAGCACGCCCGATACGCGGGCACGCACGTCGGCGCTGCGGTAGGCGGACAGGCGGCCCACCAGGTCCTTGGCCAGTGGCACGGTCTGCGGCTGGACTTCGACCACCCCAACCGTCGGCGGCGGCATCTTGGGCGGGCCCTGTTCCTTGCTGCTGCAGGCGGCAAGTGCCAGCAGGCTCAGGCACAGCACCGGTGTGCGCATTGGCGTCGACTTCATGAGAATGAGAACTCCATGACTTGCGTAATCAGGGTTGGGGAGGGCAAGACGGGGCTGTACCCGGCAGTATTGCCGGTAAAATCCTACATTTAACGGATCAGGGCCGGCTTTGCCTGTGTCTTTCGTCCCCTATGCGGCAAGGACGTGAACAAGACTATACCGATCAGTTTACAATTTATCCACGGCGCGAATCCAGCTTTTGGGCAATGACTCACGGCACAGGCGGGCTTGCTCCGGCTGTGAACACACCTGCTGTGGAAGGGTCCGGCCACCGAGCCTGCTTGGTCGCTTCTGGCGCGGGGGGGCCTGCTAGTAGAGCCGATGGATCGTCCCGGCCTCACCGAATGCGGCCAGGCGTCCTTGCGTTTTGCCTGTGCTCAATGCGAGCTGGCCCGATCGGCCTTGTTTTGGAAAGTCACTACGCTTGCGCGGGAATGACGCTCTTTCGTCGCGGCATGCGTCGAACATGAGCGCGGCGCAACGTTAATCGAGCATGACACACATTGCTGCGCTGCCGATGGATTCAATGCAGGGCGAAGCGTATCCTTTTAAGCCTTTCTGCTCCCCAACCCATCATCTCCACTTCTTAAGTAGAAGCCATGAATGCGATCCGTGCGGCCAGCGATATTCCCCTTGTGTCTGTCGTGCTCGAAGAGTTGAAGAAAAACGGTTATCCGACCAAGCGCCTTGATGAGGCGCAATTTTTTATCAGCGCCTTTTTCTCGCGCATCGCCAGCACCGACGTGGATCTGCACACGCCGGCCGGATGGGCCGAAGTGGTCGCCGGCCTGTTGGAGTTCCTGCAACAGCGTACGCCCCGGCATGCCGCCGTGCGTGTAGTAAGCAGCGCGAATTCGGCGCGCAGCAAGGTGGAAATCATCACTGACGACATGCCGTTCCTGGTGGACACGGTCAGCATGATTCTTGCCGGGTACTCCACCCTGCACCTCGTGCTGCACCCGGTGGTGCGCGTGACCCGCGATGCGAACGGCCAGTTGCAGCGTATCGGCGACGAGCAAGGCACGCCTGAGTCGGTGATGCACTTCGAAGTGGACTCCATCCTCGATGAAGCCACCCAGGCACAGCTCAAGGCGCGGATCGAAGACGCTCTCGAAGACGTGCGCGCAGCGGTGCGCGACTGGGACGCGATGCGTGCGAAGGCCTCGTCCATTGCGGCCGATCTGCCGAACCGTCAGCTGCCGCTGGATGCCGCTTCGGTCAAAGAGGCCGGCGAGTTCCTGCGCTGGCTGGCCGAGGACAACTTCACCTTCCTGGGCTATCGCGAATACGAAGTGGCCAAGACCGATGGCGACGAGGTGCTGCGCCCCATCGAGGAATCGGGTTTGGGGATACTGCACAAGAGCGAGCGCTCGGTAGCGCCGCGTTCGCTGCGCTCGCTGGTGGCGCACGATCTGCCGCAGTCCGGAGCCTACGACGCCATCATCCTCACCAAGACCAATGCGCGCTCGCATGTGCATCGCGCCGGCAACATGGATTACGTGGGCGTGCTGAAGTTCGACGCCAACGGCACGCCGGTTTCCGAACAGCGCTTCCTCGGCCTGTTCACCTCCAACGCTTACATGATGCGTCCGCAGGAAGTACCGCTGGTGCGCCAGCGCGTGGAAGCGGTAATGGCGCGCTCAGGCCTCAAGCGTGATGCGTATTCCGGCAAGGCGCTGCGCCACATCCTGGAAACGCTGCCGCCGGAAGAGCTGTTCCAGAGCACCGAGGACGAGCTGTTCGCCACGTCCATGGGCATCCTGGAGCTGCAGCAGCGCGCCCGCACGCGTCTGTTCGTACGCCGCGACCGCTATGGCCGTTTCTTCACCTGCCTGGTGTTCGTGCCGCGCGAACGCTTCAACACCACCGTGCGCGAGCGCACCGAAGCCATGCTGCGCGAGGTGTTCCACGGCGAGAGCCTGGATTCCAACGTGCTGATGGGTGAATCCGCGCTGGCACGCCTGCACGTCACGGTGCGTCCGCACCCGGGCGATCACCCCAAGTTCAATCTGCAGGAACTGGAAACGCGCCTGCAGCACATCGTGCGCAACTGGTACGACGGCCTGCGCGACAGCCTGGTCGGCAAGGCCGGCGAAGCGCAGGGCGTGGCGCTGTTCAATCGTTTCGGCAAGCTGCTGCCGGCCGGCTACATCGAGGACGTGGCGCCGGAACAGGCCGCCCTGGACGTGATCGCGCTGACCACGCTCAAGAACAAGGATTCGATCCACCTGCATTTGTATGAAGACGCGCGCGATCACAGCCTGCGCTTCAAGGTGATCCACGTCGGCGCGCCGATCTCGCTCTCCGATGCGCTGCCGATGCTGGAGAACATGGGCGTGCGCATGCTCGCCGAGCACGTCTACACGCTGGAGAGCGAAGGCCGCACGCTCACCATTCATGATTTCGAGCTGAAGACGAAGACGCCGCTGTTGTTCGACCTGGCGCACCTGCGCGACCGCTTCGAGCGCGGTTTCGAAGCGCTGTGGCGAGGCGACGCTGAGAGCGATGGTTTCAACAACCTCGTGTTGCTGGCGCAGGCCGACTGGCGCCAGGTGGCGGTACTGCGCGGCTACTGCAAATATCTGCAGCAGGTGGGTATTGCGTTCTCGCAGAATTACATGGAAGAAACGCTGATCCGCTATCCGGCCATCGCCGGTTTGCTGATCGAGCTGTTCAATGCCAAGTTCGATCCGCGCCGCGAGTTGCTCGCTGCCGCCGAGCTGGAAAAGGCGCAGGCCGACCTGCGCCGCGAGATGCAGGCGCTGGTCTCGGCCGACACGCAGAAGGCCAAGCCGGAACTGATCGATGGCATTGTCGAAGCGCTGGCGCAAAAGCGCGACCAGCAAGTGCATGTGCTGTGGCAGGCTCTGAAGTCCCTGCTCGATGACGTCGCCAGCCTGGACGACGAGCGCATCGTGCTGAGCTTCATGAACACCATTCGCGCCACTTTGCGCACCAGCTTCTTCCAGCAGTGGGATGGCGCGCATCGCCACTACATCAGCTTCAAGTTCGATTCCAAGCAGGTGCCGGACGCGCCCAAGCCGGTGCCGTATCGCGAGATCTTCGTGTACGCGCCGCGCGTGGAAGGTATCCACCTGCGCTTCGGGTCGGTGGCGCGCGGCGGCTTGCGCTGGTCCGATCGCCGCGAAGACTTCCGCACCGAAGTGCTGGGCCTGGTGAAGGCGCAGATGGTGAAGAACACCGTGATCGTGCCGGTGGGTTCCAAGGGCGGTTTCTTCGTGAAGCACCCGCCGGTCGGCGGCGACCGTGATGCGCAACTGGCCGAGGGCATCGCCTGCTATCGCCTGTTCATCAACGGCCTGCTCGACATCACCGACAACCTGGTGGAAGGCAAGGTCGTGCCGCCGCACGACGTGGTCCGCCACGACGATGACGATCCGTACCTGGTGGTGGCGGCCGACAAGGGCACGGCGACGTTCTCGGACATCGCCAATGCCATCTCCATCGAGCACGGCTTCTGGCTGGGCGACGCGTTTGCTTCCGGCGGCTCCAATGGTTACGACCACAAGGGCATGGGCATCACCGCCAAGGGCGCATGGGAGTCGGTGAAGCGTCACTTCCGCGCGCTGGGGCGCGATTGCCAGAGCGAGGATTTCACCTGCGTGGGCATTGGCGACATGTCGGGCGACGTGTTCGGCAACGGCATGCTGCTGTCTCGCCACATTCGCCTGCTGGCGGCCTTCGACCATCGCCACATCTTCCTGGATCCGCATCCGGATACGGCCAAGTCGTTTGCCGAGCGCGAGCGCATGTTCAAGCTGCCGCGTTCGAGCTGGGACGACTATGACAAATCGCTGATCTCCACCGGCGGTGGCGTGTGGCCGCGCAGCGTGAAGTCGATTCCGATTTCGCCGGAAGTGCGCGCGGTGCTGGGCATCAAGGCCGGCGTCGAGCATCTTGCGCCCAACGACCTGATGAGCGCGATTCTCAAGGCACAGGTGGATCTGCTGTGGAACGGCGGCATCGGCACCTATGTAAAGGCCAGCAGCGAAACGCATGGCGACGTGGGTGATCGTGCCAACAACGCGCTGCGCATCAACGGTGCGGATCTGCGCTGCAAAATGGTGGGCGAGGGCGGCAACCTGGGCTGTACGCAAAAGGGCCGCATCGAGGCCGCCCAGCACGGTGTGTTGCTCAATACCGACTTCATTGACAACTCCGCCGGCGTGGACACCTCCGACCACGAGGTGAACATCAAGATCCTGCTGGGCGATGCGGTGCAGCGTAACGAGATCACACTCGATGACCGCAACCGCCTGCTGGCGTCGATGACCGACGAAGTGGGCCAGCTGGTGTTGTGGGACAACTATCGCCAGAACGAAGCCATCACGCTGATGGAACATCAGTCGGTGAAGCGCATTGGCTCGATGGCGCACTTCATCCGCACGCTGGAAGGCGAAGGCTTGCTCGATCGCCAGGTGGAAAACCTACCGAGCGAAGCGGAGCTGGCCGACCGCAAGGCGCGCGGCCAGGGCCTGACCCGTCCGGAACTGTCGGTGCTGCTGTCGTACGACAAGATCCGCCTGTACCAGCAACTGCTGGAGTCGGACGTGCCGGAAGATCCGTACCTGTCCAAGGAACTGGTGCGCTACTTCCCGAAACCGTTGCACGAAAAATACGCCGGACACATGCAGCGCCATCGCCTGAAGCGCGAGATCATCGCCACGGCGGTGACCAATTCCACCCTCAACCGCATGGGCGCCACCTTCATGATGCGCATGCAGGAAGATACCGGGCAGGGGCCGGCGGCGGTCGCCAAGGCGTACACCGCTGCGCGCGAAATCCTGGGGGCGCGCGAGCTGTGGGCCGAGATCGAGGCGCAGGACAGCAAGGTGGCCGAGAGCACCCAGGTCGACGCGATCATGCAGGTCTGGGGGCAGCTGCGCCATCTCACCCGTTGGCTGCTTAACCGTCCTGGCGGCACGCTGGAGATTGCCGCGAACGTGGAGCGCTACCAGGTTGCGGTGGTCGAACTCAGCGCGACCCTGCCCGAAACCTTGACCCCGGCCGGCAAGGCCGACTTCGGCACCAGCCAGGAGAAATGGGAAGGCCTGGGGCTGCCCGGCGATCTCGCGCTACGCCTGGCCAAACTGCCGGAGCTGCGCGCCATGCTCGACATGGTGGAAGTCGCGCAGCAGACCGGCCAGCCCATTGCCAAGGTCGCCAATGTGTTCTACGAATTGGGTCAGGCACTGGATCTGGAATGGCTGCGCGGGCAGATCGAGGCGCTGCCGGTGGAAGGCCACTGGCATGCGCAGGCACGCGGTTCGCTGCTGGACGAGCTTAACCATCAGCATCGCGCGCTGGCCACCCAGGTGCTTGCGTACAAGGGCGCCAACGGCGAGGTGTCGCTGGTGCAGGCGTGGCTGGAGCGTGACGATCCTGCGCTCAAGTACACCCGCAGCATGCTGGCGGAGATCCTCACCCAGAATGCTGACTATCCGATTGCCTCGGTGGCGGTGCGCCGCCTGGCGCAGTTGGCGCAGATGCCGGTGTAATTCCAGACAGGCCCGTAGGCTGGGATGGCAATCCCAGCTTTGCGACGCATGTCGCATCGCGATGCTGGGATTGCCATCCCAGCCTACGGGCTCCTGTAACTCCACTCCACGAGGCATGGTTTCGTCTTTCGCCGTGTCGTAAGCTCGACCGCTACCGCACCCACAGACGGACCTTCCGCCATGCGCCTTGCGTTTGTCGCCAGCGAAACCAGCGTTGCTCAGCAAGCGCGCCGCAAATTCGTGGAACGTTATGGCGACATTCCGGTTACCGACGCTGAAGTGATCGTCGCGCTCGGTGGTGATGGCTTCATGCTGCGCACCCTGCACGCGCATCGCGACGTCGAGGCACCGGTCTATGGCATGAAGCTGGGACGGGTCGGTTTCCTGATGAACAAGCATCAGCTGGATGAGCTGCCCGAACGCATTGCCCGTGCGCATGCCGCCGAACTGTTTCCGCTGGAGATGGAGGCGGTGGACGGCGATGGGCAAACCCGTCGCGCACTTGCCTTCAACGAAGTGTCGTTGCTGCGGCAAACCAATCAGGCGGCACACGTAGAAGTGAAGCTCAACGGCATCGTGAAGCTGCAGAACCTCGTCTGCGACGGCATCCTGGTTTCCACGCCCGCCGGTTCCACCGCCTACAATCTTTCCGCCCACGGCCCGATTCTGCCGCTGGATGCCAACGTGCTGGCGCTCACTCCGATCAGTCCGTTCCGCCCACGCCGTTGGCGCGGGGCCATCCTTCCGCACCGCACGCTGGTGAGCCTGCGCGTGCTTGATCCGGGCAAGCGCCCGGTAAGCGCCACGGCCGATTTTCTTGAGGTGCGCAATGTGCGCTCCGTGGAGGTACGCCAATCGCGTGAGCAAGGCGTAAGGCTGCTGTTCGATCCGGAACACAATCTTGAGCAGCGCATCCTGGACGAGCAATTCGCACAGGACTGAATACGTTGTCTTCGCGCATTGCAAAGGCGCTTGCTGCGTGTAACAGAAATCAAGATATCGGGCCGGACCTGCCTTGGCTTTTGGGCCTATGCTTCGTGCAGTGGGGTTTCCAGGGATGCCCCATTCCTTGTTGAAACGAAGACCGGGTCTCATATGCTTGCCAATCTGTTCAGTCCATACTCCGCCGCCATAGGCGACCCGGAACGTGAATCGTTCGAAGAACTGCTGCGGCGGCCCAATTTGCGGATCGAGCGGATCGTTTCGATGGGGCAGTCCAGTTCGCCAGGTTTCTGGTATGACCAGCCTCACGGCGAGTGGGTGGTGCTACTGCAAGGTTCGGCAGGTCTGTCGTTCGAGCATGAACAGACCGAGCGCGTGTTGCGCCCGGGAGACTTCGTCGATATCCCCCCGCATTGCCGTCACCGAGTCGAGTGGACCGATCGCGATACGCCCACGATCTGGCTTGCGGTTCACTATGGAACGCTAGATGAAAATGCAGTTACCTGACCCTGACCCCAGGAGCAAGCCTGTTCGGCCCGGTACGGCGGCAGAGGTGGGGCAATTTGCGCAAAGAGCGATCCGGCGAGCGTGTTTTGCGCTAGATTGGGATGTATGACCCGCCCCGCCAAAACCGCCCACGATCCGATCGTTGCAGGCGACAACAAGCTTGTCGTCGCCATTTCGTCGCGTGCTTTGTTCGACCTGGGCAACAGCCACGACCTGTTCGAGCGCGAAGGCTTGGACGCGTACCGCAACTTCCAGATCGAACACGAAGAGGAGATCCTGCAGCCAGGCGTCGCGTTTCCGCTGGTGCAGAAACTGCTGGGCCTCAACAAGCTGGCCGGCGATCTGCCGCCGGTGGAGGTGATCCTGCTATCGCGCAATTCGGGTGACACCGGGCTCAGGATTTTCAATTCGATCCAGCACTATGGCCTGGAAATCAGCCGTGCCGCGTTCACCAGCGGCGCGCCGACCTCCGACTACATCGCGCCGTTCAAGGCGGATCTGTTTCTGTCCGCCAATGCCGAAGATGTTGGGCGCGCGTTGAAAGCCGGCGTGGCCGCCGCGACGATCCTGCCCTCGATCGCGCCTCCACGCGCCAGCGAACAGTTACGCATCGCGTTCGATGGGGATGCCGTGATCTTCGGCGACGAGGGGGAACGCGTCTCGCGGGAAGAGGGATTGGACGCGTTCCACCGCAGCGAAACCGAGCTGGCCGAACAGCCGTTGTCGGTGGGGCCGTTTCGCGGATTTCTCACCGCGGTACACCGCTTGCAAGCGGCATTTCCGGCCGAGAATTCACCGATCCGTACCGCGCTTGTCACGGCGCGCTCGGCCCCTGCGCACAAGCGCGTCATTCTTACGCTACGCCGCTGGGGCGTGCGCATCGATGAGGCTCTGTTCCTCGGCGGTCGCGACAAAGGCCCGTTTCTGGACGCCTTTGGCGCCGACATCTTCTTTGACGACTCGCCGGCGAATGTCGAGTCGGCGCGTAAACACGTGGCTACCGGACATGTGCCGCATGGGGTAAGCAATCCGTAGGCTGGGATGCTAATCCCAGCTTCTGCAAACTACGTGGAGCGCTGGAATTGTCATCCCTAGGTTTCAAGGCACGGAATGTCCCTTGCTCGCCGTCCAGATCGCATACCAGTCTTCGGCGGCCAAGTGCACGTCCAGCGCGGCTACTGCGTCACGCAGACCATCGATGCGCTGCGTCCCGGTAATCGGATACGGCCGCGAAGGATGCCGTAGTACCCAGGCAAAGGCGAGCGTCGTCAACGAAATGCCATGGCGCTCAGCGATCGCGGACATCTCCGTTCGCACGCGCAGTTCCTGCTCGCCTGCACCGGTAAACAGGCGCCCGCCAGCCAATGGCGACCAGATCATCGGCCGCAAGCCAAGCTGCTGCGCCTGATCGAGCGTGCCATCGTCGAGCGCTTCCAACTGCAGCGGTGAGAGTTCAACCTGGTTGGTGGCCAGCGGGTACTGCTGGTGTAGCAAGTCGAATTGGCTGGTGCTGTGATTGGAGACGCCCCAGTGCGCCACTTTTCCTTCACGCGTGAGTGCGGCGAAGGTTTCCGCCAGCGCAGCGGCATCCATCAGGTAATCCGGGCGGTGGATCAACACCAGGTCCAGCCGTTCGGTGTTGAGGTTGCGCAGCGATTGCTCGACTTGCGCCCGGACATAGGCCGCGCCGGTGTCGTAGTAGGTGATGCGGTAAGGTTTTTGCGCTGAACGGAACCGAATGCCGCATTTCGTCACCAACTGCATGCGGCTACGCAGGCTGGGCGAGGCTCGCAAGGCTTCGCCGAACAGCGTCTCGGCGCGATAGTCGCCGTAGATGTCCGCATGGTCGAACGAGGTGATGCCCAGTTCCAGCGCCTGTTCGATCCAGCGCACGCGCTGCGGAACGCTCAGGTTCCATTCGGTACTGCGCCAGAGGCCGGCGACGATGGGGGAAAGTTCAAGACGGTCAGCAGCGGTATCGATAGGCATAGGGGCAGCGGGATCAGCGGTGGGCGGTCGATTTTTGCGAAGCATCGAGCTTATCGGCCGACCAGCCGCCGCCCATGTCGCCGATCAACGATACCGTATCAAGCAGGCGTTGTTGCAAGATGCTCAGGGCATTCTGTTGTGCGCTGAGCTGTGATGCCTGGGCGGTGGCGGCAGTGGTGTAATCGACCGTGCCGGCCTGGTATTCATCGAGTGCGATCTGTGCACCCTGCGTGGCGTCGCGCACTAGCGCATCCTGCACCTGGGCTTGCTGGGCGAGGATACGCAGGTCGGACAGATCGTTCTCAACGTCCTCAAGCGCGTTCAGCACGGTGCCGCGATAGTTGGCGAGCGCAGCTTCATAGCTGGCCTTGGCTGCTGCGACTTGGCCGTGGCGTGCGCCGAAGTCGAGCACGGTTTCGCTCACATCGGCACCCAGCGACCACACGTGATTGGCGACATGCAGCAAGCCGGCCAACGGTGCCTGCGAAAAGCCATCGGCAGCGGACAAGCTGAGATTGGGATAGTACGCCGCTACCGCTACGCCGATCGCCGCGTTCTGCGCGGCCATCTGACGTTCCGCCACGGCGATATCAGGGCGGCGTTGCAGCAGCTCCGAAGGCACCACCATGGGAACGGTCGGCAGTGCAGGCGGATTCATGCTGTGCGGGATATCGAGTTCTTCCGGATTCTTGCCGACCAGTACGGCAATGGCATGGGCGTATTGCGCGCGCGCCACGCCTAGTGCGATCAAGCTGGACTTGGCGCCCTCCAGTTGCGTGCGCGCGGTAATCACGTCGGAAGGCCGCGCGGTGCCGGCGGCACCCTGGTTTTCCACCACGCGCAGGGATTCGGTATAGGCATCCACCGTTTTCTGCAGCAGGTCGATGTCGGCGTCGGAGATGCGCAGCTCGATCACTGCGTTGGCCAAGAGGATCTGCTCGGACAAGGTGGTATCGGCGAGCGTGGCCTGGCCGGCCTCGGCGGTAGCCTTGTTCTCCTCGACTTGGCGCCGCACCTTGCCCCACAGATCGGGCACCCAGCTGGCGCTGCCTTCCAGCGAGCCCGAAGTGCTTACTGCGCGCCGCGAGGAAAACGTGCCGGATGCACTACCGCCCGCGCTGCGTTGCTTGTTAGCCGAACCGCCGATACCGAGGGTGGGAAACAGCGAGGACCGCGCAATCTGCACGTTCGCAAGTGCTTCCTGGTAGTTGGCGTACGCCTTCTGCACGGTCTGGTTGGACACCGATACCATCGGCTCCCATTGATTGAGTTCAGGATCGTTGAAAACGCTCCACCAATCCCCCTTGGGGGCCGCATCTGCCTCGGGCGAGGCGGCCATCCACCCGGGCAGTTCCTTGTACTGGGTGGGCACGGGCACCTGTGGACGATGATAGTCCGGGCCCACCATGCAGCCGCCGAGCAGCAGCGCGATCGAGGCGGCTAGAGCCGTATGCAAAGTCTTCATAGTCATGCACTCGCGTCCGATCGGTTCCACGGCAGCGTGGCTGACCAGCGGGCCAGCCTTGCGCGCAGACGATCAAGGTAGAGATAGATCACCGGTGTCGTGTACAGGGTGAACACCTGGCTCAAGATCAGGCCGCCCATCACGGTAATGCCCAGCGGCTGGCGCAACGATGCTCCCTGGCCGATGCCCACGGCCAATGGCACCGCGCCTAGTACGGCGGCTGCGGTAGTCATCATGATCGGGCGCAGGCGCATCACCGCGGCGTCGTGAATGGCTTGCATGGGCTCGTAGCCTTCATCGCGCTGTAGATGGATCGCCACGTCGATCATCATGATCGCGTTCTTCTTGACGATGCCGATCAGCAGGATGATGCCGATCATCGCAATCACCGAGAACGGCGTACCGAAGATCAGCAAGGCCAGCGTGGCGCCGATACCCGCCGAGGGCAGGGTGGAAAGAATGGTGATGGGGTGCACGGTGTTCTCGTAAAGCATGCCGAGCACGATGTAGACCGCGCCTAGCGCGGCAAGAATCAACAACGGCATGGTCGACATTGATTGCGAGTACACCTGCGCTGCGCCGGCGGTGGCACCATGGATGGATGCCGGCATGCCTAAGTCGCGCATGGCTTGCTGGACCGCCGACAAGGCCGTACCCAGGGAGCCTCCCGGCGGCAGGTTGAACGAAATGGTGCCGGCCACCAGGCCGCCCTGGTGGGCGACTTCCGTGGGGGTGTGGTTGCTGGTGTAGCTCAGCATGGCTGGAAACGGCACCAGGGTTTCCGCGGCGGTACTGTCGGCGCTGCCGCTGGAGCTGCCGCCCTTGGAGTTGGAAATGGCGTTGGTCAGCTGGTTGGCCCGCGCGTCCGCATTGAGCGAGTTGGTCGACGAATTGGCTTTCGAAGCCGTGTTGATGGCCAGGAAGCCAGGCACGCCCTTGACCGTGCTCGACGACATCTGCGTCTGCTGGGTACCGTTCGCATTGCCGGCCGCCTTGCTGAAATACATGCGGTCGAGCATCTGCGGGAACTGCCAGTACTTCGGCGCGACTTCCATCACCACATAGTACTGGTTGAGTTCGTTATAGACGGTGGAGACGGTGCGCTGGCCGAACGCGTCATACAGCACGCTGTCGATCTGGTTGGGCGCGAAGCCGTAGCGCGACATGCTGGAACGGTCGAAGTTGACGTAGATCTGCAGGCCGTGTTGCTGCAGGTCGGAGTTCACATCCAGCAGTTCGCTGCGGTGATTGCCAAGTTCGGTCACCAGCTTGGGGATCCATTTGTACAGTGCTTCGGGGTCGTCGCTGGTCAAGGTGTATTGGTATTCGGAGGCCGATTGCCGGCCGCCGATATGCAGGTCCTGCGAGGCCTGCAGGAACAGCTTGCCGCCGGAAATGGCGTTGAGTTTCGGGCGCAACCGTTCCACCACCTGCGCTGCCGACAGCTTGCGTTCGGCCAGCGGTTTCAACTCCACGTACAAGCTGGCGGTGTTCAGCGCGCGGCCACCGGCAAAGCCTGCTACCGAGGCGACGGCGGGATCCTTCTGCACGATCGACTGCATTTGCGCCAGTTTCTTTTCCATCGCCTGGAAGGAGATGCTCTGGTCGGCAATGAGCTGGCCCATCAGGATGCCGTTGTCCTGTTCCGGAAAGAACGTGGACGGCAGCAACTTGAACAGGAAGACGTTGAGCACCAGCAGGCCGATCAGCGTCAGGCCGACCAGCGATGCACGATCGAGCACGGCGCTGAGCGAACGCGAGTAGACCTGCTTGAAGCGCTCGAATTGCCGTTCATACCACACGGCCCAGCGCGCCTTCGAATGCATCGCGGCGCCGGGCTTGAGCAGGTAGGCGGCCATGGTGGGGGTAACCGTCAGCGATATCACCATCGACAACAGGATGGCCGTCGACAGGGTCACCGCAAATTCGTGGAACAACAGGCCGATGATGCCGGGCATCAGCAAGATCGGCGTGAACACCGCGATCAGCGACAAGCTCATCGAGACCACCGTGAAGCCGACCTCGGCGCTACCCTTCAATGCCGCTTCGCGCACATCCATGCCCGCTTCCACGTGGCGCACGATGTTTTCCAGCACCACCACGGCATCATCCACCACGAAGCCGGTGCCGATGGTGAGCGCCATCAGGGAGAGGTTGTCGATGCTATAGCCCATCAGGTACATCGGCCCGAACGTGCCGATGATCGACAGCGGCAGCGCCACCGACGGAATCAGGATCGCCCGCGGCGACTGCAGGAACACGAACACCACGCCGATCACCAGCAATACGGCGACGAACAGCGAGCGCTCGGTATCTCCGACCGCAGCGTTGACCGATACCGAGCGATCGATCGCCACGCCGACCCTGATGCTGCTCGGCAGGGCCGCTTCGATCGCCGGCAGCACCTTGTGGATCTGCGCCACGGTGTTGACGATATTGCTGCCCGGCAGCGGGAACACGATCACCAGCACCGCGGGCTTGCCGTTGTACAAGCCCATATTGCGGATGTTTTCCGCCGAATCCTGCACGTCGGCAACATCGCGCAACTGCACCGGCGAGCCGTTGCGGTAGGCGATGACCAGGTCGCGGTAAGGCGCGGCCTTGCTGATCTGGTCGTTGGAGGTGACTTCGTAGCGCAGGCCGTTCTGGTCGATGTGCCCTTTGGCGCTGTTCGCATTGGCTGCGCTGATCGCGGCGCGCACGTCCTCCAGCCCGATGCCATAGCTACTGAGCTTGTCCGGTTCCAGCTCCACACGCACCGAGGGCAGGGCGCTGCCGCCCAGGGTGATCTGGCCCACGCCGTCGATCTGCGAAAGCTGCTGCTGGATCACCGAATTGGCCGAATCGTAGAGCTGCGCGCGTGTCAGCGTATCGGAGGTGAGCGCCAGCACCATGATCGGCGAGTCGGCCGGGTTGTATTCGCGATAGGTGGGGTTGCTGCGTAGCGTGGAGGGCAGGTCCGCGCGCGCAGCCTGGATGGCTGCCTGCACGTCGCGGGCGGCGCCGTTGATGTCGCGATTGAGGCCGAATTGCACCACGATGCGGGACGAGCCGACGTCGCTGGTGGAGGTCATCTGGGTCACGTCGGCGATCGCACCCAGGCGCTTTTCCAGGGGCTCGGCCACGGTGGCGGCCATGATCGCGGGACTCGCGCCAGCCATGCTGGCCTGCACGACCACCACCGGGTAGGTGACGTTCGGCAGCGGGGCCACCGGCAGGCGGAAATACGCCAGCGCACCGGACATTAGGATGGCGATCGCCAACAGGGTGGTGGCGACGGGGCGACGGATGAAGAGGGCGGAGATGTTCATGGCGCTAGGGCGTTCTATCTCCAGCCGCCAGCGACGGCTTGCGATTGAAACGCTGTGCCAACCGATCGAAGAACAGATAGATCACTGGCGTGGTGAATAGCGTCAGCAATTGGCTGAGCATCAGGCCGCCGATGATGGCCAGGCCCAGCGGCTGGCGCAGTTCCGAGCCGGTGCCGGTGCCGAGCAGCATCGGCAGCGCGCCGAGCATCGCCGCCAGCGTAGTCATCAGGATCGGGCGAAAACGCAGCAGTGAAGCTTCGAAGATCGCTTCTGCCGGCGGCTTGCCGTGATCGCGTTCGGCCTCGAGCGCAAAGTCCACGATCATGATCGCGTTCTTCTTCACGATGCCGATCAAAAGCACGATGCCGATGATGCCGATGATGTCCAGGTCGGCGCCGGCGACCATCAGGGCCAGCAGGGCGCCGATGCCTGCCGAAGGCAAGGTCGAGAGGATCGTTACGGGATGAATGAAGCTTTCATACAGCACGCCCAGCACGATATACACTGCCACCAGTGCGGCGATCAGCAGATAGACCTCGCTGGACAGCGAATCCTGGAACGCCTGCGCCGCGCCCTGGAACGAAGAAGTGATCGACGACGGCAGCTTCACCGCTTGTTCGGCCTGGCCGATCTCCTTCACCGCCTTGCTCAAGGATGCCCCGTTGGCCAGGTTGAACGAAATGGTCACTGCCGGGAACTGCGCCAGGTGGCTGATCACCAGCGGCGACTTGGCCACCTCGATCTTGGCAATGGCTTTCAGCGGCACCTGGCCGCTGCTGGTGGTCTGACTGGGCAGGTACAGGTCACCCAGGGATGCCAGTGTCGGCAATTTTTCCGGCTTGGCGACCAGGATCACGCGGTACTGGTTCGACTGGTTGAAAATGGTCGACACGATGCGCTGGCCCAGCGCGTCATAGAGCGCATTGTCGATGGTGGCAGCGGTAATGCCGAAACGCGCCGCGAGCTGGCGGTTCACGTTGACGTTGACGCTGAGTCCTTCATTGTTCAAATCGCTGGTGACGTCGGTGATCGAGCCGATCCGCTTCATGCGCGCAAGAAGTGCCGGCACGTATTGCTGGAACGCCTGCTGGCTGGGTCCGCGCAGCACGAACTGGTACTGGTTCGGCGACACCGTGGTATCCAGCGTCAGATCCTGCTCCGGTTGCAGATACAGCTTGATGCCGGGCACGTGCGCCACTTCGTCCTGGATGCGTCGCGCGATTTCGGCGGCGCTGTCGGAGCGGTCGTCACGTGGCTTGAGGTTGATCAGGAAACGGCCGTTGTTGAGCGTGGTGTTGGCGCCGTCGATACCCACATACGAAGTGAGGTTGGTAACGTCCTTGTCCTTCAGGATTGCTTCGGCCAACTGCGCCTGTCGATCCACCATGGTGCTGTAGGACACCGAGTTGTCGGCAATGCTGATGCCTTGCAGCACGCCCACGTCCTGCACAGGGAACAGCCCCTTGGAGATCACCACATACAGCACGACGGTGAATGCCAGCGTCACCAGGAAGGTGGCCAGCGTCGCGGTCTGGTGGTTCATCACCAAGCGCAGGCCACGCTCGTAAGCATGCAGCAGCTTGTTGAAAAGCCCTTCGCTGATCTGCTCGAATCGGCTCGGGTGGCGTTCGGCCTGCGCACGCAGGATGCGCGCGCACAGCATGGGTACGAGCGTGAGCGACACCACGCCTGAGATCACGATCGTCACCGCGAGAGTGACCGCGAATTCGCTGAACAGGCGGCCAATCACGCCGCCCATGAACAGCAGCGGGATCAGTACGGCGATCAGCGACACGGTGAGCGACACAATGGTGAAGCCGATCTGCCCGGCACCGGTCAAGGCGGCATTCAGGGGCGTTTCGCCTTCCTCCAGGTAGCGCACGATGTTCTCGATCATCACGATCGAGTCGTCCACCACGAAACCGGTGGCGATGATCAGCGCCATCAGCGAAAGATTGTCGATGGAATAGTTGAGCTCGTACATCATCGCCAAGGTGGCGATCAGCGACACCGGTACGGAAATGCTGGGAATGATGGTGGCCGGCAGATTGCGCAGGAACACGAAGATCACCAGCACCACCAGGATCACCGCCAGCACCAGCTCGAAGGCCGCATCGGCCACCGAGGCGCGGATCTCGCCGGTGCTGTCGTTGACGATCGACACATGCATGCCCGCCGGCAGCGTGGATTCGAGTTCGGGCAGGATGCGCTTGATCTGGTCGACCGTGGCTATCACGTTCGCGCCGGGCTGGCGTTGCACGTTCAGCACGATGGCCGGTGTAGTGTTGTACCAGGCCCCTTGCTCGGTGTTCTGTGCTGACTGGGTGACGCGCGCGACGTCGCGCAGATAGACCGGCGCGCCGTTCTGGTAGGAGACGACCGTGTCAAGGTAATCCTTCGGATCCTGGATCTGGTCATTGCCGTTGATGGTGTAGTCCAGGTCCGGACCGTCGAAGTTGCCCTTGGGCTGGCTCACGTTGACGTTGGCCAGCAACGAACGCAGGTCGTCGATATTGAGGCCATAGGAAGCAAGTTTCTGCGGATCGGCTTCCACGCGCACGGCCGGCACGTTGCCACCGGAAGGCGTTACCAGGCCCACGCCGGACACTTCGGAGATCTTGGTGCCCAGGCGGTTGTTCGCGACGTCCTGCAATTGCGTCAGCGACATCGATTTGGACGTCACCGCCAGCGTGAGAATCGGCTGGTCGGCAGGATTCACCTTGGCATACGTCGGCGGTGCCGGCAGTCCGCTAGGCAGCAGGCTGTTGGCCGCGTTGAGTGCCTCCTGCACGTTCTGCTCGGCCACATCGAGATTGAGCGCGAGATTGAACTGCAAGGTGATCACCGACGCTCCGGCGGAGCTGCTGGACGTCATCTGCTGCAGGCCTGGAATCTGGCCCAGCTGCACTTCCAGCGGCGCGGTCACCGTAGTGGCCATCACGGACGGACTCGCGCCCGGATAGAAGGTCTGGATCTGGATGGTCGGATAGTCGACGCTGGGCAGCGACGACACCGGCAAGAAGCGCATGGCCACCAGGCCCACCAGCACCAGGGCGATCATCAGCAGCGATGTCGCCACGGGCCTGAGCACGAACAGGCGGGAGATATTCATCCGATCAACGCCTGTCGATCACGACGCGGAAGAGGTGGAGCCGGCATTCGAACCGGAGCTGCGCCTCCTCTTGCCACCTCCATGCGATGGGCTGGACGAAGACGGTGAAGCCGGCTCGCCGGTGCTGCTCGATCCGGCGGGGCCAGGCTTCGCGATGCGGATTTTTGCGCCATCGCTCAAGCGGTCCGTGCCGTCGGTCACCACCGTCTGGCCGGCGGCAAGACCGGCGAGGATCGCGGTGAACTTGCCGTCGCTGGGGCCGAGCGTCACCTTGTGCACCGACACCGTGTCATCGCCATTGACCAGGAACACGTAATCGCCGGGTGCGCCGGTCTGGACCGCGGGAGTCGGCACCAGCACAGCGTTATGCAGGGTATTGACCAGCAATTGCGCGTTGACGAATTCGTTCGGATACAGCTGTTCGTCGTCGTTGGGGAAGGTCGCGCGCAGCGTGACCGTACCCGTGCTGGTCGCCATCTGATTGCTGATGGCATACAGCGAGCCGATGGCGAGCTGTTTGGTGTTGTCGCTGTTCAATACCGTCACCGACAGCTTCGCGCCGGCGTTGAAACGCTCCAGCACCTTGCCGAGCGAATTCTGTGGAATGGTGAACTGCACCGTGGTGGGTTTCATCGTGGTGATCACCACGATCCCGGTCGAGCTCGATGGCGTGACGTAGTTGCCCGGATCGACCAGGCGCAGGCCCACCTTGCCATCGACCGGCGCGGTGATATGGCAGTAAGCGAGGTCCAGATCGAATTGCGCGATGCTCGCCTGGTCCGACTTCACCGCCGCCGCGGATTGCTGGACCAGGAACTTCTGGTCCATGTACGTCTGCTCGGCAATCGATTTCTTCTGGTAGAGCTGCGTATAGCGGCCCAGATCGGTGCGGGCCTGATCCAGCGTAGCCTGGTCCTTGGCCAATTGGGCCTCGGCCTGCTGCTTGCTGATCTGGTATTGGCGCGGATCGATCTGCGCCAGGAACTGCCCCTTCTTCACGTCCTGGCCTTCCTGGTAGGCGACTTCGGTGAGGTAGCCGCTCAATTGCGGCAGGACGGTGACCGTGGCCAGCGGCGTAACCGTACCAAGCGAATTGATGATCTGGGGCATGTCGCCCGGCGTGGCGGTGGCAACGCTCACCACTTGCGATGGCACGCCGGTTCGCGCCTTCGGGCGGTTGAACAGGTGGAACAGCACCAGGGCGATGACTGCTGCAACGACCACCACGGTGATCCACAAGCCGCGCGTGCTGCGCGAGTGCCCGGCTGTTCGCGGAGTATCCGCACTCATAACCATCTCCAGATGCCGGCTCTTGACCCAAGCAAGAGCACTTTCAGTATTGATATGCAGGCCAACAGCGGTTTGGGCTGCAGGTGTCCGTCAACGCGACGGTCGGATTGTTCCTTAACGGCCCGTCGCTTTCATGGTTGACACTGTCTGGTGTCGTCAGGTTTTCAGCTTGCGGATCACTAATGGGCAAAAACGTGTCATTCGGGGGTTTTTACGCGCTCCATACTGTGCTAGCGGGCGTCGCAAGTGCGTGCTGCACCAAAATAGCTACCATGCCTTAGGCAGGACTTAGATGGCACTGTCCGCAGGGATGGCCATCCCGGTTCCAAGCTCTTCATTATTCGCCGAGCACGATCTTCTGCCGCCGCCACCAGGGCGTGACTTTCTCTTCGCGTACCAGCGTGAACAGGCCGGCCCCGAGGATCATCACGATGCCGATCAGCATCGGCCAGTCGAGCTTGTCGCCGAACAACCAGTAGCCGAGCCCGATGGCCCACAGCATCTGGCTATATTGCGTGGGCGCCACGCGGTTGGCGGGCGCGATCAAGGTTGCGTACATCAGCAGCACGCCGGCCAATGCGGCTAGCAGGCCGTAGCCCGCGAGCAGGCTCCATTCATGCAGATGCGGCCAGCGGAAATGCGGCAGCATCAGCAGGCCGCCGATGATCAGTGGCCCGATCACGCCGGCGCCATAAAGACTGATGCGCTTCTCGTGCGGGCCGGCCATGCGCAGCGCCACCACCGAGGCCGCGGCGAACAAACCGCATACCAGGGCGGCGATGTCACCCAGGCCCAGTGCGCGAAAGCCCGGACGCAAGACCACCAGTACGCCGGCAAACCCGACCGTCACCGCCGACCAGCGGCGCCAGCCGACGTGCTCTTTCAGAAAAATCACCGACAGGATGGTCACGAAGATCGGCATCAGGAAGATCATCGTGAACACTTCGGCCATTGGCAGCAGCGTGAAGGCCATGACCGAGGTGATGTTGCCGATAGCGCCTGCCGCCGCGCGTACCCACCACAGGGAAGGGCGCTGCGCTATCACCACATCGCGCCAGCGGTCCCCGTTTTTCATGATGAAAGGCAGCGCCGCGAGGCCGAATACGGCGCCGAAGAACACCGATTCGTAGGGCGGGATCGAGCCATGCAACGATTTGACGAATGCATCGCTGATCGCATAGGCCGCAAAGCTGGCGAAGCCGAGAAGGATGCCTTTGATCATGCGGATTCCGAAGAGTGACAGCGGCTTTCAACCTGTGTAATGAGGCCGTTTTTGATGATTCGGACGGGGGTGGGGGGAATCGATGCAAACCCGGGGCAGGATACCGTGCAGTCTGGGAATGACAATGCTCAGGGGGAGGGGGTTCCCTTAAGGCCGCCGAGCCCCTGGATCGCCGTTTGCGCCAGGCTGACGGCCGCTGCTGCACCCCGGCGTGACCACCGTCAAGGCCCCCCGCTACACTATAGGGCTTCCCCGACCGTTTCCCGGAATCCCTATGGCCGCTCGCTTGAACCCGCTCGACCTGTATGACGTCCGTTCCCTGCTCAGCGACGAAGAGCGCATGGTGCAGGACACCGTGGGGCGCTTCGTTGACGAACGGGTGCTGCCCATCATCGGCGACTGCTTCGACCAGGGGCGTTTTCCCGGCGAGCTGATTCCGGAAATCGCCAGCCTCGGCCTGCTCGGCGCCACCATCCCGGAAAAATACGGCTGCGCCGGCATGAACGGCGTCAGCTACGGCTTGATCTGCCAGGAGCTTGAGCGCGGCGATTCGGGCCTGCGCAGCTTCGCCTCGGTGCAAAGCTCGCTGTGCATGTATCCCATCTACGCCTACGGCAACGAAGAGCAGAAGATGCAGTACCTGCCGAAAATGGCGGCGGGCGAGATCATCGGCTGCTTCGGCCTGACCGAGCCGCACGGCGGCTCCGATCCGGCCAACATGAAGACCAACGCCAAGAAGGACGGCGGCGATTGGATCATCAACGGCGCCAAGATGTGGATCACCAACGGCAATCTGGCGCACATCGCGATCGTGTGGGCGCAAACCGACGACGGCATCCAGGGCTTCATCGTGCCCACCGACAGCAAGGGTTTCACCGCGCAGGAAGTGCACAAGAAGATGAGCCTGCGTGCCTCCGTCACTTCGGCGCTGTTCCTCGACAACGTGCGCGTCCCCGACGCGCAGCGCTTGCCGAACGTGAAAGGCCTTAAAGGCCCGCTTGGCTGCCTCACGCAAGCCCGCTACGGCATCACCTGGGGTCCGATCGGCGCCGCGCAGGCATGCTTGAAGGAAGTGATCGATTACACGCAGGAGCGCGTGCTGTTCGGCCGTCCGCTGGCGGCCAACCAGGCGATCCAGCTGAAGCTGGCCGATATGGCCCGCCGCATCACCACCGCGCAGTTGCTGTCGCTGCAGTTGGGGCGCCTCAAAGACGCCGGCAAGATGGAGCCTACCCAGGTTTCGCTGGCGAAATGGAACAACGTGCGCATGGCGCTCGACATCGCGCGCGATTGCCGCGACATGCTCGGTGGCGCCGGCATCACAGTGGAGCATTCGGCGATCCGCCACGCGCTGAACCTGGAATCGGTGATCACCTATGAAGGTACCGAGACGGTGCATCAGCTGGTGGTGGGGCGCGAGCTGACCGGCATCAACGCGTTCTGATGTATTTCTCCGCCGTCATTTCCGCTTGGGCGGGAATGACGGCCGGTGAAGCACAACGCAGCCGGGGAGCCCACCGTGTCGATCCACGATCATCGCATCATCGAAACCGAGCGCCTGCTCCTGCGCCCGCCCATCCAGGCGGACTTCGAAGCGTACGCCGCCAACATGGCCGACCCCGAAGCGGCTCACTTTATCGGCGGCGTGCAGCCACGTGCCGTGGCGTGGCGCGGTTTTCTCTCGTTGGCGGGCGCCTGGATGGTGCAAGGTTTCTCGATGTTCTCGGTGGTGGAAAAATCCACCGGCCGCTGGATCGGCCGCCTCGGCCCCTGGCATCCGGAGGGCTGGCCGGGCACCGAGGTGGGCTGGGGCCTGGCGCGCGAGGCCTGGGGTAAGGGCTATGCCTATGAAGGGGCGGCAGCCACCATCGATTGGGCCTTTGCGCATCTGGGCTGGACGGAAGTGATCCACTCGATCAATTCGGACAACTACCCGTCGATTGCCTTGGCGCAGCGCCTGGGCTCCCGCTTTCTGCGCCATTCGAACCTGCCCGAACCCTATCAGGACGTCGTCGCCGAAATCTGGGGACAGACGCGGGAAGACTGGTTGAGCCGCCGATGATGCAGCTAGGTCCGGCATTGCGCGAAGTGATTGCAGCGAGCGTGCCGCTGTTGCACGCGCATTGCCTTGATCCTTGGGTAGTGATCGGCAGCGCGGCCTGCGCATTAGCCGGCGCCCCGGCGGAGGTGGCTGACCTCGATTTGCTGACCAGCGCTGCGGATGCGCAGCGGCTGACAGCTTTGTGGCCGTCGCGGTTGGATAGCTCGTATACGCCTGCCGGTGCCGATCGCTTCCGCTCCCATTTTGCGCGCTTCCGCTTTCCCGGCATGCCGCTCGAAGTGATGGGCGGCCTTGAATTGAACCAGGCTGGCGGCTGGCGGCCGGTCCGCGTAAACGAGATCGTGCACGTGCAGGTAGCCGATATCGCCGTGCCGATCCCGTCACGTGCAGAACAGATTCGAATACTGGAAAGTTTCGACCGTCCCAAAGACCGGGCGCGCGCGGAACTACTGCGCGCCTTATAAGCAACGGCGCGCCAACCGATCAAAAGCAGAGAACTTAAGCCCTATGTCCTCAACGCCCATCGCCGCCCGTCACAAGGGCTTTAACCGCGCCGAGATCGTCGACCAGAACTTCACCGAGTTCGTGCAGCTCTGGCAAGGCGAAGTCCGTGCTTGCCCACGCGATAACGAACCTGTTTTGCCGGGCAGCGCGCTCGATGCCCATGGTTTTCGCCAATTGCTGGAATCGCAGCTCATCTCGCGTCATCTGGACCTGATGGCGCGCGTGCTGCGCGTGCAGAACAAAGTGTTCTATACCATCGGCAGTTCCGGCCATGAAGGCAATGCGATGGTGGCGCGGCTTACGCGGCATACTGATCCGGCTTTCCTACATTACCGTTCGGGCGGCTTCATGGCGGAGCGCTTCCGCAAGCTGCCGGGCATGGATCCGGTGATGGACTCGGCGCTGTCGTTCGCCGCCAGTCAGGAAGATCCTGCTTCCGGCGGCCGCCACAAGGTATGGGGCAGCAAACCGCTGTGGGTACTGCCGCAAACCTCCACCATCGCTTCGCATCTGCCCAAGGCGCTGGGCACGGCGGTCGCAATCGAGCAGGCGCGACGCATCGGCCATGCGCTGCCGATTCCGGCCGATTCGATCGCCATCTGCTCGTTCGGCGATGCGTCCAGCAATCACGCTACTGCGCAAACGGCTTTCAATGCGGCGGCATGGACGGCTTATCAGAAGCTGCCCGCGCCGGTGCTGTTCGTCTGCGAAGACAACGGCATCGGCATCTCAGTGAAGACGCCCAGCGGCTGGGTGGCGAACAACTTCCAGCATCGCCGCGATCTGGACTATTTCTTTGCCGACGGCCTGGATCTGGCGAGCGGTTACGAGCAAGTGCAGCGCGCGGTGGATCATTGCCGCGGCACACGCCGCCCCACGTTCCTGCATCTGAAGACCACGCGCATCATGGGCCATGCCGGCACCGATTTCGAAATCGAGTGGCGCAGCATCGAAGAGCTGGTGGCGGTGGAGGCTTCCGATCCCTTGCTGCGTTCCGCCGCCATTGCGCTGGAGTCGGGCCTGTACAGCAAGGACGAATTGCTGGCCTTGAACGATGCCACCCGCAAGCGTTGCTTTGCCGCGGCTGAAGACGCCGATCGGCGTCCACGGCTGCAAACCCTGGACGAGGTCATGGCGCCCCTGGCGCCCTACACGCCGGACAAAGTGCAAGCCGAAGCCGAACGTGCCGACTACCAGGACAAGCGCGTGGCCGTGTTCGGCGGCGAAGACAAGCTGCCGGAAAAACAGCCTCCGCGGCACCTGGCGATCCAGATCAACCAGGCCTTGCACGAGCTGATGGCGAAGTACCCCGAATCGCTGCTGTTCGGCGAGGACGTCGCGCAGAAGGGCGGCGTATATACCGTCACCAAGGGCTTGCAAAAAACGTTCAAGGGCAACCGCGTGTTCAACACGCTGCTGGATGAAACGGTCATCCTAGGCCTGGCCCAGGGCTACGCCAATATGGGCATGCTGCCGATTCCGGAAATCCAGTACCTGGCGTACTTCCACAACGCCTGCGATCAGATCCGCGGCGAAGCGGCGTCGCTGCAGTTCTTCTCCAATAACCAGTACCGCAACCCGCTGCTGATGCGCGTCGCGTCGCTGGGTTATCAGCGCGGCTTTGGCGGTCATTTCCACAACGACAATTCGATCGCGGCACTGCGCGATATTCCGGGCCTGGTCGTCGGTTGTCCCAGCCGCGGCGATGACGCAGCCACCATGCTGCGCACGATGATGGCGCTGGCGAAGGTGGACGGACGCGTCTGTGCCTGCCTGGAGCCGATCGCGTTGTACATGACCAAGGACCTCTACGCGGCTGGCGATGGCCAGTGGCAGTTCGCCTATCCCGCACCGGGCGAGGCGATGCCGCTGGGCGAAGGCCGCATTTACGACGCGGATGCCGACGACCTGGTGATCTTCACCTTCGGCAACGGCGTGCCGATGGCTTTGCGTTCGGCGCGCAGCATCGAGCAGGAACTCGGCTGGAAAGTACGCGTGGTCGACCTGCGCTGGCTGGCGCCGCTCAACGATGCCTTCATTGCCGCGCAGGCGAAAAGCGCCAAGCGCATCCTGGTGCTGGATGAGGGCCGCAAGAGCGCGGGCGTGGGCGAAGGCATCATCACCGCGGTGGTAGAGGCCGGTTTTGGCAGCACGCCACTGGAGCGCGTTGTGGGGGCGGATACCTATACGCCATTGGCTGGCGCGGCGTTCCTGGTATTGCCAGGGGATGCGGAAGTAGTGGCGGCGGCGAAGAAGCTGGGGGCCCGGGAATAAGCAGTACGCTTGGCCCTCACTCCTCTCCCCGGGGCCCCTGATTCGCGCTATGTCTCAGCTGCGCGAATACTCTCCCTCCCCTACGTGTAGTAGGTGTATGGACCGGAGTGGGGTGAAGCAACCTCGCGGTAGACTCAAACATGGCGGCAAGCTCATGCAACCCCACCCCAACCCTCCCCTGCCAAGCAGGGGAGGGAGTTGTTTATGGGGAATCTTGCGTAAAATTCGTCTTCGGCCGCTGCGCGCCGTACATCTCCGTTCGCCGCTCATACGCATGCACCTGGTTGCGTCCGTGCAGCTTCACGTAATACATCGCCTGGTCCGCGCGCTCGACCATCGTGTCGAGGGTGTCGCCGAGGCTGCGCATCGCCAGGCCGATGCTCACGCTCAAGCGCAGGTCATCGCGGACAATCGGGATTTCCAGCCGATGCACGCGCCGGCATAGCCGGGTCGCTACCTGCAGGGCCTGCTCCTGGTTGACATCGTGCAGCATGGCGACGAACTCCTCGCCGCCATAGCGGCCAAGCACATCGGTGGGGCGCAGTTCATCGCTCATCATCTGGGCCACGGCGACCAGGGCGCGATCGCCGGCCGCGTGGCCTTGCAGGTCGTTGAGCATCTTGAAGTGGTCCAGGTCCAGAAACAGCAGGGCGACCGGACGCTCCGTGTTGGCCGTTTCCGCCAGCATGCGGTTGGCCGCTTCGGTCCAGGCGCGGCGATTGAGGATATTGGTGAGGGCGTCGCGATCGGCCAGCACTTGCACGCTGGCGCGATCGCGCCGCATGGTGAGCGCGCGATCGGCCAGGCCCAGCGACAGCACGATGGCTTCGAACGCACCCATGCCGATGCTCGCGTCATTGAGCCAGTCCAGGCTCGGCAGGGCACCGGTGGCCTGGGCGCTGGTCATGGCCGTAAGCACCAGCAAGGGCGTCCAGCCGGCGAGGAAGAACCAGGCCGGGCGTGAGCCACGCACACCCGTCAGCAACGCGGTGACGAGCAGCAGCAAGGCGCCGAGTATCAGCACCGGGTTCACCAAGGTCTGCGCCATCATCACCAGCGCATCGATACCAGTACAGCGCAGCACCACGATCAGCGGCATGGCAAAACCCAGCGCTATCACCGGTACCTGCAAAGCCGGCGCGTAACGCTGGACGTCGCAGAAGCGGCTGATGAACAGCGACGCGAACGATACCGACAGCGCTACTGCCGAGGCACCCACCAGCACTTCGGATCCGACCAGCCAATCCAACCCCAGCGGATGGAACAGAAAGCCAGTCTGTACGCCTTGCACCACCACGTAGCAAAGCATGTAGCCGGTATACCAGGCGAAGGTCACGTCACGCAGCATGATGGCGAAGCACAAGGCCATCAGCGCCATGGTCACCATGACGGCGAAGCAGGCCGTGGCAAAACTGAGCCAGGTGGAATCGGCGAGCAGGAATTCATCCATGCTTTGCACGGCGAAGCGTTCGGGAGCAGCCACGCCGTTGTCGGGCTCCAGTTTCAGCAGGATGGGCGCCAAGGGCGCCTGGCCGGGGGCGAGGCGAAAAGCGAGCCGGCCGTGCCCGTGGAACGCATCGTTGAAGTCGGCTATGGCGTAGGTATGGACGAAACCTTGCTCGCCGTACAGGGTGACGGAGCCCAGCGGCGCAGGGTAGATCGACAGCACGCGCTCCTCGTCCGAGCCGGCTGCCTCAGGTTGCAACACCACCCAGCTGCCCATGGCATTGCGGGGAAAGCGTTGCAGCAGCGAGGGATTGAAAGTCTTCAGTGCCCCTTGCCGGAACGCGGCCATGATGGACGCGGGAGTGTCCCCTCGCGCCGCTTCGCGCCAAGCGCCACTTAAGGGCACGTTGGCGCCGGCCGCCGCCAGCGTAGACCACAGCAGCCAAATCAGGGGCAGGGCGGCCCACAGCCACCCGCGCCTACGGCTCAGTTTGTGCCCTAGCAGCCCCAACGCTTCAACCCCCGCTCCTTGAAGTGAATCTGCGCTTCCGATTCTTTTTTTATGCCAGCTGCCGCGGCGGCCAAGGCAGGTTCAATCACCTGTCGCTTCCTTTGGACCAGGGCGGAATAAAAGCCGGCTCTCCCCAAATCGAACGGTACCGCCTTTGGGCGGCGTAACAAAGACTCTCATGCATGACCCATGCCATAAGCCATGACCACGCACGTGGCGGCTAACTCACGCCAAGTTACGCGCTGCCGGGGTAGGGTCCTGGCGATCTGGCGGCGGTACGTGGAATAGATCAGAGCATCCCTAAGAGGAGAAAGGCATGTCTGCAATCAAGGTGGCAGTGCTGGTGGGCAGCCTGCGCAAGGATTCCTTCAACCGCAAACTGGCCAAGGCGGTAGAGCGGCTGGCGTCGCCGGAGTGGTTGTTCGAGCACGTGCGCATCGACAACTTGCCGTTGTACAACCAGGATTTCGACAGTGAGTATCCGCCGGTCTGCCAGCAGCTGAAGACGCAGATCAAGGCAGCCGACGCGCTGTTGTTCGTCACTCCCGAATACAACCGCTCGATCCCCGGCGTACTGAAGAACGCCATTGATATCGCTTCGCGCCCGTACGGCACCAACGCCTTTGCCAACAAGCCGGGTGCGGTGATCGGTATTTCGGTGGGCGCCACGGGTACGGCGCTCGCACAGCAGCATTTGCGCAACGTGCTGGCCTATCTGGACGTGCCACTGATGGGGCAGCCGGAAGTGTTCCTGAAGTTCAGTGACGGCCTGATCGACGACGAGGGGAATATCGGCGTGGAAAGCACGAAGAAGTTTCTACAGGGTTTTGTCGACCGTTACGGGGAGTGGGTGAGGCGGCACGTGCACGCATGAGCCCCACCGTCATTCTGCCTCGGCCTTCGCCGGTACAAGACGATGGGCACCATCAGGGTGCCGCAGGTGCCCCCACGCCACAATGCTTCTCCAGCAACTGTTGCTGCACATCGTGCGCCGCCTGCCCATCGAGTGGGTGCAGTCGTGCATAACTGCCGTCCGTATGCAGTTCCCAGGTGGTGGTGTTGTCGAGCAGGTACAGATCGAGTTCCTTGCGGATGCGTGCGCGTAGTTTCTTGTCCTCGATCGGAAAGCCGGTTTCCACGCGGCGGTCCAGGTTGCGTTCCATCATGTCCGCGCTCGCCAGATACATGCGTTCGTCGCCGTCATTGGCGAACCAATACACGCGGCTGTGCTCAAGGAAGCGGCCGACAACGGAGCGCACGCGGATGTTCTGCGAAACGCCCGCAATGCCCGGACGCAGGCAGCACATGCCGCGCACCAGCAGGTCCACCTTTACGCCGGCCATGCTGGCCTTGTACAGCGCGCGGATCACCTTTGCGTCAGTGAGCGCATTGATCTTGATGATCATGTGCGCTGGCTTGCCGGCTTCGGCATGAGCGGTTTCGCGCGCGATCAGGTCCAGCAACGATTTCTTCAGCGTGAAAGGCGCATGCAGCAGTTTCTTCATCTTCAACAGCTTGCCCATGCCGGTGAGCTGGCTGAAAAGCTTGTGCACGTCCTCGCACAGCGCCGGATCGGAGGTAAGCAGGCTGTAGTCGGTGTAAAGGCGCGCGTTGCCGCTGTGATAGTTGCCGGTGCCCAGGTGCGCGTAGCGCTGCAGCTTCTGGCCTTCGCGGCGCTGGATCAGCATCATCTTGGCGTGCGTCTTCACGTCGACCACGCCATAAATCACCACCGCGCCGGCCTGCTGCAGGCGCTGCGCCAGGCTCAGGTTGGACTCCTCGTCGAAGCGGGCGCGCAGTTCCACCACCGTGATCACTTCCTTGCCGGCCCGCGCGGCTTCCACCAGGGCATCCACGATTTCCGAAGTGGCGCCGGTGCGATACAGCGTCTGTTCGATGGTGAGCACGTCCGGGTCCTTCGCGGCCTGGCGCACCAGATCCACCACCGGCGCAAACGATTCGTACGGGTGCAGCAGCAGGACGTCCTGCTTGTTGATCACCTGGAACAGGTCCTCGGCTTTCTTCAGCGCCTTGGGAATCGCCGGCACGAACGGCGGATACTGCAGGTGCGGGCTTTGGCTGCGGTTGATGATGCCGAACAGGCGGGTGAGGTTCACCGGGCCGTTGACTTCATACAGCTCCATCTCGGTCAGGCCGAACTGCTTGAGCAGGTAGTCGGTGAGTTTCTTCGGACAGTTGTCGGCCACTTCCAGGCGCACGGCATCGCCGAAGCGGCGCGAGAACAGCTCGCCGCGCAGGGCACGGGCGAGGTCGTCCATTTCTTCCGGATCGATCGTGAGGTCGGCGTTGCGGGTGAGGCGGAACTGATAGCAGCCGCGCACTTCCATGCCGGGGAACAGCTCTTCGGCATGAGCGTGGATGATCGAGGACAGCAGCACGTAATTTTCGCCGCCTTCGCAAACATCGTCCGGTAGGCGCATGATGCGTGGCAGTACGCGCGGCGCCGGCAGGATGGCCAGGCCCGAATCGCGCCCGAACGCGTCCACGCCTTCCAGCTCGACGATGAAGTTGAGGCTCTTGTTGACCAGCAGCGGAAACGGATGGGTGGGGTCCAGGCCGATCGGCGTCATCATCGGTGCCACTTCCTGGCGGAAGTAGCGCTGCACCCAGCGCTTCTGCGCCGGCGACCAGTTTTCGCGGCGAACGATACGTATGCCGTGCCCGTCCAGTTCCGGCAGCACGCGCTCGTTGAGGATCGCATATTGGCGCGCGATCTGGCGATGGGCGATCTCGCTGATCTCGCTCAGCGCCTGCTTGGGCGGGATGCCGTCGGGACCCACGATCTCGTGCCCGAACGCGAGCTGGCTTTTCAGGCCTGCCGCACGGATCTCGAAGAATTCATCCATGTTGCTGGAAAAAATCAGCAGGAACTTCAAGCGTTCGAGCAGCGGGGTGCGCTCGTCCAGCGCCTGCTCCAGCACGCGGTTGTTGAATTGCAGCTGCGACAGTTCGCGGTGGATGTAATGCGCTTTGTCGTTGAGGTCGACCGCCGGCGCGGCTTCTGCGGTTTCCGTGTTGGGCAGGGTGGCTGCGGACATGGCGTCCTCGATATAGGGTTTGCTGATCGGGCGATGCATGGATTTCATGGCTGGTGCGTAGCACCCAGCATGCCACGGCTTTGCCATAGTGCGGGGCCGCGTTGACATCGTTATGACATACGTCGCGCAAAAAAACGCGCTTCAGGCTTCAAACAGTCAGGAAGCGTCACCCGCGATGAGGTAATGACTAGGCGCAGCCCCCAGCGTACGCCGGAACGCCGCGGTAAAGGCGCTAGTGCTGCTATATCCAAGCTCCATCGCTACATGCGTCACCGATTGTCCCCGACCCAGGCGCACCAGGGCGGCCATCAGGCACGCCTGCTGGCGCCAGGCGCTGAAACTCATGCCGGTCTGCTCGCGGAACAGGCGGGTGAAGTTGCGGCGGCTCATGTCGGCCTTGCGGGCCATGCTGTCGATATCGGCGTCCAGCGAAGGCGACGCCAGCAGTGACCGGCACAACTGCGCCAGCCGCGAGTCCTGCGGCAAGGGTGTATTGAGGGGCAGCGCCGGCATGCGGGCGATTTCCTGCACCAGCAGGCGCATCAGGTAGTCGTCGCGACTGTCGAGCGTGTACTCGGCGGGCAGGTCCACCGCTTCGGACAGTAGCGCGTGCAACAACGGCGATACGCTGATCACCGTGCAGCGTGTGGGCAGGCCAGCCTGGGTGGCAACTTCAGGGAGCACGTAGGCGCTACGCGTACTGGTCAGGCCGCCCATATGCACAGCATGGGAGACCCCGCCCGGAATCCACAGCGCACGGTAAGGCGGCACCACCCAGCTTCCCTCGCTGGTCATTACGGTGAGCACACCGGTGACTGCGTACAGGCATTGCGCGCGTTTGTGGTGATGACTGGGCAGGACCAGGCCGCCTGGATAGTCGTTGCCGGTGGCGACGACGTCGCGAGGTGTGTCCTCGTAGCTGACAACCCGTGTATTTCTCACATTTGGCCCAATTTCGACAAAAGTTGACCCAATGATGCATGCAGGCCGTTCGTCGCTACTTTAAGGTGGCAACTACAGTCTGGCAATTTTTCCGCTTCCCCATCCCCGAGGGACTATGCAGAACTCCGCCGTAACGGCTTCGCTGCCGTCGACCGCCTCGCGCACGGACTACCCCATCCTGGGCGCGATCAGCTTTTCGCATCTGCTCAACGACATGATCCAGTCGTTGATTCTTGCCATCTATCCGCTGCTGAAAAGCGGCTTCCAGCTCAGCTTTGCCCAGGTGGGCCTGATCACGCTCACGTATCAGGTGACCGCTTCGCTGCTGCAGCCCCTGGTCGGCTTCGTGACGGATCGCAAGCCGATGCCTTACTCCCTGACGGTGGGCATGGGCTCCAGCCTGTGCGGCCTGCTGTTGCTGGCCACTGCGCCGAATTTCCAAGTGCTGCTGGTGGCGGCCGCGCTGGTGGGAACAGGGTCCTCGGTGTTCCACCCGGAATCCTCGCGCGTGGCGCGCCTAGCTTCAGGCGGGCAGCATGGGCTGGCGCAATCGCTGTTCCAGGTCGGCGGCAATACCGGCTCGTCGCTGGGGCCGTTGCTGGCAGCGTGGATCATCGTGCCGCATGGGCGGGGCAGTATCGCCTGGTTTTCGCTGGCCGCGCTGTTGGCGATGGTGGTGCTGTTGCAGGTGGGGCGCTGGTACCGGCTGCATCACGTCAGCCGCAGCCAGGCGATTCGCCACGTCCCCGGTGAAGCGTTGAGCCGCGGCAAGGTGGTCGTGTGCCTGGCTGTCCTGGGCTTGCTGATCTTCTCCAAGTATTTTTATCTCGCCAGCATCAGCAGCTACTTCACCTTCTACCTGATGCACACCTTCGGCCTGTCGGTACAGGCCGCGCAGCTGCACCTGTTCGTGTTTCTGTTCGCCGTCGCGGTCGGTTCCCTGATCGGCGGCCCGGTGGGCGATCGGATCGGGCGCAAGTGGGTGATCTGGGTGTCGATCCTCGGCGTGGCGCCGTTCACCCTGGCCTTGCCGCATGCCAACCTGTTCTGGACCGGCGTGCTGTCGGTGCTGATCGGCCTGATTCTGTCGTCCGCGTTTTCGGCGATTCTGGTTTATGCGCAGGAACTCATCCCGGGACGGGTAGGCATGGTCTCCGGCTTGTTCTTCGGCCTTGCCTTCGGCATGGCGGGCATCGGCGCCGCGGTGCTTGGGCGCGTGGCAGATGCCCATGGCATCGGCTACGTGTATTCGCTATGCGCGTATTTGCCGTTGATAGGTGTGCTGGCGGTGTTTTTGCCGGATTTGGAACATCGTAGGCTGGGATGACAATCCCAGCTTTCCACACGGCATCCCGATGCTGGGATTGTCATCCCAGCCTACACGCTGGATCAGGGTATCCCTAAGCTAACGCCCCGGTCGATGCCAGGATCTGGCCATAAGTTCCACTGCGGACCATCCTGCCGCCCTCCAGCTCGAAGATCAGATCACAGTAGCGCAACGACTGGGTTCGATGCGCGACGACGAGTATGGTGCGGTCGCCTCGCAACTTGTTGAGCATCTCGACGATCTCGCTCTCGGTGGCGATGTCTAGCTCGCTCGTCGCTTCATCCATGATCAACACCGAAGCATCGCGATACAGCGCTCGCGCTATGGCTAGCCGTTGTCGCTGCCCACCGCTCAAACGGCTGCCGCGCTCGCCAAGCCTTTCCTGAAGGCCGTTGGGGAAGGCGGCTACGCACTGCTCCAGGCAGGCCTGCCGCACTGCCGTCTCCACACGCGCGATGTCGATTCGCTCGGTGGGGACGCCCAGTGCGATATTCTCCGCAAACGTTGCATCGAGTAGGAATGCTTGCTGCGGCACATAGGCGATGGTGGAGCGCCACGCGTTCCAATTCGCGCTATCGAGCGTCGCTCCATCGACCGCGATGCATCCCGATTGCGGCGCGAGCAATCCACTGACCAGATCGAGCAAGGTCGTCTTGCCGGAACCGTTGCGCCCTATGAAGCCTACGACCGAGCCTGCGGGAATGACGAGCGAGACGTTCAGGAGCGCCGCCGGGCCGTCGGCTGCATAGCGAAAACACACCTCGTGCAAGCGTATTTCCTTGCGTGGTCTGCCGTGCCACATCGCCTGTTCCGTTTCGCTGGGAACCGGCGTCTCCTCAGGCGGGAAGCGGGGCATGTCGAGGTTGATGCTGACGAATGCGGGGTGATCGGCACGAATCTTTACCACCGAGGTAAACGCCTGGTGCAGCAACGGTAGCAGTCGATATGCGGCAAACCCGACGAAGCTCAATTGCGCCACCCACGGGCCAGTGGCACCGGCGCGGCTGCGAAAATATAGGGCGATGCCAACGAGGCAAATAACAGTCACGCATTCGAGGATATATCGCGGACTCTGCGAGACAGCAAAGATGCTGAATAGCGCGCGCGAGTACGCTCTGCATTGCCTGGCGAATCGCTGCACGAACAGCTCGCGCCCCTGCATCAGGAGGATTTCCTTGATGGCACCCAAACTTTCATTGACGGTGGCGACCCGCTCGGCGCCATATCGGCCCGCGGCCTCTCCATTGCGCAGCAACTGCCCGCGGGCAAAGGCGTAAATCACCGCATAGATCACGCCCAGCCCCGCAAATACGCCCACGGCGGTCGGGGCATTGAGCAACACGATGGAGGCGACGACGCAGAGGATCGTTACGGCATTCGCTATTAGTAGGAGTCCTTGCTGAAGCAGTCCTGATGTCACCCGCGCGGTTTCGTGCAGTACCTTGGTGGCGAGTACCGAGCTGTTGTTACGCAGATGGAACGCGTAGTCGCGTAACAAGTATCCATGGAACAGGCGAACGTAAAGCGTATCGCCGACCTGGTAAGCAAACCGATTGATGGCCAGCTGCCCGAATAGATTCACGACGTTCGATAGCAGGACCGTCCCGGCAAAGGCCACTCCCAAAGCGATCAGGAACGAAGTCTCGCTGCTGAACTCAAGGCGCCGGAAAATTGCTTGCAGGATCGCATTGTGGCGGATGATGTCCGGATTCGCGAGCGCGGTGAAGAAAGGAACGACGGAGGCTATGCCGCCGACCGTACAGATGGCCATCACTACCGACAACAGTTGCAACCAGATCAGCCGCCACTGCTGACGATGATCGAGCAGGCGCCAGAGAGCGAGTATCGTTGACATGACCGGTTCAGAGGTGCCGGAGTCTGAGCGCGTAACGCGCCCGGCGCAGGACGTTCTGCAAGGATATTGGAGCCAGTGCCCGCATGCTCGCTTCTGCCGCGGTCAACCACCACCGACTGTAACGCCACGAGTAGTGCGGGCTCCCAAGCACTGTGGCAAGAGCGGATAGTTTGAATCCATGCACTGCCTGACTCCTCGCAAGGAATGCCGAAGCGATGGCGAGCCGCTTGCGCAAGATTGCCTGGGTGTGGGCGCCGGTGGCGTGTCGACGGATTTTCTTAAGCGCCTGTACGACGTCCTGGCAAGCACTCACATCGTCACAGCAGTGTTCTGTGTGGCGACGGACCATGACGAGCGGCTGATCGATACAATCTGCCGCGCCACGTAGCGCGAAACGCGCCTCAAGCTCGTAGTCACTGCACCATCGCATCGACTCGTCATACGGGCCGACCTCATCGAAGAAGTCCCGGCGGACCACTACGCTCGACTGAGCGATCGTGGTTTGAGCATTCATCAGGGCATCGATGATCCAGCCATCCGCCGCATTGAATTGCGGCGACCTGGGCAGGGGGTTCAGTGATGCGTCCACCATGCGGAATCCGGTGTAGCTCCATTTCCGGTCGCTGCTTGCACGCAGGGAGGCGATCTGTGTTTCCAGCTTGGCGGGAGCCCACAAGTCGTCGGTATCGAGGAAAGCGATGTATTCGCCGGACGCTTCACGTAACCCAGCGTTGCGGACGGCCGCGACGTTACCGCAGTGCGAGAGCCGCAGTAGCTTGACTCGCGGTTGTTGCTGTTGCAGTTGGTGCAAGTACGCGATCGTTTCGCAGTCCGAGCCGTCATCGGCAAGAATCAACTCCCAATCCGGAAAGGTCTGCGCGAAGACCGACTCGACCGCAGCGCGCAGATAGTGCAGGCGATTGAATATCGGCACGATGATGGAGACGACAGGTCGCATGATGTTCCCCGATCAGGCTGGTCGGAGGACAGGCGGGGCGAATAGCGCGTCCCGGTGATTTCGCAGGCGCCGATATGTTTCTGGGCGTTCTTGGGCCGAGTTAGCCGGCATGTCGAAGGCCGGCGGATTCCCCGTTTTGAAAACTTTGGCGGTATGCATGGCCTAAGCCTCCATAACACGAAATGGAGTATACGTCACGCCAGGATGTGCGTAAATCTATGTATTTACATGGAATTTTTCACTGTCTCTAGGCCAGCCCTGGCCTCTATCGTCCATCCCGCTCCGCAAGGGAGCGGGATGGACATGTATCAATGCTTCGCCGGCGGCGGTCCCTGCACCACCTGCATCAGGTTCTCCGGCTTCAAATACTTCTTGAACGCTGCCTGCACCTGCGCGGGTGTTAGCGTGAGGTAGTGCTTTGCCGCCACCATCGGCTGATCCAGTGGTTCGCCGTGCCAGGCCCAGTCGAGCAGCGAGCGTGTGATGCTGCTGATGCTCGATACACCCACCGGAATGGAGCGGATCTCGTACTGGCGTGCATTCTCCAGCTCGTCCTGCTTGATCGGCGTGGTCTGCATCTGCCCCAAGTTCTGGCGGATCAGCGTGTTGACAGGAGCGACCTTGTCCGGATCACTGCCGTACTGCACGAAGAAGATCGAGCGCGAACGGTCGAAATGCATGCCCGAGCCCGCGCCGTAGGCATAGCCATGCTTCACGCGGATATCGGTCATCAGGCGCGAGGCAAAACCGTTGCCGCCTAGTACGTTGTTGCCCAGCTGCAGGGCGTAGCGATCCGGGTTATGCATGGTCAGGTCGAGCATCTGGCCCATCAGCACCTGGTCCTGCGAGGCATAGGAGTTATCGATCACCGCGTAGCCGGCAGGATTGACCGTGACCGGCTTGGAGATCACGTCAGGCTTAGTACCTTGTGCTTTCCATGTGCCGAAGTAGCGTTCCACGGTGGCCTTGGCCAGTTCGGGCGTGACGTCACCGACCACGACGATGGTGGTGAGGTCGGGGCGATAGGTCTTGGCGTGATAATCCTTGACGTCCTGCAAACTCAACGCTCCGATCGTGTCGGGCGTAGGCAGCCGAAGATCCGGATCGCCCGCCGGCAGCAGGCCTGCGCGTAGCGCCTTCATCATCTTGTACTGCGGCGACTGCATTTCACCGGCCAGTGCGCGCGCCAGCGTTTCCTGCTGCACCGTAAAACCTTGCTGCGGCAGCGCAGGGTGCAGTTCGTTGTCGGCCAGCAACTGCATGGCGCGATCGAAGTGCTCGCTCAGCGCCGCCACTCCGAAATCGGTGCCGCCGTTCTCGGTGGCGGAAATATCGTCCAGCGCCTTGTGGAAGGCATTGCGATCCAAGGTGGTGGAACCGTAGTCGAACAGCGAACCGAGCAGGCGTGCTACGCCTTCCTTGCCGGCCGGCTCCTGCAGCTTCGGATTGTTGTCGACATGGCCCATCACCGTGACCGTCTTGCTGATGTTCGACGGCTGCACGATCAGGCGAATACCGTTGTCCAGCTGCATTTGCACCGGCGCCAGCGTCCAGCGCGGCATTTCCAGCTTGCTCAGCTTTTGCGCGGCCCATGCGGGCAGGGGAGCATCCAGCTTTTCGTTGCTGTTGAAGGATTCGGAGCCGCCGAAGCCGTTGCTATCCGGTGGACGCTGGCCGTTCGGGTTGGGCGTGAGCACCACGGTGACGCGCTCGTCCGGCTTCAGGTACTGGCGCGCGATGCGGTTGACGTCGTCTACCGTGACCTGGCGGATCTGTTCTTCCGCCTCTTCCGGCGAATTGAGACCCATCCATGCAATGGCCTGCGACCAGGCGCTGGCGAGGGTCACCGCGCTGTTCTTGTTGAATTCGGCCTGCGCGATTTCCGATTGCTTGGACGCCTCGATCAGGTCGGCGGGCACGCCGTTCTTCAACAGCTCGTTGATCACGCCATCCAGGTCGGCTTGCGCCTGGCTCGCATTGCCGCCCTTGGGAAAGGCGACTTCGAGCACACCGACGCCGCCATAGCTGAAAGGCTGCATTTGCGCGCTGGTGCTAAGTACCTTGCCTTGTACCGCCAGTTGGGCAAGCGAGCTACGCGCATTGGTCAGCACGTCCAGCAGGACCTGCGCGGCGGCGTTGTCTTTTTTTTCCATCATGCCCGGCATGCGGTACATGAACTGCACCGCGCCGGTGCCTTGAGGTGTGGTGGAGGCAATCGTTTCCGGCTTTACCGGCTGCAGTTTCAGCGGCTGGTGGGCGGGTACGTTGCCCTTGCGAATCTTGCCGAACAGCTGTTGTACCTTCGCCAGCGTCTGCTGCGGGTCCACGTCGCCGACGATCACCAGCAGGGCGTTGTTCGGCGCGTACCAGTCCTTGTAGAACTTTTGCAGGTCTTGCGCGGTGGTCTTGTCGAACGACGGACGCGTGCCGAGCGGGTCGTCGGCATAGCCGGTGCCGGCGTAGAGAATGTGCTCGGCCTTCTGGAAGGCCAGGAACTCCGGCTGCGAGATGTCGCGCGACACCTCCTGCTCGATCGCGCCGCGCTCGCGCTGCCAGTCCGGCTGGTTGAGCAAGGCGCCGTTCATGCGGGTCGATTCGATGTGCAGTAGCAGGTCCAGATAATTGGACGGCGCCACGAAGTAGTACTGCGTGGCATCGTTGGTGGTAAAGGCGTTGTTGTCGGCGCCCATCTTGCCGGTCATTTCATTGAGCTGCGCGCCGGTCATGCCCTGGCTATCCCGGAACATCATGTGTTCAAGCGCGTGCGCCGTGCCGGGAAGGCCTACCGGGGTCTGGTAGCCGCCGGCGAGATAGGTGATTTGCGTGGTGACCATCGGCGAAAGCGTTTCGCGCACGATCACCACGCGCATGCCGTTGTCGAGGGTGGTTCGCAGCACATTGCCGTCGTTGGCGACGGCTTTGGAGGCCGCGGGGGCGTCGGCGCGGGCGGGAACGCTCGCGCCCGCCAGGCCCAGGCCCAACAGCAGGCTCCATGCCAATGTCTTGAACGGGCTCGACATCATCTAGGGGATCCTTTTTAACGGCAACAGTAGAGCCTGGGATGTTGCCACAGCGCTGCGCGTCTGCCTAAGTGCCGGATGAGACGCGCATGTAGGACAAAGGCGGAGTATCGTGCGTGAAAATTCCACGAAGGGAGTGAGCCATGTTGGTGGTGACGACCGAGAACGTTCCGGGCCATCAGGTGGTCCAGGTGAAGGGGCAAGTGTTCGGGGTGGTGGTGCGCAGCCGCGGTATCGGCGGCAACGTGATGGCGGGCCTGCGTTCGCTGGTCGGCGGCGAGATCCACGAATACACCCAGATGCTGGAAGAAGCGCGCCGCCACGCACTCGATCGCCTGGTCGCCAACGCCAAGCTGATGGGCGCGAACGCCGTGGTGATGATGCGCTTCGATTCGGCCGAAATCGGCCAGACCATGAGCGAAATCGTGGCCTATGGCACCGCCGTCGTACTGGACCCACCGACCTGAGCCATGTTGCCTATTGTGCTTTACGTGGTCGGTAGCCTGCTGCTGGTAGGGGCGGGCGTTGCCGTCTTGACCGGGGTGATGGTGGCCTTGCTGCCGCAGCTCATCTTTGGCGGCTTGCTGCTAGTGGTGGGGCTGGCGATCGAACGCTGGCGCTATAAACCGCTGTTGCGCGGCGGCCTGGACCCGCAGTGGAAGGACACCGGGGAGCGTTTCGTCGATCCCGGCAGCGGCCAGCTCACCGCGGTGTATTTCGACCCCCAGCGCGGGGAGCGGCATTACGTGGTGGTGGATGAGCTGGGGCGGCCACGCTAGCTGCGTAGGCTGGGATGACAATCCCAGCCTTCATTGAGGTTTCGGGGTGCTGGGATTGTCATCCCAGCCTACGTCCTGGCGGCAATGCTAATCTTGCCGTTTGCCCAGACTGGCCATCAACCCTATGACAAAAAACGCAGGCCGTGGCCACGCTTTGCTGGTTGGCGCAGGCATTCTTTGCAGCCGCCTGTTCGGCCTGGTGCGGCAACGGGTGTTCTCGCATTATTTCGGCCTGTCCGATGCCGCGGACATCTTCAGCGCGGCGCTGCGGGTGCCGAACTTCCTGCAGAACCTGTTCGGGGAGGGGGTGCTCTCGGCGTCCTTCATTCCGGTGTACGCGCGCCTGCTCGCGCAGCACAAACAGGAGGAGGCCGACCGCCTGGCTGGCGCGATCTTCGCGGTCCTTGCGCTGATCATTGCCATCATCGTCGCCCTTGGCGTGCTGGCCACGCCGTATCTGCTATGGGTGATCGCACCCGGCTATACGGGTGAAAAGCGCGAACTCACCATCCTGATCGTGCGCATTCTGTTTCCCGGCACCGGCATCCTGGTGTGGTCGGCGTGGTGCCTGGGAATACTCAACAGCCATCACAAGTTCTTTCTCTCCTACGCGGCACCGGTGATCTGGAATCTTTCCATGATCCTGACCATGCTGTTCTTTCGCCACCTGGAAGCGAACCGCCTGATCGTATACCTGGCGTGGGGCACGGTGCTGGGTTGCCTGCTGCAGTTCCTGGTGCAATTGGGGCCGGTGCTGAAACTGGTGCCGAACCTGCGCCTGCGTCTGGATACGAAGAGTCTGCACGTGAAGCAGGTGGGAGGCAGCTTTCTGGGCGTGGTCATGGGACGTGGCGTAGTACAGATCAGCGCCTTCGTCGACCAGGCTATTTCGACGCTGCTGGGCAGCGGCGCCGTGGCTGGCATGACGACCGCGGCATCGATCAACCTCTTGCCGGTAAGCCTGTTCGGCATGGCGGTTTCCGCATCGGAACTGCCGACGCTTTCGCGCATGGCCGGGGATCACGTCGATGCCGAAGTCGCGGCAAAGCTTTCCGCACGCCTCAACAACGGCTTGGAACGCATTGCCTTCTTCATCGTGCCATCTGCGATGGCGTTCTTTGCACTGGGCAACGTGATCGTGGCAGCGCTGTACCAATCCGGTGCGTTCACAGCCAAGGATTCGTATTACGTGTGGGCGATCCTGGCCGGTTCCGGCGTCGGTTTATTGGCTTCCACGTTTGGCCGCCTGTATTCGTCTACCTATTACGCGCTATTGGACACGCGCACGCCGTTGCGCTTTGCGCTGATAAGACTCGCTTTTACCGTGGTGCTGGGACTGGCAAGTGCCTTGCTGATGCCCAAGGTTTTGGGGCTTCCCATGCAGTGGGGCGCAGTAGGCCTGACCGCTTCGGCCGGTGTGGCGGGATGGATCGAGTTTCATCTGCTGCGCCGGAAGATGAACCAGAATCTCGGCCCCACCGGCATCGCCTTGTCGATGATGGCCAAGTTATGGCTCGCGGCGGGCGTTGCGGCGTTGGCGTCCTACCTGGTCGAACACTACATGCCCGCCTGGGGCCCAATCCTTACGGCCGCGCTCGTATTGTCGACGTATGGCATCGCCTATTTCGCGATGACATTCCTGCTGCATATCAGGACGGGCAGAGAGATCATGCAAAAGATCACGCGGCGATTTGGCCACGGCTGATTAGCGAGTTCAGCGGCGTAGATTGCTGCGTGCCAGTTCGATCAGCTCGTCACCGCGGCCATTCATTACCGTGCGCAGAGCCCACAGGCTGAAACCCTTCATCTGCTCCAGCTGGATCTTTGGCGGCAGCGACAATTCTTGCCGGTTGGTGACCACGTCGACCAGCGCCGGGCCGTTGTGCGCAAACGCATCTCGCAGAGCTGCTTCCAGATCGCCGGGATCTTCCACGCGCACGCCGTAGATGCCTGCTGCTCGTGCCAATGCGGAGAAATCGGGATTGTCCAGCGATACGCCGGTGGGCAGGAAGCCGGCGGCCTTCATCTCCAGCTCGACGAAGCCGAGTGTGCCGTTGTTGAACACCACGATCTTCACCGGCAATGGATGCTGTACCAGTGTCAGGATGTCGCCCATCAGCATGGAGAAGCCGCCGTCGCCGGACAGGCTCACGATCTGGCGATTGGGAAAGGCCGTCTGCGCGCCGATCGCCTGCGGCATCGCGTTCGCCATCGAGCCATGCACGAAAGAGCCGAGTAGACGACGCTTGCCATTCATCTTCAAATAACGCGCCGCCCAGATGGTCGGCGTGCCGACGTCGCAAGTGAATATCGCATCGTCGCTGGCCAGGTCGCTCACCACCTTCGCGACGTACTGAGGGTGGATCAGCTTGCTGCCCGGCTTGCCGGTGGCCAGATCGTTCAAGCCCTCGCGGGCTTTCTTGTAGTGCTGCAAGCTGCTCTTCAGATGATTTTCATCGCTGCCAGCCTTCAGGCGTGGCAGCAGGGTTTCAATGGTGGCGCCAATATCACCGACCAATCCGAGGTCGAGCCGGCAGCGACGGCCAAGATTTTCCGCGCGCAGGTCGACCTGGCAAATCTTCGCCTCCTCGGGGAAGAACTGACGATACGGAAAGTCCGTGCCGAGCAACAGCAAGGTGTCGCAGCCCATCATCGCTTCGTAGCCGGAGCTGAAGCCGATCAGGCCGGTCATGCCCACGTCGTAGGGGTTATCCCATTCGATGTGTTCCTTGCCACCCAGTGCGTGCACCACCGGTGCCTTGAGCTTTTCGGCAAGGCGAACGACCCAATCGTGCGCCCCGGCGCAACCGCGTCCGCAAAACAGCGTTACTTTGCGACTGCCGTCTAGCAACGTGGCGAGCTGGTCCAATTGTGCATCCGGCGGTACAACTTTCGGTGTGACTGGCAGCAGTCCTTCGCTCGCTGCCACCGGGCCGTTGGCTTCGCTGAGCGCTACGTCGCCAGGGATCACCAGCACCGCCACCCCACGCCGACCGATCGCAGCACGTATCGCCGTGGCCGCGGCATAGTGAATCTGCGAAGCGCTGCTTACCATTTCACAATAGTGGCTGCATTCCCGAAACAGGTTCTGCGGATGCGTTTCCTGGAAATAGCCGCTGCCAATTTCCGAAGAAGGAATCTGCGCGGCGATCGCGAGCACCGGGGTACGCGATCGATGAGCATCAAACAGACCGTTGATCAAGTGCAGATTGCCCGGTCCGCATGAGCCGGCACAAACGGCCAGCTTGCCGGTCAGTTGCGATTCTGCACCGGCGCCGAAGGCCGCCGACTCCTCATGCCGGTAGTGAATCCATTGCATGTCATGGCGGCGCCGCAGCGATTCGGTAATGCCGTTGAGGCTATCGCCGACCAGCCCGTGAACGCGTTTTACTCCAGCTTGTGCAAGCGTTTCGACCAAGACATCGGCGACAGTGGATGTATTCATGACGTAACTCCTTTTCGAAATGAAATTGTCCATAGGCTACAGCGAGCTGCTGCGCTTGAGCAGTTCGGCATCGGAATCTGTTGGTAATGCCTTTTTCTCCGCGTACATCCGGTTTTTGGAGGTGTGTCCGATGCCAGGGTTGAAGCAGTTACATGGGTCCAAGTGCATGTAATGTTCGCGTAGCGGTCGTTTGGCGTAGTAGCGATGCCCAACGTTGTGCTCGGCCGGATACTCGGCGCCTCGCTGGTCCAGCATTTTCCACATGCGTTGCTCGAGTTTCGTGCAATCATGGCCTTTCTTGACGATGTAGTCTTGATGGAAGACATGGCAAAGGAAGTGACCATAGTACAGCTTGATAAGGATGGACTTGTCCATATCCGGTGGTAGCGACTCAAGCCAGTTGGGATCATTGCGACGAAGCGCAATATCCAGCGCAAGAATGTCCTCCACTTCGTGAGCATGGATGGCCCGATAGCGATTTGCCGCGCCAGCCGCGGCGAAGCGATGGAGGAACGCCCTTTCGCCCTCATCTTTCGTGCATTCGAAGAATTCGCCTTCGGCACGGGAAAAATAATCACTAAGAAATTGCCGTGTTTCCCCGCCACTTTCTGCCGAAACCTTAAGTATCAGGTGATGATCATGTTTTTGATGAAAACTTTTGATTCGAGGTGGAAGATGGTCGGGGAATAGGCGGCTCAGGCCTTGCATCACGCGATCGGTCAAATACGGCCGAAGAAATGGCATTCGGTCGAAGAGTGCATCGCAGCGGGCTTTCAGTGAAAACAGGATGGGAAGGCATGCTGTGCCGAGATGGCGGATGACCAGGAATGTGTCCTTGCCGTACTTGTGGGCAATGGCAAAGGCATCACGATGCAGGTACTCGCCCGAAATCGGCAAGTGCTCGAAGCGGGTCAGGATGTGTCGGCGAATATCGGTGAGTTCGTGAGGATGATTGGTGCCGATGTAGAAAACGAGGGGATTTTTTTCGATGGGAAAAGTGTCCAGGCGAACGGCAAAAACCATGACTTTGCCGGCCGATCCGGATGCTTCATATAGACGACGGGGATCGGCATTGAAGCGGGCGGGGGAGTTTTCATCGACCCGGCGAACGTGTTCGGCGTAGTGGTGATCGGAGCCGGCGGATGTGCTGTCAATGATGTCCGGGTCGGAGAAGTTGCCCTGATCGAGGCGCGAAAGAATGTCTTCCGCCGTGTAGCCCAGCTGGATGCCGAGATGATTGGTGAGATGGAGCCTTCCGCTGTTGTCGACGTGAGCATAAGCGGACATCTCGGTATAAGCAGGTCCCCGGCGCACCAGGGCTCCACCCGAGTTGTTGCACACACCTCCGAGCACGGAGGCGCCGATGCAGCTGGAGCCAATGACCGAGTGGGGTTCGCGACCGATGCGCTGAAGCATCTTTTCCAGCTGATGCAGCGTGGCACCAGGCAGGCAAACGACCTGCTTTCCCCCATCGATCAGATAGATCTTTTTCATTCGGCTCATGCTGACGATGACGACGTCACGGTCGTAATCGTTGCCGTCTGGCGTGGATCCGCCGGTGAGGCCGGTATTGGAAGCCTGCGGTATAACAATGACATCGGCGCAGATGCATGCTTTGAGAACACGCCATTGCTCGATCAAGGAGGCTGGACGGACAACGGTAAGTGTCCGGCCGAAGCCGAAGCGAAGGCCCGTGCGATATCGACGTATGGCCCAATCATGGGTGATGACGTGGCGGCGGCCCACGATCGATCGAAGTTCCGCCATGAGAAGACTTCCATTTGCATTTGGCTGAATTGGCGTAATGGTTGGGCATTCAATCAGATTGGACACGGCTGCTCCTGGAATGAACTGCGGAGAAAAGCGGATTTGCTGGGGAAGGGTGATCAGCAATCTCGCCAAGCTATGCGGTGCGACTCAAGCGTAGGTGATGCTCAGATTGTGCTCGCGCGTTCGTGTGATCAGGGCTGACCACACTGAGCTTATTAAGGCCATGCATCGCACCTCTACGCGAATTGTCTACGTTGTACTTCAAGCGTGGCGCAGCGAAGTCGTGCACAAGGTGATCCGAAAGATCGCCTCGGCGGGCCGCCAGCTTTCTATGCAGCCGGCCATACTGAGGCGGCGTCTCTTTACGCTGCGCAGCGGAGAAATCTTCTGGTGCACATTCGAGCGCTTGTCCAACCTGATGTCCTGGGAGACGGGGTGGCCGAAGTTGGATTGAATTGTTCCCATTCATTGAGGCTAGTCCTCAAAAAATGGAGTCGACATCATGCGTCACTCATTTCTGTTGCGCATGGCATTCACTGGGGAATTTTGCCTTTGTGTCGTCAACGGACGACTATTACATGGCCTTGGAGTTCGCCCGGGATGTCATGCGTCAGCGGAAGCGTTGTCTACCGGATGAGTGGGCTTAATTCTCTTAATTCGCGCGGTCTTGCAAACAGCTCATGGAATGAGTTTTTTGGGCGTGCTGTGTAGGGTAATTCGCTGTCAAGCAGTCGCGCGCTGTAGGTGTCGTCCTACACTGCGCGTTGGGTAATCCTTCTAGCGAACCATCCCATGCTTCTTCAATCTAGTCCTCGGTCGAACGGCAGCGGCTGCCGCGGAGGGCGATTGTTGAGCCCAGTCAAGGACGAGATGGTGAGAAAATGAAAATAATACTTATTTGCTATGTCTACTCGTCCTCCTATGCATTTCTTCTTGCATGGATGATGTACTTTTCCTTTGCTCTAGTCGGGTATCAGTACGACCTGGGAAGGATATTTTTGAGTTCGAGCATTGCTGGGTTGATCTTTGGTCCCATTTCAGTACTCGCGTTGGTAACGTTTCGTAAGCGAGGAAAGCTACCTGACGTTAGTTTGTAATGGATACGATTGTCGGTAGCGGATATCGAAAAGCGAATATGTCGATAAGCACGCACAGCCAGCTACGTGCCTTTGGTCGGGACGCATAAAGGATGGAATATTCGAGGGGGAGGTTTGCAATGAGGCCTAGTTAGCTTGCACCGATAACCACAGGCTCTGGCTCCAGCCTCACGCCAAAGCGCGCATGCACGCCTTCGATCACTCGCTGTGCAAATGCCAACAGGTCTTGGCCGCTGGCCTTGCCATGATTAACCAGCACGAGCGCATGGCGGTTGGAGATGCCGGCATCGCTTTCACGCGTGCCTTTGAAGCCTGCGGTTTCGATCAGCCACGCGGCGGAGAGTTTCCAGCGGCCGTCCTTGCCTGGCCACGCGACGAGTTCGGGGTGTTCCCGTTTCAAGGCCTCACCCAAGGCGGCTGGCACGATGGGATTCTTGAAGAAGCTGCCGGCATTGCCGATCACGGCGGGATCGGGGAGCTTGCGCGTGCGCAGATGCACGACGGCTTCAGCGACATGAAATGGCGCCGGATTGCTTACACCCATGCGTTCCAATTCTTCGCGGATGCCAGCGTAGTCCAGGCGCAATGCGTGCTGACGGGGCAGGGCGAAGCGCACGGCGGTGACGATGAAGCGATCCGGTTCGTGCTTGAACAGTGAATCGCGATAGCCGAACGCGCAGGCGTCACGGTCTAGCGTGACTACGCGTCGCTCGATGCGATCCCAGGCTTCCACGCTCTCGATGAATTCAGCCACTTCGGTGCCGTAGGCGCCGATGTTCTGGATCGGTGCCGCGCCGACCGTGCCGGGAATGAGAATCAGGTTTTCCAGGCCGGCAAAGCCCTGGCCGAGGGTCCAGCGCACGAAGTCGTCCCAGCGCTCTCCGGCCGCGACGGCAATACGGGCGAGGCCGCCGTCATGCTCCACGTGCACGCCGCGGGTTTCCATCGCCAGCACGGTGCCATCCACATCGCCGGCAAGCAGGAGGTTGCTGCCTTCTCCCAGCACCAGCAAACGGCTGGAACGAATGGCGGGAAAGTCCAGCAGTTCCGGCAATTTGCTGGCATCGCGCACTTCGGCCAGCAGCTTGGCGCGTGCATCGACTCGCAAGGTATTGCGGTGGAGCAAGGAAGCGTTTTCGATAAGCGTGTAGCCGCCCATATCGACGCGTTCAGCGTGCATCGCGGTATTCCTGCTGGCGGCGAATCTCGTTGACGCACTCGGTGATCAGTTCCGGACCTCGATAGATGAGACCGGAATAGATCTGTACCAGCTTGGCGCCGGCATCGAGTTTCTCCATGGCATGGTCGCCCTCAAGAATGCCACCCACGCCGATGATGCCAATGCGATCGCCCAGGCGCTGGCGCATGCCGCGTACCACCTCGGTAGCGCGCTCACGCAGCGGTTTCCCGGACAGCCCGCCCGCCTCATTGCCGCGCGGATCGTCGGCGACAGCAGCATGGTCAATGGTGGTATTGGTGCAGATCACGCCATCCACGCCAGCAGCAAGCAACACATCGGCGATGCTGTCCAGCTCGACTTCGGAAAGATCGGGCGCGATCTTCAGCAGCATCGGCTTGCGCTTGCCTTGCTGCGAGCCGAGCCGCTCCTGCGCCTCGCGCAAGGTTTCGATGAAGCGGCGCAGCGTGGCTTCTTCCTGCAGGTCGCGCAGGCCTTTCGTGTTGGGCGAGGAAATGTTGACGGTAATGTAGCTGGCATGCGCGTAAACACGCTCCAGGCAGAACAGGTAGTCGTCGACCGCCTTTTCGTTGGGCGTGTCCTTGTTCTTGCCGATATTGATGCCCAGCACGCCGCGATAACTGGACGCTTGTACGTTGCGCGCCAGCGCATCTACGCCGCCGTTGTTGAAGCCCATGCGGTTGATGATGGCTTCGTGTTGCGGCAGGCGGAACAGACGCGGACGATCGTTGCCGATCTGTGGCCGTGGCGTCACCGTGCCCACTTCGATGAAGCCGAAGCCGAGCGCGCCCAGTGCATCCAGGTGGTCGGCATTCTTGTCCAGACCTGCAGCCAGGCCGACCGGGTTGGGGAAGCTGATGCCGAATGCTTCCACCGGTAGATCAGCCGGCGCTGTTGCAATGAAGCGCATCAGCTCACTGCGCCAGGCCACGTCCAAGCCATACAGCGTCAGGCCATGCGCCGCTTCGGCGTCCAGTTTAAACAGCAGCGGGCGCAACCATCGATACATCAGGGAACCTCACCAACATAAACCTGGGTGTCATAGTCGAAGCTTACCCGACTGTCCACTGCGCAGGCATCGAACAGCTTGCGCAGCGCCACGATCATGGACTCGTGCTTGGGATGGCCGGCCTGCGGCGCGTAGGAGGAAGACATCAGCCGCCCGCGCACCCCCTCGAAATCCAGCAGCTGGTGATGGTCGAAACTGGCTGCTCCGCGCCAGCCAGCGCCGAACCACTCGCGCATGCGCGGCTCATCGGCGTAGCGCTCGTCTACGCTGGTGTAGTCGGTGCCGTAGGTATGCAGCAGGGCTTCGTAGCCTTCCAGAAACGGCGTGCCAGTGAGCCGACGCGTGTTCCAGTAGATCGCGGCAAGGCCGCCCGGGCGAAGAATGCGATGGCATTCCCGTCGGGTGCGCTCCGGGTCGAACCAGTGGAAGGCCTGCGCCACGGAAACGAGATCGATGCTGGCGTCATCCAAGTTGGTGGCGTCGGCTCGTCCATCCACGGCCAGGAACTTGACGTGGCTTCCCAGCCACTCTGCCGCTGCGGTACGCATGGCGGCATTGGGTTCCACCGCGATGACGGTATGGCCGGCATCGAGAAACAGCTTGCTGGAAATGCCGGTGCCAGCACCGATGTCGGCAACGCGCCAGTCAGGCACTACACCGTGTGCCTTGCGCAGCCAGTCGATCAAGGCTTCAGGGTAGGTAGGGCGATAACGGACGTAGTCCGCGACGCGATCGCTGAAGCGTTCGGTGCTGTTGAGATCCTGCATGATCGTCATCGCCCTGTCTGGTTTATGGGGATAGCCGCTGGCCACCATCGACGCACAGGATTTGTCCCGTCACCCAGCCGGCCCACGGTGAAGCGAGAAATAACGCAGCGTGCGCGACTTCGTCAGGTGTGCCGTAGCGGCCGAACGGAATTTTCGAGAGTACGGTGGCGTAGCGCGCGGGATCTTCATGTTTGCAGCGATCCCACAAGCCACCTTCGAATTCGATCGAACCTGGCGCGATGGCGTTGACGCGAATGCGCTGCGCAGCCAGCCCCAAGGCTTGCGAGGTGGTGTAGTGGCTCAGCGCCGCCTTTACCGCTCCATAGGGCGGCGTATTGGGGCGCGGATACAGCGCGGCGATGGAGCTGAGGTGCAGAATGCTGGCGTGGGTAGACTTGGATAGATAGGGCAACGCCGCCTGCGAGGTACGCACGGGCGCCATCATGTCGATATGAAAGCCAGCTGCCCAGTCCTCTTCCTTGTCCTCGAAGCCATAGCCGCTGGCGTTGTTGATCAACACGTCGATCCCGCCGAGTACGTGCGCGGCAGCGTCGATGTAGGCCTTGATGGCGGATGCATCGCCCAGATCGCATGACTGCGCATGGACGGGCACACCGTAGGCGGCGATGGCTTTGGCGGTTTCATCCAGTGCGGCCTGGCCGCGGGCGCAGATCGATATCGACGCACCGGAGGCGGCGAAAGCCAATGCCATGCTGCGGCCGATGCCCTTGCTGCCGCCGGTGACGATGACGCGGTAGCCGCGAAAGTCGAACGGGGAGGGTGATGGGGATGAAGTCACGTCGCAATCCCTGTTGGCCGAAGACAACACCCTCCCCTACGAAACATAGGGGAGGGAGCGCATGCCCTGCATGGCTACGGAGAGCAGCTTACAGATCGAACTTGATGCCCTGGGCCAGCGGCAACGCGTCCGAATAATTGATGGTGTTGGTCTGGCGGCGCATGTACACCTTCCACGCATCCGAACCCGATTCACGACCGCCACCGGTTTCCTTCTCGCCGCCGAACGCGCCGCCGATTTCCGCACCCGAGGTGCCGATATTGACGTTGGCGATGCCGCAATCCGAACCCGCCGCCGACAGGTATTGCTCGGCTGCCTTCAGGTTCTGCGTGAAGATCGAGGAAGACAGGCCCTGCGGCACGCTGTTCTGCAAGTCGATAGCCTGGTCCAGCGTCTTGAACGGCATCACGTAGAGAATCGGCGCGAAGGTTTCGGTTTGCACCACTTCATCGGCGTTGTTCAAGCCGGTGATGATGGTGGGCAGCACGAAGTTGCCCTTGCGATCGGCCAAAGCCGCGCCACCGGTGAGCACCTTGCCGCCGCTGGCCTTGGCCTTTTCGACCGCGGCCAGATAAGCGCTCACGGCTTCCTTGCTGTTGAGCGGACCCATCAGCGTGGTGGCGAGCGTGGGATCGCCGATCTTGCCTTCCACCTGCTTGTACGCGGCGACCAGCTTGTCGGTCACTTCGCTGAGGATGGATTCGTGCACGAACAGGCGGCGCGTGGTGGTGCAGCGCTGGCCGGCAGTGCCTACCGCGCCGAATACGATCGCCGGAATCGCGAGTTTCAGGTCTGCGCTTTCGTCCACGATGATAGCGTTGTTGCCGCCCAGCTCCAGCAGCGAACGGCCCATGCGCTTGGCCACGTGCTCGCCCACCATCCGACCCACCTTGGTGGAGCCGGTGAAGCTGATCAGCGGAACGCGGTGATCGTCCACGAACGCCTGCGACAGTTCGGTGCCGGCGTCGTTGAACAGGAAGAACAGATCCGGGAAGCCGCCCTCTTGCAGCGCTTCGTTGCAGATCTTCATGGTGGCGATGGCCGACAGCGGCGTTTTCGGCGACGGCTTCCAGATGCAGATATCGCCACAGATCGCCGCCAGCATCGCATTCCAGGCCCACACCGCCACCGGGAAGTTGAAGGCGCTGATGATGCCGACCAGGCCCAGCGGCTGGTACTGCTCGTACATGCGATGGCCCGGACGCTCCGAATGCATGGTGTAGCCATAGAGCATGCGGCTCTGGCCAACCGCGAAATCGGCGATGTCGATCATTTCCTGCACTTCGCCGTCGCCTTCGGGCTTGATCTTGCCCATTTCCAGTGCGACCAGCGAACCCAGTGCATCCTTGTGCTTGCGCAGTGCTTCACCGCACAGGCGTACGGCTTCGCCGCGACGGGGGGCAGGGGTGGTGCGCCATGCCTTGAACGCTTCCTGGGCGCGCTTGACGATGATGTCGTAATCGGCGGCGCTGGAGGCGTAGACGGTGCCGATCACCTCGTTGGTGGCCGGGTTCAGCGGCTGCAGCGTGCCGGCGTTGGTGGTCTTGGACCACTCGCCGTTGCCGAGATACGTACCCGACTGCTCGCCGGTCAGGCCGAGCGCCTTGAGGATTTCGTGGGACATTGGGACTCCTGGGACGGGGCGCGTGAGCGCCTGGACATGGGGAAACCCCTATTCTATCAGGCGGGCTCGTGCCGGCCGAGCCGAGAGCCCCGCCGCTTGCTCGCCACCATGGCCCATCACCTATACTTCGCCCCTGCGCAGGCGGATCTCCGCCATGCGGCAGGCCCTTTCCGCCCTCGTAGCTCAGTTGGATAGAGCGTCCCCCTCCTAAGGGGAAGGTCGCACGTTCGAATCGTGTCGGGGGCACCAGTTTTTGCCGGCCTACCTCAGCATCGCTGCCGTGCGGTGAGCGTGACCCAGGCCGAGAGGCAGGCTAGCTTTTGCTCCTTTCGCCAAGGCCTGCCGGCTGTCGCGCCAAGCGATTTCAGGCGGATATCCAGGTCATGGGGCGACAGTCGGAGCTGTTTCGACGCAAGCTCGTGCAGGGACTTTTCGTCCAGCTCGGCGACTTCGAGAGCGTGTCGGCCGCACGCGAAGCGAAGGGCATCCCGCACCGCGAGGCCTTCGGCAATCGGCACATGTTCGGGCCAGGCAAGGCTGTACGCCAGGGTGTCGATGATCCAGCCGGCGCGATTGACCAGCAGCGCCGCAACGATCTGCTGGTAGCCGGTGTTATGCAGCTTGCAAACGATGTCGCCCAGGCCCCTCGTCGCGAGTGCACATTGACGTTTATGTCCCTCGGCAACGGCGGCTACGGCTTGCGCCGAAGCGCCACCGTGCGGACCGCGCTGCATTTCGTATGCGGCGCGATAGGGCTCAAGGGCAAGGCGGTCGTCGCTTGCGGCGGTGGGGATAAACGTCGACAACACGATTCGAGGAACACCTTCGTCCACGACCATGCCGACCACCACGCCGCCCCCTTTGATCGCGCGAAGTCCGAGCCCGATCCAATCTGTTCCGCTGCTGCGCTCCATCTTCATTAGGGCACCCCGTGTAGCGGCTCGACGCCGGATCATAGTGCGACAGCAAGCAGGCTTACGCGAAACCGTCTTTGCAACGCAACATAATGGCGAGCTGAACCAACTCCACCTTCGTTGGTGCGCTTGTCAACGCGGGCCATGGCCGGTCGTTCTTGGCGCTTACGGAGGGTGAGGGGCACACGATGGAGCAGGACGCTATTGGAGACACCATCGGCGACACTCAAGCAGATGACCCCATTCGACGTATGCAAGCCGTCTTGCCAGCCACGGCAGGGCGTCGATTCCAAAGAACGTCCGCTAATCCATTCCAAGGAACTACCCATGAATGCAAAGTCGAAGCTCGTCATTGTCGGTCTGGTCATCGGTGCAGCGATGGCATCCGGCAGCGTTCTCGCGCAAACCGATGTACCCAACCATCCGCGCGTTAACGAAGTGAATAATCGCCTGGAAAACCAGCAGGATCGCATCCAGAACGGTTTGAAGAACGGCACCATGACGCAGGCCCAGGCCAACCACGACGAAGCGCACGATGCCAATATCGCCCGCCGCGAATCGGTTGACGAGGCCAAGCACAACGGCCATCTGACCAAGCAGGAACAGCGCAACCTCAATCGTTCCGAGAACCACAACAGCAAGCGCATCTACAAGCAGAAGCATTAAGCGTAAGCGCTTGCCGTACCCAACCTCCCGTGCTCGCGGGAGGTTTTTTTATGTCCGGAAAATTGGTCGCGTAGACTGGGATGACAATCCCAGCTTTACACGCGGCTTCCGGATGCTGGGACTGTCATCCCAGCCTACGCGTGGCCTCGATAGACCGGGGCAAGAAAAAAGGTGGCGATCGCCAGATCGCCACCTTTTGAAACAGCAGTGTTGCCTGGTTTAGCGAGCGTCGGATACCGACGTCACGCCTTCCTGCACCTGCACGCGGTTGCCCGGATCGTGGTCCATGCGCGTGGTGCGGGTCACGCCGTTATAGACGTACTGTACGTCGTAACCGACGACGCGGTCGCTGGTGTCGTTGACCGTCTTGCACTCGTGCTCGGTGCTGGAGGTCACCTGGCTCTGGTGGTGGGCATTTTCGATGCGGTTACCCGCATAGCCGCCCGCCGCTGCGCCAGCCACCGTGGCTAGGGTGTTGCCCTTGCCGTGGCCTACCATGTGGCCCAGCAGGCCGCCGGCAACCGCGCCGATCGCCGTGCCGGCGATGTTGTGCTGGTCGCTGGGCGGCGTGGTGTGATTCACCACCACGTCCTGGCAGACCTGATGGGGGTTGTTCACCGTGGAGCGCACCGGCGTCACGCTGACCACCTGCGCGTACTGCGGACCGGCGGCTTGCTGTTGCTGCTGCGCTTCCAGGGCGGGATCCGCACTGGCCTGATGGCCGCAGCCAGCCAGGCCGGCGAGAGCCGCTGCCGTGACCGCCGCGCAAAGAGTTTTGACTACGAACTTGCTCATATTTGAATCCCCCGATCGGTCGCTAAATCTAACATCACGTTCACCCCTGCATTCCATGGTGCTCATTGAATGGCGACAAGCCTGAACGGCGCCCACACAATGCGTTACTAATCGCTAAACACCCTGTTGTTGCCACCCGTCGTTCCAGGAGAGCGTGTGACAGGGTGCACACGAATGCAGCCACCGCCCATGATGCCGTGTGACGCAAGTCTACAGTTGGAACCGTGTCGCAGAAGAGAAAAGAAAACCTTCAGTGCTTATTAAGCGCCGCAAGCTGAGCATCTGGGCCGACACCAACGGAGGTGCGTCATGAGCAAGCGTGTAGCAGTCAGTCGTATGTTGATGGGTTTGGCCGTTGCGGCCGTAATGGCTGCGCCCCTGGCCGCGTCGGCACATGATCATGATGGCTGGGGTCACGATGGTTGGGGTCGCCATGGCGATTGGGATCGGGGCGGCTGGCATGACCGCGGCTGGCACGACCATGATGACTGGCATCATCGCGGAGGTTATTGGAGTGGTGGCCGCTGGATCGCCGGCGCTGTCGTAGCGGGCGCCGTGGCCGGCCTGGTGGGTAGCGCCGTTGCGCCGCCTCCGCCGCCGGTTTACTACGCACCGGCACCGGTGGTGTACCGGAGCGCACCGGTGGTTTATGAAACCGCGCCGGTCGTTACCACTCGTACGGTGGTCTACACCACGCGCTACTACGGTGGCGAAGATGAGCAATGATCGATAACCAAAGCGATCGTGCCGATAGCGCAAGAAGCCCGGTGCAAGCCGGGCTTCTTTTGTTATGACTTCCAAAGCAATGGCCATAGGACAGTCACTTCGGGCCGGGCCCATGATCTTCCGGACCGGCAGGCAGGGAAGAGGGTCGTTTCCTGTGCCATTATCGAGGCATGCAAGGCGTCCCCCATTCCTTCGATAACCCAGCGGATATCGCCCAATTCCGCTGCCCGGCGCACCGCCCCGGCATCGAGCTGTACCGCGCGCACATCGTGCGGCATGCATTCGAGCCGCATGTGCATGAGGGATACGGCTTGGGGGCGATCGAATCGGGGGTGGAGCGCTTCCGCTATCGGGGCGCCCAACATCTGGCGCCACCCGATTCGTTAGTGCTGATGAATCCGGAAGAGCTGCACACCGGTAGCGCTGAAACCGATGGCGGCTGGCGCTATCGCATGATCTATATCGAGCCGACCGCGGTGGCGGAGGTTACGGGCGAGCCCGGCTGGTGGTTTGGCGATGCGGTGCATGCGGATGCGCCAGGAGCACGTCGTATCACGGCCTTGCTCGATGCGCTTTGGCAGGCCCGCGAACCGCTTGCGTTCGACAGCCTGCTGTTTCAACTGTTGGGCGAATTCCGCCGCCATGCACGGATACCGCACGCGGCACGCTCCGAAACGCCTTCACGCTTTGCGCGGGTGATCGAATACCTGCGAGCCCATTTGTCCGAGCGCGTCACTTTGGATGAGCTTGCCGCCGTAGCGGGGCTCAGCCCGTTCCACTTCCTGCGTCAGTTCCAGGCCTGTCATCACGCCACCCCGCAGCAGATGCTGATGGCCTTTCGTCTCTCCATGGCCAAGCGCATGCTCGCCGCCGGCGAGGCGCCGGCCCAAGTCGCGGTTGCCAGCGGCTTGACCGACCAGGCCCACCTGACCCGCAGCTTCGTGCGCCGCTATGGCACTACCCCGGCGCGCTACCAGCGAGCGCTGCAGCGATAGCAATCTCGTACAAGACGGCTGCGGGCGTTGCACCGATACTTTGCGTCATGTGGACAGGAACCCTTTACGCGTTGGTGGCCGGCCTGATGTGGGGCCTGGTTTTCGTCGGCCCGCTGCTGGTGCCCGAATACCCGGCTGCGCTGCAATCGGTGGGCCGTTATCTTGCCTTTGGCCTGATCGCTTTGCCGCTGGCATGGCTGGACCGCGCCGCGCTGCGCCAGCTCAGTCGCGCCGATTGGCTAGAGGCGTTGAAGCTCGCAGCAGTCGGTAATTTGCTTTATTACGTCTGCCTGGCGGCTGCGATCCAACGCGCGGGCGCGCCATTGCCCACCATGATCATCGGCACGCTGCCGGTGGTGATCGCGATCGCCGCCAACCTGCGCAATGCCCGCCGTGATGGCCATTTGCCGTGGGCGCGCCTGGCGCCATCCTTGTTGCTGATTACGGCGGGCATTGCCTGCGTCAATCAAGCCGAGTTGGCAGCGATGCGTGCCCAGGATCATGCCGATCTGCTGCGCTATGCCACCGGTGCCTTGCTGGCACTGGTCTCGATGGCTTGCTGGACCTGGTACCCGCTGCGCAATGCCGACTGGCTGCGTCACCATCCGGGGCGCAATCCGCGCACCTGGGCTACTGCTCAAGGTGTTGCCACGTTGCCATTGGCGCTAACGGGCTATGTGCTGTTGTGGCTGGGCATGCATGCCAGCGGCAGTGCGTTTCCCATGCCGCTCGGCCCGCGCCCCGTCGTTTTCATCACCCTGATGGCGGCGATCGGCCTGTTTGCTTCCTGGCTGGGAACCACCTGCTGGAACGAAGCGAGCCAACGTTTGCCTACTGCGATTGCCGGGCAGCTGATCGTGTTCGAAACCCTGGCGGCCTTGAGTTATGCATTTGTATTGCGGGGCAAGTTGCCGGGCGCGCAGACCATGCTTGGCGTGGTCTTGCTGGTCGCGGGTGTGGCGTGGGCTGCGCGGGTGAAGCCGGTGCCGGTGGATTGCGTGGAAGCGGAGCGGTTCTAGTATCGATTCTTCCTGGACAGGAAATACGGCTATGGCGGCCCGCTCTCGAACCTGCATTACATCAACGAACGTATGAAATTCACGAACGAGTTTTCCTGGAAACGTTCGGCAAGCAGAAGCAGCACACCGGCAGCAATCAGCACGAACATCAAGGCCTTGCCAACCCGATTCAATACCTTCCTGATGGTGATCTTCATTCTGACATGCCGCCTGATGGATACTGGGTGGTTGACGTCTAAATCAAATGTTCCGTAACCGCTTTACTTGAGTTCCACCACGTTGCGTTCTGGTATCGGCAAATCGTTGGAGGGATACTTAAGGTAACGTGGAGGCGATGGACTGTAATATCGCTGTCCTTATAGCCCATGCGCAGTAGGGTCGCCAGGAGGGCGTTGAGATGAAGCGTCTGGCTCGGCTTTATGAGAGTCTTGGAGACAAGGCTCTTTCGCAGGTCGTTTGATTAAGTAAAGTAGTTCGCAAGCTATCAGGGGGCATTGTGGGCACATCTACAGAATTCGATTTCACCCTGCCGATCGGCTATCGCGATGGCGACGGAAACTTGCACCGGCACGGTGTGATGCGCCAGGCCACCGCCGGTGACGAGATCATTCCGCTGAAAGATTATCGAGTGCAGGCCAATCCGGCCTATCTGTCAATTATCGTGTTGTCCCGTGTCGTGACGAAGCTTGGTTCGCTGGAGATGGTCACTACCAAAGTGATCGAGGACCTGTTCTCCGCGGATTTCGCCTATCTGCAAGATCTTTACAACAAGATCAATCAAGCCGAAGAAGGTTACGTGGGGGATTGAGTGCAACGTGGCGGATCAGCCAGGTGCACTATGCAGCACTGCTTGCGTAGATCCAGGTCGACGCCATCATGAGCCTAAGGGCCTGCGCTTCCAAAGAAAATTGTCCAGTGTTGCAGTCCATGACATTGCTTGATCGCTGCAAGCTCATGTAATGACTTTATGGCGAGTCGAGTTCGAGAGTGGAGTTGCGGTTGGGTATAGCGACGCTTGCGACCGTGCGCTCTGATGGACTGGCCATGTCCTGCAAGCCAGCGAGCTAGTCGCGGCCGCTTCGGTACGCCATGGCGAGTAGGGTGTCATCCAAAGCAAAAACAGCGCGCCACGCCGATACTTGCGGTTCTAAGCCGAGATACAAGAACTGCGACTGGACTTCACGCCGGCGCCGCTGACCACCGTCAAGGCGCGCCGTTGAGCGCGTCCGGAGGCTGGCCATGTGTTCGTTCTCATTCGAACCACACTTGAAAGTAATGCATATTTGCATTACATTTGTGCCTGAGTCGCAATCTGAGGGCATCGCCATGACCACACTGACCGTTACGGCACGGGGACAAGTCACCTTTCGGAAGGATGTACTGCAACATCTTGGTATCAAGCCAGGCGAAAGGATCGAGCTGGACTTGCTGCCCGATGGCCGGGCTGAATTGAAGGCGGCCAAGCAAACCAGGGCGTTCCGCGATTTGGCCGGATTTCTGAAAGGCAAGACCAACGGCAAAGTGCTGAGCATCGAAGACATCGATGCGGCGATTGCCGAAGCAGGTGCATCAGCGGGGAAGGGTAAAGCGTGAAAATCATCGCCGATACCAACGTCCTGTTGCGCATCATCGTCGGGGATGACGTCAAGCAATGCCGCGCGGCAATGGCGGTGATGGAAAGCGCCGACAGCGTCGCGGTAAGCCTGCATGCGCTTTGTGAGCTGGTATGGGTGCTCCTACGCAGTTATGACGTATCACGGGCTGATACCGCTGCTGCCATTCGTCAATTAATGGATACGCGAAACATCGTACTCAACAGGCCCGCCGTGGAAGCAGGCCTGTCCATCCAGGAAGCTGGCGGTGATTTTGCTGACGGAGTGATCGCTTTTGAGGGGCAATGGCTTGGCGCCGACACCTTCGTCTCGTTCGATCAAAAGGCAGTCGCCTTGCTCACAGCGCAAGGTCAATCAGCACGATTGCTTTAAGAACTTATACGCCAGCCTGTGCATCGTGGATTGCACATCTGAGCATGGCAAGAAAAGGCATGGAGCAACGTGGCATAAGTTTGCCGCGACACGATTGCGAAATCCTGCCATCCAAAGCAAAACAGCGCATCACACTGCGAGGTGTAATGCGCTGTTTTAATTAAAAAAGATGGTGCCGGAAATAGGAATCGAACCTACGACCTACGCATTACGAATGCGCCGCTCTACCAACTGAGCTATTCCGGCGGAGCCGCCTAGTTTAAGGGGGTAGTTCGCGGCCTGCAAGCTCTGCCGAACAAGTGGGAATCGGACTCCAGTTTGCGGCGATGCCTGACTGCCCTGGGGTGGGTCGTGGGGCGACAGTACCGTCAGGTCCAACCGCGAGGGAATGCCGGTGCTGCCGCCAGGGAATCCGCGAGGCATCACGCTGGTCGAGGTCTTGGTCGCCATGCTGGTGTCCTGCCTTGGGCTGATCGGGGTGGCGGTCTTGATGGCGATGGCCGCGCGCGCCGACCAGGCGGCGTACTTGCGCACGCAGGTGACCTTCCTGGCGCAGAACATGGCTGAGAGCATGCGGGCCAATCCCATCGGCGTGTGGAGTGGTGACTACAACGGCAGCTATCCGGACGGCAGCAGGCAGGATTGCGCTGCCGGGTGCACGCCAGTGCAGCTGGCGCTGCATGATCGGCAGCGATGGAATGGCCAGCTCGCGACCTTTCTGCCGCCAAGTGCCAAGGCCAACATCCATTGCGAGCACAGCGGCCTAGCCCATGCCCCCGCTCACGATCAAATCCAGCTGCGACCGCCCTATGGCGGCAATTGCTCGATGACCATCAGCTGGACCGAGCGCGATTCACGGGACGCCCAAGCTTCGCCACAGACTTTCGCCTGGGAGTTCCAGCCATGATCCGGCGATGCCACGGACTCTCCCTGGTGGAGCTGATGGTAGCGATGGCACTCGGCCTCGTGGTGAGCCTGGGCGTCGTGTCAGTGTTCACTTCTGCTTCGAGCACTCGCCAGGCGCAGGAACAGCTTGCGCTGCTGCAGGAAGAAGGGCGCTTTGCGATCACGCAGATCAGGAATGATCTGGCCATGGCCGGCGCCCAGTACTGCGCCGGCACGGGTGGTTCCGCGCAGCAAAGCGCTACGGGTGTTTATCTGGACGGACTGCGCGCGCCTACGGTTTATGCGCGCGATCCCGATTTGCTCATGCGAGCCCTGAGCGATGTGACCACCTCGTGGGACAGCGCGTATCCCGTTACCCCGCGCGAACCCTATTCACTGCCTTCCTTCCTGGCGATGCGTGGCTACGACTGCACCACCAGCCGCTGCGTACCGGTGGATCCGAGCAGCAAGCGCAATCCCGATGGCTTCAATATTCCCGCAATGGGTAAGGGTATCGACAGTCGCGTGATCGGTGCCTCGGTACTTACGGTGCGCTATCTGAAGCCTGCGAGCGGCTGGACGATCACGCCGGAAGACAGCGAGCAGGGCAGCACGCTGCAGAAAAACGCGGACGGCTCGATGACCGTGCGATTGCATCCGTTGCGCGGCGAACCGAAGGTGAGCGAGGTGAGGAAAGATGCTCCGCTGGTGATGCTGGCCGATTGCTCCAGTGCGCAGATCTTTGCGGTGAGGGGGATGGGCAGCAGCCAGCTTGTTTCCAGCAGCAACAACTTCGTGCAGCCGCATGCGTTTCAGAACATGGCTGCACCAAGGTTGTTCAGCCTCAGTCGCGACCTGCAAACCGTCACCTACTATTTGAAAGTGGTGGACAACGGGGATGGCATGCGGCACGCCACGGGCGCCCTGGTGCGGCGAGTCAATGGAGGGAACAAGGCCTTGGGCGGCACCGGCGAGGAAATCGCACGTGGTGTGGAACGGCTGGATTTCAAATATGGCGTACAAGCACTGGATGGAAGGGTTCGCTATTACACCGCCGAGCAGGTGGATCAGAGCACGCGCAATGATTGCCCGGCGTTACCTCTATCGATTGCTGGCGGCAACGATCGTGGTTGCCTGTGGCGATCGGTCAGCCTGATCGAAATCGGCCTGCTGCTGTCGGGACAAAACCCGCTGTACTCGCTTACCCCGGATGAATTGGCCTACAGCTACGCCTGGGACGAGATAGCTACGCCCGCATCGCCGATGGCGAAGGGACGAAAAGTAACGCCGGTGCAGCAAGGTTTTCCGTTGCCCGTGCTGCGGCGTGAGTTTACGGCGGTGGTCGCCGTGCGCAATGCCAATCCCTGAAGCGAGGTTGCGAGAATGAGAGGGAGTCAAGCCGGCTTTGCCTTGTTGGTGGCGCTCATTTTTCTGCTAGTGCTGAGCATGCTCGCCATTGACGCCTCACGCCATTCATTGCTGCAGGAGCGCATGGCCGGCGGCCTGCGCAACGCGCAGCAAGCAAGAATGAGCGCGGAAACAGCGTTGCGAGGAGTGGAATACAAACTCTGGTCGATGGCTGGGCAGGTTGGCACGCATCTGCATTGCGAACGAAGCAGCATCCCGGCCGATGACGGTTGCCTGATCTATAATCCCGATGCCTTTGCTTATGCGCCCGGCGGCGTGGTCGCTCGATTCCAGTTTTTACCGGGTTGGCTACCCGATATTGGCGTCGCCTATCTGGGGCCGGACCACCACGGTTACGTCAGCAACGCCGGGCAGCCTACCGCGGCACTAGCGAAAAATCCCGTCTACATCATCGAAGACCTCGGTGCCGAGCATCCGCCGGGCGTCGGCGGCTCGCACGAGTCCGGCAACACTGGCCCAGGCCATGGCGGGCAGCTCGATATTCATATCTATCGCATCACGGCACGCGCGACTGGCGGCAGCGCCAAGACCTTGAGTGTGGTGCAGAGTACGTTCAATGCGCCGCTCCTGCCCTGAATTTCTCAGCACATGGCTGGCGTGTGCTTTGGTGATGTCGATGTCCATCGCGCAGGCATCCGAGCCTAGTCTGCCCGGTACTGTGGAGCTTAGCCCGCTGCCGTTGGATCGCTCGCGAGCGTCGTCGCTGGCCACGCTCGCGTTGGACGGCAACGTGCTGACGGCGGGAACGCTTGCTTTCCTGGGCGGTTACGACCCGGATGATTGGTCCGGCCGGCTGAAGGCCGTCAGCTTGAATGCGGACGGTGCGGCAACCGGCGTGGTGTGGGATGCCGCCGCGATGCTCACCGATCCACGGGCTACCCCGCCGGCCAGCCGCACGATATTGACCGCCAGTCGCAGGGAAACCGGAGAGATCGTCGGCATAGCGTTCGAACCCGAGTCGATTTTCGATGACTACCAGACGGAAAGGCTGATGCTGCCGCAGCCTGGGCTTGGCGCCGATACACGCCAGGCGCGCGTGGCCTACTTGCGAGGTGTTCGTACGCTGGAGCGGGAAGGCTGCTTGCGCCCGCGCAGCAGCGTGCTGGGCGCCATCATTCATTCGCAGGCCGTGTATGTGGGCCCCCCATCGGGCAGGTACGCCAGCAGCTGGCCTACGAAGATCGGCGGCACTTCCGTTCCAGCACCGGAAAACGAATTCATGGTGCAAGGCTATGCCACCTTCGTGTCGGCCAACGCCAAACGCATGCCGATGCTTTACGTCGCTGCCAATGATGGCATGTTGCACGCGTTTCAAGCGCCAGTGCCCACCTGCACGGCGAAGGATGCGCAAGGTCAATGCAGCACCTATGCAGTGGCACAAGAAGCAGGCAAGGAGCGCTGGGCTTACGTGCCACGCGCGGCGTACGGCAAGCTCGGCAATCTTACGCATGCCCGTGATTTCCGGTTCCAGCCGACGGTGGACGCAACGCCCGTCACACGTGATGTATTTTTCAGCCAGCATGGCCAGCGCGAATGGCATAGCCTGTTGGTGGGTGGCCTGGGTTTGGGTGGTCGTGGCGCGTATGCGCTGGATATCACCAAGCCCGAATCAGCCAGCGAGGCCCATCCCGAGCGTACCGTGTTGTGGGAGTTCGATGCAGACGCACCGCCCGGTATGGCGCAGACAGGCGCCATCTATGCTCCGGCGGACCTTGGCTATACCTATGGCCAGCCCGCCATCGCGCGGTTGGCGAATGGCCGCTGGGCGGTGCTGGTTCCTGGCGGCTATTTTGCCGATTGCGGCAAACCGGACCGGCCCGCGCAATGCGTAGAGGCATCCGGGACACCGCCAAGCTATAGCGCGCTGTTCGTGCTGGATGCCCAAACCGGCGTGGTGATAGCGGAGCTGAAGACACCCGCCAAGGAGGGTGTCTTCAGCTATGGACTGGCCACGCCCGTGCTGGGCGATTACGACAACGATCAAGTCGATGACATCGCCTTTGCCGGTGACTTGGCCGGCAACCTGTGGCGCTTCGATTTGTCCTCACCCAATCCCGCCCATTGGAGCGTAGCGCTGGCCTATCGCCCGGCTACGCAGGGAGCGCAAGCCATCACCGTGATGCCACGCCTTTTTCCGGACCCGGCGACGAACCGCTTCATCGTTGTATTCGGAACAGGCAAGTACCTGGGCAGTGGCGATAAGCGCGATGCCACCACCCAGTCGATCTATGGCATACGCGATCGGGTCGATGGCAAGGGCCAGCCGCTTACCGCCGCCCGTGACAATCTTCAGCCACAAACCTTGAGCGAAGAAACGGTTACCGATGCCGTTTCCGGCAGCAGCGCAACATTGCGCACGCTCACGTCCAATCCGGTGCCGATGCGGGCTGGCGGCTGGCGTATCGACCTGGATGTAGTTGCGGGTGAACGCGTAGTTAGCACGCCCACGGCACTGTTCAATACCAATACCGTGCTGGTGAGCAGTTTGATACCCGACGGTGACACACCCTCAGCTGCGATCATGGCCATCGATGCGGCCACGGGCGGTGCGCGCGCGATCGTGAATTTCGCCAATGGCTCGTACGTCGGCGCCCAGATCGAGCACCCGCCGGCTAGCGGCATGCTGCCGATGGCAATGCTTCCGGGCGGTGGCAAGTTGATCATGCCCGGCATGAACTTGAAAGCTGGCAAGGGCGGACTGGATTTGCCGTTGTCCCTCGATGCCCCGCTATGGCGTCGCCGCTCCTGGTCATTGCTTACGCCTGATAGCTGAAAGGAGTGCAGCCATGGATCGTTTGCGTGGATTTAGCCTGGTGGAACTGCTCGCGGTAATGGCGATTGCCTCGATCCTCGCCGCGATGGCAACGCAATCCTACTCCCGATACGTATTGCGTTCGCATCGCGCGGACGCACACCAGGCATTGATGGCGATCGCGCATGCGCAGGAACGCTGGTACGCCACCTACAATCGCTATGCGACTGACCTGGGCAAGCTTGGAATGGCCGATCAGGCGATTTCAGAGCACGGCTATTACGCGCTGACATCGAGGGTGCTGGACAGTGCCGGGCAAGGTTTTGTCGCCATGGCTATGCCGATCGGCCGTCAATTTGGCGATGCGTGTGGCAAGCTGTCGATCGACAACGCGGGGCGTAAGCTGCCGGACCAGGCGGATGTCAAAGCAAACGTCAATGGAAGCTGTTGGTAGGGAGTTCGAACCATCTCCCGTCATTGTTTGCGCGCGTTGCTCATGCTGTTAGCATTCCCAGCGCTTTCTCCTGGGGTTTTGCGCTGGCATGTCTCATCGTTTTGACCTGGACGCCTACCTGCAGCGCATCGGCCATACCGGCCCGGTGCGGGCAGATCTTTCCACCTTGCGGGCGATTATCGCCGCGCATACCGCCTCGATTCCCTTCGAGAATCTAGATCCCTTCCTGCACTTGCCGGTTTCGCTGGACCTCGCCTGGATCGAACGCAAGCTGGTGCGCAGCGGTCGTGGCGGCTACTGCTTCGAACAGAACTCGCTGCTGCGAGCCGCGCTTACCACGATCGGCTTCCAGGTGGAGGGCTTGATAGCGCGCGTCCTATGGGGGCGCGATCCTGCTTCGCTCACGCCACAAACCCATATGCTGCTGCGTATTGAGCTGGATGGCGAGAGCTGGCTGGCGGATGTCGGTTTTGGTGGTCAAACACTCAGTGGCGTGTTGCATTTGCGTGCGGATATCGAACAGCCTACGCCGCATGAACCTTTTCGCCTGACCCAGGCCGACGGCAACTGGTGGTCACAATCCTTGGTACGCGGCGAATGGCTCACGCTCTACCGCTTTGACCTGCAACCCCGCTTTTCGGCCGACTATGAGGTCGCCAATCATTACACGTCGACTTATCCGGCTTCGCATTTCCGGCACACCCTGAGGGTCGCCCGTCTTGCGCCGATGCAGCGGATGAATCTGTCCGGTCGCCAATTCACGCTGCATACCCTGGGTGGCGAATCGGTGAAACGCACGCTTGGGAGCGCGGAAGAAATTTGCGAGGTGCTGCGCGAAGTCTTCGGGATTCGTTTGCCCGAGCATCCCCACTTGCTGCAGCGCCTGGATGCATTGCCGATGGATACGTAGGCTGGGATGACAATCCCAGCGTTGCCATGCATGCAGTCTGGCGATGGCGCTTCAAAGGACGTGGCTGGAAAGCCTCTGCGCAAGTCCCGAATAGCGCCGCGTCCGCTGCGCCAGCGCATGCTCGATCGCAGTTTGCGTGCCGACCAAAGTCAGCCAACGCCGCGCGCGGGTAATTCCGGTATACAGCAATTCCCGTGTGAGCACGACCGGCGAATCTTCCGGCAGCACCAACGCGGTATGCTCGAACTCCGAGCCTTGCGACTTGTGCACCGTCATGGCGTAGACGGTTTCCGCGTCACCCAGCCGGGAAGGTAATACGCAGCGCACTAGCGCATCGTCCATTTGCGGTGTATGGGATGACGTGCCACGCGTGATAGGAAAGGCGACATACAAGCGCGGTTCGCCGTCGGCCCCAGGCATGCGTAAAGTCATGCCGACGTCGCCATTCATAAGGCCAAGGCTGTAGTCATTACGCATCATCATCACCGGCCGGCCTTCGTACCAGCCGCGGTCCGCTTCGATCAGCCCAGCGGACAGCAGCATGGTGGCGATATCGCGATTCAGTTGCTCGACCCCGGCAGGTCCATGGCGCACTGCGCACAACACTTGAAAGCGGTTGAAGGCCTCCAGCAAGTCGTGTGCCCAGCTTTGGTAGCTTGCGTCATCGGCATCCAGGGCAGGGCGCTGCAGTCGCAATTGTTCAAGATAGTGGCGGAAACCTTGCGGGCCGTCGGTGTCCACTGGGACGATTTGTCCATCCATGACCAGCGGCGCGATCGGCGTGGCGTTGACGCTGGAAGCCACCCACGTGACGTCGCCGGATGCCGAGTCGAGCAACGCATTCACGGCAGCGCCATTGCCGGCGTTAACGGCGGCGGCTAGCTGCCCGATACCGCTTGCGGCGTGGAAGCGATGACTGCTGCGAAGCATGGCGACGTGCTGATCGAGTGCTTGCGCATCCTCCCGTACGAACCCAGTAACGTCATCACCGCCTGCAGCAAGCAGCCACTTCGCGGTGGCCTGGCTATAGCAACCCTGGTCCGCACGCCGCCCCAGTTCGCCCAGCACAGCTCCGGCTTCCACCGAGGCGAGCTGATCCCTGTCGCCCAGAAGGATCAGCCGCGCCTGCGGCGGTAGTGCATCCAGCACGGCGGCCATCATCTCCAGGTCGACCATCGAGGCTTCGTCGACCACCAGCACGTCCACGTGCAAGGGATGGCGGCTATCGCGGGCATAGCGGCGGCTGTCCGGGCGCGCACCCAGCAGGCGGTGCAGGGTTTCCACCTGCATGGGAATCGCCGCGCGCACCTGCTCTTCCACGTCAAGCAAGGCGATCTGGCGCGCGATCGAGGCATTCAAACGCGCCGCTGCCTTGCCGGTCGGCGCGGCCAGACGAATGCGCAGCGGCGTGGCCTGTTGGCGTAGATGCAAGGTTTGCAGCAGGCCGAGCAAGCGCACAACCGTGGTGGTCTTGCCCGTGCCCGGTCCACCAGTGATCACACTGAAAGCGCCACGCGCCGCGAGCCCGCATGCTACGCGGGGCCACACGACAGGTTCGCCCGCAGGAGTGGGAAACAGACGCTGCAATTCTTCGTGCAGCTCTTCCGCCGGCAGCATGCTTTCGGTGAGTCGTGTGGCAATGCCCGCGGCCACGCGGCATTCATAGTTCCAGTAGCGACGCAGATACAGTCGGCCACCGTCCAACACCAGGGGTGCTTCGGCCGGAACGCCATCCGCGTTGGCCATGACCGGCGATACGGGTAAGACGGTGGTGGAAAGCAATTCAAACCACGGCGCCGGCCATGCCTGTTCTGCGGCGAGTGCATCCAGCGCATGGAGATCCAAGCATGGATGGCCGTCGCCTAGCTGCCGGCTCGTCAGGGCCGCTAGCAGCAACAACGCGGGTTCGGCATGCGGATCGCAGTCGGCGATAAAACGCGCGAACGCCAGATCCAGCGAGCGCAACAGGTGCCGAGCCGCCGCTTCAACCAGCATTGCCAGCATGGCATCACGCGACATGCGATTGCGCCTCCTGCGCGAACAGCCGATCCATGGCGTCGATCAAGGCGAAGGGCAGCCGTTCGGTATGAATGCCATGGCCGGCCTGATCCACGCCGCGCAGATACAGATAGAGCACACCGCCTACGTGGCGGTCATAGTGGTATCCAGGCAAGCGTGCGCGCAACAGGCGATGCAAGGCCAGCGTGTAGATGGCGTACTGCAGATCGTAACGGGATTGCAGCGTGGCCTCGCGCATGGCAGCGGGCGTATAGGCTGCGGAAGAGTCGCCCAACCAATTGGATTTATAGTCGATCACGTAGTAGCGGCCCTGCTGCTCGACGATCAGGTCGATAAAGCCCTTGAGCATGCCGTTGATGCGAGTGGCTGGCAGCAAGGGGCGTTGCACGCCGCCCAGCGTGTGGCGGGTAACGAGCTGATCCAGCTGCTGCGTATCGACACGATGCGCCTCGAACCAGAATTCCAGCTCGGCCTGATAGCGTCTTCGATCTGTGAGTTGCGCAAATGTCAGCGTGCCGCCATCAGGTAGCATCAGAGGCGTCTGCAGCAAAGCGGGTAACCATAGGCCGAGGGGGGATATCCATGCTTGCCAGCTACGGCGCTGGCAGCGGCGTGCGATCTGCTGTTCGAGTGCGGTGGCATCCCGGGCTACGGTGGCGAAGCCGGTTTCGGCGATCCACTCCAGCAAGTCATGCAGGAAAGTGCCGGCATCCGCGCCGCGCGGAAACGCGTGCATGCCGTAATCGATGCTGACGGCTGCCCAGTCGGTTGACTCGCGCACCGCTTCTGCGAGCACATCCTGGGTAGCGGTTTCCGGGGCGCTCTGGCGAGTCGACCCGGCTTCACCGTGGGTGAGCGCGCTATAGCTCGATATCCACCATGGTTCAGGCGGTGACAATGCATAGGCGCGCGCATGGCGTTCGCCGCCCGCGCGGCGCACGGGATGGAAGATGCGCAGGCCAAGGAATTCCTCAGCTACGTGCACTTGGATATCGCTTGCGCCGTTGCGCAGCACTTCGACACGCGTGCGTAATTCGGCCGGTTCGATGGCTTGTTCCCCGCCCGAAAGCACATAGCCGAAGGCAGAGCGGTGCAACAAGGGTTTGTTGCGGTCGGCAACGCAAGCCACGCCCAGCCAGCACGCATGCTCGGCCCGCGTGAGGGCGACATAAAATAGACGCAAGTCTTCCTGCAGGCGCTCACGCTCCATGCGCTGTTGCGCTTCCGCATCGGGATCCAGGTCGATCCAGGTCTTTCCCGCATCGTCATGCCAGGGCTGCACGCTGCCTCGCGGCGCTTCCTGGTAGCGGCTGACGAACGGCAGCATCACCACGGGATACTGCAAGCCCTTGGATTTGTGAATGGTAATGAGCTTGACCAGGTCGGCCTCGCTCTCCAGGCGTACCACTTGTTCTTCAGCGGTTTCCGTATCACCTTCGCCGGCGCGCGTTATTTGCGAGGCGAGGTAGCGGATCAAAGCGTACTCGCCATCCAGGTTCGTCGCCGCGTGCTGTAGCAGTTCCGCCAGGTGTTGCAGGTTGGTTAGTACGCGTTCCCCGCTGGGTTTGGCCAACAGACGTGCAGGCAGGTCGAACACATGCAGCAGATTGTGCAGCATCGCCAGCACGCCGTGCCGTTGCCACAGGGCTTGCAGTTCACGAAAGCTTTCGCCGCACCACTCCCAATAGGCCTCGTCGTGATTGAGCCGATCCAATTCCTCCAGGCTACGCTGCAGGGTGGCGCTGGCGAGCGCTGCGCGCATGGCTCGGTCGGAGGACGGCATCGCGCAGGCTTGCAGCCACAAAAGCACATCCGGCGCTTCTTCGGCGGCGTAAACCGATTCGTTTTCCGAGAGATAGACGCTGTACACCCCGCGCTGACGCAACGCCATGCGCATGCAAGCGGCCTCTCGCTTGCTACGCACCAACACGGCGATGTCGCGGGGGCGCAATGCGACTGTCCCGCCGGCTGCGTCAACGAAGTTGCAGCGGCCGGTTTGCGCGGCTTCCAGCAAGTCGACAACGTGCGATGCCGCATGGGCAGCGGCCGTGTCCATGTAAACGCCAACACCCATCGGCTTGTCGCCGCTGAGCACTTCCAGGTGGATTGGCGCGACGGGCTGGCCATCCTTCAGCAGGCTACGCTGTGCACCGGCGGCCTGGATGGGCTGGAAGGGCAGGCCATGCGAGCCCTGGCCAAACGCAAACGCGCCCTGTGGCCATTGATCCGCATAGTGGAAAATGCGGTTCACCGCTGCCACCAAGGGCGAGGTGGAGCGGTAGTTGGTAGTGAGCGTCCAGGTCGGCGATTGGGCCTGCTCCCGTGCTGCCAGATAGGTATGAATATCCGCGCCGCGGAAACCGTAGATGGCCTGCTTGGGATCGCCGATCAACAACAAGCCGGTGCCCGGGCGATCCGCGTAGATGCGCTGGAAGATACGCCATTGCAACGGATCGGTGTCCTGGAATTCGTCGATCAGGGCAATCGGATATTGTCCGGCGATGGTATCGGCGAGCTGCGCACCGTGTGGGCCGTGCAAAGCCGCGTCGAGCTGGCGCAGCATATCGTCGAAACCGGGCTTGGCTTGGCGTTCGCGTATCTGGTCGGTACGTGTGGTGATCCACGGCAGCGCGTGCGAAAGCAGCAAGGGGACCAGCGGCGGTTCGGCCTTACAGGCATCAAGCAAGGATTGGATGGCCGCGAAAACTTCGTGCTCAGGCGGTTCGTTGCCCTTGCTCACCGCACTGTTGAGTTTGGCCTGGGTGTAGCGCTCCAGCGTAGCCTGCTCGATGTCGGCTCCCTCAGCCCATTGGCGCAGGGCCGGCAGTTCGCGCTCCACCGTCTTGGGCAGGAAGATATTGTTCTTCAGTGCCTTGGTTTGCACGGCCGTGTGGAGCATCGATTCGATTGCATCCACATCGGCTTGCCACAACGCGCGCGCAGCTTGTTCGGCCTGACGTCGCGGCGCCTGATGGCGGCGCAAGGTTTCGGGCAGGTCTTCGATTATCGGCAACTGCCGGCCTTGAATGCGCACGCGATCCACGGGAAGGTGCAGCAAGGGGCGCACGGCGCGTTGCAATGCTTGCGGGCTTCGCCACTGCGTGGCGATGCAAGCCGCCTCGGCTTCATCCAACGGCGCGTAGTAGCGACGCCAGTAGTCGCGCACGGCTTCGGCAAGGCGCGCGTTTTCATCCGCTACCTCATCGATCGCTTCGCTACCTTCGAACGCATGCTGCGCGAGCATGCGCTGGCTCCAGCCATGAATGGTGTGAACGGCCGCTTCGTCCATCCATTGCGCCGCTAGGTCCAGTTGGCGGGCGGCGGCCGCGCGTTCGTCTGTGTGCGGGTATTCCGCGATCAGTTGGCGCAGGAATTCATCGGCTTGCTGTTGCCCGCGAAAGGCGGCAGCTGCAGTGGCAAGTCGTTCGCGTATGCGCTCACGCAACTCGGCCGTAGCGGCGCGAGTGAACGTGACCACCAGGATCTGCGCCGGCAGTTGCGCCTGCTGCCCGCCATGCCCCAGCACCAGTCGTAGGTACAGCGCGGCAAGCGTCCAGGTTTTGCCGGTGCCCGCACTGGCCTCGATCAGGCGTAGGCCTTGCAGTGGCAGGCGCAAGGGATCCAGTGGCGTCATCGCGCTCATGCGTCACTCTCCAGCACGGCGGCGTCGAGCAGCGGGCGATATAGCGGCAGCCACTGCTCGAAACCGTCGGCGTGTAGCGCGGCAAAGCTGCGCCAGGTGCGCGCCAGGCAAGGCTCCCGATTGACTTCGCCGGATGGCGCACCCGGCGCATCGCTACCTTCATAACAGAGGCGGGCGGCATCGGCTGGAATCTTTTCGTTGCGCTCTGCCAGCAGCCATGCGTAAGCGGTGAGGCGTGCGATCGGCAGGGGCCGCTGCATGCCGGTTTGCCAGCCATCCATCAATGCTTCCAGCCAGCTAGCCGCTTCATGCTTGTCGAGAGGCTTCAACACTACCGTGGCATCCGAAGCCAGGAAGCGGCTGGCCAGGCCAATCCCGTTCGCATTGGCAAGCAACTGCAGCACCCAGGGCTGCAGCAGCTTGTCGTAGCGTATGGTTTTGCCTTGGCAAAGTTGACCGGCCATCGGCAACAGGCGTACGAACGAACCGTCATCGCTGGTGCGCAGATCGTCGAGCCAGCCCTCTACGCTCAGGTCGCCGTGCGTGTAGCGCAACTCTTGTGCGGGTGCCAGCCCAGACCAATGGGCAAGCGATGCCCGCCACTGGTGCATGATCTGGTGCACATTGTTGCCGATAGCTTCCACGGCCAGCGCACCGAATCCGCCTGCCGGCATAACGCCCTGCTGCCGCAAGCGCTGAGCAGCGCTAAGCAGGGCCGCTTCGGTATCTGCGTCGTCCGCCATCAGCGCGCATTGCAGCAACGCTTGCGTGGCAGCGTGATTTTCCAGGCCGTCCAGCGCAAACGGCTCCTCGTCTTGCATGCCCGCGTCGATGTCCTCGAAGCGCACTTTCAAGCGCTCGCTGTAGAAGCAGGCAGCCGGCCTGGCCAGAAAGCGTTGCAAGCTGCGGATGTCGAGCACTGATTCTGTTTGCCAGGGGGGAAGCGGCGAGACTTCTGTGTCGGCCCTTGCGCGGCGCGCGTGCGCCCATTCCGAGGCATAGGTGAAAAGCGGCGAGGCGGGATCGAAGTAGCGTTCGCTGAACACCTGCAGCGGATGCACGGTAGTAATGGCATCCAGCAGCCGATCGCGGGACCCGGCGTCGGTGCTGTCATTGGGCAAGCACCAACCCGCGGCAAGGTAGTCCCGCAACTGGCCCACGAGCACCGAGGGCGGCAGCTCGCTGTTGTCGCGCACGCTGTGTCCCACCCAGCTGATGTGTAGCGCGTCGCGCGCCGACAGCAAGGCTTCCAGAAACAGATAACGATCATCCTCGCGCCGCGAGCGGTCCCCCGGCCGGTGCTGGCCGGCGTTTGCCATCAGGTCAAAATCCGGTGGCGAGAGGCGGCGGGGATAATCGCCATCGTTCATGCCCAGCAGGCACACCACCCGGAAAGGGATTGCGCGCATCGGCAGCAGCGTGCCGAAGTTCACCGCGCCACCCATGAAACGCTGTGAAAGTTGATGCTGGTCGATGGCCTGCAGCCAATCCTCGCTTACGATGGCCAGGGGAATGGCTTGTGTGAAGCCTGCCTCCTGGCAGGCATCCAGCCAGCTGTCCAGGGCGTCTTCCAGGCGGCTGATACGCAGGGCGTCGTCTTCGTCGCCGCGCGGATCGAAGCAGTCGCGCAGTAGATGACGCAGGCGCTCGCTCCATTGCCCCGGTGTTGCCGATGACGCGAATAGCTGCCAGTAGCGCTCCAGTGTTTCCAGCAGTTGACTCAGCGGCCCTAGCAATTCGGCATCCAGGCCGCCGATTTCCGCATAGGGCGCGACACCGTTGAGCGACGGACCATCGCCGGTCGCATAACCGAGCAACATGCGGCGCATACCGAAGCGCCAGCTGTTCTGTTCTTGCGGTGGCAGGTCAAAGGCTTGCTTCTGCCGACCATCCAGGCCCCAGCGAATACCGGCTTGGGCAATCCAACGGCGTAGCGTAGGAAGATCGTCTTCGCCGATGCCAAACCGGCGGCGCAGCGAGGGCACGTCGAGCAAGTCCAGCACATCGCTGGCGGTGAAGCGCGACTCGGTAAGCTTGAGCAGGTGTTCCAGCGCGGTCAACAACGGTGAAGTGCCACGGCCCGGCTGGTCGGCCACGCTGTAGGGCAGGTAGCGCGGATCGCTGACGGCAATGCGTCCGAACACGGCCTGCACGTGCGGTGCGTAGGTGCGGATATCCGGCACCATCACCATCACGTCGCGCGGTGACAGAGGTTGCCCAGCGCGCGCGGCTTGCTCGAACTGGGCAAGCAATTGGTCGTGCAGGATTTCCACTTCGCGCTGCGGGCTGTGCGCGACATGAAAATGCAGCGAACGGGTATCGGGCAGCGGCTTGCGCGCGGTCGGGTCAGTGGGCGCCGGCTCCAGTTCCAGCACGGCCTGCTGCACCTGATGCAGCAAGGAGTCGTTGCCGAATTCCCGGAACAGGTCGATGCTGCGCTTGATCGAGCTGAAGCGATCGCGGTAGCGCTCGGGCTGGTCGAAGGCATCAAGCTGGCGAATGAAATCGCGGCCCTGCTTGCCCCAGGCGGCCAGCAGGGGATTGGCGTGCAAATGCAGATCCTGGTAACGAGGTTCCGGCGGCAGCCCCGGCTTGTTCGCGTGGCGACGGTGTTCGGCGAGCAGCAGCTCGCGATCCTCGATGATGTCGGCCCAATAGTGTCGGCAGGGATTGGTGACCAGCAGCAGCACCTGGCTGTGGCGAGCCAGCGCCGTAAGCGCTTCCAGCACCTGCGGCGGCAATGAAGTGATGCCGAATACCACGATACGGCGCGGGATCTCTTCGGTCGACCAGCCAGGCGCTTGCATGTGCTGCATGAAGCGGCGGTGTACTCCCGCGCGGTGGCTGTCGCGTTGCGCGGGAGGAACGTCATCGAGCAGCAAGCGCCACAACCTGGGCTGCCAGCGCTGCGCGGCAGGTAATTCGACAACGCGGTTGCGTACGCTATCGCGCAGCACGTCGTTACGGTGCTCCCAGTCTTCCAGCCAGTCGCCGCGGAACACCTGATACTGATCGAACAGGTCGGCCACCTGCATGGCCAGGCGGTAGAGCCGCCGCCAATCGCCGGCCTCGCCCAGCAGGGCGCGCAAGGGCGCGAAAGCGGTCTCCTCCAGATGCTGTGGCAGCAAGCGCAGCAAGCGCCAAACCAGGCGCGACTTGTCGAAAGGCGAGGTGGCCGGCACGGCTGCTTCGCCCAGCACGCTGCGATACGCCGTCCACAGGAATCGTCCCGGTAGCTGGATGTCGACCGCCGCGCTGACTCCCAAGCCGCCGGCCTTGACCGGCCGTGCCAATGCAAGCTTCAGCCACTGGGCGATGCCGTTGCTCTGTACCAGCATCAGCTCGTTTTCCAGCGGAGCCAATGGCGTGCGTTGCAGCCAGGCAGCCAGCAGGTCGCGCAGATCCTCCTGGCGATTGCCGTGGATCACCATCAGGCCGGGTTCGACGAAGGGAAGGTGAGGCTGTTGCTCGGATGCACTCACGGTTGCTTGCGCTTCCTTGTTGTTATGGCGGCTGGGACGATGGCTTCACCCTGTCGCGTGGCTTGCGATCGCCCTGCAAGGCAGGCCGTCGGGCCGCCAGGGGATTCTAGCCGCTATCGACCCTGTCCGCTTCGGCGCATGCCGGGCTGAAGGGACTGCTTCATGCGCGCGCCCAGCTCAGACAGCGCCTCCGGTTCCGCCTCGATCCCTGTGATAGGCATCGCAAAAAATCTGTGGCGGGTCGCGCATTGTCCGACACGGCGCAAGCTCGTCGAACAGGAGCGCACGCCGCTTCACCACAGTTTCACGCCTGCAATCGAATGATCGTTTCGCTTTGGACGTCCCTGCCGGCGTCGTGAGGGGGCCGGTCAAAATACATAAGGGGTGATGGATGGGGAAGGGATTTTGGGAGAGACCTTGGGTTCGCCATCTTGCGGTGGCTGTGGGCTATGGTGTGTTGGCGGCGGCATTGCGAGAGTTGTCTGTCTCGTATTGGATGATCGCCGATGGCTTGCGACTGAGTGCTTTTCTGCTTTTCCCGTACCGCTATTGGCCGGCGCTATTGGTTGGTGACCTGGGGTATTACGCTTACCTGAGCTACGCTTGTCTGGATACTTGGGGCGCTACCTGGGCCGTCTTTAATTTGCTGTCTCCGGCCGCTTTCGTGGCGCCGCTCATTTATTGGGTACGCGAACGCTGGCAGCCGATCGGAAACGCGGCAGGGGTTGGGGCCTTGCTTGTTTGCACGTTGTTGCTGTCATGCGTGCTTGCGGGAAGGTCCATATTGAGCGTGAATTTGATGGACCTGCCCAAGGGTTACGTGGTCCACAATGGTGCCATGGCTGCGCGTTTTTTCATCGGCGGTTACCTGGGCACGCTAACCATCGCCCCGCTTGTGCTGGCTATCTACCAAGTGGTCAAGCGACACGGTTGGCGCCAATTGTATAGCCGGGTCGCGGACAGCCGCCTGGTCTTCGAGAGCACTTGTCTAGGTCTGCCGGTTTTGGCGTTTTTACTGTGGTTCGGATTTTCTTCGCCAGCAGATTCACAAATGCGCCAGTTGGCCCAGGTCGCGATGTTCCTGCCGGTGGTCTGGCTTGCCCTCCGGCATGGCTGGCAAGGCGCAGCCATAGGGGGAGCCATCGCGAGCTGCGCCATCAAATTATTGATGCCCGGGTTATACGACGAGCACACCATCCAGGCGGAAATTCTCGTCGCCTTTGCCATCTCCAGCATGCTTCTGATGGGAGCCCGTATTGCGGCACTTGATCGTCATGCCGAGCAAAAGCGGGAAGACGTACGCATGGCCTTCGCCGTCGCGCAACGCAATGTCTACATTGGAGAAATGCAGTTGCGGATGGCATCGCAAACGTTGGAGCAAGTGCGCGAAACCATTCAGGCCGGTTTTACCATGATGTTGGGACGTCTTCGGCATTTGCAGCCGGCACTGGATGATCGTGGCTATCAACGTCACGCATTTGTTGCGCAAGAGCAGCTTCATAAACTGGCGGACAGCTTGTACCCGGTTTCAGTACGGGAGAGAGGGTTGCCTACAGCGCTTAGCGAGGGACCTTTGGTCCGACTACTGGCCGATGCTGGGTTGCAGTATTCGTATGACGTGCGTGGCCCCTTGAGTTGCTTATCCACGACGTTGCGAATGACCGTTTATCGCATCGTCTGTGAGGCGGTAGCCGACGTTTGCTGTAAAGAAGACATGAGCGACATCCGTGTACAAATCCGTTGCATCCAAGGGCATGGTCGTCATGCTGTCATGGTTAGGATTGGCCTCAAGTCCGACCCGGTTCGCATGTCTTACATTCGTTGGGACGAACTGCATGCTTATGTGACACGAACGGCCAGTGGCCTGGGCCTGCGTGCTATTCGAGATCGAGCGGCGATTTTTGAAGGGAAAGCGAAGGTGCGTACGTATCCCGACGGAAGGCTTGTCAGCGCACTGTTGTTCGACCCTGTCGCCGGCGGCGACTAGCGCCGCCGGCGAAATCCCTATTTCAATTGAAGCCGGCACATTGCTCGGGGTCCGTGCATGTGCTGTTGGGGGACGCGTTTAGGTTCGTCATGCCGTTATTCTGAGGAGTCACCGTAATTACGGTCGTACTATCTCTGTAGACCGTTGTCGGTGCCGCCGTGTCGACCGAGGAAGTCTTTGCGGCCCGCTGCTGGGGCGTCGTCACGTAGTTTGAAGATTCCCCCACCGGCAGCGTAAAGAACTGCCCGCCCGCCGTCCCGACCGCGCCAATCACATGGCCATTCAGGTCATTGACCTGGATGTATTCGATGCCGTTCAACACGAATACGTAGACATGCCAGTTCGGGCTTGTGCTGACGTCCACGGCATTGGGCCAGGCCTGGCCCAGGCCGGTGGCATGAGGTTCCGCCGCCATGGCCAGTCCGGACAAGCTCAGGCTCAGGCATACGCCGAGCGCAGCACGAGACAGTTTATGCATGATGTTTCCCCTTGCGCGGTGAGCGGTTAATTGAAGTGGAATGCAATCTAGCTTCCGACCCGCGCTGGAAAGGTGATGGCGCAGGGCACTGAGTGCGCCATTCAGCAAGCCACAGAGGGGCGTGATGGGCCTGTGAAAATGGGAGTAGCGCTTGCCCTGGTAAGGCCGTAAGCGATTACCTCGGCACGGCTGCCGCGTCCGCGGCCGATAAAAAATGTGACAAAAACAAGTCCTTCCGGCTTGCCAAACGCGCCATACACCAAGCGTCAGACCGCGTGCTAAGGTTCCGCCGGTAGGATCACGCTCAGTAGTTCTGACGTCCCGTTTAGGCAATGCCCCACTTTAGAAGGGGCATTTCACTGTGCATAAAAGGGGGAAAGGATGTCCGACGGAATGCTGGATAGCTTCTGGAACTCGTTGCAGAGAGCCGAATATCGACTCGAAGCGGAAGCCTCCGACGTAGGGCGAAACGTCTACCGGACCATCTACGGCTACCAAGGCCGGGTGATGCGCTTGCGCGAGGCCCTGGCCGATTCGGGCCCGATCGCGCGCCAGACGGTAATGCGGAAGCTCGAAGGCATCAGCCTGGATGCGGTCTGGGACATCTTGTTCTCGGCCGTGCGAGACATGGCGCTTTACTACGGCGGCAGTGTCGTGCTCGGCACGGCGGTCGGCGCCGGCCTGGGCTCATTGGCGGGCGGTGTCGGTGCGATCCCCGGCGCGGCCATTGGCTTTGAGGCGGGCAACCTGCTGGGCGAGTGGGTCCTGATGTTCCTGGGCCTGAAGATGCTGGCCGAGGGCCTGGTCGACACTATCCCGCAAGCACTACGGCTCTATGTGGAAGCCTTCCGCATCGCCTGGGGACCGGTGGCGCAGGATCGACCCGATGCGCCCTACAGCGCGGACTACCACCACAGCGAGGACATGGCGGCGCACCGTTTCGCCGAGGGCCATGTGCTGATGATCATCGCGATCCTGATCGCGCTGGTGGCCTACCTCACTCGCGGCAAGAGCGAAAAAGCGTTGATGGACGCCATTCGCAAGAGCGAGCGGCTGGGTTCGAAGTTCGCCGATTGGCTGGAGGCGAACAAAGGGAAGCTGCTGGAGGATGAGCGCCTGAAGCCGAAAATACGGGAACGGGCTGCAGGCGAGAAAGAGCCTGAGGCGAATCAGGCGGCACGTAGTCCTTCGCCGCAGCAGAGAGCAGCGACAGCGACACCCGCGGGCAAAGTCGCGCAGAGCACCGTAACGAAGACAGTCGGTAAGAACACCGTCACATGGACGCTTGACGCCAATGGCAACCCCATTTCGGCATCAGGCACTTTGAAAGAATCCTTTTCTGGCGCCGCTAGAAGTTCTGCAGAGGTGCAGGCGCAGGCGGATGCAGCAGCAGCGGGTGTTGCAGGAGACCAGGGTGGGCACTTGGTCGGTCATCGGTTTGTGCTCGACCAGGGTTCAGGAAATTTGTTTCCACAAGAAGGCAACTTCAATATGTCTGCCTTCAAGACCCTTGAGAATGACTATGCCCGCTATACTGCTAAGGGCTATCAAGTAGATTTCGTGCATACGCTTGGCGACTTTGATCCTGTCACAGGCAGGCCGGGATCACTGAGTGTTCAATACGAAGTGACCGATGCTGGCGGAAACGTTGTGGATACGTTCTCCGATAAATTCTTGAATCAGGCCGGCCAGACTTACACCAGAAGAGCCTTCTAAACATGAATAACGAAGCTTCCGCGATCGTCATCGACCTCGCAAAAGAATTTGTAAGCCTGGTTGGATCGCTCGATCCAGGCTGGACGAAGGCTTACTACAGGTTTAGAGCGGAGGAACTTCGCTACGGCTCGAACGCCTCTTATGTGGGTGGAACTGGAGTGACGCTCGTGGGAGCGATCAGGCATGGGCCTTTTTATGAGTTGATGAACGAAAAGGGCGCTGAGCTTTTGAAGCATCTGGACAAGAAGAAAGGTGTCTTCCTGCTAACTGTGGATAATCAGCTCGACTATGACATTAAGTTCGAGTGGAACGATCTGCACCGCTGGGAGATCTCGAAGATGGACGGGCGCAGCGGAATTCCAGAGGGTCTCTGAACGGTCCTTGGGGATGATTTGAAGTGGATATGATTGATTTACAGGACAAGTTTGCCGCGCGCGTGGCCGGCTTGGTGAAGTCACCCTGGGACGAGATTCAAGTCCACTATGAAAATGCGGAGATGGCAGGCGTGCCTAGGGAAGTCTTCACGGCATCGCTGCTGCTCAACGGCGCTAAGCAAAGCATAAAGCTCCCGCTTGATGTACTTGATCTGTTGTTGAAGCTGAAGCAACTCAAGCCGCACGGGCAGTCGGAAGGATGGGTTTGGCTTGAGTTCTTCATCGATAAGACGGGGCAGTACAAGTTCGACTACAAATACGGCAATCCGCCTTTGATCATGGAGCAGGTCAAGTATTCGAAGTGATGCCCATGAAACAGTCGGGCGTCCGCGGCGGCCTCAGAAGGTATGACAGAAACAAGTCTCCCCAACTTGCCGATCGTGCCATACACCTGTCACTGGACCACGTGCTAAGGTTTCGCCGGTTGGGGCACGCTGGCGGCCGGTTCGGGCGATGCCCCCACAGGCGTGGATTTTTACTGGATTTAAAAAGGGAAAGGGATGTCCGACGGAATGCTGGATGGCTTCTGGAACTCGCTGCAGAGGGCCGAGCATCGTCTTGAGGCCGAAGCCTCGGAAGCAGAGCACAAGGTTTACCGAACCATCTACGGCTATAAGAGCCGGGTAATGCGAATGCGTGCGGCCTTGGCCGACTCCGGCCCGATCGCACGCCAAACGGTAACCCGCAAACTGGAAGGCATCAGTCTGGATGCCGTCTGGGACATCTTGTTCTCGGCCGTGCGGGACATGGCGCTTTACTACGGCGGCAGCGTTGTGCTCGGCACGGCGGTCGGCGCCGGTTTGGGCTCGCTGGCCGGCGGCGTCGGCGCGATTCCTGGCGCAGTCGTAGGCGCTGAGGCGGGGAACCTGCTGGGTGAGTGGGTGCTGATGTTCCTGGGCCTGAAGATGCTGGCCGAGGGCTTGGCCGATACCATCCCGCAAGCGCTGCGCCTTTACGTGCAAGGTTTCCGCATCGCCTGGGGGCCGGCGGAGCAGGACCGTCCCGACGCGCCCTACAGCGCAGACTACTACCACAACGAGAACATGGCCGCCCATCGCTTCGCGGATGGCCACGTGCTGATGATCATCGCGATCCTGATCGCGCTGATTGCCTATCTCACCCGCGGCAAGAGCGAAAAAGCGCTTATGGAGGCGATTCGCAAGAGCGAACGCCTGGGTTCGAAGTTTGCCGACTGGCTGGCGGCGAACAAAGGGAAATTGCTGGAAGATGAGCGCCTGCAGCCGAAGCTGCGAGAGCGGGCGCAGGCGCAGAAAGAAGAAACGCGGCCGTTGCAGGGGAAAAGGCAGGGCGCAGCCGGTTCGCCGAAGGCCTCCGATACTCCCGGCGCTGATAGTGCTCGCGGCACCGAAGTTCCAGACAAGGCAGATGCAGCTGCTAAGGCAGGCCCGAAGACGCTTAAGCCAGAATACTCGCCTGGTTACAACGAGGACAGCATCCTAAACATCCCCAAGGGTGAGCGTCCTGACCCCTCGACCTACCTAACCCAGTCCTACCGGGATGCGCATGCAGCGCTTTTCGAGGATGGTGCAGTGCGCATCCAGCCGGCCGCCCCAACCGGCACGATCGGGCGGACCGAAACTTGGGTTTTTCCAAAGTCGTTGGCGGACGATGCGATAGCAAAATCCGGGGGTGATGTTCGAGCCCTGGAGAACATGCTGGGTCTGGACGAAGGCTATCTCGGGGATGCGCCAGTTCGAGTGGATATTCCGAATCCTGCTGGATATAGGATTCCTACCGGCAACGAATTTGCAGCCAATGGCTTCTGGCGTCCTGGCGGCGCTACTTGGCCGGGTGGCTTGCCTGAGGCCGTCATCGATCCCGTGCCTGCCGGTAGCTATGTAGTGAACCCTGTGTTTGGAGATTGAAATGAGCGAAGTTATTTATGATGCCGATGGGCTGCTTGTATCAAAAAAAGGAACCAAGTTTTACGTCAAGTACGACGTTGGTACTCATCAAATTGCCATGCGCGAGGATGAAATATCCGAGCAAGATGCAGCACGGATAATGGCCGGTCCTGTGGAGGCGAACAAGGTGTTGTTTGAATTGCAGAAGAGGCTCATTCAATCTGGAATTGACCCGTACGTTTCAAATATTGAGTGAGGATGCACTCACTCCCGTGTACTCGATCCCATTGAAGTAAGGCGTGTCAGTGTCAGACGTATTTGACATCACCCATGGGGCGGTCAGTTTCAATTCAAAGCTGATTTTTCTAGCGGGTATGACGCTGCATGACGTCGAGTCGAGCGGTGTGACGTTCAACCGCGAATTCGATATGAAGACCGGCTGGGTGTTTCGCACCGCCAGACCCTACGAAATGGCAGGACACACTGCCCATCTATCCCTAGGCTTCGAGCACGACAAGCTTCAAACAGTAGCCTTTGCATTTGCGGATGAGGTGGGTGATGACCTCCACGCGCTACACGAGAAGCACGGGCGCTTCGTGCTGAAAGCGCTAGGACAACTTTTCGAGAAAAAGCCGCGTCAAACGGGATGGTGGCAGGCAACTGCCAGTACCCCCACGTGGCGGTGCCGCGCACAACTGATGCGAGTAGCAGGGAGCCCTTGCTTCGGGAGCGGCGCTGGTCGCGGCGCAGCAGGCACGTTCCCGTTTGGATAAAATCAGATCCATTGGACTACCATTCGAATCCAATCGCCTAGGGAGCGCCGCCTTGCCCAATCTGTTTTTTTCTTACTCACATGCTGACGAGGGGCTGCGGGACCAGCTCGAGAAACAGCTTGCCATGTTGAAGCGGCAAGGGATCATCGAGGTCTGGCACGATCGGCGCATTGGTGCAGGTCAGGAGATCGATAAGGCTATCAATCAGCACATCGAGAGCGACGAGATCATCCTGTTGCTTGTGAGTCCCGACTTCATTGCGTCGGATTACTGCTACGACATCGAGATGACGCGCGCCCTGGACCGGCACGAAGCCGGGACGGCCATTGTTATTCCGGTCATCCTTCGCGCTTGCGACTGGCATCACGCTCCATTTGGAAAACTCCTGGCTACGCCGCGTGACGGTAAGCCCATTACCCAATGGCCCGACACGGACCAGGCGTTTTTGGAGGTCGCTCAGGCGATTCGCAAATCTGCTGAACGATGGCAGGGTGCGAAGGGGGCAAGACCTCCTGCACCAGCCCATCCACTCGTATCAAGCAACCCTACGGCGGTGGCCACGACAGGTCCCAGGTCCAGCAACCTTCGGTTGGCGAAGACGTTCACACAGCGGGATCAGGACAAGTTCCTGCTCGATACGTTCGAATACATCGCGCGGTTCTTCGAGAACTCGCTGACCGAACTCGGAACCCGCAACCCAGGTTTCGAAGGCGACTTTCGGCGCGTGGATGCGAATCGGTTCTTTGCCACCATTTACAAAAATGGTGAGGACGTCGCGCGTGCGACTGTCTTCATGGGCGGCATGTTTCAAAAGGGTATCAGCTACGCCAATGGCCAGACGACCGACAGCAATAGCCTCAACGAGTCGCTCTCGGTGAAAGCGGATGACCAGATGCTTTACTTGGCCAGTTTGGGTATGTCTTCGTTTTCACGGGGGCATGACCAGAAGCTTTCTCAAGAAGGGGCCGCCGAGCTGTTGTGGGCGTTCCTCATTGAGCATCTTCAACGTCGCGGTTAGGCTCACTCTGCCCATCGAGGCGCGGTCGCGGCTGCTATGGCGAAATGTCATTCAGCGGCATGGTCTAGCGCGAGGTCGATTGGGACTTTGTAGGCCGCCAAAGAAATGCCCCATATCTCATCATGCTTGTCGCAGCCTGAGCAAACAAGTGCTACGGGGATTCCGGCGCTATTGATGATGGGGGCGCCGCTACAGCCTTCGAAATGCTCATGCCCAGGATGGTCAAAGGGCAGTTTGAAGACATGGTAGTTACCCTCCGTTCTAAGGAAGGACAACTCTGGGTAGGTTCGGATTTCGCCTGAGAAATATCGCTGCCCGAAGTGCTCTTCTTGTGCGGGAAGGACCATGCCACAAAAGCCGAACGTATCATTTGGGTCTGGCTTTTCGCAAAGAGTCAGTGCATGGACTGTAATTGGCGTTTCGCATTTGATGGTGTTCTTGGTTGGATCAATCTCTTGCCGATATGCAGTCACGGATGGATCGATCTCTACAAACGATAGATCGACTCTTTTCAATTCAGAGGACCCGAGGTTCCCGATGGCGAAGAAGTTCATCGCGCCTAGCCAACGCAACAGGGTTCGGTTTTGTTGAGGGGCGAAGCGAACCTGCAGCGCCCAATCGCCCTGATCGCCGGTTGCGTGGGCGACGGTCAAGAGAATCCGCTTGCCGCGATAGTCGGCCAGGCATGCCGAGGCTACCTTGGTCGGGAAGGAGTCTTGTCCCATGCGTACCAGTTGCGCGCTCGACAGGAATAATGCAATTGGGGTTGTCGTTCTCATCGGCGTTTGATGTTCCAAGAATGCTGGCGAGCGGCGTTCGCCACGGATGTTTATCCGGATCGTAGGGCCTAACGGCCAAACATTTGCGCGATCTGGGATGTGATGAGGTAGAACCCTTTGTGGTGGGGTTCTCTCTGCTCAATGAGCTTGATGGCAACGCCATGAACCCAATCGGCATGTTCGCGATAGTTCCGCATAGCGGCTTCGGGGGTGTCCTCGGTGCGGAACTGGTCGTTGATCGCCGCCGTTGATATGGCGCAGACCTGACGTTCTGTCCCGTGCACGGCGACAAATTTGATGGCCGCGAAGTCCATGTCGTAATGGGGCTCTTCTGGGAACGTCCATCTGTCGTCCATGAGTATCTCCGGGGCTGAACTAGTGTGTAAGTGCGACTCTTGGCATCAATCCAGCGAGTATATCGCGGCAAACGGGCCATCCATCGCCAAGGCTTTCATCCGGTGGTGGCATCGGGCCTTGTCTTCTGAAGCGTCACCCTGCTTGTGTATTTAACATTTATATAACTTTTAAGCCATCGAAAAGACAGCAGCTATCGAGAAGTGCGGTCGCGAAAAGGGTGATGAATGAAAGCCGATCCCTGGCCCCTAGAGTGCTAAGTAATTGACATATCGATTTTTAGTATATATATTCAGGCTTAATTGAATGATTCTTATAAAATTGAAATATTAGTGGTGCTGCGATGACTACCTATCCCGCTGCCATGAACACGCTCCGTCGCCTCAAAACGGCGGAGGCTGCGTTTGTCGCGGGCGTTGAGATCCAAGACGTCAATCGTGCGATGGATGAACGTATCTTGCCGGCCGAGTTGTTCCGCGTTGGAGAGCGTGAGTTGTCGCCGATCGCTTGCTTGTTCCTGGCGGTTTACTACCGAACATCGGAACTGTTGACGGCCAACGTACGCCGCCAAATCATCGATCGGATGAAAGCGCTGATTCCGGTTCCCTCAGTGAATGAGGTGACGCGAGAGCTTTTGGAAAAGAACTGGACTTTGGCGTTTGAGGAGATAACCGTTTCTTCGGACCCGGTGTCAGTCAACTTGCGTCGATACGTGGAGGACACCATTGGTCACTATGATCAATTGGTGGATGCCCGTGATTGGGTCGTTTCCGATCCCGACATCCTTAACGGGACTCCCGTGATTAAGGGGACGCGGATTCCTGTCTACGATGTGGCCGCTTCTGCCAATACGGGCTATCCCATGGAAGAAGTCCTGGCGGCTTATCCGAGTCTTACCAAGGTGGATGTGGAGCGGGCCGCGTTGTATGCAAAGACAAATCCCATGCGAGGGCGGCCGCGTGAGCCCATCATGCCGCCAGTGGGAGCCAGGGTACGTGAGAACCGCGATGTTCCTTACCGCAAGGTGAAGCACAGCTCAGCAAGGAAGCGAGAGCGAGATGATGAAATTTCTCATTGATGAATGCCTCAGTCCTGCTCTTGCAACACAAGCACAAGCACGCGGTTACCTTGATTCAGTTCATATCGAATGGCGCGGGCTTTCTGGCAAAAAAGACTGGGATCTGATGCCCATCATTTTGAATGAGGATTGGACTTTTGTGACGAAGAATTCCCGCGACTTTCGCGGGAGTTCTGGTAGCGGTGGGCTGTATGCCAAGACCGAGATTCATGCTGGGCTGGTTTGTCTGAATGGTCCAGTCCATATGGATCTGGACATGATGACCAGCCTCTTTGAGGTTGCCTTGGATGCGTTGGACCACGATCCAGATTTAGTCAATGCCGTTCTCGACATCACCTTGATTGAGGGGGAGAGTGATGAGGATGATCGGGTGAACATTACGCGCTATGACTTGCCCAAGCCCTGATGTGGTTCGCCTGGCTGGGTGGCGGCGCCGATTAAGTAAATGGACTCGTTCTTGCGGCACGAGTGATCAAGAGTGGTGCGATGTAATGGAACGGAGCGTTCCACCCCGGTTTCCCATTCCCCAGCGATCTCCAGGTTTCTTCACGTAATTCGTCCAGACATAGCCCCAGGGAATCACGATGGGAAAGATGACTCCCATCAGGCAGGCATTGATTGTCTCGGCGAGATGCGCATCGACTTGATGCGCCAGCGAGAACGGCAGCGCAAACGCCAGGAGCCAGGTCGATTTCCAAACCATTTCGAAGAACAGCAAAGGCAGCATTTGCAGCGGATAACGCAATCCCAGCAGGGCGAGAACCGAAACGGCCGCTAGCAGCGCATGAACTACGCCGTATTTGTCCGACCCAAGCACGGTTGCGTCGCGAGTGTGCTCGATGATGTCGGGCCATATCTGTGTTCCCAGGCCGACCACCAATAGAAGGTAAGTGGCGCGCAGCAGATACAGGCGAAACAGGGATACGTCGCTCATGGCGCGCGCCTCGTCGATTGTGCCAAGTAGCATGCGCCGCCTCGGATTTGGTTTTTGTATGCGGGAAGTTGAGCCCAATTCCGGATTCCCAGGGGCGGAGACCATCGGCCTTCGCTTCACGCACAGATCATCCACGGCTGATAGCAGCAAAAAAGCCCCGGAAACACAAAATTTCCGAGGCTTCTTGAACTGGAATGAATTGGTGGAGCGGAGGAGGATCGAACTCCCGACCTCTGCATTGCGAACGCAGCGCTCTCCCAGCTGAGCTACCGCCCCACGCGAGCTGCACATGGTAGCAGCGCAGCGGGGGGAGCGCCAAGCCCTGGTCGGCTAGCCGGGCAGGAGGCCGGTGAGGCGGTCGTAGAGCACGCTGCGGCGCCAGCCTTCCAGGGCTTCCGGCCAGCGGGCAGAGACCACGAATTCCTCCAGCACGCGGCGCGAGCACAGCAGGCCCGGGGGTAGGTCCATCTGGGCGGCCAGGGTGTCCACGCATTGTTTCATCTCAGCCAGGGCTTGCTTGGCCTTGCCTTGCGGAAACGGCGGAATGGCGGCGGTGTGCGCGACTTCTTCCGGGCTGACGGCGGGTTGCAGCAGCTCGAATAGTTCGGCGCGCTGCTGCGAACGCAGGGCGCGCTGGCCGGCGCAGCGGCGTTCCAGCTCGTCCAGTTTCTTCGGTGGCTGCTGAGCGATGCTCAGTGCCAAGGCATCTTCCAGCAGCCACGGGCGCGGCTTGTCCAGCAGCCGGGCGGTGGCATCGCGCCACAGCAGGATACGGCGCAGCAAGGCCTGCTGCTCGCGTGGCCACTCGGCAGCGCCGCGAAAGCCGAGCTGTGCTTGTGGATCGCCTTCGCGCGGGCAGCTCTTGCGCTTGAGCCGTTCGCAGTCTTCCGCATGCCAGGCGGCGCGGTCGCGTTGCGTCAGGCGTTGGGCAAGCTCGTGGTAGACCGCTTCGAGATAGACCACGTCCAGCGTGGCGTAATCGCATTGGGAGGCGGTGAGTGGGCGCTGCAGCCAGTCGGAGCGGGTTTCGCCTTTGTCCAGTTCCACGCCGATCAGCTCCGCCACCAAGGCGCGATAGCTCAGTCCCAGGCCCATGCCGACGAAGGCCGCAGCAATCTGCGTGTCGAACAGCACGCGCGGACCCTCCGGCAGCCATGGAGAGAGCGTTTCCAGATCCTCACTGGCGCTGTGCATCACGCTGATCACGTTGGTGCTGTCCAGCGGCTGCAAGGCGCTGCCGATGTCAAAGGCCAGCGGATCGACCAGCGCGTAGCGGCCATTCACGCCCAGCTGCAGCAGGGCCAGCTGGGGATAGAAGCTGTTGCGACGCATGAATTCGGTGTCTAGGCCGAGCACCGCGTGGGGCGACAGCTCGGCCAGCCACTGTTCAAGTTCGCTGCGTTGTTCGATCCAATCAGCCTTGGGCGGCGATAAGGGCAGGGGCATTTGCGTTCCTTCGAGATCACGGAACAAGCAAATACGATTGCTCCGTCATCATGGGTGCCATATGGTAAGCAGCGAACCATAGCAGGCCAGCCACGGAACGCCCACCATGCCGAGCAAGGAAACCGTACAACGCCAACGCGCATTCGGCGGGGCGCTCGGCGTGCTCGTGCTGGCTTTCGGGCTCACCTATCACTTTTTTCCCCGGGTTTTTCACGTGAGCCCGGAAGAGGTGGCCAATCCCAGCGCACCCGGTGCTGGGCGAGCGGCGCCGGTGGCCCACCCTCGCGTGAGCCCCGCAGCGCCGTCCGAGCAGGATGAAATCAACGCCGGGCCACCGTTGACGCTGGCGCCCACGGCGGTAATCGCCGCACGGCTGACGCGCAAGCCGGCACCGCTGCCCGAACAGACCAGTGCCGATCCTCCTGAGGTGAAGGCACTGGTGGAGCGCGCGGACAAGGCGTTCCTGGCCGGGCGCATTGCCGGCGACAAGAACAGTGCGGCGGCCTTGTACCTGCAGGCGCTCAAGCTCAAGCCTGATAGCCGCGCCGCCGTGCAGGGGCTGGATCAGGTACGCACGCATCTGATTGCGCAGGTCACACAGGACATCGCGGTCGGCGATTCCGAGTCGGCCGGCACGCTGCTGGACAATCTGAAGGCCTTGCCCAATACCGCCAACGACGTCGCACCGCTCGAAGCAAGCATGAAGACGCTGTTGCAAGTGCGCCCAATGCTGGCGCAGGCCGCCTCGCTGCTACAGCAAGGCAAGGCGGACAAGCCGGCCGGTAACAACGCGCTGGAATTGTATCGCCAGGTGCAGAAGCTCGATCCACAGAACGCCGTGGCGGTGCAAGGCGTTCTGCAAGTGCAGCACGTGGTGCTTGATCGCGCGCTGGCCGCGGTGGCGCAAAACGACTTCGCCGGTGCGGAGCAGTCGATGACCGAGGCTACGCCGATCCAGCCCGATTCACCGCAACTGCACGATGTGCGCAGCCAGATCGACAACATCCGCCAGCAGCGCGCGGCTAACGTGCTGGCCCAGGCGCGCTCGGCGCTGGATGCCGGCAACATCGATCTCGCCAAGCAGCTGGCCGGGCAGGCGCAATCGATCAGCCCGCAATTGGCCGGCCTGGATGAATTCGAGGTGCGCCTCACCAATGCGCGGCTCTACGCCAGCTTCAAGCCCGGACAGGTGTTCACCGACCGCTACGTGGACATGAGCGGCCAATCGCCCACCATGGTGGTGGTGCCCACCGGCAAGTTCATGATGGGGGCGCCGGACAACGAGCCTGGCCGTACCGATTCGCAGACGCCGCAGCATGAAGTGGAGATCGACAAGGGCTTTGCGTTCGCGCAAACCGATATTACCGTGGGCGAATTCAAGGAGTTCGTGCGCGCCAGTGGCTATAAGCCAGAATCCGTTACGCAGGGCGGCGCCAGCGTGTACGACGAACGCACCGGCGTGATGCGCGACGTTTCCGATGCGACTTGGGCCGACGACTATGCCGGGCACGCCGCCGCCGACAACCTGCCGGTGGTGAACATTTCCTGGAACGATGCGCGTGCCTATGTTCAATGGCTGAGCCAGCGCACCGGCAAGAAGTATCGCCTGCCCAGCGAGTCGGAATTCGAATATGCGCTGCGGGCCGGCAGTACCACGCGTTATTGGTGGGGTGGCGGTGTACCCAAGACCAAGGTGGAAAACCTTACCGGCTCGCTCGACCGTTCGCCCAGCGGGCGGCGCTGGAGTCATGCTTTCGATGGTTATGGCGACGGTCATTGGGGGCCCGCGCCGGTGATGAGTTATGCGCCAAATGCGTTCGGCCTCTACGACATGGATGGCAACGTGTCGGAATGGACGGCCGACTGTTGGCACGACAATTACGTGCGTGCGCCCGTGGATGGCACAGCGTGGATCAATCCTGGTTGTTCGGTACGCGTGGTGCGCGGCGGTTCGTGGGGCAGCTCGCCGGAGCAGGCGAATTCGGCGTATCGGCAGGGCGCGGATGCGAGCATTCGCAGTGGCCGCGTAGGCTTTCGTATCGTGCGCGAATTGTAGGCTGGGATGATAATCCCAGCTTTGTTTGAATCGTCCTGATGCTGGGATAGGCATCCCAGCCTACCTGTAAGATGCGAGGAATCCTTCTTGGATTCGCCAAATCATGATCACCTGCTACGTGCGCTACGTTCTCGATCCGAGCCTGCTGGCCGAATTTGAAGCCTACGCGAAAATGTGGATACCGTTAGTGGAGAAGTTTGGCGGGCAACATCATGGGTATTTCTTGCCTTCCGAAGGCGCGAACAACATTGCGCTGGCGCTGTTCTCCTTCCCCAGTCTCGCCGCCTACGAAAAATATCGCGCAGACTCCCTGGGTGATCCGGATTGCCAGGCTGCCTTCGCGTTTGCCGCGCAGAGCAAGTGCGTGTTGAGCTACGAACGCAGCTTTTTCCGTCCTGTGTTGTCGTGAACGCGGGCTGGGATGCCAATCCCTGCCCGCGCACCTTCATTGCGCAGGGCCGTTTGGCAATGAAATGCCCCATGCCTCGGTGACGTTCCCGCCCAACCGCCATTCGCTGAACGGCCGACGCGGCGCGATCAAGGCAGGGAGTCGCTTATCTTTGGTGTGGGCATAGTAGGGCTCCATCCACGCCAGCTCGTCCTGGAACGTCCACGGGAACAAGTCCTGCTTGACTGGGGTGATCTTGGCAAAGCTTGCCGGGTCGCGTACCGCGGCTATCACCAGGTTCGCCAGGCGCGCGATGGCGTGGTCGTTTTCCCGATAAAGATCGATATGGCGCCGTTGGACGAGTTCGGCCGTGAACACCAACGGCAGCAAGGCAAAGGTGTGGTAGTGCAGGGCACGGTTGCCGCGCTTCACTTCTCGTTCCAGCGAGCCGTCCGGACGGATGTCGCGGATGCCTTCGCGGGCGCGCAATAGCCCCGAATCGATCAGGTCCGCGTTGTTGGTCACCGTTCCGATCGCAACCAGGTTCAAGCCGGCCCAGTAGACCAGGTTGTTGTGCAGATGATTGATGGCGTCGGCGTCGCGGGTGGCGATGGCGATGCGTTGCAGCCATGGATCGATCAGTGCGAATTTTTCGGCGTTGGCGGCTTTCACCGCAGTGGGTATGCGCAAGATCACCAGCGCGAAATCGGTGCCCGCCCAGGAACGCTCGTAATAACCCTGGTAGCCGGTGATCGGACCCATCAGCGCATTGGCGCGGGCCCATGCCGTGAGCTGATCGACGGCGCAAGACCATTGGCCGGCATCAGCCGATTTGTTGAGTTGGGCAATGAATCCGCGCATGGGCTTCACGGCGCTCGCATAGCCTGCCGCATCATCGTAGAAACCGGGTGGATCGATGCTCTTCACGGGTGCAGGCACTTCGCATGCGTGGGCCGTGCGCGGAAACATCCAAGTCATGCCCATAAGTACGAACGCAATCACGATTTGCAACACTCGCCGATACATGGTCATTCCTTGGGTGGAGGGGATGGTTCAGGGCAAAGCACCGGTTCCACTGTGGCTTGACGCGCGCTCAGCACCGTCCCGGCGGACGCCACGATGATCGCGACAATAGCAAACCACTGCAGCCAGCTGAGGTGTTCACTGAGAAAGATCATGCCGGCCAAGGCGGCGAAGGCCGGTTCCAGGCTCAGCAGCGTGCCGAAGGTACGTGTTGGCAGGCGCGTCATCGCCATCATTTCCAGCGTGTAGGGCAGGGCGGAACTAAGTATGGCTATGCCCAGCGCAGGCCATAGCAGGTTCGGCGAAAACAGTGCATGGCCCGCGTGCGCCAAGCCGATCGGGAATGCCACCAGGGCGGCCACCGAAGTGCCCCAAGCCACGGCATCTGTGCCATACACCGCGCCGGCTTTCTGGCCCAGCACGATATAAAAAGCCCAGCCGACGCCGGCCGCAAGCGCGTATCCCACACCGACCGGATCGAGCCGCGTTGGCGCGTTGCCCGGCGGCAACAGCAACAGCAACCCTGCCACCACTAGGCCGATCCACACCACGTCCAGCCACCGGCGCGAATGAAACAACGCCAGCGCCAGCGGCCCGGTGAACTCCACTGCCACTGCGATACCCAGCGGTATGCGCTGCAGCGCCATGTAGAAGACCAGGTTCATGATGCCGATGGACAAGCCGTAACCCCATAGCACGCGTGGGTTGCTTGCCGTTCGCCGCGATCGCCATGGCCGCCGCAGGGCGAGCAGGATCAAAGCCGCCAGTACCAGGCGAAAAGCCGTGGCGCCTTCCGCACCCACCACCGGGAAAAGCGACTTGGCAATGGCTGCCCCGCATTGATAGGAAGCCATCGCGATCAGCAGGACGCCGATCGCGAACAAGACGGGGGCGAGCGAAGAAGTAGGCGAGCGTGGCATGTGTGCGAAGACCAATGTCAGCTTGTAGGCATCATCATGCCGGTGATATCAGGCGCGAGGATACTCTGCGCAAAGACCAAGCGTCATTAGGACATGAGTTGAGGGCAGGCGCTCAGGTGAGCGCCGTGACCGGAGATTTTTCCCTCGACATGCGTTTGGCCATGCCATAGATTTCGTGCGTAGCGATGTGTGGGAAATCAAGGGGATGGCGGCACGCTTAAGGGGGCGTGTGTTCCGACATTGTGCGCAAAGCCGCATGGAACGCCTCGCATTTTGCTCCAATCTCCAGGTATTCCCGCTCAACCGGTATCCGGGTGGCGAAACGTGTTTTGTCGGGTGATGGACTGCGGAGTAAACGGATGTCTGCGAAGAAAACAAAGGTAATTGGCCTGGCGCTGCTCCTAATCGGCTTGGCCATCGCTACTTACGTATGGATGTCACATTCCGGCATGCATCGCCAAGCGGCGGTCAGCTCTACGAACCATGCCCCTCAGCCGTCGAGTTCCAGCGCGCCGTCTCATGAGGCAACAGTCAACAGTGGGGTGTCGACCGAGACTGGCACGTATCACAACGTCCGCTTCGACTTCGCCGTCGCTTATCCGCCGAACCTGCTGGTGCCAGGACAAGAGGCGGACAACGGCGACGGATTGCAATTCACGTCCAAGGTCGACGACGCCGATATCCGCGCCTATGGTAGTTACAACGCGTTGGAGCAATCGCCGGCGGAGATGCTGCAATTCAATACCAAGGACGACTGCGCGCAAGACAAAATAACCTATCGGGTGAGCAAGCCAAGCCTGGTGGCGTATTCCTGCCTGAGCCCGAAGGGCCGCATCGTCTACGAGAAAGTCGTCATTCTTGGCGATACCTTGGCTACCCTGCGTTTCGAATACGGCGCAGGCGGGCAGGCGAGGTGGGCGCCGGTGATCAAGCAGATGGCCGATTCGCTGCGCCTGGGGCCGGGCCCGACGTATGAACAGGCGCGTTGATGCAAGCGCGATGTTCTTGATTTGCTCACGACCGTGGAGTGAAAAAACGCGGCGACAGCTGGGTGTCTGATCCGAATGCATTCAAACTCTGGGAGGAAGACCATGCCGAAACATCGTCTTGTCCAAGCCACGGCGTTTATTCGTGCTCTGATCTCGCTTATACCGTTTGCCTTCGTCACTGCCGCTAGTGCAACCGGTGCCGCCATAGCCCAGCCAACCTGCTCGGCAACAGGTACGCCGCCGCTGGAAACCGTCGAGCCAGTCACCGAGCGGCCAGCCTGCACCGACGGCCAGGTGTTGTCGTTCGATCAGAGTGGCGTGACGCGCTACGCCTGCCTCAATCTGCCGCCACATGCCGGCTCCAGCGCATCGAGGTGGCCGATGATCGTGTATCTGCACGGCTCGATGACCAATCCCGACAGCCTGTACCGGGATGGCCGAGCGCTGTTCGAATTGAGTCATGATTATCCGCTATCGACGCATGCCGGCGACAAGGGATTCATCCTGTTGGCGCCGGAAGGACGGCGTGCCAAGGCATGGGCGTCAGACGGCCCGCATACGGGAACGGGTTTTCACTGGGACGAGTGGCAGCGCGATCCAACGAAGAACCTCGATGTGCAGGCGATCGATCGCTTCGTCGACCAGGCGATTGCGACAGGCCTTGTCGATGCGAAGCAGATCTACGTGTTCGGCTGGAGCAACGGCGCGGATATGGCGGTGTTGTATGGCACATGGCGCGCGGAGCGCATCGCGGCTGTAGGCCAATATGCCGGTACCGACCCATGGCAGCGCACGCCTTGTCCTGTAGCGATGCCGTCGGGCCGGCAGGTGCCGCTCACGCTATTGCGGAACATGTGCGATGCACTCGCAACGTGTAGCGAAACCAGTAGCTGGAGCAACACGCTGGAGCAAAAGAATTGGCCATTTCGGCGCGTCAATCTGGACTGGAGCGGCAAGCAAGCCGCATCGAATGCACAATGCGCTCAAAGCTGCGGGAAGGTGCACGGCTTGTACGAGCATATTCGTTGGCCGCAGAAGGAAGTGTTGGCCAGCCAGATGCTCGAGTTCTTCAAGGCGCATCCGTTGCCTTGAGCATCGGATGCCATTGCCGCTGCGCACGCCGTAACAAGAAGTGAGGCGTCGGGAACGAGCGGGAAGGCTATGGTAAACCGCATAAAAAAAGCCAAGGCTGTTGAATGCCTTGGCTTTAGTATTTGGTGCCCAGGAGAGGACTCGAACCTCCACGGTTTTACCCGCTAGTACCTGAAACTAGTGCGTCTACCAATTCCGCCACCTGGGCAGGTGTCGCGTTGCCTTTCGGGCTGTGCGAGCCGCGTAGATTAGGGGGCGATCGACATGTTGTCAACTATTTCTTCATCTTCGTTGCTGCGGTCGTGTCTGGCGCAGCCAACCATTTATTGAACACATGCGAAGAGGCGATACTAGGGCGTGACCAAGACCAAGAAACCCAAAGGACAGGCGCCGCGCAAGTCGGCCAAGGCCCCGAAAACCCGTGCAGGCGCGCCCAGGCAGGCGCGTCGCGGCCGCGGTGAGGGAACCGGTGAAGCCATCGAGCCCAAGCGGCAGCAGGACCCGTTTGCGGAGCGTGAGGCGCAACGCTACGAGCGGCCCATTCCCAGCCGCGAGGCGATACTCGCGCTGCTGGAAGAACGTGGCGAACTGCTCACCCAGGCACGCATCGCCGAAGCGCTTGAGCTCTACGACGAATACGGCATCGCCGCCCTCACCAAGCGCCTTACGGCAATGGTGCGCGATGGCCAATTGCTGCTCGGCCGCCGTGGTGGCTATGCGCCGGCCCGCAAGCTGGACCTGATCCCCGGCGTGGTGCTGGCCAATGCCGAAGGCTACGGCTTCCTGCGCCCCGACGAGGGCGGCGACGACCTCTACCTTTCGCCGTACCAGATGCGCAGCGTGTTGCACGGTGACCGGGTGCTGGCCAGCGTGGTGGGTGTTGATCGGCGCGGACGGCGGCAGGGCTCGATTGTCGAGGTGCTGCAACGGCGTTCGTCGCGGCTGGTTGGCCGGGTGGTGATCGAAAACGGCGTCACCCTGGTGGTGCCGGATGACCGTCGCCTGCACCAGGACGTGATGATTCCCCCGGGCCAGGAGCGCGGTGCGCGCTCGGGCCAGATCGTGGTGGCCGAGATCACCGATCCGCCCACGCCTTATCGCGGCCCGCTCGGCGCGATTCGTTCCGTGCTGGGCGAACGCCTGCAGCCCTCGCTGCTGGTGGATATGGCGATCGCCAGTTACGACCTGCCGCATGAATGGCCGCCGGAAGTATTGAGGGCAGCCGAAGAGGTGGAGCCGGAAGTCACCGCGGCCGAACGCGAAGGCCGTGTCGACCTGCGCAAGCTGCCGCTGGTCACCATCGACGGCGCGGATGCGCGCGATTTCGACGACGCAGTCTATGCCGAGCCCAAGCGTGCCGGCGGTTGGCGACTGATCGTGGCGATTGCCGACGTATCCCACTACGTACCGGTAGGCACTGCGCTGGACAAGGAAGCCTACGAGCGCAGCACGTCCACCTATTTCCCCGGCTTCGTCGTGCCGATGCTGCCGGAAACGCTGTCCAACGGTATCTGCTCGCTCAACCCGAAGGTGGAACGCCTATGCATGGTTTGCGACATGCAGGTAAGTGCCACCGGTGACGTTACGCGGGCCAAGTTCTACGATGCGGTGATGCTTTCGCATGCGCGCCTCACCTATGACAAGGTGTGGCAAGCGATCGGCCTGAAGGAGGCCGATGCGCGGCATGAACTGGCGGATGTGCTGCCGCAGCTGGAAAACCTGCACGCGCTGTACCAAGCCTTGGCCGAACAGCGCCGCCGCCGTGGTGCGATCGATTTCGAAACCGCCGAGGTGAAGTTCCGCCTCGATGCGACGGGCGAAGTGCAATCGGTGGGAGCGGTGGAGCGCAATGACGCGCACAAGCTGATCGAGGAATGCATGATCGCCGCCAACGTGCAGGCGGCGATGTTTCTCAGCAAGCGCAAGATTCCCGCGCTGTACCGTGCGCACGAGCCGCCGCCGGCGGAAAAATACGAAGACCTGCAGCAGTTCCTGCGCGAGTTCAAGCTGAGCATGCCGCCGCTGGAGGATGTGACGCCCGGCGATTTCTCCGAGGTGCTGCGCAAGGTGAAGGATCGCCCCGAGCGCGAGCTGATCCAGTCCGTGCTGCTGCGCGCGCAGAGCCTGGCCGCTTACCAGCCGGATAACCGCGGCCATTTCGGCCTGGCGCTGGAGGCGTATGCGCACTTCACCTCGCCGATCCGCCGTTATCCGGATCTGCTGGTGCATCGCGCGATCCGCTACGCCTTGAAGGAAGGCAAGCCTTCCGCTTATCACTACTCCGAAGCGGCCATGGCAGCGATGGCCGTGCATTGCTCGCAGCGCGAGCGCCGTGCCGAGGAGGCCGAGCGCGACGTGGACGAGCGCTTCCGTTGCGCTTGGATGGCCAAGCACGTCGGCGAAGAGTTCGACGGCGTGGTCACCGGTGTCACTTCGTTCGGCTTGTTCGTGGAATTGGAGGAGTCGAAGGTTTCCGGGTTGGTGCACATCAGCCAGCTGTCCAACGACTATTACCACTTCGATCCGATCCGTCACCTGCTGAAGGGCGAGCGTACCGGCTTGCAGTTCCGGCTTGGCGATCACGTGCGCATCCAGGTGCTGCGCGCGAGCCTGGAGGACCGCAAGATCGATTTCCGCATGGTGCAGCCGAAAAAGAAGAAGGCGCCGGAGCCCGAGGCCGCAGCGGCGTCGCCACCCTCCACGCCACGTGCTTACGACTATGCTGCGGCAGGGGATCGTTATTCCTTGCCGTCGGGGAGACAGCCGCTTCCTGCGCTACCGCCGCTGCCGGAGTCCGAGCGCGTCGGTGCGAAGAAACGCGGCGCCCCCAAGCCGGGCAAGAAGACGGCGGCGGACAAGCCTCAAGGCAAGAGCAAAGCCAAGGCGGCAGGCAGTAAGCCGGCCAGCAAGCGCGGTACGAAAACGGCCAAGAGCCGTGCGCCGAAACCGAAGGGCAAGCGATGAGCGAGAGTTGGATCGTTGGCATCAATCCCGTCGAGGGGGCGTTGAACAACGACGCCGAGCGCGTGCGTGAGGTGCTGGTGGAAAATGGCCAGCGCAATCCGCGTGTGCACGAACTGGCGGAGAAGGCGAAGGCCTTGAAGATTCCCGTGCATCATCGGCCGCGCGAACAGTTGGATCACGTGGCCGGTGAGGCACGTCACCAAGGCGTCGTGGCGCGCTACCAGGCGCCGCCTGTGGCCAGCGAACAAGATTTGCCGGAGCTGCTTGAGCAGGCTGGCAGCGATGCGTTGGTGCTGGTGCTGGACGGTGTGACCGATCCACATAACCTTGGCGCGTGCCTGCGCAGCGCGGCGGCAGCAAAAGTGACAGCGGTGATCGTGCCGAAGGATCGCGCTGTTGGCATCACGCCGGTGGTGCGTCGCGCTTCGGCCGGTGGTGCGGACCGCGTACCGCTGGTGGCGGCCACCAATCTCGCGCGCGCCCTGCGGGCCTTGAAAGATGCCGGCGTGTGGATCACTGGCCTGGCCGGCGATACGGAACAGTCCATCTACGAGGTCGATATGAAAGGCCCGGTGGCGCTGGTGCTGGGTAGCGAAGGCGAAGGCATGCGCAGGCTCACGCGCGAGACTTGCGATTTCGTGGCGAAGATCCCCATGCCCGGCAGCATGGAAAGCCTCAACGTATCAGTGGCCACCGGCGTCGTCTTGTTCGAAGCGTTGCGTCAAAGGAGTGTGCGATGACATTCCATTGGCATGATTGGGCCGGTTACATCGGCGTCGTGCTGATGCTGCTGGCCTATTTGCTGCTGCAGGCGCACAAGCTGCGCGGCAATGGCCTGGTCTATCAGCTGATGAACGTGCTGGGCGCGCTCGGCGTGATGCTGTCGCTGCTGTTCGGTGCGTTCAATGCCTCGGCGTTCTTCATGGAAGTGGCCTGGCTGTTGATTGGCATCTACGGCATTGGGCGAAGCGCGCGCGTGCGTAGGGAAGCACGTGAGGCGGGGCATAAGACTTCGCTTTGGTAACACCTGTAGGCTGGGATGATAATCCCAGCATTGCCGAACATCCGTTCATCGAAGCGCTGGGATTATCATCCCAGCCTACGCGGCGGGAGCAGGTTCAGTCCGGCCGGTTGCCGAGCTTCACCGGCTCCGGGCTGGAGGTCAGGTCGCGCTTGTCGCGCTGTGCCGTCAACGGCTCGCCCTTGACCAGGAACCACACGTTCTCGGCGATGTTGGTGGCGTGGTCGCCGATGCGTTCGATGTTCTTGGCCATGAACAGCAGATGCGTGCAGGGTGTGATCACGCGCGGATCTTCCATCATGTACGTGAGCAGCTCGCGGAAGTAGGCCGTATAGGCTTCGTCGAGCTGCACGTCGTCCTGCCACACCTTGTAGGCCAGTTCGGCGTCGCGGTCGCGGTAGGCGCGCAGCACCCCGCGAATTTCCTCGGCAGCAAGTTCGGCCAGGTGGGCCAGGCCACCGGTGGGCGTGAGCGGGGCGGCCATGGACAGCGGGATGGAGCGCTTGGCCACATTGGCGGCGTAGTCGCCGATGCGTTCGATATCCGCGGCTATGCGCAGCGCGGCGAACACATGGCGCAAGTCACCCGCGATCGGTGCGCGCAGGGCCAGCAGGCGCACCACGTCGTGGCTGATTTCCTGCTCCAGCTGGTCGATCGCTTCATCGTTGTTGACGACGTGCTGCGCGGCGCGTTCGTCGCGACGGTCCACGACGTCGATAGCCGCTTCCAGCTGGCTCACCGATAGCTCGCCCATGCGAACCAGCTCGCCGGTAAGGCGCAGCAGTTCGTCGTCGTAGCTCTTGATGATGTGTTCCTTGCTGCTGCCGCTCATGGAAGGCCTCGTGCGATTCGGAAGTCGGGAAGGGGATTTTCGCGAGATTGGCCCCTCTCCCAGCCCACTTCCCCAAGAGGAGTGGGAAAAGGGGGAAGGTTAACCAAAGCGACCGGTGATGTAATCCTCGGTCTGCTTCTTGCCGGGCTTGGTGAAGATCTTTTCGGTGTTGTCGAATTCGATCAGGTCGCCCATGTACATGAAGGCGGTGCGGTCGGATACGCGCGCCGCCTGCTGCATGTTGTGGGTGACGATGACGATCGTGTATTCGTGCTTGAGTTCTTCCACCAACTGTTCGATACGGCCGGTCGCAATGGGGTCAAGCGCCGAGGTCGGCTCGTCGAGCAGCAGCACTTCCGGACGCAGCGCAATGCCGCGCGCAATGCACAGACGCTGCTGCTGGCCGCCGGAAAGCCCCAGCGCACTCTGCTTGAGCTTGTCTTTCACCTCGTCCCACAGCGCCGCACTGCGCAGCGCCTGTTCGACGCGGATTTCCATGTCCGCGCGCGACAGCTTTTCGTGATGGCGGATACCGTAGGCGACGTTCTCGAAGATGGTCATCGGGAACGGCACCGGCTTCTGGAACACCATGCCGACCTTGGTGCGCAGGCGGTTCATCGAGTAGGCCGGGTCGAGGATGTTCTCGCCGTCCAGCTCGATCGAACCCTTCGCTTCCAGCTTGGGGTAGATCGCATAGATGCGGTTGAAGATGCGCAGCAGGGTGGATTTGCCGCAGCCGGAGGGGCCGATGATCGCCGTCACCTGCTTCTCCGGGATATCCATGTTGATGCCTTTCAGCGCCTGGTATCCGTTGTAGTAGAAGTGCACGTCGCGCACTTTCAGCTTGGCGGGGGCCGAGGCACCGGTCAGTGCGGCCGCAGAGGCGGCGGCGAGGTCATTCATAACTCACCTTCTTGCGCGAAAACATGATGCGGGTCAGCAGGCTCAGCGCCAGCACGAACAGGGTGATCAACAGCGCGCCGGCCCAGGCGATCGCATGCAGCGCTGGATTGGGGTCGTTGGTGTACTGATAGATGGTGACCGGCATGCTGGCCATCTTGTCCAGCGGGTGCGCGGTCATGAAGTTGTTGCCGAACGCGGTGAACAGCAGCGGCGCGGTTTCGCCGGCCAGGCGGGCGAGCGCCAGTAGCACGCCGGTGAGGATGCCGGACAACGCCGCGCGCATCAGCACCTGCATGGTCAGCTTCCACTGCGGAATGCCCAGCGACAGCGCCGCTTCGCGCAAGGTGCCGGGTACCAGCTGCAGCATTTCGTCGGTGGTGCGCACGATCACCGGCAGGCCGATCAACGCCAGCGCCACGCTGCCGGCGAAGCCGGAGAAGGTGATGCGCCCGTCGGTAAGTTCCGTGGTGGGGATCACTACGATCACGTAGACGAACAGGCCGAGCACGATCGAAGGCGCCGACAGCAGGATGTCGTTGAGGAAGCGGATCGATGCACCCAGGCGGCTGCCGCTGGCGTATTCGGCCAGATAGGTGCCGGCCAGCACGCCGATTGGCGCGCAGATCAGCAGTGCCATCAAGTCCATGATCAGGCTGCCGACCATGGCATTGGCCAGGCCGCCCTGGTCGGCGTAGGCGGTGATCTTGGTGAACAGGGTGGGCTTGAGCGCTTCCAGGCCATTCTGGGCGGTGATCCACAGGATCCACACCAGGAACACCAGGCCGATCAGGGTGGCCAGCCCGCTCAACGCCAAGGCAACGATGTTGACGACGGCGCGGCGTGCGTAGACGGCGGACATCAGCGGCCCTCCTTGCGCGCCAGCTGGCGCAACATGAGACGCGCGATCAACAGCACGATGAAGGTCACCACGAACAGCAGGAAGCCCAGCGCGATCAGCGCGGAACGGTGCAGGCCGACCGCTTCGTTGAATTCGTTGGCGATGCTGGAGGAAATGGAGGTGCCGGGCATCAGCAGCGAGGCGGTGAGGTTGTACGAATTGCCCAACACGAAGGTCACCGCCATGGTTTCGCCGAGTGCGCGCCCCAGGCCGAGGAAGATACCGCCGATCACCGCCGAGCGGGTATACGGCAGCACGATGTCCCACACCACTTCCCAGGTGGTGGAGCCCAGCGCGTAGGAGGATTCCTTCAGCCGCGCCGGCACGGTCTGGAACACTTCGCGCATCACCGAGGAAATGAACGGCAGGATCATCACCGCCAGCACGATGCCCGCGGTCAGCAGGCCAAGCCCCAGGGGGGGGCCGTTGAAGAGATTGGGCAGCACGCTGAACATCAGCACATAGGAGAGTGCGCCGCTCAGGGAGATCGCCAGCACCAAGGCCGTGGCAGTCAGTGCCATGCCATGCAACCAGCGGTGCAGCGCGCCATAGAACATCGGTAGCGTCGGGATCAGCAAGATCAGTGTGCCGATGACGAGCCGCACGGCCTGCACGCCACCGCTTGGCGACGCGTCGCCGAAGTAGTCGCTCAACCAGGGTTCGACATAGGTAGACATGAAAGGCACGAACACGAACAGGCCCCACATGCCGTAGATGATCGAGGGGATCGCCGCCAGCAGTTCAATGGCTGCGCCCACCGGTCCGCGCATCCAGCGGGGCGCGATCTCGGTGAGGAACAGGGCGATGCCGAAGCTCACCGGTACAGCGAGGATCAACGCGATCAGCGAAGTGACCAGGGTGCCGACGATGGGCGCCAAGGCACCAAACTGGTTCTCGACCGGGTTCCAGTCCGAGCTGAGCAGGAAGTGCAGGCCATCGTGGAACAGCACATCTCGGCCGCCCCAGAGGGTGGAGAGCGCCGCGCCTAGCAGGGCCGCCAGCACCAGCAGCGCGCAAAAGCGTAGCGCGAGCCGGAAGATCAGGTCGTGGCGGGCATCGGTGCGCGAACGATGTTCAGTATCGCGGGGGATCGGTTCGGCGCTTAGGGCTGACATGTGCGGCGTGATTTTTTGCGATGGTTTCAGTCAGCACGACGCGCGCAACAAGGCGTTGCGCGCGTCGCTTCAGTCGCTTTGGCTGTGCGTCCTTGCACCAGGCCTCAAGCTTACTTCTTGTACTGGCTGGCCCAGTAGGCTTCGATCTGCTGCACCAGCGAAGCGGGCAGGGGTACGTAATCCAGCGAACGGGCGGCGTCCTGGCCCTGTTCGTAAGCGTACTTGAAGAAATCGAACGACACCTTGGTGTTGCCGGCGTTCTTCGGCGACTTGTACATGATCACCCACGAGGTGGCGGTGATCGGCCACGCATCGGCGCCCGGGGCGTTGGTCATCAGCAGGTTGAAGTCCTGCGCGCTCTTCCAGTCGGCCGTGTTGGCGGCGGCCTGGAAGCTGGCGATGGTCGGCTCGACCACGCTGCCGGCGGCATTCTTCATCTTCGCGTAGCCGAGCTTGTTCTGCTTGGCATAGGCGTATTCCACGTAGCCGAGCGAGTTGGGGATCTGCTTGATGTAAGCGGACACGCCCTCGTTGCCCTTGCCGCCGATACCGGTCGGCCACTGCACGGCGGTGCCTTCACCCACCTTCGCCTTCCAGTCCGCGCTCACCTTGGAGAGGTAGTCGGTGAAGTTGAAGGTCGTGCCCGAGCCATCCGAACGATGCACCACGAAAATCTTGGCGCTCGGCAGGTGCAGGCCGGGGTTGAGCTTGGCGATGGCCGGATCGTTCCAGGTGGTGATCTTGCCCAGATAGATCTCCGACAGGGTCGGGCCGTCCAGCACCAGTGCGCCCGGCGCAACGCCGGCTACGTTGAACGCCGGCACGATGCCGCCGATCACGTCAGGGAACTGACCCAGGCCGAACTTGGCCAGGTCTTCGGCCTTCAACGGCATGTCGGACGCACCGAAGTCCACCGTGCCGGCCTTGATCTGCGCGATGCCGCCGCCCGAGCCGATCGACTGATAGTTGATGTGATTGCCGGTCTTCTCCGCATACGAGGCGGACCACTTGGAGATCACGGGATAGACGAAGCTGGAGCCCGCACCGGTGATGTCGGTGGCCTGGGCCGTCGTGCCAAGCAGGGACGCGGCAACCGCGAAGGCGAGCGTGCCGAGGCGAGACGGAAGTTTCAGAGAGGTCAACACAGTGGCTCCTTGGAGGGCAGTGGCAAAGTAATACCTACGACCCGCCTATTGCAGAGGTTAGGTGTTGCAATGAGATGTGATGAATGTGTCAACTTGATGACAAGCGTAAAATCTTGCGAGAAACCGGGCGTAACCCTCGCTACGCCAGTTCCGGATTAGCAGGCGCTGAGCTACGGCAACGCCGTGCCTACCCGCTCCAGCTCCAGCACCTGCAACGAGTGCAGCCGGTTCACGATCCGGCAGAACAGCAGGGCTGTGCGCTCGGCGTCGTACACCGCCGAATGCGCCTCACTGGAATCGAAACTGTAGCCAGCGGCAATCACGGCCTTGCTCAGCACGGTCTGCCCGTACATCAGGCCGCTCAAGGTGGCGGTGTCGAAACAGCTGAAAGGATGGAACGGGTTGCGCTTGTGACCGACGCGACGCACGGCGGCGTTGAGGAATCCGAGGTCGAATGCGGCGTTATGCCCTACCAGGATGGCGCGCTGGCATTCGTTGGCGCGCACGGCTGCGCGTACCGCTTGAAAGATATGGTCCAACGCGGCCCGCTCATTCAAGGCGGCGCGTAAAGGATTGTCCGGGTCGATGCCGGTGATCTCCAGCGCGCGTGGGTCGATGTTCGCGCCGGGAAAGGGTTCGACATGGGTGGACACCGCCGGGTGAGGGTACAGTTTGCCCTCCTGATCCATGCCCACGGTGACGGCAGCGATTTCCAGCAAGGCGTCACGCTCGGCGTCGAAGCCGCCGGTTTCTACGTCCACGATAACCGGCAGGAAGCCGCGGAAACGCTCGGCCATACGGGCCGCCAAACTGTTATTGAGTAGCTCCATTCAGTAAGCATATCAGCCGGCTGGTGGCGCTGCCGTTTGCCGTCGGCACTGGCATGCCCATCCCGGCTGTGCGCGCGGCTTCATGATGCTGGGATTGTCATCCCAGCCCACCGGTACTCGTTCGGCCATGCCGAAGAATCCGTCCGCCACAGATGACGGACCGTACGGTTTGTCTTCGTTTTGTCACATAACATCCATCTAACGGTAAAGCTGCCGCTCGATGATGCGCCCAGCCCGCAGGCCGCTCCAGGGGAAGGACTGTGATGCCGCGCGGTTTCATTTGATCTAGCGGAGATAACAACATGCGTTCCAAGATGCTCACGGTGGCCATCGCTGCCGGTTTGGGCTTGACCAGCGTTACGGCGACTGTGTCGGCTCAGACATCGAACAAGAAGGTGACCGTCAGCGCCGCCGAACTGTCGCAGATGAAGGCCGAGATCGCGGCACTGGAGCAGAAGGTTCAAGACCTGGAATCGCAGCAGCAGGCGCAGCAGCAGGCTCAGGTTGAGACCGCTCAATCCGTGCAGGCTACGCAGGCTCAGGTACAGGCCACGCAGAAGCAGGTGGTGGCCGCCACTACCGAGCATAAGGGCGACATCCTCGGTGGCACCGGTGGTGTGAAGTGGACCTTCGGCGGCTTCCTGGCGGCTGAATCGGCCTACCGTTCGCGCGACACCGCCGATGACATCTCGACCAAGTTCACCGCCATTCCGTTCAACGGTGGTACGAGCACCGCGCCGATCAATACGAGCAGCGGCGCCACCACGACCTATCCGGTCACCAACGCCAAGAACAACCAGTTCGTGTACAGCGCGCGCCAGAGCCGCCTGTCGATCAAGGCCGAAGGCGACATCAACGATACGACCCACGTGACGGGCTACTACGAGACGGACTTCCTCGGTGGCGCCCAGACGGCGAACATGAACGAGAGCAACTCGTTCAACATGCGTATCCGTCAGTTGTGGGCCAACGTCGACTGGAACGACTACGGCATGCACCTGCTGGCCGGTCAGGCGTGGTCGTTGATGACGCTCGACAGCGCGGGCATCACCGCCGGCAAGGAAGTGCTGCCGCCGACGATCGACGCGCAGTACGGCGCGGGTTTCAACTGGGCTCGCCAAACGCAGTTGCGCTTCGTGAAGGATTGGGACAAGAAGTGGTGGTTGGGCGTGTCGGTGGAAAATCCGCAGACCGCGGGCATCGGCGGCACCGCCGGTCCGGGCACCAAGGGCTATGCGACGACGACCGCCACGGTCGGCGCCGGTTCTCTGTATGACACCCTGAACTCGGTGTCGCTCAACCAGATCCCGGACATCCTCGTGAAGTTCGCGGCTGACCCGGGTTGGGGCCACTACGAAGTGTTCGGCATCTCGCGCGAATTCACCACCCGCGTCACGCCGACCGCTGCCAACGGTGGTCCGGGCGCCACCACCAACCAGACCGCGCACGGCGGCGGCTTCGGTTTCGGCGTGCTGTTGCCGGTGCTGCCGAAGGTCGTGGACTTCCAGCTTTCGGGCATGAGCGGCAAGGGCATTGGCCGTTATGGCACCTCTGGTCTGAACGACATTACCTACACGACCAGCGGCGCTCCGCATCCGCTGAAGGAAAACATGGTGCTCGGCACGCTGACCTGGCATGCATCCGACGCTTTGGATTTGTACGTCGAAGGTGGCCGCGAGCAGCAGGACAGCTACCAGACGGTCGGCGTGAACGGCTTGCCGCTCGGCTATGGCGCCGGCGCTCTCGGCTACAACAACGCCAACTGCGGCGTGTATGGTGCGGCCACCGGTTGCACGGGCCAGAACCGCAGCGTCAAGGAAGAATCGTTCGGCTTCTTCTGGAAGTTCTACCAGGGCAAGTTCGGCCGCGTGCAGTTCGGTACGCAGTTCTCGCATCTCTCGCGTCAGCTGTTCACCGACGCAGCGGGCCACGCTCCGTCCGCTTCGGACAACATGTTCTTCACCAGCTTCCGTTACTATCCGTTCTAATCGTTTATCGGAAGGGAGTTCTACCCAAGGATGGAAAAACGGCGGGCATGTCCCGCCGTTTTGCTTTTTTGCGCGTGCGCGGCATGCGTGAGTGAATGAGCCGGCATGACTTGTTCAGATGCATGAATTTGCATTTATCTACGCGCTTGCAGTGCCTGGGACCAATCCGATACTTTTCCCAGCATGTTGTCGTTCAACCGCCATCGTTCGTTGCTGCTGACGCTTTGCGCGCTCGCCCTGCTGTTGCTGGCGAGCACGAGCAAAGTGTTTGGCGTGCAGCCACGCCATAGCCTTTGCACACAGACTGCGCATGCATCGGCCATGGCAGTTGTGGGTGATGACGAATCCGTGGCGGAAGCGGGTCACGATTCCTCCAACGACTACAACAACGGCCAGTTCGAAGACGATAGCGGCGTAGACGACGAGCTGGTTTCGCCAGCGCTCGTGCACGTCGCGCTGGTCCCGGTGCGCTCCGGCGTTCCGGTAGACATCGCTCCATCCTTGCGGCCTGCGCCCACTGCCGGCCCGCTGCGGCCACCACGCGCCGCCTGACGTCATCCAGCGGCGTTCCTGCCGCTGCTAGTTCCCTGAACTTTTCTTTGCTTCGGCAGCGCTTGCTCGCGCGTAGGCGCGTGTGGCTGTCGCGGTATCCCTTTGCATCCAGCGCGGTCGCCGCGGCTATGCAAGCGTCTAGTGGAGATATTCCCCATGCAACGTCTGATCGACGGTTTCCAGTACTTCCGCCAGGAAGTTTTCCCCGAGCAGCGCGAGCTGTTCAAGCAGCTGGCCTCAGGCCAGAGCCCCAGCACCCTGTTCATTACCTGCGCCGATTCGCGTGTGATGCCCGAGATGATCTTCAACGCGCAGCCGGGCGAGCTGTTCGTCTACCGCAATATCGGCAACATTGTGCCGCCGTATGCACAGCATGTGAGCGGCGTGGTGGCTGCCATCGAGTACGCCGTACGCGTCCTCGAGGTCAGGCACATCGTGATTTGCGGTCATTCCGATTGTGGCGCAATGAAGGCGCTGCAAAACCCCGCACTGGTGAAGGACATGCCATCGGTCGTAGCGTGGATGAAGCATGGCGACGTAGCCAGGTATGTGGTTGCGCAGAACAGTCATGGCTTGTCCGAACACGAAACGCTGGCCTGCCTGACGCGCGAAAACGTGGTCGGCCAGCTTGAACATCTGCGCACCCTGCCGGTGGTGGCTGCAGCCATGGCGCGTGGCGATCTGAGCATTCATGGTTGGGTCTACGACATTGCCCATGCGGAGATCGACGCATTCGATGCGGAACTCGGCTGCTTCGTGCGGCTAGATCCTTCTACCGGCAAGCTGCCCGATGCGACCCCACACGTGCGCTTTGCTGCCACCGGCACCTGAGGAGCGGATCATGCGATCGTATTTTTCACAAGGACTTTTCGGACGTGATCTGCTCGGTTCGATCGTGGTGTTCCTGGTGGCGTTGCCGTTGTGCATGGGTATCGCCATCGCTTCGGGCATGCCGCCTGCGGCGGGCTTGATCACCGGCATCGTCGGCGGCCTCGTGGTCGGTGTCATGGCCGGCTCGCCCTTGCAGGTAAGTGGCCCTGCGGCGGGCCTGGCGGTGCTGGTGTTCGAACTGGTGCGCGAACATGGCGTGGCGGCATTGGGACCGGTGGTGTTGCTGGCCGGGCTGGTCCAGATCATCGCCGGAGCGAGCAGGGTGGGCGTGTGGTTCCGCATGATCTCGCCGGCGGTGGTGGCAGGCATGTTGTCGGGCATTGGCATCCTGATCGTGGCTTCGCAGATGCACGTGCTGATCGATGCCATGCCCAAGGCGCGTGGTCTGGAGAACTTCGCTGCCTGGCCGGATGCATTGGCCAGTGCCTTCAAGGGCGAAGTCGGCAGCGTGTCGGCGCTCATCGTCGGCCTGTCGACCATTGTCATCATGCTGGGCTGGGAGAAGCTGCGCCCGCACGCCTTGCGCTTCGTGCCTGGCGCGTTGCTGGCCGTGGTGACCATTACTGCCGCTGTCACACTGTCGGGCACCGCGGTGAGGAAGGTGAATATCCCGGCGAATCTATTCGCCGCGGTGGAACTGCCGACCTTCAGCGGTCTCGCTTCGTTGGCGCAACCGTCACTGTTGGTGGCTGCTCTCACTTTCGCGCTGATTGCCAGTGCAGAGACGCTGCTCTCGGCGGCGGCGGTGGACCGCATGCATAACGGTGCGCGTACCAACTACAACCGCGAGCTGACTGCGCAAGGCGTGGGCAATATGCTGTGCGGCTTGTTGGGTGCCTTGCCGATGACGGGCGTGATCGTGCGCAGCGCCGCCAACGTGCAGGCCGGTTCCGCTACGCGGATGGCGGCGATTCTGCACGGCGGCTGGTTGCTGGTGTTCGCGATGCTGTTGCCGTGGCTGATCCGCGCCACACCGGTGGCATGCCTGGCCGGTATCCTGGTGTTCACCGGCATCAAGATGGTCAACCTCAAGCAGATGAAATCACTGGCGAAATATGGCCGTGGCAACTTCGTGGTGTATGTAGTCACCGCGCTGGCCATCGTCGCGACCGACCTGCTGACCGGCGTGCTGGTGGGCTTTGCGCTGTCGGTGCTCAAGCTCGCGCTGCAATCCTCGCGGCTACGGATGGGGCTGACGGACCACGAAGAGCCGGGCATGCTCAGGCTGGAACTGGACGGTTCGGCGACTTTCTTCAAGGTGCCGGCTTTGACGCGCACGTTGGAGCAAGTGCCTGCGAACACTCGTGTAATGCTGGACGTTGAACGCCTTCGCCACGTGGACCAGGCCTGCCTGGAAGTGCTGACCGAATGGGAAAGTAATGCCAAAGCGCGCGGCTGCGAGCTGGTGGTCGATTGGAAGGCGCTACACAAGCGCGTGGAGGGCTTGCGTCGGGCAGCCTGAGCGACAGCCCCTTTTCCTGCGGAAAAGGGGCTTCATCCCAGTCTATGTACTTTCACTCTTAGCGTCAGGAGCGCTGCAACCAACAACATGCCGCCGGCAAGCCGGATCACATTTTCCGGATTGCCGGCCAGCACGTTTTCGTAAATCAATGGCACGCTAAGAATCTGCAGCAGCATGGGTAGCACGATGAACACGTTGAACAAACCCATGTACACGCCGGCGCGTTGCGGAGGAATGCTGCTGGCAAGCATTGCGTAGGGGTTGCCCATCATGCTCGCCCACGCGAGGCCAATGCCGATCATCGGCGCAAACAGCATGGAACGCACATGGATGCCTGGTAGCAGCAGCATGCCGACACCACCACAAAGCAGGCACACGACATGGATGGGCTTGGCGCCGATGCGGCGTGCCAGCGGCATCATAGCGAAGGCTGACAGCATTGCTACGAAGTTGTAGAAGCCACCCATCTGTCCGCTGATCAGCGCCGATTGCGTGAAGGCGGGAGAACCCGATACGGTGGTTCCGTAAAGCGAGCGGGTGATGGAAAGCGTGATGTATTCCCAGTAGCAGAACATCGCGTACCACTGGAACAGCATCATCAGCGCAAGCTGGCGCATGGTGGCAGGCATGTCGCGAATCGCGTCGACGATTTCCGCCAAAGTTGCGCCTGGGCTGTGTGGCGCATGGCGCATGCGTTCCCGTTCCTGCTCCGACAGCGGCAGTTCCGGTGTAGTCCAGGCAGACCATGCGACGCTGGTGATCGAGCAGATGGCGCCGATGATGAAAGCGATCAGCACTACATCCGGAATGCCGTGGCTGTTGGTGGCACTGGCTTGCATGCCCAAGCCGACCAAGATCGATGGCGTGAGGTAAGCCAGCGTCTGCGACAAGCCGGTGAACGCGCTTTGCGCCAGGTAGCCCACCGCGTGCTGGGAAGCATCCAGACGATCACCGACGAACGCGCGATAGGGTTCCATCGTGATGTTGTTGGCGGCGTCCAGTATCCACAACAGGCTGGCCGCGATCCACAGTGCCGGGCTCAATGGCATGGCGAGCAGACACATGCTGCAGATCAACGCGCCGATCAGGAAGTACGGCGTGCGGCGGCCGAAGCGAGTAACGGTGCGATCGCTCATGGCACCGATCAAGGGCTGCACGATCAAGCCGGTAATCGGGCCTGCGAGCCAAAGGTACGGCAGACTGGCGTCATGCGCCCCCAGGTACTTGTAGATGGGGCTCATATTGCTTTGTTGCAGGCCAAAGCTGAACTGGATGCCGAAGAAACCGACGTTCATATTGAGGATCTGCCAGAACGTCAGGCGCGGTTTGCGTATGGCCGGCGCTTTGCCGTCCATGCCGTCGGTCTGCGTCGCCGAATGCATGCCCGTCACGTTTTCTTCCGCCATACCATCGCCCATGCCGGCAGCAGCTCGACGCCGGTGGAGGCATCGTCGGCGGTCTGCAGCAGCGTTGTCCAGCCGTCACCGGCATTCAACCGGTTCCAGTCGACGTGCTGTGGCCTTCCGCTGAAGTTAAACGCTGCGACCAACCGTTCGCCACGCCGGATCGCCAATACGGCGTCGTTATCGGATGCCAGCGTCTTGGCCGCCGCGCGCGCAGCAAATGCCGGGTCGCGGCGGGCAGCGATCAACGCCTTGATCACCGCATGGGCCTTGCCGGCAAGCGTGTCGGCATCGGATTGTTGCTTCAGGCGTGCCAGATCCAGGCGAGGACGCTGCAACCAGCGACCATCAAGCGCGATCAACGCGGCATCTTGTTCCGCTTCGTTGCCGGATTGGGCCAACTCGTCGCCCATATAGAGCAGGGGGACCGTGCCTGCCACAAACGCCAGCCCGTACATCAGGGCCAATCGGCGTAAAGCATCGTCGCCAGCGACGGAATCGAGACCGACGAGCGCCGACGTCATACCATTGGTGCCATGTACCGCATTGCTGCCGGCAGATTGAAAGGCAGTGCCGTGGCCGAAGCTGCCGGGACGGCGCCCTTCCAGAAAGGCGGCAGCGGCGCCGATGCGCTGGATGAAGTCAGTACCCGCTGTTTCGACATCGGAGCGCAGCACGCCCCAAACGATGTCGTCATGACAGCGCACGTACGTCATCCAGCCGGTGTGTGCGGGCAGGGCAGGTGTGCTGTCTAGAAGTTGCTGCAGCAGTTCGGTGCGCCCTTCGCTCAAAGCCACCCAGCTCGCCGCCATCAGGCCGCTGTGATAGGCCAGGTGGCATTCGCGGCCCAGCGCTTCGCCCACGCCCAGGTAGGGCAGCAGCTCGGTTGACGCAACGATCGCTTCGGCCTTGAGCAAGACGCCCGGTGCAACCAGGTCGATCATGGCGCGCAGCGCCCCCAGGATCTGGTGCACCTCCGGCTGATTCATGCAGGAAGTGCCTTCGCGTTTCCATAGGAACGGCGCCGAATCCAGCCGGAACACTTCTACCCCGCGATTGGCCAGTTGCAGCAGCGCGCTCGCGATGGAGGCAAAGACAGGCGGATGGGCGTAGTTCAGGTCCCACTGATAGGGATAGAACGTGGTCCACACCCAGCTTTGGAGTGCGTCGACATAGCTGAAGTTGCCTGGCGCAGTCTGCGGGAAAATCTGCGCCACCGTTTGTTCGTAGCGATCGGGCAGCCGGCGATCGGGGAACAAGTGGAAATAGGCACGATAGTGCTGGTCACCACGCATCGCGGCCACGGCCCATTCGTGCTGATCGGCGACGTGATTGAGCACCAGGTCTGCGCACAGGCTGATGCGCCCCTTGCGCAATCGTGCAGCCAGGCGCTCCAAGTCGTCCATGCTGCCCAGCGCGGGTTCCACTTCATCGAAGCTGGCTACCGCAAAGCCGCCGTCGCTGTCGCCGCTGCGTGCGCGCAGAAACGGCAGCAGGTGCAGGTAGCCTATACCTAAGCTTTCCAGGTAGCCCACACGTTCTGCAACGCCGTTGAGATCGCTGCCGAAACGATCGACATAGGCGCAATAACCGACCCGTTTGTCGTCGATGAACCAGTCGGGGTTTTGCTCGCGCCGGCGATCCAGTTCGCGCAACTCGTTGGACCGCGCACGTGCGAACGTGCCCAAGGTCGTGAACAGCGACAGCAACCATGGCTCGAATCCCGGCTGCCTGCCGTAAAGCCTGGAAAGCCGCTGCAGCAGCTGGGTGCCATGCCGGTCGAACCGGATCATGGCCTCGCTTTGCCTCGCCACATCGGCGCCGGCCAGAAAGCGGTCGCATGCTCGCGACAGCAGGGAGACATCCATGGAAGGGGCCGAAACGTCCGCTTGGTTCACAGGTGGTACTGCCAATTGATATAGATGGTGCGGCCCAGGATCGAACGCGCGGTATTGATGCCGCTGGTCGTTACGGTTGCCGGGCTGGCGTCGATCTCGGTCAGGCCGATGGCGTTGAACAGATTGTTCACGCTAAGCGATGCGGTCATGCGGTCGTTGATGTCGTAGCTGATGTAGGTGTTCACTTGCGTATAGCCCGGCATCACTAGTCCGTTCGGGTTGGAGGCATAGGATTTCGTGGTGCCGATGACGGTGGCGCCCACGTTGAATGCGCGCCAGCTGTAGCTTGGGCTGAACTGATACACCCAGTTTGCCTGGCGTTGCGGCACGTTGCCCACGTCGGCCGGCGTGATCGCATCGGAGACGATGCGCGAGTGCGTATAGGTCATGCCGCCGGCCAGCGAGAAGTGCCCGTAGTTGAACGAGCCCTCGAACTCTACGCCACGCGCGTGGTACTGCCGGCTGATGAATGGCTGAAGGGTCGAGGTGATGTCCTCGTTCTGCTCTTGCGTGTTGGCCATGAAGCCGGTGACGAACAAGCTGGTATGCGTCGTGTTCCATTTCACACCGCCTTCGTACTGTTTCACTACGTTGACGCCAACGCCTTGCGGCACGCTGCCGTCGGCGAGAATGCCGCCACCGAACAGCAGGCGGTCGGAATTGAAACGCGCGCCGCTGCTGGCCCGCAGGAACACGGCCAGGTTCGAATCGATGCTGTAGTTGGCGCCGAACGAATACTCCAGGTGCGACTTGCTGTAGTGGATCGGCGAGGTGGCGCCGGTGTACACCGGTACGCTTTGTTCGGGCACGCTGATCACGCCGTTGCGATCGACATCGACCGTGGCGGTCTGGGTGGCTCCGCTGTAGTAGCCGCTGCCGTTGATGCGGTCGAAGCGCAGCCCGCCGTCGAAGCGCCACGGACCGGTTTCCCAGGTCATGGACACGAACGGTGCATCCATCATGTACTTGGCGTTGTAATACCGGTTGCAGCAGTTGCCCCATAGCGGTTCGCCATAAGCCACCAAGCCGTTTTGGGTCTCAAGCTGGCCACTGGCACTGTAGACATCGAGCAGTGCGGAATCCTTGCCTTGCACCGTCTGCAGATAGGTATTCCAATGCCAGTCCTGCACCACGTTCTGCTGCGAGTGATAGTAGCCCAGCTGCAGCGTAGCCTTGCCGAAGCCCGTGTCGAAGGCACGCGACAGGCTGAGGTTGTTGGTGAAATTGTCCATATTGGGCAAGCTCACGTTGAACAGATGGGTTTCAGAGGCGAGCCCGTTGCCGGCCAGCGCAGCCGGATTGGCGATCTTCTGTCCGGCCTGCGGACCGGTGGCATAGGCTAGGGTAGCGCCGGTGCCTCCGATGCTTTGGGCGAGGCTGGATGCTGTCCCGACCGAAGCCGGATAGGGGCCGACGAAGCTGCCGTAATTCTCCGCGGCACGGAACTGCTCATGCAGGGTCCAATCGTCGCCGAGGGAGAATTTGCCTTCGCCGCCGATGGCATTGACGCGCGTGTGATAGCCGTCGCGAATATTGGTGTGAATCGTCTGGCCTTGCGCGTTCAGCGCGGTGTCGCTGGTGAAATAGGGCGATTGCAGTACACCGTTCTGAATGTTGAAGCCCGGAATGGAACTGACGTGCGGGTCGCTGTTGCTGCCGGCGATCATGACCGGCACCGGCAAATAGACCGGATCGTAGGTATCGGTGAATTGCAGGTTCAGGCGCAGGAAGCCGCCATCGATATCGTGCGTAAGGTTGCCCATCAGCTGGCCGCCGGACGAAGAGGTGTAATCGGTGTTCTTCTGGCCGTTGCCGCGCTGGATGAAACCCCCGAAGTGATAGCGGGTGGAAGCCGTTAGCGGGCCACCGTAGTCGAAATCCAGGCGCTGCGCATCGTACTGCCCCAACCCTACGGTGAGACCGATATTGCCGCCTTGCGAGCTGCCGTCCTTGGTGATGAAGTTGATGATGGCGCCCGGTGCATTGCTGGCGAAAACGGACGAGGAACCACCGCGTACCGCTTCCACATGGTCGATGTTGTAGTCGGTGCGCAGAAAGGTGTCGGGCGTGGCGAAGGCGGTATCGCCGAATTCCAGCACCGGCATGCCGTCCACCTGGAATTGCACGAACTTGCTGCCGCCGGAGGCGACCGGCAAGCCGCGCACGGATACGTTCGCATTGCCGGCGCCGCCGGACGATTCGGAGCGGATGCCGGGGATGGTGCGCAGCAGGTCTGCCGCATTCTGCACGCCGCTGGTCTGGATCTGTCCGCCGTCGACCGTGCTGACCGAAATGCTGGAGTTCATTTCGGTGGCCGGCAGCGGCGAGGCGGTCACGACCGTCTGCTGCAGGTTCACTACGTTCTTTTTCTTGCCATTGTCCTGGTTGGATGCATCGCTGCTGGTTGCCTGCGCGTTCGCTGCTGTCGAGGCGGCGGCTTGCGGCGAGCCAGGATCGGTGGTGCCGGCCATGGCTTGGAACGATGCCGCGCAAATGAGTGCTACGGCTGCCGTTAGCGTGTTCCTGCGGAAGGTGGACAACGGATGCATGTGCTTTCTCCCCAAAATTTTTGCGCAGGGCGGCTCGCGCGGCCTTGGAATGACGGCTTGGCCACGTTCGGCATCCCCGACCCATTGGCACGGAACGTCCCCGCGCCGTGCTGCCGGTGACGGCAGTGTGGCCATTTTTCGCCTTTTGCAATCGATTGCAATTTGCGATGCAACATAAAATTGCAAGAGAAACTAGCTAAAAGTAGGATATTGGTGGCAGTCAAGCTGCGATCGATTGCAATGAGCTTTAAGGTTGGCGCCCCAAGCTACGGCTCAGGCGCGCTGGCTGCTCTCGCGAACGATCAACTGGGTCGGCAGTTCGGGCGCATGCGCGGCCGGCGTCTGCCCAAGCAGGTCAAGCAGGGTATCGACCATAGCTTCCGCGCCCAGCTGGACCGGCTGGCGAACGGTAGTGAGCGAGGGATGGAAGTGTGCGGCGAAATCCACGTCGTCGTAGCCGACCACCAGCACGTCCTTGGGTACATCGAGCCCACGTTCGCGCAAGGCGCCGATTGCCGCCATGGCGAGCAGGTCGCTGGCCGCGAACAGGCCGTCCGGCACGACGCCATGGTCGATCCATTCCAGCGTGGCGCGTCGCGCATCGGGCGCGAGAAAGGGAATGTCCTTGCGCAAGGCGGGATCGTGCTTGACGCCGTGCTTGCGTAGCGCGGCGGTGAATCCGCGATAGCGCTGTTCTACTTCAGGCAGATCGCGGTCGCCGAGAAAAGCGATGCTGCGGCAGCCTTGGCCGAGCAGATGTTCGCCGGCCAGGCGCCCGCCGACCGTGTTTTGTCCGCCCACGCAGTGGTAGCGCTGTTGCGGCAACTGCGCGCCCCACACCACCAGCGGCAAATGGCGGTCCGCTATCGTGTTGAGCTGATCATGGTGATGCCATTGGCCGATCAGGATGATACCCGCCGTGCGCCCGGCATCGACGAGGCTACCGATGCTGGGCAACTGCCCGGCTTCCATGCGCACCAGCAGCATTTCGTAATCGCGTTCGGTCAGCACGTCTGCCAGGGCGCCGATCATGCCGTGCAGGAACGGGTCGGTAAAATTCTGCCGGCGATCCTTCTCATACGGAACCACCACCGCAATGGTTCGGTTGGTGCCGGAACGCAAGCTCATCGCGAGCTGGTTGACGGTGTAATGGAACTGGCTGGCGATCTGCTCGATGCGCTGCCGCGTCTCATCGTTCACCAGCTTGCTGCCCTTGAGGGCGCGCGACACGGTGGAGGTGGATACGCCGGCCAGGCGGGCGATGTCGGCCATCTGCATACGGCCGGGGTGTTCTGCGGCACTCGCCTTGCGGTTACGGGTAGGTTTGGCGGGCACGCTGTGGCCTTTGTCGAGCTCTTCGTTGTCGCGTATCAGCGTACAACACGTGCGGCGATGTTGGGCGCGACAGGCAAAAGCTTGCTTCCGGGCCGGGAGGTGGATCAAGCCGCAGGGGTCTTGTCCTTGTATCGGCACAAGTCCCGGATCACGCATTGCGGACAACCGGGCTTGCGCGCCTTGCATACATAGCGCCCGTGCAGGATCAGCCAGTGGTGGGCATCCTGTTTGAATTCCTTCGGCACTACTTTTTCCAGCTTGTCTTCCACCGCGCGTACATCCTTGCCCGGCGCCAGTCCGGTGCGATTGGCGACGCGGAAGATATGCGTGTCGACGGCGATGGTGTGATGACCGAATGCGGTGTTGAGTACCACGTTGGCGGTCTTACGCCCTACGCCCGGCAGCGCTTCGAGCGCTTCGCGATGGTCGGGCACCTTGCTTTCGTATTGCTCCACCAGGATCTGGCACAGCGCGATGACGTTCTTGGCCTTGGCGTTGTACAGGCCAATGGTGTTGATATAGCGCTTTAGCTCTTCCTCGCCCAGGTCGAGGATGGCTTGCGGCGTGTTGGCCACCGGAAAAAGCTTGCGCGTGGCCTTGTTGACGCCTACGTCGGTGGCTTGCGCGGACAGCACTACCGCAACCAGCAATTCGAACGGCGTGGTGTAGGCCAGCTCGGTGGTGGGATGCGGATTGAGTTCGCGCAGGCGGGTGAACAGTTCGACCGCATCCGTTTTCTTCACTGCTTGGGCTCCTGTTTTTTCGCCTTGGCACGGGCGAGCGCGTCGAGCACATTCTGGCTGGCACGGTGCACCTCGGCCTTGCGTGCAGCAAGTTCCGCTTCACGCTGCGCGAGCTGCGCCGACAAGCGTGCTTCGTGGCGTTGAAAGTGCGTGCGTGCCGCATCGGCATGGGCGGGATCATTCGCTTGTGCGAGCGGCATAGGCTCAAGCACGATGCAATCGACCGGACAGGCTGGCACGCAGCGTTCGCAGCCGGTGCAATCGTCAGCGAGCACCGTATGCATCAGCTTGTTGGCGCCGACGATGGCATCGACAGGACAGGCCTGGATGCATTTGGTGCAGCCGATGCAATCGGCCTCGACGATGCGCGCCAGCGTGCGGGGTTTTTCGACACCATTTTCCGGGTTCAGCGGCAGCGGTGCACGGCCGAGCAGGGCAGCGAGCTTGGCGATGCCTTCGCTGCCGCCGGGTGGACATTGGTTGATCTCAGCTTCGCCTTTGGCCACTGCCTCCGCATACGGGCGGCAGCCGTGGTAGCCGCATTGTTCGCATTGCGTTTGCGGCAGCAGGGCATCGATGCGGTCGGCGAGGGTAGTCATATTCCAGGCAATGTGTTGTCTTGCCGTATCCTCATTCCGGCCTGCGCCGGAATGAGGATGGGGTGCTCGGGCTTGCTCAGCGCACTGTCGCTCCCGGCTTCGCCCCCTGATCCGCATCCAGCAGAAACAGGTCGCTGCCGCCATCGCCGGCCGAAAGAATCATCCCTTCGGACAGGCCGAAGCGCATCTTGCGCGGCGCCAGGTTGGCGATGAATACCACATTGCGGCCCACCAGCTTTTCCGGCTCGCCGTAGGCGGCACGAATGCCGGAGAAGATCTGGCGCTTGCCGAGTGGGCCGGCATCCAGTTCGAAACGTAGCAGCTTGTCCGAGCCGTCCACGAATTCGCATGCCAGCACCTTGCCGACGCGCAGGTCGAGCTTGGCGAAATCGTCGATGCTGATGACGTTGGATTCTTGGGTAGTGGCGGTGGCTTCGGTCATGGGCTGGCGGTCTTTCTTGGCAGGTGGCTTGGTTGCGGCGGGTTCCGGCGCGGAACCCAGCGATTCCTTCGAGGCTTCGATCATCGCTTCGATCAGCTTGACATCGATGCGCGACAGCAACGGCTCGAAGGCTTGGATAGTGTGGTTGTGCAAGGTGGCGCAGGCTGCATCGAATTGCACGATGGGTGCGTCGAGGAATTTCTCCGCTGCAGCCACCGTAACCGGCAGCACCGGCTTGAGCAGGCCGCCAAGCAGGCGGAAGGCGGCCAGCGCAAACGAGCAGACCTGGTGCAGCTCATTGCGCTGCGCTTCGTCCTTCGCCATCACCCATGGCGCCTTGATGGCGATGTGGCCATTGACCAGGTCGGCCATCAGCACGAACTTGCGCATCACCTCGGCGAATTCGCCGCTTTCATACAGCTTGGGCACTTCTTCGTAATGCGAAAGCAGCGCGCGCCACAGCTCGTTCTGTTCGTCCGAGAAGCCGGCGGCCAGGCGTCCGTCGAAGAATTTGTGCACGAAACCCGCGGTGCGGCTGGCGATGTTCACCCATTTGCCGATCAGGTGCGAATTGACGCGCTCCTCGAACGCCTTCAGGTCCAGGTCCACGTCCACCGGCGCATCGTTGAGCATGGTGGCGAAGTAGTAGCGCAGGAATTCCGGATTCAGGCCGACATCCAGATACGTGCGCGCCTGGATGAAGGTACCGCGCGACTTGGACATCTTTGCGCCGTTTACCGTGAGGTAGCCGTTGACGTGCAGCGCGGTGGGCGTGCGGAACTGCGCACCATGCAGCATTGCCGGCCAGAACAAGCCATGGAAATTGATGATGTCCTTGCCGATGAAGTGGTGCATTTCCGCGCCGCTGTCCGGCGCCAGGAAATCCTCGAACTTCAGGCCGGTGCGGTCGCACAGGTGCTTGAAGCTGGCCAGGTAGCCGACCGGCGCGTCCAGCCATACATAGAAGAACTTGCCCGGCGCGTCGGGAATCGGAAAGCCGAAGTAGGGCGCATCGCGTGAGATGTCCCAGTCTTTCAGGCCGCCGTCCAGCCACTCCTTCAGTTTGGCCACCACGCCGGGATTGGCCACCGGCTTGCCCTGCGTGAGCTTGCCTGCGAACCAGTCACGCAGCAGCGCCTCGAACTTGCCCAGCTCGAAGAAGTAATGCTCCGAATCGCGCAGCACCGGCGTGGCGCCGGAAACCACCGAATAGGGATTGATCAGATCGGTGGGAGCGTAGGTGGCACCGCAGTTTTCGCAATTGTCGCCGTACTGGTCCGGCGTGCCGCACTTGGGGCAAGTGCCCTTGATGTAGCGGTCCGGCAGGAACATCTGCTTGTCCGGATCGAACAGCTGCTGGATGTCACGCTTGGCGATGTAGCCGCCATCGCGCAGGCGCGTGTAGATCTGCGAGGCCAGCTCGCGGTTCTCTTGCGAGTGGGTGGTGTAGTAGTTGTCGTAGCTGAAATGGAAGCCGGCGAAGTCGGCTTCATGGCTGGCGCGGATGCCCTCGATGAAGGCTTCCGGAGAGACGCCGGCCTTTTCCGCGGCGAGCATGATCGGCGTGCCGTGCGCATCGTCCGCCGCTACGAAATGCACCTCGCTACCCATCATGCGCTGCGCGCGGACCCAAATGTCGGTCTGGATGTAGCCCAGCATGTGGCCCAGGTGCAGCGGGCCGTTGGCATAGGGCAAGGCGTGGGTGACAAGTAGGCGACGGCTCATGGATGGCAGCGGCTCCAAGTGGGCCGTGCATTATGGCATGCGGCGTCGACGACGCTTTGCGGCGAGCGGTGTCAGGAAGCGATTTCCGCACGATTGCATGATTATGCACGTTTGTGTACATTTATTCGCATTGCGAGCAAGACGATCGAGCAGTGAAGACCACTCACGAAGCGGCAGCCGCAGGCAGCCAAACGGCTTCGCACCCTGCCGCCCGCCGGGCGACGCGGCTGATTTTTCTGGTTTCCGGCATGGCCATGTCGGCCTGGGCGCCGATGGTGCCCTACGTCAAGCTTCGTCTCGGGCTGGACGATGCGCAGCTGGGCAGTGCCCTGCTGGCCTTCGGCGGCGGCTCGATGCTGTCGATGCCGTTCGTGGGCTTGCTGGCGCATCGGCTGGGCAATCGCACGATGATCATGGCGGCCGGGCTGCTGACGTGCCTGGCTCTGCCGATGCTTGCGCGGGTATCCAGCGTGGTGATGCTGGTGGTCACCTTGCTGTATTTCGGCGCGATGCTGGGGGCGCTGAACGTGGCCATGAACGCGTATGCCGTCGAAGTGGAGCGCCGCAGCGGCGATCGCCTGATGTCCGGTTTCCATGGCCTGTTCAGCGTTGGTGGCCTGTCGGGCGCGGCATTGTTGAGCGCTTTGCTGGCGCTTGGACTGACTTTGCCCTTTGCCGCGGTGGCCATCGCCGTCGCACTGGCGTTGACCGTGCTGTGGTTGCGTGATGACCTGCGTGGCGACGCCAACTCGGCCAGCGTTGATATCGGGCGGAAAAGCCGGCTGGGCCTGCCGCATGCACGCGCCTGCTTGCTTGGCCTGTTGTGTTTTGTCAGCTTCATGGCCGAAGGTGCGATGCTGGACTGGAGCGCGGTATTCCTGCGCGACGTACGCGGCGTCGCACCGGCGTCGGCTGGGTTCGGCTACGCATGCTTCTCCGTGGCGATGGCAGCAGGGCGTTTTTCCGGCGACCGGCTGATTGCGCGCCATGGCCCGGCGTGGGCGATGCGCGTGGGCGCGGGCCTTGCCGCGGCGGGTTTTCTGCTGGTGGCCTGTGTGCCGGTACCGGCTGTTGCCTTGCTCGGCTTCGTGTTGATCGGCCTGGGCGCGTCGAACATTGTGCCGGTGATGTTCAGCGCGGCCGGGCGCCTGGCCGGCACGCCGCCGGCGGTGGCGATCGCCACCGCCACTACGCTGGGCTATGTAGGGCTGCTGAGCGGACCGGCACTGATCGGCTTTGTGGCGCATGCCAGCAGCCTGTCGGCCGCCTTCGTTGGAATGGCCGGGTTGCTGGTGCTGGTGGCTTTGTCGGCGAGGATAGCGCGGTGATGAGCAGACGTATCGATACAGTGGTCTTTGATCTTGGCAATGTGCTGATCGGCTGGGATCCGCGGCGCCTGTACCGTCAATTGATCGAGGACGAAGCGCAGATGGAATGGTTTCTGCGCGAGGTGTGCAGCGGCGAATGGAACGAGCAGCAGGACAAGGGCCGTCCCTGGGTCGAAGGCACGGCGCTATTGCGCGCGCAGTTTCCCGAGTACGCCGAACTGATCGACGCCTATCACCTGCGCTGGAAAGAAACCCTGCTCGGCCCGATCGAGGGCAGCGTCGCGCTGCTGGCGGAACTGAAAGCGCGCGGCGTGCGCCTGCTGGCGCTCACCAACTGGTCGCAGGAAACGTTTCCGATTGCGCGGCAGCTTTATCCCTTTCTGCAGTGGTTCGAAGGCATTGTGGTGTCCGGCGAGGAACGCCTGCTGAAGCCGGACCGGCGCATCTATCAACGCCTGCTGCAACGTTATGCAGTCGACCCTGCCACTGCGCTGTACATCGACGACTCCCAGGGCAATGTGGCGGCAGCCGAAGCCTTGGGGCTGCACGGCTGGTGGTTCCGCGAGCCGGCCGGGTTGCGCGTGCACCTCGTAGAACTGGGCCTGCTTGAACGCGAGACGCAGGTGGCCGGCCATGGCTAAACCTCCCGTTTCGGTCATCGATCGCAATGCGCTGCCCGAGGAGCGTCAACAGCGCATCCTGGCGCGGCTGCGCAGTGAAGGACGCGTAGTGGCGGCCGAGCTGGCGGAGGCCTTCGAGGTCTCCGAGGATTCGATCCGGCGCGATTTACGCGAACTGGCGGCACAAGGCTTGTGCAAACGTGTTTACGGCGGGGCATTGTTGCCCACGGTCACGTTGACACCGCTCAAGCAGCGGCGCACTGAACATCCGTTGCGCAAGCAGGCGCTTGCACGCAAAGCCGTGAGCCTGTCGAAACCGGGGCAGACGCTGCTGATCGATGCCGGCACCACCAATGCCGCCATCGCGGCAGCGTTGCCGGTAGATGCGCGGCTCACCGTGATCACCAATGCGCCGCATATCGCGCAGCTGCTGCTCGACCGGGAAGGTTTCGAAGTGCTGTTGGTCGGTGGCCGTATCGACCCGTCCATCGGCGGCGCGATCGGTGCGCAAGCGGTGGAGCAGGTGAGAAGGATGCGCGCGGATTTGTGCTTTCCCGGCGCCTGCGCCATCGACGCCGCGCACGGCCTGTGGGGTTTCGACAGCGAGGAGTCGCTGTTCAAGCGGGCGATGATCGAAGCCAGCGACGAAACGGTGGTGGTGGCCAGCGATGACAAGCTTGGCGCCGTGGCCGCCCATCAGGTGGCGGAACTCGCGCGTGTGCAACACCTGGTGGTGGAGCACTCGGCGGACCGTGCCGTACGTGCGGCTTTCGCGGCGCACGGTGTGATGGTGCATCGAGCCGAGGCGGTATCAGGGGCGTAGGCTGGGATGACAATCCCAGCATTGTCCTGTTCGAGGCCCAAGCGATTCTGGGATTGTCATCCCAGCCTACGGGTTATTCGCCAACGCCACACGACTAGGGCGATCACGCTTATGGGCAGCCATACCCAAAGCAGCTCCGAGGCGATCACCGTCCAGGCTCTCGCGCTGAAAAAATGCACGCCGATGGGCGAAACGTGGATCGGATGCCAAGGGAAGAAATAGCGCTGGGTGCTGAACGGCCAGGCGATGGCAACGCCAAGGCCGCCGTCGGTGAGCATGTCCAGCAGGGGATGCGACACGGCGGACAGGCCGACAAATGCAAACGTGCGTGTGGCCGTACTGCGCAGCGGGCGATGCAGCAGTGCGGCAAGCATGGCAATGCATACAGCAAACAGCAGTGAATGCATGGCGCCGCGGTGCCCGAACGCATCGGCATAGGGAATACCGAGCTTGAAACTCAGCGTGTCGGCGTCCGGCAACATGGCTGCGATCACGCCGGTACAAAGCAATCTCCTGCTTATGCGTTGTTTGCCTGCGGCGGCACCAAGCAGGGCAGGGACGGCGGCGTGGGTGAAGATGGTGGGCATGGCGGTTCCAATCCCTGGGACGCTTAGCATGCCCTGGCCGGCATGTCCGCGCATAGTGCGCGCAATCCAGCATCCTCCCCTACTACACGTAGGGGAGGATGCAACCGTTACGGATTGGTCACGGTCAAGGTAACCGGTCCTGCCAGCACGGTATAACCATTGTTGTACAGGTACCACACGTTGTAAGTACCTGGAGCAAGGCTGGAGGTGTCGAACGTCACCGTGCCGTTGGCGCTCGGCGTGTACTGCCAGCTGGTGGAGGCACTGTTGCCGGGGCTGCTGCCCGGCTTGTAGATGCCGATCCAGTTCTGGCTATTGAGCTGGCTCACCGGCGTGGCGTAGTCGAAGTGCACATAGGTGCCCTGGCTGACGCTCGGCATGGTGTTGCTGAGGCTTGGCGTACTGATGGCTTGTGTCGCGACGAAAGCATCGTTGATCGGCTGCGCGTACTGGTCGTTGTGCGTGAGCGGTGCGATGCCCAGCGCGCTTTCGATGGTGCTGCCAATGCTGTAGTGGTTGTAGCTGGCGTTGCTGACGTAGCCCGCTTGCACCGTACCCGGCGAGCCCAGTACGAAGGTTGCCACATGATTGCTGCCGGAAGCTTCGGATTCGTCCCAGGTAAGGATCAGCAATGAGCGCTGCTGCGTCCATACGGGCGAATTGAAGATCGGCTGCAAGGTCTGCTGCAGCCAGCCGTTCTGCACCTGCAGGCTCTGCGCCGAACCGTTGCCGGAAGCTTCGCCGTCGTAATAGTCGTCCGCGGCGATCCAGGCAAAGTTCGGCGTGGTGGCGGCCGATTGCAGGTCGGTGCTCAGCTGCGTGGTATCGAACAGATGCGCGGCGCAACGCGTGGTGTTGGAGGAAATGTTGGTGAAATTGATGAACGGCGCGTCATCCGGCTCGTAGTAGCTGTCGTTGTTGTTGCTGGTGTTGCATGGCGTGCCCATGCCTTGCTCGTAGGCTTTCCAGGATTGACCGGCCGCTTCGAGTTCGTCGCCGATGTGCTGGGCGGTCACCTTGATGTTGGGGAAATAGATCGCGCCCTTCACGAAGGTATCGCCGCCGGCGATCGACAGATAGTTTTCGTCGCTGGGGTGGTAGACGCCGCTGTAGTTGTCCAGCAGGGTGCCTTGGTTGGCGAGACTGTTAATGAAGGGAGCATCGGTGGTGTCGCCGATCACCTGGTCGTAATTGGTGTTTTCCATCATCACCACGAAGACGTGATCGAACGCCGGTACCTGTGAGACGGGTGCCTGCAGGCTAGGCGCGGCGAGGGGTGTGGACAGCGTCAGCGACAGATTGTCGGCATAGCCGATGTTGTAGGACGCCGAGGTATTGTTGAACTGCAGCAGCACCGAGATCGTGCGCGTGCCTGCCGGCACGTTGCCGGTAGCCGATTTGGCGATAAAGCCGCTCTTGCTATTGCGCGCCGAGGCATTCACGCCTGCCAACTGCGCCGGCGTGCCCAGCGGATTGCCATTGGCGTCGAGAAAGGTGGCCGTCACGATGGCTTGCCCGTTGTAAACGGTATAGCCACCCAGCCAACCCGAAAGCGTGTAGCTGATGTTGCCGCCGTCGATGGCGCCGGCAGCGCTGGAAACGTCCACGTTCTGGCGCAGCGCGGAGTCGCCGTACGGGCCGTCGGCAATGAACGCATTGCCGCGTGATGCACCGCCCGGCGTGCTGAAACTGCCGATCGAATAGCAAACCGTCGACGGGTTGCCTTGCGTCACCGTCCAGCCCGGCACGGTATTCACGGCGGACCAGTCGGTGGTGCAGGTGCCGGCTTCGCCATCGCCGTTCACCAGCAGGTTGCCGCTGTTGGTGGCGAACGCCGGTGTGGCGAACAGGCCGCTCAGACAGGCCGTCGCGAGCACCTTTCTTACGCATGACTTACGCAGGTTACGCATACGCAAACTCCCCTTGCTGTGATGAGAAGGGCCAGACTGTGCAGCAATGTGGTTGCGCGCACGCGACGGAGAGAGGACAACCCGGGGCACTTGGCGCCGACCCGGACGAGTGGGAGGGAAGCCGCTTTTCATCACCGCTGGCGCTCTGACGCTGCGAGACTCCCCGGCCGCAACCAGCACGCCGTTCCAGAGATGGTGAGCAAGGCCATCAAGCCAGCCAATTCCAGTTGCAACCACGGCATGCCATGCAGGGGAAACAGGAGCAACGCCGTGGTCACCAGCAGCACGGCGCAAGCCAACCATTGGCGCAGCAAGTTGATCTGGCTGAGCAGGTCCAAGCGCCACAGCAGCAGCCAGCCGGTGAGTAGCACGCCAAGCAGGGCCGAGAGTGCAATACCGGGTAGGCCCAGCCAGTGCGGCAGCAACAGCAATGCGAGCGCGTTCAGTGCGCTGCCACTGAGTTCGCAGTGCATCGGAGTGCGCGTGTCGCCTTGCGCATAGCCATAGCGAGCCAGCATGGCGTTCCAACTGCCGAATACGGTGACGCCTGCAAACCACGCCAATAGACCGGGTAGCGGCCCGACGGCGAGATTGTGCGGCAGTAACCAGGCGACCAAGGTGGGTGCTGCACCAATCAAGGTCACCGCGGCCGGCAAGGTCAGCAACGTGGAAACGGCCAGGCCTCGGCGCAATAGCCCCAGTCGGCGCTGGTTCTGGTCGTGGCGTCCCAGCAGGCTCAACAAGACCTGGTTCAACCCCATCAAGGCGACCAACGGCAGGTTGACCAGTTTGCGTGCCAGGTTGACGACGGTGATCACACCGGCGCCCAACAACGATGCGGCGATGCGTTCGACCAGCATCAAACCCTGGCTGGCGCCGCTGCTGGCCAATAGCGGCAGCAGACGACGATAGAGTTCGACGCTATCGGCGCGTTCGATACGCAACTGCCACGGGCGCCAACCATCGCGGCCCAGTCCTGGCAACAACGCCAGCGCCATCAGCAGGCTGCCTGCGACGAAGGCCAGGCACAAGGGCTTTTCCTGGACGTGCCTGCCGCCCATCAGCAGCACCAGCACCGGCAGCACGTTGTAGAGCAACGAGCCCATCCCGGCGACGACAAAGCGCGCCGTGGCCTGATGCGGCACTGACCACAGCGCTTGCAGCACGATGCCCGGCAAGCACCAGGCCAGCACACGCAAGCTTTCCGCGGCTTGTGCACGAGCTGCCGGGGGCAGGCCGGGACCGATCATGCTGCTCAACGGTGTGGCGAGCAGGCAGATCAGGCTGGCCAACAGCAAACCCAGCAACAACAAATGCGTGTTCTGGCCGCGCAGCCACGCGACGCGCTTTGCTGCAGCGTGCTGTTGGTAAATTGGCAACGCCGCGGCTCCGACCAGGCCGCCGGCCAGCGCCATGCGCACCGCTTCAGGCAGGAACATGGCGATCAGGAAGGCATCCGTGCGCGCGCCGCTGCCCCAGTCGGCAACCAGCAGCCATTCGCGTGCGAAGCCCGCCAGCAAGCCGGCAAGCGTAGCGAGGGTAAGTTTGAAGGTCGCGGCAAACATGCGTTCAATGAAGAAGGGTGAACAGGCCTTTGCCGTTGACCTTGTAATGGAGTTCGCTCGGGCGTTCACCCATTGCCTTGGCCCCGCTGCCGCCGATGATCTTGTAAGGCGGTACTTGCTTGGTCACCAAGGTATTGGCGGTGATGACGCAGCCGCGGCCAAGGCGTGCACCATGGCCGATCAGGGCGCGGCTGGCCACCCAGACATAGTCCTCGATCACGATCGGCGCGGACACCGACCAGAATTCCGCCGCACCCAGATCGTGCGAGCCGGCGACGATCAGTACATGCGAAGCAATCGCCACATGGTCACCGATGCGCAGGCCGGCGCGTGCGTCGATCTGGCAATGCCAGGCGATCGTGCTGTCTTCGCCGATGACCAGATTATTGACGCCGAGAATCTCGGTGTTCCGCCAGATACTGGAGCCCTTGCCGATCTTCGCGCCGCCCAGGCGCAGCCACAGCAGCCGCAGGTTGTGGCTAGGAATCTTGTTGATGACGATGTTGTAGACCTGCTCCCACGCTCGCAACCAACGATCCTTGAAGGTAGGCCAGTTGATGCCGTAGCGCGGGATCAATTGCGTGGGAATCTCATGCTTCAATTGGGCGTACAGGCGGCGTGCCAGCGGTGGTTCGATGCACGTCTCGATGTCGACCGAACAGATCGAAACCTTGATGCCGTCCGCCGAGGATTCCTCGAACGCGGCATCATGCTGCAGCAGCCATTCGTAGGCAGCGCGCAACGAGGTTTCATCGACCTTGAGACGCGGCGCATATTCGCCCAGGCGGGCTGGCAGATCAGTGGAGTGGTAGATGCGATGTTTCATTCGCGGGTAGCCGTGCCGTGAAAGGGAGAAGAGAAGGGTTGCGCTGCGCACGCCGCACGCCATACAGCTCGCGTGCAGCCTGCAGATTGATGCCGAGCATCAGCCAGAACAGCGCGACCAACACCACGGTGAAGCTGTAGTAATGATCGAACAGGCCAGTCAGCAGGGCCGCGACTATGCCTGCCAGGCTGCCCAGCCAAATTCCGTTGGCTGGTCCGAGCTTGTCGATCGCTCCGCGCGGCCGGCATTCGCGCCACCACCGCCAGATCACGGCGCAATACATCAGCATGCCCAGCAGGCCCAGTTTGTAGACATAGTTCAGCCACAGATTGGAAATGCCAAGCAGGCCGCTGCCAGGCACCGGCGGGTCAGCCTTGAAGCCGATGCCCAGCGGATAACGGGCTACCGCCTCCGGAAACCGCCGGTACTCGTCCATGCGCACCTGGGTGCTCGCGTTGCCGGCGGAGAACATGGTGGCGATGCGCGCATGCAGCGGCGGGTAGAACAGCACCAACACCACGCCTATCACCGCGGCAGCGAGAAGGATCTGGCGTGTCGCCGGGACCCTCAGGCAAGCCATCCAGATCAGGACCGCCGCCAGGCTGAGCATGGCGCCGCGCGAACTGCTGAGCAGCAAGGCCACGCCGCCAAGCAACGCTACGGCGCTACCCAGCCAGCGTTTCCAGCCCTCTCGAACCAGCGCGAAACTCAGGCCCAATGGAACGAACAACACCAGGGCGCCGCCGGTCAGGTTGGGATGGACCCATGGTGTGGCCAGACGAGCATGTTCGACGGTGAAAATGCTTCGCACGGCATCCGTATGCGCGTAGTGCATGCGGGTGAGCAGCGAAATCATGTCCTGGGTGCTCTGGTGGCGCAGAAACTCCGTGAGCGACAACAACAGCAAGGCCAGGCTGCCGGCCAGCAACACGACGATCAGACGCTCGCGCCGCTCGGCGTCGGCCAGCAGCAAGGGCACCAGGAAGATCGTCGACAGATTCAGCAGCCAACGCGCCCAGTTCACCAGGCCATTGTCATCGGTATGGATGGTGAGCTGCCCTACCGCAAACGGCAGTGCGCTGAATACCATCAGCAATAGCACGGCCTTTTCGGTGGGGCCCCAGGACCAATGCAATCGATGCATGCACAATTGCCACAAGGTGCCCAGGCATGCCATCGCCAGCAGCGCCTCCGATAGGGTGATGCGCACACCGAGCTCAACCGTGGAGTAAGGCATGAAGGTAGCGGTGAAGGCGAACAGCGCAAGGCCAAGATAGGGTTGCCGCAGTATGACCGGCAGCACGAAAGCCGTGGCCATCGCCATGGCGAATTGGCCGGGCGAAGCGATCGACAGCAAGCCACCGAACAGCAGGCCGCACAGCCCGGCAAGTGCGAAGCGCGGATTCATCGACGCCACTCCTCGAGCAATTCGCCGACATGCTGCGTATAGGCCGCCGGTGTGTAGGCGGCTGCAGCAGCTCGGCACGCCTGCGCGGACAGTTCAGGTGCAGCACCATCGAGAGCCATCATCAGCCGTGCCAATGCGGCGCCATCGTGCGGATCGAAGCGTGGAGCCGGAAGCGGTGTCACTTCATCCAGCGCCGAGCCTTGCGCCACGGCCACCGGTGTACCGCAACTCAATGCTTCCACCACCGGCAGACCAAATCCTTCGGCATACGACGGCTGCCATAAGCGTTCGGCGCCACGGTAAAGCTGAGCCAGCGCAACGTCGTCCACGTCAGTGCGCCAATGCAAGCCCGGCAGATGGCGTAGCTCGGTCGGCACGTCGGTGGCGGCACCGACGATCAGCAATTGGGGCAAGCTGGGCCGATGGCGGCTCGTTGCATGCCACACCCGCAAGAACCAGGCGATGTTTTTACGGGGCTCGCGACTGCCGACCACCAGCCAGTAGCGTCCGGGTAGCGTGGCAGTGAAGCTGGCCGGCGCAGGCGCGTCCGGCAATGGCGCCACAGCGTTCGGCAAAACACGCAGTTTGCTGGCATGTGCCGGAAACATCCGCGTTGTTTCCTTGGCGGTATAACGCGAAGGCACCCAGATCGCATCGGCACGTGCTATCGCATAGCGGATCGCGGCGCGATCCAGTGCGCAGTACAGTGCTGCCTTCAGCAGCGACGTGTGACGGTTGCGAAGCGTCAACTGGAATACGTCGTGCAGCATCAGCACCTGGCGCATTCCAACTGGCCGGCGACCGATCGGTAGTCCGCTGTTGGCGGTTGCGATGTATAGCTGGATGCGTTTCGCGCGCAGTGCCTCGGGCAGAAATGCGTGTTCGAAGCGCAGGCGTTGGGCCGGTCGGTGCAGGCCGTGCAAGGGGCTGCCCTCGATCGGGCAGTGCGCAAACTGCCGGTGCGGATGTTGCAGCGGGGCGGCGGTGAACCGAAGCAGAAGATCGTCCGCATGCTGCTGCAATGCCCGTTCCAAGGCCAATACCTGCCTTGCGATACCCGAGCTGGGTGCGACGGTCACCGGACGGTAGTCGAGGCCTACGCGCATGCCGTGTGCTCCCGATAGGCCGCTTCCAGTTGGTCGGCGGCAATGCGCCAGTCATGCTGCTCGCGTACGTAGCGGCGGCCGGCTTCGCCCAGTACCACGGCCTGCTCTGGTGCTTGCAGCAATTCGATCAGGGCCTGTGCCAAGGCGGCGGCATGGTCACCGCGCCGGTAGTGGATGCCCTCCCGTACGTTCAATCCTGAAACACCCTGGGCCGTGCTGACCAGGGGCAATCCGGCCGCCATCGCTTCCAACACTTTGAGCTTCGAGCCGCCGCCGTCGCGCAATGGCGCCAGGAACGCGCTGGCTTGCGCTTGCACGTGATCGAGCCGTTTCACGTAGCCCAGCCATTCGATGCGCGGATCTTCCATGTGCCTGCGCCAGCGTTCCGGCAGGGCGTAGCCGCACACACACAGGAGCGCCTTGGGGCGGGTGGCCCAGACCCGCGGCATGATTTCCTGCACGGCCCATTCCACCGCATCCACGTTGGGGGCGTACTCGAAATTACCCACGTAGAGAATGCGCTGCGTGTGTACGTCAGGCCGCACGTGGGCAGCAGCCTGCACATCGACGCCATTGATCGCCACGCGTACCGGCCGCGGCGTCAGTGCCCTGAACGCCGTCGCGTCCGCTTCGGTCACGGCGATCACCTGCTGTGCCTGGTGCAGCGCCCGCTGCTCCCAGCGGCGATAGCGCCAGTTATCCAGTCGCGCCAGCGGGCGCAGTGCAGCGGGCAGGCGCTGGTAAGTGATGTTGCCTAGTTGCGACTCGATATTGTGCTCGCTGAGCAGAAACGGTTGCCTGCGTTGCTCAAGGCTGCGCGCATAAGGTTGCAACGCGTACGAATGTTCGATCTGCACGATGTCCCATCGCTCATCCAGCAGTTGCTCGAAGCGCCGCTGCAGTGGTGCCGCGTAACCGTTGACGGTCGCCAGCAAGGGCAATGGCGACAGCAAGGCGGCGGCCATGGTGGTGAAGGATTTCAGCGGACGGCGCGGCAGCACGATCAAGCGATCCAGCAAGGGTTCGAGCGCATGCCGTGCGGCATCGTCCAGGGGTATCTTGGACTGCGCCAGCAAGGTGATGCGATGGCCGCGTGCAGCGAGTTCGCGCAGCAAGTGATACTGGCGCAGCTTGCCGCCGCTGGTGGTCGGCCAGGGCAGGTAGGGCAGGGCCCAGAGCATTCGCAACGATGGATTCATGGCCACTCCAGGATTTGCAGCGAGGTTTGAACCGGCACCTGCAATGGATCCTGCTTGGCACGCAGCTGGCGCTGGGTGCCACGTAGCGGATCGTGCAGCGTCGCCAGCCGGATGCCGGGCAGGGTGAGCTGGCCGGGCTGCGCGGCCCAGAACATCCACAGTTGATGACCGTCGTCGCGGCGCCAGGCCACGCTGATCAGTCCTGGGGGCGCCGTAGCGGGATGCGGTGGATCGATCGGTTGCACGCGCGGCCCGGTGATGGCCAGGAAGCGCGCAAGCGCGTAATAAGCCGGTTTCGGTTGGGCATGTTCGTCGAGCAGGCCGTAATGGCGGTCGCGCGCGGTGGCCCGGTCATCCAGGTCGCTCAGCGCGAACAGGAAAATGCGGTCGTAATCCAGTGCGCTCATCAAGACCAGGCGCCGTAGCAAATAGTCGGCTTGGCCTTGTTCGCCGATGATGGGTTGTTGTTCCACCGGGCCGGCATAGCTGGACCAGCCCCATTCGTCGGCCCAGATCTGTTTGACGCCTGCCGCGCGCAGTGCTTGATTGCCTTGCTCGGCACGCAAAATAAAATCCCGTTGCGCCGGGTCGTCGCCTTCCGGGGCGAGCGAATACGGGTGGTAGGCAATCACGATGGGGAACGAGAACAGGCCCAGATTTCCTAGTGATTGCACCATCAACCGCCCATGCTGGTCCGGCATCTGGCTGAAATAGGCCATACCGCCCAGTACCAGCTGGCGACCTGGAGCGGCTCGATCCAGGGCTTGTTTACTGGCCAGCAGCAGTTGTCCATAGGCCTGCGGATCTTCGCGCGGATACCAGAACGAGGGCAGGTTGGGTTCGTTCCACACCTGCCAGGCCGACACCTGCGGATAGCGCCTGGCCAGTTGCACCAGCACGTTGGCATACAGCTGCGGACCTTGCGGTGGATACTGGTCGCTGTTGGACGCATCGGCCGGTGCGCTGCTTGCATAGCGTGCGGAGCCAACCAGGTAGACCTCGGCCTTCAGGCGATCCGTGACCAATCGTTGCATCAGGGGATCGAGCACGTCCCAGCGGAATTGGCCGCGACTGGGCTCGATCCGGTCCCAGTGCAAGTCGATGCGTGTCCATTGCAGACCTAACGCCTGCAAACGTTGCATCTGCAGGCGATAGACCTCCGGCGTGAACCACAGGAAGTGGGCGTTGACGCCAAGAAAATCCTTCCATACCACGGTACGCGGCGCGCGCAGTTCCAGCGGCGCGGCCAGCGCTTCGTTTTTGCGTGATTGTCCAAGCAGGAGCAACAACAGGAACAAGGTGACGATGGCGGCAGGTGCCAGCCAGCGACGGCGACTATGAATACGCATGGCGCATGCCTCCGCGACACAGCGATTCGAAATGGGCCTGGAACTGGCTGGCCACGGCATCCCAGCGACGGGCCTGGCCGATCCGCGCGGCACTTTGAGCCCACTGGCGGCAACGCTGCGGATCGCGGGCCAGCTCGATCAAGCGCGCAGCCAGCGCCTCCACGTTGCCCTGCGGAAAGGTGACGCCATTGCCATGCGCGACCTCCTCGGCTAACGCACGCGCATCGGAAACCAGCGCGCCGCGGCCGCAGGCGTTGGCCCAGGACAATGCGCCGCTGGTGCCACGCATGCGGCCCAGCAGCGCGAGCTTGCGCGAATCGCGATAAGGAAGCACCAGCGCGTGATGCGCTTGCAGTAGCGTGGGGATATCGCTGCTTGCCAGATCAAGTCGCCAGTTGATGGCGTCGTGGAGGCCTAGCCGATTGACGCGCGAGCGCAGTTCAGCGAGGTAGTCGCGATCGCCGCCGAAAGCCAGTTGCGGCTTGCTGCCGCCGGCAAGCGTGAGCTGCAGCTGGTCGCGCAGCCCGGGTGCGGTCGCGAAGCAGCGGGACAATCCATCCAACAGGTCCTCGATGCCTTTGCCGGGGTAGAGAAAACCGAAATACAGTAGGCGTAGCGGTCCCTCCGCCGGTGGCGGTACGAAATCCAGCGAGGCATTGCCATGCGGAATCACTTTGACGCGTTCGGGTGGCAGACGCATGCGTTCGCATAGCGTCGTGCGCCCGGTATCGGTGAGTGTGACCAGCGTATGGAGCGCCTTGGCAAGCGCGCGCTCGCGCGCCAGCGTGCGATGGTCGCCGAGCAGCGCGGCAACTTGCGGTAGCGGACGCGGCAGGCGATGCCATGCCAGCCCTTGCGGCGCACGCCAGATCAGACGTTCCGGATCATGCACCGTGGCACTCAGCGGCAGGCTCGGCTGTTGTTTGCTTAGCGCTTCCAGCAGCAGGAATTCGCGACTGCGGCCGCCGCCGAGCTCCGCGTGCACCACATCCACCTTGCGCCAGTCGAACTTTGCCAGTGCCGCGTCGACGGAAGCGCTAGCGAGCGGCGTGAGTACTTCCACGCCGCGCGCCTCCAGCGCGGCGCGCCAATGGCCGGCGTAGTCGGCGATGCCGTTCTGTACCGGCGGCAGCGGTGACAGCAGGGCGATACGCATCAACCTTCCCGCCAGCGAGCCAGCCACGCCATTACCTGTTGCGGCACTTCGTAGCGGCGACGATTGACGATCACGCCGTCGATCTGGCCGAACGCCTGGCGCAGCATGATGAGGGCCTGATCCACTGCCGGCACGCTGGTACGTCGTGCTTCCACCACCAGCACGCGCACGCTTGCTGGACGTAATTGCAGGAGCGCCCGGCCATCATTGAGCGGCGCCGCCGTGATCAGCACGATCTCGCCCGGCCCGGCGCTGCGTTCGCCGATGCTGACCTGATGCCCGTGTTCAAGCAGCATTTTCTGCAGGTGCTGGGCGACGAAGCGCACGCCCTCACCCGGGTGTGCGGAGGTGAGGCCGACCGTGATCCCTCGCTCGGCCACCAGTTCGTGCGGCAGCAGGTTGTAAATGCGATACAGCACGCTCAATTGGGCACGCCAGGGCAGGGCATCGGGTGCATCCAGCTCCGGCAGGCTGGCCCACAACGGCACGCCGAATTGCGCTTGGACCCGTCCGCCATCGTGAATGCGTTGGTCAAGCAGGTAGCACAGGAGGATCACGAACAGACCCACCGCAATGCCCGCCGGCAGCGCTGCGAGCAGAATCATCGCGGTCTTGGGGAAAATCCGTGCCGGGGAGTAGGTGGCCGGTTCGATCAGGGCGACGTTGCTGAGACGATTGTCGTTGAGATCGCGGATCACCCGCTCGCGCATCAGATAGTCCATGTATTGCGCGAAGTTCTTCTCGGCGGCGGTTAGCCTGAGTGCGAGCGGTGCGAGTGACGAATCGGCCGCCATGGTATCTTCGCGCGCCTTTTGCAACTGCGCGATCTGTTCGTCGTAGGCCTTGATGTGTGCGCCCAGTTCGGCGGTCCGCAGCGTGGAATCCTGGATGTCCTGGCGCAGCTTGGTGGCCAGCGGATTGGGCTGGAGGTTCTCCGAGCGCTGCACGTTGGTGTCGATCGCCTCGATCTGCGCCTGCATGGCCCGGATGCTGCCGTCGATTTCGCGGATCGGCGGTGCGCCCTCGCGGTAAGTGCGTAGCAGCTCCAGCCGCTGCGCTTTCAAGCCATTGAGCTTGAGCAGCAGATCCTGTTGCGTGGGATTGAGGCTGACCTCGCGTTCGGACACCACCTCAGCCGGTAGCTTGAGCAATTGCTGGCGCGCTTCGCTCAGTGCGCCGGGCAGCGAATCGAGTTCGCCCACCGCGTCCTCGCGCTGCTTGTAAAGGCGTTGCAATCGATCGGACAAGCTGTCCATTCGCTGTTGCACGCTGGTGGCGCCCAGATCGTGCAGACCCTGCAGCAGCTGCTTCTTCAAGCCGGCGATTTGCGTGCCCAGTTCGTTGGACTGTTTTGCATAGAAGTCATACAGCTGGCGACTGCCAGCTGCGTTTGCGCGCTGCTCGTAATAGGCGTCCACCCAGGCCTGGGCGATCATCTGCGCCACCGCCGGATCGTCCCAGGTGATTTGCACGTCCATGACATTAGAGCCAGGGTCATGGCTGACCTGGAAAGCCTTCAGTAATTTGGCAGCCATCCGATCGGTCGGTGGTGCATCGTCCAGGATATCGACTTTCACCAGGGCTACGCGCATGTCTTCGAGCACGGCCTCGGTAGCATTTTTGATGCGATGCTTGATGGTCTTCCAGATACCTTTTGGCGCAGGTGCCGAGGCCATGGCCTGCAGATAGGCATTGGCAACGCGGCGAGCCACCGGCTCGCTGGTCAGCATCTTCTCTTCGTCCAGTAGCGGGTCACGCTGGCTGCTTGGCTGGATGTAGCCTTGATCGCCATTCAGTTGCGGCTGCATCAGGTTGTCGGCCTGGCCCGGTTTGACCAGCAGGCGTACGTCGGAGGCGTAGCGTGTAGGTAACAGCAGGGCGCCGAGTACGGCCACCACCACGGTGACCGCAACGGCACGGATGAATTCGCGCCTGAAAATGAAAAAAAGGCGCAGGACGTCGCGAAAGCTGCGAATCTCGATCATGGCGCGCCGCCTCCGGTGATTTGAACCTGTGTGGATGGCTGGTTGATCTGGTAGTTGGCGCCAATGCCGAAGCCGCGGAAGAAGGGCATCAACTGCGTCATGTACAGATCCATGTCCTGCACGGCATTGCCGAGCCGCGAGACAGGTACGAACAGAATGTCGCCGCGCTGCAAACGCACCGGTGCCACGCCGTTGGACTGAGGCAACAGCAGCGAGGCGTAATCGAAGAAATACACCTGGCGTCGCCCTTGCGCGTCGAGCCGGATCAATGCCACATGCCGGCTGTCGGCAATCGGCAGCACACCGCCGGAACTGGTCAGCGCCTGCTCCGCCGTGCCGGTTGCGCCAAGCTCGAAACTGCCCGGATTGCGCACTGCACCCCCCACATAGATGCGATTGCTGGGTGCTATGGCGATGTTCACGGTGACCTGGGGCTCGCGATAGATGGAGGCGAGCCGCCTGCTGATATCGGCGGAGACGTCCTCCGGTGTGCGGTCCGCGGCCTGCACGGTGCCGATGAAGGGATAGGCAAACTTGCCATCCGGACGCACCATGTATAGATCCACCTGATCGGCATTGGCCGGACTTTGCGCATCGCGCACAATGCGCAAGGTATCGTTGGGATAGATCAGCAGCTTTGGCGGTGGGAGTTGATCGGGACGGAAGCTGATGTCGCGCTGTTTCAGCTCGTGCTGGTCGCTGGGCATCTTGACGGTGCCGGGCGGAGCGCATGCCCCGAGCAGCAGCGCCGCCAGCAGGATGACGAGCGGAGCGGGTCTGATCATGGGTTTTGCCTCATCCAGTAGTTGGGAAACATGCTGATGCGTTGTTTCAGTGCGGCAGGCAGGTGCCGTTCCCTGCGGCCAAGCCAGTAACCGAGCAGCTTGAGCACGTTGCGGTACAAGGCGGTCGGTGCACGCCAAGCCTGGCCGGATCGCCAAAGCGCGTGTAGCTCCTGTTTGACGAAGCGCAGACCTTCGCCGCTGGCCGTTCCAAACGATTGGCCGATCCAGCGCTCCCGGCTGTAGAAAACTCCGATGTCGAAATAGCGGCGAAATTCTTCCGCCGGCGTGTAGTCGTGCGAGTGGCAGACCAGCGCATCGGCTGCGTAGTGCACGGCATAGCCGGCCAGCAGCATGCGTGCGGCGACGTACGCGTCCTCGCTGCCGATTGCGTCCGTGGGAAAGCCACCCGACACGAGCAGGGCATCATGTCGGTACGCGGCAAACGCGTTGGAGCTGAAACAGGTCTTGATACCCAATTGCGTTGCGTCGGACCAACGCTTCACTCGGCTTTGCGGCGGATAGTTGAAGTTGCGCGCGAGTGCTGCCAGTACGCTGCTGCCTGGGTGAGGCAACTGACGACCATAGGCGACCCCGATATCGGGAGCCGCATACAGCCCGGCGCGCAAACGCCGCAGGCTGTTCTTGTGCCAGGGCACGGCATCCTGAGTCATGTAGATCAGGCAATCGGCCTTCACCAGGGTGCTGGCCCAGCGTCGCGTGCCACCATGATTGAAATGGTTCGCGTCGATGGAGACGACGCGGGCCCCGAACTGCAGCCAGCGTTCCGGGCTGCCATCGGTGGAGGCGCTGTCGACCACCAGCAATTCGTCCGGTTGCAGGGTCTGTCGGTCCAATGCTGGCAGCAGGCGTTCGAGATAGGCGCCGCTGTTGCGGGTGGGAATGATAAGGGCGGTGCGCATGTGGTCGCCCTCAGTACGCTTCGCGCGCCAGCAGCACGGCGGGTATGGTGCGCACCAGGATGTACAGATCCAGCCAGAGCGACCAATGCTCGATATAGGCCAGGTCGTATTCGACGCGGCGTTCGATCTTTTCCAGCGTGTCGGTTTCGCCACGCAATCCATGGACCTGCGCAAAGCCGGTCATGCCGGGTTTGACGCGATGGCGCGAGGCGTATTCCTCCACCGCATCCCCGAACAACATATCGGCTGCCTTGGTGGCGGTAGCGTGCGGGCGTGGTCCCACCAATGACATGCTGCCACGGAGCACGTTGAACAGTTGCGGGAGTTCGTCCAGGCTGGTCTTGCGGATGAAGCGCCCGACGCGGGTAACGCGCGCATCGTTGCGGCCGGTCTGCTTTGTCGCATCGGCATCGTGCAGGTGGTGATGCATCGAGCGGAACTTATAGACTTCGATCAATTGATGATTGAAGCCATGGCGCTTTTGCCGGAACAGTACCGGGCCTGATGAGTCCAGCTTGATGGCGAGTGCGATCAAACCCATCAGCGGCATCAGCAGCAGCAAGGCGAGCGTTCCCAGAAACAGATCTTCGGCACGCTTGAGCAGCGGCGACCAGCCGGTGAGGGGCAGTTCGGACATGGTGAACATCGGCACGCCGGCGATGGGCGTGATGCGGCTTCCCGCATAACGGAACACACGCATGTCCGGCGCCAGTTGCACACGTACCGGCAGGCGGCGCAGCATCTTGGCGTAGTGCTGGTTGCGCGCCTCGGCGTACCAGGGCAGGGCAACCAGCACTTGATCGATATGCTGCTCGCGCACCAGCCGTTCCAGGTCGGCCATGCCACCCAGCCGCGGCAGCAGCTGGCTGGCCTCCGGCGGTAGCCGGCTTGGTTCGCGGTCGTCGATAAAGCCGACCACCACTGCGCGCAGGTCGCTGTGCTGGCGCAGATAGTGCGCCAGGCGGATGCCGTTCTCGGTGCAGCCGAGGATGACCGAACGCTGCAGGAAATGGCCCTTGTGGGTCAGGCGCCGGAATACTTCCAGCGTGCCCAGCCGCAAGGCGATGAAGCCAGCGTAGCTGCCTGCAAACCAGCACAGGAACAGCGCCACCGGGATATGCGCCGAGTAGTGGAACAGCGCATGCATGATCAGCAGCAAGCCGAAAGCCGGGCACCAGGCGAAGAATATTTTGCGTATGCACCATCGATTGCTGAACATGTCCTCGCCATACATGCCCAGACACTGGAAGACCAGCACGCACAACAGCCCGAACAACACCGATTGCGCCAGATAGCGGTGGATCAGCGGCGCATCGTGGATATGCAGTACTTGGAGCACCAGCAGACAGGGCAAGAAGGCGATCAGGCCATGGGCCAGGCGCGTAAGCAGGCGTGCATTGCGCAGCGCGGTAGGTCTGGCAAAGGCGATCGATCCTGGCCGGACTGAAGTGTGGAGCGACGGCAGCGGCTTGGATGCCCTAGCCTGGTTCGCACGGATGGCGTGCGAATCGGGTGACATGCCCAAGAGCCATGGCGCGCATCTGCTCAAAGTCAGGTCGCGGAAGGCACGCAACGTCCTGTCCAGGCCGGCGCGAAGCCGGTCCAGCCGATGTAGGTACACGAAAGTTTTCCCCTATGAGTGAAACGGTCTGCGCGCGCTATCGGCGGTCATGGCAACCGGGCCGGATGAGCGCCAGCTCCAGCCGCGCGATGCGTCACCTCGACGGCCGGCAGATGCATGTACATGGAAAACTGTCCGATCAGCACATCCTGGCTATCGGTCATCGCGTAGTGACCGACCCACGAACCGTCGCGGATGGAGCAAATGAGATAGCACGGCTCCTGTCGCGTGGACGGCTGGTACTGGACCACGAAGCCGAAGCTGTCTTCCTTGCTCCAGGTCACCCTGGCCGGAAGGGCCCCGTTGGCGTCGTCCTCGAGCGCTTCGTCCCGGGTGAATCGAATGGCAAACGGTTCGAAGCGGCCCTCGGATTCGTGGATCATCCAGGCCGTTCCGCACAGTTGGTACGCACGGATGGTGTTGTGCATGGCGGTCTTCCCTGCATTGGATGGCGCCAAGCTAGCTGAAGCTGAGGGGTATTGGTCTTCTGATTTTCTTCTTATGTAAGCTATTGAACAAATGACGATTTTTGAGGATTGGGTAGCTTTCTACGCGAGCCTTTTTCTGCGCCCGACGGGCGTGGTGTGTCGATGATTTGTACCAGCTACCGCGCAGTGTCAGTCTCGCCTTGTCGTCATTGGAGAAGGCCGGAATGACGACGAGGTACTGTGAAGCTATGACTACCTAGGAAGACTTCGCGGACTCGCCTTAACCCTTACATGCCCCGCTGAAGATGGAAGCTTGCGGAACGCATCACGATAGCCACCCATCAAAAAAGCTGACGCCATCAGGCGATGGCGGCAGCTTTGTGCGTGACAGGGCAAGTCGTGGCTGTCCCCATCGGATGGCCCAATGGCGTTAGTGGCGATGTCTTGCCCTGTTATGACGGCTGGTTCGTCGTCCGGAATCAGCCCGCGATTTATTCCGGCACATTGTGAATTTGCGTATTACCTGTGACCGGGTCTTCCTCCACCCCACCGTCACCGCAAAGGAAGGCAGTTAGCGTCACGCTGTAAGTGTAAGAACCTCCACTACCGCATTGGGACCCATGTACATCAACGCTTGTAGTGGGTGAGGCGAAGGGAGACGGGTGGGGGTTGTATTTAGGTGGTTTTTCCCCGCCCATCGTGAACGAAATGCTCGTGAACGCATAACCGTAGGTTTCCATTACATAGGTAACGCGTTGTTTGCTATTGATCGTCGCCGTGTCAGGGTTGAAGACCAAAAAGGGGATCAATGTATCCTTGCACACCGTGACTTGGATCTGTACAGAACCGTCTTGGGCTCTCGCTTCTTCGCTAGCCATGGTCACTACGTTTTCTTCTTTCATTTCGTCTCCTTGGCGGTTGACGGTGGTTGGGAAAAGGTGAGCAGGTCACGCAAGTACTGAGGGTCGGCATAACCTATCCGCGCTAGCCAGTTTTTTTGAGATTCGACGGCTTCGCCTTTACCGAGACAGTCATTGGCGAGTATCCATGGCGAGAGCAGGTGGTAATCGTGAGGACGCCGAAGAACCAGCGGTTCGAGCAAGCTTGCAGCGCGTTGGCAACTCGCATGTGACGCGTCTGTCTGGCCTAGCATATTTTGCACCTGTGCGAGTTGGATGAGTGCAAACGGACGGCGGCTTGCCACCTCTGGCGTCAGGGAGTCTTGTTGCGCTGGCGGCAATTCCTCCAGTGCTGCTTGCAATAGTGCCTGGGCCTTCAAGGGGTCTTTCAATCGTTGCAGCGTATTGGCGAGATACACCTGGCTCAGGGCATTCAGCGATTTGAAGCTGTCATGCTTCGCATTGCTTTTGATTAATTCATCGAGCTTTGCTGCCGTTGCGCGCTGTTCCGTAAGGGCTAGAGGTAATGGCTCCAAATCAGCATGAACGTCGCCGCTCAGCATGGCGATCATCATGCTGATATGTAACCAGGGACCATTGTTGGGGTCGTGGTGAAGAAGGTCGGTCGCTAGCGTCTGAGCGGCTGACAGCTCGGTTCCGGCTTGCTCTTCGTGGCCGAGCACTTTCAGTAGAAGGGCGTGCCAATATCGAGCGATCGCCAATCGGTATGTCCACATGAGCTCTTCTGGAGCATCTTTTTGTAGAGTGAGCAGCTCGGTGATCGCTTGTTCGTCGAGGCTCAGTGCTTGTTGCAGATGCCCAGTGGCTTCTTGTGCCGAGGCCTGCCAGGTCAGTGTGTCGGCCAGTTCTCCAACTTCAGCGCGGTAAAAGTGTATGTCAGCCGGATGCCGAGCGATGACGTCCCGTTTCAGTTGAGAGGAGATGGCAAATTCATGAATGGCCGTTTCCTCATCTCCCTGCTGGAATGCGATCGAGCCCAGTGAATTGTGGGCACCTGAAAGTAGTGCGTCGGTATCCGAATTCGCCGGAGCTATGTGATGTAGTTGTTCGGTTGTATAGAGAAACTGCTTCAGGTGTTTTGTTGCACCGTTCAAGTCACCTAGTTGGAACCGGAGCTGCCCCAACTGGTCCTCGTTCAAGGCGAATTCCCGCAGCAATCCGGGCGAGGTAGGGTTTTTCGCCAAATTGCGCTCTAGTAGGGATTGGCTTTGCGACAGGGCGCCTTGTGCAGTGCCGGTATCATGTCGGGCTAGTGCGGCATCGGCAATGAGTCGCAGAGCACGTGCCTGCTGCGTACGCTCATCGAAGCTGATCTCTTCAGGGTGTTGTCGGAGCAGGTATGAAAGTGCCTTCCGCCCGACATCGGCAAGCAGATCTTCACGGCCAAGGGGCGGCAGTTTGTCGGCCAGCTCCACTAACATGTAACCCATCAGTTCGTCTGCTTCCTGCTGGTGTTGCCGCGCCATTTCCTCAGCGTGATGAGCGAACAGGCCAAGTCCTCCCGCTACGAGGCTCACTACGGCAAAGATGGCGATGGCAGCCAGGCGCAGCCGTTCCCCTCTTTTCACCCTGCTGACGGATGCCCCGATAAAGCCTTCGACCTCCGCTTCCAGCGGAATCGACTCCTGTCCCAGCAACTCCCGCGCTTCCTCCAACTGCCTCCCGCGTGGCAACAAGCGCTGCACATGTCGGCCGTCGCTCAGCCACTGCCGGGCCTGCACCTCCACGCGGCTACGCACTCTCAGTGCCTGCCGATGCACAGCAATCCACTCCACCACGCGCGGCCATTGTCGCAGCAAGGCTTCATGCGCCACGCCAAACGCGGGCTGCCTATCGATCACCAGGCTGACGAACAAGCGCTGCTCCACCAGCGTATGCACCAGTGCGTGCTCGGCTTCACTCTGCAAGGCCGACCACAACGCATGGTGCCCGCTGACGGTATCACCGTTGGCGCTTAGCGTTACCAGCAACGACAGAATGCGCGGCAGCGCTGCTTGCGAAGCGGCAGGCAAGCCAGCTAGCACGGTTTCTGCGCGCCGGCCAATCGCGCCTTCCAGCCCACCCAGGGCACGATAGGCGTTGATGCTCAGTTCGCCGGTGTGTTCGCGCTGCAGATACAACTCGTGCAGGGTGTATTGCAGCAGCGGCAGCGCGTCAGGACTGTGGGCGGCGGCTTCGCAGAGCAGGTCGTCCAGGCGGGCGTGGCTTTGTTCGTCGATGCCGAAACGCAAGCCGGCGGCTTCGGCGGGGAGGCGGATCATCTGTGCGATTTCCGCGCGGGTGGGCGGGGACAGATCGTAGTGTCCGCCCAACGACTTGCTCTCCATCAGCATCGGTTCGCGGGCGATTTGCGCATAGAAATCGTTGCGGCAGGCGAGCAATACGATCATCGACTCGCTGCGCGCCAGGCGGTCCAGTGTGACCAGAAACGCGTCGCGCAGGCTGTCATCGACCCTGGATGAGGTGAACAGGGCTTCCAGGCGATCGATCAACAGCGCGGCGCGTGCCTGCGGTTGCCGTGCACTGATACTGCGCAGTTCACCCAGGATGGCGTCGGGGGCTTGCAATAGCTTTTGGCCCAGGCTTTCGGCGCTATGGCCGCGCAGCAGGGGCTGATCGTCCACCTCCAGGTCGATCAGCGCGGCCCCCAGCGCGGTCATCAACGCTTCGTCGCCGATGCCGCCGAGGTCCAGGATGGCGGTGCTTGTCACTTGGAAGCGCCCCCCTTGACGGGAAAGCGCGGGTAACAGGCCGGCCTGGATCAGCGAAGTCTTGCCGCTGCCGCTGGGACCTAACACCAGCATCAGAGCGCGGCCGGTTTTGGCTTGGGCCAGCATGGCCTCGTGCAGCTGGCGGATGGCATGGTCGCGGCCGAAGAAGACGGCGGCGTGCTCGGTATCGAAAGAATCCAGGCCGACGTAGGGTGATCGTTCCGCCCAGCTTTTGCGGTTGACCGGTGTCGCGTCAGCTACGGGTAGCAGCACTTGTGCGACGGTGCGGTAGCCGCGCTTGCGGATGTTCTCGATATAGACAGCGCTTCTTGCGTTGTCGGCCAGCGCACGCCGCAATTGGGTGATCGCCTTGTGAACCTGGTTTTCGCCGACGACCATCCCGCTCCAGCAGCGTTGCAGGAGTTCTTCGGCACTGATGATCTGGCCGGCTTGCGTGCACAGCGCCAGCAGCACGTCCATCGCGCGCGGTTCGATCTGCACGCGCCTGCCGTCACGGCTCAGGGTGCAGCTGTGCGGGGCGACCAGCCAGTCGCCAAAGTGGAAATCCTTGTAGCTCACTGCGGCAGCCTCGGTCCGTGTATGGGGCGCAACGACGCGCATCCATGGTTTGATGCGCAAGCGGTTTGCTTGCAGGCCTTCAGTCGGCGCAAGCGATAACGTTGATTCGAACCCTTAGGTGGCGGCGCGGACTGAGCGGTGCATGTTTTGCCTGGGCATGGCAGCGCAAGCCCGTTCTGGCTGATGTCGATACACCATAGCTCCCCCCTGTGGTCACTTGGTACGTGTGTTGCGGCTTTTGTTCACGGCGACCTGGCCGAATGCCTGTCGCCGAGTCGAGCGGATCTTACTCAAACCGCCAATTTCTATTCTTCCGAAATACTTCCGGAAACTAAGTGCCTGATCCGGAAGGGAACAGCGATGTCCGGCAGCGAGCGTGGCGCTGGCTGCCGATGCCGGACAGAGCTGTTTCTTCCGGCCAGCGCCACGTTCGAAGTAGCGATTTGCCAGGGGGAGGAGGTTAGCAATAGCGTGATGGAAATCGCAAAAGCAAAGCTTGTGCTTATTCTTTGACCAGGTCGTCCGAAGGCGGACAGTGTTACTGCATGCGCTCCCACACCTGGCTGCGCCCGAGCAGAGAGATGCCGATGTAGCCGTGCACATCCAGTTTCTGCCCGCCGTTGGTGAGGCTCAGCTTTACGCTGTAGACCTTGCCGTTCTTCGGGTCGAGGATCTTGCCGCCGTCCCACACGTCGCCGTCCTTGCGGACGTTCCACATGATCACCATGCCTTCGACCGGCTGGTCCTTGCGTTCGCCATCGCACTTCTTGCAGATCGGATGCGGGCCGTCATCGGAAAGCAGCACCTGCAAGACCTTGCCCTGCAACTTGCCGTTGTCCTCGGTGATTTGGATGACGGACTTGGGTTTGCCGGTCACGTCGTCGATCTGCCGCCAGGTGCCCACCGGCGTGTCGTTGGCGGCCCAGGCAACGGCCGAGCCGAGCAATAGACAGGCGGCGAAGGCAAACTGCGACAGACGATTCATGGCAATGGCTCCCTACGTTGGCGTATGGCGGAGCCTGCCCAGCGGCGGCCAAGCGGGTCAAGCTGCATTGCGCAACGGTCTGACGACGACGCGGACCCGACCCCTGCTGGCATAATGGAAAGCCCGATCACAGCCCTTTTCCCATGACGCAGGCGAACGAAGCCCTGGTGCGCCGGATACTCGGCGACCTTACCGATCCTCACACCGGCGCTCCTTTGGCCGAATCGATCCGCGCCGTCGGCGTGGACGGCGCCAGGGTTTCGGTGGACATCCAGCTCGGCTATCCGGCGGCCGGCGCCATCGAATCGCTGGCCGCCCAGGCCAAGCAAGCACTGGAAGCCGATGCGGCGATCGAGGCCGCGGTCGTCTCCCTCTCCAGCCGCATCCACGCGCACAAGGTGCAAGGCACGCTGGCGCCGCTGCCGAACGTAAAGAACATCATCGCGGTGGCGTCGGGCAAGGGCGGCGTGGGCAAGTCCACCGTGGCGGTGAACCTGGCGCTGGCGTTGGCCGCCGAAGGGGCGAAGGTGGGCATCCTCGACGCGGACATTTATGGCCCCAGCCAGCCGCGCATGCTCGGTATCCAGGGCCGCCCCGAATCGCCGGACGGCAAGACCATCACGCCGATGACCGCGCACGGCCTGCAGGCGATGTCGATCGGTTTCCTGGTCGATGAGGAGACGCCGATGATCTGGCGCGGCCCGATGGTTACCCAGGCGATGATGCAACTGCTTGGCGACACGCGCTGGGACATGCTCGATTACCTGGTCATCGATCTACCGCCGGGCACGGGCGACATCCAGCTCACGCTGTCGCAGAAGGTACCGGTGGCCGGCGCGGTAATTGTCACCACGCCGCAAGACATTGCGCTGCTCGACGCGCGCAAGGCGCTGAAGATGTTCGAGAAGGTGGAAGTGCCGGTGCTTGGTATCGTCGAAAACATGGCCACCCACATCTGCAGTCAATGCGGTCACGAGGAACACATCTTCGGTGCGGGCGGCGGCGAACGCATGGCCGAGCAATACCAGGTGCCGCATCTGGGTTCGCTGCCGCTGGACATCCGCATTCGCGAACAGGCCGACGGTGGCAACCCCACGGTGGCGGCGATGCCCGATTCGGAACTGACGGCGCATTATCGTGCCATCGCGCGCAATACCGCCGGCCGGCTGGCGCGCCAGCCGCGCAACAAGTCGCTGGGCCTGGGCAAGATCGTCGTGCAGGGCCAGCCGGCGGGATGAGCGCCGCCAGGCATGTGCTGTGCCTGTCCGGTAGCCTGCGGCGGGTTTCTTCCAACACCGCGGCCTTGCTCGCCGCACGCGAACTGGCGCCGGCGGATCTGTCGCTGAGCTTTTACCCGGGCCTTGGCTCGCTGCCGTTGTTCAATCCGGACGATGAGGCCGGCGACCTCCCCGCAAGCGTGCAGGCGCTGCGTGAGGCAGTGGGGCAGAGCGACGCGTTGCTGATCGCCTGCCCGGAATACGCGCATGGCGTGCCCGGGGCGTTCAAGAATCTGCTGGACTGGCTGGTCGGCAGCCTGGAGTTTCCGGAAAAGCGGGTGCTGCTGATCAACGCCTCGGCACGCGGCTCGCACCATGCGCAGGATGCGCTGTGCGAAATCTTGCGAACGATGTCGGCCAGGCTGATCACGCCCGAACCGATGCCGGTGGCTTTGCCTGGGGCCGGGTGTACGCCGGAGCAGGTGATTGCCGACCCGGCGCGTTGTCTGGAGCTGAGCTCTGTGCTGGGGTGCCTGCGGGCTGGATTGGATGGGGTGGGCTAAAGCAACCTCGCGTCAAATTCCACTGACGCCGCAAGCTCAAACAACCCCACCCCGACCCTCCCCTGCCCGCAGGGGAGGGAGTAGGAGTGGCACACCGCTGGCGAATGCCCCCGTCAACCATGTATTTTTGCCGCTTTGCGCCCGGAACCCACCGGGCGCGGCAGGCAGCACCGGAGTCCGAGTGAGCATCAAATCCGACAAGTGGATCCGTCGCATGGTGGAACAGCAAGGCATGATCGAGCCGTTCGAGCCCGGTCAGGTCAAGCTGCGCGACGGCAACAAACTGGTGTCGTACGGCACCTCCAGCTACGGCTATGACGTGCGCTGCGCGCGCGAATTCAAAATCTTCACCAATATCAACTCCACCATCGTCGACCCGAAGGCCTTCGATCCGACCAGCTTCGTCGACGTGGAGGCGGACGTGTGCATCATCCCGCCCAATTCCTTTGCGCTGGCGCGCACGGTGGAGTATTTCCGCATTCCTCGCCAGGTGCTCACGGTGTGCCTGGGCAAGAGCACCTATGCGCGTTGCGGCATCATCGTGAACGTGACGCCGCTGGAACCGGAATGGGAAGGCCACGTGACGCTGGAGTTCTCCAATACCACCCCGCTGCCGGCGAAGATCTATGCCAATGAAGGGGTGGCGCAGATGCTGTTTTTCGAATCCGACGAGCCTTGTGAAACCAGCTACAAGGAGCGTGGCGGCAAGTATCAGGGTCAGCAGGGCGTAACCTTGCCGCGCACCTGAACGCGCCATGTATTGCCCCCAACCACCTTCATCCGGCGGCGCTACACTTGCCTGGCAACGCTGATATTCGCAGGAGAAAAGAGCATGATCCGTCTTTCCACGCTGTCAACCCGCGGTGCCGCCGTCCTGATGTTCGGCAGCCTGCTGGTACTTGGCGGCTGCCATCGCGGCGCGTCCAGGGACACGGTGGGAACCACGCAGAGCCAGAGCCAGTTCGACATGACCATGAAGGCTTACAAGAATGGTCAGTTCCTGATCGATGGTGCCGTGGTTTCCGCGCTCGACGCCGGCAGCCATTTCTCCTATCTCAAGGACACGGGCAAGCTGCCCAAGACAGTGCTGTTGCTGCCTAGCGACGATTCGAAGATCCGCAAGCAGCATCTGCAGTACATGGCTCGCCTGCAGCTCGACTACGGCTTCGTCGCCTACTATGACGACGGCGGCAAGCTGGCTCGCATCAATCCGGTGGAGACCCAGGCGCGCGCGCTGGAGGATTACCACGCACCGATCACCTCCACGAGCTCCGATACCAACAAGGATGCCAGCGGCAAGGCTTACGGCGACCAGGGTGGCGGCAGCGATACCGGCCACTGACGTCCGGCCCGTTAACAGGTAGAAACTGAGCGCCCGTCCATGACGGGCGCTCTTGTTTTCAGGTATCGGGAGGTTGTTTCGCCCGATTCACGCAAGCCTGGATGGCGTGAGTCGCTGGCGCAAAGCGTGTACGAGCGAGGAAAGTGCATCGCTGCTGTAAGGCATAGCCGCGCCGTTTCCCCATACCGGTCCGGGCCACGCCGCATCGCCTTGCTTGCGGGCGACGATATGCACATGCAATTGGCGCACGATATTGCCCAGCGCGCCAATATTGAGTTTGTCGCATGGCGCGACCTCGCGCAGCACGGCGGCGACTTGGTTGATCTCTCCCCATAGCGCGTCGCGCGCGTAGTCCGGCAGGTCGAGTATCTCTGTGCAACCGGCTTGCCGTGGCACCAGGATCAGCCACGCGAAGCGCGCGTCCTTCATCAGCAGCACTTCGCACAAGGGCAGAGTGGCAACATGCCGGGTATCGGCCTGCAGCCGCGGATCGAGCAGGAAGTCGGCAGCGCTCATGCGCCGGCCACGTAGCGGTCGAAGAAGGCCAGCGTGCGCTGCAGAGCCAGCTCGGCGCTGGCCTTGTGGTAGTGGCTCGGATCGATCTCACGATTGAATGCATGGCCGGCGCCGGGATAGCTGTAGACATCCATCTGCGGCAGCATCTGCCGATGCTTGGCCACCATTTCCGGCGGAATCGATTTGTCTTCCTCGCCGAAGTGGAACATCACCGGCGCTTTGGGCTGCGCTTCGAGGAACGGCACATTGCGTGCGCCGTAATAGCTCACCGAGGGTAGCCCCAGCCGAATGGCCGACAGGAAGGCCACCGTGCCACCCCAGCAGTAACCTACCGTGCCGATCCTGCCGGCCGATTGGATGGTTTCGGCCGCGCTGGCGACATCTTCCACGGCGCGATCGAGTCCAAGCTCCATCACCAGCTGCCTGCCTTTGGCCATGCCCTGGTCCGAGTAGTCCAGCTCCACGCCGGTTTCCAGGTGATCGAAAAACGCCGGGGCCACCGTGGTGTAACCCATCGCGGCAAACTGGTCCGCCACGCCGCGGATATGCGCGTTTACGCCGAAAATTTCCTGGATCACCACCAGGCCGCCTTTGGGCTTGCCCTTGGCTTCGGCCAGGTAGGCGCCGATGCACTGCGTACCGCTGGTGGGAAGATTGATGTGCTTGCCCATGAAGAAATCCTCGAGCTGGATAGGGGTTCGTGCCGCAGACGCATAGTATGAGGCTTGCGCGCCGCTATCTTTCCGAGGATTACGCCCGCTGTCGCCGCTGGCGCGACAGCAGGCGGCAAGGTCTACGCCGACATGCAATCGGATCTGGGCTATCTGGGCCAGCATGTGTTCCGCGGCAACCTCGCCGAAAGTATCCGGTTGCCAGGCTGCAGGTTGGGGTTCACCTCAACCTGCAAACGCGCTGCTAAAACTTGGGCCGGAGCCGTGCTACCGGTGGTTTGGTCTTCATATGCTTGGGCAGGAACGGCAGGATCATCGGCACGCGCTGCCGGTAGCTTCGATATTGCTCGCCAAAGCTGGCGATCAGATCCCGCTCTTCGAAGAAGATTCCCACGAAGATGTACCCGGTGGTGGCCACCGCGAACAGCAGGTGCCCTGCGGTCATCAGCGGCGTTGCCCAGAACGCCACGATGAACCCCAGGTAGAGCGGGTGACGTACGTATTTGTAGAACACGGGCGTCTTGAAGGTCAGCGTCGGGGGAGGTGTTCCGCGCCAGCGCTGAAAGACCTGCTGCACGCCAAACAGTTCGAAATGGTTGATCAGGAAAGTCGATACGAGCAGGACCGCCCAGCCTACCGCCGAGATGGACAGCAGCAGGGTTCTCGCCGCCGGGCTGTCGACCGCCCATATGACGGCGGGGAGAGGGCGCCATTGCCACAGCAGCAAGGCGACCGCGAGGCTGGCTGCAAGCACGTAGGTGGAGCGCTCTGCTGCTGCCGGGACGTAACGCGTCCACCAGCGCTTGAATCCGCTGCGTGCCATGACGCTGTGCTGGACGGCAAAAATGCCAAGGAGTACGGCATCGACGATGACCGCGGTCCAGGCCGGGCTCACCGGGCCGCTGTCGATGGTCTTGAGGCCGGGAATGCCCTCTACAAAACCGATCGTGTACAAGAAGGTGCCCAGGAAGAACAGATAGACGAGGACGCCGTAAACGAATGCCACGAATCCCATAGAGGCCCCCTCCCGGCCGCTGTCGGCCCGCAATCAGGGTTTGGACGGTGCAAGTATGGCCCCGCCGATGACGATGCCGCGTCAACGGCAGGGCTGGCCGGCCATCTGGGCTGGTGAATTTCAACCGAGGAAGTGAGCAGAGGCAGATGCAACTCTCTGAACTTGGACCACGCATTTGCATCCTGGGGCCATCCAATAGCGGCAAGTCGACGCTTGCGGTCGCCATTGGCCGAAAACTTGGCGTAAACGTGGTTCACCTGGACCAGCTTCATCATGTTCCGCAATCTGATTGGCAGCCACGCCCGGCGGGGGAATTCTTGGCCTTGCATGACCAGGCGATCAGGGCGCAGCAATGGGTGATGGAGGGAAATTATTCTTCATGCATGCCGCAGCGGTTCCGACGAGCGACAGGCGTAATCCTGCTGGATGTTTCCACGCCAACCAGCTTGTTCCGGTATATGCGACGTACGCTCTGCGGGGGGCAGAGGATTGGCGCATTGGAAGGCGGCCGCGACAGCCTCAAATGGGGCATGATCCATTACATAGCCCTGGTGACTCCTTGGAATCGCCGGCGTTACGCGGCCCTCTATCGCCAGATAAGCCTGCCAAAACGGTGTTTATCCTCGGTGCGTGCGATCCGTAATTGCTACGAGGAATGGGGGTTGGAGCGGTGAGCTGCGCGCTCTCAGGCGCCGGTCGGCCCCCCCTTTCTGGCGGTAGCCGGTATTCGGCCCCGGTTGCCGCTATAATTCTCGGTTTGCCAATCCCTTAACGGTTCCCACGTCATGTCCAAGGCCACCCAGAAAATCGGTTTCGTCAGCCTTGGCTGCCCTAAGGCGCTGGTCGATTCCGAGCGCATCCTCACCCAGTTGAAGGTCGAGGGTTACGAGATCGTGCCCAGCTACGGTGCGGCGGACGCGGTGGTGGTGAACACCTGCGGCTTTATCGACGCGGCGGTGCAGGAGTCGCTGGATGCGATCGGCGAGGCGCTGCACGAGAACGGCAAGGTGATCGTAACTGGCTGCCTGGGCAAGCGCTCGGAGCTGATTCGCGAAGCCTATCCGGACGTGCTCGCCATCACCGGACCACAGGATTATGCAAGCGTGATGAGCGCGGTGCACAGCGCCTTGCCGCCGAAACGCAATCCGCTGCTGGATATCATTCCTGACACCGGCATCAAACTGACGCCTAAGCATTATGCGTATCTGAAGATTTCCGAAGGCTGCAATCACCGTTGCAGCTTCTGCATCATTCCCTCGATGCGTGGCGATTTGGTGTCGCGGCCGGTGGACGAAGTGCTGCTGGAAGCCGAGCGACTCGTAAAGGGCGGGGTGAAGGAGCTGCTGGTGATCTCGCAGGACACCAGTGCCTATGGTGTCGATATCAAATACGCCGAGCGCAGCTGGCGCGAGAAGAGCTATCGCACGCGCATGACGGAGATGTGCGAAGGGCTGGCCGAACTCGGCGTGTGGACGCGCCTGCACTACGTCTATCCGTATCCGCACGTGGACGAGGTGATGCCCTTGATGGCGGACGGGAAGATCCTGCCGTATCTCGATATCCCGTTCCAGCACGCCAGCCCGCGCATCCTCAAGCTGATGAAGCGTCCCGGCAACATCGACCGGACGCTGGAGCGCATCCAGAACTGGCGCAAGCAGGTGCCGGAACTCACCTTGCGCAGCACCTTCATCGTTGGTTTTCCCGGTGAAACGGATGCGGAATTCGAGGATTTGCTCGACTTCCTGCGTGAGGCCGAACTGGATCGCGTGGGAGCCTTCACCTATTCGCCGGTGGAAGGCGCCAAGGCCAACGAGCTGCCCAACCCGGTGCCGGAAGAATTGAAGGAAGACCGCCTGGAACAGTTCATGGCGGTGCAGGCGGAGATTTCCGCGGCGAAGCTTCAGCGCAAGATCGGGCGCACCATCAAGGTGCTGGTGGACGATGCGACCGCGGAAGGCGCCATCGCACGTTCTTCCGCCGATGCGCCCGAGATCGATGGCGTGGTGCGCATTGCGAACGGGCAAAGCCTGAAGCCGGGGCAGTTCGTGGACGTAGTGGTGGAGTCTGCGGACGAGCACGATCTGTACGCTGCGCTGATCAGTTGATGCGTGTGTGCGATGCGTTACGTCGCACCAACGCGAGAGGCGATTGAGCCAGCCGTCTTTAGCCAAGCGCCGCTGAATGCGTGGGGTGAATTCGCCGATTGGCTGCATGGCCCGCGCTGGCCGTCGATCGATGAACTCAATGCGCACTGGCCGTCCAATGCGCAGCAGCGATTCGTGGCGCAGACGCGCGAATTGCTCGAAGATGGGCTGCACTACGAGGAACGCATTGCCACGCGCGGCCTGATCGCCACGCGTGTAGCCAACTGGCACGACTTGTTCAACGCCATGATCTGGCTGCGTTATGCGCAGCTCAAGCGCGCACTCAACCGCCAGCAAGTCGCTGAAATCGCCCAGGTCGGGCGGCGCGAGCGCTCGCGCCCGCAATGTGCGCAGACGCATTTCGACGAGGCCGGCGTGATCGTGCTGATCAAGGATCCGCGCTTGCTTGAGCTATGGGACGGGCATGACTGGCATGGCCTGTTCTGGCGGCACCGTTCGGCGTGGCTGGACGGTTCGATCGCGGTGGAAGTGTTCGGTCACGCTTTGCTCGAGCATGCGCTGTCGCCGGGCAAGCTGCTGGTGGGCAAGGCGCTGGCGGTGATGGTGGACGAGGGCGTGGAGCGTGCGGATGCGATCGCCTGTTGTGCGCAAGCGATTGCCAGTGCATGCTGGCTGCGTGATCCGCAGGAGCTGCGGCCGTTGCCGCTGTCGGGCATTCCGGGCTGGCATGCAGACAACGAGCAGGAAGGGTTTCACCGCGACGCCGCCTGCTATCAGCCGTTGCGCGAAGGGCGCCGTTATCCGGCGCCGCTGCTGAAACGCTTGTAGGCTGGGATGGCAATCCCAGCATAGCGAGGCTGCATGGATGGCAATGCTGGGATTGTCATCCCAGCCTACGATTCGCAATACGCCACGCCGATCACCGCGAACCGTGTGAGCCCACCCGGTAACTCCGCCTCGAATTCATCGTCCAGCTTTTTCTTCAATACCGCTCGCGCCAGCGGCGAATCGATGCTGATCCAGCCAAGCTTCGCATCCGTCTCGTCAGGCCCGACGATGCGGTAGCGTGCCGTCTCGCCGCTGAGGACGTTTTCCAGTTCGATCGTGGCGCCGAAGAACACCGTTTCGCGGTCCGCCGGCGCACCCTCGGCGACCTTCAGCGAGGGAATGCGCTTGCTGAGGTAGCGCACGCGGCGGTCGATTTCGCCCAGCTGTTTCTTGCGATAGGTGTATTCGGCGTTCTCCGAACGATCGCCTTCGGCCGCGGCGGCGGCCAGTGCCTTGACCACTTCGGGGCGGAGGGTGTGCCACAGGTGATCGAGTTCGCTCTTGAGCTTTTCAAAGCCCGCGCGGGTGATGATCGCGGTGGAGCGTGGGGCAGGGGGACGCCAGCGGGTCATGGCAAGACGGGGTTCCGGGTTGGCGTGATCGGGCGGGCATTTCGCGCGCGATTGGGTGCGAACCCAAAACCTGGGCTGGCGCAGGCGACGGTCTGGCAACGAGCTTGGTAGCAAATCGTCGTTTTTTGCACGCAGTTGTTGCGTTTGCTGCGAATGTCTGGCATGAAGGCCTCCAAGGACTGGGGCCCGATTTTAACGGTGTAGGCGTGCGGTTTCGAAACGGCCGCGCGACATCGACAAGAACGTGTTTTGAGTCTGCCCGCGCAGCCGGGCCAAGGCTGCGCTCTTCAGTACCCGGTGTAGCCAAACATGCCTTATCGTGCCGTTCTTCGTTCTGTTCGTGTGGCCACCTTGGTGGCGGCCATGGTGCAGGTGGCTGCCTGTGCTTCCACGAACGGTGGAGTCACCCCCAAGCCCCCGCCGGCCTCGGTGACCACGCTTTACGGCCAGCTCGACCAGGCCAGCCGCAGCTACGAAACCGCCTTGCAGCAGACGCGCGCTGGCGATACGCAAGGTGCGCAGAAAACCCTGGACGCTTCGCTTGACCAACTGCGCGATGCAGCCACACGCTGCGGCGCCACGCCAGGTTGCGACTCGCAACGGTTCTTTTCCGTCTTCGATCACCTGTTGCGCCTGAAAGATGGCAGTTTCATCGGCGATCAGACGCCGGACGAGGAAACCAGCGGCGCGCCGCTGGAGCCCTTGGCCGGCCAGGCCGGCGCCGGCAGCCTGCCGGAGGCTCAGCGCAGCGTGACGTTGCTGCGTGGTCACCAGCTTTCCGAATTGATCGCCATGAATGGCCCGGTGAAGGCCGCGCTGGAGATGTGGCTCACGCAGTGGCGCGGCAACTTGATGGAGGCCTACGTCAACTATCAGTTCCTGCGCCACGAGATGTGGCCGCAATACCAGAGCGAGGGCCTGCCCGAGGCTTTGCTGTTCGGCATCATGGCCAAGGAATCCGGCGGCAAGGTGCATGCGGTGTCGCGTTCCGGCGCGGCCGGGCCGCTGCAATTCATGTATGCCACCGGCCTGCGTTTTGGATTGACCGACCAGGATGGCTTCGATATGCGCTTCGATCCGGCGGAGTCCGCACGCGCGAATGCCGAATATGTCGACGAGCAGCTGAAAGCCTTCAATGACAATCTCGAACTTACCCTGGCCGCCTACAACGGCGGTGAGGGACGCATGCGGCGCTTGGTCGGCGACAACACTTCGGTGAGTTTCTATGATCCGCGCATCTATGCGCAGGTGTCGCAGGAAACGCGTGACTATGTGCCGTCGGTGCTGGCGGCTGCCTGGCTGTTCCTGCACCCGGACAGCTACAACCTGCGCTTTCCGCGCGTGGACGGGCAGCAAGGCAGCGTCACGCTCAAGCGCGCGTCATCGCTTTCGGAGCTGACTGTCTGCCTTGGCTCCGCCAACGACATGCCGCAAGGCTGGTTCCGAACCCTGCGTAATCTCAACCCACGTCTCGACCCGCAGCAAGAGCAGCCGGTCGGCACCTCGCTGCAGATACCCAAGTCGCTGGAGAAGGTTTACGCGGCACGCTGCGTGGACGGCCCATGGCCGATCCTGGCGAGTGACCTGCACAACGCGGTAGTGCCGGTGTACCCCAATCCGCCGGCCGCTTCGGATCCGGTTGTGCGCTACACGGTGCGTCGCGGGGATACGCTGGGGAGCATCGTGCGCAGGCATGGTGGCTGCAGCAGTGAAACCGAGATTGCGCGCTTGAACAATCTCAAGTTCAACCACGTGAAGGCGGGGCAGGTGTTGAAGCTGCCCAGTTGTCGATAGGGCGCTCCGCTGGGGTTGGGGTTTTGCCCCCAACACCCCCTAATCCCGCACGAATGCTGCATTTCGTTCGTCGAAGCATTGCCTGCGGCGCTTTCGGCCTGAAGGCCGAGTCACTTCTCTTTGCGGGCCCAAAGAGAAGTAACCAAGAGAAATGGCCTAAAAGGCTCGTGGCATGGGAGGGTTAAAAGCCTGACCGTGTATGGCTAGACAGGTGGTTGGTCGCCCCGGGTTCTACGGCGCCGCTATACCGCAACGCGCCCAGACGCTGAGGAAGCAAGAAGCGCGTAGGCTGGGATGCTAATCCCAGCTTTCTCCCTGACATCCCGATGCTGGGATTGTCATCCCAGCCTACGCGCTTGCTGCCTTGCTTTAAGTCCTCAGCGCTTCGACGCCTCGCGGTATAGCGGCGTCGTTGAAGCTAGGCGCGCCAACGATCAAAGCAAGGCGTGAACGTTCGGGCTTGTAACCCGTACAGCGCCAAGAGCTGTTCAGGCCATTTCTTTGGGTTACTTTTCTTTGGGCCAGTGTATGGACCGGAGAGATGGTGGAC
>NZ_BSOA01000035.1 GCF_030160275.1 Dyella flagellata
CCGTCTTCGAGCAAGCTTAGCGATTGATTCTTCGCGGTCGGGGGCTGGTTGACGTAGGCGACGCTGAGATGGATGGTCGCGGTATTGGACTGCGCAGCACCATTGTCGAGCAGGTAGGTGAAGCTGTCGTCGCCGTAGAACAGATAGTTCGGCGTATAGACAAAGCTGCCGTCGGGATTGAGCGTGAGGGTGCCATGCGCGGGGCCGGTCACGAGCTTAGGTGCGGCACCAAAGAGGTCGGTGTCGTTGACCAGTACGTTACCGGTGATGGTGGTAGCCACGGCCCCGTTCTCCAGGCCATTGAAGGTGGCATCGTTGGCGTGCGGCACCGCGAAGGTGGCGACGTCGCTGATAGTCACATGGCTGCCCGAGGGCTCAAAGCCAATCAGGTCGAAGGACAGGTTCACCGCCGTGCCGGTGGGCACGTTGCGCAGGTCGACGATATACGTGCGGCTGCCGTCGGCGTTGTTGATGACGGTGATGCCTTGCGCCACATGCGAGCTGCCGTCGCCTTGCAGGTTGAGCAGCGCGTCGGTCTGGCTGAGGTCGAGAGCACCGGCCAAAGAGGTGCCGGTGGTGGCGTCGAGCAAGGCCACCTGGAAGGCGTCTTCAGGGCCATTGCCCGGATTTTGCAGGGCAATGCCGCTCACGGTGAAGCGCAGGAACTTGTCCAGGGCACCCAACTGGAATTGCTGATTGATGCGGGTCTGGCTGGCTGACGAGTCGCTCAAGGTGGCGGCTGTCGCGCTGGTCGACACGTTGCCCTCGGTACTCCAGGCGGCGGTATTGGAGAAATCGCCCACAAAGGCGGCCTGGCTGGTTGCAGGGGCCGCCTGGGCGACGACTTGTGTCGTCGACAATGCCTGAGTCAGGCCAGCGGACACCACGACATCGCCTGAAGCCGATGCGCCGCTGGTAGCCGTGGTGATGATGGTAGAGCCAAAAAGATCGGCAGCAGACGGCAACTTGCGCACACCGGGATCGAGCGTTGCATACATTACATCCTGCGGGTCGCTGCTATGTTCAAGACCCAAGGCGTGACCGAACTCGTGCAGCATCGCGGTGAACAGGTCCAGCTTTCCATAGGCGGGCGATTGGCTGGTGCAGGTCCATTCATTGCCATCACGCGGACCATCGAAAGCGGCGTTGCCTGTCGGATTGGGATCGACGAACCAGCCATGGCCGCCTCCGCTGGCATCCATCACGATCTGTTGACCGGTGGTATCGCCCACATCCCCGCCCTGCAAGTTGCCTACCGACACCGTCACATTGGCGAGCACCGATGGATCCGCACCGGCCGCTTGCCAGGCTGCACGCACCGCAGGCAGAAGCTGGTCGACATCGGCCTGCGTAATCGAACTGGTCGTGGACGGCGTAGCAGCATCGCTCACCTGTAGTGCGGCGGTCCCGACGAACTGCACGTTGTCTAGGTGCACGATGTCACCCAGCACAGCTGCCGATTCGCCAGCTCCCGGCTTCACGACAAACTCCAGGCGGCCCTGTTTGGTACCTTGGCTCGCTATCGCCGAGAGCGAGAAGTCATGGAAATTGCCATCAGCAAAATCCTTCAGCGAGATGCCGCCGCCACTGATGTCAATAGCGTTGGAATTGGGGTCGTTGGTATTAGCAATGCCGTCTCCGCCATTGACCTGAGGAATCCAGTAAACGAACAGTTTGGAATTGGCATCGGTCGCCGTCGTGGTGATTTCGAACGAAAGCGCAGTAGCCGTCGGCGGAATGGCCATGCGATTGTGCGTGACCGAGTAGTTATTACCCTGGCCCAGCGCATAGCTGAGGTCCCAGTCACCGTCGGAATTCAGCGCGAACAACGAGCGAATCAAGCTGAGGGTGATGGGCGTGGCTTGAGCCTCGTCGATCAACTGTTTTCCTACTTCCCCAGAGAGGCCTATCACTACCCACGAATTGTCACCCGTCAGGTCAATGCCGAGCCGGTCGCGTATGTCGCTCGTTGACATGCCGAGATTTTGGGTGATGGCTTTGAGCTGGCTTTCAAGTCCGGAAGATTCGAGAGTGGCGACAAGATTGGCGATCATTGTCGCGATGGATACATAGTTCGGCGTGCCGTGGGCAATGAACTGAATTGCCGAGTTGTTAAAGCCACGCTCGATGGGAGAACTGTCGATATCGGCGACAATGCTCGCGTAATTGCTGGCGACAGCCGCATTGAGCTGCGGTGAAATCTGCCCGGCAATCAGGTTGAACAGATTGTTGATGGCGGCGCTAACTTGCGGGTTGCCCGCATTGCCAAAAGCCTTGCCGAATTTGTAGACAAAGTCGCTTAGGTTCCAGTTTGTGCGCAGATCAAGGAATTGCGTCCGGCTGGCGCGGTCGTCATGGCTGCCGACATAGGTGCCCGTAAGCTGCTCGCCATTGTCGAGACTCCAACCGGGGACGTCGTATGACTCCAGGAAGCGATCAGTGAAGCCATTGCGGCTTTCCTCGAAGCTGCCGTTGAAAACCTGCAAACCGTTGTTGGTGATCTGCTGGCCGTTCTCGAAGCTTTGTAGGTTCGAGCCGCTTTGGGTATGCAGTATCTGGACGAGCGGTCGCTCCGAATTGTTGTAGTCATCGGGGATCTGCTGGGTCTGGGGACCGGTTAGCAAGGCTGGACGCAGCGACGAACCGCCACCGAGGATGGAATAGAACCAGCCCTCGCCACCGCCCTCCCATGAAACATCGGAATAGGGGTAAGGATTGGAGGTGTTGTAGTTGTTGCTGTTGTAGTCCATCACCTGCTGTGTGGTGTACATCACAGGTTGATTCGTTGCGCGAGCAATATTCTGCCGCTGCGAGATGTACCAAGGCAGGTAATTGGGGTTGAAGCCCGCGGCCGCGAAGGCAACGGACAAGGCGGAGGGTAGGTTATTCAGAATCGACGGATCCAGAACGTAGGCATCGTTGTAGGCCGTCGAATCGGAGAACTGCCGCCAGAATGGCAGCCCATCAGCGGTCTTGTCGTCTTTCATCACCACGGGTGCATTGAGATCAAGTGCGCCCGTACCTAGGTACCAGTCTTGCACTAGCCCGTGGGGGCCCGCCGTGAAGGCCTTCAAACCCTGCAGGAGGCCATTGGGAAAACCCGTGAAGCCGGGTAGCCCAGTGAGGTTGAAGTCTATGTTGGCATCGCTGATCAGGTACTTGAGGCCGCCTTGTAGCCAATCCTGGTAGCTGGGGTTTGACAGATCGTTGCGTACCTGCGGCTGCTCCGAGTTGTCGACGAGAGACCGACCGTTCGGATTGATATGGACCAATGCGCTCTCGTCGGCTTCCCGTTCGTAATAGTTGTCCAGGAAGTTGATGTTGTTCCAGTCCAGCACGTTGGGATCGGCAAAATCGGTGTTGTGAAGATGGCCAATGCTCAAGGAGGACTGGTAGAAATCATGCACGTCCAGATCTGTCATCTGCAGATTCTGGGGCTTGATACCCCACTGGCCGAGACGCTGGGCAATCAGGCTGTTGACCACCGTGCCGCGACTGTGCGCGAGCAGTTGGATGGGGCAGTTCTTTAGATCATCAATGCCGATCTGCAACAGGCTGGCGAAGATCGAGTCGGCAGCTGCTTCGGTAAAACCGGTAGTCGTCATGCCGGACTCGGAGTACCAATCCGAAATCAGGAAGATCGGCTTGCCCTCCGCCTTGTACTCCTGCATCGCCTTCTGATTGGCTAGTGCCGTGGCTTGAATGTCACCGGGTACCACGTGTAAGGGGTCGGCGAGATCGAGGTTGGCTTGATTGGCGTCGTATTCCATCCAGATGCCAGTAGCCGGGTCGTACATGAACAAGCCGCCCCCAGTACGTTGTGCCAGCTCTCTCCCGGTGTTGTAGCTCAGGGTTTGCTGCGCGCTGCCCTTTTCGATGGCGGGCTGATAGCCATGCGTGATCAGGGTGATCGACGCATATTGGCCCGCGGGTGCGCGGTAGGACGGCGTGGTGAACTTATAGGACTTGCTGATGGCCACACTGCCATCGGCCGGCGACCGGTACTGGATGCCCCAGTAATAGTCTTGCGAAGCCGTGAGCGCGAAGTTGGCGAGCGTGCTGGTATCCAGTGTGAACACCAGTTTGCCGTCAACATATTTTCCATCGACTTCGATCTGCAGCGTGCGACCTGCGTGGCTATCCACTTGGTTGGCATCGCCGTCAACGATCGGCATATGCGAGGTGATATCGGTGGGCAGCTGGGTGCTGCTCAGATTGCCCCACGGATCGTTGGGATTGGGGAACAAGCCGTTGTTCTCATCGAACACGCTGATATACATCGTGCACTTGATCGGCTGGCCGGGTTGATAGTCCTTGTCGTAGATGGACCAGGTGAAAGTAGGCTGGATCAGCTTGGTAGGATCGGTGTAGCTGTCGATGCCGCTGACATTGTGGTCCTGCAGCTCAGGCACATACGGCTGGCTGCCGAGGGCATTGGGGAAGCCGATGGGCAGCAGGGTGGCAGCCGGGCTCTGCGTCGACTGGGGCGGCACGTAGTCAATCGGCAGCTTCTGCGAGGTACCATTCGCGTACGCCTTTTCCGCCAACGAGATCAAGGTGTTGACGTCGTACTGCATCAGGCCGGGCGGGTTGTCGACATTGAACAGCTGCGCATACAGCGTCGTGCCATCCGGCGTGACGGTAAGGCCGCTTAGCGCGCCGCCGTCGATGGGGCTGGTCGCACCCAGGTAGACCGGGGTACCGAACGGGTCCCTGATCACACCGATCTTGCCGCCGATGTGGTCCAACGCGATGTTGTCGCCGAGGTCCATGCCATCGAGCTTCTGACTCTCCAGGTTGTAGTCGTCGACGAACGCATATTTGAGGTCCGGCGTGACGACGATGCCTTGGGCCTCGTTGATGTTCTGCCAATAGCTGTTGTAGGTCATGTTCGGGACCGACATGCTGATCAGCGGGTTCGCGCTTGCGCTTACCAGGTCACCCGTTTTGTCGTCCGTGCTCACCGAGAGGGTGAGAATGCCTTGGTTGAAGCTGCGGGAACAGGAGACGATGAATTTGTCCGGGTCCGAGGTGCCCTGGATGAACAGGGGTGTGACACCTTGGAAGCCGTCGCTTTGATCGACGACGAGGTAAGGCGTGGTCTTGGTCTTGCCGCTATCGTCTTTCGCCAGCAAGGTGCCGTTCTCATCGAGCGCCTGCAGGTCGATGATCAACACCTTGCCCGGTGAAGTGTCACCTCCCCGCGGGAATAGCGTGTACGCCTGGTTGGAGACCGTGGCGAGCAGGTAGCGTCCGCTACCGCCCACCGCCAGGCTATAGAAGCCCCATGGTGCTGGCGTCAGCGCATCGGTCTGGATCTTGATGATCCCGGAGGGCTGGTCATAGTCCAGCGATGACGGATCGACGTCGATCTGGTAAATGCCGTTCGAGTTCGTACCGGCATAGCGGCTGCCCAGTGCAACATAAAGCTTGTCATCCGCCACTACGAGCGAAGTGATGTCGGTGGAAGCGCCCGGCGTCGAAACTTGATAGGTATCGAAGACTTGCAAGGTCGTAGTATCGACCGCGTAGATGAGACCGTTGAAACCGGCAATGTAAGCACGCGCATTGTCGCCGGAGAAGGCGACAGCATTGGTGTGCCAGCCCAATACGTTAATGGGCTGGCCGTTTTGGTCGACGGTAAGGGTTTTGATGACCTGGTTGTTCTCCAGGATCAGGATCTTGTTGGCCTGAGCGGCAAAGGTGAGGTCATCGTGTGGAGCGAGCTTGGCCGTATTGCTGGCCAGGTCGGTCTCACTCAACTCGGAGTCGCCGCTAGGTGTCAGCGTCTGTTGCCAGACTTCACGCACCACGCTGATCTGCATCCCGCCCACCGGAGTGTTCGCAGGCGGTGCAATGACGATCTGATTGGCCGAATTCCCGGCCGGGACCTTGACGTCTTTGTAGGTACCGGTAGGTGATGTGAACCGAACGACCAGAGGCCCGTAAAGTACGCCAGGTACATCAGCGCCAAAATTCTGGCCGTCGATGGTGAGTTGGCCGCTGGTTGGATCGACGCTGAGATCGGTGATGGTCGGTTGCGCTGCTTGCAGCCCTTCGGGTACGTCCGGGATGAGATTGTCGAGGCTGAGAACCGGCGTGCTTGGATCGTGTGTCGGAATGGTTGCCTGGGTTACGTAGGTGGCGCCCGAAGCAAAGGTATAGCAGGAGATGGCCTGGGTGGCCATGATGGCAATGGAATCAAGTGCGATGGTGGTGCCGGCCAGGCCACTGGCCATCATGCCGACCATGCCGGCTGGGTTGAACAGCAATTCCGGCTTGATGCCCAGTGCAACCTGGCGGCTGCCATCCTCCGGATTGATCTTCACCGCGGCGACGTAATAGCCCGAGTCGGCGACGCCGGCATAAGGCGGCGAACTGGTATGGATGAAGCCATCGCTGCCCACTACGCCATCTTCGACAGCTAGCCACATGGGCTGGCTTACGCCCTTGTCGTTGAGGAAGGTGGTGTACTTGTAGATGTAAACCTTCATGCCCGCCGTGGCGTTGGCCGGGGCGGGTATGGCGAGCTGCACCGGTACCTTCAATTCCGTGCTGCCGAGCTGCAGATTGAAGCCGCCGGCATAGATGAAGTCCGAGCTTGGCAGGTTGGGAGGCGGAATCGGCAGGTCCGTGGCTTGCACCGCGGTGATCGAAACGCTGGTGCTGGTGCTCAGCGAGCCGGGAGCGATCTGGGCGAGCAGTCCGTTGCCGCCGCTCACGACACCGCCCGTAGCCGGATCGATGGTTTGTGCACCGGCTGCAGGTGCTACAACGACACGAACCTCGATATCACGCTGCAGGCCACCGGTAATCACGCTCACGATGGTGTCGCCGGCTTGCTTGGCCATGATCAGGCCATCTGCTGTGACCGTGGCAACGTTCGGGTTCTGCACGTAATAGACCACGCCGCTGCTGGCACCGGACTGGTCGCCATCCACGGTGGCATTGATGCGGATCTGACGTGTTCCCTGGTTTTCCACCAGGCTGACAGCACCTGGGTACACGTTGTAGTCCTGGTCCATGCTCACTTGGTAGAGGTCTTGGGCCGTGCTGTCCGACGATGACGTCAACGCCATATAGGCGCTCAGTCCGCCACCGCTGGCGGAGATCACCGCATTGCCGCCGCCATGCACGTACAGGAAGCCATTGGCATCCACCGTGGCGACCGCGGGGTTGCTGGAACTGAAATTCAGATAGCTTGCCGGCAGCGCGACCCCGGTCTGATCGGCAAAATCGCCGATCAGTTGCAGTTGCTCGCCGGTGCCTGGCGCCACGAAACCCAGCGTGGATGCGTCGATCTTGAGCAGCGGCGCAGCGCTGACGTTGATGTTGACGGTAATCGGTGCCGAGGTGTTGAAACCGTCATCGGCCGCCAGCGTGACGCTTGCGGTGCCGGAAAATCCTGCCGCGGGAATGAAAATGACCGATTTGCCGTCCGCGCTCAACTTGGCGCTGCCGTTGGTGCTACCCGTTACACGCCAGTAGATGGCATCACCTGTGTAACTGGTCGCGAGCTGATCCAACGCGATGGTGGTGCTCAAGCCGGTGTGGGTCAGCGGAGTCGGTAGATTCGCAGCAGCCTGCGGCGGAAGCGCGGCTTGGAAGTCGTAGTTGGCGTACAGAATCTGACGGTCGGCTTGATCGACGACGCCATCGCCATCGATATCGCCAGCAAGATTCGCCGAGACGAGATCCTGTTCGAATGCCGCGCTGTCGTTGCCGTCGACCTTGCCATCATGGTTGAGGTCACCGGCAATGGTGACACTGATCGTTGCAGTGCCAGTGCCCGTGAGGCGCAGCAGTTTCAGGCCGGCATCGGTAACGCGAGCCAGGATGGTGTGTACACCGTTGACGACGGTGTTGCCGAGCACGTCGCCCCCGACTACCTGCAGCGTGCTGTTCGGATCGCTGAAGCTGGCGCTGATGGCGACGATCAACGCACCGCTAGTGCCGGGCACCTTGATGGTCGAAGCCAGTTCGCTATCGCGGATGGTGAAGGCGAGGCTGGTGGTCTGGTTGGCCTGTAGCGCGCCGCTCCAGGTGTTGGCGGTGCTGTTGCCCATCCAATTGGCGGCAGTGCCCAGATTGGCGGTGATGGTGTCGGTCAGTAGCTGACCGTTGCTGTCGTAGCCATAAGGCGTGCCCATGGTGCTGCCGTCGAGGGCACGCGCCAGGACCAAGCGGTTTTGGCTGTCGTAGGCATACACCATGTTGCGGGTGTCGCCATTGGCATCGACTGGGCCACCGATGCGGACGATGTAGCCGTTGGCGTTGCGCAGGATATCGATGCGGTCGTTGGCGGTGCCGCCGACCAGGGCGATGCCTGCATCGGAGACTAGCCATTGCTTGCCATCGGTAAAGGTGACGCCGGTGATCTTGCCGGAAGCGTCGAGGCTGTATTGCGTGCCATCGGGGGCGGTCAGCACATAGCCATCGGGCACCCAGGGCAGGCCGGTGGTCTCGTCGTAGAGATGGCCGCCCTGGCGTTGCAGAGCGTTGCCGTTGGTAGCTTGAAGTGTCCAGCCCTGGTTGCTGCCGAAGTCGGCGTTGTAGCTCAGCGGTGCATTGGCGCTGCCTTGCATGGCGACTGCATCGGTGCCCAGGGTGAAGCTCAGGTTTTGCATCGACGCATTGGCATTGCCGAGATTGGCCGGGATCGATAGCCAAACGCGGCTACCGGTGGTCCAGGCGGCCGTAGCGCCACTGCTGGTGGTGGCAGCTTGATCGGTGGTCAGGCCCGTATCAAAGCCAGCGATGGCCCAATTGCCGAAATCGTTGCCGGTGCTACCAACCAAGCTGCGGTTGACCGTAAAGGCATGGCCGCCAAGCTGATAGGTTGCATCGGCAACGCTGTTCTGGCCGAAATTCTTCTGCGCGCTATTGATGATGACTCGCGCATCAATCTCGGTCGTACGGCCCTGCAGATCCCATGCGGTGAAGCGCAGCTGATACACCCCGTTGCTGAAGCTCTCCGGATCGAGCGAAGCGAAGTTCACTGCCTGGTTGACGTCGCTGGCGTCGTAGCTTTGCTGGCCCAAGGTTTGCCAGTAGTCGCTGCCGTTCGGGGCAATCTCGATGCGATACCCCATCAGTTGCAGTTCCTGCAGGTTGGCCTGCAGGCTGGTCAGTGTGTCGATCTCGACTGGCTTGCTATCGAGTGTGGCACCACTGAGCGCGCCGCTCCACGCAACCACGGGCGCGAGTGCGCTCGGGTCCTTGATCAGCAGGGAGCTGTCCTGCGTGGCGCTGAAGCCGTCGGCATCCGTCGCCGTCACACGGACATCGATGGTGCCAGGCTGTGTGGCTGTGAGGTGGACGCGGCCGCTGCTGTCGAGGGCAACGGTCTGCCACTGGTCGCTGCCCAGGCCAGTGCCGCGGATTTGCACGGCAAGACCGGTGATGGCGCTGAAGCTTTGCGCACGCACGGTAACCATGATGTCCTGGCCGGGCAGGGCTGGCGTGCTGGGTACGCTGTCGACCAGGATCTTCGGTGCATTGGCCGAGGCATCGGCGACCACACGCACGGTGAAGCTGTGCTGCACGACGTTGCCATGGCCATCGTCGACATTGGCGGTGATCACGAAGTCACCCACCTGGCCCGGGCCGGGCGTCCAGTTCAGCTGGTGCTTGCTGGTGTCGTAGCTGGCTCCTTGCGGCAGGTTGGTAAAGCTCACTGCCAGCGCTTGCGTAAGCGCATCGCCATCCGGATCGCTGGCGTAGATGCCTTGCTGCGTATCGGTGCCGCCGAGCTGGATCGGCAGGCTGAGCGTTTGACCCACCACCACCGCGTGGCTGCTCACCGACAAGTTTGGTGCGCGGTATACGCCAAGAACGCGTACTTGCACCGTTTGCGTGCTGGTGAGAGTGCCGTCCGTGGCTTGGAAGGTGAAGGTGAAATCCTTGGTCGGGCTAGTCGCCTTGTCTACCGTGCCGTAGTCCGGCGTCCATTCGAAGTAGCCTGTGTTGCCATCGAAGCTGATGCCGGGTGGTGTGTTGGCGTCGTACACCAGGCTCATGTGCACGGGGTTGCCGTCGGCGTCGACGCTATGCAGGCTGAGCGAGAGGGTGTTGCCCTCGCTCACGAGTTGCATGGGCAGTGGCAGAATCTGCGGCGCCTGTGACACATGCGCGACATTCACCTGGAGCGTGCGCGTAAAGCTCATCGCGCCATCGCTGCCGGTGACCGTGACGGTATAGACGCCGTTGTTGGTCTTGGACGCGAACATGTCCGGCGTCCAGCTGAGCGTGGCCTGGTTGCCGTTGGAGGCCGCAGGCACGTTCAGGCTCATGCCTTGCGGCAGGCCGGTGGCAGTCCAGTTGATCAGGTTGCCGGCGGCATCATTGGCGAATAGACCCACCGAAACGGGGTTGCCCTCGCTGGTATTGATCACTACCGGGGTGGTGGCGTTGCCGGTGTCGTTAACCGTCTGGCCGTTGACCTGGATACCGAGCAATTGCGGCGGTGTATCGCTGGCCACGACGACCACGTGGATCGTGTGCGTCACCACGTTGGGCACCGGATTGGCCGGATTGACGTAACCCTGGTTCTGCGGCGGCAGACCGCTGTCGGTCACAGTGATGGCGATGTCGTGCGGACCGACGTCGTTGGCGGTGGGTGTCCAGCTCAGCAGCGCCTGGCCATATTGCGTGCCCATGGTGAGCTTGGCGTCGACCGGTAGACCGTTGCTGGAGAGGCTCAACCCATCCTGATCCGCATCGGTAATGTTGATCGGCAAGCTGAGCGGCTGGCCGATGATCGCCACGATCTGCTGCGGCAGGGTGAATACCGGCGGTTCGGTAAGACTCGTCGCCGTGAGCACGAAGCGTTGCGACGCCGCCGTTCCGTTAGCGGTGTTCTGTGCTGTCAGCGTAATGGTGTAATCGCCGCGATCGTTGTCACCTGGCGCGAAATGCAGCGTGCCAGTGATGTGGCCATTCGCATCGGGCGGGTTTTGCGTGAACGTCGCGAAACGCGGCAGACCGTCGATCGTCACCTTTACGCTATCGCCGATATCGGCGGCGATATCGACTGGAATATCCAGCGTGTTGCCCTTCGCAACGGTGGCATCGGCGATCGCAGCGATGGTGGGCGCACGATTCACCTTCACCACGGTGATCGGAATCACCACGGTGCTGGTGATCGGCGTGGCGGCCGTATCGCCTGCCTTGCTTGCAACCACGGTGATGTTGTATTCGCCGGCCTGGCTGTAACCAGGCGTCCAATTGATTTGCAAGGTATCCGGATCGAAGGTCGCGCCTTGCGGCAGGCCACTAACCTGGTAACTGACCGTTGCCGGAATACTGCCGTTGTTCGGATCAGTCGCCGGGCCGCCGGCCACAGGGCGCTGTTCGGGTTCGAATTGGGGATTATTGGGGTCGAAGGCGAATACGCTGATGTTCAGCGGTTGACCTTCCAGGGTGGTCCAAGGCTTGCCCAGGCTGTCATCAAAGTGCAGGGCGCCATTGGCGTGCAGTACGGTCAGCTGTAGCGTTTGCTGCGTCGTGGTGGTGACGGTGCTTCCATCCGGCTGGGTGAAGGTGGCGATCAGGTTCACCTGCACGGAAAGTGTCCCTTCCTGTGCATAGTCCGGGGTCCAGCTCAACCAACCCGTGTCGCTGTTGATCGTCATGCCGCCAGGCATGTTTGACACGCTGTAGCTCAGGCTTACCGTACTGCCGTCGGCATGCTTCAGGCCGCCAGGGACGCTGCCAGCTAGCTGCAGGCCGAATGCATCACCTTCACGCAGCGTTTGCGCCGCGATAGGAGCGAGCACCGGACGCGGCCATGCCGGAGCGACCACGATGTCGAAGCTTTCGTGGACGATGGTCTTGCCGTCGCTGACAGTGATGGTGACGTTCTTGTAGACACCGGCCTGTTCGTAATTCGGTGTCCAGTTGAGGGTTCCGTTGCTTGCGTCGAAGCTGGCCCCGGCCGGCAAATTGGAGACACTGATCGTAAGCGGGTCGCCATCGGCATCCGAGGCGACCAGCGGCAGCGACAGTGGCTGCCCTTCGAACAACGATACGGTGCCCTGCGGTGCGATAGTCGGCGCATGATTGCCGTTGCTCACGGGAATGTGCAGGGTCTGCAAAGTGACGCTGCCGCTGGCATTCACGATGCGCAACACCACGACACTGTCCGCGTCTGCGTTCGCTGTGGGTGTCCAGCTCAAGGTTGCAACGGCATGGTGCTGGCCGTTGGCATCGACCGTGACGCTGGCTGGCGGAGTCAGTGTAAAGCCAGCCGGTGCCTGTACCACTTGCCAGTAGATCGCACTGCTGTTGTTGTCCACCGCTTCGACCTGAGCGGTCCATGCCTGCCCGATCGTCGCCGGCTGCGTGAAGCTATAGGGCGTGTCGGTGTTCGCGTTGACCGGCGTGACCGAGGGGGGCAGATCCGGCGTGGGTACCGCATAGATGCCTTGACCCAGGTTGAATTTGGCCAAGTCAGCCAATCCGCCAGCACCAAAGTTGCTGGCCGGCACTACCGTGACGGTTTGATTGGCGAGCGTCGCACCCGCGGCCAGCGTGCCGTTGGTGAGGCTGTGGGTGAGATCCAGCACCCACAGGTCCGATTGATCGCCGTTGCCCTGGGTGGCGCCGGTGATGCTGTCGTTGAAGTAGCTGCCCGGGTCGAGCAGCAGCATCAACGGGCCATGCAGGTCATCCGTGCCGGTATTGGTCACGCTCACGTCGTAGCTCACGGCACCGGTGCTGTCATCGGCACGGGTATTGCTGAACTGCAATTGCACGTGCGCGCTCATATCGAGCAAGGCGGTAAAGCTAGTGATGCTGTCCTGGCCGATGCGCAGCTGAGTCGCGCTGCGCAGGTTGCCGCTGATGGTCAGTTGGTAATGACCGGCGGGCAGGCCGCTGACATCGAGATACGCGGTGTGCGTGGCGGCATCCCAGCGGACCGCCGTGGGCGAGATCGCCTGGGCGCCGGCATCGCTGGATTGCAGCACGTAGTTGGACGGATCAAGCACGGACGAGCCATCGGTCAGCGCCGATTGCGGATCGCTGCCCAGCCACATGTCCTGGTCGAACTGCACCGCAATCTGGTTGAGCGGCAGCGGTACCAGTGCACCATCCGGCACGCTGGTGGCGATCACCTTCGGTGCGTGCGCGGGGGCGATTTCGTCGACGCTATTGGTCTGCGCGACCAGGATGCGGCCGTCGGCGGTGGTGATCACACCTTCGCCTTGCGTACCACCGCTGGCCACTTGCAGCACACGGCGCGATTGCAGCTCGATCATCCACACGGCGGAGCCGTGCGTGCTGTCAGTGATGCCGTTGATCTCCACGTGCTGGTTCAGGCCGCCGGTAGCAATCAGCAGGCCGTCCAGCAAGGAGCCGGCCTGGCCGAACGCGATGTGGTCGACCACACCGTTGATGGTGTATTCCAGTTCGGCGCGGCCGATGTCGGCGCCGCTCATCGGGAAGCTGATGATGTTCGTCGCGCCATTCGGGTCGGCCGCGGTGATGTTGCTGCCGCTCCATTGCACACCCCACAGCCGGCCATCCGGGCCGAAGGCCAGGGACGACACGCGGGTGTTGCTGAAGTGCTGCCACTGCTGCGTCGGATCGGTGACGTTGGGGTGGAACACCTCGATGCCGCTGCCATCGGAGACATAGATGTCGCCGGTGCCCGGTTGAATCGCCAAGGCATGCGTCAGCGGCTGGTTGCTCGGGCCTTGCAGACTGCGCAGCACGGCGCCGCTGTTCGGGTCCACTTGCAGCAACTCATTGCCGGTCATGACCCACAACTGACCCAGGCTATCGACGGCCATGTCCAGCACCGGTTGATCCAGTGTAAAGAGTGGCGTCGTGCTGTGGCCGCCATCCTTGGCGGAGTAGCGGTACACGGCGTTTCGCTCCGTGCCTGCGCTGACCAGCAGTGATCCATCCGGCATTTGCACCAGGGCCATCGCGCCGATATCGCCTTCGCTGGTGCTGAAGCCATCGGCCAGGTTGCGGGTGCTGAACGGTGCCAGCACGCTGGTGAGATCGCCTGGGTTGTTGCTGGCGACATTGCCTGGCAGCAGCTGAGTGGCCTGTTGGAACAGCGCGTTGCTGTTGTACGTGCGGTCCTGTGGCGCTTGCGGTGTTTGTGCGGTCTGATCCAGCGTCGGTGTCACGCCGAGGCCATCCAGCACCGCCTGGCGTGCGCCGTCATCCGGCAGTACGGCGTTGGTGACATTCGCAGCTTCGCGATTGCCGGCATTGTCGGTGGCGACGGCCAGGAACTCGTATTGATTGCCAGCAACACCCGTGAACACCGCCTCGGTGGTGCTGGGGTCGACCTGGCGCTGCCAGATCTGGAAGTCGCCGCCGTTGGTGGCCACGTAGACCGTGACGAAACGAATGCCGCTGGCATCGCTCTGCGCGTTCCACTTCACGTCGTAGGTCGGTGCACCTTGCGCGTTGTTGCCTTGCGAGGTGACCGTGACGGTGGTGGTCGGTGCCTCGGCATCGAGCGTGGTGGTCACTGGCGTGCTGTCGATCGGCGGGGCGCCATCGAAGAGGATGCGCGCCTGCGTGGTGATCTTCGCGCCGGTGCTGGCACCAGCCATCGCTGCCACGGTGAAACTGACGAAGCCGCCTTGCGCCGCGCTCTGGCCGGCAACCGGGGCGAGCAGGGCATTGCTGACGTCCTGCATCACTTCGCCGGTGTTCGGATCGATCGCCTGGATCAACCAGGTGGCGATGTGCGAAGCCTCGTCGATGCCGGCGCTCACGCGCAGGATGTAGCCCTTGCTGGCGGTGAAGTCGAAATCGGCCTGGAAGTTCGCGCGGTCGGCGGGTACGTGGATATTGATGTCGCCGATCTTCAGGTCGCCCAGTCGCAGCGAACGCGGATCGAGGCTCGGATCGAGCTGGGTGACAATGCGGATCTGGCCGACACCTTGTGTGCCGGGATTGCTGAAGGCGAAGCTGTAGGGCAGGGGTGTGGCAGCCGGCACATACACGCTGCCGTCGCTGGCCACCGCCGTGCCTTGCGGACCCTGTACGCTGATGGCCGACTGCGTGGCACCCTTTTGCTGCGCCACTAACTGCAGGTATTGCGCGAGGTTCAGGCTCTTGCCGGGCAGCGGATTGAACTGTTGGTCGAGCAGGCCTTCCGAACGCAGGTATTCCAGTTCGGACTGGTCGCCGACAAAGATGCGGAAGTTCTCGAACTGCAGCGTGCGGCCGACGCCTTGGTCGAAATCGGACGGGTTGGCGAGCTTGGGCACCGGCACTTCGATCGTGTCGCCATATTGATCGGTGCGCGTTTCGTAATGGTCGATCGCATCCTTGTCTGCATTCGGATCACCGGCATAGCTGGCAGTATTGCCATACCACTGCTGCACCTTGCTGAAGAAACCGGCAATGTCGGCTTGCGTGCGATACGTATCGCCACCGTTGGACAGCAGGATACCGGCTGCCAATGTGGCGTTGAGGCTGACCACTTGCGGGTTGGTGCTGATCGGCGGCGCCTGGTCGGCTGGTTGCAGCATGCCGGCCTGCTCCAGCGCAGCCAGGTAACCGTTCACCCATTGCGAAGCATCGGCAGCGAGCACGCTCAAGGCACTGGGCGCGTTCTTATCGGCCAGGATCGTGCTGCGCAGTTTCAGCGCATAGGTGGTCTGTTCGGCAACGAATTCGTCGCGCGTGAGCGCGGTGGCGGCACCCACCACGTTCATCTGGAACGATTCGGACAGCGACTCCAGGTCATCGAGTGGGCGCTGGTTCGGATCATTGAAGCGCTCGGCCAGCCCTTGGCTGATCTTGTCCAGATCGCTGACGCCATTGTCGAGCAGGCCTTCCGCCTTCCAGTCCGGATGGGTGGCGTACAACGCATCGCGCAAGGCATTGAAATCGTGATTCAGCCAGGCGGTCAGGCCCGGGTAGGTCTGCAACTGGAAGGTCATGCCCACGTTGCCGCTGTCGGCGACATCGAACGCATAGCCGGGGGCGAGGTTGTAGCCGGACGTGTTCTCGGTGCCGTCCAGCGAGGCCCACGGAATATCCGTACGCGCCTGCGTGCTGGGGGTCTGGCCGTAGCTCTGCGTATTGGCCGGTGCGTTGTCGGTATTGCCGAACGGCGAGCCGCCGACGTTGGAGGCGAACACCGCATACGGCAGGTTGAGGCTATCCAGCAGGTACTTGTTGTAGCCCATTTCCGTCGCGCCGATGTCGAAGCGCACGTAAGGCGTATCGACATTGGTGAGGCTTTGCAGCGTAACGCTATAGGTGCCTTCAGCGCCGGGATCGAGTGTGCGTGGGCCGCCGATGCCGATGGTCACATCGTCTTCGATGCCACGCTGTACCAGGTAGCGATCCGCTTCGGTGACGCTTTCGCCGTCCGGATTGGTGACGGTGACATCGTACAAGCCGAGCGGGAAGTTGCGCGTGTCGAAAATGGCGCGGATATGCGTGGCGTCGAGCACCTGCCAACGCGAAGGTTCGGCTTCGAACACGCCGGGGCGCGAGAGCTTGACGATCGCACCGGGTTGGAAGCTGGCGCCATAGATGTCCAAGGTCACCCAGCGATGGTCGTTGTCGCTGACGCCGCCGGTGTCGGGCGTGACTTGCGTGATCGACAGCGGCAGTAGGTCAGCGCGTAGCGTACTGGGTACGTTGGATCCGCTGAGCGAACGGACCAGGATGTAGTAATCGCCGGCTTGCGTGCTGGGTATCACCACTTGCTGGTTGCCCGAGGACGCGTTGCTGTAGGCCGCGTCATAGGCGAAGGTAGTGGGCACGTCGCCGTAGCGGATGTACAGCTCGTTGTCGCCGCTGGCTTCCAACGCGTTGAGCATGACGCGCAACGTCTGGCCTGCGGCAACGCTGACCTTGTACAGCTTCGTGTCACCGTTGGAGAGCGTGGTCTGCAAGGGGCTGGCCACGGCCAGCGATGGCACCTGCGTCTGGATGGTTGCGGCGGAAGCGGTCAGCGTCTCCGGGGTACCGGTTTCTTCGTAGATGTCCGGGCGCACGATGATGCGCCAGCTGCCGTCCTTCACCGGCGGCAGTTGGGCGGTGAGCGTACCGATATAGCTGCCATTGGCAGCCACGTCGCCGTTATGCACCACCTTGCCGAGCAGGATGTCGCCCACGCTCCAGGTGTTGTCCTGCGACAGGTACACCGCATCGGTCCAGCTGCCGGTGGCCGGGTTGGTGGAGTTGTTGGTGACGTTGTAGGTGACGGTGACTTGGTCGCCTACGTTCGCCGTCGATGGCACGCTGACGTTGCCTACCACCAGGTCGGCCGGCGGCGGCGCATTGATCAGCATCGGCTGCGGGGCGGCGGTTTCGTTGTTCTTGTCGACGCGGAATTCCAGCACATGGCCGTCCGGTCCGCTGCCGAACACGTTGGCAGGGTCGGTGACCACGAACACGTAGTACGGGCCATCCAGGCCCTTCGGTGCGGTCACGGTGAACTGCCCGTCATAGCCGGCGCCTGCGGCGAGACCGCCCGTGTGGCTCAAATAGGCCAGATAGGTATCGTGCTGCAGATCCAGCGTGCGATCGCGCGACAGATACACCATGTCGTACCACTGGCTCTGGTCATCCGGCGTGGCGCCGCCGTTGTTGTCGACGTGGTAATTGACGGTGAAGCTCTGGCCGGCAGTGACTGCTTGCGGTGCGGTGACGGTGGTGACTTGCAGGTAGGGCGGTGTCACCTGTGTGACGGTGATCGGGATCGACGTAATGCGGTTGACGCCGGTGCCTTCATACACCGGCACGGCACCGGGGCCGCTGCCGGTGACGACGTCTAGCCCTTCGCGGATCACACTCGGCGAGAGATATTGCCAATCCTTCACCGTGGTGGTGTCAGTCTTGACGACCACGTAGAACTTGCCGCCGATCGACTGCGGAATATGGAAGGAGGCCGTTTCGGTGTAGGTTTGACCCGGTTGCAGATAGGCCGGGTTGCCATTGGCGTCGGTGATCGAGACAGCCTGCACACGGCCCGGGTTGTTGTACAGCGAGCCTTCGATCAGCGGGTAGTCACCCGCTTCCAGCGAGCCATCCGGCGACAGGTACACGCCGTCGTTCCAGCTCGTCGTGCGGGTGGCACGTGTGCCGGTGTTCTTGACGGTCCAGGTGAGCGTCACCAGGTCGCCCGAGTTCGGCGTGGGATTGGAAATGCTGACGTTCTGGATCTGCAGGTCGGGTTCGCGGTAGGTGATGTTCAACGAGCCGCTGCCGATACGGCCCGTGGTGTTGCCGCCTTCATACGCATGGCGACTGTAGTAGTTCAGCTCGTTGGTGTTGTCGCCGCCGTTGAGGTCGTCGGTATGCGGTGTGTTCTTGGGCGACGGGTTCAGCAGCCCATTGTCGGAGTAGTAATCGCTATCGGCGATCACATAGATGTAATACGTGCCACTGGTACCTGGCGGCAGTTGCACGTTGGCGGTTGCCGTGTAGCTGGCGCCTGCGGCAAGACCGTTGGTGTTGTAATGCGTGAAAGCGCCGAGGGCGGTGGCACGGCTGGGAATGAAGGTGGGATCGGTGCTGATGTACACCGAATCCACCCAGCCATTGCTACCCGGCCATACCGTGTCGCCCTGGTTGGTGACCGTCCAGCTGATCGACGTGAGTTCGCCGGAGTAGTTCTGCGGCTGGCATTGCACGGCGGTGACTTGCAGGTTCGCCGGGTGTGCAGTGACGGTGCTGGCCACGGCTTTTTCGCGCGTGCGCCACGCTTCGGGCGCGTGTGTCCACGCGTTGCTGTCGGTCTGCACAATCACGTACAGGCCACTGATATCCGGCGCCAGCTGCAACGTCTGGTTGACGGTATAGCTCTGGCCATTGTTGAGCGTATTGCTCTGGTTGTAGTCGCCAAGCTTCCACACCTTGGTGGCCTTGGTGATGTCCGGATTGTCGGCCACGTAGACGGTGTCGACCCAGTTGCCGGTAAACGCATCACCCTGGTTCTGCACGGTGTAGCTGAAACTCAGGTTGCCGCCGGCATCGGTGCTGGTCGGCGCACTCACCTGCGTCACTTCCAGATCGGGCGGCGTGATACCCAGTACGCTGATCGCGCGGCCCTTGTAGTTATCGTTGTTGATCTGGGTGGGATCGTCCGGATTGATGTTTTTGGCCAGCTCTTTCTGCAGGATGGTGCCGTAGCTGTTGCTCCAGACGGTGATGTAGTACTGGCCGCTGAGCGTGTTGTCGGGAATGGTCACCTGCATGTTGCCCAGGTAGCTGTCGCCGACGTTGAGGTTGCCAGTGTGCACGGTGGAGCCCAGCAGCACGTCGCCCTTGTTGGCGCCGGGGCGGGTTGGATCCTTGGCCAGCCATACGGTATCGGTCCAGCTGTTCACGTCTGCCGTGAGCCCACTGGTGGGCGCACTGCCCAGGTTGGTTACCTGGTAGCTGACGTTGACGCTGGCCCCGTGTACTGCCTGGTCGGGTGCTACGACATCGCTGGTGACCAGGTCCGCGAACGGCACTGCATCGACGTAGAAATGCGCCGCCTTGGTGTTGTTGGCCTGATTGGGGAAGGTGTCGACGGTGTAGTTGCCGTTCGCCACCACGATCAAGTAGTAATCACCGCTATAGGTGATCGGCACATTGATGCTGGCGGTGGTGTTGCTGTAGCTCTCAGTACTGCCCAGCGCGCTGGTGTTGTCGAACGTGCCGACCAATGTTGCGGTGGCGTCGAGCTGGCCGCTTTGCGACAGGTACACCTTGTCCTGCCATTGGCCTGTCGCGGCTACGCTGCCGGTGTTTTGGATCGTATATTGGATGCCGACGCTGGTGCCGGCCGTGACGTGGTCGGGCAGGATGACGTTGCTGACGATCAGGTCCGGGCGCGGTTGCAGCACGACGGTGCAAGCGGTACTGCTGATCATTGTGGCGTCGCTGCGCACGGACGGATCTTCATACACCGCACCGTCCACATTGGCGACTACTTCAATGCGATAAGCACCCTGGATATGCGTGGGCAGGCGCACCTGCTTGTCGTGCGAATAGGTGATGCCCGGCGCCAGGGTCTGATCGTAGGCAAAGCTGCCCAGATCATAGGTCGGCCCATTGCCGTCGACCGGCACCAGCTTCAGATCGTCGTTCCAGGGACCGGTGGCGGGCGCCTGGCCCTGGTTCTTGACTGTCCAGCTTACGTCGATCAGCGAGCCTTCGGTGGCTTGTGCCGGGATGGTGATCGATTGCACCGCCAGGTCGGGCGAGGGCGACAGCGTGACCGGCACCGCCACATGAGCGACGTTGTCCTGGCCGTAAATGAATTCGTAAGGCAGGCCGGAATTGGCGGCGCGCACGTTGACGTAGTAAGTGCCTTGCAGGCCGTTGGGCACTATCACGGTGATGCTGCGCGCATACGTGCTGCCCGCGGACAACTGGCCGAGGTGATCGGCGTTGCCGAGCATCGCGATCATGTTGTTGCCGGCAGGATCGCTGCTCAGCCACACCTGGTCGGACCACTGCGTGCTGTCGGTAATGCCGATGCCGTTGTTGATCACCGACCAGTTCACCGTCAGCGGCTGGCCGCTGCTGGCGCTGCCTTGGGTGGTCAACGACTGCACTTGCAGATCGGCGTAGGGCTTGGGCATCACGTCGACGGTGTGCGAGGCCTGCGCGGTGTTGACGGCGGTCAGACCGTCCTGGAACACCTGGCTGTAGGCATCGCTGATCACGAACAGCTTGTAGCGGCCACTCATGCCAGGTGGCAGCATCACGTGCAGCTGGCCGGTATAGCTGGCGCCTTGCGCCAGGGCGCCGTTGTGCGAGACCTCGCCCAGGACGAGGTCATCGCTGTTGCCGGGCGCGTCATGCGTGGTTAGCACCACGCGGTCGACCCAATGCGTGCTGTTGCCGGCGCCAGTGCCGGTGTTGGTTACCGTCCAGCTCACGTCCATGGAGGCGGGGTCGGCAATCAATTGCGTCGGCGCCGTGACGGCACTGACAGCAAGATCCGCATAGGGTGCCAACTGCACTTGCGTGACCGCTTGCGCGCTGTTTTTGTCGTAGGCGTGTTCGTTGAGGACGTGGTTGGCGTCGGCGACCACCAGTACGTCGTATTCGCCACTGGCATCCAGCGGCAACTGATAGTCGTACGAGGCGGTGTAGCTAGCGCCAGAAGCCAGCGGGCCATTTTGTGCTACGTCCGCCAGCTTGGTGGTCTGGCCGTTATGCACCAGATACACGCTATCGACCCAGTTGCCAGTGGCATTGGCGCCGTTGTTGGTGACCGTCCATTGCACGTGCAAGTTGCTGCCCGATTGCAACGTGGCCGGGCCGGTCACATTGCTCACCGCCAGATACGGCTTGGCCACCGTTACGGCGTTGCCGGTCCCGATGTTGTGATCGGTGCCGCCGCGTTCGTAAATGCTGCCGTCAGCATTGGCGCGCACCACCCATGTGTAACTGCCTTCGGCGAAATCCGAAGGCAGGGTAAAGCTGATGCTGCGGTTGACGCTCGCATTGGCGGCGATGCCGTCGGTGTAAAGCTGGTTGGCGACTTCGATCAACTGGCCATTGCTCGCCTGCAGGTACACACGGTCACGCCACGCGCCGGTGGTGGCGGCGTTGCCGGTATTGTTGGCGGTATAGGTCAGTGTGATCGCATCGCCCGGCCGCACCGCGGCCGGGCCTGAGACACTGGTGACAGTAAGGTTCGGTACCGGTGCTAGCGCGATATTCATCAGGCTACTGGCGAGCAGGTTGTCGGCGGTATGGCCGTTTTCAACCACCGAGCCATCGCTGTTGCTGTAGACCAGGATGTAGTAATCGCCAGTCAGATCGCGTGGCAAGCTGAGCGTCGCAGTCCCGGTGTAGCTGCTGCCATTGGCGAGTACGCCGGTATGCGTGACGGCGCCGGCCAACACGATGTCGTCGGGCGAGGGCGTGCTGCTCTTGGCCAGTACGATGCGATCGTTCCACAGTGGCGAGCTGGTGGGCGCATTACCGGTATTGGTCACCGTCCAGCTTACGTTGATGCTGTCGCCGCTATTGACGCTGGTGGGCGCATTCACCGCCGTGATGCTGAGATCGGAATACGCGGCTGCCACGGCGATCGGATTGGCGGCGCTGGTGCTGTCGGCACGCGTGTCCGGTTCCAGCACTTCGTTGTTCGAATCGCTGACGACGTAGATGTAATAGTGGCCGTCATTGAGCATCGGCAGATTCACTGCCGCTGTCTGCGTATAGCCTTGGCCGACCGCGAGTGCGCCGCTATGACGCACGGTGCCGATCACGACGTCATTGCTGCTCGGCGTAGCGCTGGTGCCGAGCATGATCGCATCGCTCCAAGCATCGCTGGTGGAGGCGTGGCCGCTGTTGGTCACCGTCCAACTGATCGTCACCGGCTGGCCGCCGATGCCTGTCGCCGGCACGCTGACGTTACCGATCTTCAGATCCGCGTAGGGCGTAGTGGCCGAGACTACTGAAGCCGTCTGCGTGCCATTCTGCACACTGGTTTCGAACAGCTGCTGCACGCCGGCTGCGTTGCTATCGGCGGTTACGGTGATGCCGAGATTGCCGGCGCCGACCAGGCCGTCGGGCAAACGGAAGGTGAAGCTGCGCAGGCGATGATCGCCTGCAGCGATCGAGCCGTTGGCTTGGCCATTGGTGATCGCCGTGGGGTCGTACACCAGGCTGGTATTGAGCAGCACCAGCCCAGAGTCGGCGCGTGTTACCTGGATACGGTCATTGAATGCAGCGCCGGTGGCGCTGCCGCCCATATTCCAGTCTTCCCAGGTAATGGTGACCAGGCCACCTGCCTGGATCGTGGTGCTGGCGACTTGCAGGTTCTTTACTTGCAGCGCGGGGCCGACCGCCTGGTCGATCTCGGCGGTGTTGTCGGTCTTGACCGGATTGGCCTCGGCGATTTCATTGAGGCTGTCGGCGACCACCTTGATCGCGAAATTGCCGGCGGCATCGACACCATCGGGCCAGGTGAAGGTGGTCGTGCGCGTGCGGCTGCCGCCTGCGGCGAGCGTGCCTTGCGTATCACGCAACGTGACCGTGGCAACGACGTTGCCGGTGGTAGTGTTGGTGACCTGCAGCGTTTCACTCCATGGCAGGGTGACGCTGGCGGTGCCGTTGTTGGTCGTGGTCCAGGTTGCGGTGACGGTCTGCCCCGGCTGGAAGTTGCTCGCCGGTTGCAGCGTGAAGTTCTGCACCTGCAGATCGGGATACGGCGCCAGCGCCACGTTGATCTGGGTGGTGGCGGCGGTGCTGCTGATTTCCTTGAAAATGTTGTCCGAATCGGCGATCACCGTCACGCTCAGCGTACCGGCGGAGAGATTGCCGTCCGGCAGGCGAATTTGCTGCTGTCGGTTGCGCGCATCGTTGACGTTCAACGCGCCATTGCCGGTGGCACTGGCGTCATACGGCACGGTGACATCGGCGACGATCGCCCCGGTGGCGGTATTGCGCACGATGATGCGGTCGTTCCAGTTGCCGCTGGTCGGCAGCGTGCCCTGGTTGGTATCCACCCATTGCACGGTGACGGTCTGGCCGGTTTGCAGGCCACTGCTGGGGGTCACCGCCACCGAACTTGCGGCAAGCGCCGGGGCGGGCGTGGCGACCAGGGAGTTGAGCACGACCGTCGGCGGGTCCTGCACCTGGATCACATTGAAGGAGAGATTGGGTATCGCGTTGGTCCCGGGGCTCGGGTAGTCGACTACCAGGGTGTAGCGGCCGCCATCCGCCAGCGTACCCAGGTTGACCGGGTAGCCCTGGCCCACGTAGTACGTGGGCGATCCTTGCCATGCTTCGTAGCCCATGCTGCGCGTGCTGAGCACGACGCGGCCTTGCGGATCGAACAGGGTCCAGTTGGGCGCCTGGCCATAGCTGTTGGTACCGGTGCTGCTGCCCCCCAACACGTCGAGGAAGTATTGGCCTCCCGCCTGGGCGTTGAAGCTGTACAGCTGCACGCCGTGCGGATCGCTCACGTTGGTGGTGACCGGTGTGCCCACCGTCACCGGCGTGGCGTTGCTCTGGTTGAGCATGCTGAAACTATAGGGCTGCGCGTCGGCACTGTTGTTGATCATCAACAGCACGTAATCGCCAGCCTGCAGCAAATTGCTGGCATAGCCGTTGGCGGACATCACCACCTGTCCGCTGGCATTTACCAGCGACCAGTAGTTGCCGCTCGCGGTGCTCAAGTTGTGGAAGGCAAGGACGCTGGCTTGGTCCAGATGGAGCGTGTAATGCGTGGCGACCTGATGCGCCGGCAGCGTACCGCTGACCACGGTATTGAGCGGCAGCGGCGTCGCGCTGGTGTCGGCGTAGAAGTTGTAGCTGCTGCTGCCGTAATAGCTTTCCAGGAATACGTAGTAATTGCCGGCGTCCAAAGGCAGGTAGCCGGAGTTGTCGTAGATCGACTTGAATGCCAGCGTCTTACCGGACGCAGACACCAGGCGCAGCCTGGCGTAATAACTGCTGCCGGACAGGCTGAAGGAGAAGTCCCCGGCTTGTGTCAGGTTCAAGCGGTAGGCAACGATGCCGGGGTTGTTCACCGTGCCACTTAGCAGGGTGTCTGTCGATAGTAGCGGAGCGCTGGTGACGTCACTGACCAGCAGTGCCACGTTGCGGGTCGATGTATTGCCGCTGGCGTCGCTGAACTTGACCGTATACGTACCGGCTCCGGGCAATATGATCGCCTGGTTGTTCGCAGCGTTGTTGTCCTCGTCTGCCTTGGGTGTGCCCGAGTAGATCAACGCACCTTGCGCGTCATAGACGTCCACGCGCACGTTGGCATAGTAGTCGCCTGTGCTCACCCACAACGTTGAAGCCTGCTGCACGTTGACGCTGTAGCCGGTGCTGCCGTTCTGCAAGACGGCTGTAAAGGCTTGGCCAACCGGCAGCGCTTGCAATTGAGCGCTGACGGTGACGGTGAAATTGTAGGGCTGGCTGGTGGTGCTGCCGTTACCTTGGGTATCCCGCACCAGATAATAGGTGCCAGTGCGCGGCAGGTTGCTGATTGAGCCCGCGCCCTGTATCTGCTGTATCAGACGACCGAATTCGTCGTACAGCGACCAGCTGAAATTGCTGTCGTTGCTGGCAAGGGTGACGCTATTGCCAGCATTTGCAATGAAGCTATAAGCATCTGCGTTACCGAGTGTATCGCTGCCGCTCACCGCTACGCCGGAAGTTAGCGGCGTGGCGGCGCCAAGATCAAGCAGGCGCACCGTGGCGTAGTAGTTGGTGGCCTGTCGAGTGAATTGATAGTCCCCGGGCGGTAACTCCACCACAGCGCCTTGCTGGGAAGAGGTATAGCCGCTGGCTATCTGCTGCCCATGGCTGAAGATCGTCCAGGGCATGTTGCTGTTGTAGGGCTGCTGGACCATGTCGACCAGTACGTGCGTCGCGGCAGAAAGGTGGAACGTGAAGCTGCTGCCAGCGGCCGCCATGCTGACTGGCGTACCCATCGCTGTAGTCGCGGTATCAAGTGCAAACTGCACCGCGACCGGCGTGGTGCCGGTGCCGCTGTTGGTACGCCACGCCCACAAATAATGCCCGCTGGCCGGCAGAGTGATGTCCTGTGCGGTGCCGATGTCGCCGTTGGCCAGGATGGTGCCGTTGAGATTGAACAGCGTCCAGCTGCCGGTGAGGCTGCCCATGTTCGCAGGCGCATAGTGCAGGGTGCTGCCGGTAGTGCCCTCGAAGCTGTAGATCCGGCTGCTGCCGGGTGCAATGGTGTCGGTGATGGGCGAATTGACGCTGACCGCCGTGGCGTTGGCGACATCATCGAGCAGGAACGAAAGTTGGCCGGTGCTATTGTTGGCATCCGGGCGCACGCTGAACTGGTACGTGCCCGCCTGCAGCTGGAACACCTGCGGTAAGCTGCCGCTGCTCCATTGGCCGCTGGACCATAGGCCCTGCCCGCTGAGCAGCCAATCGAATGTAGCATTCGCGCTCATGCCACTGAGCACCACGCTGGCGGGTGCGCTCAGCGTGAAACTGTATAGCTGCGTGGTAGCCGGTCCGCTGGCGCTAACCGATTGCGCGGTTCCAAGGGTGATCGGCGTGACGTTCTGGGGTGGCGTCGTGTTGAACTGATAGGCGTAGCTGACATTACCGCCGCTAAGGTTGGTCGAGGCGGGATCAAGATTCCATACCAGATAGTAGGTACCGTCCGCGGGCAGTGGCGGCAACGCATCGGTAGCGTTGGAGGCGTCATCCCACACGTAATTGCCGTTGGCATCGTAAAGCGTCCAATGCGCCGCGCCGTCTTCGCCATTCTGGGGCGTGTAGTACAGTCGCTGGTTGGCTGCGCCTTGAAGACGATAGACAGCCAGCCCGGCGCTGTTGAAGGTCACATTGCCGCCGGTATCCGGCGTGATTTGTGGCGCATTGGCGTCGAGTGCCTGGAACAGCAAGCTGTACGTGGTCGTATTGGCGTTGCTGTTGGTAACGACAACGGTGTAATTGCCGGCGCCCAGGCGAATCGGGGCATTCCCGTTGGACAAGGTTTGCTGACTTAGTCCCGGGCCCTGCAGTGTAAAGGTGAGGCCCGGCGTGCTGGGCAAGCCGATACTGACGAGCGAGCTGCCGGATACGGTCAGGTTGTAGACATCTGTGCTCCCCGCAGTAAGGGAGCCGTTGGCGATCTGTCCCAATGAAAGGGGGCTTGCGGTGGCGATATGTAGAGAAGGGCTGCTGCCGCCCTGATTGACCACGATGTACCAGGTACCGTTCGCGTCCGCGTGCAATTGCTGCAAACCGTTGCCGTTGCCCGTGTAGGCTACGGACATATCCTGGCGGTAAACCGTGTAGTTCACAGTTCCCGTGCTGCTGAAGTAGTAATCCTGCCCCGCCGAAACCGGGAGGGCATAGACACCGGAGTTTGCGGGAACGTCTGCGCCGCCAGATGCGACTGCGATGGCCTGGGCTTGGGTCAGCAGGGTGAAGTCGACGTTGGCCGATGGCGGCGTTGTTCCCGACGAATTCGCGTCCACCTGCATCGTATAGGTGCCCGCGGCCAGGCGGATGACGCCGGACGAGGTCTGGCTTTGGGAAAAATTGCCGGCCAGCAGGACACCGCTTGCATCATGCAATTGCCACTGCGCGGTGTTGCCGGTAGCCAATCCGCTCACGGAGACGAGCGACGTCTGACTCAGATTGAACGTATACAGCGCCGGAGACGTTGGGGCGACAGACTGTTTTACCTCCTGCCCCGGAACGAGTGCCGAGATGGTCGGCGTAGGCAGGTCCGTATGGCTGGCCAAACTTGCATTGATCGTAACGGACAATCCTGGATCGGCATACGTCACGATCACGGCATAGTTGCCGGCCTTGGTCAGCGGCAACGTTGCGTTGCTGGTGGCCTGGCGCGCCTGGCCACTGGCTACAAGATTATTGTCGGGGTCGATCACCCACCAGTTCGTATAGTCGGTGGAGTTGGCCGTTTTCGAATCCCTCATATAAATCGAGAGATTGAGCGTATCGCCGGCATTGGCCGAGATATGCATCGTGCTGAGATCGTAGACCGAAATAAACGACACGGTCGCGGGCGTGCCCACCGCCAAGGTGGCGCCGGCGTCGACGTCGATCAGGCGGAAATCGGTCGTGACCGCGGCATTGTTGTTTTGGCTGCCATCGAAACGAAGCGTATAGCTGCCAGCCTGCAACTGCAGCGGCGGGACGTCGCCGGGCGTACTGACGGAGTAGGGAATCTGGCCGCTTGCGACTTGCACGCCTTGCGCATCAATGATGCTGTAATGGGCGTTGATTTGCGCGACATCGGGCGGAACCAGGATGAAGCGGCCCGCCGAAGACAAAGTGAATGTGTAGTTGGCCCGGTAACCGGTTGCCGGGGCGAGCGTGAGCGATTGAGTGCTTCCCAGCGTCAGCGCGGTAGTGGGGATGACGGTCGGACCGAAAGTGGTGGTATAGGCCAGCGCGTCGGTGCCGGCCGTGCTGCGATAGACGACCATGCGATAGTCGCCGCTTTGCAGTACTTGCGTAGAACTGCTGGCGTTGTTGCTGCTGGCAACGACGCCGCCGCTGCTGCTATACACAGTCCAGCCTATACCGCTGCCGGTGCTGGCCGCAGCGCCGAACGTCAGCGGCGATGTGCCGTCGCTGCTGAAACTGTAGATCGCGGCGGTTTGACCGGCGCTCAATTGCGCCTGCACAGCAGTGCCGGCCGGCAGCGCCGGTGCGTTCGCGAAGTCCAGCACGGCGAACTGATAATTCAGGTCGTTCGAATCGCCACGGATGACGATGTCGCTATCGCCTGAGGAAAGGGTATAAAGCCCCCCGCGACCGATCGGCATGGACGACTGCACGGTGCCCAGCATGCTGCTGCTGATGCCGCTGTTGCTACCGGTGTCGTACAGCAGCACCTGGCCGCCGACCGGCAGGCTCAGATGGAAGCTGGTTTGCGGGTTGTTGCTGTCCAGCGTCCCGCTGATCGTCTGGCCGAGGCTGCATGCTGGTGGCGCGAATGGCGTTGCTGTGACGGTGTACGCGACGTCGCTTGGAGTGGTGCCAGCGACAGGCTGGCCTTCGAGCACCAGCGTATATTGGCCGGCGAGCTGGGCGGCCACGTCGGCGTTCGCGCCGGTTTGGCCCGATGCGACCAGGACGCCGGATGTGCTGTTGTACAAAGACCAGCGCAGGGCGGGTGGGGTACCTGTGCCGAAACTCAGATGGATGGCTGAATCTTGCGCCAGGTTGATGCTGTAGGTGGTCGCACTTTGTCCGCCCGTGAGGCTGCCGCTGGTCGCACCCGACAATTGTGGCGCGCTGTTGAGGTTCAACAGCTGCAAAGCGTAGTTGGCGGCATTGCCGTTGCCGTTGATCCACAGTTGATACTCGCCCGCGTCATAGCCGGCGGCCTGCGAATCGGTGCCGAGCGTATTCCAGGTGGGTGCGGCGCCGACCGGCGCGATGCTCCAACTCAGCCCCGGGGCGGAGCCGGCGCTATGCAACTGCAATACTGTATGGACTGGCAGCTCGAAACGATAGACACTCAATTGCGCATTGCTGCCGAGCGTGCCGGTGATGAGCGCGGATTCGCTGGCGACAGGTAACGGTAGCGGCTGTACATTGAGCGTGTAGTTGGCGCTGGCCGTGGTCGATGCACGAGTGATCAGCAGCACATAATTGCCGCGATCGAGCAGTGGCGTATCGATGGCGTTGCCCGCTGCTCCGCTTGCCACCTCGTTGCCCAGCGTGTCGTACAAGGCCCAATTGTCGGCACCGCTCAGGGCAACGCTCAATGCTCCTGGATTGTCCTGGCTGTAACGATATGCGATGGCTTGTTGTCCAATCGCGAGTGTGGCGCTGACCGGACCGCTGCCAAGCAGGGGGGCTTGTACGCTGTCGATCGTTTGCAGCGCATAGCTCGCGTTGTTGGCGGTGGCGGCGATGGTGAGGTTGTAGTCGCCGGCAGCGGGCAGCAGGGTTTGGTAGTAGGCGGGATCCTGGTCTTGCCAAGGCGCGGTGGCCGCACCGACCGCGGTGAGCTGCCAGTGGATGCCGCTGGAGCCGAGGTCACGCAGCAACTGAGCGAACGGCAGCTGCTGTCCGTAGTTGATCGTGAGTCGATAGGTCTGGCTGTCGCCGATCGCGGCCAGGCTGCCGCTGAACGACGCGCCCAGGCTCAGCTCGCTGGATGTGGTGGTACCGGACGAAGCGCTTTGGGTTGCGGTGAGCGTGTAAGTGGCCGCACTGCCGCCATCGATCACCACATAGCGCGTGGTGCCGTTGGCTACCCCGTTGGCGATGCTGGTGAGCGCCAGCGCATTCGCACCGGACGCGATGAGATTGCAAGCTCCATCGTAGACATAGATCTGCGCGCCGGCATTGGCTGCCGCGGCGACCTGCAAGGACAGCGCGGCTTGATCGGTCGTAGCCGTCAGGCTGTAAACCAGCGCATGGCCATCGGTGATGCTGCCTTGCGTGGCCTGGCCGAGCGGCAGGGCGGTCGCGCCAGCCAGGTCGACCACGCGCAAGCCGTAGGCGCCCAATGCACCGCTGCTATTGGCTTGCACTTGCAGCGTATAGGCATCCGGCGTGAGCACCAGCGGCGAGATCGTGCCAAGCTGCCCGGAGGCGACCACGTTGCCGTTGCTGCCACGGAGCGTCCATTGTTGGTTGAGGCCGGTGAGGCCATCGACGAACAGCTTGGTGGGCGTATTGAGCGTGAAGCGATAAGTGTCAGGCACGCCGACCGTGCTGGTACTGCCCTGGATATCGCTGCCTAGCGTAAGCGCGCCCTGCTGTGGCGTAGTCAGCTTGGCGCTGTAGGTAATGTCGGTTTCGGCGGTGTTGGTGACGTCGCCGGCCACGATCAGTTGATAAGTGCCGTCGTGTGGCAGCGCCAGTGAAAAGTTGTCGGTGCCGGTGAGCGCGGTGGTGGCGAGGATCTTGTTGCCGTTCGCATCGACCAGCGTGACGCTGGCGTTGCCGCCGGTCAGGCTGCTGACCTGCAAGCTGAGGTAGTCGCCGGCATGGGCGGTGATGGCATACACCGAGCTGCTGTTGCCGGGTACCAGCTTGATCGATTGCGCGCTGCCGGTTACGAAGGCCGGCGCGGTCGCCATGTCGATCAGGTTGAAGGCGAAGTTGCCGGTGGCGTGGCCCACCGGAATGATCAGCAACTGATATTTGCCGATGGCGTTAAGGGCAATGGGGCTGGCGGCATTGCTGCCTTCGGTACCACCCAGCGTGGTCGGGCTGATAAGGGTGCCATCGGGGCCGAGCAGTTCCCAGGTGATATCGCTGCGAGTGCTCAAACTGTTGAACAGCACGCTGGTAGGCGCGCTGAGCGTGAAGTCGTATTCCTGGCGCTGGCTGATGTTGGCGATGCTTCCGCTTACCGCCGTGCCCAGTGTCAGCGGCTGCGCGACGGTAACGACGTGGCGCAGCGCGAAATCCACCCCCATGCTGGGAGTACTGGGCGATTCCCAGGTCAGCAGATATTGCCCGGCGCTGAGCTGGAAGGGATTGCTGCTGGTGTTGGATATCCAGCTGCTATCGACGGTCTGCCCTTGCGAATTGCGAATACGCCACACTGCATTGGGGCCGGTGTAGGGCACATCCATGCTGTAGCTGCCATCGGCAGGGACGTCGAGCACGAAGCCCTGCGCCTGGCCGTTGCTGGTGAAGGCGGCATGCGTGGATTGATCGGTCGCAAGCACCGGCATGGTGCTGGTGTCGGTGAGGCTGAAATCGAAGTTGCCGGTGGACAGATCGCTATAGGCCACCGTCAACACATAGGTGCCGGTGGGCAGCGTCATCAGGCTGGAGCCATTGTTGAAACTTTGCAGCGAGGTTTCCGTGCCGCGCGGGCCGGTGAGGCTCCATTGCAGGTTGTAGCCGTTGAGCGAGGGATTCATCAGCACCGTGGTCGGTGCGTTGAGCGTAAAGCTGTACTGCACACTCTGGCCGGGTTGGGCAATGCTGCCGGCCGTATCCGCACCCAGCGTGAGGGCGGACGTCGTCGTGGTGCGGTGACCGAAGGTGAAGCCGATCGTGGTGTTTGCGGCGGGGTAGTACTGCTGCGTAAACACCAGCATGTACTCGCCGCTGGTGGTGATGGGAATGTCCGGCGAGTCGTAATAGCTGGCGCCGCTGTAGACGACGTAGCCATCCGAGCGAACCAGCGACCAGTACACGCCGTTGCCACCCTGGCTCGCATGATAATAATAGTGGTCGCCGGCATTGGCGGTGAAGCGATACATGCTTACCTGATCGCCGGTGACCGTGGTCTGCACCGGCGTATCGAGCGTGAGCGCCTGCGAGGAATCACGATTGCGCAATTGGAACGAGAAATTGCTGGGCGTGTCCACCATGTTGCGCAACACCAGGGTGTATTGCCCGGCGGCCAGGAATAGCGATTGGCTGTTGCTGAAGCTATACCAGCCGTAAGTGGCGCCGCTGCTGGAACGTATCAGCCACTGCAGGTTGTTGGGACGTTGGCCGTTCGCATTGAGCAGGGCGTCCAGCGTCAGGTTCTGCGGTTGATCCAGCGTGAAGGTGTATTGGGCCAGGCTTTGCCGCCCGGTCAGGCTGCCGCTAAGGGTATCGTTGAAGCTCAGCGGCGCGGTGGTGACATCCTGTTGGCTGATCGTGAAAGTGTCGGTGCGCGATGCTGTGCCATCGTATTTGTAGCCGACGTCCAGCAGCGTATAGATGCCGTCGGCAGGAATGCTGTAGATGTTGCCTGGGGTGTCGCCCTGTTGCGAAGGCAGCACATGCCCATAGGCGTCGACCAGCTCCCAATTGTTGTAGTAATTGAAGCTCCCGTTGAGCACGAGCTGGGTGCCTCCGGTGGCCTGAATACGGCAACCTGCGGTGGCACTGGCCGGCGAACGAGTCAGCGTAGTGAGTTGACCCAGCTGCGCCATCGGCAGCGTGGAGGTGTCCGTCACCGTGAAGGCATAGGCCCCGTTGCCGGAGTAGCTCCACGAATACTGCCCACCTTGCAAGGTCAGCGCGTAATCACCGGCGGGCAGGTCGAGGACGGTGGCGCTATTCCAAACGCTGCCTTGATTGAATTCGACGCCGCGCGGACCGGTCAGGGTCCACACCACGCTGCTGCCGTTGGGCAAGGTGCCGTCGAAAAGCAATTGGGTGGCACTGGCAAGCGTGAAGCGGTAGGTCTTGGTGGCATCCCAGGTTGCCAGGGTGCCTGCCGTGGCGCTGCCCAGGGCCAGGGTATCGCCTGTCGGCAGCGGCGTTGGCGCGACGTTGCCGGTAGTGTCCAATTCCACCTGGTAGTTGAGCGGCGTAGTGTTGCCCGTCGCGCCTTCGATCAACAACGTGTAGCTGCCACCCAAAGCGAGACTGATGGCATTGCTGTCGCTGGCCAGGTTATTGGCGCCGGCAACGTCGCGGCCGTAGGCATCGACAATGCGCCAGGTGGCGCTGCCCCCGCTGACGCTGATGCTATGCAGCTTCACGTTGTCACCGGCCTGGGCGGTGAAGCGATAAGCCACGGCAGCATTGCCGGGATTGAGCGTGCCGCTCACGGGCGTGCCCTGGGTCAGCGCAGCAGCGGCGGCAAGATCGTTCAGCGCGAAAGCGTAGGCGCCGGTGGCATTGCCAGTGCCTTGGACGGTGAGCGTGTAATCGCCTGCCGGCGCGGTGATAACGCTGTAAGCACTGCTGCCGTCGCTCTGGCCCAGCGAGCGACGCTGCACGAGTTGACCATTGGGGCCGGTCAGCGACCACACGATGTCGTTGCGCGTGCTCTGCGTATCGAATGCCAGTTGCGTGGCCGTGGCGAGATGGAAACTGTAGACGGTTGATTGACCGGGCAGGGCAACGTTGCCCGAGGTGCTCGCACCCAGCGTCAGTGCGGCCGCCAGATCCGGCACGTTATAGAGTTCAAACCCGTAGCTTACGTTGGCAGTCGCAGCGTTACCGGCGCTGCCCTGCATGACCAGCCAGTAATCGCCTGCAACGGCAGCGGTGAAGGGATCGCCGTTGTTACCGAGCGCACCGGAGTTCACCTGCACGCCATAGGGATCGAGCAGGCGCCAGTTGACGCTGCCGCCGGTGGGCGATTGGTCGTTGAGATACAGCTTCTGCCCTTGGCTCAGCGTCACCTTGTAGAGGCGCGAGCCGTAAGGATTGTCGAGGCTGTCCGTGACCGCGGTGTTGGTACTGAGTGCCTGCGTCGACGCGCTCGTAAGCAGGCGAAAGGCGTAGTTGCCGGTATTGCCACCGTCGTAGTTGATCGACAGGGTATAGCTGCCGGCACCGAGCTGGAGCGCGCTCGGCTGCTCCTGGTAGGAATGGCGATTCTGCACGATCTGGCCGTTAGGCCCAAGCAACGACCAGTTGAAGCCATCGGCACTCAAGCGATCGAACAGTACCGACGTGTTGCTGTTGAGCGTGAAGCTGTAGTTGGCAGTCTGGCCTGATTGCGTAATGGCGCCGGTGGTGGACTGATCCAGCGTCAAGGCGTTCTGCGTGTCGTTGACTGGATTGAGCGTGAACGAGTAGTTGACCGGCGCGGTGTTGCTCTGCGCGCCTTCCACCAGCAACAGGTATTCGCCGTTGCGCTGGACAGTGAGCGGGCCGCTGTTGTAGGCGAGATTATTGACATAACCTTCCTGGCGGCCGTAAGGATCGATCAGGCGCCAATTGACGTTGGCATAGCTGCCATCGGTGGCATTTACGTTGCCCGCGTTGAAAAAGAATTTCTGTCCGGCGGTGGCATCGAAACGGTACACGCTGATTTCGTTGCCTTGCACCAGCGTGTCGCTGACCTTGGTGCCCGGCGTAAGATCGGCCGCGGCGCTGGCATCGACGATACGCATGGCATAGGCACCGGTGCTGTCGCCCGAGGCGCTGATCGTCATGGTGTAGGTGCCGGCGCTCAGGTCGACGAACGGCTGGCTGTCGTCGGAGAAGCTGTGGCTGGCCACCTGTCCATTGGGTCCGGTCAGCGACCAACTGATATCGCTGCGATTGGTCAGGCTGTCGAAGACGACGCGCTTGTCGTCCTGCACCGTAAACTGATAATGATTCTGCTGACCGGGCTGGCTCAGGGTTCCGCTGATGGAAAGTGCCGCGGGATTGACGTCGCCAGAAAGCAACACGCGCGGCTCAAGCGCTTCGAAGCGAATCGCCGGAGTGCTGCGCTCGGTACTGTCTTGGGTGGCGTTGTGCTGGTTGCCGATGCTGCCGTTTTCCATACGGGTTCCCTGTTTTTTTGCGGTGGTTCAGACCGCGAGACTGAATTCAATGAGTGCTGCTGCGAGCTAGATCGTCTGACGGCATCGGCTTTTGCCTGGCGCCCGGTCCGGAGTGCTCCGGAATGACGAGCGGGGGAGACATAAAGTCGCCCCATGCGTCAGGATCGGATGTTCAATTGCGCAAAGCGGCCTTGCACTTGACGCCGGCGGGCAGATCAAGCTTGGGGTTGGGTAAATCCATGAAGACCACGAAAGTGCCGCTGGCGGCGTCGACGATGCGGTCGACGCTGGTGACCTTGGCGGAGTAGGGCGTGTTCGGCTCAATTTCGGAGGCGACCGACGCGCCCGTGCCGACGTGGACGTCGCCGAAGGCACGCAAGGGCATCACCACCCTGACGCGTAATGGGTTCAACTGCGCGATTTTCAGTACCGCGTGCTTGGTGGCGCCGGGTTCGACGATTTCGCCGGGCCACATCATCTGGTCCACCACCACGCCGTCGAACGGGCTACGGATCGTGCGCAGATTGAGCTGGCTCATTTCGTGTAGATAATCGAGCCGCGCGACTTCGCGGTTTTCCTTCGCCTCGGTCAGTTCAGCCTGTGCCTGTTGCAGCTCCGACTCGGCGTCGTCGCTGTCTTGCTTGGCCATCAGCTGCGCTTGCGCCAGGTCGTGGCGGCGCTCGAATTTACGTTGCGAGAATTCGATCTTGCTTTGCGCAAGCTCGGTAGGACCGTTCAATTGGGATTTGTAGTGGGCAAGTTCGGCCGCGGTCTGTTCGACGTGCGACTCCAGGTTCGCCAACACCTCATTGCGCGTGATCTTGTCACCACGCTTGACCGTGACATGTTCAAGCAGCCCGCTGACCGGCGTGCCAAGCTCCACCGTTTGCGCGGGCTCGATCAGGCAGTCGTAGGATGCTACGGTCGTGTTCGACCACGCGGGAGCCATTGCGAACAAGCTCCCCCAAACAGCTGCGGCAATGGGCCACCGCATCCTGCTTGGTTTCTTGTGCCGTGCACAAGCCAACCCAAAGCTGGGCTCCACGAATGTCCCTCTCCCTGCGTATTGCGGCCATGAGCATCGAACCACTCGACGCCCCCTGTCATGACTCCTCCTAAATTACCCTGCGGTTGTGTGAACGGCAACAAGGAACTGCGTCGCAAGATATGATTGGTATGGCAATCATCGCCTTAGCAAGCTTGCTGCAGGTATCAGTTCACCCGGCGCGCCGAGCCGCATGGCCTCCTTACAAGGGCGATAGAACCAGCATAAAGCCCCTGGATCTTGAGATCCCATCGTCTTTTATGGCCGCAGATCAATGAGTTGAGGCAATCCGAAGGGGTGGGCTAGTGATCTTGGGAGTTTTTACTCATCCGGATGTCAACATTGAGCTGAGGCGCTGCCATCCGTTGTGTCCGTGAAAGCGGAACTAGTCCAGGGTGTCCCGGTTTCGCCGGGGAGGGTTGAGGAGAGGGTGCGCCAACTCGGCTCTCTTTGAAGGAGGTCAAGATATGGCACTTGAACGATATAAGCCGGTAGCGCTGGATGTTGAGACCACGCGTAAGCGCTGGCGCAAGAAGCCTGCCTTTGCGGCGGCTTACGATGCCATGGCTGATAAGTTCGCGGCTTTGGCCGAACTCGCGCGCGCGTCAGCGGGCCGAGCTGACGCAGGCGGACGTGGCGGAACGTATGGGCGTGGCACAAGCCTCAGTGGCGCGGCTGGAAGCCAGTGCAGGCAGCCGCAAACATGCGCCCTCGATGGCTACACTAAGGCGCTATGCCGATGCCGTAGGCTGCGAATTGCGCATCATGTTGACCACCAAGCGAAAAGCGTTGAGGTAAATCGGATTCAAATCCAAAATCAATTGATCATCTGCACAAATGAGTGACCCATTGCCACATGGGCCGGTAGTAATGGAAATGCCGAACTACAGAGGTGTAAAGCCCCGCAATAGAGCATTCTGCTAGCTCCAGTAATCGTTCTCCTACTAAAGCTTTACGATGCTTAGACGAGCGGCCAGTGTAGGTGTCTTTGCCTCGGTCCTTCCATTTCAACTTAAGAGATTTTCCACTCCTCGGGCTCGCACAAGCTTTTAGCCGTCGAGCGCAACACGGTATAGAAGTGCCAATATCGATTGGTGTGGTGGCTCTGTGACCTTCAACGTACTTCAAAACCGGCGAGTTGCTTTCAGGCGCCACCTACATGCCATTTTTGCTTCGCCTTGCTGGTCGTAAAATTTCGAGTGTAGTGGGAAAAGTTGCTTTGAATCTCTGCGATTTATCGTTCAATGGTGCTGGTTTTCCATGGCAGTCTCCGCCCCTCAGCCACCTACTCCGTTGTACAAATACGCCTCCTGCTTAACCATCGGGTAGATTTTCCAAAGGGTTGCAGTCGTATTGCAGGAGCTGTAGGTCAATGCTATCGGTGCCTCGTCGACTTGATCGTTAATCATATCTGCTGGAAAGTTATCCAAATAACCAAGCTTCTTTGCACCCTTGTCGTTCACGAGTAAAACCAGTGTCTTCAAGATCTCGCAGCCGGGATCGGAATCATTGTCGAATGGTTCAAACTGCTTTTCCTCGGGAATGAAATAGATCTTTCCAGCCGATTTCAGGGTGATTTCAAAAATTTTTCTGAGATAAGCTTTTTTGATCGATTGGTCATATCGATCGGTAAGCTCCGATATTTCATCAACGTTCGCCTTGAGCATGACGGGCTTGTTGATATTTAAGTCCCTGGTGCTAAAGAGCAGGATTTTTTCGTCATCGTCCGAAAAAAAACTGGTTTGAAACTCTATAAGTCCATTGCTTTCAAGGAAGGGAGAGGGCGGCTTGAGGGCAAGGCATCTTCCCGGTCTTGGCTTCCCATAGATCCATAAAGGCTTCATGGTGCCGCAGGTTCCGCTAATTTCCGTCGTGTTATCCAAGGGCATTTCAGCTATGTATTGCCCTTTATCGTCACGAGATATGAGGGCAAAAGACAAGCCTTGGATGTGGCTCATTCCCTCAGGCGGATTACTTGCGGATGATGGGACTGGTATAGGCAATAAAATGAGTAGGAGCGTAGCGATAATTATGCATCTCATGAGTTTGTCTCCACCAGTCGTCTTTTTTCCAAATCGAGGCTTGTGATGGCCTGGAGCCCATCCATCTTTGGCAAAGGCATGATGGCAGCCCATTGTGATCAATGACCATGTTGAGGGGCTTTGTGAGTCAACGATTGCATGACCGTCTTGCCCAAGGGAGTAAGAAATGGTGCGACCGTCTTCCAGGGCAGGGCGATGTCTTCGTCGCAGGCCTGGATCACATGAGGGAAATCGGTTGAAAAAATCAGGCCGTTCTTGTCCATGTGCAACAAGTAACCGGGGCTAATGCCAGAGTCCAGCGAATCTGAGCAGTCTCCTGTGCCGGCATTGTCTTCGTTGAATCGGGCAGTGAGTATTTCGTTGAGCTTCGGAGGTGGGCGTCGACTACAGTTGTTGGCGTTGTCACAGTGGTCGACCTCCTTGACATAGTCCCACTTGCTATCTTTGAGAAAGTCCCATGGGTCAACGGTCTTGCCGGTCTCAAGATTCCATATCGAATAACCCGCGGTGCCGCCGGAAGGATGGGCGCCTCCGCAATAAACCGAATAGCTTTCTCTGGCCACCAACCATGGTGGGGACAAGAAGCTAATGTCATAGCTCTCATTAAAATCTGCGGAGCCCCCGTTGCTGAGTGCGCAGTCGTAGTAACCGGCAATCTCTTCGGCAAGCCAGGCGCGCATCGCGTGGTTGAAGTTATCGGCATTAGGTACGGAAGCGGGTAGTTCGGTCATGGAAACGTGGCCGTCCAGTGCGCCGATTCGTCTTAGGCCGCCTGGCATCTGCGTTATGCTCAATTTTTGTGAGGCCACGCGTGGCGCGTTGAATGCAAGCCGAGACGGATCGTTGGGCACCGTCGAGTCACAGCTTGCACCGTTGCCAGTATCGAGGCTCATCACGCGGACAAGATGAATCGGTAGCGTGCGGGAGCCATCCGCCGTTTTCCATATGCCGTCCATACGGCGTCCTGCCGCCGGTTGCAAGGTCCATACGGCGGTCGGTTTTGAGTAATCGAATTCACGGCCGTTGGAGGATGCCTCGTTCAAGATCGCCCCCGAATTATCGGCAAAATCCAAGGGGATGCTGAAGCCGTGACGCAGATAGTAGTAGCTCGACTGGGAAAAGGGCTGTTCCGCTTGCAAGCAGACCATCACCTCAGCATTGCCAATCGTACCGCGCCAGACGCCTCCCCGCATTTCTACGCCGGACATGTCGTTCGGGTCATCCGCGACGAATCCTGGATGATCGGGGCACGTGTTGACATCCTTTTTGCAGGGAAGCGTACAGCTCAGCACGCCGCCCTGCATCACAGCGCAGACGCGGGTAGAGTCGAGAGCCACAAAGTTCACTTCTCCGGCGATTGCCACGGTGGCTTTGAGTACATCTTTCTTGGCAGGCGCGATGCCCAGTTGACCTTGCCAGTTGGCGCCCCAGCACTGCAACGAGCCATTCGCCTGTGCGCAGGTTTCATTAGCACTTGCAAAGACGGCGGTTACACCGTGATCGATGACTTTGACCGGATGTTCCACGGTACAGGTTAGTTGAGTCCATTGCCTATGGCACGTTTGATCGCCATCCATGAATGTTCCGGCTACACCTGCAGTTTGAAAACTCGGCGAATGCTGGGCATGATCAACCGAAATGCCGATACCGACTTGCCCGTGAGTGTTATCGCCCCAGCACCACAAGGTGCCGCTGACGATCGCGCAAACGTGATGGGAGCCTGCTGCCACAGTGGTGACCCCACGCTCAAAGACGCGTAGTGGTGGGTGATCACCATCCCAAAGCGCCTTGGAATTAGCGTCGCTGGCGAGTCCTGTATATCCCCAACACCATAGTGCGGCCTGGGCAACTGCGCAGCTAACGTCGCCGCCGGCCGCCACACGCGTGACGCCGCTTGCGATTACCGGCCAAGGTTTGGTTTGAACGGTGCCATTGTGATAGTCATCTTCGTGGTGGCCCACCTTTCCAGCGGAATCGGAGCCCCAACACAGGGCGGCACCATTGGCAACCGCGCAGGCATGGTCATCGCCTACCGCAATGTCGGTTACATGGCTAGCGATAATCTGCTGAGGCGGGGCGAGTTTCTTCCCGGTAGCGGGCACGTCTTTCCAGCAATCGAGCGCATCGTCCACAATCGCACAAATGGCGAATTCGCCCGCAGTAAGTCGTGTCGCGCCACGCGGAACCATTTGAACTGGACGATAAGTGATCTCGCCGTCCCCGCCGCGTGATTCGCCAAGATACGGGCTTTCACTTACGCAATCGACTGAGCCGTTATTGCGCAGCGCGCAACGATGTTTATAGCTAAAAACAAGCTGTGAGATGTTGTCGCTGTCGCGTGGCAGTGCATGCGCCGCACAGGCTGCTACGGCCAGCATGAGGAAGCACACTAGATGGGAAAGGCCCCTATGCATATCGTTCAATCCTGGATCGTATTTAATTCGAGTTTGAGAAGATCTTTTTGAATTTGTAGCGCCAGAATCCATAACCGGAAGGCATGAGCAAACCGTAGTCGGTCATAGCAGCGGCGCGTTAGCACGGCAGCTGTTTTTTGCAATTTCTGGCGTCCACGAATACGGCCGTAGCCAAGACCCGCCACGATAGGATGAGAACGAGTGGCGCTTCTTCTTTCCATCGACCCCAACGACCAATTTACTGTAGGAACTAGCGCCATCTTCCTCTGTGCGCACGTCCCGATTGTAGCTTTCAAGACACTGATTTGTCGCCAGAAGCATAAGCATAAACCCCTTATGTCAGCTCCCCTGGGGCGCGATACGAGCTCGGAAAGGACGGCAAGCACTTCCCAGGATGTTGTCAAATCCATCCGGGCAGCGGAAGTTTCGGCCACGGCAGCGTGGAGCAATCCCAATAGGGCGAAGTCCCCCGTGCGCACCCGATAGGTCTTCCATCAGGTGCCATTTCCATAGCTGGGTCCCCTGTCAGCTCCCATAGCTTGCAATCAGCGCATGGCGGCTGGCATCTCAAAAAATGGCATATCGATGGCAGCTAAGGTCGTCCGGCTGACAGGCGTTCACCAATGTTTATGCGGAAATGGTTTGTGCGGTCGGAGAGTAGAGCACCTCCTATGACAAGCTTTGGCAACCGGCGAGACTGCGGGGTGTCAACAGGCAATTAGCCTATGGCGTATTGAAGGCCGGAGCGGCTTGGCCGGCAGCCATGGCCGGACTCGATGAGGGCGTCGTCAATGAGCGTTAGTTTCGGGTACACCCCGGTGCGGCACACCGACCTCCGGCTGGTATGCCGCAAAGTAAGAATCACTGGTATACGCGTTGCCTATCGGTTCCGCTCAGCTTGCAACAGCCCATCGCTGTGCCGGCGGAGGAAATACAACGCGGCGCGCAGCCCCTCCACTTGAGTAGGGCTGAATGGGCATGTGCTGGTAGGAGGCAGGCTATAGGTCAACTTCGTCCAGCGGGAAACCTCGCTGCACTTCAGAGATTCCGGATGACGCACATCGCCAGAGCAGTGCCGGTGACGCTTATGAGGTCGATGTGTCGCCTGGCCAGCTCGGGGTCCGAGGGCAGCTCGGTCTCGTGGATGAGCCAGAAGGGTGTATATGCACGTGTGCGTGCCTTACTATTCTCGTTAGCCATGATCAACATCCCGTGTGTTGGTTAGGGTCAGCGGTCCGTGTGAGGTCCTACGCTCATGCGGGCCGCGCTTTTTTCAATGCATTGCTGCAAAGGTCATCGGCGTAGCAAGAAGGCAGATTGCGCCGGTGACAAGGTGACCGTAACAGTTGGAGCGGGTGTTTTATGTAGGCTGTCGACGACTCGATGTGTGCGAAATTGCACGCATACGCCGCATGAAAAACTGGACGTTGAAAGTGCAGATAGTAGCGGCACGATGACCGAATGGATCAAAGCCTGAAACGGTCTGCCAGGGTGGCCCCGTTACGCGGCGAAAGACGGGTTTAGCAGCAAGTCGTACCGCGAGATACAGAAAGGGTTTCGCGTCCCAATTTCGCCGCGGGTTAACCATGTGCCATTTCCCAATTTGGTGCTCGTCTGCTGCGGCTTGCCGTTATGGGGCGCTCTCTGCGGAAGGTGCAAATCCCATCACAGGGTAGGAAAGATAGCGCCCGCCTTCACTTCTCCAATTGGCGAAACTACCAAGTCCACCTGCATAGTTTCTTCCCCAGCAACTTAATCCGCCGCCTTTGATGACTGCGCAGCCATGATCAGGGCCAACGCTGATCTGAATCGCATGGGCGATGCCAGAGACGTCCATTATGTTTCGATAGTCACTTTGCGAAGCATATTTGTCGTTCCAGCAGCGAACGGTTCCAATCTCTAGCAGGGCGCACATGTCTTCTTGGTTGCCGGAAATGGCCATTACGCTATGTAGAGGTAGCGATATGGGCGGATTGAGAGGTTGATTTGGGATGCCTCGATAGGACCAGCAACTGACGGTGTGATCCACCAGAAGCGCGCAGTCTTGCTCGCGCCCGGATACAACGGAAAGGGCGCCCTGGCTTAGCGGAATCCTTACGGTCTTGAACAATTTGAGTGGGGCACCATTGACGACGGGTGGGCTAAGGTTTCCATATTGATCCTCCTGATGAGGCCATAGATCACCCTTGCATCCAATGCTTCCGTCTGCGGCCACCTTGCAGCGATGCGAAACGACGGACAGTGATGCCCTATTTTCAACAGGTTGCTTGAGCAGGGTCACCCTGTTAGTGCGTTGAATGCATGGCCGGCTACCATCAGCGGTGGTTTGGCAGGGATCGCCTTGGTCGTATCCTGCATCAAGCTGATGCTGATCAATCTGTGCCGGATGATCACCGGTGCCGTGAGTTGGGCCACCGCCCCATCTATGTAGCTTTCCGTTTGACAGTAGCGCATAGCTTCTGAAATCGTCGACTTCCAATGAGGTCACGTCGGTCAGGGTGACTCGAGCGACCTGCGAGCCTTGATCTGAGCCGACTGCGCCATAGCTGTCATCGCCCCAGCATCTTGGCTGATGAGTGTCAAGTAATGCACAGGTAAATCCACTCCCGGCAGCTACTGACAGCGCATGAAGGATGGGCGCGTGAGGGTTGGCTTTCAATGTGAAGGCATTGAGGCCGCTGCCCAAAGCAGAGCACTGAAGAATTGGCTCAGATGGCAAATACAATCTATTGATATAAACCGGATAGAACGCCTCATTTTTTGCTTCGGATCGTTTGACATGATCATTCAGATGATTGCTCGGTGTATACAGCGATGAAAAATTCCATATGCCTAAAATTTTTCTCGCGCTGTCATACTCAATCATCGCCCCGCCTCCTTGGGATTTCAGGCGATGAGTGATGCTTCCGTTCTCATAATGCACGCTGGAATAATCAGGGGAAAGGCAAAGCAAATAGGGGCCATGGGGGCTGGCATATTGCCCGTAAAAAAAGCCATTTGTCCCACCGGCGTGAGCAGTTACTATGGTTAGGCTGGCAACCAGCCCCCCGAGCGTTGTTAGCAGCTTTCTATGGAATCCCATGACAACTCTCGGTAAAAAAAGTAATAGTGCCATCTTCTCAAGTATTGCAAGGTGGGATGCGCGCCTGTCCGCGGGCGGTTTAAGTGATCACCCGTCATTCGTTGCGGGTGATTCGGTATCAATGGTTAGATTTTTAGGGCCGTCAATCGGTATTGGTGCGCACCTGGGGTGGAGTTGGGAGGAAATAGATCGGAGCGTCAAAGAGGTTCGAATCTGTAAAGCATCCGTAGCCCGCAGCATTGGCGTCAGGGGTGATGTTCGCCGCTTTACCGCCCGTATTTTCTCCGCACACTACCGAACCATCTAGCGTACCGACGCCGAGATGGGTGTTGAGCGAAATGAATCCTGCGTTAGTCAAGTTGGCCGACGGCAAAGCTGGCAGGAAGGGGCGCGTCGGGCGTAAAGGAGGTACCAGCGGCGCCCTCGACCTCGGTTTTAGATATCTTCCACTCGTCCGGATCGCAAAAACCTTGGGGATTAGTTCTCTGATCGTAAAGTCCCTCCGTCCAGACTTCGATGGTGTAGTAAATCTTGATCTTCAAGCCATGCCTTTCGATCTGCATGACAAAGGTATCTTCCCCTGAGTAACCCTTGTTCGATAGGTAGTAATACCAGCCCTCATCGGCGGCCGAAATGTTGGGCCCGGTATTTGGATCCCATATCAGTTTGCCGTGTTTAGGGGCGCTCAGGGTTGTAATCGTGGCGTGTTCGAAAGTGGATTGATCCGTGACGTGTTCTCTCAGAGGTGAGCCGCTCTGATTTTGATATTCTACGATGTAGCTGTTGGCGTCAGATATCGGGTCTATGTGCGTCCCCGGTGAATCCGTTCCAACGGTTATAGTATCGACAACATCGCACCTTCCCAGCGCGTAGTCCGATGTGGCATGTGCCGTTGCTGCGCTCGTGGCGGACAGCGCTACGCTAAGTACTATGCCAGTCAGCCATTTTGATCCTGACGTCGCCATCCCGTCGTTCTCCGTTGAGGTCGATTTCGGCAGCATTGTGGCGTTGGATGATACGTCGCTCGCCGCTCCTAGCAAACGAGCGCCGTCACCGCTGATGGCGATAGGCGACGGTTTCAGCGTAATACCGAATGGGTTCTGGTACCCCGTGGCAGCTTTTGCGAATAACCCGAGTGACGCCATGGCCGCGCGCATGTCCTAAAAAGGGGGGGCGAAAAGGGCCACTGGGCGTACTTCACGGCCGCTCCCGCGCGAAGTACGCCGCTTTTTTTAGAATCTCATTCTCCTCCTTGAGGCGCGTCAACTCGCGCTTGAGCACCGTTACGTCGTCCTGGCGGTCGCCATTACGGACCGCTCAACTCCGCTGTGGCAAGTGCTTGTTTGGCGCCAGCGACAGCTGCTGGGTGGCAGACAGGTCATCGGTATTAATACCACGCGACACCATACGCTTCTGGATCCAGAAGGGGGTCTGAGGGGGTGAAGGATGCCCAGGGAATTGGATGCGTTGCTAGCGGACGCTCGATTGTCTTTACGCGTTTACAGTCGTTGCGAAATTCGATTAGAGTGTTCTTCGTTAAAAAGTTAATGGAGTAGCTATTTCCGTTGCCAATGGAGCCGTCAGTGCACCCGGAAAGTGTTTTATGATCGTGCCCTGATAATATCCATTCCCCTTCGACTAGCTTAAATCTGAATATATCCGAGTCTGGCATCGAGGCGCTCCCGGACGTCGCCTGAAAATGAAAGGATTCATTGGAGTCGGCTACAAAATTCTCTACACCCCATCCATATCTCATGGCGCTTGCATCGGCTTGAAATGGCTGGGACTCCATAACGGAGATATTTTCACGATGTTTTTCAATGATGAAGAGAAAACCTGATTCGGATAGGTCTGACGCCTTGTAAAATATCCCAAAGGTCCGATTTATATTTTCACTTCTTGCTGCGCTAAAGCCTGTGCATTGCTTAATGTCTGAGTTGTTTGGTGAAATGACGCATTGGTAGCCCGTCGGTAATTTTTTTAGCGTACTTTCGACGTATGCCGATACATCTGTATACAGAGTTGGCTCATCTGATTTCGAGGCAAGAGGCGTTTGCGTTGTTCCGTCCATCGAGTTCTTGCTGGGCGTGTCTGTCTTTGCCAGGACTGTCCCGTAAACACAAAAGGACACAAGTGCTATAAGCATTGTTCGGACGGCATGGTGCGAAGCATGATCGTGTGACCTAGTCTTAAATCCAATTGCGCTCATGACTGGGTTATTTTCTACCGAAATTTGTAGGGGTGACTCTGGCGCGGCCACTATCTGGTTGCATGCTTCGGTAGCAAATTGTGCCAGGAGAGATGCGAAGAGGTTCATATTGATATTCCAAGATATCCAGCGGTCGTCAGTTGAATGTTTGTCATGGGTGTCGCCTTGACTAATGTCTATGAGCCGTGGCAGGGAGCCCCGCTGCCACGGCTCGATTGTCTCACTCCATGCGCCTGACGATTAGCCCGCTCTGCGCGGCCAAAGGGGATATCACGTGCGGAGGTAGCTATGGCCGGTCGCATCACAAAGCAATTATCGCGCGTCGGAACCAACCCGATACCCGGCATGTACGTGATGATCGCGCTGCGCAAAAATAGGCGGTGCGGCGATGGATGAAGTCGATTTCTAACAGAGCACGCAAGCGAAAGGGGTCGGGATTTGATCGCTTTCGCTCGCTGGCTTTCAAGAAATCATCCAGTTTGCGAGGGATTTTTTTGCTTGGCGGACGCGGGCGAGGCAGTGGCCCCGATGGCCTCTATGCCTAGTGGCGGATGAGCGACATGCCGTCAAGGGTGGGCTGGGCGAGCAGGGCTTTTCCCCATCTTCTGCCTGATCTGGTCAAGTGCGGGACCTTCCGCTTCGAACATCCTATTCAGAAGCGAACTCAGTTCTTTGGCGCTGTAATGGTTTGTCTTGTCGGAATGATAGCCGCGCGCTGTTGTCTCCACCGTACATGGGGTGCATTGTCGGTTAGGGTATGGCGAATTTATCTCGTAGGATACCGATCCTATTGGGCCGTTTGGGTTGTTTTTGTCCAAAAATTCAAAAGCCAATCGCGTTGATTTTGTTCCACTCGAATCGATTTTTGAGGAAATATGTTTGAGTCGAAAACCGGCATCGATATACGATTTTTCAAACGTGGATATCAAGCGGCTTGGGGGTGTGTTCCGGTATGCTGTTTCTTCGGTCATTCTTTGTGCTTGGGCTCTGGCATTTATGTTTATTGAAATTATTAGCATTGAAAATGCTAATCGTGATATTAATATAGATGATTTGTTATGTTTTTCATGTGTCATATTCATGCCTTTTAGGGGTGGTCTTGCTTATGAAGCGGATTTTTATAATTTTGACGATCTGCCTTTTTTCATGACGTCATAAGGCCTTGTTCCACACGGCGATAAGAGCCGTGACAGAGAGATCCGCTGCCACGGCTCGGTGAGTTCAGTCCATACGCTTGACGACTAGCCCGCTCTGCTTACTTAAATCGGCCACACCAAGCATAGCGTCATTGAACAGTGTGCCCCACCAATTGCCGTCAGCCGCCGTCGTGACCCCAAAATCGGTATCGCTTGAGCCACTCCAATCCAACTGCGATGCCGAACCTTCATCATCGATATCCTCACGACTGTGCCTGTTGATAATGATGTAGCCGTTGCCCTGGTCTTCGTCGTCGTTACCCTGAGTTTTCGCTGAGACAATGATGGTGCGACTGCTCCAGCAGCCATCGTCATCATCGTCGTCATGGCGGACATCCAGCGTGATCGTGGCTGATGCGCTATTTATACCGTCACTCACTGTGTAGGTAAACGTGTCGACGCCGCTAAAGCCTTGATCGGGTTTGTAATGGTAGACACCATCATCCTTGTGGATCAGCTGGCCATGGCCCGGTGCCTTGACGCTGATGACAAGCTTTGCTTCGGCGTTTTCGTCCGGATCATCGACCAGGCAGCGCAGGTCAATACGAACAGTACCGTCGCTGTCTACGCGGAACTGCGCATTCTCTGCGGTCGGCATCGGCACCACCTTGATGTGCACGATGGCGATGTTCGACTGCGCTTCACTGTCGTTTACGTCGTAGCTGAAGCTGTCGTCACCGAACCACTCATCCTGCGGCACATAGGTATAGTTGCCGTCCTCATTGCGATGCAGGCAGCCATGGCTCGGGCCATCCACGATATGCGCGGTGAGAGCTTGTCCGTCCGGATCACTGGCGTTGGCCAGGAGATCGATGGACGACGGCTTTTCTGACGGCACACTGATGGTCACATCGTTCGCGATCGGTGGACGTTTGGGCGGCAGCACGGTGATGGTGACAGTGGCCGGCTAGGAGTCCAGCTCGCTGGTGCTCAGCGCATAGGTGAAGGTGTCGGTGCCGATGAAGCCGGCATCCGCCGTATAGATCCATTGGCCATCGTCGCCCTGCGTCAGCTTGCCATGCTGTGGCTGGCTGAGAATCTTGGCGAACAGGTCGTCATCGCCGTCGCCGTGATCACCATCGCCGTTGTCGTCATCGTCGTGGTTGTCGTCACAACGACGAGCATGTTCGTCGGGCACCAGGTAGATCGGGGTGGACTTGCCGGTGCGTACGCTGATGCCTTCGTCCTGGGCCATCGGGCGCGGATCGACGTCGAGGTGGATCGTGGCCTTGTTCGAGTCGTACTGCGTGTCGTTAGCCACGAAGGTGAAGCTGTCTTCGCCCATCCAGCCGGCGGTGGGCGTGTAGGTGTAGGTGCCATCCGTGTTCAACGACAGGGTGCCGTGACGCGGACCACGCACGATACGTAAGGTCAGTGGATCGCCATCCGGGTCCAAGGCGTCCTGCATCAGATTGATCTGCTGCGATTCGTTTTCGGCAACGTAGACCTTCTGGCCCTTGGCATGCGGTCGGCGGTTGCGGGCCTTCACGTCAATGGTGGCCGTGGCGACGTTGGAATCAGCCTGACCGTCGTTGACGATATAGCTGAAGCTGTCGGCACCCACATAGCAATGATCCGGCTTGTACGTATAGGTACCGTCGGCATTGAGGATCAGATCGCCGTGCTGGGGTGCGCTGACGATACGGAAGCTCAGTTTGGTGCCGGGCAGGGTCGTGGTGTCGTCGGCCAGGTTGAGCGTACGCGTCCAGTTGTTGTGCAGCCAGAAGCTGAAGTTGGCCGCCGTCGGTGGCACCAAGGCCACGTTCAAGCTGACGGTGGCGACGTTGGAATCCAGCTGCCCGTCATTGGCGACGTAGGTGAAGCTGTCGTTGCCGTAGTACAGATCCGTGGGCTTGTAGGTGAAGGTGCCGTCGGTGTTCTGAGTGACGGTGCCGTGCTGCGGCCCCTGGATGATGCGGTAGGTCAGGGGGTCGCCATCCACGTCGTTGGTCGACGTGTGGAAGTCCACCTTGACGTTGCCGTCTTCGAGCAAGCTTAGCGATTGATTCTTCGCGGTCGGGGGCTGGTTGACATAGGCGACGCTGAGATGGATGGTCGCGGTATTGGACTGCGCAGCACCATTGTCGAGCAGGTAGGTGAAGCTGTCGTCGCCGTGGAACAGATAGTTCGGCGTATAGACAAAGCTGCCGTCGGGATTGAGCGTGAGGGTGCCATGCGCGGGGCCGGTCACGAGCTTGGGTGCGGCACCAAAGAGGTCGGTGTCGTTGACCAGTACGTTACCGGTGATGGTGGTAGCCACGGCTCCGTTCTCCAGGCCATTGAAGGTGGCATCATTGGCATGCGGCACCGCGAAGGTGGCGACGTCGCTGACGGTCACATGGCTGCCCGAGGCCTCAAAGCCAATCAGGTCGAAGGACAAGTTCACCGCTGTGCCGGTGGGCACGTTGCGCAGGTCGACGATGTGCGAACACGGCGTAAGTCATCGCCCTGCTCGGAGGGCAGGCTTCCCGTTATGCCCCCCCTTGCGTCCCGTGGGTTTACGTGGCTACGGTGAGCCATTGTCATTGACCGGTGGAAGGCTGCTTCCCAGCTGGCCGTTTATAATTTCAAGTGCTTTCCGATCCGCGGCAGCCATCTTCTCAATTAGCGGCCTCAACCTAGTGTCCCATTCTTGGCGGCTGTGACTTTCATTGTCATCAATCGTGAATGGCCCTCTTTCTACCGTGCATGGATTGCAGGTGCTTGAATTAACGTAAAATATTTGAAACGAAGCCAATCCATTTACCTTGTTTGTGCCGTCGTGGCTTGGAAATGAAAAAGCAAGTTGATCTATTATTTCGCCATATTTGTTCTTTTTTGATGAAAAACTTTTAAGTGTGAATTCTTCACGAATGTATGCGTGTTTGAATGTTAATTCAATATTTTTCGGAGTTGTGTGCCAATAATTTACATTTGCAACTCTTTCTCTGGATAGGGTACTTGAACTTATAAACAATATCGTTATGGCAAATGCATATGGTAGGCGTTTTGTTAATTGTGTGATCTTGATGTTCAAAATGTAACCTCGTGGTCGATATGGATGATATGGATGGTTTCTATGATTTGTCGTCTTTACTGGAAAATGCGACTACCGTGGTTATGTATTGGGCTGCGCACGTCCTTGATTGGGTTTGTTTCTGTGGAAGCCTAGCCGTAGGGGTTGGCAAACGAGCCGTGGCGGCAAGTTCCTCCACCACGGCTCGATTGGCTTAGTCTGGGCGCTTGACCGCCAGGCCACTTTGTGCGCTCAAATCGGCCACGCCGAGCATGGCATCATCAAACAATGTGCTCCACCAACTGTCATCAGTCATCCTCATCGTCCCAAAATCAGCATCGCTGGAGCCACTCCAATCCAATTGCGCAGCTGAGTCTTCATCATCGAAATGCTCATGCTTGCGTCGATTGATGATGATGTAGCCGTTGCCTTCATCGTCGTCGTTGTTGTCGTGAGCCTCCGCCGAGACAAAGATAGTGCGACTATTCCAGCAGCCATCGTCATCATCGTCGTCATGGCGGACATTTAGTGTGATCGTGGCTGAAGCGTTAGTTATACCGTCACTCACTGTGTAGGTGAACGTGTCGGCGCCGCTAAAGCCTTGATCGGGTTTGTAAAGGTAAAAGCCATCATCCTTGCGGATCAGCTGGCCATGGCTCGGTGCATTGACGCTGATGACAAGCCTTGCTTCGGCGTTTTCGTCCGGATCATCGACCAGGCTACGCAGGTCAATGCGAACAGTGCCGTCGCTGTCTACGCGCTAGTTCTCGCTTACTGGCTCGAACTTCTCTTTGTCGTATCCGCCAGGTGTTTTGTCATCAAACGTGCCGATGAGTACGTTACTTACGACATAAACAATTACGCCCTGGACGGATCACGATTTCATGAACTCCTAAAAGCGAAGACAATCTGGACTAATCCCGATTATACTGATGCTAGAAAGCAAGGACATGGTGGGTCTATTGTGCTCTTTGCGAGCTTCCCCGCTAAAATTTTAAGTTAGCGCAAGTCGACGGCATCTCATCAGTGTTAGTAATTTGAGATACGACTGATAGGTAAAATTTAAGACTGTAGTGAATCAATAATCCGCTCTGATTCCGGACGTTAACGCCGACGACAAATGAGTCTTTTCCAATATAGTCGGTATTTGCGCGATAGGAGAAGAGAAAATGCTTTTTGTCTGCCTCGGTCTGAAACAGTGTGCCGTGCGATGGTGGAGTTTCTTCGGCTATCTTGAGGCTGTCTCTGACTTCCTTTGGAAGCTCATAGTTTCCCGTCGTTGTGCTGTACTTATAGCCCAATGAATCAAATACCGCTCCTCCGATAACGAAATTGTTATAGGCGCTTTCGGTATAGACATCTGAATTGCCAACTTCTCTACATTCAGATTCAAGAACAATTGTCTTTGATGGAAGTGTCTTCTGCGAATCCTGTGAGACGACCGTCGTTTGCTGCGCAAATGTATTAATGGGCGGGGGTAGGTAAATCATGCTATCACCATCATTGGGTAGAGTTTAAGCGTAGTCTATGACTGGATTGTCGTCGTATGCCGCAACAGAAGAGATGTCGTGATCATAGCGCGATAAGGAGATGTAGATCTGCATAAGAACGAAATCTCTATGTTTGAAAGCGAAAGCAATTGTCGGGGACATCCGATTTAGCAGCTAATAGCAAGGTAAAAGCCGTGGCAGGGCGCTTGTCTGCCACGGCTTCGTCTACTTAGTCCATGCGCTTCACGAATAATCCACTCTGCTCGCTCAAATCGGCCAGGCCGAGCATGGGCTCGTCGAACAGCGTGGCCCACCAGTTACCTTCGGCCATCGTCGTTGTTCCGAAATCGGTACCGCTGGAACCACACCAGTCCAACTGCGGCGTAGAGTCTTCATCGTCGATCTGCTCCAGACTGCGTCGGTTGATGATGATGTAGCGATTGCTTTGACCTTCATCGTCGTTCTCGCGAGCCTCAGCTGAAACAAAGATGGTGCGACTATTCCAACAGCCATCGTCGTCATCGTCATCGTGGCGGACATTTAGTGTGATCGTGGCTGAAGCGCTATTTATACCGTCACTCACTGTGTAGGTGAACGTGTCGGCGCCGCTAAAGCCTTGATCGGGTTTGTAAAGGTAGACACCATCATCCTTGTGGATCAGCTGGCCATGGCCCGGTGCCTTGACGCTGATGACAAGCTTTGCTTCGGCGTTTTCGTCCGGATCATCGACCAGGCTACGCAGGTCAATGCGAACAGTGCCGTCGCTGTCTACGCGGAACTGCGCATTCTCTGCGGTCGGCATCGGCACCACCTTGATGTGCACGGTGGCGATGTTCGACTGCGCTTCACTGTCGTTTACGTCGTAGCTGAAGCTGTCGTCACCGAACCACTC
>NZ_BSOA01000036.1 GCF_030160275.1 Dyella flagellata
GGGTGGGCCGGCGCGTCGGCCGTGGCGCTCGGCGCCGGATGCGCGGCGGTGCCGGCGGGAGCCGGTGCGGTACTGGGGGCAGCCGGCTGGTTGGCGGGCTGCTGCTCGTTCTTGCCGCAGGCGCTGAGCGCCAGCAGGCCGGCCAATGTCATGCAATAAAAGGCGGCGGAACGTGCGGAAAGTTTCATGTAGGGGATTCCGAGAGGGATTGGTAGCGTTACCGGCAGGCGGCGTTATCGGGCAGCTGCCAAGGCTAGCGCTCGCGATCTGAAGTGCCGATGACCGGGGGCGCAGAGTGTAACCGGTCAATCGGTTTATGGACGCGACTCACGAAGCTTGTTCGGACAGCGTCTGGTCCGTCCTGCGAACCGGGGAATGTCCAGTCGTATACGCGGCCGAGCTTCTTGCCGGCCAGGTAGGGATTTACCTGCCGCCCCCGTCATGACCAGCACTGCCCGCGTGAAAAACGAGGGGAAAGCCCAGTCCATGCGGGGGCACTGACAAGCTAACGACTTTGTCATTTTCTTGCGGCAATATTTTGCGGTCCTGCGGCCGCCCACAACACCATCGGCCGCGGGTGCAGGGACCACCAGATAAGTGCTTCGCCTTTGACGCCTGTTCGCCGGGAGGGGCGCTTTCGTGGCTATTTCACCCATTACTGGAATTTTTTCATGATAACGACGGCTAGACCCAAGCGGCTTTCGCTGGCCATTGCCTGCCTTTTGCTCAGCACCCCCGTTCTTGCGCAGAACATCACCACCTCCGGCATGAGCGGCCGCGTGGTGGATGGAGCAGGTCACCCGGTGGCCGGCGCCACGGTAACCATCCTGCACCAGCCCTCGGGCACGCGTAAGGACGTCACGACCGACGCGGATGGCCGCTACACCGCGCAAGGGCTGCGCGTGGGCGGTCCGTTCGAGGTCACCGCCAGCAAGTCGGGCACCGCGACAGCGGAAGCGCACGATGTCTACCTGCAACTGGGCCAGGCTTCGTCGATCAACCTGGTGATGGGGGCCGAACAGGCGAAGGCCACGGCCACGCTGGCCGGCGTGACGGTCAGGGCCTCGGCCATGGCGCAGATCTTCAGCAGCGACAACAAAGGGCTGTCGACCAATCTGTCGCAAGGCGAATTGCAGGCCAAGCCGCTGGGCAACCGCTCGATCGACGACATCGTGCGCCTGGATCCGCGCATCAGCGTGATGGACCAGGGCGTGGGCTCGTTCTCCGCCGCTGGCATGAACAACCGCTACAACCTGCTGTCGGTGGATGGTGTGCCGCAAGGCGACCCCTTCGGCCTCAACGCCAATGGCTTGCCGTACCTGAAGTCGCCGATTTCGCCCGAGGCGATCGCCGAATACAACATCGCAACCGCCAACTTTGACGTCGGCTCCGATACCGTGGGCGCGGACGTGAACGCGGTAACCAAATCCGGCACCAACCAGTTTCATGGTTCGGTGTATTACTCCTATCGCAACGCCAACCATATGGTCGGCGACGCCGGCTGGCTGCCCAGCAACAATCCGGGCTACCACTACCACGGCTACAGCAATGACTGGACCGGCGGCTTCAATGTCGGCGGCCCGATCGTGAAGGACAAGCTGTTCTTCTTCGTGTCGGCCGAGCACGAACGCACCAACGGCATCGGCGCGGATTCGGCCAATGGCCTGGACTCCAGCCTGGGCAACGGCGCTTCCACCAGCAACAAGGTTTCGCCCGGCGATTTGCAGAAGGTCATCAATATCGCCAATCAGCTGGGCTTGAAGCCCGGCGAATTCGGCGGCACGTCCGGCTTGACCTATGACGACAAGCGCTACCTGGGCAAGATCGACTGGAACATCAGCAACAATCATCGCGTCAGCTTCGTTTACCAGCGCACGCGGGAAAGCCAGCCGGCGGTCGGTGGCAACGGTCCCAACAGCGTGGGCCTGAGCAGCTACACCTATACCAAGGCGATCAGCACGGACAACTACGTGCTGCACTTCTTCGATGACTGGAGCGAGAACTTCTCCACCGAGACGAAGATCGCCTCGCAGGAGTTCACGCAGGCAACCACGGCACCGGTGCAGCAGCCGGCGGTGGCCGTCAACCTGGCCAGCAACGGCCGTGGTCCGGTGGTGAACCTGGGCGAAGAACAGTTCCGTCACTACAACTACATCAACACCAAGAACCTGCTGCTGTACTGGGCCGGTACTTATGTAATGGGTGACCACACCTTCAAGGCGGGCTTCGATTACAACCGCGAAAAGATCGACAACCTGTTCGGCCGCACCGAGTTCGGCCAGTATACGTTCTGGGGCCTCAACAACTTCGCCGCGGGCAATTACGCGCAATACACCTTGTTCCATCCGGCGCCGGGCTACGCCTTGAACGATATCGCAGGGCGTTGGACGTATAGCCAGTTCAGTCCCTTCGTGCAGGACACCTGGCAGGTCAACGATCAGCTGTCGGTGCAATATGGCTTGCGCGCGGACATTCCGCATGCCACCGGTACGCCGGCGTACAACCCTGCCTTCAGCCAGGCTTTCGGCTACGCCAACAACAGCACCATCAGCAGCCGCAGCACCTTGATCGAGCCGCGCCTGTCGTTCAATTACTTGTTCAACAGCGAGCTGCGCACGCAGTTGCGTGGCGGTATCGGCTTGTTCCAGACCACTCCGCCAGTGGTGTGGCTGACCAATCCGTACCAGAACAACGGCGTGACGCTGCTGCAGTATCAGTCGTTCAACCCGGCGGCGGCGCCGTTCAGTCCGAATCCGTTCGGGCAGAACATTCCTGCCGGCGGCGGCGCCGGCTCGGTCGACGTGGTCGATCCGAACTTCAAGATGCCCAGCGCGTGGAAGTTCAGCCTGGCGCTGGATCGGGAGCTGCCGTGGTGGGGCCTGATGGCCAGCGCCGAATACGAGCATATCCAGGTGAAGGACGGCATTCTGTACCAGGTGCTGAATGTCGGCGCGCCCACCGGCACGCTGCCGGATGGCCGTTTGCAGTACTGGCGTACGCCGGGCGAGGCGGGCAAACCCGCCGATACGCTGGCCAACCAGAATCGCGCCTTCAGTCCGGCATCCACCTTGCTCACGAATACGAACAAGGGATCGTCCGATACGATCACGCTAGCCTTGAGCAAGCCGTTCAACGCGGATTTGTCCGGCAGCTTGTCCTTCAGCTACAACCGCGCGAAGGATGTCGATCCGGGCACCGATACGATCGCCATCAACGGCTATTCGCGCATCGCGCGCGTCAATCCGAACGATGGGGATAGTGCGCCGTCGAACTACCAGACCGGCAAGAGCGTTAAGCTCGCTCTGGACTGGCAGCACGCCTTCTTCGGCGATTACAAGAGCAAGGTGTCGTTGTTCTACTCCGGCCGCGATGGCAACACCTACACCTGGACGTTTGGCAACGACGCCAACGGCACCAATGCCCCGGGCCTGGCGATTGCCGGTTTCGAGCCGGTATACATCCCGACGGTCAACGATCCGAAGGTGGCGTTCGCGCCCGGCACCAGCGCACAGGCGATCCAGCAGTTCCAGAACTTCCTCGGTTCGGACGACTACCTGAGCCATCACCGCGGCGAAATCGCCGGCCGCAATGGGACCCGCACGGCGTGGATCAATCAGCTGGATATGAGCGTGGCGCAGGAGATTCCCGGCATCTTCCCCGGCAACAAGGGTGAGATCCGCCTGGATATCTACAACGTGCTCAATCTGCTCAATTCCAATTGGGGCCAGCAACGCACCACCGGCCTTTATCCGACACGCACGCTGGTCAACTATGCCGGCGTGAATGCCCAGGGCCAGTACCTCTACAGCTTGCCCACCGACAAGAACGGCAACTACCAGCCGCAGCCGCTGCAGACCTATGACGGCGGTTTCTATGATCCGAGTCGTGTGGTATCGCGTTGGTCGGCGATGCTGACGCTGCGGTATACGTTCTAAAGCCAGCCATCAGGACGGGCACTTTTGTATTGTGCCCGTCCTGCGATGGATGGAAGGCAGTGCGGATTGGGGTGCGCGAAATGCGCACCCCGATCATTATTGGCGAGCCCCGCGCAAGTTGCCTGGCATCGCCTGCTGGGTGCTGCGGAATGGATTGATATCCAGGCCGCCACGACGCGTATAGCGCGCGTACACGCTGAGCCGCTCCGGCGCGCAGTGCTTCATCACGTCGACGAAGATACGCTCCACGCATTGCTCATGGAATTCGTTGTGGGTGCGGAACGATACGAGGTATCGCAGCAGGCCTTCGCGATCGATCGGTGCGCCACGGTAAGCGATCTGCACGCTACCCCAGTCGGGCTGGCCGGTTACCGGGCAGTTGGATCGCAGCAAGTCCGAAACCAGCGATTCTTCGACGAGGCCGGCGTGCTTGTCGGTACGCAAATACTCCGGACGTGGCGGGCCATAGTAGTCGATGCTCACCGGCAGCTCATCGATCGACTCCCCCTCCAGATCGGCGAACACATGCTGTGCGGCACGCGGCGGACGAATCGTTACCGTTACTACGGCGCCGGCGGCTCTGGTGAGATCCTGCTGCAACAGCGCGCTCAGCGCCGCCACATTGGCCAGCGGTTCCTGTGCGAAACCGTTGAGATACAGTTTGAAGGATTTCGATTCGATGATGTTCGGCGAATGCGCCGGCACCTGGAATTCCGCCACGCCCGCCATCGGCTTGCCGCGCATGTCCAGCCAGGACAGCTCGTAGGCATTCCAGACATCCACGCCCTGGAACGGTAGCGGTGTGTGCACGCCGATCTCATCGCGCTTGGACTGGCGCGGGATGGGAAAGAGCAAGGAGGGATCGTAGCGGTCGGCGTAGACGGTGTGCTTGCCGAGGGGGGAGTGTTCGGGGGTGGTCATGCGCCTATTCTAATGCGTGCCGCGGAGCTGTCCCTAAAGGCTGCGTTATGGTGCACAAGCCGCCACCGCCTCCACCTCGATCCACACCGAGGGATGAAACAGCTTGGCCACCTGTACCGCCGTACTGGCCGGCGCATGCTCGGCGGCGATGTACTGGTCGCGTACTTCCCGATACACCTGCAGGTCGCGGGAGATGTCCACGAAAAAGGCGCTGAGCTTCATGATCCGGTCGAATCCACTCCCGCGCTCGGCAAGTACGGCGCCCAGGTTTTCGAACACCTGCTCGGCCTGGGCACGAAAATCCCCCACGCCCACCAGTTCGCCAACCCGGACCCCCGCATGGAGGCCCGGCAGGGCGAAGACTTCTTCCGGCTGAATACGCTGGATCGCGTTCATCGTTGGTCACCGTCCGATATGGGTCATGGCCTGGGGCGCATAACGCGCGCCTGCTACAGCCTGCGGCGGGAAGATGCGGTCGATCGATTCCAGCTCTTGCTGGCTGAGCTTTACATCAAGCGTGCCGATGTTTTCATCCAGGCGCGAACGCCGGCGCGTGCCTGGAATCGGCACGATGTCATGCCCTTGCGCCAGCACCCAGGCCAAGGCGAGTTGCGCCGGCGTGCAAGCTTTTTCCGCGGCCAGCATTTCCACCTGTTTCACCAGCTCCAGGTTGCGTGCAAAGTTCTCGCCCTGGAAACGGGGGTTGTTGCGGCGGAAATCGTCCGCTTCGAAATCGTCGGGACTGGTGATGGCGCCGGTAAGAAAGCCGCGACCCAGCGGCGAATACGCCACCAGGGTGATGCCCAGCTTGCGGCATGTCGCCAGCGTGTCGTTTTCTTCCACGTCGCGCGTCCACAGCGAGAGCTCGTTCTGCAAGGCGGTGATGGTGTGCACCTTGGCGGCCCGCTCGATGGTTTGCGGCGCGGCTTCGGACAGGCCCAGATAGCGCACCTTGCCGGCCTTCACCAGCTCGGCCATGGCGCCGACGGTTTCCTCGATCGGCACGTTGGGATCCACGCGGTGCTGGTAATACAGGTCGATGTGGTCTACGCCCAGGCGCTTGAGGCTGTTTTCGCAGCTGGCGCGCACGTAGTCCGGGCGGCCGTTGACGCCGCGCGCCGCAGGGTTGGCCGGATCGCGCACGATGCCGAACTTGGTGGCCAGGAACACCTGTTCGCGACGCCCCTTGATCGCTTTGCCGACCAGCTCTTCATTGGTGTGCGGGCCGTATACGTCGGCGGTGTCCAGCAGGTTCATGCCGCGCTCCAGCGCGTGATGGATCGTGGCGATGGATTCGGCATCGTCATGCGCGCCATAAAACTCGCTCATGCCCATGCAGCCGAGGCCGATGGCGGAAACCTGGGGACCGTGCTTGCCGAGTGTGCGCTTCTGCATGATGAAAGCCTCGTGGGGTGGAGAACAGGCGCATCATCGGCCGCTGCGGCTTCTCGATAAATGCTCAATAATGAGCTTCACTATTTCATTTGGATCAACAATCTGTGGATCGCCTCGACGCCATGCGCTTGTTCACGCGGATCGTGGAGCTGGGCAGCTTCACGGCCGCCGCCGATCACCTCAACCTGCCGCGTGCCACCGTCACCCATACCGTCAAACGCCTGGAAGCCAGGCTTGGCGCGCAGTTGCTGCAGCGGACCACGCGCCGGGTAAGGGCTACCCGCGAGGGTGAGGCGTACTACGGCCATTGCGTACGACTGCTCGCCGACGTGGAAGCGGTGGAGGCTGATTTCCGGCAGGCATCGGCGCAGCCGCGCGGACGCTTGCGTATCGATCTGCCGACGCTGATGGCCCGTTTGTGGCTGATTCCGGCACTGCCCGCCTTCTTCGCCCGCTATCCACTGATCGACCTGGACATCGGTACCAGTGATGGTTTCGTGGACCTGCTGCGTGAAGGCGTGGATTGCGTGGTGCGTGTGGGCCAGCTGCCCGACTCCAGTCTGGTCGGGCGCAGCATAGGAAACCTGGGCCAGGTCAGCCTGGCCAGCGCAAGCTACATCCGCAGGCACGGTACGCCGCGAACGCTGGCGGATCTGCTCAAAGGGCACTATGCCGTGAACTGGGCTTCTCCGACGACTCACCGCGTGGAGCCGCTGGAGTTCATGGTGGGACGCAAGCGACGGGAAGTGACGCTGCCCGGACAGGTTACCGTCAGCGGTGTCGAAGCGTATATGGCGTGTGTCGAGGCCGGGCTAGGTATTGCGCAGTTCCCGCGCTATCGCGTGGCGGACGGGCTGGCCAGTGGCCAGCTCAAGGAAATCCTGTCCTCGACGCCACCGCCCTCGTTGCCGGTAACGGTGCTGTATCCGCCACATCGGCAGATGCCGGCGCGGTTGCGGGTATTCGTGGATTGGCTGGTGGAGGTGATCGGCAAGCAGTTATAGGTTCCAGCCTTACCCGCGCGGCAGGCCATGCCGCGGGGCGAGAGTGCCCATCGTTTCGCGCGTAAGTGGCGCCCCTGCCGCAGCCAATGCGTTGCGTTGCTCTGCCAAGGGCAGCCTCAAGATGCTTTCTTCCAGTCGCGCTAATTTTTGGAACGGTGCCAGCGCATGCATCTTCTGAACAAACGCTGCGGTGCGTGGCCAGCGCTGCGCATCCACCGCAAAGCGCACGAACGAAGCCGTGCGGAAATAGCAGGCGATGCTGATGTCGGCGATGGACAGCTCTCCGAAAATAAAGCCTTCCGCCGGCAGCTGCGTTTCCAGGTAATCGAGTATCGCCGGAATTTCCACCTCGCGCGCACGTTGCACGATGGCTTCGTCGGTGGATTCGCCGAAGATGTATTTGCGTATGGCCAGTTGGTAGAACAGCCGCCAGATCAGTACGTCCGCCAGATGGGTGTCTGCATATTCCTCCAGCCAGCGCGCCTTTGCGCGATGGGCGATATCGGCAGGATAAAGCGAAGGCTGCGAATGCTTGTCTTCCAGGTACTGGCAGATCACCGAGGAATCATTCAGCACCAGAGTGCCATCGACCAGTACAGGAATGCGACGCAAGGGGCTGAGACGGCTGAATTCTTCGTTGCCGATAAACGGCGTGATGGGGTCGATATCGTAATCCAGACCCTTCAGGTCCAGGCACACCAGCACTTTGCGCACATAGGGGGAGATGTAGTTGCCGATGATGGTGTAGCGTTGTGACATGCCTGGTACTCCGAGCTAATCCTCGTGCAACGGCGGCACCTGCGTCGGCGAGCCATTGGAATCAAGTGCAATCATAACGAAGCGACCGGTAGTGCAGACGCGACGGTCGCCCGTGAGCGGATCCTCCGCGGTCATTTCCACTTCCACCTTCATCGAGCTGCAGCCGACGCTAACCACGCGCGCGATCAGTTCCACCAGCTGGCCTTCGCGCACCGGCACGCGGAAATTCACCTCTTCGGAGCGGGCCGTGACCACCGTGCGCCGTGCATGGCGCGAGGCGACGATGAAGGCGGCTTTATCCATCCAGGCCAGCGCTTGGCCACCGAATAAGGTACGCATGTGGTTGGTATGGTCTGGGAACACCATCTCCAACATACGTGCTTCAGGCAACTGGGTGGCTGCCAAAGCGGATTCCATAACGGTCGACATGAAGAGCCCCTGACAAAGAAATGTGCCTCACCATAGCTTCGTCTAGTGCGATGCACAATAATCACCCCGACCTTTGGCAGGGGTAGGGTATGGCTCGCCTGGATACGATCAAGGGTCATGCCTGGAGCCACCGGTTCCGCATTTTAGTGGGAGCAAACATGCATTTGATCTTCGGCACGTCGCGTCTGTACGGCGCATTGGTGTGTGGGCTGCTGGCCCTGGGGGGCGCAAACAGTGCGATGGCGGCGGGCCGCACGCTCACCGCGCAGGATTACGCGCAGGCCGAGCGCTACATGGCATACAACACCGTTCCGCTGGTCGATCACATGGTGCGCAGTGTGCATTGGCTGGACGGCACGCATTTCTGGTACCTCGATCACGACGCCAGCGGTGATCACTACCTGCGCATGGATGCCACCAATGGCAAGGCTGCACCACTGCTCGACCAGGCAAAGCTTGCCGCGGCGCTGGTCAAGGCCGGCAAGAAAGACATCAAGGCTGACAAGCTGGGTATCACCGACTACCGCGTGGCTGCCGACGGACGCGACGACATCCAAATCGGCGGCAAACACTACCTTTGCAACCTGCAAGCGGCCGGCGAATGCGTGGATAAGGCCAGCGTGGTGAAGACCGGCAAGGAGCCCGGTGTGCTATCGCCCGATCGCAAGCAGGAAGCCTTCATTCGCAATTGGAACTTGTGGGTGCGCGACGTCGCCACCGGCAAGGAAACCCAGCTCACCACCGACGGCGTGGAGAATTTCGGCTACGCCACCGACAACGCCGGCTGGAAACACACCGATAACGCGATCCTGGAATGGTCGCCCGATTCCAAACAGATCGCGACATTCCAGCAAGACCAGCGCAAGACCGGCGACATGTACCTGGTCACCACCCGGCTGGGACATCCCGAACTGCAGTCGTGGAAATATCCGCTGGCCGGTGACGAGCACGTCACCATGATCCAGCGCGTGATCATCGAGGTGCCTACGCATAAAGTGGTGCGCCTGAAGATGCCGCCGGACCAGCACCGCTCCAGCCTGTGCGACGACGTAAGCTGCGGCGACGACGGTGGTTGGGACGATGTGAAATGGGCGCCGGACAACAAGACGCTCGCGTTCGTTTCCACCTCGCGCGACCACAAGCACGAAACCTTCCGCATCGCCAATGCGAAGACTGGCGAAGTGCGCACAGTCTTCCATGAAGACGTAGCCACGTACTATGAAAGCGGCAACGGCGCGGTGAACTGGCGCTATCTGCCGGCAGCGAACGAGGCGATCTGGTTCAGCGAACGCAACGATTGGGGCAACCTGTACCTGTATGACCTCAGCAACGGCCAGCCCAAGCACCCCATTACCACCGGCGAGGGCAATGTCACTGAAGTGCTGAAGGTGGATGCGAAGACGCGCACTGTATGGTTCCGCGGCGTGGGCCGCACAGCTGGCGTCAATCCGTATTACCAGCAGTTCTGGAAAGTGAGCCTGGACGGCGGTGAGCCGGTGTTGCTTACGCCGGAACCGGCCGATCACACCATCACCCTGTCCGATGACGGCAAGTACTTCGTCGACAGCTATTCCACCACCACCAATCCGCCCGTCACCGTGCTGCGTGACGCCAACGACGGACACACTCTTGCGACCGTAGCCAAGGCCGATATCAAGCGCTTGCTTGCCACCGGCTGGCAGCCGCCCGAGCAGATCGTGGTGAAGGCGCGCGACGGCAAAACCGATTTGTATGGCCTGCTGTTCAAGCCTACGCACTTCGATTCGAGCAAGAAGTATCCGATCGTCGACTATGTCTATCCGGGTCCGCAGACCGGCTCGGTGCGTACCTTCGGCTTCAGTCCGGCGGAGGGCGACCATCAGGCCTTGGCGGAGCTGGGCTTCGTCGTGGTGGCGCTCGACGGCATGGGTACACCGTGGCGTTCCAAGGCGTTCCACGATACGTGGTTCGGCCAGATGGGCGACAACACGCTGCCGGACCAGATCACCGCCATCAAGCAGCTCGGCCAGCGCTACCCGTGGATCGATCTCGACCGCGTCGGCATGTGGGGCCATTCCGGTGGTGGCAATACCACCGCTGACGCCATGTTCCGTTATCCGGACTTCTTCAAGGTCGGCTGGGCGGAGAGCGGTAACCACGACAACCGCGAATACGAGGACGATTGGGGCGAGAAGTGGCAGGGTCTGCTGGTCACCAACAAGGACGGTAGCACCAACTACGACAACCAGGCCAACCAGCTGGTCGCCAAGAACCTCAAGGGCAAGCTGATGCTGGTGCATGGCTCGATCGACGACAACGTGCCGCCGTACAGCACGCTGCTGGTCGTGGATGCGCTGATCAAGGCGAACAAGGATTTCGACATGCTGTACCTGCCCAACCAGCATCACGGGTACGCTGCCGACACGCCCTATGTCACGCGTCGCCGCTGGGATTACTTCGTGCAGTACCTCGCCGGCGATACGCCGCCGAGGGAATACGCGCTCAAGCCCTGGCCGTGGCGGTAATGCCATGGAGGCGAGCAGCAATGCCACATACGTGGCCTGCTGCTCGCCTTCCGGCAGCGGCTCGTAGGCTGGGATGAGAATCCCAGCTTCTTTCGTGGATTCTCGATGCTGGGATTATCATCCCAGCCTACGCGGCTCGCGTTGCCACTACCGGTGGAACGGAAGCGGCTCGTAGCGCGGGACCGAGCACGGCAAGCTGGCCGAGCAGCCAAAGCGCCATGGCGCCTATCGCAAGGTAAGGCAAGGGCAAGCGGGTCTGCTCGTAGTGCCACATCAACAGCATGTTCAAGCCATAGGCGAGCACGCTACCCAATGCGATGCCGGTAGCCACGATCAGGAAATTCTCCAGCTGGAAGTAATGCAGGATATTGCGGCGCGTTGCCCCCACCGCACGACGAATGCCGATGGAACGCCGGCGTTGCTGCACCCAGAAACTGGCGAGGCCTGCAATGCCAAGCGCGGTGACGACCAGCAAGCCAGCAGCTGCGGCGACCAACAGCCCGATCATGGTGTGGTTGCGATGGAAGTAATCGGCGCGCAGTTGCTCGAAGCTCTGCGCGTGCCGAAGGATGCGATTGGCATGCAGATGGTCGAGCAGGACGGTGGCTTGCTTCAGCACGCGATCGCGGTCCTGGGGCGCGGTGCGCAACACATAGGTCACGTCGTTGGCGTCCGGCAGCAACGGCAGCACAGTGGCGTAGTCATTGTCGGCACCTTCGTGCCCCTGTGGGCGCAGCAAGTGCTCGACCACCCCGACGATGCGTACCGGCTTGTCGCCCGGATAGATGTCTTTACCCAGCGGGTCCTGGCCCGGAAACAGCTTTTCGGCCAAGGCACGTGTGACGATAGTGACGGGCACCTGGTCGATGCCGTTCCAGTCATGCGCGCTGCCCATCGGCACATATTCGTCCGGCAAAAAATCGCGTCCTTCAAGCAAATGCAGGCCGAGCGTGGTTAGTTCGCCGGTTGTGCCGTTGAACACTGTGGCGGTGTTGCGGGCGGGACCGTCTGGTACGACAGCTATGCCGTTGCTCCAATCGTGATGATTGAACGGCAACGCATCGACCGCTACCGCCGATTGCACGCCTACGATGGTGCGCAAGGCTGCCAGGTCGGCTTGGTGGCGAACCAGCGGCTTCGCATCCTGGTCGAGGTCCGTGCTCTCGATCATCACCAGTTCGCTTTCCGCCACCCCGCTGGGCTGGCGCAGCTGTTGCACGCGATCGACGATCATGAAGGCGACGTTGCAGACGATGGCGCAGGTCAGGCCGACCTGCAGCGCTAGCAGCAAGGCGGTGAGCTTGTGACGAGTAAGGCTGGCGATGAGCGGTGGCAGTGACATGGTGCGCCTCACTGGGTTTTGAGTTGCAGAGCGGGAGGGATACGGCAGGCGCGCCAAGCCGGTACCATTCCGGCGCACAGGCCAGCGATAAGTGCGAGCAGAAAAGTGCCCAGCAGCATGGCGGCATCCATCTGGGCCAGGTGTGCGTAGCCGTCTGGCCGCTGGCGCACGCTCCACAGACCTAGCTCGGCCAGACATAAGCCCAGCGCACCACCGACGAGCCCGATCATGCCGGCTTCGACACCCAATTGCGCAAAAACGTCGCGCCGCCGCGCGCCTAGGGCGCGCCGTACGCTGATCTCGCCGCTGCGGCGCAAGAACTTGGCCAGCAGCAGGCCGACGATGTTGAGCATGCACACGCCCAGAAAACCCAAAGCAAGCCATAACTGCAGGCGCAGGTCGGCAGGCACTACATGCTGGTTGCCGAGCCAGTCCATCAAGCCAAACAGGCGCGCGTTCTCCGGACGTGGGAAGCGGCCGTGCCGCTGCTGATCGCGCCAGTAATCGGCGAGGAAACCACGGTAGGCGCTCGCCTGGCTCGCGCTGTTCAATTGCACCCAGAACTGCAGCCAGGCGCAGTGATCGCTCAGGCGTGCATCACCACTGTTACCCCAGCACCACATCCGGCCGGCGATGCCGAAATTCAGCTCCTGCGCAGTCTCCAGCGGTATGAAGAACTCATCGGTGCTGCCGAAGGCGGCATTGTCGATCTGCGCATAGAAGGTGGGTTGCGGATGCCAGTCATCCAGTACGCCAACCACGCGGAAGTCGGTGTTCTTCAGGCGTACTGTATGGCCAATACCCGACGCATTGCCGAACAGCTTGCGATTCAAGTCGGCGTTGAGCACGACCACGCGCGCGTGGTTTTCATCGTCCCGCGCACTCCATCCACCGCCGGCGTGAAACGGGGTGCCGAACATGGGAAAGAAATCGGCGGTGACGTAATGCCCCGATTCGAAGAACGGCCGCACCGATCCTTGCGCAGGATGCACCGGCAGCGAGCCGGCGGCCATCGCGGCCTGTCGGTCCGCGCGCGCGGTATGCAACAGATACATCGCATCAATCCAGGTCACGGCGCCATCCACGACGTTGTCTTTGGGCTTGGCGGGACTGACCGGATGCGGATCGATCACCGGCACATACAGGTGCGCGCTGCGGCCTGGCAGCGGATCGCCGGACATCACATGCAGCACGGTGATCATAGTCATGCTGGCGCCGATGCCCAGCCCAATGGCGAGTACCATCAAGGCAGTGATGGTCTTGCTGCATTTGAAGCTGTAAAGAGCGAGCAGGCAGTAGTAACCGAGCATCGTGAATTTTCCTTACACGTAGGGTGCAGTACACCATCCGCCTACGTCGGTGGCGGTGTATGCATGGCTGGATGTGCTACTTGGACGCCGGGTGCGCGTTGGTGCGCACCCTTACCGTCATCGATCCACTGGTTTGGCCAAGCCCTTGGCGATCGCGTTGCGCAGCAATTCGTCAAGTTGCTTGTCCATCTGTTGCGAACTTAGTTGCTGTTGCTTTGACATCTCAGTCTCGTGCTGCGACAGCTCGGCTTCCTGCCTGGACAAGGATGCAGCAGACTGGTCGATGGCCTTGCTTTCACGCTGTACTTCGGCCTCTTCGGAGTCAATGCCGCGCAATTGCCCTTCGAGGCTTGCCGCGTCGCCGATGTGGTCAGGCGATGCCGATGCCGCACGTAATGCTTCGCGTTGCGCCTGGATGGCGGCGCGGCGGCCAGCGATCTCGGATTGTCGTGACGCTAGCGCACCCTGGCGCGCGGCCAAGCCCGCCTGCTCGCCGGCTAGCTCGCCTTGTTTGCCGGCAAGCTCACCTTGCGCCTGCGCCAATTGCGCGCTCTGGGCATAGATGTCCTTGGCTTGCCGGATCGCGTCGGCGTTACGGATCACATAGGATTTGCCGTTCTCGCGCAGCCAAAGCAACGAGCCATCCGCTTTGCTCAGGCGCCGCGCCTGGGCGAGGTCCGCGTCGCTGCCGTCGACTACCACAGTGTCGCCATCCAGCAAGACTAGGCCACGATCCGCGTTGGGCTGGGTGTCGATATCCACATGATGCGCGTGGAAGCCGAAATTGGGTGGTGTCGGTGGTGCGGGCGGCGGCGGTGCGGGTGGTGGTGGCGAGGGCAAGGCCGGTGGAGGAGGGGGCGGTGCGGGAGGCACATAGGCGAAATTGCCGGTAGTAGGTGCGGTCGCCGCTGCCGTCCCCGCTTGTTCGGCGCCGGCCGCGGTTACGCGATATGGCAGCACGCCGACCAATGCAATGACCGCGACCAGTAGCCAGCCACGCATGCGCGGTGTCGTTTCGCTTTGCTGCAACATGATCAGTCGCCTTTTCAGGTTCTGAAAGGTGGAGGACGCACCGGCGAGGCTGGCGTGCACGGGATCGACCACGCCCAGGCGCACCAGCAGATGGCCATAGCTGTGCGGTGCGGCGCCATGTCGTTGCAATACCTGAGCATCGCACGCGGCTTCTCGATAGACGGCGTATTCGCGCACTGCCCAGCGCACTAGTGGATGGAAGAAGAACAGGCGTTGCGCGATCGCCGGTATCCAGCCCAGCCATAGGTCTCCACGCCTGATATGCGCCAGCTCGTGGGCCATCGCCATCGCCAGTTCATCGGCAGACAGTGTTTGTTCGGCAGGCAGCAGCACCACGGGGCGCCACAATCCGCTGACCTGGGGCGACACGATGGCTTGCGACATGCGCAGTGCCGGCAGACGGCGCATGCCCAATGCGCGTGCCTGTCGCGTGCGCAGCGCTTGCAATGCGACATCTGTGATTGGCGTGGCATGGTGCAACAGGGCGCGGCTTTCGAACCATTGCCGTATCGTCAGGCAGGTCTGCAGCAGCACAACGCAAATCCACGCGATCACGATCGCTAACGGCCAAGACCAGGCCGCTTGTTCCGTCGCTAGCGGAGCAGTAGGCGTAACAAGTGTGGCTGCGGCGCCGCCATGTAGATGCACGTGGGCGACAGCATGCCCGATCGGCGTAACAGGCATGGATGCTTTAGGCGTCAACCAGTGCAATTGCACCGGCGTGCTGATCAAAACGCCGGCTACTAGCTGTGCAGCAACCAGCCACCAAAGCATGCAACGGATGGAGGGCGAGAGTCGCGGCAGTAGTCGCATCACCAGCCATAGCACGGCGATCAACAAAACGGCCTGCGCTGAGGTCCAGGCAAGGCGGGCTAGCAAGGTATCGGCAAGCATGGTGAGGGAGTGCATGTCAGGATTCCTTACGCCGCGATTGCAATTGCGAAACGAGGGCTTCCAGTTCGGCCAGTTCGCTGTCGCTCACTTCCCCTTTCTGCGACATCCAGGCCACGAACGGTGAGAGTGAGCCTGACAAGGTTTTCTCGACGAACTGCCCCACGGCGTTGTTCAAGGCTTCGTTTGGCCGGGTTGCCGTGTTGTAGCGGTACACGCCCTCGACATGATGGCGCTTCAGATAGCCCTTGGCGCGTAGGCGCTCCATCATGGTCAGCACGGTGGAGCGGGCGAGGTCGCGCGCCTCGCCGAATCCGGCGGCGACCTCGCCTACTGTGGCGTTCTCGTGTTCAGCGAGGTAATGCAGGAGCGCGAGTTCCTGGTCCCCGATGCTTGCTTTGGCCATGACCGTCCCACGTGTGTGACTACAAGTGTAGTCACGCTACTCCATGACTACATCTGTAGTCAACAGCCCTAGCCCAAAGCGTTCGTGAACCGGCGGCAATGGATAGGACGACCGGCACTCTTGAGGTCACACATCGCGCTCATACTTCCATCTTCGCCGGCAGCGTGCCGGCACTAGCAACCCGGTGATTTCATGACTCCCCAGGAACAACTCCTCCTCGACGATTTCCTCCAGCGCCTGGCCGCCGTGACCGGCGTGAACAAGGACGCGCAGGCCGATGCGTTGATCCACCAGCGCCTGGCCAACCAGCCTGACGCGGTGTACCTGCTGGTGCAGCGCTGCCTGTTGCAGCAGCATGCGCTGGACGCGGCCAAGGCGCAGATTGCGCAGTTGCAGTCGCAAATGGCCGGACAGCAGGGTGGCGGCAGCTTCCTCGGCGGCCAGCCTCAGCAATCTTCCTGGGGTGCAAACCCGCCGCCGTTCCCGCAGCAGCAGGCCGCTCCCGCTCAGGCGCCCACTTGGCGTGAGCGTTTGTTCGGCAGCAGCGCGCCGGCCGCTCCCGCTCCGCAGCAGGGCGGCGGTTCGAGCTTCCTTGCCAATGCGGCTACCACCGCGGCCGGTGTAGCGGGTGGCATGTTCCTGTTCGACGGTATCGAAAGCCTGCTGGGCGGCCATCATGGCGGCGGCATGTTCGGCGGTGGTTTCGGTGGCGGGCAGCCGGAAGTCATCGAAAACGTCACCGAGAACAACTTCTTCGACAACGGCAGTAACAACAACCTGCCCAGTGGCGGCGACCAGGATTTCGCCTCCAACGATTTCGATGATGCGAACTTCGATGGCAACAGCGTCGACGACGACAACAGCTGGACGTGAGCGGGGCAGCGCGGCAAGCTCAAGCAACCCCACCCCAACCCTCTCCTGCCTTGGCAGGGGAGGGAGCATTTAGTCCTCGGCCAACACAGAACGGACCGGCATGGGCGAGCAAGTAAGGAATGCGCTTGTCAGTGAAGCAACTGCTCTGGCGCAGCTGTGGTTCGACGGCTGGCAGGATGCGCACGCCGCCATCCTGCCGACAGAACTTGCTCGACTGCGCACGCGGGAAAGTTTTGAGGAAAGACTGCTACGCGGGCTTGCCGAACTGCGGGTGGTGGGTGCGATCGGTACGCCGCTCGGCTTCTGCATGTTGAAAGAAGACGAGCTTTATCAACTGTTCGTCTCACCCCAGGCGCGAGGTGCAGGTGTCGCCGCCACGTTGATGGCGGATGGCGAGGCGCGGCTCGCCGCAAAAGGCGTCCAGACAGCATGGCTGTCCTGCGCCATCGGCAATGATCGGGCGGTGCGGTTCTACGAGAAGCATGGCTGGCACAACACCGGCAAGTTTGTTACCCCGGTGGAAACCAGCAGCGGACCCTACGATCTGGAAGTGTGGCGATTCGAGAAGCGTTTGCTGGCTTAGGGATTTGCAAATCCCTTGGGTTCAGTCCAGCTCTTTGGTGAAATAGATCCGGCAGGTACCCGGCGGATCGGTGGGAAAGCGGCCGAACTCGCGCCAGCCGTGTTTCAGGTAAAACCCGGGCGCCTGGAAGTTGTTGGTGTACAGCAGGCCGATGCGGCAGCCGCGACGCAGGCCTTCTTCTTCGGCCATGCGCAACAGCCTGCTGCCAAGGCCGGTGCCGCGCATCGACTCGGGCAAAAAGAACACGTCGATATACAGCATGCCGCGCGAGCTGCGTCCATTGAGCCCGCCTAGCACTTCCCCGGTGGTGGGGTCGCGCACCAGCAATGCCAGCGGACGCTGGTCACTGATGCCACAGGCGGCCCGGTTGAATTGATCGAGCTGGCGGCGGATCGCCCCCAGCTCGTCGGTCGTGGGGGCGTCGGTAAGAACGATAGGCGGCAAGTCCATGGCCGTCGATTATGCGTCAGAACGCCATGTCGAAGGCGACTTCGCCTTGCACGCCCACCTGATACGCCGACACGCGACGCTCGAAGAAATTGGTCACTTCCTGCACGTCCTGCAGGTCCATGAAGTCGAACGGATTCTTCGCACCGTATTTCTTTGGCAGGTCGAGCTGGGCGAGGCGTTGGTCCGCGCAGTATTCCAGGTACTGACGCATGTCCTTGACCGACAGTCCGGCGACGCCGCCGGAGAGCACGTCTTCGGCGAATTGCGTTTCGCAGGCAATCGCTTCTTCCAGCATGGCCTCCACTTGCGTGCGCATGTCTTCGTCGAACAGATCCGGCTCCTGGGCACGCACGGTGCGTACCACGTCGAAGGCGAAGGCCATGTGGCCGGATTCGTCGCGGAACACCCAATTGGTACCCGAGGCCAGGCCATGCAGCAGGCCGCGCGAGCGCAGGAAGTATACGTAGGCGAAGGCGGCGAAGAAGAACAGTCCTTCGATACAGGCAGCAAAACAGATCAGGTTGAGCAGAAACTGCCGGCGCTGCTCGCGCGTTTCCAGTTTCTGCAAGTTCTGGATGGAGTCGATCCATTTGAAGCAGAACGCGCCTTTCTGGCGAATCGATGGAATGTTCTGGATCGCCGCGAACGCCTTGTTGCGCTCGTTCGGATCGGGGATATAGGTGTCCAGCAGGGTGAGGTAGAACTGCACGTGCAGCGCTTCCTCGAACAACTGACGCGAGAGATACATGCGCGCTTCGGGCGCATTGATGTGCTGGTACAGGTTGAGCACAAGATTGTTCGCCACGATGGTGTCGCCGGTAGCGAAGAACGCGACCAGGCGATGAATCAGGTGGCGGTCCGCATCCGTCATCTTCGACTTGAGATCGGTGACGTCCAGCGAGAAATCCACTTCCTCCACCGTCCAGGTGTTCTTGATCGCATTGCGATACATCTCGTAGAACTCGGGATAGCGCATCGGGCGCAGGGTGAGTTCGAAGCCGGGGTCGAGGATGTGGTGGGGCTGGGCGGACATGGATGTTCCTTGACTCGCAACATGTAGGAGGTCACTGGGTCCCGGCGTTCGCCGGGACGACGAGTTATGGTTACTGGCAAGCCTCGCAGTATTCCGGGTTTTCCAGCGAGCAGAACACCGCAGCCGTGGCTGCCTCCTGTGCGTCGGGAGCTGGCGACACAACAGCCGCAGCCGAAACCGTGGTCTTGGCGATCTTGGTAGCCGGGCGCGAGCGCAAGTAATAGGTAGTCTTGATGCCCGCCTTCCACGCGTACATGTACATGGAGCTGAGCTGGCCGATGTTCGGGTTTTCCATGAACAGGTTCAGCGACTGGCTCTGGTCGATGTAGGCACCGCGGGCCGCGCCCAGGTCGATCAACGCTTTCTGGGGCAGCTCCCACACGGTGCGATAGATCGAACGCAAGCGCTCCGGAATCGCGCTGATACCCTGGATCGAACCCTCGGCCAGCTTGATGGCGTCGCGGATTTCCGATGTCCACAAGCCCAGCGCCTTTAGCTCGTCCACCAGGTGACGGTTCACCACCAGGAAGTCGCCGGACAGCGTCTCGCGCTTGAACAGGTTGCTGACCTGCGGCTCGATGCACTCGTAGCAGCCGGCAATGGATGCGATCGTCGCAGTGGGAGCGATCGCAATCAGCAGTGAGTTGCGCAGACCCTTGGCCTTGATCGCTTCGCGCAACGCATCCCAACGCGCTGCATCATGCGGCTTGGCATCCGGCCAGTAGTCGAATTGCAACTCGCCGTTCGCGGCGCGGCTTTCATCGAAGCCCGGATGCGCACCTTGCTGTTCGGCCAGGGCGTTCGACTGCGCCAATGCGTTGTAGTAGATCTCTTCGGCGATGCGCGTGGACAACTCCAATGCTTCCGCCGAATCAAACGCCAGGCGCAGCTTGAAGAACACATCCTGCAAACCCATCACGCCCAGGCCCACCGGGCGCCACTTGCGGTTGGCGGTGGCGGCGGTGTCGATCGGGTAGAAATTCAGGTCGATCACGCGATCGAGCTGGCGCACCGCGGTGCGCACGGTGGCAGCGAGCTTGGCGAAATCAAATTGGCCATCCACGACATGCCGGGCGAGATTGACCGAACCCAGGTTGCACACCGCTGTTTCGCCGGCGTTGGTCACCTCCAGGATCTCGGTGCACAGGTTCGAAAGGTGGATGACGTTTTCGGCCTTGGCGGTCTGGTTGCTGGTGGCGTTGCTGCGATCCTTGAAGGTCATCCAGCCATTGCCGGTCTGCGCCAACGTGCGCAGCATGCGCGCATACAGCTCACGTGCCTTGACGGTCTTGACTGCCAGGCCCTCCGCTTCCGCCTTGTGATAGGCGCGCTCGAAGGTTTCGCCCCAGCTGTCCACGAAATGCGGCACCACCTTCGGGTCGAACAGCGACCAATTGCCGTCGTGCTCCACCCTGCGCATGAATTCGTCCGGGATCCAGTTGGCCAGGTTGAGGTTGTGCGTGCGGCGCGCCTCATCGCCGGTGTTGTCGCGCAGTTCGAGGAACTCCTCGATATCCGCGTGCCACGGCTCCAGGTACACGCAGGCCGCGCCCTTGCGCTTGCCGCCCTGGTTCACCGCGGCCACCGAGGCATCCAGCGTCTTCAGCCATGGCACCAGGCCGTTGGAGTGGCCGTTGGTGCCCTTGATCAGCGAACCGCGTGAACGCACGCGTGTATAAGCCAGTCCGATGCCGCCGGCGAACTTGCTGAGCTTGGCCACGTCGCCATATTTCTCGTAGATCGATTCCAGCGAATCCTGCGGCGAGTCGAGCAGGAAGCAGGAGCTGAGCTGTTCGTGCGCAGTGCCGGCGTTGAACAGCGTAGGCGAGCTTGCAATGTATTCCAGCGAGGAGAGCAGGCGGTACAGCTCCAATGTCTCGCCGATCTCGTTGCCGCCCAGCGCGCAGGCGATGCGCATGAAGAAGTACTGAGGCGTCTCGATCACTTTGCGCAGCTGTGGATGACGCAACAGATAACGGTCGTACACCGTGCGCAAGCCGAAGTATTCGAAGCGGCGCGAGGCGTGCGGATCGACCGCGTCGTTGAGCTTGCGCGAGTTCTCGGCCACGAAATCGCGCAGGCGCGCATTGGCGATGCCCAGCTCGGCGCCGCGTGCGATGGATTGCGAGAAGCTCTGGATCTCCTGTCCGCTCACTTCCTTGTCGATGAAGGCGCTAAGCAGGCGCGCAGCGAGCTGGCCGTATTCGGGTTCTTCCGCCGTCAGCGCCGCGGCGGTGCGGATGGAGAGCTGATCCAGCTCCTGGGTGGTGGCGCCATCGTACAGGCCACCGATGGTCTTCAGCGCGACGCGCAGCGGATCGACCGCGTGCAAGCCTTCGGCGCTGCGCGTGACCGCGCGGACGATCTTGTTGACGTCGACCACTTCGTGTCGGCCGCTGCGCTTGGTGACGCGCATCTGACCGGGGTTGTGCGGGGGTGTAAGGGTGAAAGGTGCTTCGGCGGTAGCGGACATCGTGACAGGAGTAGTTAGGGCCGACGGACTGGCGTCGGCGGAAAAGACGGCTGTATCCGCGCGGTCGGCAGTGCGCTCGCGCGATTCGGTATCGACAGGCTGCATGTCGGATGCTCCGGGCTGTGGAACCTGGCCGTACCGGAAAAGATCCGGGTCAGGCGGACAGGCTCCGAGTTTCAACCGCCTGCTCCCGCGCGCAGGGCTGAAGATGGCGGTTGCCGCGGTCGTGCTCGCTCGACACAGGTATGACATCCGCGTCGCGTGGCACCCCCTCCGCGGAGGCCGTCACCAGCAGCATGGCGCTCCGGCCATGCCGTGTCGGCAGGTCTTCGGACTTGCGGATGTGCATCTTGCGATGCGCCTACTCGCCTTGGCTTCCCGGCCGGTAAAGGCCAGTGCGTACTTAAGGCTTTCGTCTCCGCTAACCGCTGCGCGGCAGTTCCGGACTCGCACCGGATTCCCTAGCCAAGCCGAACAGGTTCGGCTTGGCGACCGACGCGGCACAACATATCGGGGTCGCCCGCGGCGGTCAACCCAATAATTTGTGGATAAGCCGGTGGATAAGCGGCAGGAGTCCAGTCGCCATGCGGGCTGCGGGAAGTTCGGCTTTTTTTCGTTCCGCTTGCCCACTAGGGCCTGGGGCGTACCGACTCGTGCTCGCGCAGGTGTTCGATCGCCTGTCGTAGCAGGGTGGGGGTGATGTAGCGCCGGTGAACGTGCTCGATCAGCCCCATATAGATGTGTCCGAACGGGTTGGTGCAGCGCACGCGAGTCCCTAGCGTGAAGCCGATGCGATCGCCGTTGATGGCTACGCCCACGCATGAGCGAAACAGCAGATGCTTGTCGTTGGCGCCAAGTACGACCTGGCTGTCCGCGTCCCGGGCGTCGGATGCCTGTTCGCGTACGGGAAAACGGTCGGCAAACATGTTCGCGCAAGGCGGCGAGAGCAGTGACGATACGGGGCACCCCAGCGGCGATGTGCGCAGGCCCAGCGGCTTGACCAGCAGGTTGCGCAGTTGCATCAGGAAGCTGACGCTCACCGGCGGGCTTTGCACGAAGGCTTCGAGCAGTCCGGCCAGCAGCCGAGTTGAGCCAAGTCGCGCCAGCGCGGGGTCGACCAGGTCGATCAGGCAGTGGTCCTCGTGGTGGATCGGCCCATCATTCATTTGCTGATGCAAAAGCGAGCCGGCCGGCGCTACGGCCAATGCGACGGCGGTGAGTTCATTGCTCCACCTATAGCCGCGACTGCTTTGCAAACGTGCTGCATAGCCACGCAAGCCGCCGAGCACGTGCCGCGCGGCAGCGCAAAGCCTGCTTTGCCACGTCCCGGCAGGCGCGTCCAACGACAAGGCAATGGTGGGAATAGGCAGCTGATCGAGCGGGGTGTGCCGCACGAGTTCGGTGACGTTGAAAGGCGGCAGCTCGGTCAGTGCGTGGAGCGTTCCGTGGTTCGCGAGCACTTGTTGCTTCAAGGCATCCGGCAGGTCGCCGCCCAGTTCATTGGTGTGGCATGAAATGGCGAACAAGGCAGGATGCCGCGAACGCTCCCTCAACGGTGTGAATTGATGCCAAGTGCCGCCGCCGAAGCGGACGGTGAAAAGACAATCCGGCGGTATCTCCACGCAGCGCATGGCTTCGATGAACCGCGCCGGGTCTCGCTCGATCTCCGCGTCGCTTGCCGTGGAAAAACGCAGCCGGGTGCCGCCGCTGCCCGAAACGGCAGTAAACACGCGGTGCCCGGCGTGCCGATGAAAGGGATGCCCTTTGGCGCCGACCGTGAACGTATACAGTGCAGTAGCATCGCCTTTGCTGAAATCGGTGTCGCCGATCCGCGCGGACGGCTCATCCAGTTCGTCCCGGTAAGTGTCGTGCTTGCTTTGCCTGGCCATTACGCCGGCAAGCAGTTGACTGCCGGCGCCATGTCCAAGTTGCGCGATCAGCGACACCTCGATGGGCAGGCCACCGTGCGGGGACGGCAGGCGTGCCGATGGAAAACCTTGCACGGTGCGCCGGAATGGCGAAAGCGGCAAACCCAGTGCAGCTTGTGTAACCGACATGTTTCACCTTCCGGCAAACCAGCTTGACGTTCAGGACTTGTGCTTGGCGGCGCGCTGACGCGATTCGCGCTTCAACGGCCGTCCGCGTGGGCATATCTCGAAGGCAAAGCTCGTTAGCGTGTTGACCAGGTTGTCGCTATTGAGCCAGTAGTAGACGTATTGCCCGCGCCTTTCACTCCTGACCAGGCCGGCCGTTTCCAGGATCGAAAGGTGGCGGGAGACCGCGGGAGCGCTCATGGCAAAGCGCCCGGCGATTTCGCCTGCCGTCAGCTCCTGCTTGGACAAGTAGGCAAGAATTTCGCGCCGTGGACGTGACGCGAGCGCCTCGAAGACCAGGTCGATAGCCATAATGATTTAAGCAATTAACACAATAGTTAATTCTTTACTCGTGCGAAGCCTGGCGTCAAGTGCCGGTGTGGCGGCCAGACAGGCCCCACTACATGCTTACGTCGATTTCGATCGGATAGTTCACCGAGTCGGGAAGCTTCGGTGGCGCGGGAAACGTCCAAGCCGAGAACTGGCCGGCGAGACATTTGGCAACCGGCGTGGGGGCGCGTACTTCGACGTTCTGTGGATGCCCGTCAGGCGTGATGTCCGCCACCAGCGTGAAAGGCGACTTGTCCGCGGGGGCGCTGCTCGCCAGGCAGGCTTTCAGCGCATCGGTCATCGGGTTGCCGGTCTTGGCCCAGAACTGTTTCTGATAGGCCGGCCCGGTAGAGCCGGCCTCCACCATCTTGGCGTGCTGCACGCGTGCGGTGAAAGTATCTGTCGATGTGGCGGGCTGCGCACCCGCGAGCAGGGCAAAAGCGATGCTGGTCAGCATGGTGACAATTCTATCGCGAGGTGAAGGCTACACCGTACCAGCCGATGCGGGGCAGGTGAAGCCTCCTGGTTTCGTGCGCATTGTGTACGCGCATGCCGGTATACGCCGGGTTCTTTGTACTGGATGCGCTATTCGGGACATGGATTGAGAAAAATCCTAGTGACCGGCTGGTGCCACTGGAAAAAAATAATCAAGGTGCCGTTGCGATTGAGTCGCCTTGCTGAAGCGATTTCAGGCCGTCAACGGCTACTTCGTGCAAAGGCGCGATCTGAAATGCAGTAGTGGCTTCGCGGGTGCACCTAAGACCGAGCACGTTCATGCCCCTGTGTGATGCCTATGTCTGAGGAGAGTAGTCAAATGCCTGGTCGTGAAAAATTGGTCATCCTGCCTGGGTGGAGCAACCACGGCGATGAAATGTGGGATTACCAAATCAGGCATCTGAAAGACAGATTTGATATCGAATGTATCGTGGTCACCGAAAGGGCTACAGCTGAAGGTGCGGCAGTAGAGGTGCTTAGCAAGGCGCCGCCAAAGTTTGTGTTGTTAGGACATTCGATGGGCGGATTGATTGCGCAACATGTGGCACTCAGGGCACCTGAGCGGATCAAGGGCCTTATTCTTGTCAGTACTTTTCCGGGAAATGCCTCTGCCAGGCAAAGTGAAGTCTTTGAACAGAGCATGTTGCAACCGCTTTTAACAGGCGAGCTTTCCGAGGCATGGTGGCAAAATGCCAACCAATCAGGCGTTGCGCCAGCGCGCATCAACGACCAGGCATTGTTCAGCAGGCTACGTCGCATACAGGGTTTGTCACGTACGGCCTTGATCAATCAAAGCAAAATCTTGATCAGCTCTCGCGATATCTCGTATGAATTACGTAGGCTGTCGATCCCGGCGTTGATTATCTATGGCCGCCAAGACTCGACTTTTTCGTTTGAAGCGCAGCAACTAATGCGACACGCCCTGGGGGCTGATCTGGTGGTCCTTGAAGACTGTGGCCATTTGCCCGCGTTGGAGCAGCCTGTTGCCGTTTTGAGCGTACTGTCGTTGTGGTTGTCGATGCAGCATTCTTTGCAGGCTATCTTCGCGTAAAGCATCCCTAGACGACCGGATGTGAGGTAAGCGTTGGGGTTTGTACCCAACCTACGGGCGATGCGCCAGCGCGAGATATTCCTCGCTCTGCATCTCGATCAGGCGCGACTCGGTGCGCCCGAACTCGGCGCGCAGGCGCTCGCCGTCGTACAACTCGGTGATCGGCGTGGCAGCGGAGAGGATCAGCTTGACGTGCCGGTCGTAGAACTCGTCCACCAATTGCACGAAGCGCTTGGCTGGATCTTCGCTATAGAGGGTGAACTGCGGCACGTTGGAAATGATGATCGCTGGCGCCGTTTTCGCCAGTGCGATGTAATCGGCTACGGCACGTGGACCGTCGCATAGCGCGGCGAAGTCGAACCAGAGGATATTGCTCGCGCGCTTGCGCACAGGAATCGAGCGATCGTTGATGACGATCGCGCCGTCTTCGGCAACCTCACCCTGCGCCTGGCTGGCAAAGATGCGCGCGAGTTCGCGCTCGGCTTCTGCACCCGGCGGTGTGTGGTACACCGGCGCGTGGGTGAGCGCACGCAGGCGCCAGTCGTGCGAGGAAACCATTTCCAGCACCTGGCACTGCTGCTCGATCGAGGTGATTGCCGGCAAGAAGCGCGCACGCTGCAGGCCATCCTTGTAAAGCTTGTCGGGTGCGGTGTTGGAGGTAGTCACCAAGGTCACGCCGCGTGCGAACAAGGCTTTCAGCAGATTGGCCAGGATCATCGCATCGCCGATGTCGTTGACCAGGAATTCGTCCAGGCACAAGACGCGGCAGCGCTGTGCGATGCCCGCGGCTACCTCGACCAGCGGATCCTGCCGTTCGCCCAGCTCGCGCAGGTTTTCGTGCACTTCGCCCATGAAGCGATGGAAATGACGCCGCAAGACGAGGCCATGCGGCAAGCTGGCCGCAAACAGATCCATCAGGAAGGTCTTGCCGCGACCCACGCTGCCCCATAGGTACAGGCCGGGCACGGCCTCGCGCTCTTCACCCCCCAGCAAGGATTTCAGGCGGCCAAACAGGCCGTTGCCGTTGCTGGTGGAGGCGCACAGCGCCGTATGCATGCGGTCGAAGGCCGGCAACACGGCAAGCTGCGCGGGGTCGGAGTTCCAGCGGTGGGCGGCTACGCCTTCCTGGTAACGCGCGCTGGGGGAGAGTTCGGTCATGAAAAAACTATCTTGCGTAGGCGTTGATCTGTACAAGCATGGCCATCATTCCCGCATTCGCGAGTGTGATGGCCATGAGGATGCTTGGTGCGGTCTTAGGTGGCTGGGCGGGCCCGTCAATCGCGCGCGGGCGGCAGATAATCCTGCACCCAATGCTTCACCGCGCCGCGCAGGTCCATCAAGCGCCGGTGGAAGAAATGCCCGGTCTCGGGCATGCGCACTAGTTCGGGCGGCGGCTCCAGGCTGTCGATCCAGTCGAACACGGCTTGCGGTTCCACGATCTCGTCTTCCTCGCCCATCACCACCAGCCATGGGCAGGCGGGCAAGGCAAGCGTTTCATGCGACCAGCGGCCTACCGGTGGCGCGATGCTGATCAGCGCATCGGCTTGCAGTTTTACCGCGTTGCGCAGCGTGACATAGCTGCCGAACGAAAATCCGGCCAGCCACAATGCATCGTCGGGGCGCACCTTGCGTACCCACGCTACCGCGGCGGCCAGGTCGTCGCTTTCGCCCCGCCCTTCGTCGTAGTCGCCGGCCGATTCACCGGCGCTGCGGAAATTGAAGCGCAGCGTATCGAAGCCGCTTTCGCGCAGGCTGCGCTCCAGCATGGTGACCACTTTGTTGCGCATGGTGCCGCCATCCTTGGAATTGGGATGGCAGATCACCGCCACACTGCGGCGTGCGCCGGGGCGCTCGGCCACGTCACTGATGGCTTCGAGTGGGCCGACGGGGCCTTGCAGGGTGAATTCGCTGAGGGCGTCCGGGAAAGCGGACGGATTGGGGGAGGGGGCAGCCTGGGTCATACGCTAATGATAGCTGTCCAGCCCGGTTCCCGTTTCTGGCGGCCGGCGACGGTACCGGGTCGCAGGGGCGGCTAACCAATTTGCAAGATTTTGGGCGAGGGCGGATCAAAAACGCCGCCGGAAGGCGGCGTTCATGGGCAACCCAGGGGTGCTATTTCGCCTGATCCACGATCCACTTTACCGCCGCCTGCACCTGCGCGTCGGTCAGCGAAGGATTGCCGCCCTTGGCCGGCATCGTGTTGCCGTCCGGGCCGTGGTAGCCGTCGATGGCGTGCTTAACCAGCGTGTCCACGCCCTCGGCGATGCGTGGCGCCCACATGGCCTTGTTGCCCAGGACGGGCGCGCCGGCCACGCCGGCGGTATGGCAGCTGTGGCAAAGATTGTCGTAGATGGTCTTGCCATCGGTGCTGCCGCCGTAGGCGACCTGCGCGGCGGCGGCCTTGGCGGCGGCTTCCTGCGCGGCCAGCATGGCGGCGCGGCCGGTGTTACCCGCGTAGACGGCGCCGTTCGGGGCAAGGCTGGTGGAAAGCTGTTGCGCGGCGTTCGGATCGGTTTCCTTCGGCTCGTGCTCGTAGATCGTCCATGCGGTGAAGATCAGGACCAGGGTCAGTACGCCGAGGCCGGCGATAAGCAGCGAGAACTGACGCAGGAAACTCTGGTCGGATTTGCTCATGGAACCGCTCACGCAAGTACTCCAGTCATCGAATGATTAGTCTGGAAAGCCGCCACGTTTCCCCCGTGACGTACCTTGGCGCCCCTGGCGACCACGCCATCGCAGCTCGGGATCGCTCCGAAAGCCACGGGCAACAAGGCTCCGAGTATAGACGAAGCCCGCGACAAGTTGAGCTACCGAGCCGCCGTATCGCAGCCGCCGCACCGCGGCGATTTGTCCGAGGAGGTAAAGTTATGTAGAGCCGTGCCGGCATGGAAGGCATACCGTCATGCCTGGCTGCTATGTTCGGCCGCGACCGTGCCATCGGTCATAAGGCACCCGTGTCGACTGGCATTGTCCAAGCTCGCAGAGCAACGCCTATGCTTGTTCGCAAGCCATAAGGCAACAATTCATCGTTCGCGCCGGCGGAGTCGGGTGGTTTCGCCGTTTTAGTCCAGGAGTTTCACATGTCGCGTTTTTGGAAGATCGCGTTGACCGTGATCGTGGTGCTCGTGGTGGGTGGGGTCGCCTTCCGCTTGCTGCATAAGCCCGCGGAAGAGGGGGCGGGCGGCCATCACAAGGAATCGGCCCAGAACGGCGATGCCCCGGGCAAGCCCGGCGCCAATGGCCAGGACAACACGCCGGTGCCGGTAACGGTGGAGCCTACGGTCAAGCAGAACGTGCCGGTCTATCTCACCGCGCTCGGCACCGTTACCGCGCTCAACAACGTCACCATCAATCCCCAGGTCGGCGGCCAGCTATGGGCCATCAACTTCAAGGAAGGCCAGGACGTGAAGAAGGGCGACGTGATCGCGCAGATCGATCCGCGTACCTACCAGGCCGCCTATGACCAGGCCGTGGCGAAACAGAAGCAGGACGAAGCTTCACTGGCCACCGCCATCAGCACGCTGGATCGCAACCAGAAGCTGGTTGCCAGCGGCTATGTGGCCGCGTTGAACATCGATACCTATCGCAACAACGTCAATCAGCTCAAGGCGACGGTGGTGGCGGACGAAGCGAGCGTACGCTCGGCCAAGGTGCAGCTCGATTTCACCAAGATCGTTTCGCCGATCGACGGCGTGGCCGGCATCCGCCAGGTCGACCCGGGCAACGTGGTGACCACCAGCACCGCGATCGTCACGCTCACGCAGATCCACCCGATCTACATCGTGTTTCCACTGCCGGAGCAGAGCCTTGAGGCGGTACGCGATTCCTTCCAGAACGGCAGCAACAAGCTGGAGGTGATCGCGCTGGACCGCGCCGATGCGCATCCGCTCGATACCACCGGCACGCTACAAGTGGTCGACAACCTGATCGACACCTCCACCGGTACCTTCAAGCTGCGCGCTATCTTCAACAACCCCAGCAGCGCCCTGTGGCCGGGCCAGTTCGTGAATGTGCGACTGCGCGTGCGCACCGTGGCCGGCGGCCTGGTGATTCCCGCCCAGGCGGTGCAGCGCGGTCCGGATGGTGATTTCGTCTACAAGCTGCAGCCGGATCAGACGGTGGCGATGCAGCCGGTGGCCGTGGCGGGCGAAGTGGGTGAAAGCCATGTGATGGTGAGCAACGGCCTGAACGACGGCGACCAGGTAGTGACCGAGGGCCAGTTCCGCCTCAAGCCCGGTAGCAAGGTGAAGGCCTTGAAGCCAGGCGAAGTGCCGCCGTTGCCGGTGGCGTCGGATGGAAAGGACAAAGGCAAGAAGGGCGATGGGCACCGTGCCAGCGCTGGCTGATGCCAACACTTTCCCCTCTCCCCGGAGGGAAGAGGGAGCAATGACGGCGCTCTCCACGGAGGAGAGCGCGGCTCACACTTAAACGGTATTCCCCCATGGGCTTCTCAACCCTCTTCATCCGCCGCCCCATCGCCACCTCGCTCTTGATGGTGGCGGTGATGCTGCTCGGCGTGCTCGGCTATCGCGAGCTACCCGTCTCCGCGCTGCCGGAAATCGAAGCCCCCAGCCTGGTGGTGACCACCACGTATCCGGGCGCCAGCGCTTCCACCATGACCTCGCTGATCACCACGCCGCTGGAGCGCCAGCTTGGCCAGATATCCGGCCTGGACGTGATGACTTCCGATTCCTCGGCGGGCCTGTCGACCATCGTGTTGCAGTTCAACATGGACCGCGACATCGACATCGCTGCCCAGGATGTGCAGGCGATGATCAACCAGGCGCGCGGCACGCTGCCCAGCACGCTGCCGTATCCGCCGGTCTACAACCGCGTGAATCCGGCCGACGCGCCGATCATGACCTTGATGCTCACTTCCGACAGCCGTCAGCTGCGTTACGTGAACGACCTGGCCGACTCGATCCTCGCGCAGAAGCTTTCGCAGGTGCCAGGGGTGGGCCTGGTGTCGATCGCCGGCAACGTGCGCCCGGCGGTTCGCATCCAGGTGAATCCATCGCAACTGGCCAACCTTGGCCTGACCATGGAGGACGTGCGCAGCGCGCTGGCCCAGGCCAATGTGAACGCGCCCAAGGGCACGCTCAACGGCGCCACGCAGTCCTACACCATTTCCACCAACGATCAGCTGGAAAAGGCGGCCCAGTACAAGGACATCATCATTTCGTACAACAGCAGCAAAAATGCGCCGGTGCGCTTGTCCGACGTGGCGAAGGTGGTCGATGGCGTGGAGAACGACCAGCTCGCCGCATGGGCCAACGGCAAGCCGGCGGTACTGCTGGATATCCGCCGTCAGCCGGGTGCCAACATCGTGCAGACGGTGCAACACATCCGCGACATCATGCCGCAGCTGCGTAGCGTGCTGCCGGCGGACGTGCATCTGGATGTATTCGCCGACCGCACCATCACCATCCGCGCCTCGGTCGAAGACGTGCAGTTCACGTTGCTGCTGACCATTGCCCTGGTGGTAGCGGTGATCTTCGTGTTCCTGCGTCGCCTGTGGGCCACGGTGATCCCGTCGGTGGCGGTGCCGCTGTCGCTGCTGGGCACCTTTGGCGTGATGGCGTTTGCCGGCATGTCGCTGGACAACCTTTCGCTGATGGCGTTGACCGTGGCCACCGGTTTCGTGGTGGACGATGCGATCGTGATGATCGAAAACATCGTGCGCTACATCGAGCAGGGCAAGGAGGGCAAGGAAGCGGCGGAAATCGGCGCCCGGCAAATCGGCTTTACCGTGCTGTCGCTGACCGTGTCGCTGATCGCGGTATTCCTGCCGCTGCTGCTGATGCCGGGCGTAACCGGCCGCCTGTTCCACGAATTTGCGTGGGTGCTTGCCACCGCCGTGGTGATCTCCATGCTGGTGTCGCTGACGCTGACGCCGATGATGTGTGCCTACCTGTTGAAACCGGATGCACTGCCCGAAGGCGACGATGCGCATGAGCGCCACGCAGCTGCCGGCAAGCGCACGGTGTGGGCGCGCACGGTGGGCCTGTACGAGAGCACGCTCGACTGGGTGCTGGATCACCAGCGCCTGATGATCGTGGTGGCCTTCACCGCGGTGGTGGTGACGGTGTTCCTGTACGTGGTGATTCCCAAGGGCCTCCTGCCGGAACAGGACACCGGCCTGATTACCGGCGTGGTGCAGGCCGACCAGAACGTTGCGTTTCCGCAAATGGAGCAGCGCACCAAGGCGGTGGCCGACGCGCTCAAGAGCAATCCCAACGTGGCGGGCGTGGCGGCGTTCATCGGCGCAGGCACCATCAACCCCACGCTCAACCAGGGCCAGCTAAGCATCGTATTGAAGGATCGCAGCAAGCGCGCCAACCTGGAGGACGTGGTGGCGAGCCTGCAGAATGACGCGGCCAATATCCCCGGCGTGGCGTTGTACTTGAAGCCGGTGCAAGACGTTACGCTGGATACGCGCGTGGCTGCCACTGAGTATCAGTACTCGATGTCAGCCGTGAGTTCGCAGGAACTCGCCGATGCCGCCACCAAGATGACGCAGGCGTTGCGCCAGCGGCCGGAGCTGGCCGATGTGGACAACAATCTGGCCGACCAGGGCACGGCGCTCAAGCTCACCATCGATCGCGACAAGGCCAGCACGCTGGGCGTGCCGGTGCAGGCTATCGACGACACGCTGTACGACTCCTTCGGCCAGCGCCAGATCTCTACCATCTTCACGCAGTTGAACCAGTACCGCGTGGTGCTGGAGGTTGAGCCGCAGTTTCGCACTAGCACGGCGCTGCTCAACCAGCTCACGGTCAAGAGCAACGGCGGCGGTGCGCTGACCGGCAGCAATGCCACCACGTTCGGCCAGGCCGCATCAAGCAACTCCTCAACGGTCACCGGCATCGCAACCGCGAACACCGGCATCATCATCGGCGCCGGTGGCACGATCCCGTTGGCCTCGCTGGTGAATGCACAAGTGACTACTTCGCCGCTGGTGATCAGCCATCAGCAGCAACTGCCGGCGGTGACGCTGTCGTTCAATCTGGCGCCGGGCTATTCGCTGTCCGAAGCGGTCGAGGCGATTCACCAGGTCGAACAGCAGCTCAACTTCCCGCCGCAGGTTCGCGGGCAGTTCATCGGCAAGGCAGCGGAGTTCTCCTCCTCGCTAGGCAATGAAGCCTTGCTGCTGTTGGCCTCGATCATCGTGATCTACATCGTGCTGGGCGTGCTGTACGAGAGCTACATCCACCCGATCACGATCATCTCCACCTTGCCGCCGGCCGGCGTGGGCGCACTGCTAGCGCTGATCCTGTGCAATATGAGCCTGTCGGTGGACGGCATCGTGGGCATCGTGCTCCTGATCGGCATCGTTAAAAAGAACGCGATCATGATGATCGACTTCGCGATCGAGGCGCAGCGTACCGGCATGACGCCGCGCGAAGCGATCCACCGCGCCTGCCTGCTGCGCTTCCGCCCGATCATGATGACCACCGCCGCAGCCATGCTTGGTGCGTTGCCGCTGGCACTGGGCAACGGCATCGGCGCAGAGCTGCGGCGCCCGCTGGGCGTGTCGATCGTCGGTGGCCTGCTGCTATCGCAGCTGGTGACGCTATACACCACGCCGGTCATTTATCTCTATATGGAGCGGTTCTCGGCGTGGTTGCAGGCGCGCAGGGAGCGGCGGGCGCTCAGGGAGGCGCAGCGCGCTTGAGCGAGGAGGGGGTAAAGAGGGGACGGAGATGTTGGGCAAGAGCACGGCATGGCCGGGCTTTGCTCTTCTTTACAGCACTTGCTGCTTATTTCTGCTCTGATGTAGCACTTCCATCGTGCCGTGATGTCGATCAGTTACGTGGCTCCCAATAGTCGCGCCGCGTCTCTCCCCCGCATCACCCCTCACTACTCGCTTCCGGCTTGATGAACATCTCCGCTCCCTTCATCCGTCGCCCGATCGGCACCTCCCTGCTGGCGATGGGCGTGTTCGTGCTTGGCGCCATCTGCTACTCGCTGCTTGGCGTCGCTGCCTTGCCGAACATGCAATTCCCGGTGATCTTCGTGGGCGCCAACCAGGCCGGTGCAAGCGCGGAAACCATGGCGGCCACCGTGGCAGCGCCATTGGAGCGCCATCTGGGGCAGATTCCCGGCATAGACACCATGCGCTCGGTCAGCTCGCTGGGCCGTACCATCGTGTTCGTCATCTTCGACGGCAGCCGCAATATCGACGACGCGGCACGCGACGTGCAAGCGGCGATCAACGCGGCGCAGCCGGACCTGCCTCCGGGTCTCAATAGCCCGCCGTGGTATGAAAAGGCCAATCCCAACGACGACCCGATCATCGCCTTTGCACTGACCTCCGAAACGCAATCCGCGCGCGATCTGTACGACGTGGCTGACTCGCTGCTGGCCCAGCGGCTGCGCCAGCTTGCCGGCGTCTCGGAAGTGGATATCCTCGGCGCCGCCACGCCGGCCGTGCGCATCGACGTCAACCTGCGTGCGCTCAACGCCATGGGGCTTTCCCCCGATCAGGTGCGCAATGCGCTGACGGCCGCCAATGTGTTCCAGCCGAAGGGCTTTCTTTCCGATGGCAGGACCACCATGGCGGTGGAGGCGAACGATGCGCTGCATACGGCCAGCGATTTTGCCAACCTGGTCATTTCGACCAGCGGCAAAGGGGTGCCGGTGCGCCTGAAAGATGTCGCCCATGTCTACGACGGCCAGCAGGATGCGTATCAGGCCGCCTGGTTCCAGGGCAAGCCCGCCGTGCTGATGTATGTGTTCCGGCAATCCAATGCCAATATCATCGACGTCACTGATCGCGTGAAAGCGGAAGTGCCGCTGCTGCGCCACTATTTGCAGCCTGGCACCACGCTGACGCCCTATTTCGACGGGACGCCCACCATCCGCGCATCGCTGCACGAGGTGCAGGCCACGCTGTTGATCAGCCTGGCCATGGTCGTGCTGGTGATGGCGCTGTTCCTGCGCCGTTTGGCGCCCACGCTGATCGCCGCCGCAGCGGTACCGCTGTCGCTGGCTGGCGCGGCCGTGGTCATGTATGCGATGAGTTTCACGCTCAACAATCTCACCCTGCTCGCCGCCGTGATCGCGATTGGCTTCGTGGTGGATGATGCGATCGTGGTAATCGAAAACGTCGTGCGTCATATCGACCAGGGGATGACACGCATGCAGGCCGCACTGGTCGGCGCGCGCGAGATCGGCTTCACCATCGTTTCCATTACCGCCTCGCTGGTGGCGGTGTTCATCCCGCTGCTGTTCATGCCGGGCGTCGTCGGCATGTTCTTCCAGGAGTTCAGCTTGACCCTGGTGGGCGCCATCATCGTGTCCGCCCTGGTTTCGCTCACGCTCACGCCATCGTTATGTGGACTGTTCCTGCGCGGCCACCCCAGCACGCAGACGGCATCGTGGCTCGGTCGCGCGATCGATCGCATGCACGAGCGCATGCACAAGCTCTATGAGGTGTCGCTGGATTTCTCGCTGCGCCATGCCTTGCTGTTGTCGCTTACACCACTGATCCTGATCGGCGTGACGGTGGCGATCGTGATGTCCGGCCAGATCAAGAGCAGCCTGTTTCCGATGCAGGACACCGGCCTGCTGCGCGGCCTTGCTACCTCCGGTGCCACCATTTCGTTTGAGGATTCGATCAGCCGCCAGCAGCGGCTGATCGACATGCTGCTGCAAGACAAGGACGTGGCCGTGGTTGGTTCGCGCCTGGGTAGCATGCGCATCGGTACAGCCGGCTCATTCGACATCCAGCTCAAGACTCACGCGCAGGGCCGCGTGGACGACACCTTCGCGGTGTTGACGCGGCTCAGCAAAAAAGCGGCGGAATATCCCGGCCTCAATGTACGCCTGCGCGCGGTGCAGGACCTGCCCAGCTTCGGCGGTGGCGGCAGCAGCCAGGGCGCGCAATACCAGATGTCGCTGCAGGGCGACGATCCGGCCAAGTTGCGCGAATGGCTACCGAAGCTGGTCGATGAATTGCGCAAGAATCCCGCTTTGCGGGACGTCGGTAGCGATCTGGATGACGCCGGCCTACAACAGAACATCGTGATCGACCGCGATCGGGCGGCGCGCCTGCAGGTGAGCGTCGGCAGCATCGACTCGGCCATCTACGATTCCTTTGGACAGCGCCAGATCAGCAACATCTACGCCGACCTCAATCAATACAAGGTGGTGGTCAATGCGTTGCCGGGGCAAAACTCCACCCCGCGCTCGATCGACGACATCCTGGTGCGTTCAAGCAGCGGCAAGATGGTGCGGCTATCGGCCGTTGCGCACCAGGAGCCGGGCCTGGCCCCGACCCAGGTGACGCACATGAACCAGCACACGGTGATGAATTTGAGCTTCAATCTCGCGCCCGACGTGGCCATGAGCGATGCAATGCAGGTCGTGCAAGCGACTGCGAGCAATATGCGCATGCCGGGCGACATCAAACTCGACATGGGGGCGGACTTCCGCCGCTTCCAGGAATCGCGCAGCGGTGGCGTCTGGCTGATATTTGGCGCGATCCTTACCGTGTACATCGTGCTGGGCATTCTTTATGAAAGCCTGATCCACCCCGTCACCATTCTCTCCACGTTGCCTGCCGCAGGCGTTGGCGCACTGCTGGCATTGTGGTTGACCCATACGGATCTGTCGGTGATCGCGCAGATCGCGCTGGTGCTGTTGATCGGCATCGTGAAGAAAAACGCGATCATGATGATCGACTTCGCTCTGGTCGCACAGCGGGAACATGGCAAGACGGCGCTTGAGGCGGCGCGAGAGGCAAGCCTGGTGCGCTTTCGCCCGATCATGATGACCACGATGGTGGCGATCCTCGCCGCGCTGCCGATCGCCATCGGCCTGGGCGAAGGTTCGGATCTGCGTCGGCCGCTGGGTATCGCGCTCATTGGTGGCTTGCTGATTTCGCAGAGCCTGACGCTGCTGAGTACACCGGCGCTGTATGTGATCTTCTCGTGCCTGAGCGAGCGCTGGGCTGCTTGGCGTGAGCGCAAGCAGGAGCGAAAAGCAAACAGGCCACGCGCATTCGCGCGCGAATCCTGATTGCGCAGGTTGGGAGATGCACCCCAACCTGCGTCGCTTTTGCCCTGGTCTTCAGAACAACTTCTGGTCGTACTTCAAATACACCACGCGGCCGAAGTCGTACTGCGGGTTATACGCATACTGTGTAAAGCCGTCCGTGCCGGTCGGGCCCAACGGACCGATCACGCTTTCCGCGCCGGTATAGCTGAGCGGAGCATGGCGATTGAAGAGATTGGTGGCGCCCACCGAAAACTGGCCGTGCCAGGGCGCTTTCCAGGTGACCTGCAGGTCATTGAAAGCCAGTGCGCCCTGGCGATACGCCCCTTGCTGACCTTGCACGAAGGCGTTGGGCTCGTTGCACGGGAAGGTCTCGGCGAGGTTGGGTGCGCCGGGCCGGCAGGGTTCCTTCAAGGACGAGAAATAACGCACGGTCCAGGTGGCGCCGAAGTTGCCCCAGTTCCAATTGATATTGGTGGTATCGCGAAAGCGCCACACCGGGCCAAGGACCGGGTCATAAGTACCTACGTTCCAGCCGACCACCGGGCCGCCGGCTACTGTCTGTTCCTTCAAGGAGTTGATGTAAGTGCCGGTGGTGTCGATCTTGAACTTGCCCACTGGCGTGTCGGGGAACAGATAGCTCAGCGACACGTCGGCTCCGCGTTCGTCTACGAAGCCCTCGTTGACCAGGGCTTGCAGCAGATTGGCAATCTGGCCGTTGGCGGGCGATCGTTGGAACTGCGAGCATTGCTGCGCTTCGCCCAGCTGATAACAGTTGTTGAGAATGCTGTTGGCCGACGGCAGCGTGATGATGTTGTCGACCCGAATGCGATATCCATCCAACGTCAGGTTGAGGCCGGTCAGCCAGTTTGGGCTGTAGACGATGCCGGCGGTGTAGTTCTTGGAAGTTTCCGGCTTTAGCCTGGCATTGGCGCCGGTGAAGAATGGCGTCGTACTGGGACTGTTGGGGCCGGTAACCGGCACGCCGGTGGTAGTGAGCTGCGTAAAGCCTGGGCCAACGGGAGGCAGTCCGGCAAAACCGCTGAGACAGCGCTGCGCTACGACCGGGTTGCTGGTCAGGCCGAAGTTGACATCGCACGGATCGGTGTAGCTGGTAAAGCTTTGCATCGTGCCTCCGAACAGATTGGAGATCGACGGTGCGCGGAAACCGGTGCCGTAGCTGGCGCGAATCAGCAGGTCCTCGGTCGGCTTGTACGAAAGCTTGTAGGAATTGTTGTTGGTCGTACCGAAGTTGGTGTAATGCGACAGTCGATGCGAGACGTCGAAGTTCAGCAGCGACGCCCCCGGGAGATCCTTGAGCAGGGGCAGGTTGATTTCGGCATAGGCTTCGTTGATGCCATAGGAACCGCGACCTGGATTCTGTTGCAAGTTGGTGTTGAGCCCAAGCTCCGTATAGGAATCGGGCGTGACACCACCAGAGATATTGCGGTGTTGCGCACCGACGGCGAAGGTTACGTCACCCTCGCCCATCGCCTGCGGCAAGGTGAACATGTCGCCGCTGATATTGGCTTCGAGGTTGCGTGACTGGCTCCATGCGTGCGTGGAATAGTCGAAGTTGAGATAGTTGATCTCGTCCGGCGTAAGGCCGCCCGCACCCGAGAAGGGGTTGAGCGGTACGCACCCGGCGATGACGGCGGCTGGCGTGCCGCAATGCACGGTGCCGTCCGCTCCCAGGAACGAGGGGCCGATCGCATTGTACAAATGCACCAGGTTCAAATTGCCGGGGCCGCCGGTGTCTTCGAGGTAGCGGTACAGGCTGTAGCCCACGTTCCAGTTGAACTCGTTCTGGCCCAGCCCGAATTCACCTTCCAGTCCCACGCGGAACCCGTATTGCTTGATCTTGTTGTTCGTTACGCGGTTGGGTTCATACAGCGGCAAACTGAATGCGAGGGTGTTGCCTGGCAATGGGTTGTAGTAGCTGTTCGGCGAGAGCATCGGAAACCACGCGGCGCCGAGACTGCCTGCCGGCAGGCCGAGCGCTGCGGCCAGGTTCGCACCGTTGGCCGGGGTCAACGAACTGAGCGGATAGCCGCCGATGAAGTCGGTGGCGTCATTGCTGTTATAGGTGCCGGTGAATACCGCCTTGATATTGTCAGTGATCTTGAAATCGCCCTTCAGCGTGTACGACTTCAGGCGATTGTTCGGCACGAAGGTTTCGAATGCTGCCTGATTGGCGTAGTCATTGGCGTAGAAGGGGGTGGGATAGATCACGCCAAACGTATTGGGATGGTAGTTGGCGATGTTCAGGCCGTTCTGGCCCGCGTTCACCGTGAGCGGAAAAGTGAAGGCGGTGCCGGCGGGCCCGGTGGCGCTCAGGATGGTGCCGTAGTCAGAGGGCTGCACGGACTGCGGATACTGCGGAAAGCTGCCATACCCGTAGTGGCTGACCCACGTCTGAGGCGCCATGATCTGGTTCTGGTTCTGGATCGAGATGTTGAAGGTGAACGATCCGCGCGAGAATTTCTTGCCACCGGTCAGGCTGAACTGATTTTGCTTGCCGAAGTTGCCCGGGGCATAGGTACTGTTGTAGGTATCCAGGTACAGGCCGTCCACGTTCCTGGTGTGAATGTTGATCACGCCGGAAATGGCGTCGGAGCCGTAAATCGACGAAGCGCCGTCCTGCAGGATCTCCACGCTGTCGATCAGCGAGCTGGGTATCGTGCTGAGGTCGGTCTGGCCGAAGATGTCAGTGGTGTAGCGTTCGCCATCGACGAGGATCAGGGTGCGTGGTGCGCCAAGGCCACGCAGGCTGGCGTACTGGCCGACGATATCGCCAAGCGAACTTTGGTTGCTGGTGCCGGGCGAACCCACCGAAGAAACATTCTGCAGGATCTGTCCTACGCTGACGAAGCCTTGTTGCTGCAGTGCTTCGTGCGAAATTTCGGTGACTGGCTGCGCCGTTTCCACGTCCACGCTGCGAATCATCGAACCGGTGACGGTGACCGTTTGCAAGGTTTTTGTGTTGTTCTGCTGGGGAGTCGACTGTTGCGGAGTTGCCTGTTGTGGCGCCACCTGCTGCGGTGCAATTTGCGCTGGCGCTGTCGTCGACTGTGATTGTGTGGTGCCCTGTGTCGCCTGGTTCGTCGCCGGCGGCGTGGTGTCTTGTGCGGTGGCGACTGTCGCCAGTGCGCCTCCTCCCAATGCCAAGGCGATACGAATCGCCAGGACGATGTTTTGATGCTGCAAGTTCACGTTCAAATCCCCTTTCGCTATGGGTGGAGCCATTGCCTGCAGGCTTTCCCGCGCCTGTATCTGGCCTTGCATGCCAAGCAGCACGTGTGGGGTTTTCATGCGCTTGGTTCGTCGAACCTGGACGAAAGCCATTTGTCCGCAAGCGGTCAGGTGATGCGAATGGCCGTTACGTGTTTTGTTGCGAATCCAAATAAGCGTCGCAATTTAATTCGCTGGCCTCGCGTCACGAAGCATTTCGCATTGAGCATCATGCATGAATAACCGCATGCCGAGGGTGGTATAAGAAATCGAATGAGAATTTCATGTGTTTTTTGCAGAAAGATGGCTTGATTGGCTGCAAGCGATCGCTGCGCGACGATGCGTGCATGCATGAATAAAGGCTGTGTTCGACCGTTTGTGAGTTACGTATCGGCTCATCGCGGCACCGCGCCGCATCCCGAGCGCAAATAAAAAAGCGGCGCTCAAGCGCCGCTTCTTCCGACTCTGTTACATAATTTTCATTCGCTTGATCATTCACCCGCGGCCGATTGAATCGCCTAATCGAGGGCTACAGAAAAAAGAGGAGGCCCCTCGCTCATGAAGAGGGGCTTCCCGCTGTCTCGTGGACCTAGAACAGCTTCTGGTCGTACTTCAAATACACCACGCGACCAAAATCGTACTGCGGGTTATAGGCGAACGACGTATAACCGTCGGTACCGGTCGGTCCCAACGGGCCGATTACGCTTTCCGCGCCGGTGTAGGTGAGCGGTGCATGACGGTTGAAAAGGTTGGTGGCGCCTACCGAAATCTGTCCATGCCACGGTGCCTTCCAGCTCAGTTGCAGATCGTTGAAGGCCAGTGCGCCCTGGCTGTATTTACCCGGTGATCCTTGTACGGTGCCGTTGGGATCGGGGCAATAGAAGTATTCGGACAGCGCCGCCGATGCCTGGGTATTCGGACGGCAGGGTTCCTTCAGCGACGAAAAGTAGCGGATGGTCCAGGTCGCGCCGAAGTTGCCCCAGCTCCAATTGAGATTGCTGATATCGCGGAAGCGCCATGCCGGGCCAAGGACCGGATCGTAGGCGCCCAAGTTCCAGCCGACTGCCGGACCGCCGGCCACCGCCTGTTCTTTCAAGGAGTCGATATAGGTGCCGGTAGTGTCGATCTTGAATTTGCCGATCGGCGTATCGGGGAACAAGTAGCTCAGCGATACGTCGGCGCCGCGTTCATCCACGAAGCCCTCGTTGACCACGGCCTGCAACAGGTTGATGACCTGGCTGTTGGCGGCCGAACGCTGGAATTGCGAGCATTGCTGTGCTTCGCCCAGCAGATAGCAGTTGTTGAGAATGCTATTGGCCGATGGCAGCGTGATGATGTTGTCGACGCGGATGCGATACCAGTCCAGCGTGAAGTTGAGGCCGCTGAGCCAATGGGGACTGTACACGATGCCGGCGGTATAGCTCTTGGAAGTCTCCGCCTTCAGGGCGGGATTGGCGCCGGTATAGTACGGCGTGGTACTGCCGCTATTGGTGCTGGAAGCCGGCGCACCGGTGATCGTGAGTTGCCTGAAGCCCGGGCCGACCCCAGGCAGGCCGGAGAAACCGTTGAGGCAACGCTGCGCCACGACCGGATTGCTGGTGAGGCCGAGGGTGACGTCGCACGGATCGGTGTAGCTGGTAAAGCTCTGCATCGTACCCCCGTACAAATTGGAGATCGATGGCGCGCGAAAACCGGTGCCATAGCTGGCGCGAATGAGCAAGTCGTCGGTCGGCTTGTAGGAGATCCTGTAGGAGTTGTTGTTGGTGGTGCCGAAGTTGCTGTAATGCGACAAGCGATGCGAGACGTCGATATTGAACAGCTGTGCGCCAGGCAGATCCTTCAGCAACGGAACATTGATTTCCGCATACGCTTCGTTGATGCCATACGAACCCCGGCCGGGATTCTGCTGCAGATTGGTGTTGAGGCCCAGCTCCGTATAAGAATCGGGCGTGACGCCGCCGGAAACATCGCGATGGTCGCCACCCACGGCAAAGCTTACGTCACCTTCGCCGATGGACTTCGGCAGGGTGAACATGTCGCCGCTGATATTGGCCTCGAGATTGCGGGTCTGGCTCCAGGAGTGGGTAAAGAAGTTGTAGTTGAGATAGCCGATCTCGTCCGGTGTAAGCCCGCCCGCAGCGGAGAATGGGTTGAGCGGCACGCAGCCGGCAATGACATTGCCGGGGGTGCCGCAATGCACGACACCGTCGCCACCCAGGAACGAAGGGCCGAGCGCGTTGTACAAATGCACCAGATTCAAATTGCCCGGGCCGCCCATGTCCTGGATGTAGCGGTACAAGCTGTAGCCGACGTTCCAGTTGAATTCGTTCTGTCCCAGCGAGAAGTCGCCTTCCAGGCCGGTGCGGAAGCCGTATTGCTTGATGTTGTTGACGGTGACGCGATTGGGGTCGAACAGCGGCAGGATGAATTGCACATTGTCGCCAGGAAGAGGGTTGTAATAGCTGTTCCCGGACAACACAGGCAACCATGCGCCGCCCAGGCTGCCTGGCGGAAGGCCCAGTGCCGCCGCCAGATTGGGGCCATCGGCCGGCGTCTGCGAACTCAACGGATAGCCACCAATGAAGGCTGAAGCATTGTTGCTGTTATAGGTACCGGTAAACACGGCCTTGACGTGGTCGGTCAATTGAAAGTCGCCCTTCAAGGTGTAGGACTTCAACCGATTGTTCGCGAACAAGGATTCCAGTGGTGCAGAGTTGGCGTAATCGTTGGTGAAGTAGGGCGAGGGATAGAGTGCGCCAAACGTATTGGGGTGGTAATTGGCGATGTTCAAACCGTTCTGCCCCGCGTTCACGGTGAGCGCGGAAGGCAGGTTGATCGGAGTCCCGGTGGCCGCATTGGTGGCGCCGACTATGGTGCCGTAGTCCGAAGGTCCCATGGATTGCGGATACTGCGGCAGGCTGCCGAAGCCGTACTTGCTGAACCAGACTTGGCTTGCGCGTAAGCCGTTGAGATTCTGGATCGTCACATTGAAAGTGAACGAGCCGCGCGAAAACTTCTTGCCGCCGGTCAGGCTGAATTGGCTCTGGTTGCCGTCATGCCCCGGCACATAGGTGCTGTTGTAAGTATCCAGGTACAGGCCATTCACGTTCCTGGTATGGATATTGACCACGCCGGCAATCGCGTCGGAACCATAAATGGACGAAGCGCCGTCCTGAAGGATCTCCACGCTGTCGATCAGCGAACTGGGAATTGTGCTGAGGTCGGTCTGGCCGAAGATGTCGGTGGTATAGCGCTCACCATCCACCAGGATCAAGGTGCGCGGCGCGCCAAGCCCCCGCAGGCTGGCGTATTGGCCGACGATATTGCCAAGGGCACTTTGATTGCTGGTGCCGGACGAGCCTACCGATGAAGTGTTCTGCAGGATCTGCCCAACGCTGACGAAGCCTTGTTGCTGCAGCGCTTGATGAGTGATTTCGGTAACGGGTTGCGCCGTTTCGACATCCACGCTGCGAATCAGCGAACCGGTGACGGTAACGGTTTGCAGGGTCTTGGTATTGTTCTGCTGTGGCGTAGAGTTCGTTGGGGACTGTGTGTTGTCTTGCGGCGGCTGGCTGTTTGCCGCCGGGGGTGTGGTGGTTTGTGCGGTAGCGACTGTCGCCAGTGCGCCTCCTCCCATTGCCAGGGCTATGCGTATCGCCAGTGCGATGTTCTGATGCTGCAAGTTCACGTTTTAATCCCCTTTCATTATGAGTGGGCTTAAGTGCCTGCAGGCCTTTCCTCGCCTGTATCCGATCGCCCCGCCGAGTCGTATGAGTGAGGGTTTTCATGCGCTTGGGTTTATGGGGCTTGGATGAGCACCGTTTGACGTGCCTACGGCCAAATGACGCGATTAGCCAATCGCTTGCAAATCGGGGAGATGTCGTAAGTTCATTCGTTGGCTTCGCATCGGTTATGCACTTCGCGGCGAAGCGAAAGCGCATGAGTCGCCAAATAGCCGAAGGTGGTCCATGAAATCGAGCGCCAATTTGTTTGGTTTTTTGCAAAAAGTGGCTTGCTTGGCGCTAAGCGGCGGATGAATGCCGTGCGCGGTCCTTTTCAAGTCCGGCTTCAGTTCACGCATCGCAAAGCCGCAGGAGTCAATGCGCGCTATGGGTGATGCTTGGTGGATAAACGCGTTCGCGAATGAAAAGACGGCGCCTCAAGGCGCCGTGTCATGGACTATCTGGATCGATGTGCGTTTTAGTTTATGGCTCAGGTACGCAAAATCGCTTCAAAGCTTGGCAGGCCGCCACAAATGGCCCGCAAACGGGCCAACAGGATTTCGAGGTGAGCGGAAACCTCCCACGGCGGCTTCCCGATGCCGTGCAATTGGGCACAACGCAAGGCGGCCTGATAGGCAAGCAATGGACCGGGCAACTCCGATCGCCGGTGCGCGTCGCCTTGCCAAAGCACGGTAACCCAGCCCTCTTCCTTCTCGTGGCCCGATTCGTCCACCGGCATATATAAGCTGCCGTCCGTCAGCGACAGTGCACAATCGTGGCCGTCGGCAAACTGGAAGGTAAACAACGGCGTCAGTTCGGCGACGTAGTCGACGATGCGCTGGCTCAATCCGGTCATGCGGCTTCCCTATGACACGAGAGGGGGCGCATCGTAGCGGTAAACCGGGCCGGGCAACTGAGATGCCGCCGGCAGTCCGGGCCACGGGCGGCTGCCGGTTGCCTGATCCTCGCGCTTCCGCCCGCTGCCTGAAAACGCGACAATGGGCGGATTGCATGCCCCGCCAAGCCGAAAGCTTGAATTTGGCGGGGCCGACGCCACTAGCGTGGGGCGCGTCGTCTGTCCCGGGCCAGGGCCCTGCGGCGTCCCCTTTACGTACCATGCCGTAGCCAGAGAGGTTGCCCGTTCCATGTCCCAGACGCCGAAGATCATCTACACGCTGACGGATGAAGCTCCTTACCTTGCCACCCAGTCCCTGCTGCCCATCATCAAGGCCTATACGGCCACGGCGGGTATCGAAGTGGAGACGCGTGACATTTCGCTGGCGGGTCGCATCCTCGCGCAGTTCTCGGACACCCTCAAAGACGGCCAGAAAGTTTCCGACGATCTCACCGAGCTCGGCCAGCTGGCCACCACGCCGGAGGCCAACATCATCAAGCTGCCGAACATCAGCGCCTCCATGCCGCAGCTGAAGGTCGCGATCAAGGAACTGCAATCCCAGGGTTATGCGCTGCCGGACTATCCGGAAGAGCCTAAGGACGTCAGCGATTGGAATATCCGTGCGCGCTACGACAAGGTGAAGGGCAGTGCGGTCAACCCGGTGCTGCGCGAGGGCAACTCCGATCGCCGCGCACCGCTCTCGGTGAAGAACTACGCGCGCAAGCACCCGCACAAGATGGGTGCGTGGAGCGCGGATTCGAAAACGCACGTGGCGCACATGAGCGGCGGCGATTTCTACGGTAGCGAGAAATCCACCACGCTTGAGCAGGCCACCGTGGCCAAGATCGAATGGATCGGCAAGGACGGCAGCAGCACTGTCTTGAAGGAAAAGACCAGCCTCACTGCCGGCGAGATCATCGACGCTGCCGTGATGAGCAAGAAAGCGCTGGCCGGCTTCATCGACGCGCAGATCGAAGAAGCCAGGCAACAGGGCGTGCTGTTTTCCGTGCACTTGAAAGCCACCATGATGAAGGTCTCCGACCCGATCATGTTCGGCCAGGTGGTCAACGAGTTCTACAAGGACGTGCTCGCCAAGCACGCCGATACGCTCAAGGGCGCCGGTTTCAATCCCAACAACGGCATCGGCGACCTGTATGCGCGCATCGGCTCGTTGCCGGCCGACAAGCAGGCCGAAATCAAGGCGGACGTTGAGGCCGAATACGCCAAGCGCCCAAGGCTTGCGATGGTCAATTCCGACAAGGGTATTACCAATCTGCACGTGCCCAGCGACGTGATCATCGACGCATCGATGCCGGCGATGATTCGTGATTCCGGCAAGATGTGGAATGCGCAAGGCAAGCTTGAGGACACCAAGGCGGTGATTCCCGATCGCAGTTACGCCGGCGTGTACCAGGCCGTGATCGAGGACTGCAAGGCGCACGGCGCCTACGATCCCACCACCATGGGCAGTGTGCCCAACGTGGGCCTGATGGCGCAGGCGGCGGAGGAATATGGCTCGCACGACAAGACGTTCCAGATCGTCGGCGACGGCGTGGTACGCGTCACCGACGCCAACGGTAACGTGCTGTTGGAACACCATGTCGAAGCCGGTGACATCTGGCGCATGTGCCAGACCAAGGACGCACCGGTCCAGGATTGGGTCAAGTTGGCCGTCACCCGCGCGCGTTTGAGCAGCACCCCGGCCGTGTTCTGGCTGGACGCGAACCGCGCGCACGATGCGCAGCTGATCAAGAAGGTGGAGCGCTATCTGAAGGACCACGAGCTGCATGGCCTGGACATTCGCACGCTCGCGCCGGTGGATGCCACCCGCTTCTCGCTGGAACGCATCCGCAAGGGCCAGGACACCATTTCGGTGACCGGCAACGTGCTGCGTGACTACCTCACCGACCTGTTCCCGATCATGGAGCTGGGGACCAGCGCCAAGATGCTTTCCATCGTGCCGTTGATGGCCGGCGGTGGCCTGTTCGAGACCGGTGCCGGCGGTTCGGCGCCCAAGCACGTGCAGCAGTTCCTGGAAGAAAACTGCCTACGCTGGGATTCGCTGGGTGAGTTCCTGGCCATGGCGGCATCGCTGGAACATCTAAGCAATCGCTACGGCAATAAGGCGGCCGGCGTATTGGCCCGGACGCTGGATCAGGCGAACGGCAAGTTCCTGGACAATAACAAGTCGCCGGCGCGCAAGGTCGGCGAACTCGACAACCGCGGCAGCCACTTCTACCTCGCGCTGTACTGGGCGCAGGCCCTGGCCGAGCAGAACGACGATGCTGCGTTGAAGGCGAAGTTTGCGCCCTTGGCCAAGTCGCTCACCGAAAACGAGGCCAAGATCGTGGCCGAACTCAATGGTGCGCAGGGTAAGGCGGTGGATATTCATGGCTACTACCATCCGGATCTGGCGCTAGTGAGCAAGGCGATGCGCTCGAGCGAGACCTTCAACAAGGCCTTGGCGGCGCTGTAGTACATTGCTGATGCGCAGGAATAAGGGGCCTTCGGGCCCCTTTTGCGTTACGTCGCGAGGTAGCGGTTAACATTAGAATCGCCCAGAACGACCCATCATGCGGGAACTCTCACCATGCGAGTTTCATTGGCCATAGGGTGCCTGGCTCTGCTAACAGCCGTGCAGGCATGGTCTCAGTCAACGCCCGCTTCGTCCAGCAGCGCGGCTCCCGGTGGTGACGCTACCGTCCTTCCGGCCGTTACCGTCACTGGCGAGCAACCCGGTCCGGGATTGTGGAAGGTAAGCAAGGGCAATCACGTGATGTGGGTGCTTGGTACGCTCACGCCCTTGCCCAAAGGCATGGAGTGGCGCTCCAAGGAGGTCGAGCAAGCCATTGCGCGTTCGCAGGAAGTGCTGGAAGCGCCTTCGGCCGAAGTCAAAGTGGACGCTGGCTTTTTCGGTAAGCTGGTGCTGCTGCCCTCCGCCTATAGCGCGCGCAAGAATCCGGGTGGCGCCACGCTGCAGCAGATCCTGCCAGCGCAAATATACAGCCGTTGGGAAGCGGTCAAGCCGCAGTATTTTGGCAACGATCGCCGCGTCGAATCCTGGCGTCCGATCCTGGTGGCGTTGAAGCTTTACCAGAAGGCCTTGGAAAAATCAGGGCTCACCGGCAAGAACGACATCAACAAAGCGGTGTTCAAGCTGGCCGACAAGCACGACGTGAAGCGCGTGCCGGTGAAATACAAGCTGGTGGTGGAGCATCCGCGCGAACTGCTGGATACCATCAAGCAGACCAACCTGCATGATGTCAGCTGTTTCAACCAGACGCTGGAAACGGTGCAGAACGACATGAGCCATTTGGCTGAGCGCGCCAATGCGTGGTCAACCGGCGACATCCAGTCGCTGCGCGGTTTTGCCCAAAACGACCGCTACCAATCCTGCCTGGTCGCGGTGCTCAATGCGGACTTTGCCGAGCAGATGGGATTGCATGACCTGCCCGAGCGCATGGAGCAGGCGTGGCTGCAGGCTGCGCAGATCGCATTGGCGGGCAACGCACAAACCTTTGCGGTGCTGCCGATGGAGCAAGTGCTATCCGCCGATGGCTACCTGGTTCATTTGCAGGCGCTTGGCTACACGGTCCAAGCGCCCGAGTGAGCAGGTTGGGATGGTCATCCCAACCTACAATCCTGCACTGGCTCCGTTTAACGCCGTTATTTCCTCCGGCGTCAGCGAAAGCTCCAGGGCGCCAAGCAGTTCCCGCAACTGCTCCACAGAGGTGGCACTGACGATAGGGGCAGTGATACCGGGGCGCGCGATCTGCCACGCCAAGGCAATCTGTGACGGCGTCGCCTTATGGGCCGCGGCAACTTCATCCAGGGCGCTCAGCACTTTCAAGCCTTGTGGAGTCAGGTACTTCTGCACCGCACCGCCGCGTACCTTGCTCTTGGCAAGATCGGTCGCGTCGCGGTACTTGCCGCTGAGGAAGCCGCTGGCCAGCGCGTAATAGGTGATCACGCCGACGTTTTCCTGGCGGACCAGTGGTTCGAGCTCACGCTCGTAGCCGCTGCGGCTGACGAGATTGTATTCGGGCTGCAGGCTTTCATAGCGAGGAAGCCCGTGTTCGCGGGAAATTTTCAAGGCTTCGGCAAAACGGTCGGCGGTGTAGTTGGAGGCGCCGATTACGCGCACTTTGCCTTCCTCGATCAGCCTGGCGAACGCGCCCAGCGTTTCGCTCAGCGGGACGTCGGCGTCGTCCTCGTGTGCCTGATAAAGATCGATGTGATCCGTTTGCAGACGCTGCAGGGAAGCCTCGACCGCCTGCCGGATATTCAGCGGCGACAGGCCCCGATGCTCGACCCATTTGGCCACTTTAGTGGCGATCAGCACCCGATCGCGCTTGCCGCTGCGCTTGAGCCATTTGCCGATAATGGTTTCCGACTCGCCGCCACGGTTGCCGGGCGCCCAGGCCGAGTACACGTCCGCGGTATCGATCAGGTTGACGCCGGCATCTGCGAATACATCCAGCAGTTCGAACGAGCGCGGCTCGTCCGCGCTCCAACCGAATGTGTTGCCGCCCAGGACGAGCGGTGCAATGGAGAGGGTGGAGCGACCTAGTTGGCGCAGTTGCATGGACTTTTGATCCTCAGCAGGGAAATGGGCGGCAAGCCGCGTCGCGGCGGTCCGCACTCCCTGTTGAGGTGGGTGCAAGCCTGCTTTAGTCAAGCGCAGCTTGCGCAGTCGCCGCGGGGGGCCTCAGGTAGTGGCAGCGGCAGCCGCGCCACGTCCACCTCGACTTTTGCGCGTGCCTTTTCGCGGCCGCAAGGCGATGCATCGACGTGCCAGCTCAGCGTGGACGGGGTTATATGGCCGTGAAGCAACAGCAAATCGACCCATGGCGAGCGCATGGCGGCGAGTTCCTGGGAGAGAGAAGGTTGACACAAGCTATCGGCATAGACGTACAAGAAAAAGCGATATATTCGCAAGCCAGCTTTGAGGGAATTTCAAGATGCTCCGGGTTCCGCTGAGTCTTTTGCAGCAATTCGTGCAGGTGGCGCGATTGGGCAATCTCTCTCGCGCTGCCGAACAGGCCAATCTTACGGTTAGCGCCCTGAGCCATCAGATGCGCCAACTGGAAGAGCGCCTGGAACGGCGCCTGTTCGAGCGCGGTCCGCGCGGTGTGACGCTGACGGTGGAAGGCTGCAGCCTGCTCGAGGCGGTCGGTGAGCACTTCGACGGCATCGAACACGCGCTGGCGCGTTACCGCCTGCGGCGCCACGATGCGCTGTCGCTCAGCGCCAGTCCCGGCGTCATTTCCAGCTGGCTGATGCCGCGGCTGCCGCGCCTGCTGGCGGCGCATCCGGAGCTGGAGCTGAATCTGCAATCCACCAACTTGCTGGTGAATTTCGAGCGTGAGGCGGTCGATGCTGCCGTGCGCTATGGCAAGGGCGAGTGGGAAGGCTTGCGTAGCGAATATCTGTTTGGCGAGTGGATTGCGCCGGTGGCGGCGCCTTCGCTGATCGAGCGTATGGCTGGCGCCGATCCGTTGGACCTGTCGCAGTGGCCGTTGATCGGCGATCCCAATCGCAACAATCGCTGGATCGACTGGTTCGCACATTACGGCGGCGAGCCGCCGCATCGCTATGTCGCGCACGTGGATACGATCGACGCATTGCGCCAGGCCGCGCTGGAAGGACTGGGCGTGGCTCTCGGGCGCATGATCACGACCAAGTCGTGGATCGATGCGGGCCGGCTGGTGGTGCTGGGCGATCGCTACCTGCCGGTGCCGGAGGCGTATCACCTGGTATATCCGCCGCGTTCGGAAGATCACCGCGGTATGGCGACGTTCCGCGGTTGGCTGCTGCAGGAGGCTGAGGCATATTGCCGGGAGATGCCGCAGCCGCAGCGAGGTGAGGCTGCGGTATAGCGAAGCCTTAGGTGCAGTTGAGCGCAGTTGTAGTCGCGACCCACATGTCTCCAGTCCGAACGCGTCCGAGCAGCGCCGACGCGGTTACGGAGTTCTTGCACTTATCGTAAACTGCCGATGGCCGAGCATTATCCATCGGCCCTACATTCCGTTTTCGTGGCACTTCATAAGGATTTCCTATGCCAAGCACCGCCATCCTTGTCGACGGCGCTTTCTTTCTTGCTCGCTATCGCAAAGTGTGGGGCGATCGCGACGTCAACGATGCGCGCACCGTTGCCAAGACGCTGTTCGGCATGGCGTTGGAACACCTTAAGTCGCTGGATCGTCCCCGCGAAGCGCTTTACCGCATCTTCTTCTACGACTGTCCGCCGCTGGAAAAAGTGCTGATCAAGCCGATCAGCGGCGAAAGCATCGATTATTCGCGCACCGGCGCCGCGGCTTTCCGCCGCGATCTGCATGACCAGCTGCGCCGCCAGCGCAAGATGGCGCTGCGCCTGGGCCGCCTGACCGACCGTGGCGAGTGGAAACTCAAACATCAGGCCTATCAGCAGCTGCGCGACGAGTCGTTGTACTGGGACGAACTGACCGACGAGCATTTCGAGCCGGACATGCGCCAGACCCAGGTGGACATGAAGATCGGCATCGACATCGCCGCGCTCGCCTACAAGAAGCAGGTGGACCAGATCGTGCTGGTGGCGGGCGACGCCGATTTCATCCCGGCGGCCAAGCTGGCCCGCTATGAGGGCATCGATTTCATCCTCGATCCGATGTGGCAAGGCATTGCGCCGGACCTACATGAGCACATCGATGGCCTGCAGTCGGTGTGTCCGCGGCCTTTCTGATCCACGGCACTGGCGCGTAGGCTGGGATGCCAATCCCAGCTTGCCTGGCGGCATCCCGATGCCGGGATCGTCATTCTTGCCCGGTGCGCGATTCGTAAACTAATCGTAAAATGGCGACGCGCGCTGTACTACGCTTGCTGCAGGCTGCAGCGCATCCCTCATAAGGAGTCGTCATGAAGACCCGCTTCGCCTTCGGATTGTCCGTCGCCCTGTTGCTTGCCGGCGTGGCTCACGCGCAACAGGCGGGGCAGGATCAGCCCACCGGCGACTTGGTCCCACCCACCAGCGCCAGCGACTTCACCGCCGGCCAGCTCGACTCCGTGCTGGCCGGCTCCTGGCGTTCCGCCCCCAATAAGGCGCGCGACGTTTATCGGCATCCCAAGGCCACTCTGCAATTCTTTGGCTTGCAGCCGGACAAGACGGTGATCGAAATTACCCCCGGCGGCGGTTGGTACAGCGAGATCCTGGCGCCGGTGCTGCGCGATAACGGGCACTACATTGCGGCGGTCCCTGCAGGCAACGGTGCCGAGGAAAGGCAGGATGCCGACGCGTTGCGCGCGAAGTTCAAGGCCGACCCCGCCGAGTACGGCAAGGCCAGCGTCATCACCTTCAACCCCAAGGCGCCCGTGTTCGGGCCGCCCGGTTCGGCGGACATGGTGCTGACCTTCCGTAACGTGCACAACTGGGTGATGGCCGGGAATGCCGAAGCCATGTTCAAGGCGTTCTATGCCGTGCTCAAAACCGGCGGCACGCTGGGCGTGGCGGAGCATCGCGCGGCGGCCGGGGCCACGCTCGATGCGGCCAAAGGCAGCGGTTACATGCCTACCGATTACGTGATCAAGCTGGCTACCGACGCGGGCTTCAAGCTGGACGGGCAGAGCGAGATCAACGCCAACCCCAAGGACACCAAGAATTATCCCAAGGGCGTGTGGACCCTGCCGCCCACCTTGGCCCGGGGTGATCAGGATCGCGACAAGTACCTGGCCATCGGCGAATCCGATCGCATGACGCTGCGTTTCGTAAAGACCGGCGTCAACAAGGCACCGGCCGTCCCGGCGCCAACGGCCACCGTCGCCAATCCGGGCGCACACTGAAACGGTAGGCTGGGATGACATTCCCAGCTCCGCCATGCATGCAACCCCGCCATGCTGGGATTGTCATCCCAGCCTACGATTTTCGTAGACCATGCTCATTGCGCTGAACAAGCCGTTCGGTGTGCTGTGCCAGTTCACCACCGATGACGGCCGTCCTACGCTGGCCGATTACGTGCGGCAAAAAGATGTCTATCCGGCCGGTCGCCTGGACCATGACAGTGAAGGCTTGTTGCTGTTGACCGACGATGGTGCACTCGCGCACCGTCTTACCGATCCAAAACACAAGCAGCCGAAAACCTACCTGGTGCAAGTCGATGGGGCGCTCACCGATGAGGCGGTGCAGGCTCTGCGCCAGGGTGTCCGATTGAACGACGGGCCGACCTTGCCGGCGCTTGCGGAGCATGCGCAAGCGCCGGCATGGTTGTGGCCACGCGATCCGCCGGTGCGTTTTCGCAAGAGCATTCCCACCAGCTGGCTGTCGATCACCTTGCGCGAAGGGCGCAATCGCCAGGTGCGCAGGATGACGGCGGCGGTGGGATTTCCGACCTTGCGGTTGATCCGCGTACGGATCGGCAACTATGCCCTGGATGGACTGGCGCCCGGCGCCACGCGCGAGCTTTCGCGATGACCGGCGGCTTGGGGGGAGCCCCAGGCCACTCAAATGCCGAAGAATGCCCGGGCCGCGGCGGTACTGTTTGCCGCCGTCACTTCCGCCGGTTCGCCGCGATCGCGCGCAATCTCTTCGCAGATATGTCTGAGATACATCGGCTCGTTGCGCCGGTGGCTTGGTTGCGGGCGCACGGTACGCGGCAGCAGATACGGCGCGTCCGTTTCGATCAGTAGGCGGTCGGTCGGAATTTCCCGTACGAATTCACGCAGGTGGGTGCCGCGTCGCTCGTCGCAGATCCAGCCGGTGATACCGATGTGGCAATCCAGGGCGAGGTAGTCGTTGAGCGCGTCGCGCGTATCGGTAAAGCAGTGCACCACGACTGCCGGGACCTTGTCGCGATAGCGCTTGAGCAGGGCGAGGAAATCGTGATGCGCATCGCGCTGATGCAGGAAAACTGGCTTGCCGACTTCCACGGCGATCCGCCATTGCCGTTCGAACACTTCCAGCTGCACGTCGCGCGGGGAATAGTTGCGGTGATAGTCCAGTCCGGCTTCGCCCACGGCGCGCACCTCCGGCATGCGAGCCAGCTCGCGCAGATGCGCGTCGGTCAAATCGCTGTAATCGACCGCATGATGCGGATGCACGCCTACCGTAGCGTACAGAGTGCCGGGGCGGCGGCGGGCGAGCTCCAGGGCGTGGTCGCTACCGGCATGTGACGCACCGGTGACCACCATTTGAACCACCCCATGCGCCAGCGCGCGCTCCAGCACGGCATCGAAGTCATGCCGGAAAGATTCGTGGGTGAGGTTGGCGCCGATATCGACGAGCTGCATGGAGAACCCTTCAAAGCTTCCATTGTCTCATCGGTGAACGGCCCGATCCATGCCGGTGCCTGCGCCTTCACAGTCTCTTAGCACGTGAACACCGTCGCGAAGTTAGGCTCGCCAGCCCCTTTGGTGATGTGTTACCAATGGGAATCGCCTTTCAAAGCGCTGGGCGAAGCGGAAGACAGCCATTGTGATGAGTAGTAGAACCTTACGGGGTGAAACCATGTCGGCAGCCTTGAAGCCGGCGTCCGGCGGGACGATCCAGGCCACGGAAGACCACGAAGCGGCCGTATGCGCGCTGCTGGTTGCGCGTGGGCGCCTCAAGGACAACGATCTGGCTCGTGCCAGGCGGCTGCATGAGGAAGCCCCGGAGGGCACCCTTACGGCCTTGCTCGCCCGCCTCGGGCTGATGTCCGAGCGCGACCTGGCCGAAGCCTGGGCCGAACTCCTGCATGCGCCGCTGCTGGCGGCACGCGATGCGCCCGATATGCCGCCGGCCGATCTGGACGTATCGGTGCGTTTCCTCAAGCAGCAGCACGTGGTGCCGGTACGCGTGGGCGAGGACGGCCTGGCCCTGGTCGTCGCCGACCCCGCCGATCCCTATCCGCTGCATGCCGTGCAGCTGGCTTCGGGCAAGCCGGTGTCGCTATGCATCGGCATTCGTTCGGAGATCGACGACCTGATCGAGCGCTACTATGGCCAGGGCCGTTCGGCGATGGGCGCCATCGTGGAAAACCTCGATGGCAGCGGCGCGCAGGAAGAGGACGTGGAGCACTTGCGTGACCTGGCTTCCGAAGCACCAGTGATCCGCCTGGTGAACCTGATCCTGCAGCGAGCGGTCGAACAGCGTGCTTCGGACGTGCACATCGAGCCGTTCGAGAATCGCCTGAAGGTGCGCTATCGCATCGACGGCGTACTACATGAAGTGGAAGCGCCTCCGTCCAGCTCCACGGCGGCGGTGATCAGCCGCGTGAAAATCATGGCCAAGCTCAACATCGCCGAGCGCCGCTTGCCGCAGGACGGGCGCATCCAGCTGCGCGTACAGGGCAAGGAGTTGGACTTGCGCGTATCCACCGTGCCGACCAGCTTCGGCGAGTCGGTGGTGATGCGTATTCTGGATCGCGAAACGGTGGTGTTCGATTTCGCCTCGCTGGGTTTCACCAATCATTTTCAGAAGCGTTTCATCGACGTGCTGGAGCGCCCGCACGGCATCCTGCTCGTCACCGGTCCCACCGGTTCGGGCAAAACCACCACGCTTTATACCGCGCTGTCGAAGATCAATACGCCGGGCGTGAAGATCATCACCGTGGAAGACCCGGTGGAATACCAGCTCGAAGGCATCAACCAGATCCAGGTGAAGCCACAGATCGGCCTGGATTTCGCCAATGCGCTGCGCTCGATCATGCGCCAGGATCCGGACGTGATCATGATCGGCGAAATGCGCGACCTGGAAACCTGCCGCATCGCGATCCAGTCCGCGCTGACCGGTCACTTGGTGCTGTCCACGCTGCACACCAACAGCGCCTCCGGTGGCGTGACACGTTTGCTCGACATGGGCGTGGAAGATTACCTGCTCGGCTCCACCGTCAACGGCATTCTTGCGCAGCGCCTGGTGCGCCGGCTCGATCCGGAAACCGCCACGGCCTACGAAGCGCCACCGGAGGTAGTCAAGGAATTCGAGTTGGAGAAGTACACCGACGAGCGGCCGATTCGCTTGTGGAAGCCGGGCAGCAGCGCGTCTAATCCCACCGGTTACCGTGGCCGCCGCGCCATCATGGAATTCCTGGTGATGAGCGACTCCCTGCGCCGCCTGGTGATGCAACACGCCGACGCCAGCGAAATCGAACGCCAGGCGCGCGCCGAAGGCATGCGCACCATGTACGAGGACGGCATCGCCAAAGCCGTGGCGGGCATCACCACCATCGAGGAGGTGTTGCGTGTCACGCAGGAGGGGTAATCGCTACCTGGACGCAGGTGGCGCGGCAAGCTCGTGCAACCCCCTCACGGCCTCCCCCTGCGCGCAGGGTGGGGGGCAAGCTTTATGAGCCAATTCCGCTATCGCGCCGTCAGCGCCTCGGGCGAAATCGTGCAGGGGCAGATGGAGGCGTCGAGCCTGGACGAGGTGATCACGCGCCTGCAGGACCAGGGCCACACGCCGCTGGAAGCCAAGCTCGCCGATGCGCAAGGCGCCAGCGGCGGCCTGGCCGGTTTGCTCAAGCGCGGTCCTTTTAGCGGCGATCAGCTGGCGCAGTTCACGCACCAGCTCGCGACCCTGCTTGGCGCGGGGCAGCCACTGGATCGCGCGCTCGGCATCCTGATGGACCTGCCCGAAGGCGAACATGCGAAGAAGCTGATCGAGCGTGTGCGCGATCGCGTTCGCGGCGGTACGCCGCTGTCACAGGCCATGGACGAAGAGCACGGCGTGTTTCCCAAGCTGTATATCGCGCTGGTGCGGGCGGGCGAAGTTGGTGGCTCGCTGGAAGATACGCTGCGCCGTCTCGCCGACTACCTCGAACGCACGCAGCAATTGCGCGGCAGCATCATCAATGCGCTGATCTATCCGGCGTTCCTGATGGTGGGTGTATTCGGTTCGCTGTTGCTGCTACTTACCTACGTGGTACCGCAATTCGTGCCGATCTTCCAGGACATGCAGGTGCCGATTCCCTTGATCACGCGTGCCGTGCTGGCCCTGGGTACGACGTTGCAGGACTGGTGGTGGCTGCTGGCCGTTATCGTGGTCGGCGGCATCATGGTATGGCGGGCGCGCATGCGCGATCCGGCCCTGCTCCTGGCCTGGCACGAGCGGCTGTTGAAGATCCGCATGGTGGGGCCATTGGTGCTGAAGGTGGAAACCGCACGTCTGGCACGCACGCTGGGCACCCTGGTGAAGAATGGCGTGCCGCTACTTTCCGCCTTGGGTATCGCGCGGATGGTCACCTCCAATCGCGCGCTGGATGAAGCGCTGGTGCAGGCCACCGACATGGTGAAAGGCGGCAACGGCCTGAGTCTTGCGCTTGGACAATCGCAGCGCTTCCCGCGCCTGGCTATCCAGATGGTGCAGGTCGGCGAGGAAGCCGGGCAGCTCGACACCATGCTGCTGAAGGTGGCCGACACCTTCGAGCTGGAAAGCCGGCGCTCGATCGATCGTCTGCTGGCGGCGCTGGTGCCCGCCCTTACCATCGTGATGACGGTGTTCGTGGCCATCATCATGGCGGCCATCCTGCTGCCGCTGCTCAGTCTTACCAGCAACATCCAGTGACGGGTGTTGTCCCAAGCCATGGCTTTTCATTTCGCTTCGCTACGGAGAAACCAACCTATGCAGTACAGAACCATAAGGATCCGGCAGCTGCGCCGCCCCAGTCGCAACAGGGGTTTTACGCTGCTGGAGATGCTGGCGGTGATCGTGCTGATCGGCATCGTCGGCGCCATCGTCGTGCGCCAGGTCGGCAGCAGCGTGGACAAGGGCAAGTACGGCGCCGGCAAGGCGCAGCTCACCACGCTGAGCCAGGCGGTCGACTCGTATGCGCTGGACAACGGTTCACCGCCCGCGCAGCTGACGGACCTGGTCAGCAAGCCTGCCAATGCCACCAACTGGCAAGGCCCCTACGTCAAGCCGACCCAGCTCAAGGATCCCTGGGGGCACGACTTTGGCTACAAATATCCGGGTGAACACGGCAACTACGACCTGATTTTCTATGGCCGCGACGGCAAGCCCGGTGGGGAAGGCTATGACGCGGATGTGGGGAATTGGCAGTAATGAAACGGCGCATCCCGCCTCTATTCCCCTTTGGGGAGAGGCTTCCGCCCCCGGCTCGTTCGGGGGGCAGGGGGGTGCGCGGTTTTACCTTGTTCGAAATGCTCGCCGTCATCCTCCTCATCGGCATCGCTGCCGCGGCGGTGTCGATCTCGGTGTCGCACGGACTGGCCAGTGCGCGCATCAATGCGGCGGCAGGTGAACTTGCAGCATCGCTGCGCGCCACGCGTACACAGGCCATCGTGCACGGCGAACAGCGTGTGTTCGAGGTGGATACGCGTGGCGAAACCTACCGTGGCGCCGACAAGCGCGACATGCACCTGCCGAAGGGGCTGCAGCTGTCGGTCACCAGCGCCACCAGCGACCAATCCGGCGGCGATATCGCCCGCATACGTTTTTTCCCCGACGGCAGTTCCACCGGCGGGCGCATTACTTTGCGCAGTGGTCAGCGTGAATGGCATGTCAACGTATCCTGGCTGACCGGCGCCATCACCCTGTTCGATACGGCCAAGCCGTCGTGACTGCTTCCCCTCGCCAGGCCCGTGGCTTCAGCCTGCTGGAAGTGATTGCGGCCATCATGTTGCTGGCGATCACCTTCGGTGCGCTGATGGAAGTGGCGGGTGGGTCGATCCGGCTTTCACAGAAGTCATCCGACTATACGCAGGCGGCGCTGTGGGCGCGGTCGGCGCTCGACACACGCTTCGTGCTGGAACCCTTGCAGCCGGGCGTGACGCAGGGAAATTTCGACAATCGCTACCGCTGGCGTCTGCAGGTAACGCCGTGGACAGTGCCGAACTCAACAGCGCCGAGTACGCAGTATGCGTTTCGAATGTACAAGCTTGATCTCGACGTGATGTGGGGCTCGGCGCCGTTCGAACACACCGCGCGTTTCAGCACCTTGCGCATTGGTAGCAACGCGCCATGAAGCACCTCTCCAACCACCGCGTGCGCAAGACCGGCCTCGTTCCCGAAGGCAAAGGGAAGGCATGCAAAGCGGGGCACGCCGCGGGCTTCACCCTGCTGGAAGTCCTCGCCGCCATGGCGCTGCTCGCCCTGCTGCTGCTCGGTGTGTACTCCGGTGTGCGCTCGGCCACGCACACTGTGCAGGCCGGCAGCATAAAGATCGAGCAGCTCGATGAAATACGTTCCGCGCAACAGTTTCTCGGCCGCGAACTTGCGCAGGCGATGGCGCAGCCGATGGGACACGACGACAACGGCAACGGCATCTTTTTTGTAGGCGGCGGCGACAGTATGCGTTTTGTCGCACCGCTGCCTGGCTATCTGGGGCGCATGGGGCCGCAGCTGATCGAAGTGAAGCTGGTCAAGGGCGAGCATGGCAAGCAACTCGTGGCGAGCCTGGCCGTGCTGCCGCCGGATGGCAGCGCGCCCAAACCCCTGGGCGAACCGCAGGTGCTGCTGGACGGCGTGATCGACGGCAGCTTCAGCTATCGCGGCGTGAACCAGCAAGGCCAGCCCACGGACTGGCAGAACGCCTGGAATGCCCCGGCCACCATGCCGAACCTGGTCACGATCAAGCTGGCGCTCGACCAGGGCCGCCCGTGGCCGATGCTTAGCGTGCCGTTGCGGGTGAACGCGGCGGCGATCCAGGGGCCGGGCAACCTGCTGCGTGGCTTGCGTGGGCCGGGAGTCGGGCCATGATGCGCGCCTTGCGCCGAAACCAGCGCGGCGTTGCCTTGCTGCTGGTGATGTGGGCATGCACCTTGCTCGCCATTCTGCTTGGCGGCTATGCGGTACTGGCGCATACGGAGGGTGTACAAGCGAACTATCAATTCGAGCAGGCGCGAGCGCACTACGCGGCTGAAGCCGGCGTGATGCGCGCGATCTACGCACTGCAGGCGCCTAGCATCAACGACCGCTGGATCGCTGACGGGCGCGTGTATCCGATGTTGTTCGAGCAGGCCAAGGTGGGGGTGTCGATCACGGCCGAAAGCGGCAAGGTGGACCTGAACTCCGCTTCGCCCGATGTGCTTACCCGTCTGTTCCAGAACGCCGGCGTCGACAATGGGCATGCAGGCCAGATCGCTCAGGCGATCGCGGACTGGCGCAGTTTCCCGATTTCGCCGCAGCAGGTTGCGCAGCGCAATGCCGCTTACACCGCGGCGGGGCGCGACTACGGTCCGCGCAACGGACCCTTCGCCAGTGTGGAAGAATTGCAGATGGTGCTCGGCATGACCCCTGAGCTGTACGCGAAAATTGCGCCGTATGTCACGATCTGGTCCGGACGCGCCAGTCCCGATCCGAATACGGCACCTCTGCTTGCGCTGGCTTCGAGTCCCGGTATGGATCTGCAACATGCCGCTGCCATCATCGCCGCGCGCCCCAGCTCCGCGGGGGCCAATGCCGCGGCCGGGCTGGTCGCCAATAACGGCATCACGCATAGTATTCGTGCAGAGGCCGTGCTTGCCGACGGCACGCGCGCGATCTTGCGCGCCACGGTACGCTTACAAGGATATCGACCCGGTTCGCAGGCTTTTGCGGTGCTGCGCTGGCAAGAGGGAGAAGGGGAGTGAATTCCGCTACGCAGACACTGCGACCACAACTTGAGCGCGCACGCCGCGCATGGCGCGGCTCGCCCATGCCGGGCTTCCTTGCCTGGTGGTGGGGCGAGTTGCGTGAGCTGCTGCCGGCACGCTGGCAGGCGTTTTTCGGTGGTGGCAACGTGTGGTGTCTGCTGCACCACCACGACGGGCAATGGTCCGTGCGCCGCAGCGGCCGGCCGGCCACCTCCGCACCCTGGAGCGATGCGCTGGACGCGCCCGATCAGCAGGCCCTGTTGAACGCTGCGGTGGCCGACGTGGACCGCCAGGATCTGCGCCTTGCCTTGTGCCTGCCGCAGGAAGCCGTGTTGCGCCGACGCCTGCTGCTGCCGGAGGCCGCGCGCGAAAACCTGCGCCAGATCGGCACCTTCGAAATGGACCGGCAAACCCCGTTCCGAGTCGACCAGGTGTACTACGACTTGCGCGAGCTGCCCGGCCCGGCGCCGGCCGGGCGCATTGCAGCCGAGCTGGTCGTGGCCACGCGTACGGCGGTGGACGCCAAGCTCGGACATCTGCGTAATGCCGGCATCGCCATCGATGCGGTGGATTTGTGCGATGGCGATACACGGCTCGGTGTGAACCTGTTGCCGCCGGAAATGGCATCTGCGCATCGTGATCCGCGTCGCCGGCTCAACCTTGTGCTTGCCGTTGCCGCGCTGGTGCTGTTGGTGCTGTGCCTGGGCCAATACCTGCACAATCGCCAGGAGGCGCTGGCCGCCATGCAGGCCCAGGTCGATGACATGCGCGCCGATGCGCAGAAGATCGGGCAGCTGCGCAAGCAGCTGGAGGACAGTACCGGCGCGTCCGGCTTCCTGGCCAAACGCAAGACCGATTCCGTGGCGGTGGTGGATGTGCTTGAGGATCTGACCGCCCGCATCCCGGACGACACCTGGTTGGAACGCTTCACGGTGGACAGTGCCGGTCGCGTGGGCATCCAGGGCCAAAGCGGGAAAGCCGCATCGCTGATCGACGTCCTGCAGGGCAGCAAGCTGCTCACTGGCGCGAATTTCCAAGGCGTAATCCAGCGCGATCCGGCCACCAACAAGGAACGCTTCTTCATGGATGCGCAATTGCGCAAGCCTGCCACCGGCAAGCCTGCCGCGAACAGCAGCACCGGGGGCGCGCCATGAAGATGAGGCCGATGAAACCGGCCGAAAGCCGTGTGGCCGCGATCGGCCTGCTGATGCTGTTGCTGCTGCTGGCGTATTTCCTGTTGCTGCACTGGTGGTTCGTTGCGCCGCTGCGCGAAATCGACAGCCAGATGGACGATTTGCGCGACACGCAAGGCCGTTATGCGGCAGCCATCGCGCAGAAGCCGCAACTGCTCAAGCGCATCGAACAGCTCGGTCAAAATCAGAGCGACAGCAGCACCTTCCTGCCCGAATCCGATCCCAATGCAGCCTCCGCTGCGTTGATGCAACGCGTGGTGGACGATGCTGCCAAGTTTGCGCAGCAGGGCAGCTGTGAAGTCAGCCAAAAGATGCCGGTGAACAATCCGGGCAGCAGCTCTTCGGATCCTTATCAGAAGGTGGTAGTCAGCATCAGCCTGCATTGCGACATGCAGCCGCTGGTCGGATTGCTGTACACCCTGGAGAAGGGCAAGCCGTATCTATTCGTGCAGGATTTCAGCGTATACCGCAACCCGCTGGTGAACACGCAGAAGAATGTCGCCCCGCTGGAAGTGCAGTTCACCTTGGCCGGTTATGTGCGTGCATCTGGCGCGCCGGCGGCGAACGCGCCGGGACCGACCGAACCACAGGCGCCGGGAGACGACAACGAATGAACGCCGCCGCCCAACGTCGTCTTACCCCTGTCTTCGGTGCCGTCGTGGCGGTGCTTGGCGTCGGGCTGCTTTCGCTGCTGTTCGGCGCAGGACGCGGCGTGAGCTGGGAAGCTCCGCGTCCGGTACCGTCGCTGCCCGCCGTGCGAGCCGTGACCTTGCCGACACCTGCGCCGCTGCAAAGCTTTGCGCAAACCTGGGACCATCCCCTGTTCAGTGCCGACCGCAAGCCCATTGTCACCCAGGGCGGCGGTAGCGAAGGGGTGAGCCTGGGTGACCTGCAGCTCACCGGCATCATCCTCACGCCCAAGCTGCATATGGCCTTGCTTGGTCCCGTCAACGGCAAGGGGGACGATGACAAGCAGGTGAGCGTGCGCGAAGGCGCCAACCTGCCCGACAGCAACTGGAAGTTGCTCCAGGTACTGCCGCGCTCGGCGATTTTCGCCTCGCCCAGCGGGCGTACGGAGCTGAAGCTGCCGGCCGGCGCCCCGATCGACCAGAAGGCGACGCCGAACCAGGCGCCGGTCCCGATGAACAGGCCAGGGCAGGAGCCGGAAGCGCCGAGCAGCAGTGGGCACATGATCGAGCCTTCGCCGCCGCCTGCGCCACCGCAATCCAACGATGCGCAAGCGGAGCGCTTGCAAAAACTCAGGGCCGCCATTCTCAAGCAGCGTTCCCAGCGACAAACGGGGAATCAGGGAGATCACTGATACATGTCACACACGCTCATGCAATCCCATACCCGCCTCGGTCTGCGTATCGGCGCGATCGCACTGGCGGTCTTCCTGAGCGGCTGCGCCGCGAACAAACCCCTGGTGCCTGAAAACCACGACCTGGAACGCGAAGCGATCGCCGGAACGGAAAAGCCGGCACCGCAACCGCAGCCGTTGAACAACAACCTCAGCAATACGCCGCCGGCGCCGGCCGTGGCCAGCATTGCGCAGGGTACCGGCCAGTTCGTACGGCCGACCGGCCCCGCCACGCCACACCGCCCGGCTTCGGGCGCCGGTGCGGTGACCTTCAACTTCGAGAACCAGCCGGTGCAGGCGGTGGTGAAAGCGATCCTGGGCGATCTGCTGCACGAGAACTACACCATCGTGCCGGGCGTGCAGGGCAACATCTCCTTCTCCACCTCCGAACCGGTGGACAGCAGCCAGGCGATGCCGATCCTGGAAACGCTGCTGTCGTGGACGCACAACGCGCTGGTGAAAACCGACGGTCGCTATGTGGTGATGCCGGAGAAGGATGCCGTTGCCGGCAATGTCGCTCCCAGCCTAGGGGCTGCAGCGCCCGCCGGCGGCATGCAGGCGCGGTTGTTCCCGCTGCACTACATTGCTGCCGACCAGATGCAGAAGCTGCTGAAGCCGTTCGCGCGGCCGGATTCGATCCTGCTGGTGGACAACGCGCGCAATGTGCTGGTTGTTTCCGGCACACCTGATGAACTGGCCAATTACAGCCGCACCATCCGCACCTTCGACGTGGACTGGCTGCGCGGCATGTCGGTGGGGGTGTTCAACCTGCAGCACGCCACGGTCGAAGACCTGATGCCGCAGCTGGATGGGATGTTCGGCCCCAAAGGGGATACCCCACTGGCCGGCATGTTCCGCTTCATTCCGATCAAGCGCACCAATGCGCTGGTGGTGATCAGCACGCAGCCCAGCTACCTCACCGAAGTGGGCAACTGGATCGCCAAGATCGACCTGGGCGGCGGCAACGAACCGCAACTCTACGTGTATGACGTGCGCAATATTGGCGCGGCGGATCTCGCTCATTACCTGGCGCAGATCTATACCGATAACGGCGGCGGCAGCTCGGACCGAGGTGGCAGCGTTGCTCCCGGTGCGGGTGGCGCGACCACGCTGGGTATAGGCAATAACGCTGGCGGCAATAGCAGTGGGATGGGCAGTACGGGGGGCGGCTTCGGCAGTTCCGGCACGGGTGCGAGCGGTGGACAGCAGAACGGGCTTTCCAGCGGCGGCCTCGGTGGTACGGGCAGCAATTCGTATTCGGGCGGTGGTGGTATCGGCGGCGGGGGTATTGGTGGTGGCACCGGGATCAATGGCGTCGGTATGAACGGTGGCTTGGCCAATGGTCAGAGCCAGGACCAGGGCTATAGCTCCAAGGACGGCAGTATCCGCATCGGATCGGTGAGTGCCAATAATCAGTTGTTGGTGCGTGTGCGTCCGGCGCAGTGGCAGGAAATGCTCGGCGTGATCAAGCAGCTCGACGTGGCACCGTTGCAGGTGCAGATCGAGACGCGGGTGTTCGAAGTGGCATTGACGGGAGATTTCCAGTTCGGCGTGCAGTGGTATTTGCAAGGACTGGCTAACGGGCAGAAAAACAGCAGTGGTGGATTTACGCCCGGCAATCCCTTTTCGCATCGTCAGATCGGTCTGGGTGGCGGTGTTGACAGTAACGGCAACTACGGCAACAGCTATACCGGGCAGCCTCTCTTTTATTCCTTCCTGAGTTCGAGCGGAAAATTCCAGGTTGCCCTCAATGCGCTGGAAACCAGCGGCAACACCAAGACGCTTTCCGCGCCATCGCTGGTTGTGCTCAATAACCAGGTGGCGCACATCACTGTGGGCAACCAGATACCGGTGAACCAGACTTACTACAATGGCCTGGGTACGACGGGAAGTACCGTAGGTGAGGTCCAGTACATCAGCACTGGCGTTATCCTGGACGTGCAGCCACGCGTGAATCCGGGTGGCCTGATCTATCTCAATGTCGATCAGGTGGTCAGCACGCCTAGCAATACCACCAACGCGCAAGGGAACTACACGATCGCGAACCGCCAGATCGCGACGCAGCTGAGCGTGCAGAATGGCCAGACTGTGCTGCTGGGTGGCCTCATCCAGCAGGTGGACAGCAACGGCGATACCGGTGTGCCATGGCTGAGCCGCGTTCCGCTTTTGGGCAAATTGTTTGGCACGACCAACAAGAGCAAAAATCGCACGGAACTGATCGTACTCATCACTCCGCGCGTGATCACCAATAGCGACGACGCCAAGCAGATCACCGACGAGTACCAAGAGAAATTCCAGTCCTTGGCGCCGCTTCGCGGCGGACCGGCGCCCGCGCTGGAATATCCGCTGCGGCGATAAATGCTGACCCCTACCTCCCTTCTGGCGCAAAGGAGGTGGGGCAGACGCCGAGATCGGTTTCCCTAAGGCTCCCGTTCTTTTCGCACGCGTCAATGGGTCGATGTTTCCGATCATTCTCGATGTTCGCTTGATGTCGCACCCGCTGGCTCAGCTAGCTCTGAGGCTAGCGGGTACGGCGCCGCCACCATGTCGAACACAATACAGAACCCTGCACCGCCGATAGATAAGCGGAAGGATGATTTACTTGTAGGAATTTGCCGATACATGCGTTTTTTCGGCTGTCTGACGTTGAGAGAATTTTTTTAAGAAATAGCATCGTCAGCCACGTCCAGCTGTCGATACATAAACTGATGTCATCCTACCCACGCCCCGCACTGCGCATAGGCGCAGCCGCGTTGGTGATACTGCTCAGCAGCTGTGCGGGCAACAAGCCGCAGCCCGAGAACCACGACCTGGAACGCGAGGCGATCGCCGGAACGGAAAAGCCGGCACCTAAGCCGCAACCACTGAACAACAATCTCAGCAATACGCCGCCTGCGCCGGCCGTAGCCAGCATCGTTTCGGGCACCGGTCAGTTCATACGGCCGACCGGACCTGCCACGCCAAGCCGCCCGGCTTCGGGCGACGGTACGATGATCTTCAACTTCGAGAACCTGCCGGTGCAGGCAGTGGTGAAGGCGATCCTGGGCGATCAACTGCACGAGAACTACACCATCGTGCCGGGCGTGCAGGGCAACATCTCCTTTTCCACGTCCGATCCGGTGGACAGCGGCCAGGCCATGCTAATCCTGGAAACGCTGCTGTCGTGGACGCACAACGCGCTGGTGAAGATCGGCGACCGCTATGTAGTCATGCCGGAAAAGGATGCCGTCGCTGGCAATATCGCGCCGAGCCTGGGCGCCGCGGCGCCAGCCGACGGTATGCAGGCACGGCTGTTCTTGCTGCACTACATCGCTGCCGACCAGATGCAGAAGCTGCTGAAACCGTTTGTGCACCCGAATTCGATCCTGCTAGTCGACAACGCGCGCAATGTGCTGGTCGTGTCCGGCACGCCCGACGAACTGGCCAATTACAACCGCACCATTCGCACCTTCGATGTGGACTGGCTGCGGGGAATGTCGGTGGGCATATTCAACCTGCAGCATGCCACAGTGGAAGATCTGATGCCGCAGCTGGAGGGAATGTTCGGTCCCAAGGGCGATACGCCGCTGGCCGGCATGTTTCGCTTCATGCCGATCAAGCGCACCAATGCGCTGGTGGTATTCAGCACTCAACCCGGCAATCTCAAGGAAGTTGGCAATTGGATCACCAAGATCGACCTCGGTGGCGGCAACGAACCTCAGCTGTACGTGTACGACGTGCGCAATATCGGCGCGGCGGACCTGGCGCATTACCTGGCGCAGATCTACACCGACAACGGTGGTGGCAGCTCCGATCGTGGCGGCAGCGTTGCCCCCGGTGCGGGTGGTGCGACCACGCTGGGCATAGGCAATAACGCTGGCGGCAACAGCAGTGGCATGGGTAGTGGCGCGGGTGGCTTCGGCAGCCCTACTACGGGTACGGGCGACGGACTTCCTGGTAGCTCGGGTAGTAACGGCGGCTTCGGTTCTTCATTGAGCGGCGCCATGGGCGGCGGGGGTATCGGAGGGGCTGCAGCCAATGGCGTGGGCATGAATGGAGGCCTGCCCAGCGCGCAGAGTCAGGATCAGGGCTATAGCTCAAAAGACGGCAGCATTCGCATTGGTTCGGTGAGTGGCAACAACCAATTGCTGGTGCGTGCGCGCCCTGCGCAATGGCAGGAAATCCGTGGCGTGATCAAGCAGCTCGACGTGACGCCCTTGCAAGTGCAGATTGAGACGCGCGTATTCGAGGTGGCGTTGACGGGTGACTTCCAGTTCGGTGTGCAGTGGTATCTGCAAGGCCTGGCGGGTGGCAAGGTCGCCGCCACAGACAGCAACGGCAATGTCACCAAATTTGATCCCGGAAACCCATACGCGCATCGCATGATTGCATTGGGCGGCGGCAGTTCTGCGACCAATACGTATACCTCACAACCGTTTTTCTATTCCTTCCTGAGTTCGAATGGGAAATTCCAGGTGGCGGTCAGTGCACTGGAAAGCAGTGGAAATACAAAGACGCTATCGGCTCCGTCGCTGGTCGTGCTCAACAACCAGGTGGCACACATCGCAGTAGGAAATCAGTTGCCGATCAACCAGGTTTCCTACATTCCAAATGGCGGTTCAAGTACGCCTACTCTGAATCAAGTGCAATATCTTTCCACCGGTGTCATTCTGGATGTGCAGCCGCGCGTGAATCCGGGTGGTCTGATCTACCTCAATATCGACCAGGTGGTCAGTCAGCCAAGCGCCACAACCAACCCCCAAGGCAACCCCAGCATCGCGACACGCCAGATCGCCACGCAACTGGGGGTGCAAAATGGCCAGACCGTTCTGCTTGGAGGCCTGATTCAACAGGATAATATTGACAGCACAACCGGCATTCCGGGCTTGAGCCGGATTCCGATTCTACGTTGGTTGTTTGGATCCAATTCCAAGCACAAAGACCGCACCGAGCTGATCGTGCTGATCACTCCACGTGTGATCAGCGACGGTGATGAAGCCAAGCAGCTCACCGACGAATACCAGGAAAGATTCGAGTCGTTGGCGCCCCTGCATGGCAAGTCGGTGTCCAAGCCGGGGTATCCGCTGCGGCGATAAGGGCCTGCCTGCCCGTTTCCATGCATATCAAAGAGGGAGGCAGGATGACGGATTCGAGTTGCATGGGTCACCGGCTATCATTTGCGCATGAACGCGCTGATGTTTCCCATTACTCCACTGTTGCCGGAGATCCAGGCTGTATTGGCCACGCAGTCCAGGCTGGTGTTGGAAGCCCCGCCGGGTGCTGGCAAAACCACGCAGGTGCCCTTGGCCCTGCGCGGCGCGCCATGGCTCAAAGGTAAGAAGATCGTCATGCTGGAGCCGCGCCGTATTGCCGCGCGCGCTGCTGCGCAATTCATGGCGCAGCAACTGGGCGAGCCTATTGGGCAGACGGTGGGTTATCGCATCCGTTTCGAATCGAAGGTAAGCGCCGCCACCCGCATCGAAGTGGTGACCGAAGGCATTCTTACCCGCCTGATTCAGGACGATCCCGAACTCAGCGGCATCGGCGCGATCCTGTTTGACGAATTCCACGAGCGGCATCTGGCTGGCGACCTGGGGGCGGCGCTGGCACTGGATATCCAGCACACCCTGCGACCGGATCTGCGCATTGTGGTGATGTCCGCCACCCTGGACGGCGAGCGTATCGCGCAATGGCTGGATGCGCCGCGCATTAGCAGCCCTGGGCGCAGCTTTCGGGTGCGCATCGAGTACCCGCCTGCGCGTACGCAGGAAGGCACGGAGCAGCATCTGACGCGCGTCATGCGGCAGGCGTTGGAAGAAAACCCCGGCGACGTGCTGGCTTTCCTGCCGGGTCGGCGCGAAATCGCGCGCGCTCAAGGCATGCTGCAGGCGCTGCAGCAGGATGACCTGGAAGTCGTGGCGCTGCACGGCGAACTCTCGCTGGCCGAGCAGCAGCTCGCCCTGGCTCCAGCGGAAGAGGGTATGCGGCGCATCGTATTGGCCACCAACGTCGCCGAATCCAGTGTGACGCTACCGGGTATTCGCACGGTAATCGATACCGGCCTCGCGCGTGAGCCGCGTTTCGATCCCAACTCCGGCTTCACCCGCCTGGAAACGGTGAACATTTCGCAGGCTTCGGCCGATCAGCGTGCCGGACGCGCCGGTCGTGTGGCGGAAGGCGCTGCTTATCGGCTGTGGCCGCAAAGTCGTCGGCTGGATGCTTCGCGCACGGCGGAAATCATGCAGGCGGAATTGTCCGGCCTTGCGCTGGAGTTGGCGGCTTGGGGCAGTGCGCAATTGCCGTGGCTCGACCCGCCGCCGACAGGCGCACTGGCGCAGGCACGGGAGCTACTGACGCGGCTGGGAGCGCTCGATGCCCAGCAGCGCATCACGGCTTTGGGGCGCCGCATGCTGGAGCTTGGTGCAACACCACGCCTTGGTGCTGCAGCCCTGCGCGCACCGGAAACGCTGCATGCATTGGTCGCTGATCTGCTTGCGCTGATGGAGGCGCGTTCTCCGCTGCGTGGAGAGCAGGCGCGCACTGATGATTTTCGCGCGCGCGTCTCAGCGCTACATGCTTGGCGTGACCGGCGCAGCGCGACCGGTTCCAGTCATGGCGCCGATGCCGGAGCGCTGGCCGCCATCGAACAAGCCAGCAAAGGCTGGCGCCAACGCCTGAACTTGCGCAGCGCGGCCAGTGGTGTGCCGCATAGTCACGCTGTGGGCGACTTGTTGCTGCATGCTTTTCCCGATCGCATCGCGCGCCAGGATGAAGGCAATCGGCTGCGTTATACCTTGGCCAATGGCCGCGGCGCACGTCTGCATGAACAGACGGCTTTGATGGGCGAGCCTTGGCTGGTCGTGCTGGATTTGCGCCATGAAGCACGCGACAGCCTGGTTCTTTCCGCCGCGCCATTCGATCCGCGCGTATTGGAACAAGACTATCCGGACCAGTTCCGTCGTGTGCGCAACGTGCGCTGGAACGAAGATCGTGCTGCGGTGGAGGCGTTCGAGGAACATCGCTTTGGCGCCATCGTGTTGGAACGCCGAAGCGTTCCTGTGCAAGTCGAAGACGCCGTTGCGGCTTTGCTCGCCGCGATTCGACAACGCGGCCTGGATGCGCTGCCCTGGAGCGAGGCGGCACGCCGCTTGCGGTTGCGCATGCAATCGCTGCGCGGATGGATGCCGGAACTGGGCCTGCCGGATGTTTCTGAAACGCATTTGCTGGCCACGCTGGAAGACTGGCTAGCCCCTTATCTGCAGAACAAACGCAAGCTCGATGCCTTGTCAGAGGATGAGCTTTCACAAGCGCTGGCTGCCTTGTTCGACTATGAGCAACGCAAGCGGCTCGATGCGCAAGCACCCGATAGCCTTACCGTGCCCAGCGGGCAGACGCGCCGTCTTGAATACAGCCCTGGCGGGCCACCCGTGTTGGCGGTAAAGCTGCAGGAACTGTTCGGTCTGGCCGATACGCCACGCGTGGCCGGTGGTCGGATTCCCGTCACCCTGCATCTGCTGTCCCCGGCGGGGCGCCCAATCCAGGTTACGCAGGATCTGCATGGCTTCTGGGAGCGCACCTATCCGGAAGTGAAGAAGGAGCTGAAAGGACGCTACCCCAAGCATCCCTGGCCGGACGATCCGTGGACGGCGACGCCGACGCATCGGGCCAAACCAAGGGGTACATGAATCGCGTGGTAAACGTAGGCTGGGATGATAATCCCAGCTGCTACCCTCCGAAGCTGGGATTATCATCCCAGCCTACATACAACCAAGTCCCACCAGCGTAGTGCGCAGTGCCGTGTCAATCGGCGTATAAGGCTGCTTGCCGAGAAACGCTACCAGCTTGGCGTCATCCAACCGGATCGTTTCCTTCCATAGATAACGCATCTTGCGTAGTTCGCGCAGCGTTTCCATGAAGGGTGCGACCAGGGCAGTCAGCCACCAGGGGAAGCGCCGCAGCGCGATGTTCGGATTGTTGGTCACGCGGCGAACCGCATCCGCTATCGAGTGGCCATCCAGCCAATAGCCACCGAAGTTGTAAGTGGCGAAAGCGGCCAATTCAGGCTCGCGCTCAAGCAGCAGGGCTATCGTTTCCGCTACATCGGGTAGATAAGCCCAGGCGTGATGGTGTGCGTAATCGGCAGGGTAGCGAAGCGTCGTGACCTGCTTGCCGGGCTGCACCAGCCCCTGCCCGAACCAGTTGTTGCCCGCATGCGGCCCGATGAAGTCGCCGCAGCGCAGGATCAGTGAGCGCACGCCGATGCGTGATGCTTCGGCCAGGCGCCGCTCCATCTCGGCGCGGATTTCGCCCTTTACGGTGGGGGGATGCTGCGGCGAATCCTCGCGCACTAGCGGGAACGCGTCGGCACCAAAATTGTAGATCGTACCGGGCAACACGATGCGCGCCCCCGTCGCTTTGGCCGCGGCGATCGTGTTGTCGAGCATCGGCAGCACCAAGCCGCCCCAATTACGGTAACCCGCAGGATTGACCGCGTGCACGATTGCGTTCGCGCCCTGTGCAGCCGCGAGCACATCGTCACGCTGCATGGCATCGCCCCTGATCCACTCGATGCCATCAAGTTCCACGGGCAGGTTGCGTACCAAGGCACGCACCTGCCACCCATGCCGCTTGAGCGCCAGGCAGGCTTCACGACCGATGCCGCCGTTTGCACCGATCACCAGTACGGTTCGGGATGTACGCATGACTTTTCCTCCGTTGGGATGGGCAAAGTCTGGTCCCGGCACAGATAAAAGAAAATTGCTTAATCATGTAGATCTGCTATACAAATATGTATGGCTGACCTGGATCCCGGCTGGGAACTCTACCGATCCTTCCTCGCCGTCATGCGCGAAGGGAGCCTGTCTGGTGCCGCGCGGATGCTGGGCATGACCCAGCCTAGCCTAGGCCGGCATGTCCGCGAGCTGGAGGAAACCCTGGGCGTCTCCTTGTTCGCTCGTTCGCCGCAGGGCCTGGCGCCCACGGATCTGGCGCACGCCTTGCTTCCACACGCGCAGGCGATGGCATCGGCCTCGGCTGCTTTGCGTCGGGCCGCCGCGACCCGGCATGACATGATGTCAGGTGTAGTGCGCATCGCCGCCAGCGAAGTGATTGGCGTGGAGGTGCTGCCGCCCATGCTTGCCGCCTTCCGGCAACGCCATCCGGGCGTGGTCATCGAATTGTCTCTGTCCAGTCAGCTGGAAAACCTGCTGCGCCGGGACGCTGATATCGCCATCCGAACGGGACGTCCCACCCAGGACGCGCTAGTGGCACGGCACCTGGGCAAGATTGCGTTGGGCATGTATGCGCACAAGCGCTATCTGAAAGCGCATGGTTTTCCAAAAACGATCGCGGACCTCGCCACGCACGCGCTGATCGGCTTTGATCACGAAAAGCCCTATATCCGAGCCATGCGGCCGGCCGGACTGCCGTATACGCGCGAGAACTTCGCGTTGCGTACGGATAACGACCTGGCCGCTTTGGCTAGCTTGCGTGCAGGCTATGGCATCGGCTTCTGCCAATGCGGTGTCGCACAGCGCGACCCGGCGCTGGTACGCGTGCTGGCCGACAGCTTCGATCTATCCATGGATACGTGGTTGGTGATGCATGAAGACCTACGCCGCAACATGCTGATGCGCGCGCTATACGATCATCTCGCCATCGCATTGGTCGACTACGTCGAAACGGCGTCTCCCCCGGAGGAGACGCGTGACCGCAAGCGCATGCTTCGAGCACCAACGAAACGTTGATGGCAGTCGGCGATTAGACTGAGCGCATGAACGACGCCAGCCCGCTCAACCGATACCAGCTGGCCGGACTCGGCGCTTTGCTGGCCGAGCCGGCACGCGCGGCGATCCTGCTTGCGCTGATGGACGGCAGCATGCGCCCCGCGGGTGAATTGGCGGAGATCGCCGGCGTCAGTGCCGCAACCGCCAGCGCCCATCTCAAGCGACTGCTCGAAGGTGGCCTGCTTGGCCTGCACGAACAGGGACGTCACCGCTACTACCGCCTGGCGAATGACGATGTGGCGGCATGGCTGGAAGCGATGGCGCTGCCGCATGTGGCACTAGCCGCTCCCAAATCGGCACCGCGTGATGCTGCACTATGCCGGGCACGTACGTGCTATCGCCATCTTGCCGGGCAAATGGGGGTGGCCCTATGTGAAGCATGGTTGCAGCGTGGCTGGCTGCAAGCCGAAAGCGACGGCATGCTGCTGCTTCCTGCCGCAGCGGAGGCACTGGTGTGCGCGGGATGGCAAGAGGCACCGACGCAACATCTGCTGCGCTTGCGTGGACGCGCTTGCCTGGATTGGACCGAGCGGCGCCTGCACCTGGGTGGTCCGCTAGGCGTCGCCATTACCAGTGCCATGCTCGATGCGGGCTGGTTACGGCGCGCGCAGCGCAATCGAGCATTACTGCCTACACCCGATGGGCTACGTAGGCTCGCCGAACTGGGTGTGCGCATCGATCATTGAGCAAGCATTCATGCTTGTGGTCGGCGGTTTCACTTATGCAGGTAGCCGCATGCCGATTCCTGCGGAAAAACGTGAAAATGTTGTGCACATGTGACCGTACAAGCTTGCGAAAAGCGCATGTTTTCATGGGCGTTGATTGTTGCGGCCTATCGGAAAGGCGTCATTGCAAAATCCAATCGCGTGAAGCGAAAGCTTGGCCAAAGTAGAAGGAAAACCAGTCAGGAAAGGCCGAACGGCATCGATACCGGTACGAACTCGGGCGCACGCAGGCAGCAGCTGCTCGCGAAATTAAAACGCACGCAATAGAGCATTGCTATTAAGTATGGTGTATTTCCCGTGCATATGTTTTCTTAAAAGTCGTTGCATGCGGCTTGCTTGACGCTGACGTTTTCCCTGGATACTTTCAAACGCATTCGCCCGCAGGGAGTCACGCGGCGGATGATTCCGTGACGACGCGGCTGCAAGGGGAGCGTCGTTTGAGCGCTGGAGTCGGCACTGCCCGCAATGGGAGCGAAGGGGGAGCAGCAGCACGCCGAAGCTCGGGGAATCGCAAGCGTCCACTGTTCCAATCGGCGTCGCGCGCCTGCGCGACTTCACTGTCATGAGGTACACGCGACCTCAGCGGTTGCGTGCGCCCTCAATAATCTGGGGAGTGAGAAATGTCTAGCCGTTTTCGCATGAAGGCCATGCTGGTTGCATTGGGCCTTGTTTCGATGAGCGCCGTGTACGTGGAAGCAGCACCTTTGCCGACCGCTGACAACGCGGTGCAGGCGCCGAGTTCGGCCATGGTGGCGATCCATCCGGCGGTCAGCTTGCACAGTGGCGATCAGGTGCTGGGCGCTTTGGCGTTTTCGCACCCGATGCATGTGGTGGTCACGCTCAAGTTGCGCAATGAGCAGCAACTGGACCAGTACATTGCCAAGCGGGGTTTCAAGCCATTGACCGCCGATCAGTTCAATGCGCAATACGCACCTACGGCGGCGCAGGCGCAGGCTGTGGCCGACTATCTGAGCAAGGCTGGGTTTAGCAACGTACACATTGCGCCCAATCGTGCGCTGGTGGAGGCCGATGGACACGCCGACACCGCGCAAGCTGCCTTCAATACGACGCTCGTGCACGTGAAAACGCACGACGGACGCGATGCTTTTGCCAATAACAGCCCCGTACACGTTCCAGCGAACCTGCAAGCCTCCGTTAACGCGGTGCTCGGCATGCAAAACGTGCATATCTCGCACGTTTTCGCCAAGCGCCTCAATCCGAACGTGGTGCATCATGCGAACCAGCCCTTCGCAACGGGTTCGGCGGTTGGGCATCAGCCTTCCGACTTCCCGTCGATCTATGGCGCCAGTGGCATGGGCAACGTTACCTCGGTAGCGGTCGGCTCGATCGCCCAGAGCCCCTTGACGAGTGTCAAAAGCGACTTGCAGTCGACCTTCCCCAGCGTCAGCGTGGTCGTGAAAGGCCCTGCGGGCGGTGCCAGCAGCGCCAGTGGCGATGGCGAGTGGGACCTGGATAGCCAGGACATCATCGCCATGACCGGTGTCTCGACGTATTACTTCTACAGCGCCAATTCCTTGTCCGATGCGGACCTGGAAACGGTCTACAACGATGTGGTGTCGGACAACCTGCTCAAGGCGATCGACGTCTCCCTGGGCGAATGCGAGACCACCGCGCAGTCCAGCGGCGCCGCCTCGTCGAACGACACCACGTTCAAGCAGGCCGCGGCGCAAGGCCAGACGTTCTTTGTCTCGGCCGGCGATTCGGGGGCCGATGAATGCGGTACCGGCGGGGTCACGCCAAGCTGGCCGGCCAGCTCCCAATACGTCGCCGCCGTAGGTGGCACCGAGGTCTACACCAGCCCCAACACCACCTGGCAAAGCGAAACGGTGTGGAACAACCTCAGCACCAACGAGGGCGCCACCGGAGGCAGTCCAAGCACCTTCGAGCCGATTCCGAGCTGGCAGCAGGGCGTAGCCGGCGTTACCGACCAGTCGCATCGCGGCGTGCCTGACATCGCTTTCGATGCGAGCCCGGTCAGTGGTGCGCTGGTGACGGTGGATGGCCAATCCGGTCAGCAAATCGGCGGTACCAGTCTTGCCGCGCCGTTGGCGGTGGGCGCGTGGGCGCATGTGCTGCAGGCCAATTCCAGCCTGGGCTTTGCTCCACCGGTGATCTATCAGGTAGCGCAGTCCTCCGCGGCCAACTACGCCGCAGCCTTCCATGACATCACCTCGGGCAACAACAGCGGTGAAAACGCCGGAACCGGTTATGACTACACCACCGGCTGGGGCAGCATGATCGTCAGCCAGTTCAGCAGTCTGGCCGGCGGCGGCTCTTCGGGTGGCGGCAGTCCGGTGGCCAGCTTTACCGATAGCGTGAGCGGGCTGACCGCGAACTTCACCAATACCTCCACGGATACCGGTGGCACCATTAACGCCTATGCGTGGACCTTCGGTGATGGCGGCACCTCGACCAGCGCCAGCCCCAGTCATACCTATACCACCGCGGGTACCTACACCGTAACGCTGAAGGTGACGGACAACACCGGTGCTACCAACAGCAGCAGTCAGCAAGTAACGGTGAGCAGCGGTGGTGGCGGCTCCGTGCAGGTGATCGCCAATCCGGACTTCACCAACGGTACGTCGTGGACGGCCAGCTCAGGTGTGCTTTGCAGCAGCGACACCAGTAGCGCGGATTACTGCTCGGGCGAGAATCCGTACACCGGAAGCTGGTTCATGTGGCTGGATGGCTACAGTGCCGCGCACACGGATACCTTGTCGCAGTCGGTAACCATTCCGACCGGGCATTCCACGGCGACGCTGACCTATCAGCTGCACATCGATACCACGCAGAGTTCGTCGTCAGCCATCGACAAGCTGACTGTGCAAGCGGTCGTCGGCAGCACTACCACCACGTTGGCGACGTATTCCAACCTCAATGCCAATTCGGCCTATACGGCTTATTCGGTGAACGTCAGCTCGCTGATCGGCAAGACCTTCACTTTGAAGTTCACGGGTAAGCAGCAAGGGACGGGTGGCGCGGAAACCTCGTTCGTAGTGGGCGAGGTCAAGTTGAACGCGCAGTAAGCGCTTGTCCTGCCGTGCGTGCATGCACGGCCAAGTCGGAGGCAGGGCCGCGGGATGGCGACCCTGCCTGGGACGCGTCTGGTTGTGTAGGATCAGGAACGCAAGCCGACGCCGCGCTTGAGCAGATTCAGGGCGACCCACGACAGCCCGATCACGAACAGCAGCATCACCCCGAACGCCACGGCGATGTGCACGTCGCTGATGCCCAGCACGCCGAAGCGGAATGCGTTCACCATATACAGGATGGGGTTGACGCGCGAGATCGCCTGCCATGGCTCGCTCAGCATGTTCACCGAATAAAACACGCCGCCAAGGTAAGTGAGCGGGGTGAGCACGAAAGTGGGGACCAAGGCAATGTCGTCGAACTTTTTCGCGTAGATCGCATTGACGAAGCCGGCAAGCGAGAAGATCGTGGCGCCGAACAGCACCGACAGCAGCGTGATCAGGATGTGCGCTACTTGCAAATGGGTGAAGAACAGTGCGATCAGCAGCACCAGGACACCCACGGTCAGGCCGCGCGTCACCGCGCCGGTCACATAGCCAAGCAGGATTACCCAGTTCGGCATCGGCGACACCAGCATCTCTTCCACCGAGCGCTGGAATTTCGCGCCGAAGAACGAGCTGGAAATGTTGCCGTAGCTGTTGGTGATGATGCTCATCATCACCAGGCCCGGCACGATGTACTGCATATAGCTGAATTCGCCCTGGATGTTGCCGATGCGGCTGCCGATCAGCTTGCCGAAGATCACGAAGTACAGCGTCATGGTGATCGCGGGCGGGATCAGGGTCTGGGTCCAAATGCGCATGATGCGCACGATCTCGCGCCGCACGATGGTCTTGAGCGCGACGAGGTTGCCGGACATATTGCTCATGCCGCCTTCTCCTTGGAATCCTGGCGGCCGGGCTCTTGTCGGCCGTTCTCCACCAGCCGCACGAACAGCTCTTCCAGGCGGTTGGTCTTGTTGCGCATCGAAAGCACGGTGATACCGTGTGTGGTGAGTGCATCGAACAGTGCGTTCATGGCCTGCGTGCGCGGCATTTCGGCTTCCAGCGTATGTGCGTCGACGCGGCGGAATGCAATGCCAGGAAGGCTAGGAAGTTGTTCCGGCAGCTTGTCCACGTCAAACACGAAGGTTTCCACGTCGAGCTTGGACAGCAGCTGCTTCATCGAGGTGTTTTCCACGATGGTGCCGTGGTCGATGATCGCGATGTTGCGGCACAACTGCTCGGCCTCTTCCAGGTAATGCGTGGTGAGGATGACCGTGGTGCCGGCCGCGTTGATGCCGCTGATGAACTGCCACATCGAGCGACGGATTTCGATATCCACGCCCGCGGTGGGTTCGTCCAGGATCAGCAGGCGCGGCTCGTTCATCATCGCGCGGGCGATCATCAGGCGGCGCTTCATGCCGCCGGACAGCATGCGAGCCTGGTCCTGTGCCTTCTCCCACAGGCGCAATTCCTTCAGGTATTTCTCTGCGCGCTCGGCAGCGAGCTTGCGCGGGATGCCGTAAAACCCGCCTTGGTTCACGCAAATGTCAAACGGCTTTTCGAACTGGTTGAAGTTGATTTCCTGCGGTACCAGGCCAATCAGCTTCATCGCCTCGTTGCGCTGCTTGTTCACCGACACGCCGAAGATGCGCGCGTCGCCCTCGCTGGAGTTCACCAGCGAGGAAAGGATGCCGATCAGGGTGGACTTGCCGGCGCCGTTCGGGCCCAGCAAGGCGAAGAAATCGCCCGGCTGTACCGTGAGGTTGATGCCCTTGAGGGCCTGGACGCCGTTGCCATAGGTCTTGCGCAGGTTTTCGACGACTAGTGCGGGGGGAGGGGACATGGGCTGCACCAAAGGGTCTAGCCCCGTATTATAGCGGGCCTTGTCCCGATGACTCGTTCAGCCGGGGCGTACTGACTGTTCTTGCTGGATATCCAATGGCCGAGCACTTCACTCTCCGTCTCGTCGACAGCCGCATGCTTGCGCCCAGCGTGCGCCATTTGGGCTTCGAACGCGCCGATGGACAGCCGCTGGCCTTCATTCCGGGCCAATTTCTGCAAATCCACTTCCACTATGACGACGGGACTGCGACCAAGCGCAGCTACTCCATCGGCACCGTGGGCGACGGCCATTCGCCAGTGCAGCGCATCGAGATCGCCGTGAGCTATGTGGACGGCGGCGCGGCCACCAAGCTGCTCAGCGGCCTGGAGCTTGGCGGCACCATCGAGGCCAGCGGCCCGTATGGGCGGTTCTGCCTGCAGGACAGCGACGCGCATCCGCGCTACTTGCTGTTGGCCACGGGCACGGGCGTAACGCCGTATCGCGCCATGTTGCCGGCATTCGAAAAGCTGTTGGCGCAGGGCGACCGGGAAGTGGTGCTGCTGTATGGCGCCCGCAATGAAACCGAATTGCTGTACGGCGAAGAGTTCGAGGTATTCGCCCAGACCCACCCGGGCTTTTCGTTCTACGGCTGCCTCAGCCGCCAGCCGCGCGCCGCAGCGCGGCCCAATGATCGCCCGGGTCACGTGCAGGGCGTGTTGGCCGAGCTGCAGCCTTCCGCCGGCCGGGATATCGCGTACCTGTGCGGCAATCCCAACATGGTCGATGCGGGATTCAACGCGCTGAAGGAATTTGGCCTGCCGATTCCGCAGATCCGGCGCGAAAAGTACATCTCCTCGCGCTGAGCGCGGCGAAAAGATTTGCAGGTGGCGCTAAAGCGCGTCGGATTCTTGCCGATAAAACTACTGCGAGGATGCAGGGTTTTGCGCAAACGTCATAGTCATGACGTTCTCAATCCCCTAACCTGCCGCTGCACCGTCCAGCTGCCCTCTGGATGGCGAAGCAGCGCATCGCTTGGCTGATTGCCTCGCGACGAAATGCCGACGCCGACAAGTGCACGTCCAAGTGCTTGTTTTACAAAGAATTCACAATTTCCAGGTCATGGCCGTCAGGTAGCATCCACGCAGGCTCCTTGTCGGTCGTATTGCATGACTTATGTGATGCGCTTGGCATTTTCGTGACAAGAGTCGGAGGAGCCTCTAAAGCGCCGGTACACCGCAGCCGATGGTGCCTACAGGTACGCGCGATTTGCGCAGGTACCGGTGGAGGGCAGCATCATGCGTGGGATGCGTTTACTCGTACTGGTGGGTTGTTGCGTCGCGATGGCGCTGGGCTCGTCGGCCGCGAAAGCGGGCGGAGGCGGCAGCATCGAGGGTGGCACAATCACATTCACTGGTGCGGTGGTGGAGCCGACCTGCAGCGTCGCGGCAATGCCTGCTGACATGAATCTGGTCGTCAGCGCTGCGCAGGTGCATCAGTCACTGCAACGAAGCTGTTCGGACACCTCGGCGGCGGCAGCGGTAGCGAGCGCCTCCCGGCCTTACCTGGTGGATGTGGCGAGCTTGTCCGGTACGCAATCGGATCGAGTGCTGCAGTACTTCGCCAATTATGTTCGCGCGGCCCAGCCTGAATCTGCCAATCCCGTGTTGGTAACGCAAACCTATGAGTGATGCCGGTATTTATCGGTATGCCGCAAGGAAACTTGAGCGTTGATAAGTGCTCGTTACACGCTAGCGTGATGTGCTGGCCGACCGATCATTGATAGGACATCGTAAAGGTGGCGGTACCGCAGACCTGACCTGCACCTACGGGCGAGCCGGTTGCGTAGTATTGGGCGTAATAGTTGAGCGTAAGGGTGCCGGACGGCGGATTGCCAAGCGATTGCGCCGTATCGAACGGCACCGGCTGCAGATTGCTCTCAAGCAGTTGGATGCCGACATTCGACGCTGGCGTGCCGGCCGAGCACGATGCTGATGGCATGATCACGCCAGTGGCAGTGCCAGGGTTGGCCGTGCTCATAGTCATGTAGAGCGACCAGTTGGCCTTGGCCGACTGGCAGTCGTACTGGATGTTGAAAGCCGTTTGGCCGGCTACGGAGCCGGTTGACGGCAGTGCGTTGTTGAAGATCATCGGCAAGGTGACGCTGAGATTGCTCGAGCCTGCGGTGACACTGCAGGTGCTCATGTTCAATGTTACGGCATTCAACGTCAGCGTGGTGAATGTATTGGAAGGAGCGGGGTAGTCCTGAGTATCGTTGGGGTCCGACGGCACGTTGTCGGAATTGTAGACCTGCAGCAATTGAATGCTGTTTATCGTGCCGGCGGCAACTGGACCGGTTTTGACCAGTTGCGCGGTAAATTTCACGCTAAGCGGACTGGGGCTGCAACTGTAGTTGTTGGTATAGCCCTGGCAATCGACTTCTCCCAATTCCCAGCCGGAAGTGCCGTTCGGGCCGGTGTTGGTGCTGCTGGCCTGAGTCTGTCTAGCGGTGAGACGAACGTCGATGCCTTGTATGTTGGTCTGGAACATGATGCCCACGCCCCCTGGAGGAGCGCTGGTCGAGTCCAGCGCAGCGAGATTGCCCGACCAGACGAGAAAATCGTCGTAGAGGTTAGGCGTGATCAAGAACGCGTTGGTGCAATCGAAGGTTACCGTCACGGATCCCGCGCTGCCGATCAGCCCATTTTTGGCGCCCGGTGCAATGCTGATGGGAGAGGGAATGGTGATGTTGGCGTTGCTTGACGATGGTGTGCATGGAGGGGATTGCGCAGCACTGGCGGCCAGCGCCATGAAGCGCATCGGTCTGCCGGTTTTCTTGCCGGATGCGCCCCTGGTGGCGACCGCGGCGCAGGTGCTGGGAACAATCAGGGCGAGCGCCAGCAACAGCACGACGACTTGGCTTACCAGGCGCGAGGTCAACGACGCCGATTTCATGGGCCGTCCCTCAAGGCGAGTGCGTCGGTGCCGGCTTTTGTGCATATCACGTTCATATGTTCGTAGCTCACGGCTGTCTGCGCGCGCTTGGCCCTAGGCGCAAGCCGGTAGTCGAAGGAGCATGACTGCTCGGTGCCATTATCATTCTGCCAACGGGCGGTCAGATGGCCAGCCTGATCGACGCCACGCAGCAGGATCTGCCCCGCCTGGCCGACTACACCCAGTGAATTGCCTTTTTCGTTGAACACTTCCGCTCCGAACGGCAACGCCTGGCCGTCTTTCAGGCGGGCTTGCACGATAAGCGTACGACCGCTTTCGGTCTTGAACTTCAGCATCACCACCGCACCGGCATAGGGTACGACTTGCGCGCTGGTGGTATCGAGTTGCACATCCAGTGGCAAGCCCTTGGGGTCGACCTGGATGGTGTTGAGCTGGTAGGGCGTCAAGTAGGGCACGATCGCGTAGCCGAAGTGATCGACGCGGGCGCCGGGGGCGTTGGCCAGGCGTGCACCGGCGGCGTCCGGCAAATAGACAATGCCGACCGTATCGCCGAGCGGTTGGCCAAAGGTAACGCCGCCCTGATGCGCGATCATTGAGCCGCTCATGTTCAACGATGCCTGCGAGTAACCGCTGCCATTGCCATAGCTGGCATTGAATACCGCATATGGACTGCGATAGCCCACGTTCACCGAGCCGGCGTTGCCGCCGCCATTGCCACTGTGCGTTGCCGCGGCGCTGTAGTTGAACTGGCTGTCGCTGCCGAGCGTGCCGCTGACCAGGGCCTGGGCTTGCGAGCCGCCCGCGTGATCGTGGCTGAGGTTCAGGGCGAGGGTCGGCGAGTGTATGTTGCGGCCCAGCGGCAAGCTCAAGCTCACGAAGTACGCATTGTCGTAACGGCCCAGCGGATCCACCGAACGCGTCGCCGATACGCTATAGGTGAGCTGGCGGAAATGGTTGTTGTAGCCGACCTGGAACTGCGTATCGTTGCCGCGCCGGTTCCAGTAGTCGCTGGCAGATGCGTTGGCGTAGATCGAGCCGCCAGTGCGTCCCAGCGGCTGGTTGAGCGAGAGCGTGAAGCTGCTGCGCTGGCGTTGCACTCCCCGCGCGGCAAGAATCGGATTGGTGATGAACGCGCTACCGGCGAGCGCCGCCTGCTGGGCAGGTGTCAATACGCTCTGTACGGGTACGCCATCGATCGTCGGCACGGTCTGCTGGGTGACGACATTGAAGGCATTGATGCCCTGGCGCGCGTAATAGCGGGCTTGCTCGGCCTGGGTCAGGCTGAGAAAACCGCCAGTGGAATAACGATAGGTGGCCACAGACAAGACGGTCTGGGTCGACGGGATGATCTTGCTATAGGTCAAACGTAGGCTTTGGCCCGACTGGGTCGAGTAACCAGGGATGTGCGCATTGGCCTGGGTGATGTCGGTTGCGAATGCGCCGTAGCGCGTGTTGATGGCGGCGCCGGCCAGTACCGCGCCGTAGCCTTGCGAGCCCGCGATGCCGGCATAACCGGTCAGCAGATTGTTGAAACCGTGCTGGACGGTAGCCTGCAGCACGGCCGGCTTGTTCTTGATGGTGGCGCTGCGCAGTTGGCCGGCGGCGATATCGAAGCGCGTGATGCCAGGACGCAACAGCTGGGCTACCGAGGCATACGGCACGCTGAAAGTGCTCACGTGACCGTCGGCTTCGGTCACCGTCACTTGCAGGTTGCCGCCATAGCCGGTTGGGTACAGGTCCTTGAGCGAGAACGGACCGGGCGACACGGTGGTTTCGTAGATCACCATGCCGTTCTGCCGTACCGTGATCTTGGCGTTGCTCTGGGCAACGCCTCGCACGACAGGGGCGTAGCCCTGCAACGATTGCGGCAGCATGCGGTCGTCGGTGCCAAGCTGCACGCCGCGGATACCGTAGCTGTCGAAGACGGCGCCGTCCGTAAAGCTATCGCCAATCGTCAAATTGGCGCGCAGCGACGCCAGATCTCGTTCCACATAGGTGTCAATGTTTTGCCACCTGCGGCGCGCTGGCTCTCCCGCGCTCGCCGATTGCCAGTCGACCGTGGCATCTTCGCGAAAATGCCAGGGACCCAGGTTGAGGCCGCTGTTCAGGCCCAGATACGAGGTGGTTTGCGTCTGGCCGCGGCTGCTGCTGCGGTAGGTGTTGAAGTTGTAGTTCAACAGTGCCGCGGGCACACCGGCATCCCAGTATTCCGGGTTCACATAGCCACGCGCCGTCTGGCCCAGGTAGGCCTGCGGAATGCTGACGTCGATGCGCAACTGCGACATATCGAATGTCACGGTGGCCCCGGTAATCAGATTGCCCATGCTTACGCAGGCTTTCGGATTGCTCAGGCTGGCCAGGGTTTCGATGGACAGCTTGGCCGGATGCAGGTTCAGTTGGTCGAGCAGCCTACGGTCGACACATGCGGTGGCGCTGACGTTCGCGGACGGCGCGGCGAAGCGCACATCGTTGCGGCCAACCCAGACATTGTTGAGGTAGATGTCTGCGTTGTAGCTGCCCGGAAGCACAGGATTGCCGTGTTCGAAACGGGACAGGTCCGTGGTGTTCTGGCCGGCCCCTGCCAGCAGGCTACGATCGAAGTCGGCATAGCCGCCGCTGGCGCTGGCGTCCGCGCCACTGGCCGCGGCGGATGCGTCAGGCGATGCGTTGGCGGGAGCGGCCGAAACGTTCGTCCAGCCACTCAGTGCGGCGGCAATTCCCGCGCACAGCAAAATCTGGCGGTACACACCATGCTTAGACGCATGAAATGTGTGCCGGCGACGTGTCACGGCGAGACGCTGCCCTTGAAGCTAGCGGTTGCGCCGTAATCGTTGACGATGTCATAGGCGATGGAAGTGCCCGCTGCCGGAGCCGTCGTCAGCCCTTTGACCTTGAGGCGCAGCGAGCCGAACGGATCGACCATGCCCGCGTCCGCGCTATAGGGCTTGCCGCCGACGTCCAGCGATGACTTGACGATGGTGACGTGGTACGGCGTGGGATTGCGCACTTCCAGTGCATAGCCCTGGCCATCGGCGACGGCCTGCCAGGTCACTTGTCCAGGTGCCGCCTGCGCATTGCCGGGCAGATGCGCAGGGCGAAAGAAGAGCTTCAGGCGCGAGCGAATCGCGAACTGCAAGAGGTTTTTGCCAGCTGATTCTTCCGTGCTGGGCTTGGGCGGAATTTCCAGTACGTTGAGCCAGAACAGCGACTCGCGATCGGCGGGCAACTGTGCCGGCGTGGAAATGATGCGCAGGTTCTGATCCTTGTGCGCCTCCATGCGAAACAGTGGCGGGGTGATCAGAAACGGTACATTGACCTTGTCCGGCGTGGACTTCGGGTCGCCGCTGTCGATCCAAGCCTCGACCAGCGCCGGATGGGCGTTATCGTTGGTCAGCCGCACGGTGACTTCACCATCCTGGGCGGGGAACACCACGCGCGTGCCGGCGATCAGAACGCTGGCATTCGCAGCACCGGTGAAAAGGCACATGGTCAGCAGTCCCACGCGGACGGCGCGGATGAAGGCATTCATGGATGGGTTCTCAGGGAGCAACGAATGGCGGGACGAGCGGGAACTACGCTGCGGCTGCAATAGCGCGCCGCAGCGTGTTCGTTCTGCGACTTATTGATACTGCGTGGTGTACGTAACGGTCGTGTTCACCAGGCCGGCCGTCGCTGCGGCGGTGGCGTAGTACTGCGCCTGGTAGTTCAACGTTACGCCGCCGCTGGAAAGGGTTCCCACCGGCGAATTGTTGTTGTTGTTGAGGTTGATGACCGAACCGGTGCCGCTGAGCAGCTGCACTTCGACATTGCCGGCGACCGTCTGCGGAGCCGACGCGGTGGCGATGTTCTTGAGGTTGCCATCGGTAGCGTTGATGTTGCTGCCACCGAACTGTTCCTGCACGCTGGTGAGGTTCGGATCGCAACCGGTCACCTTGATGCTGAACGGGGTATTGCCGGCAACGCTGCCCGAAGACGCCAAGGCAGTGGTGAACACCACGGGCAACTGGACGGTGTTGCTGGCGCTGCCACCGTTCACGCTGAACGTGCAGGTGTTGGCCACCACCTTGCCGGTGATGGTGATGGTGCCGTCGGAGGCGGCCACCGAGGTGGAGAACAATGCTGCCGCGCCGAATGTGGCGGCGAGGGCAGCGGACAGGACGATCTTCTTCATGCGGATTCCCTGGTTAACGGGTAGGTGAATTACAGGCATTCGGTAAAGCGCTTGCAGTGGGCCGGCGTATTCCCGCCCCCTCACGGGCAGGCCCACGCCTTGAGAGGCGAGTGAGCAACATTCAGGCCAAAGCGTGACCCCCATCACATTGTCGGGGAAACTCCGGTTATTTCCTACACATGGCTTACACGATTACATGGCATTCCCCTACTTTTGTCGGGAAAAAGTGTGAACTGCTTCTCCTGACAGGGCAGGGGGCCGTCAAAAAGTGACGTGCAGTGTCAGGGGAGCCACGCGATTTACATGGCCTTTGTAAAGCGTGCTTGACATGAAGCGAGGGTCTGGATAGGCTTCGTGTCAAGCGTGCTTTACATAAGGGGATATCACGATGAAGCGTTGCCGTAACGCCTGTACCGCCAGGCGCGCTGCGCCCACACGGTCATTGGCCCGGGTTGCTTGAGGGGCTGGCCATGCCAAAGTTTTCTCCGCAGCAATACCAATGGCGGGTAATGATCGCGATGTCGATCTATACCGCTTTCATGTTGATCGCCTGGCCGCTGGCCAGCGAAACCACGAGCTTGCCGCTTAAGATTCTGCTGGCGGTGGCACCCACGGTGCCGGTGCTCTATGTGATCGGCCAAATGGCACGGCTCATCCTCAACAGCGACGAACTTGAGCGCCATACCCATTTGGTGGCATTGGGCACGGCGACGGCGGTGGTGAGCGCGCTGAGCATCGTTGCCGGCTTTTTGGCCAGTGCGGGTGTGGTGAAGCTGGATGGATCGAGCTTGCTCTTCGTGTTTCCGGCGATGGTGGTGTGCTACGCCCTGGTCCGTTGGTGGGTCATGCGCAGCTATGCGGGAAGCGGGAGCTGCGAGGAGGGATTCAGCATTAAGCCGTCTGTTTTCATGATGCTGGGCGGTGTCGCCCTGCTTCTGGCGGCTTTGCTGCTCAAGCATCATGCGCAAGCGGATCGCCTGACAGCCCTGAGCGGGGTGGGTTTCGGTTTCATGGCGGGCGGTCTGTTACCTGTCCTCTTACGCTGGTTCAAGCGCAAATACCGCCGTGAATAAGCATCATGAATAATCTTGTGCGTGACTTGCGCGGCGAGTACGGCTGGTCGCAAGCCGAACTCGCGCAAAAACTGGATGTATCGCGGCAAACCATCAACGCCATCGAGACCGGCAAGTACGATCCGAGTCTGCCGTTGGCGTTCAAGATCGCGCGCCTGTTCGGCAGGCCGATCGAAATGATCTTTGTCCCTGAGGAGTGAGGGAAGCAATGGCCTTGAAGGCAAGAACCATTTTACGAGTGACGGCAGGGGCGGTGGTGCTGGGCGTGCTGGCCTATCAGCATTGGCGGCATCCCGGTCAACCGGCTGGGACAACCGCGGATGTGGCGCCCGTTTCGGCAACGGTTCAGACCAAGGAGCCGTCGCAGCCCGAGCATGCTTGGCGACACGGATCGCTTACCTTCAAGCCGTGCGAATTGGCTCGCCCCGGCAGTGGTGCGCGAGCGCATGCGTGGTGCACTACGCTCGACGTACCGGAAAACCGCGCCGATCCAAACGGTCGCCGTATCAGCCTGAGGCTGGCGATTGCCCGCAGCGATGCACAGGTGCCCGCGCCCGACCTGGTCACACTGCTCGCCGGCGGCCCCGGCGAAGCGGCGACCGAGGCATGGGTGTTCGAGGCGCCCGCGTTTAGCGAGGTTCGCAAGCATCACGATGTGCTGCTGCTGGATCAGCGCGGTACCGGAGGTTCCAATCCGTTGAGCTGCAAGAACGCGCAAGAGGCGTCCGACCAGAATGCGCTGACGCTTGACCTGGACAAGGTTCGCAAGGACGTCGCGGCGTGCTTGAACGAAGTGCGACAAAAAGCCGATCCGCGCTACTACACCACCACCATTGCGGCGCAGGATCTGGAAGATGTGCGCAAGGCGCTGGGATCGCCGGCGCTGGATCTGGTCGGCGTGTCCTACGGTACGCGCATGGCGCAGCAGTACCTCAAGCGTTATCCCGCTAGCGTACGCAGTGTCGTGCTTGACTCGGTGGTGTCGAACCAGGCGGTGCTGGGTCAGGACTTCGCCGCCGACCTCGATGACGCATTGAAAAAGAATTTTGCCGGCTGCGCGGCGGTGGCCACCTGCAAGCAGCGTTTCGGCGATTCGATGCAAACCTTGTATCAGCTGCGCGACGCCCTGCGGGCGAATCCGCACAAGGTCAGCTTCCGCGATCCGGAAACCTACCAGACGGTGGAGCGGCCCTTGAACGAATTCGCGCTCGCCAGCGTGGTGCGCATGTTTGCCTACCAGCCGGAAACCGCCGCGCTGCTACCCCTATCGATCAACGCGGCGGCGCATGGTGACGTCGGTCCCTTGCTGGGGCAAGCCAAGATTCTCAACAGCGATCTCAATGGCGACATGAATAGTGGCATGTCCATGAGCGTGATCTGCAGCGAAGATGCCGACCTGCTGCAGCCACGCCCGCAAGACCAGAACACCATCCTGGGCAATCATCTGGTCGATGCGATCAAGGCGCAGTGCCAGATATGGCCGCACGGCGCACGCCCGGACGATTTCCATGCGCCACTGAAGAGCGATAAACCGATCCTGATGCTTTCCGGCGAACTGGACCCGGTTACGCCGCCACGCTATGGCGTTGAAATCCTCCCGGGCTTGTCCGACGCGCGACAGCTGATTTTCAAGGGGCAGGGGCATTCCCTGCTCGGCCGTGGTTGCATGCCGCAGTTGCTTGGCAAGTTCATCGACCGGCCCGATCCGAAGGCGCTCGATGCAAGCTGCCTGAACAAGTTGGGCGGAACCCCGGCATTCATCGATTTCAATGGAGCTTCGCCATGATCGAGGTGAAGGACTTGCACAAGCATTTCGCCGCCGTGAAAGCCGTGGACGGCGTGAGTTTTACGGCGCGCGACGGGGAAATCACCGGGCTGCTGGGACCTAATGGCGCCGGCAAAACCACCACGCTGCGCATGCTCTACACGCTGATGCAACCGGACCGCGGACAGGTACTGATCGACGGCATCGATGTCGCGACAGACGCCCTCGCCGTTCGCCGCCAGCTCGGCGTGTTGCCGGATGCGCGCGGTTTGTACAAGCGGCTCACTGCACGCGAGAACATCGAATATTTTGCCCGCCTGCAAGGCATGGACGAATCGCTCATTCGCATGCGTTGCGAGCAGTTGGTCAAGGCATTGGACATGACGGACATCGCGGAACGCCGCGCCGAAGGCTACTCGCAAGGGCAGCGCGTCAAGACGGCGATTGCCCGAGCGCTGGTTCATGATCCAAGAAACGTGATTTTGGATGAGCCGACCAATGGCCTCGATGTGATGGCGACCCGTAGCATGCGTCAGTTCATGCGGCGGTTGAAGGAAGAGGGGCGCTGCGTGCTGTTTTCCAGTCACATCATGCAGGAGGTGGCGGCGCTGTGCGATCGCATCGTGGTGATCGCACACGGCCGCGTGGTGGCGGACGAAACACCTGACGCGCTGCGCGCGCAGACCGGCGAGGCCAACCTGGAGGATGCCTTCGTGAAGATCATCGGCAGCGAAGAGGGGCTGGCGGCATGAAGACCCTGCTGACCGTCTTCCTCAAGGAAGTGAAGGAAAACCTGCGCGACCGGCGCACCATCATGAGTGCCCTGATCCTGGGGCCGCTGCTTGGGCCGGTCATTTTCATCATGATCATGAACGTGGTGCTCACACGCGAGTTGAACAAGGCCGATCAACCGGTCAAGGTGCCGGTGATCGGCGCGAAATATGCGCCGAACCTTATCGATGCGCTCAAGCAGCAGGGCCTGGTGCCGCAGCCGCCCATCGCCGATCCGGAAGCCGCGGTGCGCGACCGGGACGCCGAGATTGTGCTGCGCATTCCCGCCGGCTTTGGTGACTCCTGGCGCAAGGGCCAGACCTCGCAGGTGGAGCTGATCTATGATTCCTCCCAGAGCGACACCGGCAGTACGGTCGGACGCGTGAAAGGCCTGCTTGAAAACTACAGCCGCCGCCAGGGCGTGATGCGGCTGGTAGCGCGCGGCCTGTCACCCGCCATGATGGCGCCGGTGGCGATCGACGAGCGTGACCAGTCCACGCCGCAGTCGCGCGCCGGAATGATGTTCGGCATGCTGCCCTACTTCTTCGTGCTGACGGTATTCATGGGCGGTATGTACCTGGCGATTGATCTCACCGCCGGCGAACGCGAGCGGCAATCGCTGGAGCCCCTGTTCGCCAATCCCGTGCCGCGCTGGAAGATATTGCTGGGCAAGCTGGCTGCAACCTGTGTTTTCTCCTTGGTCAGCCTGCTGATTTGCGTTATCGCATTTGGCTTCTGCGGCAAGCTGATACCGATCGAGCGACTCGGCATGCGTATGAACCTGGGCATTTCCTTCGCCGCGCAAGTACTTTTGATGATGCTGCCGCTGGTGATGTTGCTGGCCTGCCTGCAGACGCTGGTTTCGGCCTTCGCCAAGAGTTACCGGGAGGCGCAGACCTACCAGTCGGTGCTGATGATGGTGCCGATTTTCCCGTCGGTGCTGCTGAGCGTGACGCCCATGAAAATCACGGACTGGATGTTCTATGTGCCGTTGCTCGGACAGCAGGTCGGCATCATGCAGTTGCTGCGTGGTGAGCAGGTCACGCCTGTGCAGCTATCGAGTTGCGTCATCACCGGTCTGCTAGTGGCGCTACTGGCGATGGCGGCGACGGCATGGGTGTATCGGTCCGAGCGACTGGCGATTTCTACCTGAGGCCTTGGTAGGCTGGGATGACAATCCCAGCCTCGTTTGCGCTGCATGGATGGCAATGCCGGGATGGTCTTCCCAGCCTACATGGCTTCGAGCAGCCAAGCGGCAACCGCACCCGGATGTTCCAGCTGCAGATGATGTCCGCCGTCCATGGGCGTTACGGCGATGCGTGGCACCTGTTGCGCACGCAGCTCCATCATCTCGCTGGGCAAATAGGGCGTGGTCGGTCTGGAAAGCAGCAACGAAGCGGGCGCCTCGATGCCTGCCAGCAGTGCACGTATCTGTGCTTCGGCCAGCCGTATCGCACTGGGTCGTGTAAGGCGCGGATCGCTGCGCCAGCGATAGCCGCCTTCGACTTCGGCCAGGCCGCGCTGCACGATCGGCCGCGCCAGATCCGCCCGCAAGCCGCTGGCGATCGTGCGTGCGCTGACGGCTTGATCCACATTCGCGAACACCCGCAGCGACTTGCCATGGGCGGCAGGCGCGGCATAGGCATCGCGAAAGCGCTGCAGAGTGTTCGAGCCGTCATCGCCCAAGGGGCCAAGCCCCTCGATCAGGAACAGGCGTTCAATGCGCTGCGGCGCTGCGGCAGCAACAAGCGAGGCGATGCCCGCACCCAGCGAGTGGCCCAGTAAGGCATAACGCCCCAGCCGCAGTGTATCGGCGGCGCTGAGCACGGCGCTTACATAGTCGACGTAGTGATAGCTAATGCCCGCGGGCAAGTGGTCGGAATGCCCGTGTCCGGGCAATTCCAGCGCGATGACGCGAAAGTGCCTGGCGAGTCTGGGCGCTAGCAAGGAGAAGCTGCCAGCATTGTCCAGCCAACCGTGCAAGGCCAGCATGGGCGGGGCGCTCTCGTCGCCCCAGATCAATGCCGTAAGCGAAAGATGGTGCGACAGGTGGATGCGCTGCTCGATCGGCAGCGCTACATCGGAGTACAAGGTCATGGCGCATCACTCACTGCGAATTCCGGCCAGCCCTGGCCGTGCTGCAGAATCAATGCGCCAAGGCTGGCGACCTGCGCGTCGCTGTCGTTGAGCGCTGGAATGTAGCGCAGCGTCTCGCCACCGGCTGTGGTGAAGAACTCCGCGTTCTGCATGGCGATTTCTTCCAGCGTTTCCAGGCAGTCCACCGCGAAGCCAGGGCAGGCAACGTCCAGCCGCCTGACGCCTTCGTGGGCAAAGCGTCGCACGGTTTCATCCGTATACGGCTGCAACCATGGTTCACGGCCCACGCGAGACTGGAAGCTCATGCTCAACTGCGAGGCTTCCAACCCCAGTCGCTCGCCCAGCAAGCGCGTCGTGACCTGGCATTGATGCAGATAAGGATCGCCGGCAGCCACGTAGCGCTGCGGAATACCATGGAACGACAGCAATAGTTTGTCAGCCCGGCCGTGCTCGGCCCACCAGTGTTCGATCGACTGGGCCAGTGCTTCGATATGCCCGGCGTCGTCGTGATAGCTGTTGATGATGCGCAGTTCCGGCGGCCAGCGCAGCTGCTTGAGCATGTCAGCCACGGCATCGATCACCGAGCCGGTGGAAGTGCCCGAATACTGCGGATACAGCGGCAGCACCAGCAGTCGGCGCACACCTGCGCGCCGCATCTGCTCGATCTGCTCGCCTACCGAAGGCTTGCCATAACGCATGGCCAGCGCAACGCGTACGGGTCCCGCGGCGGCCTGATCCAGCCTGGCCTGGAGGGCGGCGGCGAGTTTTTCCGAACCTACCCGCAGGGGCGAACCCTCCGGCGTCCACACCCGCGCATAGGCATGCGCCGAACGAGCCGGGCGCAGGCGCAGGATGACGCCATGCAGGATCAGCCGCCACAGCCAGCGCGGATACTCGATGACGCGTGGATCGCCCAGAAACTCGGCCAGATAGGGGCGTAGTGCCTGTGCCGTAGGGGCGTCCGGTGTGCCCAGGTTCACGACCAGTACGCCAGCCTGAGCGGGTTGGTCGTAGGATTGTCCGGCAAGGCCGGTATAGTGGTGGACTGGCATGGCGGCGTAGACGCAGTATGAGCCGGCTCAGTCTGCCATAAGCCGCCACCAGCCTTTCGCACAAGGCGGCTATGCTTGCCTCCGTTTGCGATCGCGGTCGACTCATTCAAATCGGGAGCCATCCATGTTCAATGCATTGCGTCGCCTTTCGCTCGTTGCCCTTGTGCTGCTGCTGCCCGTCGCCGCTGCGCATGCCGGGGACGATACGCCCGAGCAGCGCGCCCAGAATGCGGTGCGTGTGCTCAACGAGATCGAGCAGGCGCCGGACAAGTCCATCCCCACCGATCTGCTGCGCGATGCGCGGGCGATCGCCGTGATTCCCGATGTGCTGAAGGTCGGTTTCGTGTTCGGCGGCCGCCGTGGCGAGGGCCTGGTTTCGGTCAAGAATCCGGACGGCACCTGGTCCAACCCCAGCTTCATCTCCTTCGGGGGCGGTAGCGTGGGCTTCCAGATTGGCGTGTCCAAGACGGATGTGATCCTGGTGTTCCGCACGCAGCGCGGCGTGGATTCGATCGTCAACGGCAAGTTCACGGTGGGGGCTGACGCCTCGGCCGCCGCCGGCCCGGTGGGCCGCACGGCCTCGGCCGCGACTGACCAGCAGCTGAAAGCGGAGATTTATTCCTATTCCCGCGCCCGCGGCCTGTTTGCCGGCGTGGCGCTGGACGGCTCGGTGATCAAGATCGACTACGACGCCAACCAGCAGGTTTACGGCAAGGGCATTACGCCGCGGCGCATCTTCGAGGGCGGGGTGAGCAATGTCCCGGCGGCGGTCGTGCGCTTCCGCGACTCCCTGGAGGAGTACACTGCACGCTGAGGTCGCGCAGGGCGCGCCTTTCACTTGACGGAACGCCGGTGCGCCCGCACTTCCGCAGGCGCCATGGCAGGACTCCGCAACGAGGTTATTCATGGGTTTTGACAGCATTTGGCACTGGGCGATCCTGCTCGTCATCATTCTTGTGGTGTTCGGCACCGGCAAGTTGACCAAGATCGGCCCGGATCTGGGCAATGCCGTGCGCGGCTTCAAGAAGGCCATGCAAGGCGACGAGGACGAAGCAAAACGCAAGGCTCAGGAGAAGCTGCACGCCGATCCGGAACCCGGCGCCAGCAGCTCTGCTGGCCAGCAGCAGCGCGATTCCAGCGAAACGAAATAAGCGCATAGGAAAGCCATATGATCGAGATCAGCCTCGGCAAGCTGGTGTTGCTGGCGCTGATCGCGCTGATCGTGCTTGGCCCGGAAAAGCTCCCGCATGCCGCGCGCACGGCCGGTGCGCTGGTGCGCCGCTTGCGGCAGGGCTGGGACAGCGTGCGCGCCGAGGTCGAGCGTGAGCTGGAAATCGAGGAACTCAAGCGCACCGCGCGCGAAGCGGCGGCCCGTGCTGAAAGCCTGCAGGCCGATATGACCAAGGCGGCAAGCGAGACGCGCGAACAGGTGACAGGCACAGTTGCGGAGGTGCGCAACACCATCGTCAACGCGAGCCAGGATTCAGCCTCCGCGGAAGCGCCGAAGGAAACTCCCCATGGCAGCTGAGCCTGAACTGGATTTGCAGCAAGGTCTGTTCTCGCACCTGCTTGAGCTGCGCACGCGGCTGATCAGGGCCATTCTTGCACTGGCGGTGGTGCTGGCAGTGCTGGTGCCGTTCGCCAACCGGCTCTACGCCTGGCTCGCCGCGCCATTGGTCTCGCGTCTGCCCGAAGGCGCGCACCTGATCGCCACCGAAGTGGCCAGTCCCTTCATCACCCCGTTGAAGCTTACCTTCTACGCGGCGCTGTTCATCAGCATGCCGGTGATCCTGTATCAGCTGTGGGCGTTCGTGAGTCCAGGCTTGTACAAGCATGAAAAGCGCCTGGCGCGGCCATTGCTGGTGTCGGCGCTGGTGCTGTTCTACATCGGCTGCGCGTTTGCTTATTTCCTGGTATTGCCGGCAGCGTTCCGCTTTCTTACGGCGGTCACGCCGCAGGGCGTGGAGATGATGACGGACATCACGCACTACCTCGACTTCGTCATGTTGATGTTCTTCGCCTTCGGTCTGTGCTTCGAAGTGCCGGTGGCGGTAGTGGTGCTGGCGGCAGTGGGCGTCGTCGACCTGGACAAGCTGCGCAAGGGCCGGCGCTATGCCGTCGTGGGCGCTTTCGCCATCGCCGCAGTGGTCACGCCGCCGGACATTACCTCGATGATCATGCTGGCCATCCCGATGTGCCTGCTCTACGAAATCGGCCTGCTCGCCGTGCGCTGGCTGCTGAAGCCGAATGCGGCCGACGCAGCTTCCCATTCATGATGAAGCCGTCCCAAGCCTCGCGTCTGCCTCAGCCCACGGCCGAAGAGATTGAGCATTCCGAGCGCCTGCTGCAGCACTTGCGCGCAACCATCGCCTCGCACGGGCCGATGCCGTTTTCGCAATACATGGAGCGCTGCCTCTATGCGCCGGGGCTGGGTTATTACAGCGCTGGCAAAACCAAATTCGGCGCGGCCGGTGATTTCGTCACTGCGCCGGAGTTGGGCGAGCTGTTCGCTCGCTGCGTAGTACATGCCGTGCAGCCGGTGCTGGCCATGCTCGGTAGCGAGGCGGATTTCCTTGAGCTCGGCGGCGGTAGCGGCGCCTTTGCTGAAGCTGCGATCCTGGCGTTGGCCGAGAACGGCGTATTGCCGCGCCGCTATCTGATTCTCGAGCCCAGCGCCGATCTACGCGAGCGACAACGCGAGCGTCTCAGGGCGGCGCTGCCGGCGGATATCATGACGCGCCTGGCCTGGATTGACCGTCCACCCGAGCAGAGCTGGCGCGGCATCCTGTTCGCCAACGAAGTGATCGATGCCTTGCCGGCCACACGCTTCGTGCTCCGCCGTGGCGAAGTTTACGAAGAGTACGTCGCAATCGATGGCGAGGCGCGCCTTATGCGCGTGGATCGCCCGGCCGACGCCCTGGTTACCGGTGCCGTGCGGCACGTCGAACGCGATCTTGGCGGAAACTTCCAAGACGGCTACCGTTCGGAAATCCTCCCGCAGTTGCCGTACTGGATGCAGGCCATTGCCGGTTCGCTTGATGCCGGCCTGATGCTGTTCATTGATTACGGTTACGTGCGGCGGGAGTTTTATCTACCGGAACGGCGGGACGGCACGCTGATGGCACATTATCGCCATCGTGCGCACAACGATCCGCTTTACCTGCCGGGACTCAACGACCTCACCGCCTCCGTCGACTTCACCGCCCTGGCCGAAGCCGGCAACAGCGCCGGCTTCGGCGTGGCGGCGTATCTGCCGCAAGCCCACTTCCTGATTGCTGCCGGCTTGCAGGAAGTTTTCGAACATGCCTACGAGCAAGCCACGGACGATGCTGCACGCCACCGTCTCGCCCAGCAGGTGAAGAAACTCACCTTGCCGGATCAGATGGGGGAGCGGTTTCAGGCAATGCTGCTGGCGCGTGGGCTGCCGGCGCTGCCGTTGCCTGCGGAGCTGCTTGCGGCCGATCAGGGCGGCCGTCTTTAGGCGGCGCCACTTCGCCGGGCGCGAATCGACCTTCCAGCCAATAGAACACGGGACGCCCATCCAGGGTGGTGAAAGTGCGCTCGGTCGTCGCCGGGATGCCTGCTTCCCATAGTATCTGTGCATAACGGTCCCGATCGGCAGGATGCCAATAAGTCAGGCGAAGGTCCTCGTAGCCAAGACGTCTCAGGTCGCTGAGCGTTTCGGGCGCAACATCCTCGGTAAAGCGGACCTTGTTCTCAGTGAGCAGGCCAAAAGAGGTAAAAAATCCCCATTCGGGGAAAAGGTACGCGGTGTCCGACGGCGCGTGCCGTGCCTCCAATGCCAACTGCGTCAGCGCATAGGTGCTCATGCCTTCCCCTCCGCTGCGCGCCAGATGTTGATGGAAGGTGTATTGCTGAGACCCATTGCCGAGCAGGCAGCCCGCACCTGCTAGCCCCATGACTGCGCCTCGCATCATCGGGTTCATTCGAAGCTTGATAGGCATGTTTGCCACCAGCGACGGCGGCAGCAAGTACACGAAGGGAACCAGCACGCAGAAGTGATGAGCCCATAATCGCGAACCGAGTAGCGACGCGGCGACTATATAGGACAGTGGAAGCAAGCCGATCAGTGCCCACGACGGGATTTTGCGACGACGCAGCGAATAAACCAGGGACCAGGCCACCAGGATCAGCGTGCAAGCCGCGAAGACATAGAACTTGGTTTCGCCCCACCAGGAGGGCAGCGAGTACCCGAAAATCATCGCGTCGTTGCCACTATTGGTGATGGCAAGTCGAGCCATCTGCCAGGCGTAGAGAAGATTACTTCCGCTCGTCCCGCTGCCCTGCAGCGGATGCAGCATGTCCAGCATGCGGCGAATGAACGCGACTGTTGGACTGACGCCATGCAGCTTGATCACCAGCGATAGATAGCCAAGTGCATAGGGAGCGAATCCTGCCACCAATCCACAACCCCATCGAATGAGCTGGCGACGATCGGATTGCGGCCTGAATGCGACCAGGGCCAGCATGCCGGGCACAAAGAACAGCAGAACGAAGTAACCATAGGCTGCCAGCCCCGCAAAGAAGCCGGACCAAAACAACCTGTGCATTGGCACGCGTTCATCCGGATTGGATTGCAGGGCAAGCATCAGCGAAACGAACAGCCAAGTCGCGCCGCCCATGACTATATAGAATTGGGTGCGGAACGATGCCGTAAAGGCGATCTCGCTAGCCAGTCCGAGCGCCCCCAGCATCGCAAGCGTGGTAGACCTGGTCAATCTTTGCGCGACAATGAAAAAAGCCACCAGCAGCACGGCACCGAACGACGCCTGCGCAATGCGCAGCGGAGCAACGTCGCAGCCGAAAATGGCGAAGATCGGCAGGTCCACATACAGATTCTGCACGCCGTGATAGAGGCTACCCAAAATGGGAAAGATCTTGGACGGTAGCGTGGCCGAGGGGTTGTGCAGATGCGTCGGATGCAGCTTTTGCGCCGCGACGAAGTCCGGGTTCACTGCATCGAAATACAGGCCGGGAAGGTGGATGTGGAAGATGATGGCAGACGTGAAGACGAGGACAGGGATAACCCATCCATAGCGATGCACCAGATTGGCCCGATCGAATGTCATGTTGATTCCATCTGTGGATCACCATTTAGCCTCATTCCGCTCGACGGTGTGCCTTGAACAGGATTTTGCGCCGTATACAGATTACTTTCCGCCGCGATGAGCAAGGCATAAGCGTAGATCGCCCGAGTCCACCCCGGGTTCGTGATCGAGGTTTGAGAGAATAGGCCGGCAATCCCCGATGGAAAGGTCGGGAGTCAGGCTATGCAGCAGGTCCAAATCGTCCTTGTCGTCCTGGCGCAGCACGATATAGAGCGGTCCTTTTCGCTGCTCCAGTCGTTGTTGAATCGTGTTCCAGAGCCGATGCCTATCTGACACCTGCACAAACCAGTTCAGGCCGATAAAGTCGATCTGCTGGGAGTGGGGAAAGAAAGGAATGAGGTAGGCCGAAGGGATGCCGCCAAGTAACACCAGGCTGCCCGGCGGTACGTCATTCGTAGTGATGGCGAAGACCTGCTTTCCAAATCGGATTCGCCCCCAGCCGGGGTAGTGAGTGGTTGCCGCAATAAGAACAAGCAACACGCCCATGCTCAGGCCTATGATTTTCTGCTGCGTCTGGTCGTCTCGCGGAATAAAAATCCATGCTTGCACCGCCATCAACATTACGATGCCGGTCAGTGCCTCGATGGCAACGGCATATCGCAAAATGGAAAACAGCACAAGCCAGAACAGATAGGAGAGGCTGAGGAAGACACCGAAAAGCCGAATGACCGGATGAGTTACTGTTCTTGCGGCACTTAGTTTTCGCCGAGACCCTAACAAGGCGAAAACCGCAATAAGCGCCAAAGACAGCATCGTGAGCGCATAGCGGGGGTCGGCAAACGGCGGTTCGGTGACGAGACTTGCACGCTTATGCAGCCAGTAGAACGGATAAAATACCCATTGCATGGCATCGCGTGGCAAGAAGCGCGCATCGACCGTACTCATGGGCGGTATCAGGTCGGATCGGAATATCTGATTGAATAGCGGAAACACAGGGTTGCCGCTTAGGCGGTAGAGGTGCCAGCCCCACCACCCATAGCTCAATAAAAACGCCAAGGCAGCGCCCACCGTGAATGCGGCGCCCCATTTCAGGCGGCGGCCCATCGTTGCAGGCGCCAAGAGCACCGCCAAGCCTAGCGCCGGCAGGTAGACAATGGCGGTAGGTTTCAAGCCGGCGGCCAAGCCGCAACTGAGTCCGGCGAGCCACACTGCCAGCAGAGGCCTTTGCACAGCGCCATGAAACAACGGCATTAGCAGGTAAAGGCCGAGCAACACAAAAAACGCAAGCGCGATCTCATTGGACGTGCCGCCGGTCTGCGATACGGCCATGGTTCCGCTGACGCCGATCAGCACGGCAATCAGATCTCCCCAGTGCGGCTTGCGGCCCTGGTACTCGGCCAGACGAAAAGCAATTCGCAGCACTACATAACAAAGCGCTCCGAACCATAGTCCCTGCACGGCGGCCAGCAGTCTTGGCCACTGTTCGAGTGGTCCGGTCGAGAGCAGGTAATAGGGCAAGTCCAGCAGCGGATTGAAATAGCTCTGCATACTGGCGGGCACGAGATCGCGTGCATAACGATCGTTGAGCAGGGCCCAGGCGTTATACAGGTGATAGTTCTTCAAATCCCAGGAGGCATCCTGCTTCAGCTTGATGGAAAGCAGCGCGCCGACGGTCAAGCAGATACCCAGCCAGGGTTGCTTATCCAGGCTCCATTTGGATGTAGGGGAGAGATTCATCTCAGTCGGTTTCATCCATGGGGTGTGGCGATTGATAGGCGAGATACACCAGATGCTTCAGTTCTCGCCGTCCGAGCGTAACGGTGTCCAGCACCAGTCCGCAGACGAGGAAAATGGCTGCTAGCACCATTAATCCGCTGCATAGGACCGCCGTCGGAAAGCGCGGCACCAAACCGGTATGCAAATACGTAATCAGTAGCGGCAAAGCCAGCAAAACTGCTATCAACATGGACAGGGTTGCTGCGATGCCAAAGAACAGCAGGGGTTTCCCGTTCTTGGTGAGTTTCAAGATGGTAGCCAGAATCCGCCACCCGTCGCGCCAAGTACTCAATTTACTGTGCGATCCATCCATGCGGCTTGCATATTGGGTCGGATGCTCCGCCACAGGCATGTGTTGTTCCAACGCATGGACGGTCAACTCCGTTTCGACTTCGAAACCGCCTGCACGGGCGGGGTATGACTTTACGAAACGCCGGGATAAGACGCGGTAGCCCGAAAGCATGTCGGTAAAGGTTCTGCCGAAGATATATCCCGTCAAGCTGGTCAGTAGCCAGTTGCCGAAGCGGTGCCCCCGGCGATAGGCCTCAAGCTCTGTACTGACGCGCGTGCCGACGACCATATCCAGGCTTTCTTCGAGGAGCTTCTGCACCATGATGGGGGCGGCCGACGGATCGTACGTGGCATCGCCATCTACGAGGACGTAGGCATCGGCTTCTATATCGGCAAACATGCGGCGAACGACATGACCCTTGCCTTGAAGCTCCTGCTTGCGAACGATGGCCCCGGCTGACTTTGCCAGTTCGATCGTGTTGTCCGTAGAGTTGTTGTCATAGACATGGATCGTTGCCGTGGGCAGGGCAGCTTTGAATTCGGCAACGACCCTGGTAATAGAAACAGCCTCGTTGAAGCACGGGACCAGCACAGCTATACGTGTCATTTGTTCAATCCCAAATCCTGGGGTATCAATATGGTCAGCAGGTCCTGAAAATGCGCGAGCGGGGCGCAGGCGCGTATTTTCGCACGGCCATGTATTGAAGAGGGGCCGCCAACAGCGAAACCTCAGTCAGGGCGACATTGCGCAATGGCTTGCACCCGAGCCTGTTCCATGGCGGCCCCGATGGCAGGCCCTTGCAGACCTTGTGCGACGAACGGGGTTGAAGTGATAGCGGCAGCAGCGTCGCGTGCACGACGAAGGTACGCTGCCTGCGGGTAGTCGTCTTGTTCGTGACCCAGGCGGCCGCGTTTGTCGGCCAGGCATGCAGTGAGAAAGGTCTGTAGCCGTTCGGGGCGGCGCAAGGCGTCCAGCGCCGTCAGCAGCTTCAACACCGTCGCGGGCTTCAGTTCGAATGCGCGGTGTGCGTTGAGGTGCTCGCGGCAGACCAGTTCGGCCAGTTCAGCGTACTCGGTAGGCACCTTCAGGCGTGCCGCGAGCCCTTGCAGAGGCGGGATGCCGCGGTGTTCATGGCCGACATGGCGCGGCAGTTCTTCCCTCGGGGTCAGAGCTTTGCCGAGGTCGTGAGTGAGCGCGCAGAAGCCGATGAGGTCGTTGCCGGGGGCCAGCCTGGCGGCAGCGTCCAGCACCATTTCCAGATGGATGCCGGTGTCGACCTCGGGATGGAATTCGGCGCGTTGTGGAACGCCGTACAAGGCATCGATTTCCGGGAATAGTACGGACAGTGCGCCGGACTCGCGCAATACACGCAGAAAGGCCGAGGGCTGGGTTTCACCCAGTGCCTTGCGTGTTTCCGCCCACACGCGTTCGGACACGAGATGATCGACCTCGCCATCGCGCACCATCTGTTGCAGCAAGGCCATGGTTTCGTCGGCAACCGTGAATCCAAGTGGAGCGAAGCGCGCGGCGAAGCGGGCCACGCGCAGCAGGCGTACCGGATCCTCAACGAAGGCCAGCGAGACATGCCGCAGCACGCGCCGTTCGATATCGCCTGCACCGTTGTAGGGGTCGACCAGCCGCCCCTCCTCGTCCTGCGCAATAGCGTTGATGGTAAGGTCGCGCCGCGCGAGGTCCTGCTCCAGCGTCACGCCGGGATCGGCATGGAAAGCGAAGCCGTGGTAGCCGCGTCCGGTCTTGCGCTCGGTGCGGGCGAGAGCATATTCCTCATTGGTTTGCGGATGCAGGAAAACCGGAAAGTCCTTGCCGACCGGCTTGTAGCCAAGCGCTAGCATGTCATCTGGCCGCGCACCGACTACCACGTGATCGTGGTCAATCACGGAACGTCCCAGCAGTTTGTCGCGGACCGCGCCGCCGACCAGGTAAGTGCGCATGCCCTATTGTGCCATGGTCGCCTTTACACTCCGCGATGGCGGAAGGTCTGGCGTGACACGTCCAGGCGCTGCTGCCGAGGCATGCCCAGGATGATGCGCGGGAGCCACGCTGTGAACGGTTGCGGCACGATGCCGAGCGCGGCGTAGCCATCCCTGCTGCCGACGGAATCGGTGCCCAGTGAGAGGAAGTTGTCGAGCGAGAAAGGTTTGCCCGGAAGCATGCCCGCGAACCGCGCCTGCCATCGGCCCAAGCTGTCGGGCAGCGGCATGATGGAGGTGTGCAAGCCTGCGGCGTCGCGAATGGCGCGTACTATTTCGACGAGAGTAAGTATCTCCGGGCCGTACAACTCGAAGCTACGGCGCGTAGCGCGTTTGTCGTCGGCTACACAACGTGCGATGGCTTCGGCAACGTCGCCCACATAAGTGGGAGCCATACGCGAGGTGGCACGCGCCAGCGGAAGCACGGGCATCTTGCGCAGCAGCTTGGCGAAGCGTGTAACCAGGCCGTCGCCGGGCCCGAAGATCACGCTTGGTTCGTAGACCGTCCAATTCAGCGACGATACCTTGACCAATGCCTCCGCTTCACCACGTGTTTGCAGGTATTGCGACTGGCCTTGGCCGGCTTTCAGTGAACTCATCTGGTGCAGCCGTTGTACGCCGGTGACCTTGCAGATCTCGATCAGGCGTCGTGCCATCTCCACATGCGCGCGTTGAAAGGTATGGCAGCCGCTGTTGTTGAGGATGCCGATGAGGTTGATCACGCTATCGGCACCGTCGCAATGGCGGCGCAATACGGCATCGTCGTACACATCCGCGCTGCGGATGGCGATGCCGGGCAGCACGGCCAGCGAACGATGCTGCTCCCGGTTGCGCGAGAGCAGGATGACGCGATGCCCATCGGCGGCAAGGCGAGGTACCAGATAGCTTCCAACGAATCCGGTTCCACCGAGGATGACGATGCGTTGCGGGGTCATGACGAAGTCCCCCTGGGAGGGAAGCAGCCCGGCACGAATTTTACTCTACTGGCGGCGCAATCCAGGCGAAGCGGACATGCTCAGCGCGACTTGCCCCTGGCGGGTGCGGCAATTGCCGAGCTGGTAGCCGCCGCCGGTGCCGCAGCTGACGAAGTCGCCGTCGCTACTGCGGGTGCCGGACAAGTCAAACGCTTGCGCTCATCCGGCGGATCCAGCCGGCCATTGGGCTGCCCGATCGGCAGCATGCGGGTGGAGATCGGGGCGGCCTTGCCATGCAGGCGCCAGTCGTAAATCACGCTGTAGTACATCACGCGCGCCACGTATTCACGGGTTTCCTTGTAGGGAATGGTAGCGACGAACAGGTCGGGCGGCAGCATGCCGCGGGCCGTGACCCATTGGCTCACACGTGCCGCGCCGGCGTTGTACGCGGCGCTCGCCAGCCACAGCGAGCCGTTGAAGCGTTGAACCATCTGCGCCAGGTAACGAGTACCCAGCTCGATGTTGGTCGCAGGGTAGTACAGGCTATCGCCGCCGTTCCATGGCAGACCGTTGCGGCGTGCCACACCAGCGGCGGCGCTGGGCAGCAATTGCATCAATCCGCGCGCGTCGGCAGCGGACTGCGCATCGCTCATCCAGGCGCTTTCCACGCGCAGGATGCCGTAGGCCCAGGATGGATCGATGCCAGCTTGCTCGGCCTGTGGCACCAGGCCATCCTGGCTGGCGAGCGGAAAGCGCAGCGGGTAGTAGCTCAGCGCGTCGCCTTTGTTGAACGCGAACACCGCGCGGTCGTACCAGCCGCGCTCATTGGCGAGGATGACCGCCTGGCGGATTGTCGGGGCATCGGCATTGGCCAATGCCAGGCTCCACTCGCGGCGTGCCTGCTTGGGCATGCCGACCGCGAACAGTTCGAAGGCGCGGCGGATGCCGGGGATCGCCAGCACGGCCTGCTGGGCCCCCGCATCGGTAGCGGGCTGTGTGCTGCACAGCGCATACGAGGCATTCTGATGGTCGGCGGCCAGGAAGCCGAAGTAGCTGGACTGGTCGGCGACGCTGGCGTACACGCGCTGTGCTTCTTCCGTACGGCCCAGTTCATCCAAGGCCCGTGCACGGAAGTACTGCCACTCATCGTCCTGTTGCTGGGCGGACGGCATGGCGGCAATTGCATCCAGCACGGCTTGCCAGTCTTTTGCCACCAGCGCCATACGCACGCGCCATTCTCGGCTGGTCGGCGTTTGCGCGGAGGGCGGCAGCGCAATCAGGCGCGCTAGCGCATCGCTGTCGAAATCGGCGGCGTGGAATACGGCGAGGGCATTCAACACTCGATCGCGCTGCGCGGGAGTGAAATGGAAGCGGCCCTGCAACTGCTGCCAGGTACTGTCGGCCTGGTCGGATTGGCGTCGCGCCAGGCGCAGCAGCGCCAGGGTGATGGCTGCGCGGGAGCGCGTGTTGTCGGGCCACTGTTTCGCGGCCAGCAGGGCCGCTGCGGGGTCGTTGAGCGCCAGCACCAGGTTCTGCGCCGTCCTGGCCTCATCCGGCGGCAACCATTTCGACGAACCGGAGATCGTGCCGGCCTTACCCGCCTCCAAGGCTACGTCGATGCGTGACCAGACGCGTGCGGGGGGCAGCAAGCCCTGGTCGAAGGCGGCCTGCAGTACCGGATCGCAGGCCGAAGGCAGCGCGGGCTCAGCCCATAGCGCGGCCAGATCGCGATTGAAATCCAGCTTGGCGCCACCGGCGAGCTGCGCCTGCAGGGCGTCGCAGCTCAGTGCGTCGCCCAAGCCTGGCTGATACATCGCGACGAAATCGGTCCAGTCCTGGCGGCGCGCCAGTTCCTGCAGGAAATCGCGCTTGAGGTCGCTGGCCGGAATCAGGTCGGGGGCCTGCCGCAGGTAGGCTTCCACGCTGGGACGGTCCACCTGTTGCAGGTCGTGCTCCAGCGACGCCGCTTGCAGATAGGGATATAGCGGATAGTCCATGAGCCCCTTGGCCAACGCACGCCAGCCGTCGCCGCCCTGGCTGGCGGCGGCATAGGCCTGTTTGAACGCGGCGCGTTGCGCTTCCAATGAGGTGCTATGCGTTTGTGCGACGGCTGTACCGGTCAGCATCCCGCCGGCCAGAACAGTCAACAGGTAGCGGCCGATGCGCGATACGGCTGGCGGGGCCATGAGGATTCCACTCCTTCGGAAGAACGCAACAGAGTGTAAAGGGATGGATTTTTGCGGGTATGAACGGTGCTTCATCTGTCGAACACGCAAGTTCCCTGTCCGCCGTTCCCTGTTCCCCTTTATCCTTCGATGTTCCGTCCCATTACGCGCCCAAAGCCCGCATGCCGCCCAAGCCCAAGAATATCGCCCATTACGGCCTTGCCTGGCTGGCACTGATCCTGGCCACGCTGGCCGGCCTGGCCTGGTGGTGGCAGATCGGCCGTCCGGTCGACTTGCCGGATGCTCCCTCGGCGCGGATCGCCTGCGTGTCCTATGCGCCGTTCCGCAAGCCGGGCGAGACACCCTTTGACACGCATTTCGTGATGACACCCGAACGCATCGACGAAGATCTGCGCGCCCTGTCACAACGCTTCGACTGTGTGCGCACCTATTCGCAGGGCAATGGACTGGCCGCGGTGCCGGCCATTGCCGCGCGTTATCACATGCAGGTGTTGATGGGCATCTGGCTGGGCGGAGTGGAGAAGATCAACGAACGGGAGATCGAGCAGGGCATCGCAACTGCCAAGGCCAATCCCGGCGTGATCCGCGGCATCGTGGTCGGCAACGAAGTGCTGCTGCGCGGCGATCTTTCGCCCAAGCATCTTGCCCAATACATCCGGCGCGTGCGCGCGGCGGTACCCGCGACGATTCCGGTGACCTATGCCGACGTGTGGCAATACTGGTTGCGTTACCCGCAAATGGAGAGCGCTGTGGATTTCGTCACCATCCACATCCTGCCGTATTGGGAAAACGAACCGGTAGCGGCGATCGATGCCGTGCAGCATGTCAAGGAAGTTTACGCACGCGTGCAGCAAACGTTTCCCGGCAAGCAAATCATGATCGGCGAAACCGGCTGGCCTAGCGCCGGGCGCTTGCGCCGGTCGGCCGAACCCAGCTTGGTGGACGAGGCGCTGTATCTGCGCGCCTTTCTGCGTTACGCCGCGCAGGTGCATATGCCCTACAACGTCATCGAAACCTTTGACCAGCCGTGGAAGCGCGCGCTGGAGGGGACGGTAGGCGGCTATTGGGGTATTTTCGATTCCAACGCGAAGCCGAAATTTCCGATGCTCGGCCCGGTGACGGAGGAGCCGCACTGGTGGTGGGGATGGCTGGCAGGGGCGGTGGGCGCCATTGCGTTTGCGTTCATCGGTGGGCGCCACCGTAGCTGGCACGGCATCCGAGGCTGGATCGCGCTGTCGCTGGCCGGTTTTGCTGCGGGTAGTTCCATAGCCTGGCAATTGCGGCAAATGATGTTCGCTTGCGAAGGGTGGTGGGAATGGCTGCTTTCATCGGTGTGCCTGGCCGGCGCGTGGGCGGTTGCGGCGGCGCTGGCGCGACGCTTCGCGGCGCATCTGGCCGACCATCACGATCACACCGAGCCTTCGCCGTGGTGGCGCTATGCCGCGTTGTTCGCTCTGGTGCTGTACGACATCCTGCTCGCCTTCAACGGGCGCTACATGGATTTTCCGATGGGCTTGTTCGCCCTGCCGTGCGTGGCCTATGGCGTGTTTGGCTTGCTGACGCATGAGTATTCCATGCCGTCCGCGGAGCAGCGCTTCATGGCTTGCGTCGGTCCCCTGCTTGCCATCGCCCCGGTCGTGCAGGAGGCGGGCATGAGCAAGGTCGCATGGCTATGGCTGGGCTTGAATCTGGCGATCGCGCTGCCGGTGTGGGTCGCTTGGCGTTGCCATCATGTCGCTCGCCTACAGGCGTACCAGGCGCAGGCTGCCGACTAGCGCGTAGGCTGGGATGCTAATCCCAGCTTTCCACACGGAATCCCGATGCTGGGATTGTCATCCCAGCCTACACGCAGCCAGACGCGCACACATAGTGCGGTGACAGGCACGTAGGACTAGATCAGAGGCTCTCTGGCTTGCAGACGTACCAGGCGCAGGCTGCCGATTAGCAGGGCAATCGCACCAGGGATGTAGCAGTACAGCGTGAGCGCAAAAAGACCAAGCGCGGCTGCCAGGCATGCCAGCCAGGGCTTTCTGCAGAGCAGCGCCGGCGCTGTAGCGATGATCGCGGCGATGCCATAGCCGTAAGTGTTGAAACCGATCACGATCGCCGCGCGTGCACTGCACCACGCGGGCCCTTTGGCGTCGTCGCAAAGATGCGCCAGTTCCGGCGGCTGGATGAAGCCATAGCGCAACCATGCCGCCAGCAGGCCGATCGCCACGAGCAGGAACCAGGGAAGTGCGATGGAAAAAAAACGTCGTGCGGTCATTTATGCGCTTTGGATGGGGCGGAGGGAAGCTGGATTTCAGCGGCGAGCGCCAGATGATCGGAAAAGGCTTGCGGCAGTGTCCACATCTTGTCGATGCGGATGTCCGACGACACCAGGATGTGATCGAGCGCCCGCCTTGGTTTCCAGCTCGGAAAGGTCGGTACGCTCTGTTCCGGCGGCTGCAGGCTGGAGTGGGCGAACAAATGGCGCATTTCGACGCTGCGCGTATCGGTGTTGAGATCGCCCATCAGCACTGCATGCGGGTGATCCTGCAGCACCTCAGCGATAAAGGCCAGCTGTTTCGCACGCGCCTGCGCGCTCAGCGAAAGATGCGCAATCACCACCGCCAGCCCATGTGCTTCGTCGCCAAAGCGCGCCAATAGGGCACCCCGCCCGGGAATGCGGCTGGGCAGTGGATAGTCGACCACTACCTCCGGCTCCAGACGGCAGATCAGGCCGTTGGCGGTGTGCGAAAGCTGGGCGACGGGCCGGTTGGGCTGATGGCTCCAGAACGGCATGCGCGAGGTCTCGGCAAGATAGCGCGTCTGGTTGAGGAAACCCGAACGCAGGCTGCCGGCGTCGGCTTCCTGCAAGCCGATCACATCGAACTGCGGCAACAGTTCTGCCAGGCGATCGAGGTTGTCCAGCTTGCTGCGGGCGGGCAGCACAGCGTTGATGCCGCGCGTGACGTACTGGTGGTAACGCTGCACGCTGGCGCCCGCCAGGATATTGCAGCTCAGCAGGCGCAGCCGTTGATGCTTGCCGGGGGCACGTGTCATGGCAGCCGATGCCGGGTACCTGGGGGAACAGATCGGGGCATCCTAAAGGTTCTCGATGCGGTTATTGTGAAAACCGCCGCCACCGGGCACGTAGGAATAGATCACCGGCTCCTCGGCATCCCGCCGCCGGGATGGTCATCCCAGCCTACCGCTTGGCGTTCAATTCCCGCTGCACCAGCCATTTGGTGAGATCCGACAGCTCCTTGAAACTCTGGACGTTGGCGCTGCGGTACTTGCCGTCGACCACGATGGTGGGCGTGCCATCCACGCCCCAGGTCTGGATCAGCGCCAGATCCTTCTTGATCTGCGCATTCACTTCCGGCGAATTGGCAATCTTCAGGAACTCGGTGCGGTCGGCGCCGTGATGCGCATAGAAATCCGCGATCTCGTCCATCGAATTGATCGGATACTGCTGCTTGAACTTCGCATCGAACAGGGCATCGTGTGTCTGCTCCAGCAGGCCAAGCTTCTTCGACGCATAGTAGGCGCGCGCGAACGGCACCCAGGCGTCGTTGAACGGTGCCGGCACCAGCTTGAATTCCACGCCCTTGGGCAACGACTTGCGCAGTTCATCGGCATACGTGGAGAACTCGGCGCAATGGATGCAGCCATAGGAGAAGACCTCCACGACCTCGACCTTGCCGCTGCTGCTGTCACGCTGATTGGGTGCCGGCAGGGTGACGTACTGGTTGCCGTCGGTATACGGAGCGGCTGCATCGGGAGCTGCCGCGCTGCATGCCGAGGTCAGCAGCAGGCCGCACAGCAGGGTGGCGAGACGGAATCGGGCGCTCTGGAACATGGTTCTTCCTAATGACAAAGCGGGTCAAACATCGGGATTAAACAAGAAGCGCCCGGCGAACCGGGCGCTGCGCCTACCTGGCCTACTTGCCCGCGGTTTCCTTGGCGACCAGCCATTTGGCCAGCTCGATGGTCTGGGCGTAGCCGCCGGCGTCGCTCGGCGTGAATCGGTATTTGCCGTTGACGATGATCGTTGGCGTGCCTTCTACACCATACGCCTTCACCATGTCATCGGCCCGCTTCATCTGCGTGTTGATGCTGAAGGAGTTGGCCACAGCCACGAATTGCTTGGGATCGACGCCGTACTTGCCGTAGAACTTCGCCACGTCATCGATCGTTGGCCATGCCGATTGCGGCTTCGGGCGGCCGGTGGTGAGATCGTCGGAGGCCAGCTCGCCGCTCTTCCACACGGCATCGAACATCGCATCTTGCGTTTTATCGGCCACGCCCAGCGCCTTGGCAGCGTAGTAGGCGCGCTGAAACAGCGGGAAGTTCTCGTCCGGGCGGAACGATACCGGCAGATAGGTCATCACCGCATTCGACGGCAGGCCCTGTTCGAGCTGGTCGACCGTGGTGTGGAAGGCGTTGCAGGCCGGGCAGGCATAGGAGAATGCCTCGGTCACCACGATCTTGTCCGGATTCCCGGTGGGCTGTTGCGGCTCGACGGTGAAGTAGTTCTTGCCTTCCACCCACTTGCCGTTGTCCACGAAGGGTTCGGCCGGCGCGGAGGGTTTGCGCGGTGCTGCCGCCGTGGCAGCCGCAGCCGGCGCGGCTGCGGTGCTAGCGGATGCCGCGGTGGAAGCGGCGGCTGGCGCCTGCGCGGTGCCGGCG
>NZ_BSOA01000037.1 GCF_030160275.1 Dyella flagellata
GCTGGCGCCTGCGCGGTGCCGGCGGGCGCAGGCTTGGTGGCCGAGGCCGGGGCGGCCGGCGCGGATGTCTGGGCCGGTGCAGGCTGCGGCGCCGACGCATCGGAACCGTTGTGACTGCAGGCGGCAAGCGCGATCAACGCCGCGCAGAGAAAGGACAAACGCTTCAGCATGGCTGGCCTCGGGGGATGAAAAACTTAGGAAGCTTTGGACAACACGGCCGGCTCGAAGTTACGGCGACTTGGCGTTCGCGCCATGGTCGGCCACGTGCAGGCCTTCGATATAACTGGCCACGGCCGCGATATCCTGCGGATCGAGGTTCTTGGCGACGGTCGGCATGATCTGCGCATGCGCCGCGGGACCCCAGATCACGCCGTTGTGGAAATCCTTCAGCTTGGCCTCGATGTACTGGGCGTGCTGGCTGGTAAGCTCAGGGTACATCGCGCCCGGGTTGCCGCGGCCGTCCATGCCGTGGCAGGCCATGCAGGCCGGAATGCCGCGCTGCGGATCACCTTCGCGGTAAAGTTTCTGGCCATGCTCAACCAGCGCCTGGTCGGCCACTCCTGGCAGCGGCTGCTTGCTGGCGAAATAAGCGCCGATGTCGCGCATGTCCTGGTCGGAGAGCTGGGTGGACATGCCCAGCATGATCGCGTTCTGGCGCTCGCCGGATTTGAAGCTGTGCAGCTGGTGCGCGATGTACATTTCGTGCTGACCGGCGAGCTTCGGATACTGCGCGTCGGAGGAATTGCCGTCCATGCCATGGCAGGCGCCGCAAGCGGCGGCCTTGGCCTGGCCGGCGGTGGCGTCGCCCGGCTTGGTGGTCGTCATCCAGTTGTCGTCGTGCGGAGCGGCCATGGGTGCGACGGCAGCAGGGGCGCTGGCTGCTGGCGCCGGCTTGGCGGCAGACGCCACTGGAGCCGGTGCATTCGGCTTGGCCGCGACCTTGGCGTTTTGCGCCAAGACGGCGCTGGAGGAAAGAGCAAGAACCAAGGCTACTGCATTCACGACAGCGGGCCGGCAACCGGCGAGCCGAAAACTCATACACTTGCCTCCAGAAAATATTGCTGTTGGATGTACGGTGCGCAGCCTCGGCGTACCGTGACTGGCACAACTGCGAAATTATCCTTACCCCATCTTAGCCGGTCAAACCAAGGACCATGCCTACCAATCCCCTGCAAGGCGCACAATTCGTGCTTGCCGCCCATCGCGTCCAGCAACTGCCCATCGACGAGGGCGCCGAAGTGGCATTCGCCGGGCGTTCCAATGCGGGCAAGTCCAGCGCGCTGAACGCGTTGACCGGCCACAAGGGCCTGGCGCGCACCTCGAAAACGCCGGGGCGCACCCAGCAGATGGTCGCCTTTTCGCTGCCCACGGTGCTGCGCGGTGAAACGTCGCAGCCCATCGCCACGCGCCTGATCGACCTGCCCGGCTACGGCTATGCCAAGGTCCCCGATGCCCTGCGCGAGCATTGGCGGCATGAGATCGACCGCTACCTGCACGTACGCCGCAGCCTGCGCGGGGTGGTGCTGATCGTGGACATCCGTCATCCGCTCAAGGACTTCGACCGCACGATGCTGGATTTCTGCCTTGGCACGGTCCTGCCATGCCATGTGCTGATGACCAAGGCGGACAAGCTTTCGCGCAATCAGGCTGGCCAGGCCCTGGCTGCCCTGCGCAATGAGATCGGCACCAACGCGCCGGTAACCATGCAGGTGTTTTCCGCGCCGGATGGTACGGGTGTGGAAGAGGCACGGACGGCGGTGATGCGATTGCTGGAGGGGCAGGAGCGAACAAACGGGAGCCGGTAGGCTGTAATGCCGGGCGTTGCTTGAGTTACGAGACGAAAGCGGCTCGGTTGCTGCAGACTTGAGAGGTCAAACGCGGGGCATCTGCGACACAGGCACAAGGGGAGTCGACTATGAGCGAGCAGCACGACGCTACGCAGGGCGGGCGCGTTGAGGTCCATCGACTGGATGGGTTCATCGATGCGGCCTTCGCTTTCGCGGTAAGCGTACTGGCCATTGCCGGGGCCGAGGTGCCGCGCAGCCTGCACGATCTCCTGCTGGCGCTCGACCGGATTCCGGCCTTTGCCTGCAGCTTTGCCATGCTGATGTTTTTCTGGCACCAACAGGTACGCTGGCGCGACCGCTTCCGCTTGCACGACGCGAGCAGCATGCTGCTCAGCCTGATGCTGGTATTCTTCGCATTGATTTTTGTCTATCCGCTCAACCTGCTGTTCCAGGCGATGTTCGGTGCGTTCTACGCGCTCTTCGCGCAACAGGAATTGCCGGGCGCGCCGACCATCGATAGCGTGCGCGATGTAAAGGCGCTCTACATTTGCTACGCCCTGGCCTACGCCTGCATGGCAGGGTGTCTTGCCGGCCTTTATCGCCATAGCCTGCGCAAATTACATATGGCGCATGCGGATCGGATCGATGCGCGCAAGGTCTTCTATCTGCAGGCGTGCGCGGTAGGCGTGGCTTCGCTTTCATTGTTTGCGGCGCTGGCCATTCCCGCGACGCCGGCATGGACGTGGTTGCCGGGGTGCCTCTATATATTGCTGACCCCGATGCATTGGCTCGCCAAGCGCTGGGCAAAGCAGGCGCAGACGAGGGCGGCATGAATTTCTCGCCTGCTTGAGTAGCTAGAGCGAAGAGATAGGCGCATGTTGACCGGGACTGGCGCTCCAGCCTAGGCGTTGACGATTTCCATGAAAGCCGCGCACAACGCTTCCATGCCGGCGCGATCCTCTTCGTCGAAACGAGCGATCGACGGGCTGTCCACATCCCATACGCCCAGTAGCGTGCCATCGGTTTTCACCAGCGGCACCACGATCTCCGATTGCGAGGCCGCATCGCAGGCGATGTGGCCGTCGAAGGCATTGACGTCGCGTACCAGTTGGGTTTGGCGAGTGCGCGCCGCGGTGCCGCATACGCCCCTGCCCAGGGCGATGCGCACGCAGGCCGGCTTGCCCTGGAAGGGGCCAACGACCAGCTCGTGCCCGTCGTAGAGGTAAAAGCCGGCCCAGTTGAAATCGGGCAGGCTGTGAAACACCAGGGCGGCGAAGTTGGCGGCATTGGCGATGAAGTTGGGCTCGCCGGCGAGCATGCCGCGGGCCTGGTCCACCAGATCGGCATACTGCTCGCGCTTGCTGGCGTGATGGCTGGCTTTGACTTCGAACATGACGCTCTAAAATGGACTATTTGGAGCCCATTGCAAGTGAGAAGGCGTTCATTATGAGCCAAGATCGCATTTTGCGCGCCGTGTTCATCGCCGGCACCGATACTGGCATTGGCAAGACCCATGCCGCGTGCGCGCTGATCCACGCCCTGCGTAGGCAGGGCGTGAGCGTCTGTGGCATGAAGCCTGTGGCCGCCGGCTGCGTCGAAACTCCACAAGGCTTGCGCAACGACGATGCGTTGTCATTGCAGATGGCCAGCAGCACCCCCGCCCCGGCTTATGATGAGATCAATCCTTTGGCCTTGCGGGAACCGCTGTCGCCGCATCTGGCCGCAGCGCACGAAGGTGTGACCATTACATTGCCGCCGTTGCAGGCGGCTTTCCATGTTCTGCACGCGCGGTATGACACGGTGGTGGTCGAAGGCGTCGGCGGCTGGCGCGTCCCGCTGGCGCCCGGCTTGCTTGCCTCGGAGATTCCCAAGGCGTGGAAGCTGCCGGTGGTGCTGGTAGTAGGGTTGCGGCTGGGCTGTCTCAGCCACGCCTTGCTCACCGCCCAAGCCGTCGCCGCGGATGGCTGCCGGTTGATGGGTTGGATTGGGAACTGCATCGACCCTGAAATGACGGCGGTCGGGGAGAATATCGACACGCTGCGCGCGCTGCTGCCTGCGCCATGTCTGGGCATCTTGCCGCATGGCCTGGCGCCGGAGCATGCCGCGAGCCTGCTGGAGCAGGGCGCGCTGCAGTCTTAAGGGGATACACAGGAACGGTCACCACAAAGGGAGTCAGCATGACCAATCGCAGCCATTACTACCTACAGATCAAGGATCTCAAGCGTGCGCGTGGGGCGGAACCTGCCCTGAGCTACGACGGCGCAGGCCCGAACGATTTCGCCGCCGCCTTGCAGGAAGCGTTGCGCAGCCCATTGCTGTTCCAGCGCTGGCGCGCCATGCAGCCCGATCCCGATAGCGTGGACGAGCGCCTCGGCGTTACCGATCAGCTCGCCGCCGTGAGCGCAAAAGTCGACGATTTGCACACAGATGTGGAGATCGTCAGCGGCCTGCCGATGAGTATCATCCGCCAGCGCCTGAACTGGCTGATCGGCGCCCATTGGCAATTGCACGATGTACGGCCGGCGTAGGTTGGGGTGCAAACCCCAACATCCCACCAGATTGGCGATGGCAGCAGTGCTGGGGTTTGCACCCCGGCCTACGTTCGATGTACCAGAACTTACGTTCAGTGGTCACGCTGCTGGATGAAGTCCGCCAGCCACAGCAGCGGGTCGGCCTGATGAGAAATACTGCGAGCCGCGTCACGCGCCTCGTCGAACAAAGCATCGGCACGCTGCCTGGCCTGCTCCAGGCCTAGCAGGGACGGGAAGGTCGACTTGTGCTGGGCGAGGTCCTTGCCTGCCGTCTTGCCAAGCGTGGCGGTATCGGCGATCTGGTCCAGGACGTCGTCCTGGATCTGGAACGCCAGGCCGATGCGCTTGCCGTAGCGTTCCAGCGCTTGCTCGGTAACATCCGAAGCATTGGCGGCGATACCGGCGAGTTGGCAGGTCACCAGGATCAGCGCACCGGTCTTGCGGGCATGTAGCGATTCCAGTTGCGCGAGCGTGAGGGTCTTGTTTTCCGAAGCCATGTCCACCGCCTGGCCGCCGACCATGCCGAGCGATCCGGACGCATGCGCCAGTGCGCGGATCATCCGCACCTTCTGATCCGCGTCAAGCGCCGCCGTATTGGCCAGCACCTCGAAAGCCGAGGTCTGCAGCGTGTCGCCCACCAGGATGCCGACGGCTTCGTCATACGCTTTGTGCACTGTGGGGCGGCCACGACGCAGGTCATCGTTGTCCATCGCGGGCAGGTCGTCGTGCACCAGCGAGTAGGCATGGATCAGTTCCACCGCGCAGGCGGCAGCGTCGAGCTTCTCGGCGGGCACACCCAGCGTTTCACCGGCGGCATACACCATCAGCGCGCGCAGGTGCTTACCGCCTTCGCAGGCGTAGCGCATGGCTTCATGCAGCCGTTCCGGATCGGTGGAGGCGGCGGGGAGGAGGGCGTCCGTGGTGCGTTCCAGCCGTTGCAGATAGGCTGGCACGCGCTCGGCAAAGGTAGAAACCTCAGGCGACGTCAAACTCATGGGAAATCCGGACAGAAAAGGTAGGCGTAGCCGTAAATTTTAGCATGTAGGCTGGGATGACAATCCCAGCATCGCGATGGGCAGACATGCCAATGCTGGGATTTGCATCCCAGCCTACTGCGTGCGAGCGGATCAGGCTTCGCGGTACCAAAGCAGGATCACGCCGACCAGCATGAAGCAGCACGGCCATGCCCAGCCGGCTATGCGGCCGCCGCGTCCGGGCAGGCGCAGCTCCAGCCAACGAGCCCAACCCGAGGTCACGCCCGCAAGCGCCAGCGGGGTGTGAGTCAGCTCGATCAGCAACTGGTCCTTCACGTTCGAGATCTGATGGCTATGCGTCAACAGCATCGCGCCGCCCACCGATACCAGCAGCGGAAACACCAGGGCTGCTTTCGGGCTGCGCAGGCGCCCGGTACGTACTGCCCATTCGAACAGGCCGAACAGGATGATCAGCGCCACGAAGAAACGATGCTGCGCCACTTCCACGTCACGCCAAGCTACCCAGAAACCTTCCTGGCCCATAGGCCATACTTCGGGGTCCGAGCGCACCAGCAGAAATCCGGCCATCAGCAGGAACAGCAGCGGCCAGTGCTTGAGCCAGCGTATGCCAGCGCGATTGAGCAGGGCCAGCAAGCCGATGAACAGGACGAAGATGCCGGCCCAGTGATGGTTGTACTCGGACCAGGCGATGTCCTCGGCATTGCGTGGCGGCAGTACGCCGGAACCCGGAACGATGGCTTGCGCGGCGGATTGGTGACGTTGTTCGGCTTCGCGATCCAGTTGCGCCTGCGCTTGCGAGACCGCCAGCTGATCGTGATCGGGCGAAGTGAGCCTTGGCCATGCCGGCGCATTGCGCACGGCAATTTCGTGCAGGGTGACGCGATCGGCGTTCAGATCGACGGCCGGCGGTACCGAGGTCAGCGATGCCGCGGCAAAAAAGATGGTGAAGCCGATACCGATTTCCACTTCGGCGAAGCGACGCAGGCGAATGACCGAGGCATCCTGGTTCTTGCGCATCCGCTCGGTCACCAGCAGATTGCCCAGGCCCAGCAGCAACAGCGCCAGGAACATGGCGATCTTCGCGCCGACCATTACGCCGTAAGCGGTGCCGTAGAAGCCCTGTATGTCGCCGATGTAGAACACGCTCATGATCGTGCCGGACACGATGATGCTGGCAACGCCTATCATCGACATGCGCGAGAAGCGTGCGCCAACCACGCGCCAGCCATCGACGTCGTGCAGTTTGCCCAGCGCCAGCACAAAGCAGGGAATCGCACCGATCCAGATCGCCGCGCCAAACTGATGCAAACCTTCCACGAACAGCAGCAGCACGTTGTTGTCCAGGCGTGCGTACGCATGCGTGGTAAACGTTGCTGCAGTAAGTTCCGCCGCACCGATAAGCATCGGTAGTACGTCGCCAACGAGACCCGTGGACATACGCCTGCTCAAGGCGGGAATCAGCAACAGCGCGCACACGATCTTGATCGTGCCGGCAATCGCGAAAGGTGCCTGCATCACATCAAGGAAGCTCAGGCCCACCGTGGATTTTACCACGGCCACCTGCAGGCCGACGCCGGCCAGTTCGGCGAGACCTAAGCCGATGGCGCTGAAGATGGTCAGTCTTGCGATGCGCCGTTCCAGGTCTGCGCCTTGCGGCAGCCGATGCATGAAAGGACGGACCAGGAAAACCAGGAACAGGATGCCGCCCAGCGTCATCGACTGCGCGACGATGGTGAAACCGTGCAGGATGATGCTGAGGTAGCCGAAGATGTCGACGAGAAGTTCCACGAGTGGTGCTCGGCAGAAGGAATGAACAGGACTGTGCGGTCGTCATTCCCGCGCTTGGCGGGGGCTACGGCTGCGCAGTCTATAGGTGACGGTCGATTGCCCGTTCGGGCAGATTACTGTTTCGCCACCACCGTAAACGGCAGGTCGCCGCGCGTGATGTGGCCATCCAGCGCCAGTGCCTGCCAGCGCAAGGTATACGCACCCGGGGTGAGATCCACGCTGGTGTCGATTTCGTTGCTCTTGCTGCCGGTGGCGATGCTCAGCACCGTTTCGCTCTTGTCCGGTCCGATCAGCACCAGGCGCGAGCGGTGTTGGTCGATCTTGCTGTTGTACTTGAACATCATGGCCACGTGGCCGGCCGTCACCGTGCCGTTGAGCTTGGGCGAGCTGTCGACAAGGATGGCGTGAGCGGATGCGGCCATGCTGGCGAAAGCGCAGGCGCTGGCGATCAGGAACGATCCAAAACGATGACGCAGGGACATGCTTTTGTTCTCCTAAAGAGCGCTGCCGCGTTGGCGGCGATTCGAATACGTTATCGATGCCAGCCCAGGCCCGGTCCGGTCGCTGCGGCAAGGGCGCGTAGCGCCTGGGTGGCTTTTTGCATGCGTGAGTATAGTCGGGGCAGCTCGCCCCATAACGACGGATGCCTGCACAGGGCGGTTACCAGGTTCAGCATGCGCGGGCGTCCCCAGGCGTCCACGCTGCCGTTCAAGGCTGCGGGAATGGCATCGCTGCTTTCGTCGACGATGGCGCGCAGGACCAGGAACGGCAGGCCGTGCTCCTGGGCTACGGCCGCGACAGCGGCGCTTTCCATATCCACGGCAAGCGCGCCACAGTGTTGATGAGCGGCCGTTTTGGCCGCCTCGGTCAGCAAAGGAGCGGCCACGCTGAGCAAGCTGCCTTCGGTCTGGATAGGCAAGGCAAACGGCCCCTGCAGGCTGGTACGCCAATCGGGATCGGCGGTGTAGCGATGCCCTTCTTCGTCCAATACGTGTTGCGGACAGAACAGCGTGCCATTGCGCATTTGCGGGTTGAGTGCGCCTGCGACCCCGAACACGGCCAGCGCCGACGCGCCTGCCTCGGCCAGCATCTTCGCGGCGCGCCGGGCCGCCAAAGGCCCCATGCCGCTGAGACATAGGGCCGCGCCGTCGGCCAGTGCGGTGATGCATTCGGGTTTGGCAGCGCGCGAGGTGAGCGTGCTGGCTTCGGATGCCAACGCGACGACGATGCCGGTCGCGCGAATGGCCGCAGGCGTGCTCAAGCCGCTGCCGATTGCAGCAACTGGCGGTAGCGCGACAGCGCCCAGAGCGGGAAGTACGCGGTGTAGCCGTGATACTTCAGGTAATACACGCGCGGGAAGCCAGGTGCATTGTGCGTGGGATTGGACCAGAAGCCGTCGGCCTGCTGGTTGGCAAGCAGGAAGTCGATGCCACGGCGTACGGATTCCGAACGCACTTCGCCCACCGCAAGCTGGGCCAACAAAGCCCAAGCGGTGGATTGCGAGGTGCTCATCCCGCCATGCGTGCCGCGCAAGGCTGAGTCGATGTAGCTGTCGTTGGTCTCGCCCCAGCCGCCATCGGCGTGCTGGCGCGAACGCAGCCACGCTACCGCTTTGCGGATCGTTGGCTGCCTGGGGTCTTCGCCGGCCAGCGCAAGCCCGGCCAGCACGCTCCAGGTGCCGTAGATGTAATTGCTGCCCCAGCGGCCCCAGAAGCTGCCGTCTTCGAGCTGGGTGCTGTGCAGGTAATCGATGCAGCGGCGCAGTGCTTGGGCGTCTTGCGGGCGCCCAAGCACACCAAGGGCCGCGGCGACGCGGCCGGATACATCCTCGGTGGGGGGATCGAGCAAGGCGCCGTGATCCGCGAAGGGAATCGCGTTGAGGTAGTAGTAGGTGTTGTCGGCATCGAAGGCGGCAAAGCCACCGTTCTTCGACTGCAAGCCGATCATCCAGTCCGCGGCGCGATCGATATTCAGGCGATGCCGCCCGGGTTCGCCGCGGCGGCGATCCTGGATATGCAGCAGTGCGGCAACTACTGCCGTGTCATCAATATCCGGGTAATAGGCGTTGTTGTACTGGAACGCCCAGCCGCCCGGCTTGAGGTCCGGTGCGCGCACCGCCCAGTCGCCTTTGAGTTCCAGCTCCTGCTTGGAGATGAACCAGTCGATGGACTTGTCGATGGCGCCTTGCGTTTGCGCATCGTCGCTGGTGTGCATCAGCGTGAGCGCGCTCCACACCGTGTCCCAGATCGGCGAGACGCAGGGCTGGCAATAGGCCGAGCCATCCGGGCGATGCACGACCAGCTTCTGGATCGAGCGCCGGCAGGTTTGCCGCGCGGGATGATCCTCGGGATAGCCGAGCAGGGCCATCGCTTCGAGGCTGTTGACCATCGGCGGGAAGATCGCGCCGATGCCGTCTTCGCCATTGAGGCGCGGCATGAACCAGTCGACTGCCTTGTTGACGGCGCGCTGGCGCAGCGACTTCGGAATGAAGCGGTCGCAAAGGCGACCGAGCTTGTCCAGCACCAGGAAGCTGCGATTGAGCAGGCCGCCGCGAACGAAGTAATGGCGCTCCTGTTCCGGCGGTGTGACGAACAGTTCGCGGATGTGCACCTTGCGCGGATTGGCCGCCTTGGCCTTCAGCGAGCAAAGGATGGTGAGCGGCACCAGCGTGGTGCGCGCCCAGTACGAGATCTTGTCGATGTGGAACGGAAACCAGCGCGGCAGCAGCATGATTTCCACCGGCACGTACGGGGTGGCGCGCCACGGTACCTGCTCGAACAGCGCCAGCAGAATGCGCGTGAACACATTGGCCTTGGCCGCACCGCCGTGCGCAAGAATCGCCTTGCGTGCGATGCGCATGTGCTCGGCTTCGGGATCATCCCCCGCAGCCTTCAGGGCGTAATACGCCTTCACCGTGCACGACAGGTCGATGTCGCCGCCGTGGTACTGCGGCCAGCCGCCGTGCCCGCCCTGCACCTGCGTGGCGCGCAGGTAGCGTGCCATCTTCTCCTGCAGCACATCGTCGATGTCATCCATGAAATGCATCATCAGGATGTATTCGGCGGTGATGGTGCAGTCCGATTCCAGCTCGAAGCACCAGTGGCCATCCTGGTGCTGGCGCGCCAGCAAGGCAGCACGACCGCGCTCGATCACCTGGTCCAGCGTGCTGCCCTTGGCAGCCTGGAGCAAGTCATCGGTGGCAACGGCGGCGGTCTTGGGCGTGAAGGAGTTCATCGGTGTCGTGCTTCCTCGACATCGGCCGGCTCGCGCCAGGCAGCGGCGTCGGCAATGTGCGGAATGGAGCGTTTGGGCCAGGTGCGGGCCGGTGTTGAAGGTTCGCTCCATTCGGCCGTCAGGGGCGTCAGCGGCAAACCGCGTGCGGTCATCGCGAACAGCCAGCGCAAACCCTTGTTCGACTTGCACAGCACGCGCGTCAACAGGATCGTGCGCGCGACATCCTTGCGCGAGATCTTGACCTGCACCCCTGCGGAAAAATCGAGATTGAGCTGCAGTTTGCGCAGCGTGAGCACAGCCATGCCGATGGCCCACAAACAGAAGCGCCGGATGCCGGCGTGCCGGGTGGGGATGAGCAGGGTGTATTCCAGCGCCAGGCGCAGATGCGAATGCGCGATGCCGACCAGCTCGGACATGGTGGCGGCGTAGCCGGCGTTCTGCTTGCCCGATTGCAGCGTGGCGAGCTTCACGCCGTGCCGAGCGAACATGTCTTGCGGCAACCAGCAGGCGCCGCGTGCGCGGTCTTCCCACTGATCCTTGAGGATGTTGACCATCTGCAGGCCCTGGCCGAAGGACACCGCCAGCTGCAGCATGGCATTGCGATGGGGCGCGAGCTGCGGTTCGAAATCGACGAACAGCTCGGTCAGCATTTCGCCGACGACGCCGGCCACGCAGTAGCAGTAACGGTCCATGTCGTGCAGGGTGGGCAAGCCATGCAGACCGGCCTTGCGCTGAAACTCGTGCATGCCGTGCGACATGATGCGCAGGCATTTCACGATCGATGTCTGTTGCGATGGCGAGAGGCTACGCGTGACCTCGAGCACCAGCGGCAACTGCTGCATGAGGTCGCGTTCGGCATCCAGTGTGCTGCTGGAAAGCAAGGGCGCGATCTCGTCGGCGACCTCCTGCGGGTCAACCTCGCCGATCACTGCCTCGACAAAGGCGTCCTCGAAAGAGCGCTTCTGTTCGGCCGAGAACACCGGTTCGTCTTCGATGGTGTCCGCGATGCGGCAAAGGAGATACGCGTTCGCAACGGCGCGGCGCAGCTCCGGTGGGAGCTGCGGGATGGTCAGCGCAAAAGTCCGGGATACCTTCGGCAGGATCGCGTCCTGGTAGGTATCGGCCTCCCCGCTTCGGGTACCGGCGGTGGCATTGTTCAATTCGATCATTGGGGTGCCTCGAGCGCCGGAATTATGACATACCCACGCGAATGCGAATCCGGTGCGGTCGTCGTTGCGGCCGTGCCGGAAAGTGTCGTATGCGGTATGTGCACGCTGGCTTGGGGCTGGCGGGGTAGGGTGGGCATCGCAATATGCTGAAGCACATCAGGTGCTTGGACAAGCCTGCGCGATGACCGGGCGGGCCTTGATCGCTTGCTTTGAAATCCAGCTGAAAGGAAAGAGGGGCGAAAGGCCTGATACCCCATGGCGGATTTCATCCATAATCGCGGGATGACAATCCCCACTTTTTCGAATGCGCACGTCTCGGTCCGCGTACGGGCAGGCATAACCCAGGCGGCGGTAGCGTGAGGGCGCTGGTTACCGGCGCCACCGGCTTCGTCGGCTCGGCCGTGGCCCGTCGACTGTTGCGTGACGGCCACAGGGTACGAGTGCTGGCGCGGGCCGGTTCGGACCGCAGCAATCTGCAGGGCCTTGATGTAGAGGTAGTGGAAGGCGATCTCACCAAGCCGGCCAGCCTGCTGCCCGCCTGTGATGGCTGCGATGCCTTGTTTCACGTGGCCGCCGATTATCGCCTGTGGGCGCCGGATCCGGCGGAACTCTACCGAGCCAACGTCGAAGGTACGCGCGCGATCCTGGAGGCGGCCAGGCGCGTCGGTGTCAAACGCATCGTCTACACCAGCAGCGTGGCGACGCTGGGCATTCCCAAGGACGGCACGCCTGGCAGCGAGGCGACGCCGGTGAGCGTGGACGACATGATCGGTCACTACAAGCGCTCCAAGTTCCTCGCCGAGGAAGTGGCCAGGCAGTTGGCGAACGATGGCGTGCCGGTGGTGATCGTCAATCCTTCCACGCCAATCGGCCCCTACGACGTCAAGCCCACCCCCACCGGCCGCATCGTGCGCGACGCGATGGCCGGACGCCTGCCTGCGTATGTGGATACCGGGCTCAACATCGTGCACGTGGAGGATGTGGCCGAGGGGCACTGGCTGGCGTATGAGCGAGGAGTGGTCGGCGAGCGTTACATACTCGGCGGATTCAACATGAGCCTGCGCGAAGTGCTCACCGAAATCGCCGATATCGCCGGGCGTGCACCGCCGAAAGTGCGCTTGCCGCATGCCGCGGTGATGCCGGTGGCGTATGTCGCAGAAGCCTGGGCGCGCCTCACGGGCATGACCCCGATCGCCACGGTGGAAGAAGTGCGCATGTCGAAGAAGCGCATGTTCTTTTCCAGCGCAAGGGCGCAGCGCGAACTGGGCTATACGGCGCGCCCGGCGCGCTTGGCGTTGGAAGACGCGGTGCGCTGGTTTAAGAGCCGGCAAGCGTAAGCTGGGATTTCATCCCGGCTTACGCTGCTTGCGGCGCTCAAAAAAATTCAACACGGGCAACGCAAGCCTCACCATGAAAGGCATGGTGGTCGGTCGCAGCAGGCGCGGGTCGTAGCCGGAAAACCTGCGGTCGTTTTCACTGAGGCAGGTGGCCATCAGTTGAGCCACGCTCAAGTCCTGCGCGGTGACCGATTGCGCGCCGGTGACGGTGAAGTTGTTGTCCTGCGTTTGCTCGTTGCCATCGGCATCGAGGCTCTTGGCCAGTTCCATGCGCTCCAACCCGAGGAAGCACCATACGCGGAACACCTTCCACTCGAAGGCGATGCGCTGGAACAGATTGAGATTGCGGCGATGCCAGGCCACCCAATTGGCGAACAGCAGGATGTGGCGGCATTCCTCCTGCATCACCGGCTCGAAAGTGTCGATCAGCTCGGGCGGGAACAGTCCCGAATCATGCGCGACCTTGAACAGGCCAAAGGCAAAGAAGCTGTCGATGCACTCGCTGTAACCGGTCACCAGGTAGGCCCATTCCGGATCCTGCGGGTATTCGTAGGGCGGTTCGGGTACCAGCGGGATGCCATAGTGCCGCACCATCTTGGACAGCACTTCCTTGTGCCGGTTTTCCTCCCACGCATTCTGGGCGAGCGCGTTGCGCATCTGAGGATCGGCAACCGTGCGCGCATAGGCGGCCATGCGCAGGCGCGCCTTGCCTTCGGTCTGCACGGCGATGTCCCAGATCGGCAGCGACGTGATGCGATGCAGGGCCGCTTCGTCCAACGTCGGCCACTTCAGCACGGAGGGGCGATAGGGATTGAAGGTTTCCTCGAACATCCGGCACATCATCGACTTGTGCTCGGGCGAGCCGTACTTGACGTGTTTGCCTGGCTGCTCGCTCGACCAGTGCCGGGTGCGCGTCTCGGAGGCGGCGATGGTGGCCGCATCCGGCTCGCCTTCGGGCAGCACCGGTTCGTGGTAGCCGGGCACCAATGCTTCCGGATCAAAGGTGTCGTGTTCGAACGTCATCAATCCATTCTCTTAAAGGGGCGGTCGGCCGGAGTCGGCGCGCGCGGAGGAGCCCGCATACAGCCTGCGTGCCTCGGCCCATTGCCAGGAGATCAGCGCGGGCACGCCGAATCCGATTTCGCGCATGCGCTTGACCAGAGACAGCGCGACGCTGGCTTCCGGGGGCAGGCCGATCATGTTGCCGAACAGCACCAGGCCACCTTCCTGCACGCCCAGGCCAGCCGGCACCACGAAGATGATGTGGCGCAATGCTTGCGTAACCGCCTCGATGGCAATCGCATCCCACACGCTGATCGGGTAGCCGAGCAGGTGCAGCGCCAGCCAGGTCTCGAAGCTGCCCACCACATAGCCCAGGAACTGCCAGCCGGTGGCGACCATCAGGCGCAGCGGGCGCGAATATTGTTCGCGGATTTCCTGGTCCAGGTTGGCGCCGTCGATCAGCTCGGTAAGCGTCGAGCGGCCGCCCAGCAGCTTCTCGGCGAAGCCCTCCAGGCGCGAGAACACTTTGCCATGGCGCAGCAGGATGATCAGGAAGATAGGCAGCGGCAAGCTGGCCGCCAGGGCCGAGATCACCGTGCTGAACGCGCTGATGTCGCTGGTCAGCTCGATCAGCAGGATGATGCCCAGCGCCGTGAACAGGTATTGGTTCACCAGCGTGAGCAGCACTTCCATGATCACGCTGGCGGCGGTGGCGGCGCCACCGATGCCGCGCCACTTCACCAGGCGAATGCCGATGATCTCGCCGCCGATATTCGCCACTGGCAAAAGCCGATTGCTGGCCTCGCGAATCGATGCCACCCAGAACAGGAAAGGCAGCGTCGCCTGCCGGCGCGGGTCGCGTGGCGCGATCAGTACACGCCAGCCGATCACATCGAACAGCAGCGGCAGCACGTGGAACGGCAGCAGCCATAACAGCGGCCAGCCGGCACGATCGATGGCCGTGACGATCTCGCCCCAGCCCTGGTGCGCCACCAGGGCGATGGCGACGCCCAGGCCGAGCAGGCCGGCGATATAACTGATCAACTTCATGCTCATATTGTGGGGAGTCTCTGATTCCTTCCTGCGTACCCGTCACCGCACTGTATGCGCGTCTGGCTGTGCCCCAGTGGCGAAGGCAGACTGGCTGTCTGTCTAGGCACTGGGGCACAGCCAGACGCGCATACAGTGCGGCCCCAACCTTTTAAATTTTGATGACGGGGTGACGTCCAGAAGGCCCGCAGGCAGTGCCCCGCGGCTTGAACAGACGGCCAGTCTGCC
>NZ_BSOA01000038.1 GCF_030160275.1 Dyella flagellata
TCACCCCCGCACCGATACGCCGTTACATTTTGACGCCCAAAGCAGAATAGATCAGAGCATCCCTAGCTCGTCGAGGGTCTGATGCAGGGTGTCACTAAATAAATCAACCCGTCACCGTTTATCGCGAATCGCTGTACTTCATGGCGAGTGCCTCGACATACAGCATGCCGAGGCACCGCCTTGCCTGCTTAGAATTTCTTGCTGAATCCCACGCTCAGCGCATGGTCGTCGAGGCGACTGGAGAACTGGCCCTGGTAATCCAGGTACAGATTCCACGATGCCCCCGCCTGAGCGGTGATACGCGCGCCCACCGTGGCTATGCCACGGCCGTTGGTGTCACCCGGCAGTTGGAATAGCGTGCCATCCTGGCTGGTGGCCAGCACGTGTGGCGTGTTCGCGCCGCGCGTGTCGTAGCGGTAGCCCACGTTGAACTGCGGCACGTAGTTGATGCCTTGAACCACGAACGAGTGCGTGAACATCACACGCGCATATGGCTGCAGGGTGTTGTAGCTGGTGCGCGCGCCCTGCACGGCGAAAGCCGGCGCCAGCGGGTTGCTGCTGGGCAGCGTTTCGCTGAAGCCATTCACTGCCTGGTGCTGGTACAACGCGCCTACCGCCGGCGTCACCTGCCACGAAGCTGCAGTCATCGGCCAGGCTGCCTGCATCGCCACCGAGCTGCTGCTGCCATCTGGGCGGGCCACACCGTGGCCGATACCGGTCTGGCGATAGACGCTGTAGCTGCTATGCATACCATCAAGCATGCCCGACAGCACTATAGGACCCGCGTTGGTGTACGCATACACACCGCCATGCACGCTATCGATGGAGCCGTTGCCACCGTTATGGTCGCTGCCGTTAATGCGGTTGAAGCCCGCTTCCACACCTACGTGCACGCTATCGGCCACGGCATGGTCGAAACCACCTTGCAGCCCGAATGCAGTGCTGTTCAAGCCATCGCTGCCTGTCAACGCATCGCTACTCGCGCTGTACTGCACCCACAGGTCGCTATGGCAAGCCGATGCCACGGTATTGCTATGAGCTGCCTCGGCACCGTTGCAACTGGTGTCACCGGAGCGCAGCGTTGCATCGAGCACAGTGGACAGCACTTGCTGGCCGGTCAAGTTCTGACTGCGTATCAGGTTGGCATAGAGGCCGCCATCGCGCGGAGCAACCACGTTTCCAGCAGGGGCTGGCGTAGGGGTATGCGCGGGAGTCGGTGTGGGAGTCGGTGTGGGAGTTGGTGTGGGAGTTGGTGTGGGAGTTGGTGTGGGAGTTGGTGTGGGAGTTGGTGTGGGAGTTGGTGTGGGAGTTGGTGTAGGAGTTGGTGTAGGAGTTGGTGTAGGAGTTGGTGTAGGAGTTGGTGTAGGAGTTGGTGTAGGCGTGGGTGTCGGCGTTGCCGACGTCAGCACGAGATCCGCTTGCGTCGAGGTATAGCTGACTTTCGGGTCGAGCGCGGTAGGAACCGATCCACTCGTCGTCGTGCTGGCGAACGTACCGGTCAACGCCTTGGCCTGCACCAGCGTGTAAGTCGTACCCGAATAAGTACCCGGTGCGTAGATCAAGCTCAGCGTACCCGCCAGGCTGGCGCTGCCATTGACCAACAGCTCCGAGGCCTGCGTCGGGGTCACGTCGATCTGGAGCGTGGCGTCGGCGTTCTGGGTGTAGTTGCCATTGACGGTCAACACACCTACCGAGCCGCCCGGCCACACCGTGCCATCGCTGGTCACGTCGCCATTGACGATGCCATGGCCGCGCAAAGTGCCGCCCATGTCCACCGTCACGTTGCTATGAATCGATGCGTTGGCATGCGAGGAGTCACCCACCTCCAGCGTGCCCGATTGCACCACGGTGCTGCCGGTATAAGTGTTCACGCCATCCAGGATCAACGTGCCGGTACCCGCTTGCGCCAAACTGCCCGTGCCGCTGATCGCCGCGCCATAAATGACGGTGTCCGTGCGATCGAATGCCATCGCACCGTTGTTCACCACGTTGCCGCTCACCATGCCGCTGGTGCTGTTGTTGGCCACCAGCAGCATGCCGCCAGAGATGGTGGTCGTGCCGGTGTAAGTGTTGTCGGCAGTCAGGGTCAACGTACCGCTGCCCGTCTTGGTCAGCGAGCCATCGCCGCTGATCACACCGTTGTACACGGCGTTAGTCGACTGGTTGAAGATGAGATTCGCGCTACCGCCGGCCAGCGGCGAGAAGGTCACATTGCCAACAATGCTGGTGTTGTTGCCTACCAGCGTGCCGTTGGTGATGGTCCACGACTGGTTGGCGTTACCTGCGCCGGTCAACGTCCAGGTACTGGTACCGGACTTGGTGAACTGGCTGAAGCCCTGGATCGCCGCACCGCTGCCTACCGCGCCGACGGTACCCAGATCGAAGCTCGCATTCGAGCTGCCACTCAGTACGAACGTGTCACCACCATGGGTCGTGCCGCTGGCACTGACGATGTTGCCAAGGAATCGGGAAGCGGACTCGATCACCAACGTGTTGCCGCCGCCGCTGAAATCTACAGCGTCGGCCTGCGTGCCACTCGCGCCTACACCACCTGCAAGGGTGCCGTTGTTGATGACAGTCGAGCCACCTGTGGACACCACACCCACACCACCGACACCGCCGACGCCCTGGCTACCGCTGGCTCCACCATTGGCAGAACCAGCCACGCCACCCAGACCACCGTTGCCGCCCACAATCGTGCCTGTATTGGCGAGCGTGAAGTTCGAACCGCTGACGCCCGCACCACCGGCGCCGCCATGACCACCATTGCCAGATGTCACCGCTGACGTATTGGACGCGCCGCCTACCCCGCCTGCGCTGCCATTGCCGCCGCCAACCGTGGCATTGTTGGTGAGCGTAAAGCCCGTACCTGTTACGCCAATCCCGCCGTCGCCACCGATACCGCCGCTGCCGCCGGGCGCGCTGCTACCCGTGCTCGCGGCGTAACCGTCGATGCCGCCGGTTCCACCTACACCACCATTGTTGCCGGTCACTACGCCTGCGTTGGTAAGGCTGGCACCACTGCCCAAATCGGCACCCACGCCACCCTGGCCACCTGCACCACCCACTCCACCGGCAGTCGCCGTGCTCTGGCCGTTGGAATCGCCATTGCCGATACCGCCACTGCCGCCAGTGCCACCTTTGCCTCCAACGATCTGTCCGCCACTGGCGTTACTCAGATTAAGGCCGCCGGCACTATAGGCACCCGCACCGCCTTCGCCACCAGCACCACCAGCGCCACCGGCAATGGCATGGGAAGTTGTCGTGCCATTGGTCGTTGTCTGCTGGAGCACGGAGCCACCATTGCCGCCGTCGCCCGCGAAGAGCATGCCCGCATTGGTGAAGTTGCCGGCGCCGGCCACCAACGCATTGCCGCCATCACCGCCATCACCGCCGTTGCCTGCCGATACAAACGTAGTCGTGAACGGAGTGGTGAACACTGCAAAACCACCGCCCGCTCCGCCGCTACCACCACCGATGGCACCCGCGTTGCTGGCGTTGACGAAGGTGTTGCTCAACACCAGACCGTTGCCGCCGTTGCCACCCGCGCCACCGTTGCCGGCATGCATGACTGTGCCGTTGATAGCAAAACCCATCACGCCACCGATACCGCCCATGCCACCAGCGATGTCAGCGCCGGCCTGGTTGGTCACGCTGCCACCACTGCCCAAGTCCGCACCATCGCCGCCGGCGCCGCCAATACCGCCGTTGGCTTGCAGGTTGCCGGTGCTCGTGCCTGGCACGTAGACGATGGAGGATCCAAACGGGCTGCTGGAGGAACCCGCACCGCCATCGCCGGCGAAGATTTTTCCGGTGTTGGTGAGTGTCGCACCACTGCCCAAGGTGATGCCCGCGCCGCCAACACCGCCGTTGCCGCTGGTGACGCTGAAGCTGGCGCTCGAAGCCTGGGGGACGGCAACACCCGCAATGACAGAACCGCCGTACGAACCGTTGCCGCCCTGAACGTAACCACCATTGCTGAGCGTGCTGCCGCTGCCGAGGCTGGCACCCACGCCGCCCGCACCACCGCTGACGCCGGCAAGGCTGTAGGAACCACTTGTTGCGCCCTGCGGATTGACGAGGAGGGAAGAAACGCCGGTATAGCCGCCGGCGCCGCCGAAAATCCTGCCGCTGGTCTGGTTGACCAGGGTGCTGCCCACGCCGAGTACCGCGCCGGTACCACCGACGCCACCCGCGCCACTCTGGGAAGTCGCTCCGGGAGAATTCTTGTAATGACCGCCCGCACCGCCCTGGCCTCCAACGATAGTGCCGCTGTTGTTTACGTTGGCGTTGCCCGCGCTGCCATCGATGCCATTGCCGCCCACACCACCAGCGCCGCCCGCAGTGTTGTTGGCGGACCGGTAGCCAGCCGCGCCACCGGCACCGCCTGTACCACCTGTCACGACGCCACTGGCGCCATTGGTGAATCCGGTGCTGCTGGCCATGCTGAGGGCCGCGCTGCCGCTTCCGCCGATGGTGCCGTTGTCGTTGACATCTGTCGTGCCTGTGGCGCCCGCGGCACCAGTGATGCCGACGCTGCCATTGGCGGTTCCCACTACCAGGTTGCCGCCACTGATCGTCGCGCCACCGGTGATCGACGTGCCGCCACCATTCAGCACCAGCGTGCCGAGATCAGTCTTCTCAAGGCCAACTGTTGACACCACCGCGTTGTTGAAGGTGGCGGTCCAGTTCGCGGCGGCGCTGCTGCCATCGCCCACGCGGATGATCGGCGCGCCGCTGCCACTAGTTACCAGAGTGAGCGTGTTGCCGGTCAACACATAACCGTCGCTGGTGAACTGCAAGCCAGTGGCCTGCACGTTACCGGCGCTGCTATCCACAGTTACTGTGCCTGCCGCGCCACCGAAAACGCCGAAGCCCGGCTGCGGCTGCATCGCCGCCGTCACGAAGCCCATGTCCGTGCTCCACGTCAGCGACGTCACCGACCACGTGCCGCTGCCGCCGCCAAGCTGCGTGTTGCTGGCCTGGCCATTGGCATTCCAGAAGTTCAGCGTCAGGCCGGTGGTATCGAGCAGATTGATCTGCTTGTTGCCGGTGAGGGACTGTAGCAACAGTGTCTGGCCGGTAGGCGTCACACCCAGGCTGAGGCCACCGTTGTTTTCGATCAGGCTGCCGCTGTAGGAGAACAGGTTATAGACGCCCGGTCCCATGCCGCCGTTGGCGACGTTCAGCGTGACCCCATCCAGCTCCAAATTGCCGCGCACGGCGACACTGCCGCTGTTGTTTTGGAAGTTCGCACCTAGTGCGCCCAGCATCACGTTCAACTGGCTGCCTTGCTGTGCCACGAGGTTGCCGACGGACATCGCGCCGTTGGGTGCAAGCGAAGCACCTGTAGCAACATTGACCGAGCCGGCGATCGAACCTGCGCCGCCCAGGCTAGCCCCGCTTTCCACCGTCACGTTGCCGGCGAGCGAGCCGCTGGCGGAAAGATCCAGTGCTCCGCCACGCACATCCGTATTACCGGTATACGTATTGGCGCCACCCAGCGTGAACGTGCCGGCGCCTTGCTTGATCAGCGAACCGCCGGCACCGCCGGTGATACCACCGTCCGTGATCGTGCCATCGAACTCATAGCCACTCCCATCAAGCGTGAGCGATTGGCCGCCGAGAGCGACTTTGCCGGTGCCCACCAATCCACTGATGGTCGTGCCGCCGTTGCCGAGGGCGGAAATATCGAAACTGCTACCGCTGCCGACATTGATGACGCTCGATGCGGTGATGCTGCCACCGCCGGACAACTGCAAGGTACCGCCGTTGATCGTGGTGCTACCGGTATAGGTGTTCACGCCGGTAAGATCGAGGGTGCCGCTGCCTTGCTTGAGCAGCAATCCGCCAGCGCCGCCCGTCATGCCACCATCGGTGATCACGCCATCGAACCGGGTGCTGTTCGCCGTACCGAGCGAGAGCTGGTTGCTGCCCAGGTTGACCGTGCCAGCGCCGGACAGATCGTTGATGGTCGTGCCGCCGTTGCTGATTCCGGAAATGTCGAAAGAACTGCCGCTGCCGACGACGACACCGCTCGAAATGCGCAGGCTTCCGCTACCCGACAATGCCAGCGTACCGGCGTTGATCACCGTGCTACCGGTGTAAGTATTGTCCCCGGTAAGCGTGAATATACCGCTGCCCTGCTTGACCAGCGAACCGCCACCGGTGATCTCGCCATCGAATTGGCTATTGCTTGCACTACCGAGCGTAAGCGTGTTGCCACCTACGACGACCGTACCCGCGCCCAACAGAGCGTTGATAGTCGTGCCGCCGTTGCTGAGCGCTGAAATGTCGAAGTAACTGCCGCTGGCGATATCGACGCCGCTCGACGTGGCGATGTTACCGGTACCCGACAATGCCAGCGTGCCGCCGTTGATCGCGGTGCCGCCGGTATAGGTATTCGCGCCAGTGAGTATCAGTTCCTGGCCGCCTTGCTTGACCAGCGAACCGCCGCTGCCACCGGCGATCCCGCCATCGACGATCACGCCATCGTATTCGGACTCGGACCCGGACGGCGTATTTAGCGTGAGCGTATGGCTGCCAAGAGCGATAGTGCCCCCGCCAGCAATATCCGTGAGGGTCGTACCACCATTGCTGAGACCGGAAATATCGAAGCTGCCGCCGATGTTGACGTCGCTCGACGAGACAATGCTACCGTTGCCCGACAAAGCCAGCGTGCCGCCGTAGATTGTGGTGCCGCCGGTATAGGTGTTCACGCCAGTCAGGTCGAGCGTGCCGCTGCCCTGCTTAACGATTGAACCGCCACTACCACCGGCGACGCCACCGTCGCTGATCACGCCATCGAACTGGGTATTGATGGCGTTACCGAGCGCAAGCTGATTGCCGCCCAGGGCGACCGTGCCGGCACCGGAAAGACCCCCGATGCTGGTGCCGCCGTTGCCGGCACCGGAAATATCCAAGCTGCTGCCGCTGCTGACGTTGACGACGCTCGACGCGATGCTGCCATTACCAGACAACCGCAGCGTGCCACCGTTGATCGTGGTGCTGCCGGTGTAGGTGTCCGCGCCAGTTAGATCGAGCAAGCCGCTACCCTGCTTCACCAGCGAACCACCTGTACCCCCGGCGATGCCGCCGTCGGCAATCACGCCATCGAACTCCATGTTGTTCGCCACGCTTAAAGTGACCGAATTTCCACCCAGCGCAAGAATGCCTGTACCAGAGAGCGTGCTGAAGCTCGGTCCGCCATTGCGTAGACCGGAAATATCCATGCCGCCGCCGCTGGCGATTACGACGCCACTCGACGCGGCAATGCTGCCGTTGCCCGACAACGCGAGCGTGCCGTTGTTGATCGTAGTGCTGCCGGTGTAAAGGTTCGCGCCGGCAAGATCGATCGTACCGCTGCCCTGCTTCACCAACGAACCACCGCTGCCACCGACAATGCCGCCATCGGCGATCACGCCATCGAACTCGGTGCTGCTTGCGGTGTTGAACGTGAGCGTGTTGCTGCCCAGCGCGACCGCACCCGCCCCGGTAAGACCACCGATGCTGGTGCCGCCGTGGGTGACGTTGGAAATATCGAAGCTGCTGCCGCTGCCGACCATGACGCCACTCGACGTGGCGATGCTGCCGGCGCCCAACAAAGCCAGCGTGCCCCCGTTGATCGCAGTGCTACCGGTGTACGTGGGGGCAGCGGTGAGCGTGAGTGTGCCACTGCCCTGCTTTACCAGCGAACCGCCGCTACCGCCTGCCACGCCGCCATCGGCGATCAGGCCGTCGAACTGGCTATTGTTTGTGGTGCCAAGCGTGAGCGCATGGCCACCCAGGAAAACCGTGCCTGCGCCGGAAAGATCGCCGATGCTGGTGCCGCCGACGCTGAGGCCAGAAATATCGAAACTGCTGCCGCTGTCGACGATGATGCCACCCGATTTAGCCACACTGCCGGAGCCTGACAATGCCAGCGTCCCTCCGTTGACCGTGGTAGGGCCGGTATAAGTGCTGGTGCCCGTCAATGCCAGCGTACCTGTACCGGAAAGCATCAGTGCGCCCGCGCCGCTGATGACGCCACTATCCGTCAAGGTCATGCCAGGATCGACCACGATGTAGCCGCTGGCTCCCAGCGCCATGGCCTGGTTGGCGGTGAAAGATTGCGTGGCTTCCAGCGTGCCGCCGTTGAAAGTCAGCGACGCCGCGCTGCTGCCGAGGCTGGAGCCGCTGGAAACCGACAGCGTGCCCGCATTGAGCGTAAGGTTGCCGGCGTATGTGTTGGCGCCAGCAAGCACCAAGGTGCCGCCGCCATCTTTGGCCAGTGCGCCAGAGCCAATGAGGACACCGCTGAGCAGCAGTTGCTGCGAGAGGCCCACGTTGATATCCCCACCGCCGCCGCTCACCGAGATGTTGCGGGCAGTCGTCATGGACGCCGTGGTCTGCAGCATGCCGCCATTGAAAGTCAACGAAGCTGCGCCGCTGCCGAGATTCGCATCGCTGGAAATGAGCAGCGTGCCCGCATTGAGCGTAGTGCCGCCGTTGTAGGTATCAGTGCCGGTTAGCACCAAGGTGCCGCTACCGTCTTTGCTCAGCGCGCCCGGGCCCGTGACGCCTCCGGCGATGGTCAACGTCGTGCCGCCATCGACCGCGAAGTCGCCACCGCCCGGCTCAAGCATCACGCCGCGGCTGGTGGTGATCGACGCGGTGGCTTCCAGCACGCCGCCGTTGAAAGTCAACAAGCCCCCGCCCAAGTTGGCGTCGCTGGAAATCGCCAGCGTGCCCGCATTGATCACGGTGCCGCCGTTGTAGGTATTGGCGTTGGTGAGCAATAAGGTACCGCTACCGCTTATAGTCAGCGCTCCCACGCCAGCGATGAGACCGTTCTCGGTCAACGTTGCACCGCCGTCGACGGCAATGTCGCCACCCCCTGCAGCGAGCGAGACCCCGCGATTGGCAGTGAACGATTGCCTGGCCTCCAGCGTGCCGCCATTGAAGGTTAGCGTGCCGGCGATCGCACCCAGGTTGCTGTCGCTGGAAATCGCCAGCGTGCCCGCATTGATCGTCGTGCCGCCGGTGTAGAGATTCGTGCCGGTGAGCCTCAACATACCGCCACCGGTTTTGATCAGCGCGCCCACGCCGTCGATGACGCCGTCATCCTGAAATATCACCGAGGTATCGACGGAGAAGTCGCCACCGCCCGCACCTAGCAACATGTTGCGACTGGTGGTGAACCATTGCGTGGCCTCCAGCGTACCGCCATTGAACGTCAGCGTGCCCGCGCTGGCGCCCAGGTTGGCATCGCTGGAAACCGCCAGCGTGCCGCCATCCAATGCCCACGATGTGGTCGCTGAGGTGGCGTTCGTCAAAGTCCAGGTGCTGGCGTCCCGCTTTACGTACTGCGCAAAACCCTGGAACGCGCTGCCGATTTGCGAAACATCGAAGCTGCTATTGCCAGCTCCTCCCAATGCGAGCGTATCGCCGCCGTTGGTAGTGCCGCTGCTGCTAACCACGTTGCCGTTGAAGCTGGCGCCCGGTTCGATCACCAGTTCATTGCCGCCGCCGGAGAAGCTGATCGCATTGGCAAGCGCGCCCGAACCGTCAGTGGCACCACCTTGAATGACGCCGGCATTGAATACGGTCAAGTTGCCGTTGGACACGATGCCAATGCCGCCTGCGCCGCCGCCCGTGCCGCCATTACCGCCGACAATGACAGCTAGATTGACGATTTCAGCCCCGCTGCCGGCGGTGATCGAAACACCGGTGCCGCCCGCGCCGCCCGCGCCCGTCCTGGACATGCCAACGACGCCGTTGCCACCCACGCCACCGGAGATCATCGAGGTATTGGAAATATAGGCGCCTGCGCTGCCGTCGATGCCATCGCCGCCGCGGCCGCCAGAGCCGGCGTTCTGGAAGGGCTGACCATAGCCATTAGCGCCGGCGCCGCCCCTTATCGTGCCGCTATTGTTCATCGAGAAACCGGCGCCGACCAGGGCAGCGCCACCGCTGCCGCTACCGCCGCCTCCGTAACCGTTGCTATTGGTGCCAGCGTTGCCGCCGTTGCCGCCGTTGATGAAGCTAGTGTTGGTGATCCGGGTACCGTTGGCATAGATTCCGGCACCGCCGCCACCGCCGCCGCCACTGAACGCGTTGAGGTAGCTATTGCCACCATTGCCGCCGTTGCCGCCGTTAACGGTACCGGAATTGGTAAAGAGCCCGCCGGACAAGGACCTCCCTACACCACCACCACCGCCGCCACCACCGCCGCTAGCAGTCTCAGGGGCTCCTACGTAAGCGCCGCCACCACCGCCTCCGCCGCCATATCCGTGACTGCCCAGGCCACCGCCCGCACCACTGGCACCACCTCCGCCTCCGACATAGTAGGTACCGCCGGCTCCACCCCGTCCTCCGCTTCCTCCCGCCCCCAGCCCGGATGAGCCCGCACCGGTGGAGCCGCCGGCACCACCGGAATTGGCATAGGTTCCGGTCGTCACCGCACCCATGCCGCCTGTTCCCGGTGTACTGCCGGATGCGCCATTGCCGCCGTTTCCGCCGCCGCTGCCAGTCTGTCCCCATGCTGGCGATGCAGCCAGACCCAACGCCATGCACACCATCAACGCGAGTAGCCGCGACTTCAACCCGGGCTTCGCACCGGCATCCGCACCACCGACGATGGCGCCGCAAGACGCGTTCGTCAGTTCCGACGCCACCTGCAGCACACCAAGCGTGCGATTGAAAACAAGGCGGTAAATACGATTCATGCAACAGCCCCTGTAGCGAGCCTTCATGGCTCGTTTTGTTGGTCAGAAAGAGAGGCCCGAATGGCGACGCCTCGGGCGAAAAATGAAAAGGCCAGCGGACGCGATGGCTGCGTCTTGGTCACACGGTAGGGATCACCCGTCCTCCGTGAAGGCTGGCGTTGATGCGTCGGCTTGGACGGGGCGCCGCACGTTGGCGGGGATGCTCGCTTTGAACAGACAACAACAAGCTAAGCCCGGACCTGCACAGATCCGGGATGACTTGAACACGGCGATGCATTCTTTCCCCCTGGGTGCAACCATGCGCCGCCATCAACTTTCGTCAAATGGCGGTTCATTTCGTGAACTGGTTATCGGTTTCAATGCCGTGCGCGATGATAGCCGAGATTCACACCGATGGATTGACCGAGCGTCTCACTTTTTTGGGGCACGGACGCAAGAGCAGTCCTTGATCGGGAATGCTGCGCTGGGCGCAGACTTGGCGCCGAGCTTGAAACGTCATCGGACTAGTCCCGATTTCACGGACACCTAAAAGCGCGGACGATCCCCACACGGAGGCGCTCGATGGAAAAGCGTCAGAGGTTTGGCAGGTAGTTCAAGCGTGAAGCGATCCGCACGATTCAGTCCAGCGCACTCTGTATTTCCAGGGTTTTGCCAGGCGCAACGGCAACTCTATGCTCGCGCCGATGACACCCTCGGCTCGTTGCCCTCGCCCATGGCTTGCCCGGCATCTGGCCGCAACTGGGCAGGATCGTAGTAGAAGCGTTCGCGCACGATCCTGCCGTCGATCCACTGCTGAACGGCCAGTTCGTCGAGGGTCAGATGCAGGGTGTCGCGGAAGAAATCGAATCGCCAGTTGATGCATACCTGATCGCCATCGACCAGCACCGTCACGGCGCGTCCCGTGACCGTAGTGAAGGTATTCAGTACCCGCTGCTCGTTCTCGATCAACGCATCCAGGCCGGTGCGAGACTGCTGCTGGTTCTCCCATACGACGGCGTCAAGATGGTAGAAGCGCTGCAACGCTTCGATGTATTTCCCGCTCTCGACCAAGGCAACGAAAGCGCTGACGACAAAACGATCGGGCATGAAAGTTCTCTAATGAATGGACGGTTCCCGCATGGACTGTGCGCGATATCCAGCTCCCTCCCCTGCTTGCACCTGATTAGCGTCGAGTCTCAGCTGGGTTTCGCAAATCCTGCTCGGTCCTGGAGCAGGA
>NZ_BSOA01000039.1 GCF_030160275.1 Dyella flagellata
TCACCCCCGCACCGATACGCCGTTACATTTTGACGCCCAAAGCAGAATAGATCAGAGCATCCTTAGTGATACCCGTCTCACGTATATAAATACTGGTGCTATTTTTCATCGGTTGACTCCTCTGACTGGTGGGTGCTGGCTGGTCTGATTGCGTCCAAAAAGCTGAGTGCAGCAGTGCGCTCATTTTCTCGGGTCAAGTGCTCTTCCAAGATGGTGCGAAGAGAGTCGATCCGTTTGGGTGTTGCTAGCATCGCTCGCTCCAAAGCGACTCCCCAGAGCATCAAGGCTCTGTTTCGAATTGCACGTGCTTCGCCTGTTCGTCTTGCCTTTTCTCGTGCCTCGCGCGCTTGTTGCTGTGCCTTCAAGGCAGCAAGTTTCGCGGTGGTCCGGTCGATTTTGGCCTGTAGTGAGTTGTTTTGTTCGCTCATCGTGTATCTCCGGTATATCTACAATATGTCCGCAATTTCATTTAGATATATAGGCGTCTAAATGGTTGCAATTACGCTATCTCCGGAGACATTATGAGGTCAAGCTTTTGCTCCCCTGCGGCCGCCAAAGGCGAGCAAGGGCGCACTTACGACTTGGCTTCGCCAAGTCCGTGCGGCCTGCCGGCGGCAGAAGCGAAAAGCAAAGCCAGAGCCAAGATCAAAAAACGAGCGCGCCGCTATCGCTATCTATCACGCCACGACCAAGCCGCTTAGCCGTTCCACCGGACGTTCGTCGGTGGCGGCGGCGGCTTATCGCGCAGGAGTGAAACTCGAAGACCAGCGCACAGCGCAGGTCTTCGATTTCACCCGCCGCTCTGGGGTGGTGGCTACGACTATCTTGGCGCCGGCCGACGCGAGCCAATTCGCTCGCGACCGTGCATCGCTTTGGAATGCGGCCGAGGCGGCCGAGAAGCGGAAGGACGCGCGCACCGCGAGGGAGTGGGTCCTCGCGCTGCCGTCCGAGTTGGGCGCCGAGGAGCGCGCCGACCTTGCCCGCGATTTCGCCGGTGTGTTGGTTGAGCGCTTCGGAGTGGCTGTTGATGTGGCGATTCATGCGCCGTCGCGGGGTGGCGATGATCGTAATCATCACGCGCACCTCCTTTGCACAACGCGCATGATCGGGTCGGACGGGTTAGGCGAGAAATGCGCGCTAGAGCTTTCTGACACGAAGCGTAAAACGCTCGGCCTTGATTCTGCTGCGGATGAAATCGCTGCGCTCCGCGAGCGTTGGACTGTGCTGGCCAACGCCGCGTTGGAAAAGGCTGGTAGCGCGGCACGGATCGATCACCGCTCCTTGCTTGCCCAACAGGATGCCGCGTTTGAGCGCGGCGACCTAGCCGAGGCCATCGCGCTCGATCGTCCGGCGCAAGTTCATATTGGCGTGCATGCTACGCAGATGGATCGCCGCGCCGGGCAGATTGTCAGTCGGCGTGGCCGGATGCATGAGCGTGCTGTGGCGCTGGCACGCCACGTGGTCAATTCGGCGGCACGCTGGGCGCATGGATTGATCGATGCTATGCGGCCGGAAGCGGAGGCATTGGAGTGCGCCGAAATCAGCAGGGTTCAGGTGGCTGACCCCGGGCCGGATACAGCGAACGACATGCCTGCGTCGGCCGCGTCGCGGCCGGCTAACGGCATCGATCTGGGTGCGGAGCGGCGCAGGCGGGAAGATGCCGAGAAGCAAAAGAGGAAAGACGAAAACCCACTTGCTGACCTCATCCAGAAGTGGCGGACGAGGGCAGGCGATGCGCGATCGAAACCTGATGAGTCAACTCAAAAAAAGGAGAAAGCCAAGATGGCTAGACCGAACGAAGGCGTGGCCGACGCCTCAAGGCAATCACAGCCGCAGCATCGGCAGGAGCGCGACCGTGACGGCGGTCCTGAGGTGAAGGGGTGAGCCATGGGCGAGAAAAATGAATACAAGGCATTTACACGCAATGATCTGATCGATTGGGTCCCGGATGGTGATCGGCAAGCGATGGCTTGGAACCGCTTGCGCCAAGTCTGCATCGAGTTGCGCGTGAAGGTGCCAACCATGCAGGAAATCAAAGAAATGAATCAGGACTTGAATCGCGATTTTTTAGCGTTTCAGGAACAGTGGGATAAAGACCGGACGATGTTCGGCGAGGAGTTTTCCGCGATCGTGATTTGCGGGGTGGATGATGGCGATGACGTGGTTTTCGTGCAGTTCGATGCGGGATATAGGCTCGGATGATGACGAGCGGCCGCTGCATGGAAGGCACTGCGCTGCGCGACGCCGTCGAAGCGGCTGCAGAGAAGAAGATCGATGCCGAACAGGAGCGACGGTGCAGTGATGCCGAGAACAAGGCCGAGCGGGCAGCGGCCGAGGCCGCTCCGACGGAGTTACAGTGCTGCGAAGCACGGGCCGATATGGAAGAGCAGGGCAGCGATTTACATCAAAGGCGATCGCAGTTCGCTCGGTATCAGCGGATAGACGACGATAAAGACATGGATTTCTAAGCGGCTTGCCGTGATGCGTGAACATCACGGCAAGCCTTCAACAACACACCTAACGAAAGGTAAGCAAATGACACAAGCAAGCGAAGTGAATGACTCGGCGGATTGCCCACCCGATGTACTGGCTGCGCTGCTCGCGGCCGCTGATCGTGTTCTAGCCCGCTACAAAACCAAGGCGGCCCGTCGACGTTGGCGGCGGCGTGAGGTGGTCTGATGCTGCTGTTCCTCATGTTTTGGCTGTTCATCTGGCTCTTCAGCGAGGACATTGGCGAGTTACATGACGCGCTGGGCTTCATTGAGGGGGTCATGGGCGACGATCAATCAGCCCAACCTGTGTACGCCCAAGACCACCTCGCATCGTCGGCGGTCCTTGCCGCCGTGATAACGGCGGCTCTGATTTTGCTTATCAAGGCAGGCGCTGCAGGTAGGGGTGAGAAGAGTGATAACTAACGGTCCGGCTTACCCGTGCTCTGATTGGTCTTGTTGACTGCTGGGCTGGTAATTGGTGCGCGCATGATATGCACATGGTGCCTACATGGTGCGAGGATAGTATTTAGATGATGCGAGTTTAATGCGCAGATGGTGCGCGCTCATGGTGTGCGCATGGTGCCTACATAGTGCGAATATGGTATTTAGATAGTGCATGTTTAATGCGTAGATGGTGTGCACTTGGTGCGTAATTAGGAATATAGAATAAAAATAATCATATGTTTGGATATTTAAAGATTATCAAGAGCTTTTTTACGACGGGGTTTGATATAATGGAGCTATGCCATCGATCCAGCCCCGTCGCGCTGCTCGACCTCACGCTCGTCGCCCCCGAAAGGCGGACGATGTGGCCCGTTTGTTTGCGTTTCCTCAGCCGTGGAAGGACGTTCGGCTCGCTTACTGTGTCCTTCGGTGTCTCGCTTTAGCCCTTGCAGGCTGGGGACTCTGGTATAGGTCGAGCCACGGACTCGGGCTCGACTCGGTGACTCTGGGCGCCACGATCGGCATGTCGGTTTTCGGGTCATTGCCGCCGTCGGTCTTACGCGACGTTGTTAATTGGGGTGCACCAGTGTCAGCGCGCCTCATTGCGGCAAGCACTCCCGCTCCGTCCGAGCGCCCAGAAATTCGAGCCGCCGAAGTTCGTGCATTGGCTTTGCTAGCCGCGACTTGCGTCACTGCAGCACAGGCCGCTCAAGATCGCGCCCGCACCATCGTGGCGCGCATGCTGGCCGCCTTGGCGGCCGTCACAATCATGATTCAGCCTCGCCTTGCCACCTCACGGGTGGCTGCTTACGCCGCATCCAGCGCAGCGTAAGCCAGACCATTTCTATCTCTGGCCGCTGCGCGCGTAGCGCGGCGGCATTCTTTGCGCGCGTTCCGCGCGGCGGCCTCTCTCAGCGAGGCAAGATCATGCAGTCCAATCCTGTTTTTGCGACGCAGTCGCGCCGCCTGGTCACTCCAGCGGAAGCTCTCTACGCCCCTGAATTCTTGGCGTTGCCGCCGCCTGCCAACCCGGCTCGAGCGGCCGGCCTTCGCATTGCCCGCCATCGGTTTCCGCTGCCGCTGGTCAAGGTTGATGGCAGAAACATGGTGAGGGTGGAGGACATTCACCGATTCATTGACGCGCTGTGCCCCAGCGATCCCAAGCCTGAACCCCAGCCGCGTCGCCGACGGGGGCGGCCCAGGAAGGTGGAGGTGAAACATGACTAAGTCCCAACTCCAGGAAGCGAATGGGGGTGGGCTATGAGCGTTAAGGCTTCTCACTGGGCCTGGCAGCAAGCGCTTCCACCAGCCCAAAAAGTGGTGTTGCTAGCCTTGGCTGATCACTCCGACGACAACGGCAAGTGCTGGCCTAGTGTCAGGCTACTGGCCGCGAAATCGTGCTCATCCACGAGGACGGTCCAGCGAGTGATCCGCGCCCTGCAAGACGCAGGATTGGTCAGTGTGAAGAGTCAGCCCCGACCGGGGAGCAACGCCCAGACCAGTAACCTGTATACCCTGGCATTATCGATACCCCCGTCAAATTGACAGGGGGCAATTTGCCAGGGGGACCCTGACATCAGTGTCATGGGAGCCCCCTGCCAAAGCTGTGTCACCCCATAGAACCATCATTACTAACCATCACTAAAACCCAAAGCACGGTCGATGACGTGCGACGGCTACGCCGTCGCGCGGCATTGACCCGCGTGGCCTTCGGCCACGCAGGTAGAACACCGCTCCGGATCTACTTTAGCGATACGCGCGCGAACCGGACGCGCTGATGGACGATGGCCTACGGCCACCGTGTGGACGGCTAAGGGACAGCCCGTGGACGGCCGAGAGCTGCCGCCCACCGCCTGCCCCTTACCCGACCACACTTCGCCCATCACCGCGCCGTAGAAACGCTTCTGGGGTGGTAGGGAAAAGCACCACAAACAGTGATAGAAATTGAGAGGACACAAAGTGCGCCTTACCGCGACCGTTTGGGCACGACGCCAGGCTTCCGTTCCACATGGTGAGTAGGCGGTTCGAGGAGTTCAGCCGGCGAGACTCCAAGGGTGTCGGCCAACTTCACAATATTGAGCAACGCGATGTTGCGCAGTCCTCGCTCCACGCCACTGACATAGCTGCGAGCCAAGCCGCTTTGCAGGGCCAGGTGTTCCTGTGACCACTGTCTGCGCTTTCGAACCTCGGCGAGCCGAAGCCCAAATTGCACGCGCGGATCGGTCGGCATCGCCATCTCCTTGGGGAAGGACATGGATGCTAGGTGCGCTATTCACTATCAGGCCACGCTCTATAAGATCACGCACTATAAGTGACATATCCATGGTCATTAGCTACATTGGCCACTATGCGTGACGTCTGCCGGCTGCACTAAGGGTGCGGGCTGATGGCTTCGGATCTCACGCGGAGGCGGTCGCCTCCCTGATTGGCGGCCTATTTGTCACTGACATCGTGATAGGAGCAGGGAAAAATGGCTTCGAACAGGAACATGTTGTTGTTGGCTGTCGTGGCCTCAGGTGCTTTGGGACTGAGTGCTTGCGGAGGTGGGAACAACCAGGGAGAGGCTCGTGGCGATACATCGCTTAACCATGACGCGTCTACACCGCACATTGCCACGACAGAAGACCGGGATAGGGCCATCGCGAAGATGCGCGCCGTTGGCTTTTGGGATGTGCACGGCATGAAGGTGGTGATGAATTCAGACACAGGACAAAAGCTTGACTACCAGTGCACAGTGCAGTTCGTTCCTACTGCCATGTCCCAATATGACCATCAGGGTATTACTCATGTCGTTGATCTTCCCGATATCGGTGTAAAGAGGAAGGATGACAACACAATGGTCTTCAAGGCATCGAGCGCACAAGCTGCGAATCGCGTTATTGAGGCTGGTGGCCGTGGCATGACACGAGCGATGTGCGTTCCTTCGAGCGAGGATCTGCTGGACGCCCAAGATTTCACGCACTCTTTGTCGGATTTTGTGAACCTGACGAGCATCAACATCGAGCAAGCCAAGGCGTATTGGTATGCTTACTCAGGGCAGACCATCGATTACGAAGGCATCGCAGGGAATATCGCCGGTGGCGATGTATTCCAACACCGGAGCGCGGTCGCTGCGAAGAAGCCTATATTCGACGGCGAGGTTGCCAATGCCAAGGCGCATCCCTACGTCTTCTTCAACATCGTCAATGGCCTTCAGCACTACGACCTGGTGCACAAGGCGTTCCCGACCACGCTTGAGTTCGGCAACTCCTCATTAGGGCAGTTTGTTTTCACACCGAATGCCACGTTTGACAGCCTGCCGGTTGCCGACGAAGGCAAGGCGCGAGAGATTGAGAGCTACGTGACGCACATTCAAGTGTCGACCGCTGTGTACGGAAAGATCGTGCGCGCCGAGAGCAATGGGCGTCTTGTCGTAGTTCCGATGGTTGTGCAGTTCAAGCAGAGTGATAAGGTCATCGGCTCGATTACCGCGAACCTGTAATTTGTAACGCGTTACATAATGGTGTCTATCCGGAGGGACTTGTCCCTCCGTTTTTTTGCTCTCGCCACGTCCATCGTTGGTATGCACGGAATTTCCGGCCCGTGCGCTCTCTAAGCTTCTGGTCATGACCGCTTGTGATCCCAGGGGGGCACCGGAGGGCTGGTTGCGGCCGGTAGCCTCGTGCTGGTTACGATGCTGGTGTGTTGATCACAATCGAATGATTCGATTGATCGGTGCTAGAGTGCGGATTCCGGTCAGAGCTATGGCGTGAACAGGAAGGGCTTGACCTGGGTCACCAACCGGTTCAATTCAATCGCGTTGTGCTGCAAGTGCGCGTGTTGCCAGAGATTCTGGGCAGGCGGAGGCGCACAGTCATCCGACAGTTCACGGCCTAACTGCTCAAATGACTTGCCGTGATTGAAGGCAGCCTTCAGTTTCTCGGGTTCATGCAAGCAGCCCAGCAGATAGATGCGATTTGAAACGTCGGGGATCATGGCTGCCTTGTGTTTCTCGTAGAGAGCCCAGCGATCGGCAAATTGGTCGTCGAAATCGATGAGCAACAGAAGGTGTCGTTTGCCGAAGTCGGTAATCTCCCGAATCGTCGCTGGGTCGGTCAAGGTGTCCAGAACGAACTTCCATCCGCCGGCAGGCGGGAGCACTTGCAGCCTCCGCGGCTGCAGCGAGTGATGCTGGTTCATGCCATTGATCAGTTGTCGGTTGGCATCGTCCTCTACAAGCACCTGCAGGTGATCGAGATACTTGTTGCTCATGAGGCCAGCTCGCCAGAGAGCAATGTCCGAATTAGGTCGCCCCGCACCTGTAGATCGGCCAGTGGCCGGATACCCGAGGGTTCCAGATGGCCCTGCCGGTCCAGCACCCAGGTGTTGTCGTCCGAGAAGCTGCGAATGGTTTCCGCGTTGTGCGATGTGATGATGACCTGCCCGCCTTTGTCGAAGGCGCGCCTTAGGGCCACCGCAAACTGGCGCACCTCGGCCATAGACAAATGGCTGTCCGGCTCGTCCCAGAACGCCAACAGAGGGCCGTATGCCTTGTTGGCTGCTATCAGGACTGCTCCAAGGAAGAGGCACTTCTCGCCATCGGAAAGTACGTCGAAATCCAGTTCCAGGTGGCCTGCTGGCGGCGTGCGGAAGTCAACCATCAGCGTCTTGGCATCACGACCAATGGGCACGTTGCGGAACTGGTGTAGGTCAGGCAGCACGTCGCGCAGATAGCTCACAATGTCGTTGTAGGCCGCCGGGTACTGGGCCAGTAGCCCAGCCATCCAGTCGCCAAAATTTCCGCCATCGGCCAACGGCTGCAACGACTCGTCCTTCGAATCGCCCGTCATCATCGAAGGTACAGGTGCCAGCAGCACCATGCCGGCCAGCCATTCGCGGAGGGTGGACAGCGTGCGGCTAAACACAGGGTCTTGGATCACATTCAACGCGATTACATGCCAGTCGATACTGAACTGCGCCCCTACCTTGTTGCCGCGGGGGGGGATGCTCACCTGAGCCTGGTGGCGCGTGTATATCTCTTGGCCGTCTAAGTGCAGCGATTCTTCGAGTACACGAAACTCCTTGAATCGATCGGGCAATTCAAGCGCCAGCGTGTAGACATACAGGCGGTCGGCTAGGCGGACCTCGATCGAGAAACGTATTGGCACATCCTTGCGACCCTGCGTGCAATCGGCAGGCTTAACGAGTTCGCCAGTTCGCGTCACACCGCGGCCTATGCGCTGCAGCACGTTCAAGGCCTTGGCGAGTGTGGACTTGCCGCTACCGTTCTTACCTATCAGCAGCACCGAAGGTGCGCCACCGGGCTTGAACTCGAAGTTCTCTAGGCAGCGGAAGTTGTGGATGTACAGACGTTCGATCATGGTGGAAGTCGTCTTGGAGGAGGCGGGGCTAGTGTGCCTGAGTGCATCGTACACACTTTAGAGCGCACCGCTCAGGCGCTGTGCTAGTGAAATAAGTTACGGCAGATTTGGTTCGTTTCCGGTGGCGGCAAACACCCTGATGCTGACGGTCGCGGCTCAAACGCGAGCGGCAGCTTCTGGTAGATACAAGACCCAGTAGACATCTACCGGCTATCAACACCAGCGCCGTGTTCAAGCATTGCCGGAACGGTGTTCAGGCACCACCGGCACCCGCACTAGAGCCAGGGCGATAGTTGGTGCGACACGTGGTGGGCAGGGATAAGGAGCTGCGGATGACGGGACATTTTCAGGCCGTAGAAGCGGATATACGGTAGGTATGCCGCAGATATGTACGGGACATTTTCGGGACACATGGGTACAAAAAAAGCCCGCTTTCTAGGGCGGGCTTTTCATGAACAGGCGACGTAAGTGCCTGATTTTTTGGTCGGGGTGACATGATTCGAACATGCGACTTCTACGTCCCGAACGTAGCGCTCTACCAGGCTGAGCTACACCCCGCGGGAGCCGCGTATCTTAACGGTCCCGGCTGAGCTTGGCAACAGGTGCGGCGGTGGTCGACGGCGGCACGGCGCCCGTGCCCGGCGCAGGGGCAGGCGGGTGCATCTGTTACCCTATTGGGCTGTCGTTCCGCGACGTTTCCACCCTTAAGCAGAGGATTCCATGGCGCTTACCCAGGCCCGCACCATGCCCGGCGTGCTCGAGCTGCTGCCGCTCGACCAGATTGCTTTCCAGCGCATGCTCGACGTGATCCGTCGCAACTACGAGCGCTTCGGCTTCCTGCCGGTGGAGACGCCGGTGATCGAGTATTCGGACGTGCTGTTGACCAAGACCGGCGGCGAGACCGAACGGCAAGTGTATTTTGTGCAGTCCACCGGCTCGCTGGAGCAGGGGGAGAAGCCCGAAATGGCCTTGCGCTTCGACCTTACCGTACCGCTCGCCCGCTATGTGGCCGAGCACGAGCACGATCTCAGTTTTCCCTTCCGCCGCTACCAGATGCAGCGGGTATACCGTGGCGAACGTGCGCAGCGTGGGCGCTTCCGCGAGTTCTACCAGTGCGACGTCGACGTGATCGGCAAGGACAGCCTGTCGATCCGTTATGACGCCGAAGTGCCGGCGGTGATCTATAGCGTGTTCCGTGAGCTGAACATCGGCGCGTTCACTATCCAGCTCAACAACCGCAAGCTGATGCGCGGCTATTTCGAAAGCCTGGGCGTGACCGATCCGGAGCAGCAGACGCTGGTGCTGCGCGAGGTGGATAAGCTGGACAAGCGCGGCGCCGATTACGTGCGCGACACGCTTACCGGCGAGGCCTTCGGGCTGAGCGCCGAGGTTGCGCAGAAGATCCTCGATTTCGTGCAGGTGCGTTCCACGTCGTTGCAGGATGCGCTCGCCAAGCTCGATGCGCTCGGGTCCGGGCCGGAAGTGATGGAGCAGGGCCGTGCCGAGCTGAAAGAAGTGCTGGGCCTGATCCGCGATTTCGGCGTGCCGGAAACGCACTACGCCTTGAATCTGTCGATCGCGCGCGGCCTGGATTACTACACCGGCACGGTCTACGAGACCACGCTGAACGACCATCCGCAGATCGGCTCGATCTGCTCCGGTGGCCGCTACGAGAACCTGGCCGGCCAGTACACCAAGTCGCACCTGCCGGGCGTGGGCATTTCCATCGGCCTGACGCGCCTGTACTGGCAGCTGCGCGATGCCGGCCTGATTCACACCGCGCGCAGCACGGTGGACGTGCTCGTCACGCAGATGGATGCCGCGCAGTTGCCAGCCTACCTGGCGGTGGCCAGCGAACTGCGTACCGCCGGCATCGCCACGGAAGTGGTGCTGGACGGCGGCAAGCTCGGCAAGCAGTTCAAGTACGCCGACCGTGCGGGCATTCGCTTTGTGCTTGTGCTGGGTGAGGACGAGCTGGCGAAGGGCGTGGTGACGGTGAAGGATCTGCGCCGCGAGGATCAGTTCGAGGTGGCCCGGACGGAGCTGGTGAAGACGTTGCGGGTGGAGCTGGAGCAGGCAGCGGTGATGGGGTGAAGCTGGCGGAGTTGCGCCTCAGCCCTCCTTGCCGTCATTCCCGCGCAAGCGGGAATCCATTTTAAGGATGCGGCAAAGGGCAGGATGGATTCCCGCTTGCGCGGGAATGACGGCCTTGAGGGATATGGGCATTGCTCCAGGGATGTCGATCACGGATGAATGGAGGCATGGATGGCTTCACGGCAACCCGCCGTTTACATCATGGCTAGTGCCGAGCGCGGCACGTTGTATGTCGGCGTAACAGGAAATCTTAAGTTTCGCGTATGGCAGCACCGCGAGGGTTTGGTTGATGGCTTTACCAAACGCTACAGCGTAAAGCGGTTGGTTTGGTTTGAGTTCCATCCCGATTTCCCTTCTGCGATAGCCCGCGAAAAGCAACTGAAGAAATGGACCCGCGCATGGAAGCTCGAAATGATTGAGACCGCCAACCCCGCATGGTGTGATCTCTGGGAAAATGTGCAGGATTGAGCCACCAATTTCCGCTTGTGCGGCATGAAAACACGTTGGAGCCTTTGTGAAACAGACTATTCTCCTCGACGGCAACAGCCTCAGCCGGCAACAACTCGTTGCCGTTGCGCGCCACGGCTACGGTGTGCGGCTCGATCCGGATCAACTCACGCGAGTGCGGCGCACGGCGGATTTCCTGGCGGAGAAGGTGAGCTGCGGTGAGCCGACCTATGGTGTCACTACCGGTTTCGGCAGCAATGCGGACAAGTTGCTGGGCGCTTATCGTTTGCGTGACGAGCTGCCCGGCGGCAATCCGCACAAGCCCGAAGGCACCCTGCTGGAAGAGCTGCAGCACAACCTGATCACCACTCACGCGGTGTGCGTGGGCAAGCCGTTTTCCACCGAGGTGGTGCGCGCGCTGCTGGTGATCCGCATCAATACCTTGATGCGCGGCCATTCCGGCATTCGCGTGGAGACGCTGGAAGCGCTGACGGAACTGCTCAATTGCGAAGTGATTCCGGTCGTGCCGGAAAAGGGTTCGGTGGGCGCGAGTGGCGACTTGGCGCCGCTATCGCATCTGGCGATTGTGCTGCTAGGTGGAGGCGAGGCCTTTTACCAGGGCGAGCGCCTGCCGGGCGCGGAAGCGCTGCAGCGCGCCGGCCTCAAGCCGATCCGCCTGTCCTTCAAAGAAGGCCTGGCGCTCAACAACGGCACGGCGCAGATGCTGGCCACCGCAGTGCTAGCGCTCGATACGCTGGAATATCTGCTCGGTGTGGCGGATCTCGCCGCCTCGATGACCCTGGACGCCTTTGCCGGCCGCAGCGGCGCCCTGCGCCCGGAAGTGCATGCGCTGCGCCCGCACCCGGGCCAGGTGCAGACAGCGGACCACGTGCGTGACCTGCTGGCCGGCTCCACCCTGGTCGATATCCCGTACCACCTGGTGCCGCGCTTCCGCCCCTGGAGCACCGAGGCATGGAGCAAGCCGGAAGATCAGGCCCTGAGCTTCGACATCGGCTGGGACTGGGTGCCCGCCAACCAGCGCCATGGCCGCGAGGCGTTCTACAGCCGCTTCCTGCCGTTCAAGGGTGGCAAGAAGCATCAGCCGCAGGATGCGTATTGCTTGCGCTGCATGCCGCAGGTACATGGGGCGGTGCGCGATGCCTGGGCGCAGGCCTGCCGCATCATCGATATCGAGTTGAACGCGGTCACCGACAATCCGCTGATCTTCCCGGACAACACCGACGCCAAATACATCGAGGAACAGGTGATTTCCGCCGGCCATTTCCATGGCATGCCACTGGCGCTGGCGATGAGCTATGTGAAGGCAGCGATTCCGGTGCTGGCCTCGATCTCCGAGCGCCGTCTCAACAAGCTGGTCGATCCGGCCACGAACGACGGCCTGCCGGCCTTCCTGACCGGCAATGAGGATGGCACCGATTCGGGCTTCATGATCGTGCAGTACACGGCCGCTGCGCTGGTGAACGACCTGGCCACGCGTGCCCATCCGGCCAGCGTGTATTCGGTGCCCACCAGCGCCAATGCCGAGGATCACGTATCCATGGGCGCCAACGAGGCGCGCCACGTGCTGGAAATGACCGAAGACTTGAGCCACGTGCTGGCGTTGGAGCTGTACACCGCCGCACAGGCGCTGGACTATCGCCAGGAAATGCTCAACGCCGCCCGCCGACTTGCGGCGCAAGGTGACTGGCAGGCGCTGGCTTCCAAGGTCAGCAACGCGCCGCGCGAAGACCATGCGCATTACGCGCAGTTCGCCGAGGAAGTAAAGCAGCTCACCGCCGCGCTGGCGGAAGTGGGCGAATTCCACGCTGGCGAAGCGGTGCGCAAGGCGTACGAAACCCTGCGCAAGCAGATCGGCTTCATGCATCGCGACCGTGCGATGGATGGCGATGTGCGTACCGTGTGCGAGCTGGTGCAGCAGCGGGTGTTCGCGGGCGCCTAAGCACGCCCGCGCAAACGCTGGGTCGCGCGCAGCAACTGACGTGCGGCCCAGCCTAGCCATAGCAGTATCAGTACGATCGCCAGCTTCTGCATCAGTCCGTGTGGGAGCTTGGGCAGGAACATTTGCAGCCACAGCACGATCGTTGCCAGCCACGCGAGCATCCGGCCGGCAAAACGGCTTATGCCCAGGCGGGCATCGCGACGCCAGCGGCTGGAAAGCAGCAGCATGCCGAAGCTCAGCATCAGAAAGGTCGACTGCGCCGCCAGGCCGTGAATCAGGCCGGCCAGGTTTTCATGCGCCGTGCCTTTGAAAAGCTCGGTGGCCGCCACGACGGGTAGCAGCACGCCAGGCACGGCAAACAGCACCAAGGCCAGGCCGCTGCGCAACGGCGGCGGCGTTGCACGATACGTGCTCAGGGCGAAGAACAACAGCGCTACGCCCATCAGGTAATACGTCATGCGGACGTAGGCGCCACCGGAACCGGTGAGATAGATGCTCAATGGTACGGCAACGGGATCCAGGTCCGCGCGCCAGAACTGGGCAGCTCCGCAAACGACAGCAAAGGCGAAAACTGCAACGATCATCAGGTGAGCGGCAGGGCGCACCGCCGGGGAAGCAATTCCATAAGTCATAACGTCTCCTTGTCGGGGCGGGGTACCGCCCTGCTGGACATCATACCCGCTGCCTTGCGTAGGCTGGGATGACAATCCCAGCACCTGGCCACCCGCGAGGAAGCTGGGATTGTCATCCCAGCCTACGGCTTGCGCACGTCACCGCCGACCATTACAATGCGTTCCACTGTATTAACGTGTTAGTACATTATGAAGCGCCGATCGATCGACCCCGAAACCCCGGAAGAGTCCGCCAGGCTCAGCCTGTGCCGCGCCTTGCTGTCGCTGAAGAACGCGGAAGAGATGAATGCCTTCCTCAATGACCTGTGCACGCCGGCCGAGCTGGAGGTGCTGGTGGATCGCTGGCGGGTGGTGCCGTACTTGCTGGAGGGCGTGTCCTACCGGGAAATTCACGAGCGCACGGCGGTGAGCATCACCACCATCGGGCGCGTGGCGCGCTATCTCAACCAGGGTAGCGGCGGCTATCTTGCGGCGGCGGCGCGTGCGTCGCGAAGCCGTGCGGCGGTAAAGAGGGCTCGCGCATGAAGCCGAGGGACCGCCTGCGCATCGCCATGCAGAAATCCGGCCGGCTGACCGAGCCGGCGCTGGATCTGCTCAATCGCTGCGGGCTCAGCTTTCGTCAAAGCCGCGACAAGCTGTTTTGCTTCGGTGAAGGCGAGCCGGTGGATCTGCTGCTGGTTCGCGACGACGACATCCCGGGCTTGATTGCCCAAGGTGTCTGCGACCTCGGCATCGTTGGGCGCAACGTGCTCAACGAGTTCAAGGGCACGGCCGGCAATGGCGCTGCATCGTTGACGGAATGGCGCTCGCTGGGTTTCGGTCGCTGCCGCCTCTCCATCGCCGTGCCGCAGGAAATGAGCTACGGCGATCCCAAGGACCTGCATGGCTTGCGCATCGCCACTTCATATCCCGGCCTGCTGGGTGTCTGGCTAAGGGAGCAGGGCGTAGACGCCGCCATCCTTACTTTGGCCGGTTCGGTGGAAATCGCGCCGAAGCTTGGCACCGCCGACGTGATCTGCGATCTGGTGCAAAGCGGCGGCACGCTGGTCGCCAATCAGTTACGCGAGACGGATGTGCTGCTGCAAAGTGAAGCCGTGCTGGCCGGTCCTGAAGCCCTGCCCACGGACGAACGCGGCGACATGATCGAGCTGCTGCTCAAGCGGCTGGACGGTGTGATCCAGGTACGCGAATCACGCCTGCTGCTGCTGCAGACCTCGCGCAACACCCTCGATGCGGTAACTCGCCTGTTGCCCGGCGGCCCGCAACCCACCTTGTTGCCCGTGGCGGGACAACCCGATCAGCTGATGTTGCAGGCACTATGTGCCGGCGAGGTGAGCTGGCGGCAACTGGAAGAAATCAAGAAGGCCGGCGCACGCGAGATGTTCGTGCTGCCGGTCGAGAAGATGCTTGCTTGAGACTCCTCGGCGATGAAACGAATCCACTGGAACACTCTAAGCGAAGCCGAGCGCAACGATGCGCTGGCACGGCCTGCCCAATCGCGTGCGGAGGAACTGCGCCATGGGGTTGAACGCATCGTTGCCGAAGTGCGTGCCAACGGCGATACGGCGCTGCGCGAACTTTCCGCCCGATATGATCGCTGTAGCTTGGACGCGATCGAAGTCAGCGAGGCGGAATTCGCGGCTGCCGAGGCCAAGCTGGCGCCGGAACTGAAAGCGGCCATCCGCGAAGCTGCTGCCCGCATCGAAGCTTTCCACCGTGTCGCCGCGCCGCAGCCGGTGGGGGTGAACACCGCCGTAGGCGTGCGCGTGGAACGAGTTCTTCGCCCCATCAGCCGCGTCGGCTTGTATGTGCCGGCCGGTAGCGCGCCGCTACCGTCCACTGCGCTGATGCTGGGTGTGCCAGCGCGTATCGCGGGCTGCCGCGAAGTGGTTTTGTGCTCTCCGGCGCGTGCGGATGGCACTTGCGACGAAGCCGTGCTGTTTGCAGCGCGTAGTGTAGGCGTGCATCGCGTGTTCAAGCTCGGCGGCGCGCAGGCGATCGCGGCAATGGCCTATGGCACTGAAAGCGTGCCGCGTTGTGACAAGCTGTTTGGTCCGGGCAACGCTTGGGTGACCGAAGCGAAATTGCAGGTGTCCTCCGACCCCAACGGCGCGGCCATCGATATGCCGGCGGGTCCCTCCGAAGTGCTGGTGATTGCGGATGCGCAGGCCAATCCCGTGTTCGTCGCGGCAGACCTGCTGTCGCAGGCCGAGCATGGGCCGGATTCGCAAGTAGTGCTGGTCAGCCCTTCGGCCGCGCTGCTGGACAAAGTCGCTGCGGAAGTGGACCGCCAGTGCGCGCAATTGCCGCGTGGAGCGATCGCGAAACAGGCGTTGGGGCAAAGCCGGCTGATCGAAGTCGAATCGCTGGCGCAGGCGGTGGAAGTCAGCAATCGCTACGCGCCTGAGCATTTGATTCTGCAAGTGAGCGGCGCACGCGAGCTGGTTGCCAGCATCGAAAGCGCAGGCTCGGTCTTTGTGGGTGCGTGGACACCCGAATCGGTAGGCGACTACTGCAGCGGCAGCAACCATGTATTGCCCACCTACGGCTACGCGCGCAGTTACAGCGGTGTGTCGGTGGCCAGCTACCAGAAGCAGATCACCGTGCAGGAGCTGGATCCCAATGGCTTGCGTGCGATTGGTCCTTGCACGGCCACGCTGGCGGCGGCAGAACAACTTGAAGCACATCGTCGCGCAGTTACGCTGCGCCTGGCTGCGCTGGGGACAAGCTTATGAGCGTGCTGGACCTGGCGCGACCGGAAATTCGCATGCTTGAGCCGTATTCCTCGGCTCGTATGGAAGCCAGTGGCGGGCAGATCATGCTCAATGCCAACGAATCGGCCTGGGAACCTGTGGGCGAGGCGAGCGCGGGTTGCAATCGCTATCCCGAGCCGCAGCCGCAGCCCTTGTTGCAGGCCTTGGCCGAACTCTATGGCGTGCAGCGTGAACAGCTGTTCGTCGGGCGCGGCAGCGATGAGGCAATCGACTTGCTGGTGCGCGCCTTTTGCCGCGCGGGCGAGGATGCCGTCGTAATCCAGCCGCCAACATTCGGCATGTATGCGGTCTGCGCGCGGATCCAGAACGCGGCCGTGATCGAAGCGCCGCTGGCGCAGGATTTCAGCCTGGACATCCCGGCTTTGCTGGGCGCGATCACGCCGGCGGTGAAGCTGGTGTTTCTGTGCACGCCGAACAATCCCAGCGGCAAGTCGATTTCGCGTGCGGCGATCGAACAGGTGGCGCAGGCTTTGGCCGGCAAAGCCATGCTCGTCGTGGACGAGGCATATATCGAGTTTTCGGATCAGCCGAGCGCGATCGAGCTGATCGGCCGCCATGAGCACCTGGTCGTGCTACGCACCCTGTCCAAGGCCTGGGCGCTGGCCGGCGCGCGGATCGGCAGCCTGATTGCCAGTCCGGAAGTCATCGCCCTGATCCGGCGGATCATGCCGCCGTATCCGCTGCCGTTGCCTTGCGTTGCGGCAGCTCAGGCAGCGTTGTCGTCAGCCGGGCAAGCCGCAGCGCGTTCCCATATCGACACTGTGCGCGAGCAGCGTGGGCTCATGTACCGTTCGCTGGCTGAGCTTCCTGGCGTGCGTGAAGTGCTGCCCTCGGATGCCAATTTTCTCGCGGTGCGCTTTGATGATGCCGGCGGGGTCTATCGGCGTTTGCTTGAGGCCGGCATCGTGGTGCGGGATGTGCGCAAGTATCCGAATCTGCGCGATGCGTTGCGCATCACCATCGGTACACCGGAGGAAAATGCGCGAGTGCTCGGGAGCATCTCTTGAACCGCAAGATACTTTTTGTCGATCGCGACGGCTGCCTGATCGAAGAGCCGGCCGACGAGCAGATCGACAGCTACGAAAAGCTGGCCTTGTTGCCCGGCGTAATAGCGGCACTGCAACGCATCGTCGCTGCGGGCTACGAACTGGTGATGGTCACCAACCAGGACGGCCTGGGTACGGATAGCTTTCCTGAGGAGCAGTTCGACGGCCCGCATGAGCTGCTGATGCGCATCTTCGCCTCGCAGGGCGTGCGTTTCCGCGAAGTCTTGATCGATCGCAGTTTTCCGCATGAGGGCCTGGACACGCGCAAGCCCGGCATCGGCATGATGCGGGAATACCTGGCCGACGACGGTTGGACTCGTGCCGGATCGGCGATGGTGGGCGATCGCGAAACGGATCTGCAGTTCGCCGCGAACCTGGGGGTGCGTGGCTTCCGCGTTGGACCCAAGGGTATTGGCTGGGGAGAAATCGCCCACCAATTGCTTGACCGGCCACGCGTTGCCGAAGTGCTGCGTCACACCAAGGAAACGCGCATCAAGGTTCGGGTGGACCTGGATGCCCAGGCCGAGCCCGTCGCGCATACAGGGCTGGGCTTTTTCGATCACATGCTGGAACAGATCGGCAAGCACGGCGGGTTTGCGCTCGACCTGCGCTGCGATGGCGATACCACGGTGGATGAGCACCACACCATCGAGGATTGCGCGCTCGCGCTGGGACAGGCTCTGCGCCAGGCGCTAGGCGACAAGCGCGGCCTTGGCCGCTATGGCTTTACCTTGCCGATGGATGAGTCGCTGGCCACGGCTGCGCTGGATCTTTCGGGGCGTCCGTATTTCGTCTTCGAAGGGCAATTCCCGCGTGAACGGGTGGGTGACGTGCCCACCGAACTGGTGCCGCACTTTTTCCGCTCGTTGTGCGACACCTTGGGCGCGAACCTGCACCTCAGCGTGAAGGGCGACAACGCGCACCACATGGTGGAAGCCTGCTTCAAGGTGACAGCGCGTGCGCTGCGCCAGGCGATGCGCCGGGAAGGCGATGAATTGCCGAGCACGAAGGGAGCGCTGTAATGAGCGTGGTCCTGGTCGATGCGGGCGGCACCAATATCGGATCGGTGCGCTATGCCTTGCAGAGGCTTGGTGTGGACGCCGCGTTGACCGCTGATGCCGAGGCCATTCGTACGGCGGATAAAGTCATTCTGCCCGGCGTTGGTGCCGCCGCGCCAGGCATGGCGCGGTTGCGCGAGTTGGGCCTGCTCGATGTGATCCGGTCCTTGACGCAACCGGTGCTTGGTGTGTGCTTAGGGATGCAGCTGTTATGCGATGAGTCCGAGGAAGGCGATACCGCATGCCTCGGCTTGATACCGGCGAGTGTGCGCAAGTTCGAAGAGGCGCCGGAACGATGCGTGCCGCACATGGGCTGGAATCGTCTGTTACCGCTTGCCAGTCATCCTTTATTGAAGCAGCTGCAAGAGGGCGATTGGGCCTACTTCGTACACAGCTATGCGGTGCCGGTGGGAGATTACACGCTGGCGAGCAGCGACTATGGTGTGGCGTTTTCGGCGGTGATCGCGCGCGGGAATTTTCATGGCATGCAGTTTCACCCGGAGCGCTCGGCGCGGGTGGGAGCGAGGCTGTTGAAGAATTTTCTTGAGCTTTGATCCATGTGTTCGTTGCGCGATTAACTCCCTCCTCTACGTGCAGTAGGGGAGGGCTGGGGTGGGGTGAAGCCCTCAACCTTGCGGCAAGCTCGTGCAACCCCACCCCAACCCTCCCCTGCTTGCAGGGGAGGGAGCCAGGCAACCGGTTCCAAAGGGAGTGTTATGAGCTTTGAAGTCATCCCTGCCATCGACCTGCGCGGCGGCCAAGTGGTCCGTCTGCGCCAAGGCGATTACGCCCAGGAAACCCAATATGCGTCGACACCAGGCGAATTGGCGGCGAAATACGCCCACGCCGGAGCCCGTTGGTTGCATGTCGTGGATCTTGATGGCGCACGCGCGGGCGATCTGGCCAATCTCACGGTCATCCAGGCGCTGGCCAAGGCGGGCATGCAAGTCCAGGCCGGCGGCGGAGTGCGAGCGGAGGAGGATGTGCGCCGGCTTTTCGATGGGGGAGTGAGCCGCGTAGTGGTGGGTAGCATCGCCATTCGAGAGCCGGAGCGTGTAGCGGAATGGCTGAACAAGCACGGAGCGGAGCGCTTCACCATCGCGTTGGATACACGCCGTCGCGACGATACGTGGACTTTGCCTAGTGCAGGTTGGACCGCGGATGAAACGCGCACGCTGGACGAGCTGGCGCCTTGGTACGCAGCGCATGGTGCACGTCATTTGTTATGCACGGACATCGAGCGCGACGGGATGCTGGCTGGCTTCAACCTGGAGCTTTACCGGCATCTGGCGCAGACGGTGCCGCAGTTGGCGGTGCAAGCTTCCGGCGGGGTGCGTTGCTTGGACGACATTCGCGCGGCACGTGCAGCCGGTGCGCGTGGCGTAATTCTCGGACGCGCCCTGCTGGAAGGGCGCTTTACGCTGGAGGACGCCCTGGCATGCTGAGCCGACGCATCATTCCCTGCCTGGACGTGCGTGACGGCAAGGTCGTCAAGGGCGTGCGTTTTCGCGATCACGTAGTGATGGGCGAAATTGTCGACCTGGCCTTGCGCTATCGCGACGAAGGTGCGGACGAACTGGTGTTCTACGACATCACCGCCAGCCCGGAAGGGCGCAGCGTGGACCGCGGCTGGGTGGAACGCGTGGCGCGCGAGATCGATATTCCGTTCTGCGTGGCGGGCGGCATCCGCTCGGTGACGGACGCGCGCGAAGTGCTGCATGCGGGGGCGGACAAGGTGTCGATCAACTCGCCGGCCCTGGAGCGGCCCGATTTGATCGATGAACTTGCCGCCGCTTTCGGTGTGCAATGCGTGGTGGTCGGGATCGATTCCATGCGCGACGCCGATGGCGAGTGGCGCGTGCGCCAGTACACCGGCGATCCCTCCAAGACCCGTTCGCTGGCGAGGCGTACGCTGGATTGGATGACCGAGGCACAGCGCCGTGGCGCAGGCGAAATCGTACTCAACTGCATGGATACGGATGGCGTGCGCCAGGGCTACGATCTGCTGCAACTGACGGCGGCGCGCAAGCTATGTTCTGTCCCGTTGATCGCCTCGGGCGGGGCCGGGACCATGGCGCATTTTCGCGACGCGTTCACGCAGGCTCGTGTTGATGGTGCCTTGGCGGCCAGTGTTTTCCACAGTGGCGCCATTGCGGTACCCGACCTGAAGCGCTACCTGCAGCAGGCAGGCGTAGTGATTCGCCTGCAGGAGACAGCCGGCCATGAATGAAACCGTGAGCAACTTCGATACGCTCGATCTCAATCAGATCGACTGGAAGAAAACAGAAGGGCTGGTGCCCGCCATTGTGCAGCATTGGCTTTCCGGTGAAGTGCTGATGCTGGGCTACATGGACCACCAGGCGCTCACTTTGACGCAGACCAGCAGCATCGTCACGTTCTACAGCCGCAGCAAGCAGCGCCTGTGGACCAAGGGGGAAAGCTCGGGCAACGTGTTGCACTTGAAGTCGATCCGCGTCGATTGCGATGGCGATACCTTGCTGGTGCTCGCCGATCCGCACGGGCCGACCTGCCACCTTGGCACCCGCAGCTGTTTCGGCAACGAAGTGCGGCCGCCGCTGGGCTTTCTGGCCCAGCTGGATGCGCTGGTGGCCAGCCGCAAAAGCGAGTTGCCCGAAGGCAGCTACACCACCAAGCTGTTCCACGGCGGAACACGGCGGATTGCCCAGAAGGTGGGCGAAGAAGGCGTGGAGACCGCGCTTGCCGCCGTGGCGCAAGGTGATGACGAACTGTTGGGTGAGGCGGCGGATCTGGTGTTTCATCTCACCGTGTTGCTGCGTGCGCGGGGATATGGGTTGGCGGATGTGGCGCAGGTGCTGGTGGAGCGGCACGGGTAGCGTTGCGTAGGCTGGGATGACAATCCCAGCTTTGGCAAGTATGCATGCATGGTAATGCTGGGATTGTCATCCCAGCCTACTGCGAGGACGGAGGAGGATTGAATCGCACGGCCGGTCCTGGCCTCACTTCCTTGCGCCACGTAGCCAGCTGCTGCGTGATGCCAGTACCGATGTCGATCTGCGGCTCCGACGGGGTGAGCTTGTCTTGTTGCTCCCAATCGGAAATATCGCGCTTGGCAAGCTGGAAGGCGTCGACAAAGTTGTCGGTCTTGTTCATGGCATCCACCAGCCAGGCTTTGCCGAAATAGGTGATGTCCGAATCGCTGCCACAACCGAACGAACTGCGATCCGTGCGCGCAGCCGTCAGCACCAGCGTGCCGGGGCCACGCAGTTCGGGTACGAAGCCGCCGGAGTAGCAGGCGTTCACCACCACCACTTTCCACTTGAACGGGCGTTTTTTCAGGATGCCGGCGAGGTCCGGTGCGCCAATCTGGTCCAACGGCAGCGGGTCCATGTCGACCAGCAGGTTGTGGTCTTCATCGCCGTGGGAAGTCATGTACAGCACCAGGATGTCCTGCTCCGGCTTCATCACGGTGCTGAGCTGATCAAGTGCAGCTTCGAGGTTGCTCCAGCTGGCCAGCGGGTGCGACTGCAAGGTCCCGGGATTGTTTTCCAGCACCAGCGCGTGCGCAGTAGGGCCGAAGCGCCGGGTGAACAGCTGAGCGGCGTATTCGGCTTCGTTGCGAAACACGTCTTCGCCGCCATCGCCGGCGAAGGCGACCAGGTACAGATTGGTCTTGTCCGGTATGCGTGGCGACAGTTTGGACACCGCCTGGCTCAGCAGGGCCGGTTGGGAGTAGATCACTTGCTCGGGGGAGGGGCCCTGGCTCGGCCAATTGTCGCCGTTGTCGTTGTCTTCCGTATCACTGGTGGACGCGGAAGGCGCCGGGGCCGAGCTGCTGGCTGCCACGCTCGGTGCTGCATGCTCCGGTGGTGGCCGGTGTCCGATCACCACCAGCATTACCAGTACGCCGGCGGCGAAGGAGAGCAGGGCGGTCAGTACGGTGCGCATGCGCATGGCTGTCGCCTCAGGGCTGGATGGCGTCGAAGCTGGTGTAGGCCGGGTGTTTGGGCTGGGGCGGAAGCTCCAGCGGCGGCCGCAGCAGCCAGCCGGTTTGCAGGCCGGCGGCGCGGGCTGCGTCCAGTTCCTGCTCCACGTCGGACAGGAACAGCACGTGCTCGGGCCGCTCGCCGATCGCCTCCACGATACGCTGGTAGGAGACCTGTTCGCGCTTGGGACCGGTTTCGGTATCGAAGTAGCCTGCGAACAGCGGGGTAAGGTCGCCGGACTCGGTGTGGCGGAACAGCAGTTTCTGGGCCTGTACGGAGCCCGACGAATACACGTACAAGTGCAAGCCCTCGCCGCGCCATGCGTGCAGGCGCGCGGAGACTTCCGGGTACATGTGCGAGCGGTATTCGCCGGTCTCGTAGCCTTCTTGCCAGATCATGCCCTGCAAGGCCTTGAGGGCGGTGGATTTGCGGTCTTCGTCGATCCAGCGCAGCAGCAGCTCGATGATTTCCTGGCGGCTCGCTTCGATGATCCCGGCCTCCTTGGCCGCTTCGTGCAGCCAGTGTTGCACTTCAGGCCGGTCGCCATGCGTCTCCACGTAGGCCGGCAGACGCTTGCGCGCATACGGGAACAGCACGTCCTTGACGAAACTGATCGAGCTGGTGGTTCCTTCGATGTCGGTGACGATGGCGCGGATGACGGTCATGGCAGCGGGGAGCAAGAGGGGCTCCCAAGCTTAGCGTGCGCTTGCGCGGGTGCAAGCGGCTGATTTCCTAGGCTGCGATGGAGGTCCCAGCATCGTCATCGGCGCGAAAGCTGGGATTTCATCCCAGCCTACGCCACGGTCAGTGGCCGCATCCGTGGGAATTGCTGGGCGATATCGGAACCGGTGAAGTTGGCCACCCAGCCGTCCTTGTTGGTGAACAGGCGAATCGCCACGAAATAGGGGGCCTCGCTCATGTCGAACCAGTGCCGGGTGCCGTCCGGTACGCCGATCAGGTCGCCCTGTTCACACAGGACGTCATAAACCTTGCCGTCGATGTGCAAGGTGAACTGGCCCGCGCCGGCGACGAAGAACCGCACCTCGTCCTCGCTGTGGGTGTGCTCGCTCAAGAATTTCTGGCGCAGCGCGGCGCGATCGGGGTGGTCCGGCTTCAGGCTGATCACGTCGACCGCCTGGTACCCCTCTTCGCGCATCAGGCGATCGATGTCGGCGCGGTAGGCGGCGATCACTTCTTCCTGACTGGCGCCGGGGGTGACCGGCTGGCTGGCTTCCCATTGCTCGAAGCGTACGCCGACCTTGCCCAGCTCACTGGCGATGCCGGCGTGATCCTCGTGCACCGAGAGTGGGTTGTGCGGCTGCTGTTCGTCGAAAATGCGCAGGCGGCTCATGCGTTCAGTCTCTTAAGATCGAGTTCGCAGCCGAGCAGGAATTCCAGCGCCTCCAGGTGGCGGCGCGCTTCGGCCATGTCATGACCCCAGGTATAGATGCCGTGGCCGTTGATCAAGTAGGCGTGCAGCGGTTTGCCCGATTCGATCCAGGCATCCACTTGCGCCACCAGTTCGGGCATGTGCTGGGTGTTGGGAAAGACAGGAATGTCCAGCACGCTTTCATGGGTGGTGTGGCCGCGTATCGCCTTTTGCAGTTCCCAGCCTTGCAGCCGGATGATGCCGTCGGCGGCGAACAGGCGCGAGGCCACGCTTTGCGTGCGCGAATGCGTGTGCAGTACCACGTTCACTTCGGGCCAGCGGCGATACACCTGCGTGTGCAACTCGGTTTCCGCGCTGGGGCGTGAGCCGGTGCCGACGGCCTTGCCGTGCATGTCCACCAGCATGATGTCATCGCGCCCAAGCTTGCCCTTGTCGCGCCCGGAGATTGTTATTGCGGCGTGATCGTTGTCCACGCGCATCGAAAAGTTGCTGCTGGTGGCGGGCGTCCAACCCTGCTGCGCCAGTTCGCGCGCAGCGTCGGCGATCGCGTCCGCGCGCTCGTAGAACAGTGCAGCGGGAATGGAGGCGGGCAGGTCTTGGCTCATGGCAAATGGACGTCCAAATGGAAGGCGACTATAGCACGGCAGGAAAAGTGCTAAATGCGAGTTATTCGCGAAAGGGCCCCGGTGTGTCGCATGGCGTTAGGATGCGGGGAGCGTCGCCGCAGTCCCCGCGGCGGACTTTCGTGCCATGAGGGTAGATATGTCAGGACAAGAAGATATCGCGTCACGCCGTCGTTTCCTCAAGCTTGCCGCCGGCACCGCCGCCGCGGCAGCACTGGTCAGCGGGTTGCCGCGCGTCGCACGCGCGGATGATCTGCCGCATGTTTCCGATGCGGATCCTACGGCCAAGGCGCTGGGTTACGTCGAAGATGCCAGCAAGACCACCGATGCCAAGCACAAGCCTGGCGATAGCTGCGCTAATTGCCAGTTTTACACCGCTGCCGCATCGGGTTACGGGCCATGCCAATTGTTCCCAGGCAAAGCAGTGTCGGCGAAGGGCTGGTGCATCTCGCATACCGCCAAGCAAGCTTGAAGCTCGTTTGAGCCAAACAAAGGCCGGCCTCGCGCCGGCTTTTTTTGTGGAAGTGTTAGGCACACATAAAAAAACGCCTGTACGAGACAGGCGTTTGTAAAGAAACGAAGGGGTGTTGCTGAAAGGTGCTACCCGGACGCGCCAGGTCGAGGAGCTAGCTGGCCTGACGCGCCGGGTCGCGATCCGGGGCCCACTGCCAAGTGATCAACCCACGGGCTACCGATGATACTCCGGTTGACGGAAATACGGCGGGCTGGGGTAGGAAAATTCTTGTGCTTGAAATTTTTATCTTTAAATTTCAATAAGTTAAGATAAAAATCCGAGACATTACCTTCAGTTCATTAAAACGCTGTTAGCTGTCAATTGACGCCCGTTCACGTCAATTGATGACAGATCGCTTCAAATAACCGACGTTTGCCCCTTTATCGTGTCATTGGCAAGACGCAGGCGACTATGGCGAACCCCATAGGTGAAATAAATCGCAAGGCCGAACAGGGTCCAGACCACCATCAGGGCCCAGTTGAACCAATCGAAGGTGGCCAGCAGGGCGGTACAGCTCAGCACGCCGCCCACACAGATAACGTGCGCCCACGGCACGCGGAAGGTACGGGGCATTTCCGGCGCGGTATAGCGCAGGATCAGCACGCCGGCGCACACCGCCACGAACGCGATCAGCGTACCCATCGAAGTGAGGTTCGCCAGCAGGTCGAGCGGGAAGATGGCTGAGAGCAATGCGATGCTGCCGCCCGTGATGAGCGTGTTGATATGCGGTGTGCGATGGCGCGGATGGATACTGCTGAATATTCGGGGCAACAAGCCATCGCGTGCCATGATCATGAAGATGCGTGGTTGCGCGATGATCATCACCAGGATCACCGACGACAAGCCGATCATTGCGCCGATTTCCACGATCAGGCGCAGCCAGCCAAGTTCGGGGTGTGCCTTGATCGCGGTAACGACCGGCTCGGGGGTGCCAAGTTGCGTGTAGGAAACGAGCCCGGTGAGCACCGCGGCCATCGCCAGGTACAACACCGTGCAGATGACCAGCGATACCAGGGTGCCGAAGGGGAGATCACGTTGGGGGTTTTTGCATTCCTGGGCGGCGGTCGAGGTGGCCTCGAAGCCGATATAGGCGAAGAAAACCATGCCGGCACCGCGCAAAATGCCGCCCCAGCCGTATTTATGATCGCCCTGCGCCGCCGGAATGAATGGATGCCAGTTGGCCGGATCGACGTAGCGATAACCAGCGATCACCACCACGATGATCAGGCCAACCTTCAACAGCACCATAAAGAAGTTGATGCCGGCCGATTCGCGAATGCCGATGTAGCACACCCAGGTCAGCGCCATCACGATGGCGACCGCGGGCAGGTTGAACAGGTGCCCGGTCGTGACCAGCGCGCCATTGGTGTACGCAAAGGGGGCGTCGGTGAGCGCGGGCGGCAGATGAATGCCGACGTGGTCGAGCAGGCTGACGAAGTAGCCGGTCCAGCTGGCGGCCACCGCCGAAGCGGAAATGCCGTATTCCAATACCATGTTCCAGCCGATGAACCAGGCTACCAGTTCGCCCAGGGTGGCATAGGCGTAGGAGTAGGAACTGCCTGAAATCGGAATCAGCGTGGCGAATTCCGAATAGCACATCGCCGAGAAGCCGCTGCAGATCGCGGCGAGGATGAACGAGATGAGTACCGCCGGCCCCGCATGATCGGCTGCGGCCTGACCGGTCACGACGAAAATACCCGTGCCGATCACCGCGCCAATGCCCAATGCGGTGATGCCCCAGGGACCGAGTGTCCGGCGCAGGCTAGGGCCGTGCGCATTTTCATCTTCGGAAAAATCGGTTTTGCGGGCGAACAGCTGTTTCAGCATAGGTATCCCTGAAAGAAAGCCGGCACGGTGGGTTTCACCGTGCCGTATCAGATTCACTCAATAACGCAGCGCACGAGCTTAGGCAGGTTCGGTGCCGTTGGCCAGGTGGCTCTTGCGACGGCCGTAGAGGTAGTACACCACCAGGCCGAAGATGCCCCAGCCGAAGAATACTTCCAGTGTCCTCAGCGGCAGGTTGATGAAGAGCAGCAGACAGCCGGCCACCGCGAGCGGGCACACGACCCACACCAGCGGAGTGCGGAACGGACGCTTACGCTCAGGCTGCGTGACGCGCAGCACCATCACGCCGATGGCCACCATCATGAACGCGAACAGCGTGCCGGAGTTGGTGATGTCGGCAAGCTGGCCGACCGGATAGATCGCGCCGAACAGCGACACGAACAGGCCGGTGGTGAGCGTGATCACATGCGGGGTATGGAAGCGCGGATGGATCTTGGCGAATGACGCCGGCAGCAAGCCGTCGCGCGCCATGGTGAAAAAGATGCGCGTTTGGCCATAGGTCATGGTGAGGATCACGGACGGCAAGGCAATGCTCGCAGCAAAGCCGATCATGTCGCCCCACCAGTTGTGGTGCAGCACGCGCAGGGCATGCGCAAGGGCTTCCTTGCTGCATACCAGCGCTTCGGAAGCTTTACAGGCGGCCGCCATTTCCGGGGTTCCCGGCTGCAGCATCACGCCACCCGGGCCGGTCACCGGCTGCGCACCTACCGAACCGATGGCGCCATAGCTCACCAGCAGGTAATAGACGGTGCAGATGCCGAGCGAACCGATCAGGCCGATCGGGATGTTCCGGTTCGGATTCTTGGTTTCCTCGGCGGCGGTGGAAACGGCATCGAAACCGATGTAGGCGAAGACAATGGAAGCGGCGGCGCCCAGTACGCCGATGCCACCCATCGGGCTGCCCCAGCCGTTGGGTGTGAAAGGCTGGAAATTCGTTTCGTGCACGCTGGGCAGGGCAATGACGATGAACACGGTCAAGGCGATAACCTTGATCAGCACCAGGAACGAGTTCACGGTGGCCGACTTCGACGTGCCGATCACCAGCAGGAAGGTGATCACTGCACCGATCAGGAAGGCCAGCAGATTGAACATGCCGCCATCCATCGGGCCGGCGCGAAGGAATGCGGGCAGTCCTAGCCCGTGGCTGGCGAGCAGGCCGTTCATATAGCCCGACCAGCCCACGCATACCGTGCTGGCGGCGATCGTGTATTCCAGGATCAACGCCCAACCGACGATCCACGCGAGACCTTCGCCGAGCACGCCGTAGGTGTAGGTGTAGGCGGAGCCTGCCACCGGAACCATCGAAGCGAGTTCCGCGTAAGCCAGGGCGGCCAGCGCGCAGACGATGGCTGCAATCACGAACGAGACCATCATGCCCGGGCCGGCTTTCTGACCCGCTTCCGCCGTCAGCACGAAAATACCGGTGCCGATGATCGCGCCCATACCGAGCATGGTGAGCTGGAATGCGCCGAGCTGTCGCGTGAGCGACTTCTTTTCGGCGGTGGCTAGAATCAGGTCAAGTGGCTTGACGCGTTTGAATAGCATTAAATGCTCCCCATGAGAACGACTGCCTCATTTTTTCGACAGCTATTGAAATCGACCCGAGGGCTCGAGGCATCAGCGAACCATAGCCCAGCCCAGGGCGCTGGTACAAGCTGCATTGCGGTTAAATGGCCTTGGTGGTGAACCCTCGGGACACGCTTTTTTCGAGGCCCGATGGCACTTGCGTTTTTTGCTGCGAATCGTTTCAGAACGCCATGTTGAAAGCCGCCATGGGCGTCATGAACGCATCGTTGTCGCGTCCGGCGAAGCTCAATTGCACGCCGGCAATCAGACCGAAGCGATCGTTAAAGTTGTATTCCGCGGCGGGCGCCAAACTGTACACATTGCGCGAGCTGGTGCGCCGCTCAAAAAGGGTCAGCTTGTCGCCGCCGTTCGTTACTCCACGCAACTGGGACGAGCCGGTGCGGTCGTAAGTCAGGTCCAGGGCCAGTACCCATTGCGAATTGATGCTGTACTCGGTGCCAATGGCTGCGCCAAAGCCCTGGCCCAGGCGGGCGATGCCGTGGAAATCCTTGGGTGTGCCATAAGTGCTGTAACCGTTCACGTTCACGCCGCTCGGCGGCAGGTTGTAGCTGAGCGAGGCGCGTACGCGCAGCGGGCGCTTATTTGGCAGCCAGACTATTTGTTGCGCCCTCAGCGAGAGGGTGTCGATATTGGCACCGTTGCCATTGGCATTGAACGGATTCTCGTCGAGCTGGTCGTAGTTGCCGGTAGGAAAGCGGTGGGCATAGAACACGGAAACAGCGGGCCTCTTTCCATCTTGGCCGGGAGACAGCAGCAGATACTGCGCGCCGACGGAGGTGTCACCGACCTTCCAGCCGTCCGTGCTCATGTTGCCGGACATGGAGTGCACTGCGCCGAGTGTGGCTTGTACCTGGAAGCGATCGGTGATGCCGTAGAACATCGGCAGAGAGAGTTGCCATTGACGCAGGCCAGGATGCACCGGCTGTTCGTTGCCGTTGCTGTCATAAACGGAATCACTCTTGTAATACAGGAGATAGGGTTCGATCAGCAGTGTGCCCTGCGGCAGATTCATCGGGTTGGGTGTTATCAACGGTCCGGTGAAATTGACGTCCGAATCCGAGCTGCTGGCTTGTACACAGCAACTGGTGGAAGCGAACAGCGATGCGAAGAGGATGCATTTCAAGCTTGAGCGATTCATCGCAAGGTTCTCGAGCGTGAGGGTGGTTTCGGCAGGCACGTGCCGGCCTACGAACGAAATTAATCAATGCCACGCGACCGAGCTATTGGATTACTTTTAAAATGCACCTGCGTCGTTTGTGTTTTTTGTCAGGAGACTTTCGTGACTTTGCATCAGACATTGCGCAGCTATGCGCAAGCTTTTCCCGGCGATCCGCACGTGCAGGCGTGCCTGGCGTTTCTGGAGCAGGCCGAGCGCCCCTTCGATCGGGAACATGCTTCGGGCCATTTCACCGGTTCGGCCTGGCTGGTGAGTGGCGATGGCGAGCGAGTGCTGTTGACGCATCACCGCAAGTTACAGCGATGGTTGCAACTGGGTGGCCATGCCGATGGCGACAGTGACCTGGCCGCGGTGGCGCTGCGCGAAGCAGCAGAGGAATCCGGGCTGCAAGGCTTGACCGTTGAGCCTGGCATTTTCGACGTCGACCGGCATTGGATACCCGAGCGCAAGCACGAACCAGGGCACTGGCACTACGACGTGCGCTACGTGGTGCGCGCCGGCGAGTGCGAAGGGTACCTGGTCAGCGATGAATCCCTGGCGCTTGCCTGGGTGCCTATCCGCGATTTGGCCTATGCCCAGGACACCGACGAATCGCTGCGGCGGATGGCGCGCAAGTGGCTGGTGCGCATGAGTGCGTAGGCCGGGATGGCAATCCCAGCATTACCATGCATGCCGCCTCACGATGCTGGGATTTCATCCCAGCCTACTCATAACGCGCCGGCGCCGGGTTGAAATGTCCGCAAGCCTTGCACGTGCGCGCTTCCTTCGAGGTATAGAAGCGATCGAACACCGGCGGGAAGTCGGTCTCGATGTTTTGCAGCGTGAAATATTCCGCGTACAGCGGGTGATTGCAGCGCTCGCAGAACCATAGCAAGCCGTCTTTTTCATGCCCGAGGCGACGGCGTTCGATCACCATGCCGACCGAATCGGGCATGCGTTGCGGCGAATGCGGCACGCGCGGTGGCAGGTAGAACAGTTCGCCGGCGCGTATGGGAATATCGCGGGCAACCCCTTCATCCTGCACCTTGAGAACCATCTCGCCTTCGAGCTGGTAGAAGAATTCCGGGCCTTCGTCGTGGTGATAGTCGGTGCGCGCGTTGGGGCCGCCCACGATCATGATGATGAAATCGCCATCGACGATGCATTTGTTGCCGACGGGTGGCTTGAGCAGATGGCGATGCTCGTCGATCCAACGTTGCAGGTCGATGGGTGGGAGTAAGGCCATGGACGTTTTCCGACGTGATGGGAACGCTTGGGAATCGCCAGCTCAGTTTAAGCGGGCAGGTGTGGATGATCCATGCGATGCCCGCCGCCGTCCAATTCAGGGCGTCCAGCCAAGGCTGTGGGCCAGGGCGTGTCCCGTGCGTCGGTAGCCATCGGGGCTGAGATGGATCAGGTCACGTCCCATCAGGCTTGGTTGCGCATGCGCCCAGCCATAGCTGCCGCCCTGGCCACCCATCAGGTCCTGCCAGCTCCATGCAACGCATCCGAACCGGCTGCCGACCGTTCGCTGGATCGTTTCGATCTGGTGATGGATGCGACTGTAGGCCAGCAACGGCAATCTTCGGTCTTTGCCGGCACGCAGCACGCCACGGTCGGGCGGCCCGACGAGGAGGCACGACGCGGAAGGAAACACCTGCCGCACGTTGGTGAGCGCCTTGGTCAGCAGGGCAGCGTACTTGTCCGCATCGAAGTCCTTGTCGGCACCTTCGTTGGTGCCGTATTCGAGCGCCACGCCGTCGTAGCCCACACCATGCAGCGTTTGCGCGATCACCTTGGGATTGGCATTGGCCCAACCCTTTACGGTGGCGGACGGCAGGCCGTACACGTCGAAAGTGACGTCAGGCAGCTTCACGGGTTCGAGCATGAAACCATGCAGTACCAGCTTGCCTCGCGCTACACGCAACTTGAGCGTGGCAATGGGATGATCGCTGCGTACCGTCAACAGTTCGCTGTCGGTGGTGCTGTCTAGCGTCAAGGTGTGCGTACCGCCGTCGTCGATGGAGTAGTCGACGGTTGCGCCTTGTGGCGCGTCATAGACCATCTGCACCTGTTGCATTTCGGCTTCGCGCGAGGCGTTGCGCAGATCCAGCCAGAGATAGCTCTCCGGGCCGCCCTCGACCACGCGGTCGGCCAGTGCGGGGCCGATATCAAGCGGCGTCGGTGAGGTATAGGCGATTTCCGTGCTCCACGCCGAGCCGATGCAGTACGCCCGCAATCCCGGCAAGCTCACGTTCGCACGCCCCATCGTTGGAGGCAGAAAACGTGGCCCCACGCTCAGGCCCTTGTCACGCAGGGCGCTGATCAGCGTAGGCATGAACGGGCCGGCAGCGATGTGGCTGTCACCCCAAAAAGCAATGCGCCGCAGTTGGCCGTTGGCCAATTCCAGGCCGGGGATGGCGTGCCGATCGAGCACCGGCTGGTCGCGGATGGTGGTGTGCGCGAGCGGACCGAGTTCCGCATTGCTGGGCATCTGGTTGCCGGCCATGGATACCGTGGCGACAGGACTGGCGATGAGCGGCTTGGGGGCTGGTGTCGGGTGTGGGCAAACCAGGTCTTCGACCTGGCTGGCCGATGCTGGATGACATAGCGACAGGGCGAGTAGGCCGGCGCAGCAGGTTTTGATGATCAGCGAGCGTGATGTGGCTTGCACGCACCATGTTCTAGTCATTTACGGTTCCGATGCGGCCAGGGTTTCATCCAGCCCGTGTTGTTTCAGGTAGGCAAAGTGCTTTTTGCGCAGCTTCCTGGAATAGACGCCGTCCGTCGTCTCGCCGAGTAGCCGTTGCAGATCGCGCACTACTTCGCCGCGTTCACCCAGATGGAAGGATTGCGCGATCACGCTCTCCGGCGTGTAAGTGTAGGGCGAGGTCGAGGGCGGATGGCCAAGCGCCGCCACGCAGCGCCAACGGTCGAAACCCACCGGCTTGACCAGCACGCCTGCCGGACTGGTCCAGCCTTGGGTGGAAATGCGGTTGGCGACTTCGATCTGTTGTTCGGGCTTGGCCTCGCCCGGAGTCGGCGCGAAGTCGGTGCCGCCCCAGCTGGTCCAGTCTTCGAGAGTGATGCCCAGGCCACCCGAGTGCCGCCCGGCATGGGTCCAGTTGGCGTCGCTTTCGCACAGGGCCATCTTGCGCCAATACGCGTTGCTGGCAGCGGGCTGTGGGGCGAGCACCAGCGTATTGGAGGGGTGGATGGCCGGCGGGGGCGTTTCGTCCGGCGTTTTTTCGCGCGCTTGCGCGTTCTTCTCGTCACGTACCAAGTGGCCCGTGCGCAGGATGTCGGCGATGAATACGCGCTGGCCGATGGTCGTCAGGTGCACGCCATCGGATACGAAGTAGTCGGGCTGGTCATCGGAGACGTCGTTCCAGCGTACGACCACTACGTTGGGGAAATCGGGAGCAACGCGGTCGATGAGCGCGTTGTTGGCTTCCATCCAGCGGCGTGGCACGTGCGTGTTGACCAGCACCACGCGCTTGCAGCCGGCCAGCATGGAAAGCATCTCGCGCAGCTGGTCTTCCGTGACATAGCCATTGGTGCCCAGGTGCAGAAGTACGGCCGGGCGCACCAGGCCGGCGCTCTGCAACGCCTTCAACTGACGGATCAAATCAGCCGCCTGCCAGCCCATGGTGGCATGCACGTCCACGCCGGGCAGCGAGGCTTTAAGCAAGCGGCTGGCGCCCAGCAGCACCGAGTCGCCTATGGCGGTGACGTCGGCGCCTGAAAAAGTTTCCACGGCCGGGCCATCCGATGGCGCGTCTGCTTCGGGTGTTGGCACCGGCACGACCGGCTCTTCCACGGATGCTGTGGACGTGACAACCGCGGTGTCTGCGAGGCTGACGGTGAGCGCTGTGTACGTCTTCTTGCTCTTGGTGTCCTTGGCTGGATCGACCGGTGCGCTGGGATGGATGGGCGTGATCGGAGCGTCTACGCTCAGTGCCTCGCGCACGTCTTGTGCGGGGCTGGCATCGACCGGAGCCTGCCAAAGGATGACCCCCATGCTGCCGAAGGCGAGCGCGATGCCCAATGCCATGGCCAGTCCGCGCGACCACGCGTGGAGGCGACGCGACCGCAGGCGCGCGTCATGCAAGATGCGTCCGATGGCGCCGTGGCGGATGGGCATTTCGACGAAGCGGTACGACAGCGCCGCGATGACGACGGTAATGACGACGCGCAGGGCAAATGTTTCGTTGGCTCCCATTCCACGCAGGTCGATGCCAGGGCGCGTCAGCATGAATATGGGCCAGTGCCACAGATAGATGCCGTACGAGCGCTCTCCGATCCAGCGCAGTGGATGCACATCGAGCCAGCGCCCCATCGCCAGGGCGGGATGGACGGCGGTGGCGACCAAGGTGAGGCTCGCGATGGCGGCTAGCAGGAAACCCCATGGATAGAGCGTGGGAGTCTCTTCGCCCATCGTCGCGAACAGGGCGAACATGCCGACCAGCGCAGTCAAGCCGAGCAACAGGCCAAAGCCGCGTCCGGCCACGCCGGGCGATCGCAGGGATCGTGCAGGTTCCCACAGCAAGCCCAGCGCTGCGCCCAGCAATAGGGCGAAGGCGTGCGTATCGGTGCCAAAGTACAGGCGCGACGGATCGCCCTGGTCCGGATAACCCAGCTTGTGCGCCAGCAGGTACATCCAGGCCGCAGACGCCAGGCCAAGCAGGATGGCAAGGAAGGCAAGCGCGCGGCGACCGGCACGTGGCAACACCAGCAGCGCCAGCGGCGCCCACAGGATGTAGAACTGTTCCTCGATGGCGAGCGACCACAGGTGTTGCAACAGGGGAGGACGACCCATCGCTTCGAAATAGGAAGTGTTGGCGTGCAGCAGCTCCCAATTCGTGATGTACAGCAGTGAAGCGACACTATCGCCGCGCAGGTGCGGCAGGGCATCGCGCGCGATCAGGGCTGCGGCAACAACGATCGCTGCCATCATCAGCCACGAAGCAGGCAGCAGGCGCTTGGCGCGGCGCCAATAGAAATGGCCAAGATCCAGGCGGCCGGTGGCATCGACTTCCCGTGCCAGCAGGCCAGTGATCAGGAAACCGGAGATGACGAAGAACAGGTCGACGCCGAGATAGCCGCCGCGGGCCCAGCGGAAGTCGGCGTGGAAGAGCATGACCGCCGAAACGGCGATGGCGCGAAGGCCATCGAGTCCTGGAAGCCTTAGCGGGGCAGGCGAGACTTGGTCCGTGGCAACCCAGGCCGCGTCCGTTCGGCATTCCACTTCCTGCGGATATCTGGCGAGCAGCATGATTCCGTTCTTGGTTGCAAGTATTGAGGATCAAGCATGACCCTCGATTGTGATGGCTTCGCGTCCGTTCGGGGCGATTCCGGGGCAGGCCGATGCTTTGTTGCGGTCACACTTCCAGGGTAGCCAGATCGCCTTTCTCTTCCAGCCAGCTCTTGCGATCGGAGGCGCGCTTCTTCGCCAGCAGCATGTCCATCAGCTTGGCAGTGCCGTCGTTGTCTTCCACCGTCAGTTGCACCAGGCGGCGCGTATCGGGATGGATGGTGGATTCGCGCAGCTGCCCGGGGTTCATTTCACCCAGGCCCTTGAAGCGGGTGACGGTGACCTGGCCTTTCATCTTTTCGCGCTCGACGCGCTGGAGCATGGCCTGCTTTTCGTTTTCGTCCAGGCAGTAGAACACCTGCTTGCCCACGTCGACGCGGAACAGCGGCGGCATCGCCACGAATACATGGCCTTCGCGCACCAGCGCCGGGAAGTGACGCAGGAACAGCGCGCTGAGCAGGGTGGCGATATGCAGGCCGTCGGAATCGGCGTCGGCCAGGATGACCACCTTGCCGTAGCGCAGGCCGGACAGATCGTCCTTGCCCGGATCGCAGCCGATCGCCACCGCCAGGTTGTGCACTTCCTCCGAAGCGAGCACCGAGGTGGATTCCACTTCCCAGGTGTTGAGGATCTTGCCGCGCAGCGGCAGGATGGCCTGGAATTCCTTGTCGCGTGCTTGCTTGGCGCTGCCGCCGGCCGAATCGCCCTCCACCAGGAACAGCTCGGTGCGGGTAAGGTCGGTGGCGGTGCAGTCGGCCAGCTTGCCGGGCAGGGCCGGGCCCTGGGTGATCTTTTTGCGCACCACCTGCTTGGCGGCTTTCAAGCGTGCGCTGGCGCGTTCGATTGCCAGTTGCGCGATGCGTTCGCCCAGATCGACGTGCTGGTTCAGCCACAGGCTGAAGGCGTCATGCACTACGCCTTCCACCAACCCGGCGGCATTGCGCGAGGACAAGCGTTCCTTGGTCTGCCCGGCGAACTGCGGGTCCTGCAATTTTGCCGACAGCACGAAGGCCAGCCGTTCCCACACGTCTTCCGGCGCAAGCTTCACGCCGCGCGGCAGCAGGTTGCGGATATCGCAAAATTCGCGCACCGCATTGGTCAGGCCGCTGCGCAATCCGTTGACGTGCGTGCCGCCTTGGATGGTAGGAATCAGGTTGACATAGCTTTCCTGCACCAGTTCGCCTTCCGGCAGCCAGGTGAAGGCGACATCGAGGCCTTCGGTGTCGCGCGCCACGTGGTGCACGAACAGGTCGGCGGGCAGGCACTCGGCGCCGTCGAGTTCGCCGCGCAGGTAATCGCGCAGGCCGTCCTCGTAGTACCACTCGCTCACTTCGCCGCTGGCTTCGTCGAGCAGCTTGACGTTGAGGCCAGCGCACAACACCGCCTTGGCGCGCAGCAGATGCTTCAGCTTGGACAGCGAGATCTTCGGCGAATCGAAATATTTCGGATCGGCCCAGAAGCGCACGGTGGTACCGGTTTTACGCTTCGGCACGCTGCCGATGGTTTCCAGCGGGCTGGCGCGGTCGCCGTTGGCGAAGGCCATGCGGTATTCGTTGCCGTCGCGACGGATAGTCACTTCCACCTTGTTCGACAGCGCATTGACCACCGACACGCCCACGCCGTGCAGGCCGCCGGAGAAGTTGTAGTTCTTGCCGGAGAATTTACCGCCCGCGTGCAGGCGGGTGAGGATCAGCTCGACGCCGGGAATGCCTTCTTCCGGATGGATGTCCACCGGCATGCCGCGGCCGTCGTCGCTCACTTCCACCGAGCCGTCGGTGTGCACGATCACTTCGATCGACTTGGCGTGGCCGGCCAGCGCCTCGTCGACCGAGTTGTCGATCACTTCCTGCGCCAGGTGGTTCGGGCGTGTGGTGTCGGTATACATGCCCGGGCGGCGTTTGACGGGGTCAAGGCCGGAGAGGACTTCGATGTCGGCGGCGTTATAGCGACTGCTCATGCGTCAAATGCGGATAAGGTTAAGCGCGGGAGGATGGTTGGGAGAGCCTGGAAGGTCAAGAGCGCGTAGGCTGGGATGCAATCCCAGCATCTTCGATACCGGGTGGGAAGCTGGGATTGTCATCCCAGCCTACGCACTGCGGAGTAGATATTAGACCGTCCCTAGAGTGGCGCGCAGTGTTTCTCCAGCCACGCCAGGTCCGCATCTTCCAGCAGGGGCGCCAGCGCGGCACGTACGCTGGCGTGGTAGTCGTCCAGCCAGGCGCGTTCCTCCGGGCTCAGCAGGCCCGGTTCCAGCACGCGGCGGTCGAACGGGCAAAGGGTAAGCGTTTCGAAGGCGTAGAACTCGCCGAACTCGGTCTGTTCGGCTTCGACCACCACGGCGAGGTTCTCGTGGCGGATGCCGTGGCGGGCAGGCTTATATAAGCCAGGCTCGATCGAGCTGATCATGCCCGGTTCGAGCGCTACCAGGGACGCCCCGGACATCGGCGGGCGGATGCCGTGCGGGCCTTCGTGCACATTCAAGAAGTAACCCACCCCATGGCCGGTGCCATGGCCATAGTCCATGCCGCTGGCCCACAGTGGTGCGCGGGCCAGCGCGTCGAGCTGCGGGCCGCTGGCGCCTTTCGGAAAGCGGGCGCGCGACAGCGCGATCATGCCCTTCATAACCAGGGTGGCATCACGCCGCTGTTCGGCGGTGGTTGGCCCCAGGGCCAGCACGCGCGTGATGTCGGTGGTGCCGCCCAGGTACTGGCCGCCGGAATCGATCAGTAGCAGGCCATGACGCTGCAAGGTGTCGTGCGCCTCAGGCGTGGCCCGATAGTGCGGCAGCGCGCCGTTTTCCATATAGCCGGCGATGGTGGCGAAACTTTCGCCAATGAAGTTGGGTTGGGCCGAGCGTTCGCCGCGCAGCAGCGCATCCACATCCAGCTCGGTTTGCGTCATGCCGGCGGCGAGGCGTTCTTCCAGGCGGCGGAAGGCGCGCACCAGCGCGGCGCCATCCCGACGCATCACTTCGCGGATGTGCGTCAGCTCGTGTTCGCTCTTGACCGCCTTGAAGGCGGTGGAAGGGTTTGCGCCCTCGATCCGCTTCACGTCGGCCGCGATGGCTCCTAGCACGTCGCTTACGACATGGCCCGGATCGAACAACAAGCTGTCGCCGGCTTTCAATTCGCCGAGCGCATCGGCCAGGGTGGCGTAGTTGGCTACACGAATCCCATCCGCGTGCAACGCGGCGACCAGCTTGTCTTTGAGCTTGTCCCGATCGACAAACAGCGTGGCCGCTCCGGATGACGGCACCAGCAAATGGGCCAGGAACACCGGATTGCACTCGACATCGCTACCGCGCAGGTTGGTAAGCCATGCCACATCGTCCAGGCTGCAGACGAGATGATGCGTCGCGTGTTGCTTGCGCATGGCATTGCGCAGCTTCTCGAATTTTTCAGCGCGCGTCGTGCCTGCATGGCTGAGCGGGTGCTCGAACACCGGGGCATGGGGCAGGGCAGGGCGATCGCGCCAGCTCATGCCTGGCAAATCCAGGTCGACGCGCACTCTGGCGCCGGCCGCGCCGAGCAGGCGCTCCATCTGCCGTTGGGTTGCCACAGACACGCTATCGCCGGCTACCGCCACCACATCCCCCTGATGCAGGTGGTGCTGCAACCAGGTGAGATGTTCGGCCGCTTGCCCGGGGCGCTGCTTCATCAGCGCAATACCACTCCCCGCAAGCTGTTGTTCGGCCTGCGAGAAGTAGCGCGAATCGGTCCACAGCCCAGCCGTCTTGGCGGTGACCACCAGGGTGCCGGCAGAGCCGTCGAAACCGGAAAGCCAAGTACGCGCCTGCCAATGCTTGGGCAGGTACTCGGACAAATGAGGATCGGCGGTGGGAACTACGCAGGCGGCGATGCCATGCTTGGCCATCGCTTCGCGCAGGGCGGCTATGCGGGCGGGAATGGGATTGCTCATGGGGCCATGGTAGCAGGCATGTTGTGCCTACTTTATCCATACGCAGATGTCTATCGGCGGAGCGCCCGCGACATTCTGTCTGGAGTTCAACGCGGTGTGCGGGCTAGTCACACCTTGCTGCAGCGCGATACCATATATAAGTCGTCTCCCCACGACACCTCCCAATCAGTCCTTCTTAAGAGTCGTTCGTGAACAAGCGTTCCCTCGTCTCCGCCGCGCGCTGGTCGTGCGCAGGCCTAGCCGTGCTTTTGCTCAGCGGTTGCAACCTGGAAGTCCTGTCACCCCAGGGTGACATCGGTATGCAGGAAAAGTCGCTGATCCTGATCGCCACGGGTTTGATGTTGCTGGTCGTAGTCCCGGTCATCGCGATGACCCTGATCTTCGCCTGGCGCTACCGCGCTTCCAATACCAAGGCCACGTATGCGCCGAAGTGGTCGCATTCGACCGCGATCGAAGTGGTGGTGTGGATCATTCCCTGCATCATCATCGCGATCCTCGGCACCATCACCTGGCGCTCCACGCATGCGCTGGATCCGTACAAGCCGCTGGCCCACCAGGCCAAGCCGATCACCATCCAGGCCGTGTCGATGGACTGGAAATGGGTGTTCATCTATCCGGACTACGGTGTCGCGAGCGTCAACGAATTGGCGATGCCGACCGACGTGCCGGTGCATTTCGAGATCACTTCCGACTCGGTGATGAATGCCTTCTTCATCCCGCAGTTGGGCAGCCAGATCTACGCCATGGCGGGCATGGAAACGCAGCTCAACCTGATCGCGAACAAGCCAGGCACCTATGCCGGCCTGTCGAGCAACTACAGCGGCGCGGGCTTCTCCGACATGCACTTCACCGCGCTGGCAACCTCCCAGCAGGGCTTCCAGGACTGGATCAGCAAGGCCAAGGCCAGCAAGGCCAGCCTCGACGACCAGACCTACCACGCGCTGACGCAGCCGAGCGAGAAAGTGCCGGTGACGTACTACACCAACGTCAAGCCGGGCCTGTTCAACAGCATCATCGGCCAGTACATGGGCGATATGCAGATGAGCAAGATCGGCACCGAGCCGCAACAGGCCAGCGCCATTCCCTCGCACAACGATCACGCCAAGGCTGCGGAGTAGGCCATGTTCGGAAAACTTTCTCTATCGGCCATTCCCTACCATGAGCCGATCATCATGGGCACCCTGCTGATGGTGTGCCTGGGCGGTGCGGCACTGCTCGGCTTCGTGACCTACCAGCGCAAGTGGGGCTATCTGTGGACCGAATGGTTCACCACGGTGGACCACAAGCGCATCGGCATCATGTACGGCATCCTGGCGATGCTGATGCTGCTGCGCGGCTTTGCCGACGCCATCATGATGCGTGCCCAACAGGCGGTCGCCTCGGCCGATGCCGCCGGTTACCTGCCGCCGCATCACTACGATCAGATCTTTACCGCGCACGGCGTGATCATGATCTTCTTCGTCGCCATGCCGTTCGTGGTCGGCCTTATGAACCTGGTGGTGCCGCTGCAGATCGGCGCGCGCGACGTGGCCTATCCGTTCCTGAACTCGCTCAGCTACTGGCTCACCGCTTCGGGCGTGGTGCTGGTGATGCTGTCGATGTTCGTGGGCGATTTCGCCGCCACCGGCTGGCTTGCCTATCCGCCTTTGTCGGAGCTGAAGTTCAGTCCCACTGTCGGCGTGGACTACTACATCTGGGCACTGCAGCTATCGGGTTTGGGTACCACGCTCAGCGGCATCAACTTCATCGTGACCATCCTGCGCATGCGCACCCCGGGCATGAAGCTGATGCAGATGCCGGTGTTCACCTGGACGGCGCTGGTCACCAACATCCTGATCGTGGCGGCCTTCCCGGTGCTGACGGTGGCGCTGGCGCTGCTGGCTGCCGACCGCTACCTGGACATGCACTTCTTCACCAATGAGCTTGGCGGCAACGCCATGCTGTACATCAACCTGATCTGGATCTGGGGTCACCCGGAGGTGTACATCCTGATCCTGCCGTGCTTCGGCGTGTTCTCCGAAGTCGTGGCTACGTTCTCAGGCAAGCCGCTGTTCGGCTACAAGTCGATGGTGTATGCCACCGCGGGTATCGGCGTGGCGTCCTTCGTGGTGTGGTTGCATCACTTCTTCACCATGGGATCGGGCGCGGACGTGAATGCCTTCTTCGGCATCTCGACCATGATCATCTCGATCCCGACCGGCGTGAAGCTGTTCAACTGGCTGTTCACCATGTACCGCGGTCGCATCAAGTTCACCTTGCCGATGCTGTGGACGGTGGCTTTCATGGTGACCTTCACCATCGGCGGCATGACCGGCGTGTTGCTGGCGGTGCCGGGCGCGGACTTCGTACTGCACAACAGCCTGTTCCTGATCGCGCATTTCCACAACGTGATCATCGGCGGCGTGCTGTTCGGCCTGTTTGCCGCGATCAACTACTGGTTCCCGAAGGCCTTCGGCTTCAAGCTGGAGGAGCGCTGGGGCAAGGCTTCGTTCTGGTGCTGGGTGGTCGGTTTCTATCTGGCCTTCATGCCGCTGTACGTGCTGGGCCTGATGGGCATGACGCGTCGCATGAACCACTACGCGAACCCGGCCTGGCAGCCGTACCTGATCGTGGCAGCCGTTGGCGCCGTCTTCATCGCGCTGGGCATCGGCTTCATGCTGCTGCAGTTCGCGGTGAGCATCCGCAACCGCGCCGAGAACCGTGATCTAACCGGTGACCCGTGGGGCGGACGCACCCTGGAATGGGCCACCAGCTCGCCGGCGCCGTTCTACAACTTCGCGGTGCTGCCGAAGGTGGACGAGCTGGACCAGTTCTGGGCGGACAAGGAACACAGGCGCGCCTATCCGAGCCATGCGCACTACGCGGACATCCACATGCCGCGCAACACCGGCGTGGGCCTGATCATGGCGGCCTTCGGCACCGTGCTGGGCTTTGCCATGGTGTGGCACATCTGGTGGCTCGCCATCGGCGGCCTGCTCGGCATGATCGGCAGCTTTATGGTCCGCGCTTTCGACACCGACGTGGATTACTGCGTGCCGGGTGCCGAGGTCGAGAAGATCGAGCGTGCGCGCCTGGTGCCGCTCAACAAGCTGATCGAAAACGTGGGCCCGGCTTCGGCCGGCGAGAAGGTGGCTTAATCCATGAGTACCGCAATTACCGCTAACCACGGCGTCCTCCCACACGGCGGCGCCCACGAGCACGAGCATCACGACGACGGCTCCAAGACCCTGCTGGGTTTCTGGATCTACCTGATGAGTGACTGCCTGATCTTTTCGGGCCTGTTCGCTACGTTCGCCGTGCTGGGGCATGCCACTGCCGGTGGCCCGAGCGGCAAGGAGCTGTTCGACCTGAAGTTCGTGTTCGGCGAAACCATGCTGCTGCTGATCAGCAGCTTCACCTTCGGCCTGGCCATGCTGAATATGCATGCCGGCAAGCGCGGCAAGGTGATCGCGTGGTTGTTCGTGACTTTCCTGTTCGGCGCCGGCTTCGTGGGCATGGAAGTCTACGAATTCCATCACCTGATCGTGTTCGAGCATGCCGGTCCGAGCCGCAGCGCCTTCCTCTCGGCCTACTTCGGCCTGGTCGGTACGCACGGCCTGCACGTCACCTCCGGCCTGATCTGGCTGGTGACGATGATGGTGATGGTGGGCAAGTTCGGCCTCACCGATGCCGTGCAGCGCCGCCTGTCGTGCCTGAGCCTGTTCTGGCACTTCCTGGACCTGGTGTGGATCTGCGTGTTCAGTTTTGTCTATTTGTTCGGAGTGCTCTGAAGATGTCGAGCCAGCATGGTCATTCTGACGCCCACCAGCACAGCGCCCACGGCAGTCTGAAGAGTTATACCGTCGGTTTCGCGCTGTCGCTGATTCTTACGCTGCTGTCGTTCGGCTGCGTGATGAGCGGGGCGGTGCCGCAGCACCTGGTGGTGCCGGGTATCGTGGTGTTCTGCGTTGCGCAGTTGCTGGTGCAACTGGCGTTCTTCCTGCACATGAGCGCCGCGCCGGGGCAGCGCGACAATCTGTCGATCGGTGTGTTCACCCTGCTCATCATCGCCATCGTGGTGGTGGGTTCGCTGTGGGTGATGCACAACATGAACCTGTACATGATGCATCCGATGATGCAGTCAACGTCCTCGAGCATCGGCTAAGGGCCTCTGTTCGCGATCCCGCCCGCCGCGGCGGGATCGGACGTAGGCTGGGATGCTAATCCCAGCTTTCTGGCCGGTTCCGAATGCTGGGATGGCCATCCCAGCCTACTTTTTTATGCGGTTTGAGCGCAGCCATCTCGCGGCGGGAACGATCTGCCGCTAAAATGCTGATTTCCAGCACGGCTGCTTTCCATGACCCCCCTGATTTTCGTCACTGGCGGTGTGGTGTCCTCGCTTGGCAAGGGCATCGCGGCGGCGTCGCTCGCGTCCATTCTGGAGGCCCGGGGCCTCTCGGTCACCATGATGAAGCTCGATCCCTACATCAATGTGGATCCGGGCACCATGAGTCCGTTCCAGCACGGCGAGGTCTACGTGACCGACGACGGCGCGGAGACCGATCTGGATCTGGGCCATTACGAGCGCTTCGTCCACACCCGCCTCACCGGCAAGAATTCCATCACCACCGGCAAGATCTACGAATCGGTGATCCGCAAGGAGCGCCGCGGCGACTACCTGGGCGCCACCGTTCAGGTGATCCCGCACATCACCGACGAGATCAAGCACTGCATCCACGAAGCCACCCGCGGCTTCGACGTGGCCCTGGTCGAGATCGGCGGCACGGTGGGCGACATCGAGTCCCAGCCCTTCCTGGAGGCGATCCGCCAGCTGCGTATCGAGCACGGTCCGGAGAAGTGCCTGTTCATGCACCTGACCCTGGTGCCGTACATCAAGGCCGCCGGCGAAATCAAAACCAAGCCGACCCAGCATTCGGTGAAGGAGCTGCGCTCGATCGGTATCCAGCCGGACATCCTGCTGTGCCGCTGCGAGCAGCCGTTGCCGGACAGCGAGCGTCGCAAGATCGCGCTGTTCACCAACGTGCCGGAGCAGGCCGTGATCAGTGCGGCCGACGTGGACATCATCTACAAGCAGCCGCTGTGGCTGCACCAGCAGGGCCTGGACGACATCGTCGTGAAGAAGATGGGCCTGGACGCCAAGCCGGCCGACCTATCCGGCTGGCAGCGCACGGTGGAGGCGGTCGAGCACCCGAAGGACGAGGTCACCGTCGCCATCGTCGGCAAATATGTGGAGCACAAGGACGCTTACAAGTCTCTCGGCGAGGCCTTGCGCCACGGCGGGATCAAGCAGCAGACGCGCGTAAACCTGAAGTGGATCGATTCCGAACAGATCGAGGCGGAAGGCGCGGCCAGCGTGCTGAGCGGGGTCGACGCGATCCTGGTGCCCGGCGGCTTCGGCAAGCGCGGCTTCGAGGGCAAGATCCTGGCCTCCAAATATGCGCGTGAACACGGGGTGCCGTATTTCGGCATTTGCTATGGCATGCATGCGGCGGTGGTGGATTTCGCGCGTAACGTGGCCAACCTCGGCGACGCCGATTCCAGCGAGAACGACCGCCACACACCCAACCCGGTGATCGGCTTGATCACCGAATGGACCACGGCGACCGGCGAAGTGGAGCAGCGCAACGAACGCTCCGATCTCGGCGGCACGATGCGCCTGGGCGCGCAGGAATGCCGCCTCAAGGCCGGCACGCTGGCGCGCCAGCTGTACGGCCAGGACATCGTGCGCGAGCGTCATCGTCATCGCTACGAATTCAACAACCGCTATCGCCAGGCGTTCGAGGACTTGGGGATGGTGATCTCCGGCAAGTCGATGGACGACCTGCTGGTGGAAATCGTCGAGCTGCCGCTGCAACAGCATCCGTGGTTCCTCGGCTGCCAGGCGCATCCGGAATTCACGTCGACGCCGCGTGACGGCCATCCGCTGTTCATCGGCTTCGTGCGCGCCGCGCGGGAGTTCAGGGTTGTGCGCGATGGTGAAAAGCTGGCGACGAAGGAGTCGGTTGCATGAAGTTGTGTGGTTTCGACGTCGGCCTGGACCAGCCGTTCTTCCTGATCGCCGGTCCTTGCGTGGTGGAGTCCGAGCAACTGCAGATCGATACCGCCGGCAAGCTGAAGGAAATCACCGGCCGGCTCGGCGTCAACTTCATTTTCAAATCCAGCTTCGACAAGGCGAACCGCTCTTCCGGCGGCAGCTTTCGCGGGCCCGGCATGGAAGAAGGCCTGCGCATCCTGGGCGAGGTGAAGCGGCAGGTGGGCGTGCCGGTGCTTACCGACGTGCACGAATACACGCCGATGGATGAAGTGGCCGCGGTGGTGGATGTGCTGCAGACGCCGGCCTTCCTGTGCCGCCAGACCGATTTCATCCAGAACGTGGCCCGCGCCGGCAAGCCGGTGAACATCAAGAAGGGCCAGTTCCTCGCGCCTTGGGACATGAAGAACGTGGTGGCCAAGGCCAAGGCCGTCGGCAACGACGCTATCTTGGTGTGCGAACGCGGCGCCAGCTTCGGCTACAACAATCTGGTTTCCGACATGCGCTCGCTGAGCGCGATGCGCGAAACCGGCTGCCCGGTGGTCTTCGACGCCACCCATTCGGTGCAGTTGCCGGGCGGGCAGGGCACCAGTTCCGGCGGCCAGCGCGAATTCGTGCCGGTGCTGGCGCGCGCGGCGGTGGCGGTGGGCATCGCCGGCCTGTTCGCGGAAACGCATCCGGATCCGGACAAGGCGCTCAGCGATGGGCCTAATGCATGGCCGCTAGGTAAGATGGAGGCGCTGCTGGAAACACTGTTCGAGCTAGATCAGGTCAGCAAGCGCCACGGTTTTCTCGAGAACACCCTGTAAGCTGAGGGTACGCCGCGCGTTGATAGTCGCGGCGCTGTTCGTGGCTATCGCGGCCTTCGCGTTTTGGCTCTCCAAGTACTAATCGATTAGGGGCATCACTTAATGACGACGCAGATCACCCATATCCACGCCCGTGAGATTCTCGATTCCCGCGGCAATCCCACGCTCGAAGCCGAAGTAACGCTGGCAGGCGGCGCTTTCGGCCGCGCGGCTGTACCCAGCGGCGCATCGACCGGCACGCGTGAAGCGGTGGAGCTGCGCGATGGCGACAAGTCGCGTTATCTGGGCAAGGGTGTGAACAAGGCGGTCGGCAACGTCAACGGCGAAATCGCCGCCACACTGAAGGGCTTCGATGCGGCGGACCAGAAAGGCCTGGACAAGAAGCTGATCGAACTCGACGGCACGCCGAACAAGGGCCGCCTCGGTGCGAACGCACTGCTCGGCGTCTCGATGGCTGCCGCGCATGCGGTGGCCGCGTCGCGTCACGAGCCGCTGTGGAAGTACCTCTCGCATGGCAAGCCGGGCGCTTTGCCGGTGCCGATGATGAACATCATCAACGGCGGTGCGCACGCTGACAACAATGTCGACGTGCAGGAATTCATGGTGCTGCCGGTGGGTTTGCCGAGCTTTGCCGAGGCGCTGCGCGCCGGTACGGAAATCTTCCATGCGCTCAAGAGCGTGCTCAAGGGCAAGGGCCTGAATACCGCGGTGGGTGACGAAGGCGGCTTCGCGCCGAACCTGCGTTCGAACATCGAAGCGCTCGACACCATCCTCGAAGCGGTGAACAAGAGCGGCTACAAGGTCGGCAGCGAAATCCTGCTGGGCCTGGACGTCGCCAGCTCCGAGTTCTTCAAGGACGGCAAGTACGATCTGGAAGGCGAGGGCAAGGTCTACGCACCGGCGCAGTTCGTCGACCTGCTGGCCAGCTGGGCGCAGCAGTATCCGATCGTCACCATCGAAGACGGCATGGCCGAAGGCGATTGGGATGGCTGGAAGCTGCTCACCGACAAGATCGGCAACAAGGTGCAGCTGGTCGGCGACGACCTGTTCGTCACCAACCCTTCGATCTTCCGCGAAGGCATCGACAAGAAAATCGCCAACGCGATCCTGATCAAGGTGAACCAGATTGGCACGCTGTCCGAAACGCTGGAAGCCATATACATGGCCGACCAGGCCAAGTATGCGGCGATCGTGTCGCATCGCTCTGGCGAAACCGAAGACACCACCATCTCCGACATCGCCGTGGCCACCACCGCAACGCAGATCAAGACCGGTTCGCTGTGCCGTACCGATCGCGTGGCCAAGTACAACCAGCTGCTGCGCATCGAAGAGGCACTGGGTTCTGCCGCGCGCTACGCCGGTCGCGACGCGTTCCCGAACCTGTCCCATTTGCCTGCTTGAGCGAGGTCTTGCCGTAAGCCATGTTGCGTTGGGTCGCCTTGATCCTGCTACTGATGCTGATTGGGCTGCAGCTCGAGCTGTGGTCCAATCATGGCGGCATGGCCGAGGTGACCAATTTGCGTGCCGCGGTAAAGAAACAGCAGGACGAGAACGACAAGCTCACCCAGCGCAACCAGGCGCTTGCCGCTGATGTGAGCGATCTCAAGCACGGCGAGCAGGCGGTGGAAGCGCGTGCTCGCGGCGAGCTGGGCTTGATCAAACCGGGCGAGACGTTTTACCAGGTGGTGCCGAAACCGGCGGCGAGTACGGCTGCGCCGGCGGCTGCCGGTACAAGCAGTAATTGACGATGTTTGCGTTGCGGCAAACCGCTCCCTCCCCTACGTGCAGTAGGGAAGGGCTGGGGTGGGGTGAAGCCCCCACACTCGCGGCGAGTTCATGCTGTGCCTCAAGCGCAAGCAACCCCACCCCAACCCTCCCCTGTAAGCAGGGGAGGGAGCTACATCGGGTTACGCATGAGTTCTGATGAATCCGAATTGCCTCGCGCCTACGGCACGCCGCCTTTGACGGCAAACCTGCGCAGCACCCCCGAAGACTTCCGCGTCGAAGAAATCCTCGGCTACGAAGCCGACGGCGAAGGCGAGCACGCTTTGCTGTGGGTGGAAAAGCGTGAAGCCAACACCGACTGGGTGGCCCGTGAATTGGCGCGCTACGCCGGCGTGTCGCCGATGAACGTCGGCTATGCAGGCTTGAAAGACCGCCACGCGGTGACACGGCAAGCCTTCACCGTGCAATTGCCAGGCAAGGCCGATCCGGACTGGAGCGCCTTTCCACACGCTGAAGTGAAAGTGCTGAGCAGCACGCGCCACAAGCGCAAACTCAAGCGCGGCGCCTTGCGCGGCAATCGCTTCGTGTTGGTGCTACGCGATGTCCAAGGCGATCGTTCACGCGCGGAACAAGTGCTGCAAGCCATCGCAGCCCGTGGTGTGCCCAATTACTTCGGCGAGCAGCGTTTCGGGCGCGAGGGCGGCAATGTTGCGCAGGCGCGTGCGATGTTTGCCGGTCGCCGCGTGGATCGCGACAAGCGCTCGATCCTGCTATCCGCTGCGCGCTCGCACGTTTTCAACTGCGTGCTCGCCGCGCGCGTTGAGCGCAATGCTTGGGACCAGCCCCTGGAAGGCGAAATCTGGTCGCTGGCCGGTTCGCGCTCGTGGTTTGGTCCGGAACCGTTCGACGACACGCTTGCCGCGCGCCTGGCGCAAGGCGATATCCATCCCTCCGGCCCGCTATGGGGACAAGGCGAGCCACCGACCTGCGCAGCCGCAGGTGAGTTGGAGCGCGGTGTTGCCGCACAGCATGCCGATCTCGCCGCCGGGCTGGCGGCTGCGCGGATGGATCAGGAGCGCCGTCCGTTGCGTCTGCTTCCGAAAGACTTGCAATGGCGTTGGGCGGATCAAGACGCGCTGCAATTGGACTTCGAATTGCCAGCTGGCGCGTACGCCACGGTCATCGTGCGGGAGCTGGTTTTGTAGGCTGGGATGGCAATCCCGGCGTGCCCAATTGCTGGGATTGCCATCCCAGCCTACGCGACCTCATGCGAGATATCCTGGCGCGCGTCCACGTAGACCCAAGCCTGAGTTCCGGAGGCCATGGTCACAGCGATGCGCTGGTAGTCGTCGACTTCGTATTCATCGGCTTGCGCCAGCTCAGCGTCGGTGATGTCGAACACCGTGCCGCTGACATGATCGGTCGGCAGGCCGGTAAAGACCAGGATCGGATGGTGGGTCTTGCCGCTGGCGGCGACCACTTCGGGGTCGCTTATCGCAATTTCGGTCTGCACATATCCGGCGAGCTGGTCGCGCTGGCCGGCCAACGTGCGGCCGAAGGTGGCCAGCTGCACGTTTTCCTGCTGCAGCGTGCCGTAGGAAAAAAGCTTGGGCATCATCTATCCTTTCAGTAGTACCACCACGGCGCCGGTGCCGCCCTGCATCGGCCGTGCGGAAGCGAATGCAATCACGTCATCGCGCCGGCGCAGCAAGCGATCCGTCAGCACCTTCAGCACCGGTCCGCTGGCTTTGGAGCGCAAGCCCTTACCATGCACGATACGCACGCAGTGCAGGCCTTGCGCGGATGCGTGCGCAAGAAACTCCGCGATCGTCGCCTGTGCCGCGGCGGCATTCATTTGGTGCAGATCGATGTCGTCCTGCACGCTGAACTGGCCGCGCTTGAGCTGGCGCAGCAGTTTCGGCGGATAGCCGTCGCGCAGGTAGCTCAGCTCCTCGCCCACTTCCATCAGGCCGGGGTCGAAGTCGAAGGCCAGTAGTTCGCTCGGTACCGCCGCCTCGTCCGCCTCCAGCATGTGCGGGTACGGTTCGGGCTTGGGCAGCTCGGGTGGCGGGGCGACCGGTTCGAACCGGCGTATCTCGCCAATGGCGTCGCGGAACAGGCGGCTGTCCTCGTCGCTCACGGTGGCGGGCTTGCGGTGTTTCATGGCCGTCATCCTAGCGAAAGGGGCGTCGCGATGGTGAAGAGAAAGTGGGTCGAATCGGCAAAAACGCCGGTGAAACAAATGGGCGGCTCGGTTAGACTCCAAGGTCCTTAGGTGCGTGCGGCCGCCTGCGCGGCGCACGCCGGCCATAAGTTTGAACGGATCATGATGCGAGTACTTGTCAGCAATGACGATGGCGTGGATGCACCGGGCATCCGCGTACTCGCCGAGCGCCTCGGCGCGGTCGGCGAAGTGACGGTAGTGGCGCCGGACCGGGATCGCTCCGGGGCCAGCAATTCCCTCACCCTCGACGTGCCGATCCGCGTTTCGCGCATGGACAACGGCTACTACCGCGTGGTGGGCACGCCGACCGACTGCGTGCACCTTGCGCTGGCGGGCATGCTTGAGGAGGAGCCGGACATCGTGGTTTCCGGCATCAACAACGCCGCCAACCTCGGCGACGACGTCATTTACTCCGGGACCGTGTCGGCGGCGATGGAAGGGCGCTTTCTCGGCTTTCCGGCGATCGCGGTGTCGCTGGTCAGCAAGAACCACCAGGGCGAACACTACGAATCGGCGGCCAAGGCGGTGTTGCTGCTGATGGAGCGCCTGCTGGTCGACCCGCTGCCGGCCGACACCATCCTCAACGTGAATGTGCCGGATCGTCCGTGGGAGGAGATTCGCGGCTTTGAAACGACGCGCCTGGGCCGGCGCCACCGTTCGGCGCCCTGCATCAAGCAGAGTGATCCGCGCGGCAGGCCGATCTGGTGGATCGGGCCGGCTGGTGAGGTGGAAGATGCCGGCCCTGGCACCGACTTCGATGCCGTGCAGCGCGGCTACATTTCGGTGACGCCGATCCATGTAGACCTCACCCGGTTCCAGGCACTGGAAAAGGTCGGCAGCTGGGTGAGCGCGTTGAGCGAAGAAATGGGCGATCAAGCCAACGGAAAGGCGGCATGATTCATCCCTTGCCGCCATCGGCCTTGAAAGGCGAGGGCATGACCTCGCAACGCGCGCGCGATCGGCTGATTGCGAAGTTGAAGGAAGAGGGCATTCGCAACCAGCGCGTGCTGGACGTGATGCGCAATCTGCCGCGGCATCATTTCATCGATCAGGCGCTGCATTCGCGCGCTTATGAAAACACGGCGCTGCCGATCGGCCACGGTCAGACCATCTCCCAGCCATGGGTGGTGGCGCGCATGACCGAGGCCTTGCTGGAGCCGTTCGATGCCAAGTCCGGGCGCCCGCAAAAAGTGCTGGAGATCGGCACCGGCTCCGGTTACCAGGCGGTGGTGTTGTCGCAGCTGGTGCCGCAGCTCTACACCGTGGAGCGCATCGAGGAGTTGTTGCGCCAGGCACGCCGGCGCTTCCGTCAGCTGGGCTGCGACAATATTCGTTCGCGCCACGACGACGGCAAGCTTGGCTGGCCGGCCGAGGCGCCGTTCGATGCCATCATTCTCACCGCGGCCGGGGATGCGATTCCCTCCCAGGTTCTCGATCAACTGGCTCCGGACGGCGTGCTGGTCGCGCCGGTCGGCTCCCCCAGCAGTCAAACCTTGATCCGCATGCGCGGCGATGGAAAGGGCGATTTCATGCAGGAAGAGTTGGCGGCGGTCAGTTTCGTACCCTTGCTGGGCGGTATCGGCTGATGCGGCTCTTTGGAACGCTTTATGCGCGCGTACTGGTATGGGCGCGCGACCGTCGTGCGGTCTATTACCTTAGCGGCCTGAGTTTCGTGGAGGCCTTCATCTTTCCGATCATGCCGGAAGTGATGCTGGCGCCGATGATGCTGGGCAAGCGACATCGCGCTTTTTTCTACGCGAACCTGAGCCTGCTGTTCTCGCTGCTCGGTTCATTGGTGGGCTATGCGCTTGGCCATTGGGCCTTCCATGCGCTCACGCCGATGCTGCAGTCGCTGCACCTGTACGATTCGATCGAACGCGGCGTCGAAAGCCTGCGCGCGCAGATGAACCAGCATTGGCTGGAACTGATGCTGGTATTGATGCTTGCGGCATTGCAGCCAGTGGTGCCGATGAAGTTCGTCACCTGGGCCTCGGGCATCGTCGGGGTGCCGGTGATGCCGTTCCTGGTGTGCATCCTGCTCGGACGCGGCAAGCGCGTCTGGGTGTTGGCGCTGCTGATCCGCTTGTTCGGCGAACGTGCGGAGCGGGTCCTGCACAAGCACATCGAATGGATCGGTTGGGCTGCATTGCTGGCTTTGGCGGCGCTTGCCGCCTGGTGGGCGATCAAGCATTAACGGTTGGCGATCGTTGCGTGTCGATCGCATGAAAACTCTGGGGGACCTCGCTATGCTGGCGCGCATGAATGGATTGACGCGATGCTCCGCATTGGCCGTTATAGCTTTGGCTCTGGCCGGTTGCAGCACGGTGGTGGTGCAGCCGCCGCCGGGCGCGCCGAGTAGCGCCCGTCCAGCACCTTCGGCAGCGCCGGCCGGTACTTACACAGTAGTAAAGGGCGATACGCTCTATTCCATCGCCTTCCGCAACGGCACCGATTTTCGCGATGTGGCCAAGTTGAATGGCATCGCGCCGCCGTACACGATCTGGCCGGGGCAGTCGCTGAAGTTACCGGGTCATGGGGCAGAACCTGCCGCCGTGCACGTGTCGCCGCCCGTTGCCGTCAAGGGACCAGAGCCTGCAACAACAGCTCCGGTGTTCCAGACCGTCGAGACCAAGCCTGCGGCGGCTACGTCGCCTGCTCATGCAAGTTCAGCCGCCGCCCCCGTGGCGGCAGCGCACCCCTTGCCACCGCCGACCGCTGTGCCGGTGCCTGCTCCCAGCAATCCGTCGCCTGCGGTGGCCACCGCAGCAACGCCGGTTGTTGCTGCGAGCAGCGGCAGTACGCGCACGGCCGGAGGCGTGAAGTGGCGCTGGCCGGCATCCGGCCAGGTGGTCGGCCGTTTCCAGTCTGGCGCAGCGATACCGGGCATCGACATCGCCGGCAAGCAGGGCGATTCGGTCGTTGCCGCTGCGGATGGCACGGTGGTGTACAGCGGCAACGGCCTGGTTGGTTATGGCGAGCTGATCATCATCAAGCACAACGACAGCTTTCTTTCCGCCTATGGCCACAATCGCAAGCGGCTGGTGACGGAAGGGCAGCAGGTTAAAGCCGGGCAGCAGATTGCCGAAATGGGTTCCAGTGGCAGTACGCGCGACGAGTTGCAGTTCCAGATACGCAAGGATGGCAATCCGGTGGATCCGCTGGAGTATCTGCCGTCGCGTTGAAGCTTTAGAGGGCTGGGGTGAGGGGACCATCGGGCGACAAACAGCTGTCGGCGCATCTTGGCCAGACAGCGCTTTGCGCCAGCTTGGCCCCTCACCCCAGCCCTTACCGCTCGGGGTAGGCTGGGATGGCAATCCCAGCATCCGGATGCCAGGTGGAAGCTGGGATTGTCATCCCAGCCTACGCGCTCAGGCCGCCGGTAGCAGGAATGCGGCCACTACGCGCCGTCCTTCGCCAGCGAGCAGGTCATACGTACGCGCCGCGGCCGCGTTGTCCATCACTTCGATCCCGATGCCTTTGCGCAGAAACCCGGCCATGAAGGCGGCCGGCGGAAACTGCTGGCGAGCACCGGTACCGAGCAGCACCAGTTCGGGATTCAACGCCAGTACGTCCCCGACGTGATGCTCGGTCAGCGCCTGCGCCTGGGTGACGGGCCACTGTTCCACCGCGCGTTCGGGCGACAGCAGGAAGCTGTCGGTGAGTTCACGATCGACCACCGTGATGCTGCGTTCGGTCACGCGGCGAACGAACAAGTACTCGCCCGGACGGTCCAGTGAGAGATCCATGACGCCTCCTCAGCGCGGCAGGGCGAGCCGGGGATCGTCCTGGTTGCGCCGGAACAGCACCACGGTGTGCCCGATTTGCTGCACGTTTTCCGCGCTGGTGCCTTCGAGCAGGATGCGGATCTGCTCTTCGCGCTCTTCCTTGTCGCCGCCGGAGAGCTTCACTTTGACTAGCTCGTGATGTGACAGCGCCAGGTCCAGCTCCTTCACCACTGCCTCGGTGGCGCCCTTGGCGCCCAGCAGGATGACGGGATGGAGGTCGTGGGCGAGGCTGCGCAGATAGCGCTTCTGTGAGGGAGATAGGGGCATGCGTTCAGTCTCGATGCACTGCAAGCTAATCTTAAAGGGTATCATGTCCACCCCCTGTTCCCGGTCCGTTTGACGACCCATGCCTCGCAGCAAGAGCAGTTCCCGCTGGCTGCGGGAGCATTTCGACGATGTCTATGTCAAGAAAGCCCAGGCCGAAGGCCTGCGTTCGCGCGCCGTGTTCAAGCTGGAAGAGCTGGTCGATCGCGACCATCTGCTGAAGCCGGGCATGCGCGTGGTCGACCTGGGCGCGGCCCCCGGCGGCTGGTCGCAGCTGGTCCGGCAGCGCCTGGGCGATAGTGGTACTGTGGTCGCGCTGGATATCCTGCCCATGCAGGGTATTGCCGGCGTTGATTTCCTGCAGGGCGATTTCCGTGAAGAAAGCGTTCTGCGGGCGTTGGAGCAGCGTCTGGATGGCGGGAAAGTCGATCTTGTGCTGTCGGACATGGCCCCCAATATGAGTGGAGTGGCACTGGCCGACCAGATCCGGGCGATGGACCTGGCGGAACTGGCGCTTGATTTCAGCAGGCACTGGCTCAGGCCTGGTGGAGCGTTTCTAATCAAGTTGTTCCAGGGAACAGGCTTCGACGATTACTTGCGTAGCTTGCGCGCTGACTTCTCGCGCGTAAGTATGCGTAAACCCAAGGCCTCACGTGCGCGTTCGCGTGAGGTGTACGCGCTGGCCACCGGGTTCAAATCGGATGGCAGGCAAACTGGCGAGAACCGCGCATGAACGAAACATGGAAAACTTTGTTGCTCTGGCTGGTGATCGCCGTGGTCTTGATCACCGTGTTCCAGAGCTTCAACCCGCACGGTGGCGCCTCTTCGGACCTGCCTTACAGCAGCTTCGTGCAGAGTGTGGATAGCGGCAATGTCGCCACTGCCAACATCAGCGCCGAAAACCCGGCCACCATCAACGGCAAGTTGAAGGACGGCAGCAACTACCGCACGGTCGCGCCGGTGCTCGGCTTCTCCACCAATTCGGTGGTGAAGCAGATGCAGGACAAGAACGTCACCGTCACCCAGGATTCCGGTACCGGCTTTTCGCTGATCGGCCTGCTGGTGAACTGGCTGCCGGTCATCCTCATCGTGGGCGTTTTCATCTGGTTCATGCGCCAGATGCAGCAGGGCGGCGGCGGGCGCGGCGCGATGAGCTTCGGCCGTTCGCGCGCCAAGCTGCAGGGTGAGGACCAGGTCAAGGTCAATTTCAGCGACGTGGCCGGCTGCGACGAAGCCAAGGAGGAGGTCGGCGAACTGGTCGAGTTCCTGCGCGACCCGGGCAAGTTCCAGCGCCTCGGTGGCAAGATTCCGCGCGGCGTGCTGATGGTCGGTCCGCCCGGTACCGGCAAGACCCTGCTCGCCAAGGCGATCGCCGGCGAGGCCAAGGTGCCGTTCTTCTCGATCTCCGGTTCCGACTTCGTCGAGATGTTTGTCGGCGTGGGCGCCTCGCGCGTGCGCGACATGTTCGACCAGGCCAAGAAGCACGCCCCGTGCATCATCTTCATCGACGAAATCGATGCGGTGGGCCGCCATCGTGGCGCCGGCCTGGGCGGCGGTCACGACGAGCGCGAGCAGACGCTCAACCAGCTGCTGGTGGAAATGGACGGCTTCGAAGGCACCGAGGGCATCATCGTCATCGCGGCGACCAACCGCCCGGACGTGCTCGATCCGGCGCTGCTGCGTCCCGGTCGCTTCGATCGCCAGGTGGTGGTCGGCCTGCCGGACGTGAAGGGCCGCGAGCAGATCCTCAAGGTGCACATGCGCAAGGTGCCGATCGCCAGCGACGTAGAGCCGATGGTGATCGCGCGCGGCACGCCGGGCTTCTCCGGCGCGGACCTGGCCAACCTCGTCAATGAGGCGGCCTTGTTCGCGGCGCGCGAGAACGCCCGCGAAGTGCGCATGACGCATATGGACAAGGCGCGCGACAAGATACTGATGGGTACCGAGCGCCGTTCGATGGCGATGAGCGAGGACGAAAAGAAGCTCACCGCCTATCACGAAGCCGGTCACGCCATCGTCGGCCGCCTGGTGCCCGAGCACGATCCGGTCTACAAGGTGACGATCATTCCGCGTGGCCGCGCGCTAGGCGTCACCATGTACTTGCCCGAAGGCGACAAGTACAGCATGAACAAGACCGCGATCGAGTCGCAATTGTGCTCGCTGTACGGTGGCCGTGTTGCGGAAGAGCTGATTTTCGGCCTCGACAAGGTCACCACCGGCGCCTCCAACGACATCGAGCGCGCGACCAAGATGGCGCGCAACATGGTCACCAAATGGGGCCTGTCGAACGAACTCGGTCCGGTGACCTATGGCGAGGAAGAGGACGAAGTGTTCCTCGGGCGTTCGGTGACCCAGCACAAGAACGTCTCCAACGAGACCGCACGCAAGATCGATGAAGTGGTGCGCGAGATCCTCGACCGCGCCTACGGCCGCAGCAAGCAGTTGCTGACCGAGAACATCGACAAGCTGCACCTGATGGCCGATGCGTTGCTGCAGTACGAAACGATCGATGCACGACAGATCGACGACATCATGGCTGGCCGCATACCGGGCCCGCCGGCGGACTGGTCCAAGACCACGCCGTCCAGTTCGGTGCCGCCGCCGCCGCCGCGTAGCGATGCTGGAGCCAAGGTGGGGGATCCGGCCACGCAAAGCCGGATCTGAGCCGGGACATCCGAAGCAAAGAGGCCGCCCCCGAGGCGGCCTTTTTTTTGTGCGGGCATCGGTAATTTTACCCGGGTGATATTGCATTCGATATTTTTACCCGGGTAATATTTGGTGCCTTCCAAGGAGCACCCGCATGAGTAGCCCCGCACCCTCCGTTTCCTACACCAGTTTTCAGGGCGACCGACGCCTTGCATCCGGGCCGCTGCACGTCGTGGCGCTGGCGGTCAAGCTTGCCGCCGAGCGAGCGAATGCCAAGCCGATCCTGATCTTTGATGACGGTACGGGACGTTCCATCGACGTCGACATGCGTGGTTCCGACGAAGAGGTGCTTGCCCGTTACTTCCCAGTTGCCGCCGTCGAAGAGGACAAGCCTGATGCGGGTCCCGATGCGCCCAGGGGCAGGGGACGTCCCAAGCTGGGCGTCATTGCGCGCGAGGTCACCCTGCTGCCGAGGCATTGGGAATGGCTTGCCGCCCAACCAGGCGGCCCTTCGGTAGCGCTGCGCAAACTGGTGGACGAGGCGCGTCGTACCCACGGCGAACGCGACAAGGCACGCGCGCGGCAGGAGCGCGCCTATCACTTCATGTCGGCCATGGCCGGCGACAGGCCTGCTTTCGAAGAAGCCACGCGCGCCTTGTTCGCCAACGATGCCGCGAAGTTTGGCGAACTGATCGCTGCTTGGCCTGGCGATGTGCGCGATTACGCCGCGCAGTTGGCATTCACCGAATGAAAGGACGGCGCCCATGAGCCACTATCTGGAACCGACGCGGGAAGCGGGGCGCGCCTTCATGGCGAGGCCATGGCAAGGCGGCGTCGTGATGCTCAACCTGCTGCGCTTTCGCGCCGTGGCCGATTATTCGGCGACACCGAATTTGGCGCCCGCCGCAGCCATCAGCGGCGCGCAAGCCTTTCAGCGTTACATCGAGCACACGCTGCCGTATTTGCGCGAAAGCGGCGGCGAACTGTTGTTTCTTGGCGATGGAGGCCCTTTCCTGATCGGGCCGTCCGAAGAGCGATGGGACATGGCCATGCTGGTTCGGCAACAGAGCGTTGCATCATTCATGGCGTTTGCCACGCATCAGGCGTATCTGGCTGGAATAGGGCATCGCATGGCGGCGCTGGAAGACGCGCGCCTGCTGCCGCTGGCACCGATACGCTTGGATGCTTTCGGTTGAAACAAAAGTCTGCCGTGGCGTTTGTTGTGACTGAAAAAAAAGAGCACCTCCTTGTGCTCCCACTTTCGCGCCTGGGGAGACTACGAACGTCCATGCTGACAAATTACGCTTGCTGAAATGCGATGTATTGAGCATTTCAGCCATCTCGCAAGCACATTTGCGCACAAACGATGCACGCACGGGTAAACACTTTGCGCAGGCATGAAAGGCTAGAACAACTTGCCGTCTTTGCATGCGCAATTTTGCATAATGCATTTGCCATGCTATAGCACATTACTGGCGAGGCACTTGCGCTGACCTGTGAAATAGCCCTTAAGATGCAGCGTCTGGACTGCACGATCGTGCAGCCGTTTGTAGTCATTCTTTGCCGGTATGCACCTGGTCGCCATGAAGATTTCTGCCGATGAGTTGGAGCCCTTGTTCGACGTCTTGCCGGATGTCGTGTTCTTTGTGAAGGATATGGAGGGGCGTTACACGCACGCCAATCTGACGCTGGTGCGCCGTCTTGGCCTCAAGCAGCGCAGCGAGGTGATCGGCAAGGATGTCACCGAACTGTTTCCGACTACGATGGGCGGTTCCTATGCCGCGCAGGATTTGCGCGTACTCAATGGCGAGGTCATCGAGAACCAGCTGGAAGTGCATATCTTCGCCAATCGCGCGCCTGGGTGGTGCCTTACCTGCAAGCGTCCATTGCGTTCACGCGGCAAGATTTGCGGCGTAGTGGGTATATCGCGGGATCTGGGCATGCCGGATGGGCGTCATCCGGTTTACGATCGTCTGAAGCGCGTGCTGGCCTATATGCAGGAACATTACGGCGACGGCGTTCGTATCCAGGCGCTGGCCGAGCAGGCCGAACTTTCGATTGCGCAGTTCGAACGGCATTTCCGCCGTGTCTTCCAGCTTACGCCGCAGCAGGTGCTGACCAAGCTGCGCATCGAAGCGGCGATGCGCATGCTGCACACCGACGACAGTGTGGCATCGATTGGCGTGGCATGCGGTTTTGTCGACCAGAGTGCGTTTGCACGTCAGTTCAAGGCGACGGTGGGGATGACGCCGAGGGGGTATCGCGCGTTGGTGCAGACGCAGGGGGCAATGGTGCCGGCGTAACGGGTTGGGGTGTGTGCCCCAACGGCCCCCGTTTTGTCGTCGTACTTTTGTTGCATGTCGCCACCGTGCTGCATTGCCTGCGGCGCTTTCGGACGCAAGCGCCCGAGTCACTTCTCTTTGCTGGCCTGTATGGACCGGAGAGATGGTGGACGGGTGTGCGAGGACATGGTGGACAC
>NZ_BSOA01000040.1 GCF_030160275.1 Dyella flagellata
TTGAGTTCGGCGTAGCTCAGCCGTTCTTCCCCGTAGATGATCGCCAACGCGTCCGGGCTGCGCTGCGCTTGCGCTTCGAACAACTGGTGGATGCAATGATCCGCCAAGCATGACGGGGCCTTCGCATTGCGTGTCCCAAGCAGCAGTTCCCGCTCGGCCTTGGGTACGATGTTCAACGCGCGTACCGGTGTGTCGGGCGCATGCTCCAACGCTTCCACCAGGCTCTCCAGCGCGCACCGCATATATCCGCAGATCTGCTCGGGACGCCATGGACTGATCACCTGCGCAGTCACGCCCAAGGCGTCGCCATAGTCTTCGACCGCCAGGATCAACGGATAGTTGGTCCGCTCTTCGTTGCCGAGCCATTCCATCCCCAGGCTCTGGTCAACAATCGAGGTTTCGTCGAAATCCCGGTTATGCCGGTAATTGAGCAAAGCACTGAACAACGGCGCAGGTGCGGCAACGCTGCTGCAGCGTTGCGCCAGTGAAAGCGAAGCGTGTTCGTGCTGCAACAACTCCGCGAGGCGGCGATGCGCGATCTGCACGCTCGCCTCCACCGTGGTCTCATCCAGGTCCAGGCGCAACGGCAGCGTGTTGATGAACAGACCCATCGCCTGATCGGCACCGGACCCTGCATGCATACGTCCGAACAGCACGGTTCCGAATACGGCGGTGTCCTGCCCGCTGCTACGCGCCACTACTTGCCCCCAGGCCAGATGACACAAGCTCGCCAGGCTTACGCCACGACGCCGTGCCTGCGCGCGCAAGCGCTCGTTGAGGCGGGCGGGCAGACGCTCGTGCCGTTCCTCCACCTGTTCGCCGCCGCGGTGGACTTCGCTCAGGCCAAAGGGCAGGCAGGGCTCCTCGATATCACGCAATTGCGCTTGGAAGTATTGCTCGTGTTCGGCCTCGCTCACTCCCAGGCGTGCCTGCGCAATCAAGTTCCGGAACGGCTGGGCCGGCGCCAACTGTGCGCCCTGGCCACACAGGATCGCGTGCACCTCCCGGTACAGAATCTCCAGCGTCGAATGGTCGCCGGCCAGGTGATGCAGACGCTGCACCATGTGCCAACGGCCGTCGCTGGAATCCTGTGCAATGTCGTGAAGCAGCAGCGGCGCCTGGCTCAGGTCGATGGAGTGATGACGCGGATCCACACACGAGCGCAACTGCTCCGCAATCGATCCTGCCGACGGATCCAGTTCCCAGCTAGTCACCGGTACGCCGGCATGCCGCCATACCACCTGTGCGGGCATCGATAGTCCCTTCCACACAATGGCCGTGCGCAAGATGTCATGCCGCTCCACTACCTGCTGCAATGCCTCCACAAAGCGATCCAAACTAGGGCGATCGGCAAAGGCCAGTTGTCCGACCAACAGATACGGGTCGCCTTCTTTGGACAACAGGTGATGAAACAGAATCCCATCCTGCAGCGGCGAGAGCGCATAGATATCCTGGATGTTGCCGATGCCTCCCGGTACCTGCGCCACGATCCGATCGATGTCGGACTGGGTCAGGTCGATCAACGGCAACATCGCTGGAGTGATCGCTGCGCTATCGAACAGGATCCGGTTAGGTGGCACGACCACCTCGCGGGAGTGACCTAAGGCCGCCGCCAGGTCACACAGCCTTGGTGTGGCGAACAAGGCGCGCACGTCGAATGCCAGGCCTAGACGGCGCAACCGTTCCATATGCTGCACGGCCAGCAACGAATGTCCGCCCAAGGTAAAGAAGTTGTCGTACCGGCCGACCTGTTCCACGCCCAACAACTCTTGCCAGATTTGCGCGAGGGTCTGCTCCATGTCGCCTTGCGGCGATTCATACCTTTCACGCGCATACGCCTCCTCATCGGGTGGCGGCAATGCCTGGCGGTCCAGCTTGCCATTCGGTGTGAGCGGCAACGCCTCCATCGGCACAAACGCCGACGGCAACATGTAATCCGGCAAACGCTGATCCAAGTGTGCGCGTAGCCCAGAGATCGGGTCGTCGACGACAGCACGCTCATGCAACACTACATACGCCACCAGCCTTTGCTCGTTCGCGCGTCCCTCCCTCGCAATCACCGCTGCCTCGCGGACGTCATCGAGTTCCAGCAGCCGGGCTTCGATCTCGCCCGGCTCGATGCGGAAGCCGCGGATCTTCACCTGGCTGTCGTTGCGGCCCAGATATATGAGGTTCCCATCCGGCAGGTACTTCGCCAGATCCCCCGTCCGATACATCCGCGCATCCGCCTTGTCGCTGAACGGATCGCGCAGGAATCGATCCGCCGTCAACTCCTCGCGATTCCAGTAGCCACGTGCCACGCCAGCACCGCCGATGTACAGCTCGCCCACAGCGCCTAATGGCACCGGCTGCTGCCGTGCGTCCAACAGATAGATCCGTGTATTGGCTATAGGGCGGCCGATGGATGGCACGGCATCATCTCGCCCTACACGCCCGGACGTCGCCACTACTGTGGTCTCGGTGGGTCCGTAGTTGTTGATGACGCGCACATGCGGCGGCAGGGACCGCGATAGCGCATTCAGGCGATCGCCACCCACCAGCAATTGCTGCAAGCCGGAAGGCAGCGCAGCTTCCATCGCCAACTGCGCCAATGGCGTCACCAGGAAAGCATGGTCGATCGTCTGCTCGCGCCACCATTGCAGCAAGCTCTCCGGATCGCGTGTCATTGTCGACGGAGGCAGCAGCAAGGTCGTGCCGGCGCTCAACGCCGGCCAGACTTCCCACGTACTTGCATCAAACCCTACCCCGGCAGTCGCGGTGCTGCGATGTCCCAAGCCCAAGCCAAACTGCTCGACATGCCAACTCACCAGGTTCACCAGGGAGCGATGCTCAACCATCACCCCCTTAGGGTTCCCCGTAGAACCGGAGGTATAAATCACATAGGCCAGATGACGCGAGTTCAGCGCTCGCACCCGCGGATTGCCTGACATTTGCGCCGGCCATCCCGCGGCATCATCCAGCGCCAGGTTCTGGCAGGTGACGAACGCACCCTCGCCGATTGCATCCTTGCCTGCGTTATCCAGCAGCAATAGCTTCGGCTCGGCATCCGTCAAAATCTGCCGCAGGCGTTCGCCAGGGTGAGCCGGATCCAGCGGCACATAGGCGCCGCCCGCTTTAAGTATCCCCAACCAGCCGGCCACCATCCCGATGCTGCGCTGCGCGCAAATCGCCACCCGCTCGTCGGGTTTCACGCCCTCCTGAATCAGCCGATACGCTATGGCGTTCGCACGCCGGTTGAGCTGGGCATAGCTGAACTGCTCTTCGCCAACGATCAACGCCACCGCTTCCGGGTCACGCGCCACCTGCTCTTCGAACAACTGGTGGACGCATTTCTCCTGCGGATAGGGTTGCTCCGTCGCATTCCACGCATCCAGCAACCAACAACGCTCCTCCTCCAACAACAGCTGCACATCCTTCAGAAGTGCCTTGATGTCATCGCAAGCATGGGCCAGAAACTGCAGCAAGCGATCCGCGTGTCGCTCCACGGTCGCTTCATCGAACACCGCGCGGTTGAAGCGAAGCTCCAGATCCACCGACGCTTGCCGGCCAAACTGCGTGTACAGAAACGACAAGCCGCCTTCCGGGCCGCTTATCCATTGCACATGCGCCGGCTCGCCAGCCAATTCGACGCCGCGTTTCAAAAACAAGGTATTGACGCTGATCTCGGCATGCCGTGCATCCAGGCTGTGCTTGCGCACCATCTCGCCAAACGGATAGCGGCCGTGCTGCAGCACTTGGCGGAAAGCCTCGCAGACCTTCGCGATGCCATCGGACAACGTGTCCTGCGCCAAATCTAACGATAGCCCCAGTGGCAGGGCCTTGGCGAATTGCCCCGGAATATCCAGCGCTTCGCGGGTGCGGTTGAGAAAAGCCACACCCAGCGCCAGCTCGCCCTCGCCACTGACTCGTGCCAGGTAGAGCGCGGTCAAGGCGGTCAGGCACTCCGCCGGGGAAACTGACGCGCTGTCAGCTACCTGGTGCAAAACCTCCTGCAACAGTGGCGGCAGCGTGCGGAACACGGAGGTGACTTGATGGGCAACATCGGTAGCATGCGGGCGATCTGCCAACACTCCAACCAGCGGCACGGCTGGCAGCTTGGCACAGGACGCCTGCCAGAACAGTCCATCCTCCGCATACCGGGGCGAGTCAAGGTAGGCCTGTTCGGATTTCAGCGTGTCCAGATAGAAGCGATCCATCTCGAACCCATGCGAGGGATCTTTCTCCAGCAAGGCATAATTCTTGGCCAGGCGTTCGTAGTAACGCACCACCGACCAGCCGTCATACACGATGTGATGCATGCGAAGCGCCACAAGTATGCTGTCGGGCCAGTGGAAGATAGCTATCGTCCCTGCCGTGTCAGCCGGGTTTTCCATCAGCTCCCGATGCCACTGAAGGACACGTTGGCGCTGTGCGTCTTCGCCGATGGCTTCCTGGCTGAGCTTGTGCACCACCCTGGTCATCGGCGTAAACGACTGATGCTGCAACCCCAGGTCGGTCCACTCCAACCAGCATGACTGATGCTGGGTAATCAGCCCACGCGCGGCCGCTTCCAGCCGATCATGATCCACGCACGGCGAGCATCGCATCACCGCTATCGCCTGATACGAGCTTCCTCGCGGCGCAGCCTGCTTGCCTATCCATACCGCTTCCTGCGCCGGCGATAGCGGATACCAGGCGCCAGTGCCGGCGACAGGGCGATGCAGCAAGCGACCCAGCACCGCGTGATTCCCTGATGTTTCGATCGACGCCACGCTTGCTCGCCAGGTCGCCTCCAGGCAAGTCTCCGGTGCCCTCAGCGCCTGCAACAGGAACAACTGATACAGCGATAGCACCGCCTCCACTGTCGCTGCCTCGAACAGCTCTGCGTTGTACTCCACCTCCGCCTGCAAGCTGTCCGCATCCTGCTGGAAGACGACCGCCACATCCGCGCATAGTCCATTCGCCTTGAGGGAATCAGGATGCTCGACCGTTTGCTGCTGCAGCCGGCAAAAAACCTGGAATATCGGATCATGCGAGGCGCTTCGCGGCGGATTCACGGCTGCCACGATATCGGCAAACGGCAGCTCGCCGTGTTGCTGGCCCCATTGCAAAGCCTCGACACCTTCTTGCCAGTGGCTCAGCACTGACACAGCCCCTCGCACGCGATGGGGCAAAGCAATGATGTTGAAGGACGGGTCAGTCTTCGTCTCAGCACCAGGCTGCTGGTGACTTTCCACCGTCGTGCCGACCACTACATCGCGACTACGCGCAAGTTGGCCAAACACCATCGCCAGGCTGGTTTCCAGCAAAGTAAACACCGTCAACTGGTGCAACGCCGTCACCTGCTGGATATCACGCACCAGGCCCGCAGGGTAGGTCACCTGGATACGGCCGACTCGATCGCCTTTCACCGCCGTACGCGGGTGGTCGAACGGTAGGTTCAGGCATGCCGGTTGGCCGCCCAGCTGTTCACGCCACGCATGGCGTAACCGAATAAGGTATTCGCTCATAATCCCCCCTAGCAGGGATTAAATGGTTAGGTCGCGCGAAAAACGGGCACAACGCAGCCCTCGCAGCTTTCAGCGATCAGGAAATACAGCTGCGCTGACACTCAGCGCTTCGGTTTGGCAAGTGAGCCGCCATCACGCACGAATGAGCAGACCGGTAAGGACCGCAATCCGCGCTGGGCGACCGTCAGCAACAGCTACCCAGGTGACGCATGATTCATTGCGCAATCTCCTTGCAAAGGCGCACGCTCAGATCCGGCCGGCCGACTCGAACTCTCACTGGTACGGGCCGACTCCGCTTGCGCTGCATTCGCATTCGTGGTGCATCAGTTATGACCCTTGGCACACTCACCGGCGCCCGCAACGGCGCCTTTTTGGGGCGCAAACAAACCGTCACAGCCTCCCATCAGCCGTGAACAGAACACCTACGCGATTGACACCGCAAAAAAGGACGATCGCCGACAGGCAGCTAACGTCATCCACTTGACCTGCTTACACGGGCCAGGACGCACATCGACCCGCGTCTTGCCGTAACGCCGCACGCGTGCGTATCCGGGCGTGCGGTATCACCCTACAAACACCTACAACTCACCTAGCCGAAGACCTACAATTATGCTGCGATGTAGCAATTCGTCGATGAAGGCTTCGTCAACAGCGGCCGCGTGCCTGCCGCCTTGAGAAACAAGACACAAAAGCGGGAACGTTTCTTGCGAAAACTTGCAAAGATGATGATTGCGCGATGCGCTCAGCGATCGTCCCGCGTCCAGATCAAGCCCTGTTCTTCTTTCACCGGAAAGCGGTAAATCGGCTCGTACGCCGGCGGACAAGTCGGCTCCCCCGTGCGCAAGTCGAACCGCGCGCCATGGCGCGGGCATTCCACTTCGTGGCCAATGATCTCGCCACCCGCCAGCTCGCCGCCGTCGTGAGTGCAGATATCCTCGACCGCGTAAAGGTCGCCGTCGATGTTGAAGACGGCGATGGCAGTGTCGCCATCCCAAACCACTTTGAATTCGCCAGGCAACAGCTCCGAACGCGTGCCGACCTCGATCCAGGTCTCGCTCATGCCGTCAACTCCTTCACCATCAACTCAAACTTGAGATCGTCGCGGCGCGGAATGCCGTAGCGTTCCTCACCATACGGGAAAGGCGAATATTCGCCGGTGCGGCGATAGCCCCGCCGTTCGTACCAGGCCATCAGGTCGCTGCGCGCGTCGATCACCTTCATGTGCATCGCCTTGCATTGCCAGGCTTGCCGCGCATAGCGTTCGGCTTCGGAAAGCATCAGGCGGCCCAGCCCACCGCCCTGGCGCGGCGGATGAACGGCGAACATGCCGAAGTACGCCGCATCGCCGTGTCGCTCGACATGGCAGCAGGCAAGCAATTGACGGTCGATCGACGCCAGCAGCACGGCGCTGTCCGGCGCGGCCAGCACCTGGGCCACGTCATCCGGATCCGTGCGCTGCCCATCGAGCAGATCGGCTTCGGTGGTCCAGCCCAGGCGGCTGGATGCACCGCGATAGGCGGATTGAACCAGGGCGACGATGGCGCCGATATCGGCTTCGGCAGCCTTGCGGAACACGGGAGCGATAACGGCATTCATCCACCCATGATAATCCGCGCCGCGATCCGGCCAAAGCCATCCGCCCGGCTATGGCATGAGCGGGGCTCCGGGATGACCGTGATGGAAGCTCATGCCCGGCCGATAGGCGTGAAAACGGCACAAGTCGAAACGGCGCGCGAAGATCCGGCGGCCATCCGACAGCTCCGTGCGCAGGTCGCGCAGGCAGCTGTCGTTGTCATGGAACTGCAGCATGAGGGCAAGCTGATGATCGAACCAGGACTCGTGCATGGGCGCCCTGAAATCGACCTCGATCCAGCGATCGCTGCCGGCGGGCGCCATCGCAAAGGTATCGATACGGCTGTGCGTATCATTGATCACTTCGATGGTCCGGACCGAATCGGCCAGTACAACGCAGGGAAAACACGCAAGACATAGTGCGGCTAAATGGGAACGCATGGGCTACTCCTTTTGCGAGGCGCAGCAGGTCCCTGGCCGGCATGCGAAACATGCGGCCGGCTGGAGGTCTGCGAGGGATAGCGGACTACGCATAGGTAGATGCAACCGGCGAGTAAAGCGTTGCAACGCATCTGCCTGCAACCGTTCGGCGGCTGAGCGTATCTCTATACTCGTACCTGTTCACTTATGGGGAATAGACGATGGACAAAACCGATCTCGTTCCGATTGTGCTTTTCCTTTGCGTCACGCTGGGCATCAGCTATATCGTGAGGCTGCTGGTCAGCGCCCGCCTGCGCATCAGAATGCTGCAAGCCTGCAGTTCGAAGGAGCTGGTGGAATCCGTCGTGCAGGCCGACGCTCATCGCGAGCGGATGAATGCCTTGCGCTGGGGCATTCTTACCTGCATGGAAGCCATCGGCTTCGGCGTTATCCAAGCCATGGGCTGGAACGAGATCAACCCAGGCGTGGTAGCGATGCTGCTGGGCGCGTTCGGGTTTGGCTCGCTGCTGTTCTTCATGCTGGCGCGACGCTTCGGCTGATCGGCGCCGCAACGCATGAGTCATCCGGACAGCCCGTTGGTCAAAGCCGTCCTGGCGAACGCGCCTGGGGCGTTCGAACGGCTGGTGCGTGAGCATCAGGCGCTGTGCTGGCATATCATCTACCGCATGGTCCGTCACCCCGAAGACGCACGCGAGCTGTGCCAGGAAACGTTCCTGCTCGTGCATCGGCGCTTGCGGCAGTTTCGCCATGAAAGCGCGCTCAAGTCCTGGATCGGCCGCATCGCCTATACCGTCGCGCTGCGACACATGGAGCGCAAGCGCATTGCCTTATTCGACCCAGGCCAGGATGAGGACGCCTCCAGTCCGATCGATAAGCTTAGCGATGGCTTCGACCTGGAAACCGCCTACGCCGACAGCGAAATCGCCGCGCGGCTGCATCAGGTCATCGAAACCCTGCCCCCGCTGCAACGCACCCTGCTCACGCTTTACCATCTGGACGAGCTGTCCATCGATGAGATTGCCGTTATCACCGGCCTGGCAAGCGGAACGATCAAGAGCCATCTGTTTCGCACGCGGCTTCGCTTGCGCGAACAGCTGGAAGTTTTTTATGGAGTGGCTCCATGACCCACGAAACACCTGGCGACAATCCCGTGGAACGCGAATGGATGCTGCAGGAACAGGCCGCCAAGGCCGAGCGGCTGGGTCTGGATGCGCACGATGAGGCGAAACTCCAGAGCTATCGGGCGGTGGTCCGCGTGTTGCGGCAGCCGCTGGACCGGGACTTGCCGCTCGACTTTGCCAGTCAGGTTGCCAGGGAGGTTCGTCGCCAAGCCGCTGACGATATGCGGCTGGAGCTGTATCTGAGCTGGGTGTTGCTCAGTGTGCTGGTGCTCGCGCTGCTCGGCCTGGTCGCGCGTTACAGCGGCCTGGTGCTGAGCTGGTTTTCGAATCCGTGGCTGATGGCCTTGGCGGCCTGTTTCGCACTACCGGTCCTGCTCGGCAAGCTGCCCGGCTTCCATCGTCGGCCGGGATGAACATCCCGGCTATGCAAGTTACATGAGCAGCTTGCGCACCTTCAGCAACGCGGCAATAAACGCATCCACTTCCTCGCGCGTGTTGTAGAACGCAAGCGATGCGCGCAGGGTGGCCGGCACGCCATAGAACTGCATCAGCGGATGGGCGCAGTGGTGGCCCGAGCGCACCGCAACACCCTCCAGGTCCAGCAGAGTCGCCATATCGGTGGCCTGCGCGCCTTCAAGCAGGAAGGAGATCACCGGCTCCTTGTCCTTGGCTTCGCCAAAGATGCGCAGGCCGGGAATCTCGCGCAGTCGTTGCGTGGCGTAGCTCAGGAGTTCCGATTCCCATGCTCGGACCGCTTCGAACCCCAAGGACCGGTAGTAGTCGATCGCCGCGCCCACGCCGGCAAAACCCGCGATGTTCGGCGTGCCCGCCTCGAACTTGTGCGGCGGATCGGCAAAGGTGGTGCCATCAAAGCGCACCTCGCGGATCATTTCGCCGCCGCCGAAGAATGGCGGCATGGCCTCTAAATGCTCGCGCTTGGCCCAAAGCGCACCGGTGCCAGTCGGAGCAAGCATCTTGTGGCCGGTGAGCGCATAGAAATCACAGCCCAGCGCCTGCACGTCCACCGGACGGTGCGGTAGCGCCTGTGAACCATCCACCGCCAGCGGGATGCCGCGCTTACGGCATTCGCGCGCGATTTCGCGGATCGGGTTCACCGTGCCCAGCACGTTGGAGACATGCGCGACGCAGGCCAGCTTTACTTCCGGCGTGAGCAGCTCGAAGAACTTTTCCAGGATCAGCTCACCGCTCTGATCGATCGGCGCCGGCTTTACCGTTGCACCGGTACGCGCGGCGACGAGCTGCCACGGCACGATGTTGGCATGGTGCTCCATCACCGTGGTGACAATCGCATCGCCAGGTTTGAGCCGAGGCAATGCGTAGCTGTAGGCCACCAGGTTCATCGACTGGGTGGTGCCGGAGGTAAGCACCAGCTCATTGCGCGAACCGGCATGGATGAACGCCGCCAATTGGTCACGCGCATTCTCGTAGGCGGCCGTCGCCTCCTCCCCCAGCTGATGGACCGCACGCGCCACGTTCGCGTTGTGCTCGCGGTAGTGGCGGTCTACCGCTTCGATCACCTGCCGCGGCTTCTGGCTGGTATTGGCGTTGTCCAGATACACCAGCGGCTTGCCGTGCACCTGACGCGCCAGCAGCGGGAAGTCCGCGCGCACGCGTTGTACATCGAAGTCGACGGGGGGATGGCTGGGCTTGACGTTCATGGGAGCCATCAGGGCAGATGCGCGAGCAGGGTGTCGGAAAAATGATCGCGCAAGGTTTCGTTGGGCAGCGCTACGAACACCGCTCGGCAGAATGCCGCGGTAAGCAGTGCGCGTGCCTCCGCCTGGGGCAAACCACGCGAGCGCAGGTAGAACAGCGCGCGCTCGTCGAGCTGGCCGACGGTGGCGCCGTGCGCGGCCTTCACTTCATCGGCGTAGATTTCCAGTTCCGGCTTGGTGTCGATCTCGGCCAGTGGCGACAGCAGCAGGTTCTTGTTGTTGAGGCTGGCGTCGCTGCCGTCCGCGCCTTGCGCCACTACGATCGCGCCGCGGAAGACGCCTCGCGAACGCTCATCGGCGACGCCGCGCCAGATGGATTCGGAGGCCGTATCGAGCGCCTGATGATGGATCGAAAGCTGCGTATCGGCATGCTGGCGCCCCCGCAATACGAAGACACCGCGCGTATCGAAACGCGCCCCGTCACCGTGCAGTTCGGCGTGGAGATCATGCCGCGTCAGCGCAGCGCCCAGCTCCAATACGTGCAGCATGGCTTGCGCCTTTGCGCCCAGGCGGACGCTGCCACGACGGATCAACGTGCTTTCGTCGCCAGCGTTCTGCAACAGCGTGTGCTGCAGCTTGGCTCCGTCGCGCGCGACGATCTCGCTGACCAGAGTACCAAGGTGCTGGTGCCGCGCCGTGGCCAGATGGTGCTCGACCAGATCGAGTTCGGCGCCCTCGCCCAGTTCGATCACGTTGCGCAGGTGCCAGGCAACGTCGCCTTGTGCCGGCACTCCTGCAAAGCATAGATGGATGGGCTTGCCGATACGCGCGCCCGGCGCGACGCGCAGCACCACGCCGTCGCCGGCAAGTGCCGCGTTGAGCCGTGCGAAAGCATCGCCGGCTTCCCGATAGTGACGGCTGAGGGCGAAACGCAGCGGCTCGGGATCGTTCGCCAGCACCTGGGAAAGCGGCTGCAGCGATAGGCCCGGCGGTAGCGATTCGAGCCTGGAGAGGTCGGCGCGGAACACGCCGTTGACGAACACCAGACGCGGACCGTCGATGCCGGGCAAGGTCAGCGCGTATGGATCGACTGGATGCGTGGCAGCAGCCGCGTCACCCAACGCGAAGCGCCGCTGTCCCAGCGCGCGCAGCGCAGTGTACTTCCACGCTTCCGCTCGCGTATCCGGCAAGCCAGCCGCAATGAAAGCCTCAAGGTTTTCACGCCGCGCCGCGTCCAGCCACGCCAGCCCGCTACCCGGCAAACGCAGCTCACCAGCTTCGCGCAACGCATCAAGGAAAGGCATGGGTGCCGGCGACCGACTCATGCACGCGCCTCATTGGCCAGGGCCGGATCGCGCTCGGCGACCCAGGCATAACCATGCTCTTCCAGCTTCAGCGCCAGGGTCTTGTCGCCGCTTTCAACAATGCGGCCATCGGCCAGCACGTGCACGAAATCCGGCTCGATGTAGTCGAGCAGGCGCTGGTAGTGGGTGATCACCAGGAACGCGCGGTCCGGCGAACGCAGCGCGTTCACACCTTGTGCCACCTGCTTGAGCGCGTCGATGTCCAGGCCCGAATCGGTTTCGTCGAGCATCGCCAGCTTCGGCTCCAGCACGGCCATCTGGAAGATCTCATTGCGTTTCTTTTCGCCGCCGGAGAAGCCTTCGTTGACGGCGCGATGCAGCAGCTCGTCGGAGATCTGCATGATCTTCAGCTTCTCGCGCACGAGCTTGAGGAACTGCATGGAGTCCAGTTCGGCTTCGCCGCGCTGCTTGCGCTGCGCGTTGAGCGCCGCGCGCAGGAAGTAGGTATTGTTCACGCCGGGGATTTCCACCGGGTACTGGAAGGCCAGGAACACGCCGGCCGCGGCGCGCTCTTCCGGCTCCAGCGCCAGCAGATCGCGCCCTTCGAACATGACGGAGCCGGCGGTGACTTCGTAGCCCTCGCGACCGGACAGGACATTACCCAGCGTCGACTTGCCTGCGCCGTTCGGGCCCATGATGGCGTGCACCTCGCCGGGGTTCACCGTAAGCGTGAGACCTTTGAGGATTTCCTTGCCCTCGACGCGGGCGTGCAGGTTTTCGATCTTCAGCATGGCTACAAAGTCATTCAAGGTTGATGGGGGACCACGGCGGGATGAGCCGCCAGATCGGCGCAACTTGCGGTATCGCGCTCGCCATAGGCATCACCGCGTAAAAATTCGCACAAGCGGGCCACGCGCTCAAACTCCAGGCCAGCTTGATAAAGGCTATGCGCCATCGGATAGGCGGTACCTGCGGTTCCTTGCGCCCGCTCCTTATCGGCAAGCGCAAAGCGCGCGGCGACATCGGCATCCCGATAGGCGAGCCAGCTGCGCTGCGCCTGGCGAAGCTTGGCGGTTGTGTCCGGAAAGGCGGCCCACTTCTTGAGTGCGGCCTGATAGGTGGCGTTGAGCTGACGATCGGCATCTTTCAGCGCCGCGGCAGCGCACTCGTCCATATCGCGCTGCGTGTTGGCCTTGGCGCAATAGTGGTCGACGATCCCATGATCGGACATGGGCTGATCGGCGTGCACAGCGAAAGCCGCTCCAAGCATTAGCAGAGCAAGCAAGGCCTTCTTCACGGCGCGACTCCTTCCGTAGCGAGAGCACATCTCAACCCACCGCGCCTTCCAGCGAGATCTCCAGCAACTTCTTCGCCTCCACCGCAAATTCCATCGGCAGCTCGCGGAACACCTGCTTGCAGAAGCCGTCCACGATCATCGACACCGCATCCTCTTCGCCGATGCCACGCGCCCGGCAGTAGAACAGCTGGTCGTCGGAGATCTTCGAGGTGGTGGCTTCGTGCTCGACGATGGCGGTCGGATTCTTCACTTCCATGTACGGGAAGGTATGCGCGCCGCACTTCTTGCCGATCAACAACGAGTCGCACTGCGTGTAGTTGCGGGCACCTTCGGCGCCCTTTTCCACTTTCACCAGGCCGCGGTAGCTGTTGGAACTCTTGCCGGCGCTGATGCCCTTGGACACGATCTTCGAGCGGGTACCCTTGCCGATGTGGATCATCTTGGTGCCGGTGTCGGCCTGCTGGCGGTGGTGCGTCAGCGCCACCGAATAGAACTCGCCGACCGAGCGGTCGCCGCGCAGCACGCAGCTGGGGTATTTCCAGGTGATCGCCGAACCGGTTTCCACCTGCGTCCAGGAGATCTTCGCATCGTCGCCGCGGCAATCGCCGCGCTTGGTGACGAAATTGTAGATGCCGCCCCGGCCTTGCTCGTCGCCCGGGTACCAGTTCTGCACGGTGGAATACTTGATCTGCGCCTTTTCCAGCGCGACCAGTTCCACCACTGCGGCATGCAGCTGATTCTCGTCGCGCATCGGTGCGGTACAGCCTTCCAGGTAGGAAACGTAAGCACCGTCTTCGGCGATGATCAGCGTGCGCTCGAACTGGCCGGTGTGGCCGGCGTTGATGCGGAAGTAGGTGGACAGCTCCATTGGGCAGCGCACACCCTTGGGGATGAACACGAAGGAGCCGTCGGAGAACACCGCCGAATTGAGCGCGGCGAAATAGTTGTCGCCGGTCGGCACCACGCTGCCGAGGTATTTCTGCACCAGCTCAGCATGTTCGCGGATGGCTTCGCTCATCGAGCAGAAGATCACGCCGGCTTCGGCCAGCTCCTTGCGGAAGGTGGTGCCCACGGAAACGGAGTCGAACACCGCGTCCACCGCCACGCCGGCGAGCTTGGCGCGCTCGTGCAGCGGCACGCCCAGCTTGTCGTAGGCCTCCAGCAGCTTCGGATCGACCTCGTCCAGCGATTTGGGCTTGTTCTTCGGCGAGGCGTAGTAGCTGATCGCCTGGAAATCGATCGGCGCGATGTTGAGCTTGGCCCAGTTCGGCATCGGCATGGTCAGCCAGTGGCGATACGCCTTCAGGCGCCACTCGGTCATCCATTCCGGCTCGCCTTTCAGCGCCGAAAGCTGCCGCACGGTGTCTTCGGACAAGCCTGGCGGCAGGCTGTGCGTTTCGATGTCGGTGACGAAGCCGGCTTCGTAGCGACGGCCGAGCGCGGCGGCGACTTCAGCATTGTCGCGCAGCACGACGGGGCTATCGTTCTCGATGGTCATGGTGCTGTCCTGCCTTTCAATTCGGTAAGCGGCACGCTGGCAGCGGCCGGCGGCGCAACGGGGCGCAGCATGTCGGCCAGGCTCATCGTGCGCAGCGCGTTGTCGAGTACATGGTTGATGCGCTGCCAGCTGCCTCGCACGCCGCACTGGGCTTCGCGCTCGCACTGGCCTTCGCTGAGCGTGCATTCGGTCATGCCGAGCGGGCCTTCGATCGCCTCCACGATGGCGGCCAGGCTGATCTGCTGCGCCGGCCGCGCCAGGCGGTAGCCACCGTTCACCCCACGGAAGGAATCCACCAGCCCGGCATGGCCCAGCGACTTCAGCAGTTTGCTGACGGTGGGCAATTCCAGATGCGCCTCTTCGGCGATCTGGGCGGTGCTGAGGACGTCGCCAGGGTGCGCGGCGATGCAAGTCATCACCACGGTGGCGTAGTCCGTCAGTCGGCTGACACGAAACATGGGGAAAGAGGGCTGCCGCTTAATTAGTACTGAAATGGTACTGATTCAGCCCGGTACGGTCAAATGGCAGGCCATCGGCTGCCGGCAGCATTGCCCCATCACGGTGCAAATAATGCACCAGATATGGCACGCCAGCAGTCGCTCCCAGCACTGCTCCGCCCAGGAATGGCGCTGCCAAGCGGAACGTCAAGCCATCCTCGTCCTTGGCACGCAATCTGCTGTACCGCAACAAATACAAGCTTCGGAGCCGCAACGCATGAAATGGGTTACCGCGATCATCAAGCCCTTCACCCTGGACGACGTGCGCGAGGCGCTGGGCGAAGCCGGCGTGCAGGGCATGACGGTTACCGAGGTCAAGGGCTTCGGCCGGCAGCGCGGGCATACCGAGCTGTACCGCGGCGCCGAGTACGTCGTGGACTTCCTGCCCAAGCTGAAGATCGAGCTAGCGGTGGCCGACGACCAGGTCGAGCTGGCGGTCGAAGCCATCGTCCGCGCCGCGCGCACCGGCAAGGTGGGCGACGGCAAGATTTTCGTGAGCGAGCTGGAACAGGTGATCCGCATTCGCACGCAGGAAGTGGACGCGGATGCGCTTTGACATGCATAGACGGGGCAATGGGGATCGGGAGATGGGCAAGTATCGATGGGTTTTGCGGCGTGCCGCCGCCGTGGCCACGGCGGGCTTCTCCCTGCCGGCTTTTGCGCAGGCCACGCCTGCGCCGTCGCTCAACGCCGGCGACACCGCCTGGATGATCGTCGCCAGCGCCTTCGTGCTGATGATGACAATCCCGGGCGTCGCGCTGTTCTACGGTGGCATGGTGCGGGCGAAAAACCTGTTGTCGGTGATGATGCAGTGCCTGGCAATCACCGCGCTGGTGACGGTGCTATGGATGGTGTACGGCTATTCGCTGGCCTTCAGCACGCAGGGCATGCATGCAGGCGTCACCAATTGGCATTCGTTCCTTGGCGCCTTTGATCGCGTGATGCTGGCCGGGCTTACGCCCTCGACGCTGTACCAGACGGTGCCGGAAAGCGTGTTCGTGATGTTCCAGCTCACGTTCGCGATCATCACACCGGCACTGATCATCGGCGCCTACGCCGAGCGCATGAAATTCAGCGCCATGCTGTGGTTTTCCGGCTTATGGCTCAGCCTGGTCTATCTGCCGATCGCGCACATGGTGTGGAGCGGCCCGGGCTCGCTGCTGGGCGATCTGGGCGTGCTCGATTTTGCCGGCGGCACGGTGGTGCACATCAATGCCGGCATTGCGGGACTGGTCGCCTGCCTGGTGCTCGGCAAGCGGCGCGGCTGGCCGCATACCCACATGCCGCCGCACAACCTGGGCTACACGGTCATCGGCGCCGCCTTGCTGTGGCTGGGCTGGTTTGGCTTCAACGCCGGTTCCGCCGTGGCCGCCAACGGCAATGCGGGCATGGCCATGCTGGTAACCCAGATCGCCACGGCCGCCGCAGTCATCGGTTGGGTGGCGGTGGAGTGGATAGTGCACAAGCGCGCCAGCGTGCTCGGCGCGGCTTCCGGCGCTGTCGCCGGCTTGGTCGCCATCACTCCGGCGGCGGGCACCGCAGGACCCAGCGGTGCGTTGCTGATCGGCTTGGCCGCGGGCGCGGTGTGCTTCTTTACCGCCACGCGCCTGAAGCACAAGCTGGGCTATGACGACAGCCTCGACGTGTTCGGCGTGCATGCGGTAGCGGGCATCATCGGCGCACTGCTTACCGGCGTGTTCGCGGCGCCGAAGCTGGGGGGCTTCGATAGCGCCGTGACGTCGCCGTTGCAGCAGCTGTGGATCCAGGCCAAGGGCGTGGGCTTCACCGTGGTATGGAGCGGCGTGCTGAGCTGGCTGATCCTGAAGCTGGTGGATCTGACGATCGGCTTGCGCGTCGGTCCCGAGCAGGAGCAGCTGGGACTGGATATCGCCGAGCACGAGGAGCGAGCCTACAACCTGTCTTGATCTCGACCGCCCTTGCTCGGCTTGTAGAGGACGGCGACAGGCGCGGTATCACTGCGGTGCGCGCAGGCTCTAAGCTTTGCGCGTGTCCGCAACGAATCCGCCCATGCAAAGCACTACCGACCGCGCCGACGCCCGCCTCGCCTGGGCGCGCGCAGCACTTGGCGACCCTTCGCTAAGCCTCCAATCCGCTTCTTCCGACGCGAGCTTCCGCAGCTATTGGCGCACGCATCACGGCGGGCGCAGCTGGATCGTGATGGATTCACCGCCTGCGCAGGAAGACCCGCGTCCCTGGCTGAAGATCGGCCAGCAACTCGCCGCAGCCGGCCTGCACGTACCGGCCGTGCAGGCGCAGGATCTCGAACAGGGCTTTCTGCTGATCGAGGATCTCGGCACACGGCTGTATCTGGACGAGCTTGATGAGCACAACGCCGATGCGCTCTACGCTGACGCGATGCATGCCTTGCTGCTCATGCAAACACGCATGGACTACCGCGAGCTGCCACCGTTCAACCGCGACCTGCTGCTACGCGGATTGGAAGTGATGCCGGAATGGTTCCTTGGCCGCCATCTGGGGCACACCCCGTCCGGCGCCGAATGGGACGTCCTGCAAACGGCCTTCGAGGTGATCATCCGCAACGCGCAGGAACAGCCGCGCTGCTTCGTGCATCGCGACTATCACAGCCGCAATCTGCTAGTGGTCGAGCAGCACAATCCGGGGGTCATAGACTTTCAAGGCGCGCTTGCCGGGCCCATTACGTACGACCTTGCCTCGTTGCTGCGCGACGCCTACATCGTGTGGCCAAGCCAGCGTGTGGCGGGCTGGGTGGAATCCTATCGGCAGCGCGTGCTGCATGCCGGCGTGATCGGCGCGCAGATCGACCGCCAGCGTTTCCAGCGCTGGTTCGACCTCACCGGGCTGCACCGACACGTGCGTGTGCTAGGTCAGTTCTACCGCCTGTGGTATCGCGACGGCAAACCGGGCTATCTCGCCGACGTGCCGCGCGTATATCACTACGTGATGTCCGTGGCACGCAGCTATCCGGAGCTGGCCGACTTCGCCGCGCTGATCGAACGCCATGCCGGCGGCCATGACCTGACCAAGGTAAGAGCAGCATGAGACATGCGCTGATCTTTGCGGCCGGCCTCGGCGAGCGCATGCGCCCGTTGACCAACCACACCCCCAAGCCGCTGTTGACGGCGCGAGGCAAGCCGCTGATCGCCTGGCACCTGGAGAAGTTGGCGGCGATCGATGTGCGCTATGTGGTGATCAACACTTCGCACCTGGCCGAGCAATTTCCACAAATGCTAGGTGACGGCTCGCAGTGGGGCTTGCGTATCCGCTATGCGTATGAAGGTCCAACTCCGCTGGAAACCGGCGGCGGCATGCTCAACGCGCTGCCGCTGCTGGGGCCGGAACCCTTTATCGTGATCAACGGCGATGTATGGACCGATGCCGATTTCGGGGCGCTGCCGAAGGAACCGGAAGGTGTGGCGCATCTGCTGATGGTGAACAACCCGCCCCATCATGTGCAAGGCGATTTTGCGCTGGATGCGCAAGGCAAGCTCCACGATGAAGGTGGCCCGCGCCTGACATACAGCGGTATCGGCGTTTACAAGCGCGAGCTTTTGCAAGATTGGCGTGCCGTTGCCGACCCCGTCGATGAGAAACCCGCGCGCTTCAAGCTTGCACCGCTACTGCGGGCGGCGATGCGCAGGGGTGAGGTTAGCGGCAGTCATCATCGCGGCGAGTGGACTGATGTGGGGTCGCCTGAAAGACTGGCGGCGTTGAACAGCGAAAATCCGTAGGCGGAGATGACGATCCCAACCTACGATTTCTAGGGCGCACCCGAAGCAAGTGCGGTGATCGTAACGGGTGTGGGCAGCGTACGAGGCGGCACCGCCTGCGCCTCCTCTTGCGACAACGCCGCATCCTGTGCCTGCTTGGTCATCATGATGATGCTGATGCGCCGGTTGATCGGATTGCTCGGGTTGGTCTTGTCGAAGGGCACCGAGGCAGCCAGGCCGACTACACGCGCAATCTTTCCTTCTTCCAGCCCACCATCCAGCAAGGCGCGCCGCGCCGCATTGGCGCGATCGGCGGAAAGCTCCCAATTGCCGTAGTGGCTTTGGCTGCTATAGGGCGCATCATCGGTATGGCCGGAAATACTGACCTTGTTCGGCGCCTGTTCGATAAAACCCGACAACTCGTGCAGGATCGCCACGGTGTACGGCTCAAGCATGGCGCTACCGGTGGCGAACATCGGGCGGTTCTGTTTGTCGACGATCTGGATGCGCAGACCTTCCGGCGTGATGTCGAGCAGCAGCTGGTCCTTGAACGGCTCCAGCGCCTGGCTTTTTTCGATCGCCGCGCGCAATTGCACCATCAAGCTTTCCAGGCGCTGCTTTTCGCGCTCGCGCGCCAGCTTTTCCACGTTCGCGGGATCCGCACGCACGGCGCGGCGGTCCTTGCCGGGGCCATGCGAGATGTCCATGGCGCCGCCAAGCTTGATCATGCTGTCGCTGGCCCCGCCAGGCCCCATCCTTCCGGGCGGCGCCATGGTTGCGGTACCCGGCGTCATGCTCGGATTCTTGAAGTATTCGGCGATGGCCGCGCGCTGCTGGCGCGTGCCTACGCCCAGCAGCCACATCACCAGGAAAAACGCCATCATCGCGGTCACGAAGTCGGCATAGGCCACTTTCCACGCACCACCATGATGACCGTGCTTCTTGCGCCGCGAGCGGCGCACCACGATCAGCGTATCGCGATTGGGCTCATTCACGCGGAGGCCCCAGCCCGCGCGGCGTCCTTGAGGTGATCTTCGAAATCCTGGAAATTCGGCCGTGCCTGCGGCGAAAGCGTCTTACGCGCGAACTCCACTGATACTTTCGGGTTGTAGCCGCGCAAACTGGCCAGCAAGGCCACCTTGACGCACTCGAACGCCCTGCCGTCCTCCTGCACGCGACTTTCCATGGCGGCGCCCAATGGGCCAATGAAGCCGTAACAGAGCAAAATTCCCAGGAACGTGCCAACCAGGGCACCGGCGATGTGCTCGCCGATCTGCGAAGTATCCCCGCCGAGCTGCGACATGGTGTTGACGATACCCAGCACTGCGGCAACGATGCCGAAGCCGGGCAAGGCGTCGGCCATCTTCATCACCGCCATCGCGGGTGCTTCGGCTTCGTGATGGTGGGTCTCCAACTCGACTTCCAGCAACTGCTCCAGCTCGTGCGGATTCATGTTGCCGCCGACCATCAGGCGCAGGCAGTCGGTGGTGAACTCGATCAGGTGGTGTTCCTTCACCAGGCGCGGATAGGTGCTGAAGATCGGGCTCGATTGCGGATCTTCGATATGCGATTCCAGGCCAAGCAAGCCCTGCTTGCGCATGACGCCGAAGATGTCGTACAGCATCGACAGCAGATCGACGTAGTCCTGCTTGCGATACTTCGGCCCTTTGAATAGACCGATGATACTCTGCCCTACGCCCTTGATGATCTTCAGCGGATTGGCGGAGAGGAACGCGCCAAGGGCGCCGCCGCCGATGATCATCAGCTCGGTCGGCTGCCAGAGCGCAAGAATTTGTCCGTGCGATAGCAGGAAACCACCCATCACGCAGGACATCACCACCAGGGAACCGATCAGGACAAGCATGGGGACTCCATTCGGGACGTCAGCGTCCTCCCCTGCTTATCGACCGCTACGAGACTAAATTTAGATCGCGAAACGTCCGCATTGTGATCTGGATCAATTGTTATTTATGGTCATGTGAGCGCGCTCCGCGGCACTTCGTGACAGCCAAATGAAAACGGCCCGGATGACCGGGCCGCTTTGCATGCTCATGGCGTGCTCCGCTACGGCCGGCGCGCCAGCTCCGGATTTTCCTTGGTCACCGGCATCAGGTCCTTCTTCGACACGCCCAGCCACAACAGGATCGGGCTGGCCACGAAGATCGACGACAGCGTGCCGACCAGGATGCCGATCAGCATGGTGATCGCAAAACCGTGCACTGTGGGGCCGCCGAAGAAATACAGCGCGGCCATGGCGATGCCGGTGAACAGAGACGTGATGATGGTTCGCGACAGCGTGCTGTTGATCGAGCGGTTGAGGACCTCTTCCGGATCGGCCTTGCGCGAGGAACGGAACAGTTCGCGGATACGGTCGAACACCACCACCTTGTCGTTGATGGAGTAGCCGATTACCGCCAGCACCGAGGCCAGCACGGTGAGGTCGAATTCGCGCTGCACCAGCGAGATCACGCCCAGCGTCACCAGCGTGTCATGCACTTCCGTGAGCAGCGCGGCGATGGCGAAGCGACGTTCGAAACGGATCCACAGGTAGATGCCGATACCGATGATCACGAAGATCGCGGCGGTCACGCCGTCACTGCGCAGTTGCTCGCCCACCTGCGGACCGACGTAGTTCTTGCCCGCAATCTTGGCATCCGGACGCCCTGCCTGCAGCGCCTTGGCCACGTCGACGGAGATCAGGTCGAGGTTGGGCGACTTGCCTTCCTGTTGGGTGTAGTGATGGTCGTCCTTGGGCTGGAAGCGGATCGACACCTGGCGGGTGCCGCCGACGCTCTGCACGACGACGTTCTCGATGCCACCCTTGGTCAACGCGCTGCGCACGTCCTCGGTCGCGACTGGGCTGTCGTAGGTGACATCCATGCTCACGCCGCCGGTGAAGTCCAGGCCGTAGTTCAGGCTGCGCGTGGCAAGCAGCGCAATCGAGGCGATCACCAGCAGCACGGCAATGCCGATGCTGACTTTACGCAGACCCAGGAAGTGGACGTTGCTGTTGTGGCTGAAAATTTCCATGCGAGTCTCCGATTACACCGACAGCGTCTTGAGCTTGCGGCCGCCGTGAATTAGCGCGGTGATCGCGTGGGTAACCGTTACCGAAGTGAACATCGAGGTGAGGATACCGATCAGCAGGGTGACGCCGAAGCCTTTGATTGGCCCGGAGCCCATCGTGGTCAGCGCCAGCGCGGCGATAAGGTGGGTGACGTTGGCGTCGAGAATGGTGGCCCAGGCTTTTTCATAACCGGCACGGATCGCCGCCAGCGGCGTGGAGCCGTTACGCAACTCCTCGCGCACGCGTTCGCAGATCAGCACGTTGGCGTCGATCGCCATACCCAGCGTCAGCACGATACCGGCAATGCCCGGCATGGTGAGCGTCACGCCGATCATCGACATCACCGCCACCAGTACCACCAGGTTGAAGAACAGCGCGATGTCCGCCACCAGGCCAAACAGCTTGTAGTAGATCGCCGCGGCCAGCAGCACCAGGCCCAAGCCCAGCAGCACCGCCTTCAGGCCCTTGTCGATATTGTCCTGGCCCAGGCTGGGTCCGATCACGCCTTCGGAAACGATATCCATGCGCGCGGCGAGCGAGCCGCCCTTGAGCATCGTTACCAGGTCCGAAGCGGCCTTCGGGCTGCCCAGACCGGTGGTCTGGAACTTGTTGCTGAACACGCCGTTGATGGTGGCGTAGTTGATGACCTGGTAGGTGGTCTTGGGCGTACGCACTTCCTTGCCATCGACGATCTTGGTGTCGGTGGTGTTTTCCACATACACCACAGCCATCGGCTTGCCGACGTTCTCACGCGTGAAGTCGAGCATCTTGGAGGCGCCCACCGAATTCAACGTCACGTTGACGCTCGGCGAACCCGTCTGCTGATCGGTGCCGGAGGAGGCATCCGCCAGCTCGTCGCCGCTGGCGATGATGTTCTTGCTGACCAGGTAGGCGATCGTATTTTCCGCGTTGTAGTAAAGATGGGCATCCGGCGGAATATTGCCGCTGTGGACAGCATCAGCCACGGTCTGGTCACCCATCCAGTCCCTGCCGTTGAAGCGTGCTTCGCCCAGCCCTGCCACGTATTGCAGGGTGGCGGTGGCACCGATCACTTTCTTCGCCTCGGCCGGATCCTGCACGCCCGCCAGTTCCACCGAGATGTGGTCCTCGCCTTGCGCCTGGATCACCGGTTCGGACACGCCCAGCGCATTGATGCGATTACCCAGCGTGGTGAGGTTCTGGCGAATCGCGCTGACCTGCAGGTCATGCAGCTTGTTCGGCTTGATGACCGCATTGAGCACGAAGCGGTCACCGGTGCTCTGGCCGTCCGTAACCGCCAGATCGGTGTATTCGGTGGCGATCGCGTCGCTGGCCGCCGTGCGGTCTGCTTGAGAGCCCGTGACGACGATGACGCCCTGGCCGCGCGTAGCATTGCGCGTCACCGAAATGAACGAGATCTTCTTGTCCTTCAGCAGGGCGGTAATGTCCTGCGTATAGCGGTTTTCCTGGCGATCGATGATGTCGTTCTGGTCGACCGCCATCAGGAAGCGCACGCCACCCTGCAGGTCCAAGCCCAATGGCATGGCACGGCCACCGATCACGCCCAGCCAGCGAGGCACCGTGGACTCCAGGTTGAAGCCGACATTGTAGTTCTCGCCCAAGGCCGCCTTCAGCGCATCCGCCGCGCTCTTCTGCAGATCGCCGTTGGCGAAGCCCACGACGATGTAGTCGCCGCGATTGGGATCGTGCTTGAGGCTTTCGTCGACATACGACAGCTTGGCCGCCTGCAGCGCGGAGATGACCTTCTGCTGCACCGTCGGATCGAGGGACGTGCCCTGGGCCGGCGTGACCTGCACGGCCTGCAGTGGCGGATAGGCGTTCGGCAATGCGTACAGGATGCCCAGCACCAGTACGACGGCTACCAGAAAGTATTTCCAGCGTGGAAAATCACTCATGCCTTGCATCCGAATGAACCGCGGCAGCATGGCCGCGGGTAGCTTGATGGACTAAAAGAAAGGAACCGGGCGCCGCGATCAGGACGACTTCAACGTGCCCTTGGGCAGCACCTGCTGTACCGCCCCCTTTTGCAGCTTGATCTTCACGTTCGGCGCGATCTCGACCGTGATGAAGGTTTCGCCCACGTCATCGACGCGGCCGGCGATGCCGCCGTTGGTGACCACTTCGTCGCCCTTGGCCAGGCTCGACATCATCTGGCGGTGTTCCTTCTGCCGCTTCATCTGCGGGCGGATCATCATGAAATACATCAGGCCGAACAGCACGATCATCATGATCAGCATGGAGATGCCGCCATTGGCCGATCCTGGCGCTGCCTGCGCCAGCACGAAAGTCGTCGGAAAGTTCATCAGCTTATCCCGCAAGTTGTGGCTGCGACTGGAGTTTTTGCCGCAAGCCCAATAAAAGACATCGGATTATGCCATGAGTACGGCTTTTTGCGTTCGCCCCTGATTCCCTCCGGGGGGAAGCCAGGGACCAGGAGTACCCCGCCGTACACGTGCCCATTGGTCCTTGAAATGGCTTAAAAGTTCGCCCCTGTATCCCTTTGGGCGAGCCTGCCCCCCCCCCCTCACCCCAGCCCTCTCCCCAAAGGGGAGAGGCGGCTATTCAGCGGCCACTGCCTGCCGCAGGGCATAGAACTCGGCCACGAAGTCATCCAGCGCTCCGGCCGCGATAGCCTCGCGCAGCCCGGCCATCAAGACCTGGTAATGGTGCAAGTTGTGGATCGTGGCCAGCTGACTGCCGAGGATCTCGTTGCAGCGATCCAGATGCCGCAGGTACGCGCGGCTGAACCCCTGGCTGCAGGCATAGCAGGTGCAGCCCTCCTCGATCACGCGGGTATCGTTGGCGTATTTGGCGTTACGGATGCGCAGCGTGCCGTGCGAGGTGAACAGGAAGCCGTTGCGCGCATTGCGGGTGGGCATCACGCAATCGAACATGTCGATGCCGCGGCGGACCGCCTCGACGATGTCCTCCGGGCGACCCACGCCCATCAGATAGCGCGGTCGGTCCTGCGGCAGCAGCGGCACGGTGAAGTCCAAGGTGTGATTGCGCTCAGCCTCCGGTTCGCCCACTGCCAGCCCGCCCACCGCATAACCGTCGAAGCCGATCTGGATCAGTCCCTCGGCCGAGCGTTTGCGCAGGGTTTCGTAGACGCTGCCCTGGACAATGCCGAACAACGCATTGGGGTTCTTCCGCTCGTCGAAAGCCTGGCGCGAGCGCTCGGCCCAGCGCAAGCTCAGCTCCATCGATTCGGCCGCGACTTTCTCCGTTGCGGGATACGGCGTGCATTCGTCGAAGATCATTACGATGTCCGAATCGAGCACCGTCTGGATGCGCATCGATTCTTCCGGCGAGAGAAACACCTTGGAACCGTCCACCGGTGAGGCGAAGGTCACGCCCTGCTCGGTAATCTTGCGCTTGTGCGCCAGCGAGAACACCTGGAAGCCGCCGGAATCGGTGAGGATAGGCTTGTTCCAGCCGATGAAGCGATGCAGGCCGCCGAACTCGCCGACGATGTCCAGACCCGGCCGCAGGAACAGGTGAAAGGTGTTGCCCAGGATGATCTCCGCACCGACATCGAGCAGGTCGCGCGGGGTCATCGCTTTCACCGAGCCATAGGTGCCCACCGGCATGAAGGCGGGCGTTTCCACGCTGCCGCGGTCGAAAGTGAGACGGCCGCGGCGTGCGGCGCCGTCGGTGGCGAGGAGATCGAAATGCATGGCGGTCATCGGGGAATTATGGCATTGAATCCTCTCTCCGAAGGGGAGAGCAGGCAAAGCACGGGCCTCACTCGCCTCCTGGCAAGATCAGCATCGCGTCCCCATACGAGAAAAATCGATAGCGCTGCTCAACCGCATGCCGATAGGCATCGAGGATGAACTCCCGCCCGGCCAGCGCGGACACCAGCATCAGCAGCGTCGATTGGGGCAGATGGAAATTGGTGATCAATGCATCGATGCTGGTGATGCGGTAGCCAGGAAAGATGAAGATCTGCGTTTCGCCCGCGAAAGGCCGCAATTCGCCCTGCACCGTAGCGCTTTCCAGTGCGCGCACCACGGTCGTGCCGACAGCGATCACCCGCCCACCGGCGCGACGAGTCCGCTGAATCTGCTCGACCAGGCTGGCGCCGACATTGAGCCATTCGCGATGCATCTTGTGATGCGCGAGCTCCTCGCTGCGTACCGGTTGGAACGTGCCTGCGCCGACATGCAAGGTCACATAGCCGAAATTCACGCCCAGCTCGCGCAATTGCTGCAGCAAATTCTCGTCAAAATGCAACCCGGCCGTGGGTGCGGCTACCGCGCCCGGCTCGCGCGCGTAGACCGTCTGGTAGCGCTCCAGGTCGCTGCTGTCCGCATGCCGCGAGATATACGGCGGCAAGGGCATCTCACCCAGCCTCGACAACAGGCGTTCCAACGGCTCGGGCGATTCGAACCGCAGTTGAAAGAAGCTCTCGTCGCGCCCCAGCACCGTGGCATGGCTGCCGTCGGCCAGGATGATCACCGTGCCTTCGCGCGGTTTCTTGCTTACCCCCAGTTGCACGGTGGCTTCGTGTGCGCCGGTGACGCGCTCGATGACTATCTCCACCGCTCCGCCGCTCGGCTTCTGTCCATACAGGCGCGCCGGCAATACGCGCGTGTCGTTGAACACCAGCAGATCGCCCTTGCGCAGCCGCGACGGCAAGTCGCGGAACATCCGATCTTGCCAGGTACGCGTAGGCACATTGAGCATCAGCAGGCGGCTTGCGCTGCGCTGAGGCAAGGGGGCCTGGGCGATCAGTTCAGGCGGGAGGTCGAAGTTGAAATCGGCTTTCTTCACGGGGAACGCTGCCTTGGAATGGCGCATTATCGCGCAAACGCGAACGCAAGTAGGCTAGGATGGAATCCCAGCTTCGGAACTCCCAAGAAAGCTGGGATTATCATCCCAGCCTACGTGGCTTCAACCTTTCACGCAGAGCACCTGGCGCAGCGTATGCACCACCTCCACCAGGTCCGTCTGCGCCGCCATCACCGCATCGATCGACTTGTACGCCGCCGGCGACTCATCGATCACGCCCGCATCCTTGCGGCATTCCACATGCGCCGTGGCGGCACGGTGCTGCGACAAGGTGATGTTCTGGCGGGCAGCCGTACGGCTCATCACACGTCCGGCACCGTGGCTGCAGCTATGGAAGCTTTCAGGGTTGCCCTTGCCCCGCACGATGTAACTGCGCGTACCCATGCTGCCCGGAATGATGCCCAGCTCGCCTTCCCTGGCACTCACCGCACCTTTGCGCGTAACCAGCAGCGATTCGCCTCCGTGCGTCTCACGCTGCACATAGTTGTGATGGCAATTCACAGCCTGCTTCTCCAACTGAAACTTCGGCAGGCGGTGGCGCATTTCATCCAGCACGCGCGCCATCATCGCTTCACGATTGTGCCGCGCGTAGTCCTGTGCCCAGGACACGGCTTCCACGTAATCGTCGAACAACGGCTCGCCCTCCATGAAGAAGGCCAGGTCCTTGTCCGGCAGCTGGAAGCCGAGCACGCGATACGCCAGTTGCTCGCGAGCACGTTCGATGAAGTACGTGCCGATCAGGTTGCCGGTGCCGCGTGAGCCGGAGTGCAACATCACCCATACCGCATCCGTCTCGTCGAGGCAGAGCTCGATGAAGTGATTGCCGCCGCCGAGCGTGCCGAGCTGCCGGTCGAGCTTGTCGATGCGAATGCCGCGATGCTTGACCTTGATCGCTTCCAGGCGCTCGAACAAGCCCGACGCACCCAGGCGCGATTCGACGCTACCCGGCACACGGTGGTGATCACCTCCGCGCCCGTTGCCCACCGGCACGCCGCGCTCGATGCTCGAACGCAGCTGCGCCAGGCTGTCTGGCAGGTCTTTCGCGCGCAGCGTAGTACGCACCGCGGCCATGCCGCAGCCGATGTCTACACCCACCGCTGCCGGAATGATCGCGCCACGCGTGGGCACGACCGAACCCACGGTTGCGCCCTTGCCAAGGTGCACGTCTGGCATCACGGCCACCCACGGGCCAACAAACGGCAGTGCGGCGATGTTCTGCAGTTGGCGATGCGCCTGTTCTTCAAGCGGCACACCGCGCACCCAGCCTTTTATCGGCGTGGCGCTGCCTTCGGCATGCAGCAGTTCGTAATGAGTTTGCGTTTCCATATTTGTCATCCATCAGGATCGGCATGGCACTTCCTTCTGCCATGCCGAATTTTACTGCTTGAGACTCACAAGCTGCGTCAGCACGCCGTCCAGGCCACCGAACACGGTGAGCTTGTCGATCTTTTCGGTGACCTTCTCCAACGCCTCCAACTCTTTTAGACGCATCAGGGTCGGGCTTTCCTCGATCAGCTTGGCTGTATTGAGGAGGGAACGCGTTGCGTTCGCCTCCTCGCGGCGACGGATCACGTTGGCCTGCGCCGCCTTCTCCGCCTGCACCACGCTGTTAAGGATCTCCTTCATCTCGCCCGGCAAGATCACGTCCTTCACGCCGACACCAAGCACCTCCAGACCCAAGTCGCTCACGCGACCGTGCACGTACGCGAAAATGTCTGCATCCAGCGAAGCCTTGTCGCCGAGCAACTCGTCCAGCGTCTTGACGGAAACCGCCTTGCGCAGGCCGTACTGCAGCTCGCGGTACAGGTAGTCGCCGTACTTGGCGACCTTGGTACGCGCGGCGACCGGATCGACCACACGCACGCTTGCCGCCAGGTTCACACGCAGGCTTACCTTGTCACGCGTCAACAACTCCTGGCCAGACACCTCGACGGACTGCACGCGCAAGTCGGTCACCTCGGCCGCGACATTCTTGCGGAAGTTCCAGAACGCGTAGGCGCCCGGCGTCAACGCACGCACCAGCTTGCCATCGACGAACAATAGGCCCGTGGACTCCACCGGCACGTCGACCGTCACCGCCACCTTGGACAGCACGCCGAGCTGGCGCAAGCGCGCCACCACATTGGCATCGATCGCCAGCGATTCGGACAGCCATACCAGCTGCACTTCGATTTGTACCAAGGCATGCCAGTACAGCTTGCGCGTACCCGGCGCCAGCACGTCCTCGAGCTTACCGTTCTTCAGCACCAGGCCGACCTGGTCGGTACCCACGTCGGCAACCAGGAAGTGTTTGGCAAGCTCGTTGTCCGTGGATGCCATCAGCACTTCAGCGTCGTTGCCACTGTATTCCGGACGCGCGACGTTGTGCACGACCACGGCGATGCGGCCGAACGGGTCGAAGTAGCGATACACGCCGGCCGTCAACACGGCCTGCACTCGACGGTTGCGATATAGCAAACCGCGCTCGCCGTCGCCGATCACGATTTGCTTGATCCATGACATGGGAATACTCCTTTTCGTTTCCCGACCACCGGTCCACCTGGATAATCCGTCACGCCGGCGGACCTTTAATGCGTGACGGTTGCTTTCAAAATCACGAACGCACTGCACCCTCCCGCTCGGGATAACCGGTGCTCAAGCATTCGGCACGGAAGAAAAAAGTGAAAACGCCTCTTTACGCATAGAGGACGGGATAATCGCGCCTTGCATGAGGAGACCATCGTTTCCATGCACCCGCCGGCGTACCGCCTACGCTGCATTTTCACGACCATCCGCCCAGGCTTGGGACGGAAATCCGATCCTGTACCCGCTGCGCGAACTGACTCGTCACCTTCCCTGGTGATGCATCAGTCAACGCACGAGGCATTTCCTGTGGAAGGGCTTTCGCCCTGGCTGGAGCGGGAATCGAACCCGCAACAATCGGATTGTTAGTCCGATGCTCTAACCGATTGAGCTATCCATTGGTGCGACGTACCGGATTCGAACCGGTCGCCAACGGCATCATGAGCCGTTGCTCTACCTTCTGAGCTAACGTCGATGGTCGCAACACCCGCGCACAAGCTTCGGCATACGCCGAAGGCAAAGCCCAGCGCACCGGATGGGCTTATGAACCCATACCGCTGAAGCCTGCCGATGGAATGCTGCGTATTGCCGACCGTTTCCAATCGGCAATTCGTTTGGGCTAGGGATGCTCTGATCTATTCCACGTGCCCGGCATGACGTCCAGAAGGCCCGCAGGGCGTGCCGCGCGGCACAGGGCAGACTGGCCGTCTGTTCAAGCCGCGGGGCACGCCCTGCGGGCCTTCTGGACGTCACCCCGTCTTTAATTTCAAAATGTTGGGGCCGCACTGTATGCGCGCCTCGCAGCGACCCAGCGTCTAGACAGACGGCCATGCCTTCCTCGCTCCTCAAACCAGGCACGTCCCTGTGCCTTCCCCGCGTGCGCCACTGGGTCGCTGCGAGGCGCGCATACAGTGCGGTGACGGGTACGTGGAATAGATCAGAGCATCCCTGACGCCCTAATGCATGAAACCCGTTCTCGCGCCACCCACACCGAAGCACCCAGGTGCAGCGCACATGCGCCTGAAGCAGCCGCGCCCTTGGCCACGGCGCCAACTCGCACCGGGTGCTTCAGGGCGGAAGAACTCTTCCGTGGACCGGATTCACGATGGTTTTTCGCATGAAAATCCCTTGCAAACGCCAAAAACAAAACGCCCCCGGGATAGTGACCCGAGGGCGTTCGCGTTGCCTCGGGAGATCGGGGTGACCGATCTCCGCGAGCGGAATCGGTCAATCAGTAAGAACTTTGGGCAGATGCCGTTCGCCGCGCACGCATGGCAGCACATCGCGAGCATGGCGCGACGGCAAACCGAAATGTGCGAAGTGATACAGCATGACAAACCCTCGAATAAACTCGCCGACATGGGCGAAGGACGCGAACATTACGTGAGCTTTATTTTTAATGCAAGCGCTTTTTAGCTAGGAATATTTCCTAATCTTCGAATGATTTTCATAATCACCCGCGACGCGTCAAAGCCATCCCTTCTGCCGTGCCAGCCGATACGCCTCGATGCGATTGGCCGTGCCCAATTTGCCGATCGCCTCGGATAGATAATTGCGCACCGTCCCATGCGAGAGATTGAGCTTGGTGGCGATATCGCTGGCGGACTGTCCTTCGCCGGCAAGACGCAGCACCTGCCGTTCGCGATCATTCAACGGATCGGCTTCCGACCAGGCCTCCAACGCAAGCTGCGGATCGATCGAGCGACCGCCACGATGCACGATGCGCAAAGCCTCGGCGAGATTCTCCGCCGGCGCGTCTTTCAGCAGGTAACCCGATACGCCGGCATCCAGCGCGCGCCGAAGAAAGCCAGGGCGCGCGAAGGTGGTAACGATGATGCATTTCACCGGCAGCTCCTGCCGGTGAATGCGTTGCGCCAGTTCCAGGCCGGTAAGGCCGGGCATTTCGATGTCGGTGACCAGCACATCCGGCTTCAATCGCTGCACTTCGCGCCAGGCCGTTTCGCCGTCGGCAGCCGAGCCCAGCACTTCTATATCCGATTCGAGATTGAGCAGCGCCGACAGCGCTCCGCGCACCATGGCCTGATCTTCGGCGAGCAACACACGAATCATGCGGCATGCCCCAGGAAATCATTCCGCACGGAAGCCCCCGCCTGCGGGAGCGCTGACGTGTTTGCCTTTTTGGCGTCCAAGGGCACCGTTACCAGCAAACGCGTACCGCGATGCGGCGGCGATTCGATCTGCAACGTCCCGCTTAGCCCGCGTACACGCTCACACATGCCGCTGAGCCCATTGCCATGCGCGGCAAGTCCACCTTTGCCATTGTCGCTGATTTGCATTTCCAGCTTGTCTCCATTGCGATCAAAACGCACGCTGGCCATGGTTGCCTCGGCATGACGATGAATATTCGTCACCGCCTCGCGCAGGACCAGCGCCAATCCGCGCTCGACATCCTGCGGCAACGAATCGGGCAGCACGCCGTAATCCAGCCGCACGGCGGAGGATTCAAGCATCAGGCGGGCCGATGCCAGCTCGGCCGCAAGATCGGTGGAACGAATGCCGGTGACGGCGGCACGCACTTCCGCCAAAGCATGCCGCGCCACCCGCTCGGCTTCTTCCAGTTCGCGCCGCGACGCTTCGCTGTCGCGATCGAAAAGCTTGCGCGAAAGCTCCAGCTTCAAGGTAATCAGGGACAAGGTATGGCCAAGCAGGTCATGCAAGTCTCGCCCGATGCGCTCCCGCTCGGCGGTTGCCGCCAGCCTGCGCACTTCGTCATGCGAGAGCCGCAATTGGGAGTCCATTTCCTCGTTTCGGCGCTCCGCATGAATGATCAGGGCGACGATGAAACTGGTCACCGGGAGCCATATCACTGCCTGCCACGGATAGTGGATCAGCCAAGCCTCGGCCAGACACGTCGCATTCAGCGCAGCCAGGACGAGCATGTGGCGATAAATGCTCATCCGGCAAACGCGAAACATCACGCAGCCAAAGACAAAGTAGACCAGGCTGCTGCTGTACCAAGGCATCAATACAAGGGCGAGCGCCACCGTAGCGAGTCCAAAGAACGGCACCTGCCGCTGCGTGGCCACGCAGGACTTGGCGTAAAGCACCAGGAAGATCGGATAGCTCACCAGGGTGAGCCACAACCAGGTCCAGGAAAACCGGTCGAACAGCGGCGCCACGGGTATCCAGATCGTCCATAGCAGATGCACCGCATCCACCCAGGGCGACTTGCCCTTGCGGATATTGCGCACCGCCTCCGAATCGGGGGCCGGCGTAAACCAGCGGCGAATAGCGGCTTGCATGGTCATGGCTGCGTCCCCCGCACCGTCATCATCTTCAGACACATCCTACTTCAACCGTAGCGCCGCAACCTGCGCACGGCGATCAGGAAGAAGATGGCGGCAAAGCCCACCAGGATCGCGGCATGCCGGATCGCGACGCCATGCTGCAGCCCTAACGCCGTCAGCCCCAGCTGATGCAGGTGGTAACTGGGCCAAACCGGCGCGATCTGCTGCAGAGTTTTCGGCAACAGGTTGAGCGGGATCCACAGTCCGGACAGGAAGGACATCGGCAAGTAGATAAGGTTGAGCATGCCCGGTGCGCCCTGCCCCTTGATCAGGGTGCCGACCAGCATGCCCAGTGCGCAGAACGGCAATACGCCCAGCACTCCGGTCAGCAACAGCAGTCCGGCTTGCTGCCAGGACAAGGCCACGTGTCCAAGCCCCAGCCCCATCGCGAGCAGCAGCAGGATCACCACCGCAGCTGCCACCATCGCCATCAACATCTTGCCCAGCAGATACGCCCCCGGCGGCATCGGCAAGGCGCGCTTGTAGGTGAGCAGGCCGCCATCGCGCTCCAGCGCCAATGAAACACCAAAGCCGAACAGGCCCGGGCTCATCACGCCGAACACGCCATAGCTCACCAAAAGATAGCGAGCGGTGTCGTCACCTGGCGGGTGGCCCATGACGACGCCGAACAACAGATAGAACATGGTGGGAAGCAGCATGATCGGCAGCATGAAGCCGGGCGCGCGCATGTAGCGCAGGCACTCGCTACGGGCTTCGGCGAGGTAGGCGCCGATGACGCGCCCAGTACTCATGCCCGCTACGGATGCTGCCGGCACTACGGGTATCGATACGGTATTCATCACGCGGCCTCCTGTTGTTCGCCTTCTTCGCGCGTCAATTCGGTAAATGCCTCGGCCAAGCCGGCACGCTGCACTTCCAGCGCGCTGAGTGCTGCATCCGCATCAAGCAGGCGACGCAGGACGTTCTCCGGTTCGCTGGTCTGGATGAGCAGGCGCGCACCCTCACGTTCGGCTGAGGTCACCTGTGGCCAGGCAGCCACTGCCCTCGGGTCGATATCCGTGGCGCAACGAATGCGTGCTAGCGGTACTTGGGCGCGCAACGCATCGACACTTCCCTCGCTCAGCACGCGCCCCTTCGCCATCACAATTACGCGTTGCGCCAGGGCTTCGGCCTCTTCCAGATAGTGCGTGGTCAACACCACCGAGCAGCCTTCGGCGACCAGGGCTCGCATCGCATTCCACAACTTGCGGCGCGCGTCGATGTCCATGCCTACCGTCGGCTCGTCCAGGAACACCAGTTCAGGCCTGCCGCACAAGGCGAGCGCAAACTGCACGCGGCGCTGCTGGCCGCCTGACAGCTTGCCGTAAGGCCGGTTCAGCAGATCGCCGATACCTGCCAGCGCCGCGCTCTCTTCCAGCGGCCGCGGTTGAGGGTAGTAGCTCGACACCAGGCGCAGCAGCTCGCCGACGCGCAGCGTAAACGGCAGCATGGCCGATTGCAGCATCACGCCGATGCGGCGGCGTGCCTCGATGCGCTGCGGGTCCATACCGAACAATTCCGCCTTGCCCCCGTCCGGGCGTATCAGCCCAAGCAGAAGACCGATGCTGGTGGTTTTGCCGGCGCCGTTGGGTCCCAGCACCGCGAGCAGTTCGCCGCGCTGCAGCAGAAGATTCACGCCGTCGAGCGCGGTAACACCGTTATAACGCTTTACTACCCCGTCAAGACGGGCTACGACATCGGATGAGATGGTCATGTTGGCCTCCTTGCACTGCAGCGTAAGGATGCCAGGCGCGTTTCTGCAGTTGTCTGCGTCAGCGATCCGGGATGACAGCCGTCATCCATTGGATAGCCGCATGGGGGTACCGCCGCCTCGGTCCAGCGGTTATCCTGATGCTTATGCGCCGGCGGTTTCCCCATACGCGGCGCAGTGCGAACGGGCGCATCGGCCCGGGCTTTAAGGCCCTTCACGCACGAAAAAACATCCTGCCGGCCTGCTTCGCGATTGGGTGCGCGAGGCGCTGTCAGATTCGAGGAGAGTAGTTATGGGCGTCATCGAACAGCTGCGCGAACTGCGCGAATTTGGCGGCAAGCCGCGGACCACCGGCCTGGACGACGCCACCATCGAGCGCATGGCCGCTCTGGACCCGCAACTCGTACAGGCTATTGCCGACGCCGTCGCGCGCCACCGCCAATTGCGCGCCGAACTGGGCGACTTCCTGAAGTTGAACGAAGCCGAGCAACTCACGCAGCTGCTCAGCGACTTCGTGAATTTCTACCCGGACGATGCCATCAACCCCTACGTGCCGGCGGCCGCCCGCGGCCCGTGGATCGTTACGCTGAAAGGCGCTGTGGTGCACGACAACGGTGGCTACGGCATGCTGGGTTTCGGCCACAACAACGCCGCGATCGATGCGGCGCTGGCGCGTGGGCAAGTGATGGCCAACGTGATGACACCCAGCGTTTCACAGATGCGCTTTTCGCAGGCGCTGAATCGCGAGCTTGGCCGCCATCGCGGCAACAATCCTTATACGCGCTACCTGTGCCTGAATTCCGGCTCGGAGTCGGTGGGCCTGGCTTGTCGCATCGCCGATGTGAATGCCAAGCTGATGACCGACCCGGGTGCGCGCTATGCCGGGCGCACGATCAAGCGCATTGCCGTGAAGGGCGCCTTCCACGGCCGCACCGATCGTCCGGCGCTGTATTCGGATTCGTCGCGCCGCACCTACGTGCAGCATCTGGCGAGCTACCGCCATGAAGATACGCTGCTCACCGTGGCGCCCTACGACACCGCCCAGCTGGAAGCCGTGTTCGCCGACGCGGACAAGCACGGCTGGTTCATTGAGGCGATGTTCCTGGAACCGGTGATGGGCGAAGGCGACCCGGGCCGTTCGGTGACGCCGGCGTTCTATCAGGCGGCGCGCGAGCTGACCGAATCGCACGGCTCGCTGCTGTTGGTCGACTCCATCCAGGCCGGCCTGCGCGCGCATGGCGTGCTGTCGATCATCGACTACCCCGGCTTCGAAAAGCTGGCACCGCCAGATATGGAAACCTTCTCCAAGGCGCTCAACGCCGGCCAGTATCCGCTCTCGGTGCTGGCAGTGAGCGACCGCGTAGCCGGTCTGTACCGCAAGGGCATCTACGGCAACACCATGACCGCCAACCCGCGCGCGCTGGACGTGGCGCTGGCCACCCTGGACCAGCTCACCGACGAGGTGCGCAACAACATTCGCACCCGCGGCCAGGAATTCGTCGACAAGCTCAATGGGCTGAAGGACGAACTGGGCGGACTGATCACCAAGGTGCAGGGCACGGGTCTGTTGTTCTCCTGCGAACTGGCGCCGCAGTTCAAGTGCTACGGCGCCGAATCCACCGAGGAATACATGCGCGAGCGCGGCATCGGCGTGATCCACGGCGGCGCCAATTCGCTGCGCTTCACGCCGCACTTCAACATCACCAGCGCGGAAGTGGACATGGTGATTGCGCACGTGCGCCACGCACTGCTGGAAGGCCCGCGCAAGAGCGAAGCTCAAGCGGCCTGATTTGGTCTTCGAGGTAGGCTGGGATGTCCATCCCAGCTTACTTTCCCGTGCAAGGGGGCTGGGATTGTCATCCCAGCTGCGCATGCCGTAGGGCGAAGATAAAGCCAGGTGAAATGTAGGCGTTGTCCGCCACCCGGCTCCCCGTTCCCCTGCTTCTTCACAAGGCATAGACTGCCGCGACCGGTACCGCCACCGGTCCCAAATCAGGAGGAAGCATCATGTCCATGCGTCTGAGCCTGCTCGCCGCCAGCGCAGTGCTGGTTTTCGCCAGCGCCGCCTTCGCCGCCACACCCCAAAGCAAACCCCTCTCCCCGTCGCAGCAGAAAATGGCCGATTGCAGCCACGCCGCCAAAGGCAAGACCGGCGCCGACTACAAGAACGCCGTCAGCTCCTGCATGAAGGGCGATACCACAGCTGCCGCCGCTCCCGCCAAGATGACCCCACAGCAACGCATGTCCGCCTGCTCCAAGGAGAATGCGGGCAAGAAAGGGGCCGAATACAAGAGTGCCGTCAGCGCCTGCATGAAAGCGCATTGATGGCTCTGATTTTCGAGGCGCCGCCGCTGGGCGGCGCCTTTTTTGTTTCCGGCTATGCTGGCGGCCATTCCCCAGCATGGCCTTGAGCATGAAGATCGTCGAAGTCCGCCATCCGCTCATCCGGCACAAGCTGGGCCTGATGCGCCGAGCCGGCATCAGCACCAAGGAATTCCGCGAACTGGCTGCCGAAGTCGCCTCGCTGCTGACTTATGAAGCGACCAAGGATCTTGAAACCATCCAAGCGCAGATCGAAGGCTGGGCCGGCCCCGTGCACGTGGAGCAGATCAAGGGCAAGAAAATCACCATCGTGCCGATCCTGCGCGCCGGCCTGGGAATGCTGCCCGGCGTGCTGGAGCTGATTCCTTCGGCAAAAGTAAGCGTGGTGGGCTTGCAGCGCGACGAGCAGACGCTGCAGCCGATCGCCTACTACGAAAAACTCACTGGTCGCATGGACGAGCGCATCGCGCTGATCGTCGACCCGATGCTAGCCACTGCCGGCACGCTGGTGGCGACGGTGGAGATGCTCAAGGCCGCCGGCTGCAGACGCATCAAGGGCCTGTTCCTGGTAGCAGCACCGGAAGGCTTGAAGCACGTCGAGGCGACGCATCCGGACATCGAGATCTATACCGCGGCGATCGATGAACGGCTCAACGAGCACGGTTATATCCTGCCCGGGTTGGGGGATGCGGGGGACAAGATTTTCGGGACCAAGCAGCTGCCAGCGTAACGTATTGCGCTAGGCTAGCGCCGCACGAAGCGATCCGTCGCTTCTACCAGCTCGTGGGCGATCCCCGGCTCGAACGCCGAATGTCCCGCATCCTGCACGATACGCAGGTCCGCTTCCGGCCATGCGCGATGAAGATCCCAGGCGCTGCGCATCGGACAGACCACGTCGTAGCGCCCTTGCACGATCACCGTCGGAATGCGGCGGATGCGATCGACATTACGCAACAGCTGATCGTCGTGCTCGAAAAAACCGCCGTTCACGAAGTAATGGCATTCGATGCGCGCAAAGGCCAGCGCAAATTCGTCTTCACCGCTGCTGTGGATGTAGGACTCGTCCTGATACAGAAAACTCGTCGCACCTTCCCACACCGACCACGCACGCGCCGCATTCAATCGCACTTGCGGATCCGGACTGGTGAGGCGCCGATGGTACGCACTCATCAGGTCACCGCGCTCGGCCACCGGAATAGCAGACAGGTAGGTTTCCCATGCATCCGGATACAAGGCATCGCAGCCCTGCTGGTAAAACCACTCCAGCTCCCACCGCCGCAGCATGAAAATGCCGCGCAGCACCAGTTCAGTCACTTTGTCCGGGTGCGCCTGGGCGTAGGCCAGCGATAGCGTGGAGCCCCATGAACCGCCGAACACCTGCCAGTGCGCGATACCCAGGTGCTCGCGCAGGCGTTCGATGTCCGCCACCAGATGCCAGGTGGTGTTGTCGGTCAATTCGGCATGCGGAGTGGATTTGCCGCAGCCGCGTTGGTCGAACAGCACGATGCGATAGCTGGACGGATCAAAAAAGCGGCGGCATTTGGGATTGGTACCACCGCCGGGACCGCCATGCAGGAACACCACCGGCTTGCCGTTCGGATTGCCACTCTGTTCGTAGTAAAGCGTGTGCAGATCCGAGACCTTGAGCTGGCCGACATCGTAGGGCTCGATCTCCGGATACAGGCTGCGGCGATGCTGGGACATGGTTTGGGGCCGTCTGCGGTGGTGGGAAGGTACATGGTACGGGGGAGTTCGGTGCAACCCAAGCCAGTAGGCTGGGATGCCAATCCCAGCGCATTCAGGCGAACAGCTTGCCGGGGTTGAGTATCCCGTTCGGGTCGAACACCGCTTTTACGCCGCGCATCAGTTCAATCTCCGCCAAGCTGCGCGTGCTCTGAAGATAGGCGCGCTTGACCAGACCTATCCCGTGTTCCGCGGAGATGCTTCCGCCATGCCGCTGAAGCGTCTGCGCCAACAATTGGGTGACGTGTTCGCACTGTGCAATGAAATTCGCATCGGACAATGACCCTGGCTTCAGCACATTGATGTGCAGGTTACCGTCGCCGATATGCCCGAACCACACCACGTCCATCTGTGGATATTCGCGCGCAAGCAGCGCCTGTATCTCTTGCAGGAACCCAGGCACTGCGCCGATACGCACGGAAATGTCGTTCTTGTAGGGCTTGTGCGCGGCCAGGCTTTCCGTAATCCCCTCGCGCAGGCGCCAGAGTGCGGCAGCCTGCGCATCACTCTGCGCCATGACGCCGTCGGCGATCAGACCCTGCTCCATCGCTTGCTCGAATACGGCCAGGGCCACCTCCTGCGCGCGTTCGTCGACAGCATCGAATTCGGTGACCACGTAGTACGGATAATCGCCTTCCATGGCGCGTTGTGCGCCAGCGTCAAGCACATGCTTCAAGGCCACGTCCGTGAAAAACTCGAACGCCTGCAGCGACAGCCGGGCGCGAAACAGCGCAAACACCTGCATGAGCGCGTCCATGTCCGGCAGCGCCAGCAGCATCACCTGCGAGGCCGGCGGCGGATCGGTGAGGCGCAAGGTCGCCTCGACCACGATGCCCAGGGTGCCTTCGGAGCCGATCATTAATTGCCGTAAGTCATAACCACTGGAGTTCTTGATCAAAGCGCGGTTGAGATCCAGCAGCTCGCCATTGCCGGCCACTACTTTCAGGCCGGCAATCCATTCGCGCGTATTGCCGTAACGGATCACCCGGATGCCGCCGGCGTTGGTGGCAATATTGCCGCCAATGGAGCAGGAGCCACGGGCGGCGAAGTCCACCGGATAGATCAAGCCGTGCTCGCGGGCGGCAGCATGCACGGCCTCCAGCGCGATGCCAGGCTGTACGGTCAGGGTGCGGTCGACAGCATCGAAGCCGAGCACGCGGTTCATGCGCGCCAGGCTCAGCACGAGTTCCCCCTGCGCTGCCACGGCCCCGCCCGAGAGCCCCGTGCGGCCGCCGGAGGGCACGATCGCTACCTGCCGCTGGTTGGCCCAGCGCATGATGCCTTGCACCTCCTCGATCGACGCCGGCAGGGCAATGGCCAGCGGGGCCGGGATCCAGCGCCGGGTCCAATCACGGCCGTAGTGCTCCAGGTCGCCGGGCTCGGTGAGCAGGCGCAGGGCGGGCAGGCGGCTGGCGAGATCGGCAAGGGCTGGCTGGTTCATGACGGCTCCGGAGGAAGCACCCAGCCTGCCAGTGCCCGGCGTTTGCGTCCAGTGCTGCATCGCGACAAAAATCTGGCATAGTGTTTGGACTTCCAAATAGCGGGCCGCCATGAAGACCTCGTTCCCCAAGCAAGACATCAAGGTGCTGCTGCTCGAAGGCGTGAGCCGCACGGCGGTGGAAACGTTCCAGCGCGCGGGCTACAGCCAGATCGAGTACCACGCCAAATCCCTGCCGGAGGACGAACTGAAGGCGCGCATTGCCGACGCGCACATCGTGGGCATCCGCTCGCGCACGCATCTCACCGCCGACGTGCTGGACCACGCCAAGCGCTTGATCGCCGTGGGCTGCTACTGCATCGGCACCAACCAGGTCGAACTCGATGCGGCGGCCAAGCTCGGCATTCCCGTATTCAACGCCCCCTACTCCAACACGCGCAGCGTCGCCGAACTGGTGATTGCCGAAGCGATCATGCTGCTGCGTGGCATCCCGCAGAAAAATGCCCTATGCCATCGCGGCGGCTGGACGAAATCGGCCAGCGGCAGTTTCGAAGTGCGCGACAAGGTCATCGGCATCGTCGGCTACGGCCACATCGGCACACAGGTCGGCGTGCTGGCCGAAAGCCTGGGGATGCGCGTGATCTTCCACGACATCGAATCCAAGCTCTCGCTGGGCAATGCGCGTGCCGCGGCGAGCCTGGACGACCTGCTTGAACGCTCCGACATCGTTACGCTGCATGTGCCGGAAACATCGGCTACCAAGCTGATGATCGGCCGCAACGAACTGGAGCGGATGCGCAAGGGTGCGGTACTGATCAATGCTTCGCGTGGCACGGTGGTCGACATCGACGCGTTGGCCGATGCCTTGCGCAAGGAGCATCTGGGCGGTGGCGCCATCGACGTATTCCCGGTGGAACCGAAGGGCAACGACGACCCGTTCGTCTCGCCGCTGATTGGCATGGATAACGTGATCCTGACCCCGCACATCGGCGGCAGCACGCTGGAAGCGCAGGACAATATCGGCATTGAAGTGGCCAGCAAGCTGGTGCGCTACAGCGACAACGGCTCCACTTTGTCGGCCGTCAATTTTCCCGAAGTGACGCTACCCGAGCATCCACGCAGCCGCCGCCTGCTGCACATCCACCGCAACGTTCCCGGCGTGCTTTCGCGCATCAACGAACTGTTCTCCGCCGGCAACATGAACATCGATGCACAGTTCCTGCAGACGCATGCGGACGTGGGTTACGTGGTGATCGATGTGTCCGCCGACGAGCACCAGGCGGCCGCACTGAAGGACAAGCTCGCTGCCATCCCTGGCACTCTGCGCGCCCGGGTGCTCTACTGAACGGGCGCAGGCTGGGACGCCCCTCCCAGCCTGCGCCTGGATGCCTGATTCAAGCCAGACCGCATTTAGGCCGATAGATCCCATGACTCGGCTCCTTTTGGTGCGGTTTTCCCATGATTTTCCGATTTCGTGACTTGCGCATCGCCGTCCGACTTGGCCTGCTTGGGCTGATCCTGCTAACGGCCACCGTCATTGTGGGGCTCGGCGGCTGGCGTGGGCTGATACGAACGCATGAGCTGCAGGTACGCTCCGCCGCGATGGCGGCCCAGTTCGCTGCGGCCGTGGATCAGGCACGCGTCGCCCAGGTCGATTTCAAGAAACAGGTACAGGAATGGAAAGACCTGCTGCTGCGCGGCGCGGATGCCGCTGCCTTCAAGAAATACCATGATGCCTTCATCGCACGCGCGCATGCGGTCGATACGGATCTCGCCACCCTGAAACGGCAAATGAGCGAACTCGGCCTGGACACCCATGGCGTGGACGGCGCGATCGCCACCCACGCTGAACTCGGCACGAAATACCTCGCCGCCATCGGGCACTACGACGCCAAGGATGAGAAGAGTGTGCATGTAGTCGACGGGCTGGTGGCAGGTATCGATCGCGCACCCACCACCGCCATCGACGGACTGGTCGCTGGTATGAAGCATGAGGCCGAAGCCGCATCCAAACGCCTCGACGAGCAGAGCAGCGCGGCATTCAACCAGGCCTGTATGCTGCTGGCGTCGGTCGTACTGAGCGCCATGGTCGCTGGCGCCGTGCTGGTGTGGCTGCTTGCCTACAGCATCACCGCCCCGCTGGGCCGTGCCGTAAAAGTGGCGCAGGCGGTGGCCAAAGGCGATCTCTCCACCGAAATCGTTGCAACGAGCGGCGATGAAACGGGCAAGCTGCTTGCCGCGCTGGCGGTCATGAATGGGCAATTGCGCAACGTGGTAAGCATCATCCGCGCTGGCTCCACCGAGATTTCCGCCTCCACCCGGCAGATCGCCGTGGGCAACCAGGACCTTTCGCAGCGCACCAGCGAACAGGCGGCGGCGCTGGAAGAAACCGCCTCGTCGATGCAGTCCTTCACCAACAGCGTAAATGCCAATGCCATGCGCGCCAACGACGCCAGTCGCCTGGCGAAGTCGGCGTCCGACATGGCACGCCAGAGCGGCGCATCCATGTCCGATGCCGTGGGTGCGATGACGCAGGTGCAGGATGTGGCGAGCCGCATCACGGAAATCACCGAAACGATGGACCGCATCGCCACGCAAACTCACATCCTGGCGCTGAACGCCGCCGTGGAAGCTGCGCGCGCAGGCGAGGCCGGCAAGGGTTTCAACATCGTGGCCGCCGAAGTGCAGTCCCTCGCACGCAGCTCGCGCACGGCATCCAGCGAAATTCGCGCCTTGATCGAAGAATCCGTCGCCATCATCGAAAATGGCACGCAGATCATCAACCGCACGGAATCGATGGTCGGCAAGCTGCTCGACAGTGTGGCCGACGTTACCGAGACGGTGGAATCTATCGCCACGCTGAGCATGGAACAGGCAGATGGCATCCTGCAGGTAAATCGCGCCGTGCGGCAGATGGATGAGGTGACGCAGAACAACGCCGCGCTGGTGGAAGAAGCCGCTGCCGCGGCCGACACAGTGCAGCTGCGTGCGCGTTCGCTGGTCGAGAGCGTGGAGTTCTTCAAGCTCGACGCCAAGGAAGCTGTCAAAGGCGTCCAGGTGCAGGCGACGCATGTACGCGTGCCTGCGTCGTCGTCACATTTGCAAGCGGCCTGAGCTACCGATAACGGAGATGGCGGCCATGCGCTGGCCGGGATGACAATCCCGGCAACCCGATGCCGCCGATACGACAAGCTGGGATTGGCATCCCGGCCTACGCGACTGCGGCAGCCTTCTTGCGCGTGGTTTGGCGCGGTTTGGCGGCTTCCATTTTTGCATGCGTGTGCAGTTCTTCGCGGAAGGCGGCCGCGTAGCTTTTCAGCTCGGCCTTTTTGCTGGGTGCAAGCGCCCTATCGCGCGCCAGATGCTGCTCCATCCGGCGCAGCAGATCGTAATCGTGGTAATCGCGATAAGGCTTAAGATCGAGATCGGCCGGCACTTTGCTCAGGCGTTCGTCGCCGATCCTCTTCACGTATTTCTGCATGAAGCGGTCGTAAGCCTTCCAGGTGACGCGCTGCGCGTGTACCGCGGCTTCCTCGGCGCGCGTAGCGATCTGGTGCGCATGCAGATAGTGCAGGCCGAGCTGGTCGATCAGCGTCTTCTCTACTTCCTCGTGCAGGATCAGGAAGCGATCCACCTCGATCGTGCGCCCGCGGAAGCTGAAGGACTTGGGCAAATGCCGATCGATATAGATGGTCTTGCCATCCTGGCTGTAGCCGGCCAGATAAGGGATGTCGTGCTTGCGATCGAGCTTCTTCACCCGGCGCAGGATGGCGTCGAGCGCGCGGTCCATCATCAGCGAAGAGATGTACCAGTCGGGGGCCTTCAACTTCACGTGCGGGGCGTTCGGGTGACAGGTGTTAGACGGCATGGTAGCCAGCTCCTGGTGGGCTGCGCCGAGATTAGCTGGTCGAACCCAAGAAAAGAAAAACGGCGCCAGGGCGCCGTTGATCCATGCTGCGAATTGGTCGGGGCGGCCGGATTCGAACCGACGACCCTTTGCCCCCCAGGCAAATGCGCTACCAGGCTGCGCTACGCCCCGACTGTCCAGCAAAGAAGAAAATTGTAGCAGTACCCGCAGGTCTGCCGATAGGGTGGCTCAGCGGCGCAGCAGTGCGAGCACTTCTTCCAGCTCCATGCGCACCTGGCGCACGATCTGGTGCGACATGCTGGCTTCCATCCGCGCCTGCGGGCCTTCCAGGCGCGCACGGGCGCCGGTGATGGTGAAACCCTCGTCGTACAGCAGGGAACGGATCTGCCGGATCATCAGCACATCATGGCGCTGGTAGTACCGGCGGTTGCCGCGGCGCTTGACCGGGTTGAGCGCCGGGAATTCCTGCTCCCAGTAACGCAGCACATGCGGCTTCACCCCGCACAACTCGCTGACTTCACCAATGGTGAAGTAGCGCTTGGCCGGGATGGCGGGCAGCTCGGTGTTATTCCCCTGATCCAGCATAGCCCTCGACTCTCACCTTGAGTTTCTGTCCTGGCCGGAACGTCACCACACGGCGGGCGGAGATGGGAATCTCTTCGCCGGTCTTGGGGTTACGTCCTGGTCGCTGGTTCTTCTGGCGCAGGTCGAAATTGCCGAAACCCGACAGCTTCACCTGCTCGCCCCTTTCCAAGGCTTCACGGACCACTTCGAAATAAGCGTCCACGAACTCCTTGGCTTCACGTTTGTTGAGGCCCACCTCGAGGAAGAGGCGCTCTGCCATCTCCGCCTTTGTCAGCGCCGCCATCTTACCCTCGCAATTTCGCCTCGCATCCAGCCTCCAACGCCGACACCGTATTGCGCACGCAAAGGTCTGCGTCGTCGTCGGTAAGGGTGCGTGAAGCGTCCTGCAAAATCAAGCCCATAGCGAGACTCTTTCGGCCCGCTTCGACCCCTTTTCCGCTGTAGCGATCAAACAGCCGCAGCTCTGCCAGGGTGGTGCCCAGGGTCGCGCGGACGGCCTGCTCAATCTGTGACCAGCTTACCTGTTCAGGGACGTCAACGGCGATGTCCCGGCGCACGGCCGGGAAGCGCGGTACGGCCTGCGCCTTTGGCAGGCGGCGACCGAGCAGCGGCTCCAGGGCGAGCTCCAGCACGTGCACGTCGGGGCCGAGGTCCAGCTCCTTGGCCAGGCGTGGGTGCAAGGCGCCCAGGTAGCCGGCCGTCTCGCCATCCCGCGTGACGCGCGCGGCACGCCCCGGGTGCAGCCAGCCTGGCAAGCCATCGGCGTGCACCGCCCAGCGCTGCGGCTCTCCGCCCCAGGCGATCAGGGCATCCAGGTCACCCTTCAGATCGAAGAAATCCAGCGGCTGTGATGCTTCGGCCCACTGCTCGCCGCGCGCCGAACCACTGGCGACGATGGCGAGGCTTGGGGTTTCCAGCGGGGGATCACCCTCCCTGAACACACGCCCCAGCTCGAACAGACGCACGCGATCCTGCTGGCGCGCGCGGTTATGCGACAGCGCCTGGATCAAGCCAGGCAACAGCGAGGGGCGCATCACCGCCAGGTCGGCCGATAGCGGGTTGGCGAGCGGGACCAGTTGTTCGGTGAAGCCCCACTGCTTCAGCAAGGCATGACTGACGAAGGCAAGGTTTACCGCCTCGTAGTAGTCGCGAGCAGCCAGCTGCTCGCGCACCGCCAGTTCATTGAGGCGCCCCTCGGGCTCAACGGCGAGCGTCAGCGCACCGCCCGGAGTATGCGTCGGGATATTTTCGTAGCCGTGGATGCGCGCCACTTCTTCAATGAGATCTTCTTCGCGCTCGATGTCGAAGCGCCTGCTCGGCGCGGTGACGTGCCAACCATCTGCCACCGCTTCTACCGTCATGCCGAGTGCGGTGAAGATGCGTGCGACTTCGTCATCCGCAACGCCCAAGCCGAGCACGCGAGCCAATCGCGCGCGGCGAAGCAGGATCGGCTTCGGCGAAGCCAGGCTTTCCGGCAACATAACGTCGAGCAGCGGACCGGGGATGCCACCGGCGATATCCAGGATCAAACGCGTCGCATATTCAATGGCGACACCCGGCAGTTCGGGATCGACGCCGCGCTCGAAGCGATGCCCCGCATCGGTGTACATGCCCAGCTTGCGGCTGCGACCGATGATGGCCGACGGAATCCAGTGCGCGGCTTCAAGAAACACGTTACGCGTGTCATCGGTGACACGCGTTTCCGAACCGCCCATGATGCCGCCCAACGCAACGGCACGCGTGCCTCGACCACCGCGGCTGTCGGAAACCACAAGAAAATCTTCGTCCAACGTCACCGTGCGGCCGTCGAGCAACGCCAGTGCTTCGCCCTTGCGCGCGGGACGCACGACGACCTCGCCTTCCAGCTTGTCTTTGTCAAAAGCATGCATCGGCTGCCCCAGTTCCAGCATCACGTATTGCGTGACGTCGACCAGGAAGCTGATAGGCCGCAAGCCGCTACGACGCAACCGCTCGGCCATCCACACGGGCGTTTGGATATGGGCATTTACGTTGTCGATAACGCGACCGGCGAAGCGCGGCACACGAGAGCCCGCTTCGAGCGCAACGTTCATCGCTGCGTCGCTCTGTGGCGGTACTGCTTGAGTGCCCAGTGGAATCACTTCGCCGCTCAGCGCAGCGGCGACGTCGAACGCGATGCCACGCACGCTGAAACAATCGGCGCGGTTGGGCGTGAGCTTGATCTCGATGGTGGCATCAGGCAGGCCGAGATAGGACGCGAGCGCTGTACCGACAGGCGCATCGGCGGGTAGCTCGAGCAAACCCGAAGCGTCGGGATCGACGCCCAGCTCCTTGGCCGAACAAAGCATGCCGAACGATTCCACGCCGCGCAGCTTTGCCGCCTTGATGGCAATGCCACCCGGCAAGTTGGCGCCTACTGTTGCCAACGGTGCGACCAGGCCTGCGCGCGCGTTGGGGGCGCCGCAAACGACCTGCACCATGCCGTTGCCGGTGTCCACTTCGCAAACCTGCAGGCGATCGGCTTCCGGATGCTTCTGCGTGCTGACGATGCGCGCAACGATTACACCATCGAGCGCATTGCCCAGCGGGGTGACATCCTCGACCTCCAGACCGATCGCCGTGAGTGTCGCAGCAAGTTCGTCGCGCGAAGCGCGCGTAGGAACATGGTGGCGCAGCCAATTTTCAGAGAATTTCATGCGTGTCGATTCCTGCTTCGATTACGCGAATTGCTTGAGGAAGCGCAGATCGTTCTCGAAGAACGCGCGCAGATCGGAAACGCCGTAGCGCAGCATCGCGAAACGCTCTACACCCAGGCCGAAGGCAAAGCCGGTGTAGCGTTCAGGATCGATGCCGCAGTTCCTCAGCACGTTCGGATGCACCATGCCGCAACCTAGCACTTCCAGCCAGCGCGAGCTGCCGTCCTCACCGCTCTTATCAGGATCGGTCCAGCGGATGTCTACCTCGGCACTGGGTTCGGTAAAAGGAAAGTAGCTGGGACGGAAGCGCATCTCGAAATCGCGCTCAAAGAACGCGCGCACGAATTCGGCCAGCGTGCCCTTCAGATCGGCGAAGCTGGAGGTTTCATCCACCAGCAAGCCTTCGATCTGGTGGAACATCGGCGAATGCGTCTGATCGGAGTCGCTGCGGTAGACCTTGCCGGGCGCAATGACGCGGATCGGCGGCTGCCGCCCCTTCATCGAACGGATCTGCACCGGCGAGGTATGCGTGCGCAGCAAGCGGCCATCACCAAAGTAGAAAGTGTCATGCATCGCGCGCGCCGGATGATGCGGCGGAAAGTTCAGCGCTTCGAAGTTGTGCCAGTCGTCCTCGATTTCCGGACCGTCGGCACGCTGGTAGCCCAAGCGCGCGAAGATCGCCGCGATGCGCTCGAGTGCGCGCGTGATCGGATGAATGCCACCGCGTTCACCGTTGCGGCCAGGCATGCTGATGTCGAGCTTTTCGGAAGCGAGGCGGCGATCGAGTTCGGCCTGCTCCAGTACCTGCTTGCGCGCGCCGAGGGCGTCATTGAGGCGCTCCTTCAGGCGATTCACTTCGGCGCCGCGCGTCTTGCGTTCTTCCGGCGAGAACGTGCCGAGCGCCTTGAGCGCCGCGGTGACGATGCCGCTTTTGCCCAGCAGGCTTACACGCAGCGCGTCGAGCGCGTCGAGTGTGTCGGTCTTGTCGATTTCGGCCAGCGCCTGGCTGGCGCGGCTGTCCAGATCTTCCATCGATGCGACTCCGTTTTTCTCCTCTCCTAAGCGGGAGAGGCCAGACGCTGAAACAAAAAAGCGGGGAGAAGGCTTAAGGCCTTCTCCCCGCTTGATTCACATCCGTTCGTCAGTGCTTGACGATCAAGCGGCCAGACTGGCCTTCGCCTTTTCTGCGATGGCCCCAAACGCCTTGATGTCGTGCACGGCGATGTCGGCCAGCACCTTGCGGTCCACCGTGATGCCGGCCTTGCTCAGACCGTTGATCAGGCGGCTGTAGGACAGGCCGAACTGACGGGCCGCCGCATTGATACGCACGATCCACAGGGCGCGGAACTGGCGCTTCTTCTGCTTACGGCCGATGTAGGCGTACTGACCGGCCTTGATGACGGCCTGGTTGGCAACGCGGAAGACCTTGCGACGGGCATTGTAATAGCCCTTCGCGCGGCCGATGATCTTCTTGTGACGACGACGGGCGGTAACGCCACGCTTAACACGAGCCATGGTTTAAGTCCTCCCGCTCAGAGATACGGCAACATGCGCGCGACGCCCTTGGTGTCGCATGCCTTGACGTGGTTGGTGGCGCGCAGGTTGCGCTTACGCTTGGTCGACTTCTTGGTCAGGATGTGCGACTTGAACGCATGGCCGGCCTTGAACTTGCCGGACGCGGTCTTGCGAAAACGCTTCGCCGCCGCGCGGTTGGTCTTGATCTTGGGCATGGAATGCTCCTTGATGGGTGCTTGCTCGATTTAAGAGCCACCCCGGTTTCTGACTGATCTGGCGGCGACCCCCATGCATGGGGCTGCGCTTTCCGTCCTGCCAGGATCGGTTCACGACCCTTCCTTGCGGGTCGAACCGGCGATTATACGGAGGTCGGGGGCCTAAAACTAGACCCACCGCATAAGCTGGGATGACGATCCCAGCTTCACGGTACGGCATACATGGCAATGCTGGGATTGTCGTCCCAGCCTACAGGGCGAGCCCCCTCCCTGGCGGGCTTATTTCTTCTTCGGCCCGATCATCATCACCATCTGGCGGCCTTCCAGGCGCGGGAAGGACTCGACCATGCCGTGCTCGCCCACATCCTCCTGGATGCGCTTGGCGAGGTCCTGGCCCAGATCCTGGTGGGACATCTCGCGGCCGCGGAAGCGGATGGTGACCTTGACCTTGTCGCCCTCTTCCAGGAAGCGAAGCATGTTGCGCAGCTTGATCTGGTAGTCGCCCACGTCCGTGACCGGACGGAACTTCACTTCCTTGATCTCGACCTGCTTCTGCTTCTTCTTGGCGGCCTGGGCCTTCTTCTGGGCTTCGAACTTGAACTTGCCGTAATCCATGATGCGGCAGACCGGCGGATCGCCGTTAGGCTGGATCTCGACCAGGTCGAGCCCGGCTTCCTCGGCTGCGCGCAGCGCCTCGTCGCGGGTAAGGATACCCATCTGCTCGGAATCCGGCCCGATCACGCGCACGCGCGGCACGCGGATCTCATGGTTGCGACGGTTGCCCTTAGTTTCTGTGGTGGCGATACCACTATCCTCCAGAAGTGTTTATGTGATCGGCCGGGCGGCTTCATCAGCGCCGCGTCTCGGCCTCCAAGCGTTCGATGAAGCTGGCCAGCGGCATGCTGCCAAGGTCTTCACCCGAGCGCGTACGCACGGAAACAGCCCCCGAAGCCTTTTCGCGATCGCCGACCACAAGCAGGTAGGGCACTTTCTGCAGCGTATGTTCGCGGATTTTATAGCCGACCTTTTCGTTGCGCAAATCGGCGTGCACCCGGAAGCCTTTGTCGACAAGGGCTTGCGTTACCGTCCGGACATAGTCCGCCTGGGCGTCGGTAATGCTGAAGACCTGCGCCTGCACCGGCGCCAGCCATGCCGGCAGGTTGCCGGCGTGGTGTTCGATCAGGATGCCGATGAAACGCTCCATCGAGCCGACGATGGCCCGGTGCAACATCACCGGGTGCCGGCGCTGGCTGTGCTCGTCCACGTATTCGGCGCCCAGGCGCTCGGGCATCATGAAGTCCACCTGCATGGTGCCAACCTGCCAGGCACGGCCGATCGAATCCTTCATGTGGTACTCGATCTTCGGGCCGTAGAAGGCGCCCTCGCCCGGCAGCTCCTCCCATTGCACGCCGGCCGCACTCAACGCCGCGCGCAGGGCATGCTCGGCGCGATCCCACACCTCGTCGCCGCCGATGCGCTTGTCGGGGCGCAAGGCGATCTTCAACGCGATGTCGTCGAAGCCGAAGTCGGCGTACACCTTCATGGCCTGCTGATGGAAGGCGGTCACTTCCGATTCAATCTGTTCTTCCGTGCAGAAGATGTGACCATCGTCCTGGGTGAACGCGCGCACGCGCATGATGCCGTGCAGGGCACCCGAGGGTTCGTTGCGGTGGCAGCCGCCGAATTCGCCGTAGCGGACCGGCAGGTCACGGTAGCTGTGCAGCGTGGTGTTGTAGATCTGCACGTGGCCGGGGCAGTTCATCGGCTTGAGCGCGTAGGTGCGCTTCTCCGACTCCGTGAAGAACATGTTTTCCTGGTAGTTGTCCCAGTGGCCGGACTTCTTCCACAGGCTCACGTCCATGATCTGCGGACCACGCACTTCCTGGTAACCGTTCTTGCGGTACACGCCGCGCACATACTGCTCCACCGTCTGCCAGATGGCCCAGCCATTGGGGTGCCAGAACACCATGCCGGGCGCTTCTTCCTGCTGGTGGAACAGGTCCAGCGCCTTGCCGATCTTGCGGTGGTCGCGCTTTTCGGCCTCCTCCAGCTGATGCAGGTAGGCCTTCAGATCCTTGTCGCTCAACCACGCGGTGCCATAGATGCGCGTGAGCATGGCGTTGTTGGAGTCGCCGCGCCAATACGCGCCAGCCACCTTCATCAGCTTGAACGCGCGCAGCTTGCCCGTATTGGGCACGTGCGGACCGCGGCACAGGTCGGTGAATTCGCCCTGCGTGTAGAGCGAAAGCTCCTCGTTCTGCGGAATGCCTTGAATGATCTCGGCCTTGTATTCCTCGCCGATGCCCCGGAAGAACTCGATCGCGTCGTCGCGCGATTTCACGCTGCGCGTGACCGGCAGCTGTTCCTTCACGATCTTTTCCATCTCCGCCTCGATCTTCTCCAGATCGTCGGGCGTAAAGGGGCGTTCGTAGGCAAAGTCGTAATAGAAGCCGTTGTCGATCACCGGGCCGATCGTTACCTGGGCGCCGGGAAACAGGCGCTGCACCGCCTGGGCCAGCAAGTGGGCGGTGGAATGGCGCAGGATCTCCAGCGCGTCCTGGCTTTTCTCGGTGACGATTTCGAGGCTGGCGTTGTGGCCGATGGTGAAGCCGGCGTCCACGAGCTTGCCATCGACCTTGCCGGCCAGGGTTGCCTTGGCCAGGCCGGCGCCGATGGAGGCAGCCACGTCCCCGACCGTAACAGGATGGTCAAAGGGGCGTTTGCTGCCGTCAGGTAGCGTGATTTCGATCATGAACAGATATCTCTAGCAAACAAAAAAGGGCGCCCGGCGCCCTTTTTTTGAACACAAGGCGTGGCGGGGATCAGCGCTGGAAGCTCGTAGTTGCCATGTCGCACACTCGGCCGGCGCCTGGGCGCTGAGCCACCTTGTCCTGGTGATGTAAGAAAGCGAACGCTAGTTTAGCGCGGCGGCCGTGTCAATTCAGCCCGACGGGTCGAAGGCATGCGGACGGACAGTAACGGCGACGTCCACGCAAAATGGACCTGAGCCCCCTAAAATAGCCACCTCACCATAAGGACACTGCGATGCGTGTACTCGTCACCGGTTCGGCCGGCTTTATTGGCGCCGCCCTCACGGAACGTCTTTTGGCCCGGGGCGATCAGGTTCATGGCATCGACAACCACAACGACTACTACGACCCGGCGCTGAAGGAAGCCCGCCTGGCCCGCTTCGCCGAGCACCCGAACTACTCGCATCTGCGCTGCGACCTCGCTGATGCCGCAGCGCTGAACCGGCTGTTTCACGACTTCCAGCCCCAGCGCGTGGTCAACCTGGCCGCCCAGGCCGGGGTACGTTATTCGTTGAAGAACCCGCAGGCCTACGTGCAGAGCAACCTGGTCGGTTTCGTCAACATCCTGGAGGCCTGTCGGCACAATCGGGTAGAACACCTGGTCTACGCCTCCTCCAGTTCCGTCTATGGCGCGAATCGCAAACTGCCCTTCGCGGTGGAAGACGCCGTCGACCATCCGGTGAGCCTGTACGCGGCCAGCAAGAAAGCCAACGAACTGATGGCGCATACCTATAGCCATTTGTACGACCTGCCTACCACCGGCCTGCGTTTTTTCACGGTCTACGGGCCATGGGGAAGGCCGGACATGTCGCCCATCCTGTTCGCCGACCGCATCACGCGCGGCGAGCCGATCGACGTGTTCAACCACGGCAACCACAGCCGCGACTTCACCTTTGTCGACGACATCGTCGAAGGCGTGATCCGCACCCTGGATCATGTCGCCCAGCCCGACTTGAACTACGACGCGACTCAACCCAATCCGGGCGCATCGAGCGCACCGTATCGTTTGTACAACATCGGCAACGACCAGCCAGTTCAGCTGATGCGCTTCATTGAACTGATGGAGCAGAACCTGGGTCGCACGGTCGAGAAACGCTTGTTGCCGATGCAGCCCGGCGACGTCCCCGATACCTGGGCGGATGTATCGGCACTGCGGCGCGATGTCGGCTACGCACCAAGCACCTCGATCGAGGAAGGCGTGGCCAAGTTTGTGAAGTGGTATCGCGAGTATCACCGCATCGCGGCGTAGGTTGGGTGCAAACCCCAACCTACGCTAGAACGGTTTCGCCAACACCAGGTAGAGCACGCCCAGCAACACCAGCACGGGCAGTTCGTTCAACACGCGCAAAGTACGTGAGGACGGCAGTGCGCCACCCTTTTCGCCACGCTTGAGCACACGCCCCATCCACACGAAATACGCCAGCAGCAGCGCCACCAGGCCGAGCTTGGCGTCGATCCAGTGCATCGAGGCGACAACATTGGGCAAGGCACCTGGAAATACCCGCCACCCCTGCCACAGCGCCAGCCCAAGTAGAAAGGCCAGGCCGAACAGGTTGTGCCCGAAGCGGTACAGCCGCCGCCCCATCAGGTACAAACGCGCCGTTACTGCCGCATCACCACCTGCCTCGGCAATGTTCACCAGGATGCGCGGCAGGTAGAACACGGCCGCCATCCAGGCGATGACGAACAACAGATGAAACGTCTTGACCCACAGATAAACCATGCCCAGCTCCCAAAAACGAAAACGGCGTGCCGAAGCACGCCGTTTTATCGGGAATTGGTGGGCGGTACAAGGATCGAACTTGTGACCCCTTCCATGTCAAGGACGGCATTGAAATGTTTCAGATTGTCCAGCACCCCGTTGCTGCAGTCGCCGATGACCTCCCGCGGACCATGTGGTGCCACCTGATCAGCGGGTCATGCCCCAAAGCCAAGGCCCTGCATCCGCGTCTGGCGCAGCCTGGATGACATCTCACGGATGACGATGTGGACAATGGCGCGAATGCAGCGCTCTTCCCCCGCAAGGGTCACGCCAAGCTCCGGCCTTGCTGCCACGATCTGCCGATTTTCGTGCACCAAGTTCGCAAGGAGCACCTCCGCCCTGGCGTCGATGCGCCCCGCCATATCCATGAGAATACGGGTCGTCGCGCTCGAATTGATGCCCAGATCGCTCCCGGCCGCCACCAGTAGCTCAGTCGACATGTCAGCGAACTTGAGCTTATCGCGGATCGTCCACGCCAGCTCAGAGAGCTGAGGCCAGGCATCCTTGCCCATGGCTTTCGTGTCGTAGGCCGAAGTGCTCAACAAGTCATAGTGCGGTGAGATATTCACACCGCGCTCATCGACCAGGAAGCTCAAGTTCTTGAGGTGAGCGTCACCGTTCCCCACCAACACGTTGAATGCCAGCCAGCGGAACATGCGTAGGCGTGCCGCTGCTCTAAGCTGGCATTGGTCAGCCAGCTGCCGCAGAGCATCAATGCTGCCTTCTTTGTATTTGAACAACGGCGCCAGACCCAACAGCTGACAGGCGTCGATGGCGTGGATGCGCCGCGTTTGCCCACCATCGTCCTGGCGGTCGAAGCGCGCCACCAGGTATACGGGCTCAGGAACGTATCGCCGATCGACCCACGGCACCTCAAGTCCCATTGAGGCAGCCAGCTTCATCACAAACCACTCATTGATGACGGAATGGGCGAAGTCCTGGTCGGGGTGATCCGGCTTCAAGATGTGAGTGGACGGTTCTGAGCCCAGCGGTTCATAGAGCACTCCGTCGCGCACGACCACAGCCAGCTTGTGCTGGGCACCAGCCAAGGACATACGTTTGGTGGCCGCGTGCGTCAGCGGTAGTGCGGGCAGCTGACGGATGCGTTCGGAGAGGCGGGCGTCTTGCAGTGGACGCAAGCCATCCGCATCTGGCACGAATTCGCTTTCAGGGAGAAGGGTCAGCGCGCCAGCCGACTCGCGACCATAATAAGCCAAGAGACCCATCGCGTCGGCTTGGTCGATCTTGGCGTCCTTGGCCAAAAGCGCGCGCTGGCCTTCCTCGGGCAGGAGGTTGTCGAAGTACCACTGCACCGGGCGCTTGGTAGCGCCGTCAACGATCGGCGAGGCTTTCGGATCAAGCGCAGGGCTGAGGGGAAATCGTGTCCAGGCCTCGTCGTAAACGAAGCGCCAGAGCCCGGCCTCTTCCTCGATAGCGCCGACGCGTTGTTTGTCCAACCAAGCGACCAACCGGCGGACGGTCATGCGTCACCATCCATAATCCGACGAACGCGATCGGCTGCGCTGTCCGGCACATCCAGCTCGATGCGAACGCCGAGGTCGGTCAGCACGCGGTACAGCAGGCCCCATTGCACGGTGTCCGACCCGCGCTCGACTTTCGACAGGAAGTTCTCGCTCACTTGCATGCTGCCCGCCGTGTCATCTTGGCGCATGTTCTGGGCCTTGCGGACTGCACGTAGTACCGGCCCCAGGTCTTTGGCGGATTTCAGGATTACTTTCACAGGCGAATCCTCACGCTTATAAGGATTTGTCCAAGATAAGGCTATAACACCCGAAAATCCACACGAACGTGCGGATTGGGTCTCGTGGGTCGGCCGGCTCTTAAGATTCCTCACGCTTGTGAGGATTTTTAGCGACCTGCAACGCGTCCGCAAAAACCGGAGGATGGCTCGTGCCAGTTACGTCGGCACATCGAACTGATGCCGGCGCCCGCAGCAGTGCTGGTGTGTTGGTGAGCGATGTATAAGCAGTTGGTGGTGATGGTGCTGATGCCCACCGGTATACATCGCGAAGTGCGATCAACAGCGATCATCGCGGCATGTGCAGACGCAAGCGATCAACAGATTTCGCCTGCGCAACAATTTGTTACGCCGCCAACAAAAAACCGCCCCATGACAGGACGGTTTTACGTAGCTCTCTCGTGCTTGCCTTTTTTAGATGACACCAAACTCAGGCGCACTGATTTAATTGGTGGGCGGTACAAGGATCGAACTTGTGACCCCTTCCATGTCAAGGAAGTGCTCTACCGCTGAGCTAACCGCCCGTAGCATCGCACGGCACGCCGCGCGAGCCGCGTAGTCTACCCGAACCACCCTACTCACGCAAAGCCTGTTCGCGAAGCCGCTGAATGCGGTCACGCAGGCGGGCCGCCTCCTCGAACTCCAGATTCTCCGCGTGCTTGCGCATATCGGCCTCCAGCCGCTTGATCATCGCGGCGGCCTGGTCGGCGTCCAGGCTCGCATAGTCGGCCGCCTGCTCCGCCACGCCGGTGGCGCGGCCACGCGAACCCTTGCCCCGACCTCTGCCCGGCGCCTCGCTGCGCGCGCCCTCCATGATGTCGGCAATGCGGCGCACGACGGATTGCGGCGTGATGCCGTGCTGCTGGTTCCAGGCCACCTGCTTTTCTCGACGACGACCGGTTTCATCCATCGCCGCCTGCATCGAGCGAGTGACTCGGTCGGCGTAGAGGATCGCCTTGCCGCGCACGTTGCGTGCCGCGCGGCCGATGGTCTGGATCAGCGAGCCGGTCGAGCGCAGGAAGCCCTCCTTGTCGGCGTCGAGTATCGCCACCAGCGACACCTCAGGCATGTCCAAGCCCTCGCGCAACAGGTTGATGCCCACCAGTACGTCGAACTCGCCCAGGCGCAGGTCGCGAATGATCTCCACACGCTCCACCGTTTCGATGTCCGAGTGCAGGTAGCGCACCTTAACATCGTGCTCGCTGAGGTATTCGGTGAGGTTCTCCGCCATGCGCTTGGTCAGCGTGGTAACCAGCACGCGGTCACCCATCGCGATGCGCTTCTTCGCCTCGCCCAGCAGATCGTCCACCTGGGTGCGCACTGGCCGTACTTCCACTTCCGGATCGACCAGGCCGGTGGGCCGCACCACCAGTTCTACCACCGCATCGCCGGATTTTTGCAGCTCATAATCGCGCGGCGTGGCGGACACGTAAATCGTGCGCGGAGCGCGGCGCTCGAATTCCTCGAAGCGCAGCGGGCGATTGTCCATCGCCGACGGCAGGCGGAAGCCGAATTCCACCAGCGTTTCCTTGCGCGAGCGATCGCCTTTGTACATCGCACCGAGCTGCGGCATGGTGACGTGCGATTCGTCAACCACCAGCAGCGCATCGGGCGGCAGGTAATCGAACAAGGTCGGCGGCGGTTCGCCTGGCGCGCGGCGGGTGAGATGGCGCGAGTAGTTCTCGATGCCCTGGCAATAGCCGACCTCGGCCATCATCTCGATGTCGAAGCGCGTGCGCTGGTCCAGCCGCTGCGCTTCTACCAGGCGGTTTTCCTTGTAGAGCAGCTCCAGGCGCTCCTTCAGCTCCACCTTGATGGTCTCGATAGCATTGAGCACGCTCTCGCGCGTACTGGCGTAATGGGTACGCGGATAGACGGTGTAGCGCGGCACCTTGCGGATGGTTTCACCGGTGAGTGGATCGAACAGCGAAAGATTTTCCACTTCGCCGTCGAACAGCTCGATGCGTAGCGCCTCGGTTTCCGATTCGGCCGGAAATACGTCGATGACCTCGCCGCGCACGCGATAGGTGCCGCGGCGCAGCTCGGTTTCGTTGCGCGTGTACTGCAGCTCGGTGAGCTGGCGGATCAGCGCACGCTGATCGATGCGCTCGCCACGCGCGAGGATCAGGCGCAGTGACAGGTAGTCTTCCGGGTCACCCAGGCCGTAGATGGCCGAAACGGTGGCGACGATCAATGCATCCTTGCGCGAAAGCAGTGCTTTGGTCGCGGCCAGCCGCATCTGTTCGATGTGATCGTTGATCGAGGCGTCCTTCTCGATATAGGTATCGGAGGCGACCACATACGCTTCTGGCTGGTAGTAGTCGTAGTAACTGACGAAGTACTCCACCGCATTGTGCGGGAAGAATTCCTTGAACTCGCCGTAGAGCTGTGCCGCCAGGGTCTTGTTCGGCGCCAGCACGATGGTGGGCCGCTGCACCTGGGCCACCATATTGGCGATGGTGAAGGTCTTGCCCGAACCAGTGACGCCCAGCAGGGTCTGCCCCGCCAGGCCGGATTCGAAGCCTTCGACCAGGCGCCGGATGGCCTCGGGCTGGTCACCGGAAGGCTGGTAGCTGGAAACGAGTTCAAAACGGTCGCGATCGGTCATGGGCTTCACCTGCGGGTGCTCCGGGCCATTTTAAACACCCGTACTGACATGATTTGTCAGCAGAGCCTGACCGGACTCCCTGCCGCACGCCGATTGGCCTGACAGAAACGGGGCCTAGCATGGCCTGAATGAAGATGACCAAGCTGCGAGGTTTCGGTCTGATCGAGCAGATCATCGCCCTGGCGGTGCTGGCCGTACTGGCGACGATCGCCATACCCGCCTTCCGCCGCCTGGTGGTGGGCTATGAATTGCGCGTCGCGCAGAGTGACTACATGGCAGCCTTGCAGCATGCGCGCAATCTGGCCGTGAACGAACAGGTACGCACTATTTTTTGCCCCAGCCGCAATGCGCTCACCTGCAATCTGGACAACCAATGGGAGGGCGGGTGGTTGATCGGGCGCGATCCGAGCGGCAAGCAACAGGTAGAAGGAAAACCGCTTTACACCGGAGGCAGGTATTCCCCATCGATCCGCATCGTGGGCAGCGACAAGAAACATTTCTGGTTCAAGCCCGATGGCGGTTCCGCTGGCACCCTGCAGCGCCTTGTATTGTGCACACACGAGAGGCCGCCACGAATCCGCGTGGTACGCGTAGCGATGCAGGGGCGAATCAGGGCTGCACCCCCCGAACGGGAGGATGTGGCCAAATGCCCGGCAGGCAGGTGACTGGAGGTTTATTCAAAGCAACACCGGACGATCCGGCAATTCATCCGGCCGCGCCCGGCCATGGCTTGGGAAATGCTGCGCCAACAGCGCATGCACCTGGGTAATGCCGTGCAACGCGCCAGCGCGCCATTGCCCGGCCGCAAAATTTTCCCGCATGCCGCCACAGATCGCCGTCCACTCTTCCTGCTTTACACGCCGCGCAATGCCGCGATCGGCCACGATCTCGATGCGATGCTCCGACATCAGCACATAGATGAGCACACCGCAGTTGTGTTCGGTATCCCACACTCCGAGCTGCCCGAACACTTGCCGCGCACGTTCGCTGGCATCCAGTCCCGCCCATGCCGCCGGCAAAGGAAGGCGCGATTCGACGGCAAAGCGCACTTCGCCCAGGTGTGTGCGTTCGCCATCGGCGATCGCTGCGGTCATGTCATCCAGCAGTTCAGACGGAAAGCGCCGCCGAAGCTGGAACCAGCCTTCGAACAGATTCGCCATGATTCGTTGCGTACGGGTAGACATGTCACCAGCTCCCGGAGGCACCGCCTCCACCGAAACTGCCGCCCCCACCACTGAAGCCGCCACCGCCACCGCTACCACCGAAGCCGCCACCGCCAAACCCGCCGCCACCCCAACCGCCCCAGCCACCGCCACCAATGGATCGATTGGAACTGGACGGCAGCAACATGAACAGGCCGCCGAGAATGCCGCCAACAATTCCGACGCCGACCGACGCCAACATCCACAGCACGCCACCCACCACGAACCCGCCCAGGGGAGCCCGTACTAGCGCAGGCGTGCGACCGAAGATGCCGCGCATCCCGATCAGCGCGAACAGAGCAATGAAAAACAGACCTTGCAGATTGGAGCCATGCCGGGCCTCGTTGCCACGTACGGGCGGCGGAAGAGGTTCACCGTCAATCAATTGCGTAAGCGCACCCACGGCATCATGGATACCGCCGAAGTAGTCGTTGTTGCGAAACTTCGGCGCGAGGTATTCGCGAATGATGCGGGCTGCCGCAGCATCGGGAATCGCCCCTTCCAGCCCATAGCCGACCTCGATACGCGCTTGCCGATCCTGCTTGGCGATGAGTAGCAATACACCATCGTCGACACCCTTGCGGCCGACCTTGTTGGCCTCGGCCACGCGCAACGAATAATCCTCGATTTCATCGGGCTGGGTGCTGCCGACCATCAGCACGGTGAGTTGCGCGCCTTTGAGTTTTTCCAGGTCGACGAGCTGCGCATCAAGCTGATCGATTTGCTGGGAAGTCAGCGTGCCGGTCAGATCAGTTACGTGACGCGCAAGCTTGGGTATCGCAGGCTGATCGTCTGCACGCAATACCATCCAGGGCGACAGCAAGGCTATCGCCAGGATCATCCACAGGCGCAATCCGCGCCGTGCCATGTCAATGCGCCGAAGCAGTAGGCGCAGGCGTGCCGTTGCCGAATTCCACGGTCGGCGCGGCGGAAATCGCCTTTTCGTTCTCCACCGAGAAATTCGGCTTCACCTGGTAGCCGAACATCTTGGCAGTGAGATTGCTGGGGAAGCTGCGGACCAACGAGTTGTACTGCTGCACCGCCTGGATGTAGCGATTGCGCGCCACCGCGATACGGTTCTCCGTGCCCTCCAGCTGCGCCTGCAGATTCTGGAACACGCCGTCCGCCTTCAGGTTCGGATAGCTCTCGCTTACCGCCATCAGCCTCGACAAGGCGCTGGTGAGCTGACCCTGCGCGGCCTGGAATTTGGCCAGTGCTTCAGGATTGTTCGCCAGCTCAGGGGTTACCTGGATGCTGCCTGCGCGCGAACGCGCTTGGGCCACCTCGGTAAAAATCTTGTCCTCGTGCGCGGCATACCCCTTCACGGTGTTGACCAGGTTCGGCACCAGGTCCGCGCGCCGTTGATACTGGTTGAGCACTTCGGACCATTGCGCCTTGACCACTTCGTCCTGCTTCTGGATGGAGTTGTAGCCGCAACCGGTCAGCATGACAGCCAGTAGCAACAGCACAAGAACGCGTAGACATTTCATGGGAAGGCTCCTTTCCTGTTGACGGCCATTGCAGCACCAGGCTTGTTCAAGGTCAAAACCAGCGCGGCCCCAGGATCAAACCCCAGCACAGCACCACCAGCACCAGCAACAGGAATACCGCGGCCGAGCCCATGTCCTTGGCCCGGCCGGCCAGTTCGTGGAACTCAGGGCTGACCTTGTCCACCACCGCCTCGATCGCCGAATTGAGCAGCTCAACCGACAGCACCAGGATGACCGGAAACACCAGGGCGATTTTCTCCAACGCACCGTTTCCGACCCACAAGCCGACCGGAACCAGAATGACCGTTAGCATCGCCTCCAGCCGAAACGAGGCCTCGTGACGCCAACCTGCCCTGAGGCCGCTCATCGACCATCGGAAGGCGCGCCACAGCTGGCGCGGATCGCCGCGAAACCCGTTACCGGGCATGGCTAAAAAGGTTGGCCCAGAAGGGAATTGCGGCACTTTTCTGCATGGCGGCTAAGGCTCCCGGAGGGCGGCAACAAGGCGGTCATGATGCCATAAGCCAGCAGGCACACAGGCGCATCGCAGGATTTCGCTTGCCGCATTGCAACTTTTCGCTAATGACATTTGCGTTACGCTGCGGTGAATATGCCTAGCCTACGGCAAAAACAGGTCGATTTTGACCTTGCAGTACACGTATTTACGGAAGCGCCGAATGACCACACTCACCCGAACTGTTTCACCGACCCGCTCCTTCACCACGGTCTTCCTGATCGAAATGTGGGAGCGCTTCGGCTTCTACGGCATGCAGGTACTGATGGTCACCTTCATGATGAAGAAGCTGGGTTTTGTCGATACCAAGGCCAATCTCGTTTGGGGCGCGGCAGCGGCATTGATCTACGCCACGCCCGCGATCGGCGGCTGGGTCGGCGACAAACTGCTGGGCACGCGGCGCACCATGCTGATGGGCGCCACCATCCTCGCACTCGGTTACGGGATGCTATGGATACCCACGGAAAACGCCTACATCACTTATCTTTCCCTCGGCGTGATCGTGGTCGGCAACGGCTTCTTCAAACCCAACGCCGGCAACCTGGTGCGCAAGATCTACGAAGGCGACGAAACGCGCATCGATAGCGCCTTCACCATCTATTACATGGCGGTGAACATCGGCTCGATGGTTTCGATGACCGCAACGCCCTGGATCCGCAACTACATCGGCGCACTCTTCGGCGATGACCTGGGCTGGCATACGGCCTTCGGCGCATGTTCCGTCGGCCTGGTGCTGGGCCTGATCAATTACTCGCTGATGCGACGTACCTTGTCGCATATCGGCTCGCCCAGCGACGAACGCCCGCTCGACTTCAAGCGCCTGGGCGCAGTGTTGCTGGCGGCGCTGGCGACGGTGTTTATCGCCGCCTTCATCCTGCAAAGCGAAACCATCGCCGAGTGGTGCGTGTACGGCGCCGGCGTCGTGATCCTGATCATCTTCGTGCACCTGATCCGCAGCAGCCAGCCCAACGAACGCGCAGGCCTCACGGCGGCGCTGGTGCTGACGGTGCAGACGATCTTCTTCTTCATTTTCTACGCGCAAATGGCGACGTCGTTGAATCTGTTTGCGCAGCGCAACGTGGATCTTTCGTTCTCGATCTTCGGCTTCCATCTGTTCAACTGGATCCCCGAGCAGTACCAGAACTTGAATGCCATCTGGATCGTGCTGCTGAGCCCGGTGCTGGTCTTCATCTACAACTCGCTCGGCAATCTCGGCAAGGATCCTTCCGTGGCGACGAAGTTCGCGTGGGGTTTCGCAGCGGTGGCGCTCGGCTTCTTCATGTATGGCTTTGGCGCAACCTGGGCCGTGAACGGCCAGGTTTCTTCGTGGGTGATGATCTGGGGCTATGGCCTGTACTCACTGGGCGAGTTGCTGGTCAGCGGCCTGGGCCTGGCGATGATCGCGCGCTACGTACCCGAGCGCATGGGTGGCTTCATGATGGGCGCCTACTATGTGGCGGTGGGTATTTCGCAATACCTCGGCAGCGTGGTGGCCAACATCGCGCATATTCCGGACAACCTCACCGACCCGGTGCAATCGCTGGGTATCTACACGCATCTGTTCAACATCCTCGGCTTCGTGGGCATCGGCTGCACCGTCGTCGCCATCCTGATCCTGCCGCTGATGAACAAGCTGTCGGCCAGGCATTCCGGCGCAGCGGCCAACTTCGGGCCGCTGCCCGCCGCGCGCAGCGAGGAGTTTGATACGCCTTAAATTGCGCCCTCTCCCCTTCGGAGAGAGGGGCCTGCTAGGCTGCGGTCATGCCGCAACATCCGCTCAATCAGCCCTTCGGGCCGTTCGCGCTCACGCGTACTCTCGCGTGGCTGCGCCTGTGTGCCATCGCCGGCCAAAGCATGGCGGTGATGGTGTGTTCCTGGTGGATGCACATCGACATCCCCACGCTTTCGCTGCTGCTCGGCATCGACCTGCTCGCCGTGTTCGCCGCGTTTGCCGCATGGCGCATCAGCCAGCCATGGCCGGTGCGCGAGTGGGAAACGGTGTGTCATATCGTCGCCGATACGCTGGTACTGGGCTATCTGCTCTACTTCACCGGCGGCGCCAGGAACCCGTTCGTCACCTTGCTGCTGGTTCCCATCGCACTTAGCGCAGCAGCCTTGTCGGGGCGCGCGATCCTCGCCGTGGCCGCCACTGCCGGTGCTGCGTACTTCGTGCTATTGCGCTGGTACGTGCCATTGCCAATGAACGAGCTGACGGTGAACGATCACGGCTTCTCGCTGCATGTGGCGGGCATGGGCGTGAACTTCGGCATTACCGCCTTGTTGCTCGGCTTCTTCATCAATCGGCTGGCCACCGCGGTGCGCACCCAGCAGCAGGAAGTCCAGCGGGTACGCGAGCGTGCCTTGCGCGACGAAGGGATCATGGCCATCGCCACGCAGGCGGCCGGCGCGGCGCATGAACTCAACACGCCGCTTTCCACCATGCGCACGTTATTGCCGGAACTGCGGCGCGAGCATGCGTCAGATGCCGCCCTGGCCGAGGATCTGGCTTTGCTGGAAGGCCAGGTGGAGCGTTGCCGTACCATCCTCCGCGAGATGGTTGCCTTCGGCAAGGCGCAGCTGTCGCAGGAATCCGAACGGGCCACGCTGGCGGCCTTCATCCATGGCTGCCTCAAGCGCTTCCAGTTGCTGCGCCCTGAAGCGGAGCTGGAATTGCACGTACCCGCGCAACTTGACCAGCTGGTACTGCGCACGCCACCGGGCCTGCGTCATGCCTTGCTCAACCTGCTCAATAACGCCGTCGATGCATCAGCACTGCGCAATTCGAACAGCGTGACGCTGGAGGTGCGCCGGGATGGCCAATGGCTGGACTGGATCGTGCGCGACCACGGCCCTGGCTTCGCTCCCACCAGCCCCCATGCGACCCTGGGCGAGAGCGGCAAGCAAAGCGGCCTGGGTATCGGCCTGGCGTTGGCCGAAGCCACCGCCGAACGGCTGGCTGGCGAATTGATCACACGCAACACGGAAAATGGCGCGGAAATGTGCCTGCGGCTGCCTCTATCCACCGTCTCCCAGGGGGCATAACCCCGGCTCAGAGCATCCCTAGAACGCCGCCGACGCGCACGCGAGCCGCATATCCGGCAAAATAGGCAGGCTAAAGACGAGCAGAAGCAGCACATGAACTCCCCCACCCCCACCAGCGGCTCACGTCCATTGTTGATCGTGGACGACGATGCCACTTTCGTGCGCGTTCTTACCCGGGCCTTGACCTCGCGCGGCTTTGAAGTGATTACCGCCGCCAACGCCGATGAAGCACGCACGCTTTCGCAACGCCATCAACCTCGCCATTGCGTACTGGACCTCAAGCTCGGCGAGGAAAACGGCTTGCGCCTGATTCCCGAACTGCGCGAGCTGGTGCCCGATGTGCGCATCCTGCTGCTTACCGGTTACGCCTCCATCGCCACCGCCGTCGAAGCGATCAAGCGCGGCGCCCACGACTATCTGGCCAAACCGGTCGATGCCGATGCGGTCGTCCGAGCCTTGCTCGAAGGCGAAACGGTGCAACAAAGCGAGGATGAGGTGATCGACGCACCGGAAGCCCCGCTCGCCCTGCGCCGGCTGGAATGGGAACACATCCAGCGCGTGCTCACCGAGTGCGACGGCAATATCTCCGAAACCGCACGTCGCCTAGGCATGCACCGCCGCACGCTGCAGCGCAAGCTGAGCAAGCATCCGGTACGCGAGCGGCCGAACCAGGGCAGTTGAATAGCCATAGCCGCGCTATTGCGCACGTAGGCTGGATGGTAATCCCAGCATCGAAATGCCGCGTGGAAAGCTGGGATTATCATCCCAGCCTACGCGCAGTTGAGTTCACTTGGTCGAAGAGGGTGCTGCCGGCGCCGGCTGATGATTCGACGGATCCGGCTCATCATCGTAGATCGCCACGTGCGGCACGCCGTCCGCACCGATCCAGCCCCGGTACATGCCATCGGTATTGAATGGCATCGCGATGTTGCCGTCCGTATCCAGGGCGATGGCGCCGCCACTGCCGCCCATGGCAGGGATCTGCTGATTGATCACTTCGGCGGCGGCGCGCTGCACCGGCTCGCCCAGCATCGACACCTTCATGCAGATCTCATGCGCGGCGACGGTGCGCACGTAGAACTCGCCCCAGCCCGTGCCCGAGACGGCGCAGCGGGCGTTCGCGTAGGTGCCGGCACCGATGATGGGGGAATCACCCACGCGGCCCCAACGTTTGTCATTCATGCCACCGGTGGACGTACCGGCAGCGAGGTGTCCGGCGCTATCGAGCGCGACTGCACCGACGGTTCCAAAGTGCTTCGCGGGGCCATGATCGTCGTGCGGCTTTTTTTCGCTGTCTTCCTTCAACGCCTTCTGCCATTGCCGCCAGCGTTCTTCGGTGCGGAAATAAGCGGTGTCAACCAAGGTGATGCCCTGCTCCCTGGCAAACGCTTCGGCGCCCTCGCCGATCAGCATGACGTGCGGCGAGTGCTCCATCACCGCCCGCGCCAACAGGATCGGGTTCTTCACGTGCTGCACGCCCGCCACCGACCCTGCGCGCAAGCTTTCTCCTTCCATCACGGCGGCATCCATCTCGGTCTTGCCATCGTGCGTGAATACTGAGCCCCTGCCCGCGTTGAAATGGGCATCGTCTTCGAGCACGGTGATGGCTGCCGCCACGGCGTCGATCGCCGGCTTGCCGGCCTTGAGTTGCGCGTAGCCATCTTGCAGTGCTTTGGTCATCGCCGCGCGCACCGCCTTGTCCTTGGCCGGATCGATATCGCGCTTGATCACGCCGGCCCCGCCATGAATGACCAGCACCGGCGAAACGGCATGGCTCACACCAGCGACTCCCAGGACGATGAGCGCAACCAGCAGGCAACGAAGCATTCCACCGCTCTCCTGCCAACAGTAGGACGAGTATACCCAGCCGCGGTCGATGCTCGCGTCAACACGCTGTGCGCCCTTTTCCGAATACCCCTTACGGCTTGGTCGGAAGGCTCTGCGACCTTCGTACAGCACGCCCCGTCATCGATCCGTCGTATCCTTAGGAGCTGTCCCCCGCAACAAAGGCATCCTCATGGAAAAGGTCTACGCAAGTGCGACGAAGGCTCTGGACGGTTTGCTGTTCGACGGCATGACCATCGCCGCCGGCGGCTTCGGCTTGTGCGGCATTCCAGAAAACCTGATCGGAGCCCTGCTCGCCGCCGGCACCAAGGGCTTGACCATCGTCGGCAACAATGCCGGCGTGGACGATTTCGGCATGGGCCCGCTGCTGAAGACGCGCCAGGTCAAGCGCGTGTATGCCTCCTACGTGGGCGAGAACAAGGAATTCGAGCGCCAGGTGCTGGCCGGCGAACTGGAACTGCATCTGGTGCCGCAAGGCACGCTGGCTGAGAAGCTGCGCGCGGGGGGCGCGGGCATCCCGGGGTTCTACACGCGTACGGCATTCGGCACCAAGCTGGCCGAGGGCAAGGAAACCAAGCGCTTCGGTGACAAGGAATACGTGCTCGAAGAAGCCATTCACGCCGACGTTTCGATCGTAAAGGCCTGGAAGGGCGACCGGCTCGGCAACCTGGTGTTCCGCAAGACCGCGCGCAACTTCAACCCCATGATCGCCACCTGCGGCAAGGTTTGCGTGGCCGAGGTGGAAGAGCTGGTGGAAGTGGGCGAGCTCGATCCCAACCAGATCCATGTTCCGGGCATCTACGTAGACCGCATCGTCCAGGGCGGTAACTACGAGAAGCGCATCGAGTTCCGCACCCTGGCCGGCGCCAACACCGGCAAGGAAAGCCCGATCCGCATGGCGATGGCGCAACGAGCGGCGAAGGAATTGCGCGACGGCTTCTACGTGAATCTGGGCATCGGCATTCCCACCCTGGTGGCGAACTTCATTCCGCCGGGCATGGACGTGACGCTGCAATCGGAGAACGGCCTGCTCGGCATCGGCCCGTTCCCGGACGAAGCCCACGTGGATCCGGATCTGATCAATGCCGGCAAGCAGACCATCACCGCCCTGCCCGGTTCGAGCTATTTCTCCAGCGCCGAATCGTTTGCGATGATCCGCGGCGGGCACATCGATCTGTCGATCCTCGGCGGGCTGGAAGTGTCCTGCAACGGCGACCTGGCCAACTGGATGGTGCCGGGCAAGATGGTGAAGGGACCTGGCGGCGCGATGGACCTAGTCAGCGGCGTGAAGCGCGTGGTGGTGCTGATGGAGCACACCGCGAAAGACGGTTCGCCAAAGATCAAGGCCGAGTGCGATCTGCCCTTGACCGGCAAGCAGGTGGTAGACCTGATCATCACCGACCTTTGCGTGTTCGAAGTGGCGAAAGGCAAGGGGCTGACGCTGGTCGAACTGCAGCCGGGGGTGACGGTGGAAGACGTGAAGGCGAAGACAGGGTGTTCGTTCGAAGTGAGCGCATCGCTCAGCTGACGCGCCTTTGCACGAACTTGCCGCGTAGGCTGGGATGGCAATCCCAGCCCACGGCAACGAGGTGGCCTACGCCGAAACCGGCACCGGTTTCGGAAACCGGATCTCGGCCACGTAGCGATTGCCGCCTTGCACATGCAGGCTCAGCGGCCACGCAAAGCGCTCGCTGATACGTTGCGCGATGGCATATTCGAAACCGCGCTGCCCCGGCGCTGGTGGATGGTCCTGTTCACCACCCGCCGTGGCGCTGACGCTCACCAAGCCGGGCAATACCGTGACCTGCACGATACCTTGCCCAGTGTACTGGCTCGCATGGCGAATCAATTGCCAGCACAACACGGCGAACACGCGCGGCGAGCCGTGCAGGGCGAATTTCGCCGGCTCTTCCAGACGCAGTTCGATCGGATGACCGTGCAACATCTCGCGCGCGTTGGCGAGTTCGTCGCGCAGCACGTCGTTCACCACGAATTCCTGCTCGCTCTGTCCGTTGTCGGCCTCACGCGCCAGGATCAGCAAGGCCTCCACCAGCGACTCCATTTCGCGCGTGGCGCGCCGGATGCGCTGCACGCTGCGTTTGCCGAATTCGCTCATGCCCGCCTCGTCCGACAACATGTCGGTGGACATCTTGATCACGGTGAGCGGGCTGCGCAGCTCGTGGCTGGCGTCGCGGGTAAAATTGCGTTCGCGTTCGTTGTAGCCGGCGATCCGGCTGGCGAAGTTGTGGAAGCCGCGCGCCAGCGTGGCGATGTCGCTATCGGTCTGACGCAGGCGATCGGACTGCAAGGCGTCCAGGTCGGTCTGGCCCTCCTTCCAGTTGCCCACCCACCGCGCCAGCACACTGACCTGTCGCCAGATCCGCTCGGTGGCCAGCCAGGTGAGCCCACTGACGATGACGATCAGCAATATCACCGCGAAAGCCGGCGCCACGTTGTAATAGCCCATCAGGCACACCACGACGACGGCCATCAGCTGCATGCCGAAAATCAGCAGCAGGCGGCGTTGAAAACCGCCGCGCGCGTGTTCCGCGCGCGGCACTTGGGCACCCGTGGTGGTCATGTAGGCTTTGGGCGGTTACGCGATGTGGCTGGCGGGAGTGGTCTCGGCCTCCAGGTCGGCAAGACGGTAGCCGGCCGAATGGATGGTGTGCAGCAAGGGGCGATCGAACGGCTTGTCGATCACCCGACGCAGGTTGTACAGATGCGAGCGCAAGGTGTCCGAATCAGGCAGGGTATCACCCCAGATCTCCCGCTCGATGTCGCGCCGGCTTACCACGCGGGGCGATTCGCGCATCAGGATCGCCAGCAGCTTCAGCCCAATCGGAGAGACCGTCAGCTCCTGCCCGGCACGAGTAAGCCGCAAGGTGGCCGTATCCAGGGTCATGTCGCCCACCGTCAGCACTTCGCTGGATACCTGGCGGCGGTCACGGCGGATCAGGGCCCGCAGGCGCGCCTCCAATTCCCGCACCTCAAAGGGTTTCACTAGGTAGTCGTCCGCACCGGCCTCCAGGCCGACCAGCTTGTCCTCCAAGGTGTCCCGCGCCGTCAGCATCAGCACCGGGGTGGACTTCTTGGCGTCGCCGCGCAGCTTGCGACAGACGTCAAGGCCATCGATGCCCGGCAGCATCAGGTCCAGCACCACCACGTCGTAGCTATTGGATACCGCCAGATGCAGTCCGCTCACACCATCTTGAGCAAAATCAACGGAGTAGCCGCGCCGTTCGAGGAACTCCCCGACCATTTCAGCGATCTGACGGTTGTCTTCTACCAGCAGGATCAGCCCTGCATGCTCGTCACGTGAACTCATGTTTCGCCTCGTCATCCAGGGTGGTCTTCACATTTGTGAAGGCTAATCCTCCAGGGGGTAAGGGCGACGTGAATTTAAGCGGATGAAAACGTGGTGATGGGCTCGCTCGCTAGAACAGCGGCTGAAGTTTTGGCCAAACGTTGTCCAAAACGTGCGGCTCGCCGGCTGCCACCGGGTGCAAGCCATCTTCCTGCATCAGGGCCGGATTCAGAGCCACCCCTTCCAGCAGGAACGGCAGCAGCGCTGTGTGCTTCTCACGGGCAAGGTCCGCATACACGGCACGCAGACCATCGCGATACTGCGGTCCGTAGTTCACCGGCAATTCGATGCCCAGCAGCAGTACCTTGGCGCCGGCGCGCTGGGCCGCATCGACCATGGCGGTCAGGTTGCCACACAAGCCGGCCAGCGGCAGGCCTCGCAGCCCGTCATTGGCACCAAGCTCGACCACCACGATGCGCGGGTGGTGCTGCGTCAGCAGCGCCGGCAAGCGATTGCGCCCGCCAACCGAGGTTTCACCGCTGATGCTGGCATTGATCACCGTCCAGCCCGGCTCCATCTGTTTGAGACGTACTTCCAGCAGATGCACCCAGCCTGCCTCTGCGGGAATGTTGTGTGCGGCGGACAGCGAGTCGCCAAGCACGAGCACGGTTTTCGCAGGTGCCGTCGGCGTGGATGCCGCCTGCACTGCAGCGCTGCCGCAAACCAGCAGCAGCAACAAACATAGGAAACGACGCATGAGTGGTGGTTCTCGTCCGGTGGTTGAAGCTCAGGTGCTGGAAGTGCGCGATGTTAGCAAGTCGGTGAACGGTCCCGAGGGAAGGCTGGACATCCTCAGCAATGTCGCCATGCAGGTAAGCGCGGGCGAGAGTTTCGCCATCGTGGGTGCCTCCGGCTCCGGTAAAACCACCCTGCTCGGCCTGCTCGCCGGCCTGGATACGCCCACGCGCGGCAGCATCCACCTCGATGGCCACGCACTGGAGCGGCTCGACGAGGAAGCCCGCGCGGACCTGCGCCGGCGCCTGGTGGGCTTCGTGTTCCAGTCGTTCCACTTGCTGCCGGCACTCACCGCCGAGCAGAACGTGATGCTCCCGCTGGAGCTGGAAGGCCACGCCGATGCGCGGGAAAAAGCGCGCGAAGCGCTGGATGCGGTCGAACTCGGTTCGCGCCGCAAGCACTATCCGGCGCAACTTTCCGGTGGCGAACAGCAACGCGTCGCGATCGCACGCGCCTTCGTGCACGGCCCGCGCGTATTGTTCGCGGATGAGCCCACCGGGAATCTGGACCGACGTACCGGGCGACACGTATGCGACCTGCTGTTCGCGCTCAATCGCGATCATCACACCACCCTGGTCCTGGTCACGCACGATCTGCAACTGGCTGAACGCTGCATGCGACGTGCGGAACTGCAAGAAGGCCGGCTGGAGCCGCTGACATGAAAATGCTGCTGCTTGCCTTGCGCAGCCTGCGCCGCGAATGGCATCTGCCGGAGTTGCGCACGCTCGCTGCATCCCTGGTGCTGGCCGTGGTGGCGCTGGGCGTGGTGGCGACGCTCAGCACGCGCATGGAGCGCGGGGTACTCGCCAGTGCGGCGGAGTTGATCGGCGGCGATCTGGGCCTATCGGCACCGCAACCCATTCCAGGCAAATTTGCGGTGGCGGGTCGGCAACGCGATTTGTCGATCACGCGCACGGCAAGTTTTCCCAGCGTTGCGTTCGCCGGACAACGGAGTCAATTGCTGGACGTGCTTGCTGCCGATACCGCATATCCGTTGCGTGGCACCTTGCTGGTAGCGGACGCACAGGGTCGGCGAGCGCCTAATCACGGGCCAACGGCCGGAAATGTATTCCTCGATCATCGCGCGCTGGTCGGGCTGAACCGGCGCGTGGGCGACAGCGTGCAGGTCGGCGGGCGCGATCTGCGCATCGCCGGCGAGCTGATCCAGCAACCGGATGGCGGCGAGCTGGTGGCCATGGCACCCCGTGCCCTGATGAGCATCAACGACGCCCAGCAAGCCGGATTGCTGGGCGTCGACAGTCGTGCACGGCATAGCTTGCTGCTGGCAGGCGAACCTGCCGCCGTGCAGCGCTGGCGCGCGTGGGCGCAATCGACGGTATTGCCGCAGGGCGGCGAACTCATCACGCCGGAGCAGACCCAGGAACGCATGCGCAGCGCGTTCGATCGCGCCGGTGCGTTTCTGCGCCTCACTGCGTTGCTGTCTGCGCTGCTATCCGGCGTCGCGATCGCGCTGGCCTCGCAGCGTTATGCGCGCCGCAAGACGAACGAAGTGTCACTGCTGCGTGCGCTCGGCACTTCTCGTGGCCGCGTCTTTACTTTGTTGGTGGGCACGATGGGTGGCCTGGCGCTACCTGCAGCTCTGCTGGGCATAGTGCTGGCGCTGGTGCTGGCGCAAGCCGCCTGGATGTTCGCCAGCCAATTGTTCTCGGGCGTGCCGACGGAGCTGCCGATCCTGCCCGCCTTGGCTGCCGCTGGCATGGGCATCGCCGTGCTGGTCGGCTTTGCCCTGCCTCCGTTGGTACGCTTGGCGGATATACCGCCGGTAGCGGTTTTTCGCTCGAGCGTGGCTCGACGCATCCGCCGCTTCGACGCGCTGTACCTGATCCCCGCCGTGGTGGCGCTGGCGCTGATCTGGAATCTCAGCGGCTCGGCCAAGCTGGCCGGCATTCTCGCCGCCAGCCTGCTTGGCGTCGCCGTGGTCGCCGCGTTGCTGGCGGCCTTGCTGCTGTGGATTGCGCGGGGTATTGCGCCGGGCGGTCATCCGGCACTGCGGCTGGGCATGGCCGCGCTGGCGCGTCGCCGTGGCCTGAGCATCGTGCAAGCTACGGCGTTGAGCATGGGCCTCACCGCCTTGCTGCTGCTGGCCGTGGTGGCGCCGGCATTGCTGGATGGTTGGCGCAAGGAACTGCCCGGCGATACGCCGAACTGGTTCGTGCTCAACCTGCAAGACGACCAGCGCGACGATTTCGACAAGGCATTGGCGCGCATCGGCGCCAACCAGCTCAACATGATGCCGCTGGCGGTCGGCAAGCTTGCCGCCATCAACGGGAGGCCGATCGATACCTTGAAGTTCCAGGACGAACGCGCGAAGGAATGGAGCGATCGCCAGCTGCGCCTGTCGTGGTCGGACGACTTGCCGCCCGCCAACAAGGTGATCGCCGGCCACTGGTTCGATCCTCACCCGGCGCAAGCGGAGGTCTCGGTGGATACGATGTGGCGCGACATGTACGCGCTGAAACTCGGCGACAGCATGCGTTTCGATGTGGGCGAAGGCCAGGTTGAGGCGAAGATCACCAGCTTCCGCCACGTGGATTGGAGTTCATTTCGCGTGAACTTCTTCCTGCTGCTCGATCCCACGCATGCCAGCACACTGCCGCATACCTGGCTGGCCAGCTTTTATCTCCCGCGTGGCAACGCCGAGGCGCTGGCGGCGCTGTCGCGTGACTATCCGAACTTGAGCCTGGTCGATGTGGACGCACTGCTCGACCGGGTGCGCGAGATTGTCCAGCGCGTGACCGGCGCAGTTCGCTGGGTGCTGGGCTTCAGCCTGCTGGCTGGCGCCTTGGTGCTTGCGGCGGCGTTGGCGACGAGCGGACAGGAACGGCGCCACGAAGCTGCACTGTTGCGCACCCTGGGTGCACGGCGCGGGCTGCTGCGCGTTGCCGCGGCGTGCGAGTTCGCCCTGCTCGGCCTGATCGCGGGCGTCACCGCTGCGTTGGGTTCCATGCTGGGCGGATGGTGGCTGGGGCGCAGCGTATTCCACATCAAGGACTTCATGCCGCAGCCGCTGCCACTGACGCTGGCAGCTTTGGCCGCAGCCTTCGTGGTCATGCTGCTAGGCCTGGCCGGTACGCGGAAGGTGACTCATACGCCGCCCATGCGCTTGCTGCGGGCGGAGTGATGTGTCTGCTGCTCCTTCTCCCCACAGGGGAGAGGGCGCGGCCATGCGATACGATGCATGTCCCTCCCTGACCAGGACCGCCCATGTACACCCTGTACTACTCCCCCGCCACGGCAAGCATGGTCGTGCATCTGGCGCTGCTCGAAATCGGCGTGCCCTACCAGCTCAAATTGGTGGATATCGAAAAGCAGGAACAATTCGACGACGAGTACTTGAAGCTCAATCCGGGCGGCAAAGTACCTACGCTGATCATCGATGGTCGCGCGGTGTACGAATCGGGTGCGCTGCTGATCATCCTGGCCGAGCGTCATCCGGAAGCCAAGCTGATTCCGCCGTCGGGCACACCGGAACGCGAACAGTGGTTGCAGTGGACGGTTTTCCTCAGCAACGCGCTGATGTCCACCTACCGGTTCTGGTTTTATCCGCAAGAACTGGGACATCAGGAATCGCCACCGGAAATCCGCACCGCCATACAGCACAAGATCGAAGGCCTGTGGGAGCGGATCGAGGCGCATCTTTCCGCGCACGGGCCGTATCTGCTCGGCAAGGAATTTTCCGGCGTCGATCTGCTGCTGACCATGCTGATGCGGTGGTCACGCAATATGCCGCGTCCCGCCACCGAGTGGCCCGCGCTGAAACGGCAAGCGGATATGGTGCGCGCGCGGCCGAGCTGGAAGAAGCTGTATGAATTGGAAAGCTTGAAGGAGTGGTGAGCATCTGCCCCTGCTCCTGGCAGCGGAGTGGTTCCTCGCGACAGTACAAATTCCTTCGACCGCAAGGATGATTGCCATCCAAACCTCCGCCACCCAAACCTGGTGCGACCGCCTCAAGCACGAGTTCCTGCTGCTGCTCTTCACCGCGCTTACCGTGGTGCTCGCCTGCATCGATCCACAACCGTGGTCTCGTCATCAGGTCTGGCTGCAGTTGCCTACCCTGTGCGGCCTGCTGGGACTGATGATCTCCATCCAGGGCATTCGCGACAGCGGCCTGGTGCAGCGCGTGGCCGGCTTGCTGGTCGCGCGCATGCATTCTCTGCGAGGCGTCGGCCTGTTACTGGTGAGCATGACCGCCGTGCTGTCGATGGTGCTCACCAATGACGTAAGCCTGTTCCTGATGGTGCCGTTGACGCTCGCCATCGGTGGCATGTCCAATCTGCCGATCCTGCGCATGGCCGTGCTGGAGGCGCTGGCGGTGAATGCTGGATCGACGCTCAGCCCGATCGGCAATCCGCAGAACCTGCTGATCTGGCAGCATGCGGCAATGCCGTTCTTTCGATTCGTAGCCGGCCTGTTTCCCACGGCTGCGGTGATGTTCGTGCTGGTGGCAACGCTCACCTGGTGCTGGATGCCGAAGGAGCGCGTTGAACTGCAAGCGGAAAAGTTCGATGGCCATCGCATTTCGGCACCGATGGCAATGTTTTCCGTCCTTGCGCTCGCCTTGATGGTGGCGATGATGGAAAGCGGCCACGCACCGCTTGGCGCCTTGCTGCTGGTGATTCCGTTCGCGCTGTGGTCCTGGCCCACGCTGAAACATGTCGACTGGCTGCTGATGGCGACCTTTGCCGCGATCTTTCTCGGGCTGGGCCACTTCGCCGCGCTGCCCGTCGTGGATCACGTGCTTGGGAAAATCGATTTCAAGCAACCACTAACACTGTATCTAGGTGGCATCGTCAGTTCGCAGCTGATCAGCAACGTGCCAGCCACGGTATTGCTGCTGGATCGCGCACCGGATGCGATCGCTCTGGCCATCGCGGTGAACGTGGGCGGTTTTGGCGTGGCGATCGGCTCGCTAGCCAACCTGATCGCCCTGCGCCTGGCAAAACAGCCGCATGGAATGCGGCTGTTTCATCAAGTGTCGCTGCCCTTCCTGCTGCTATGTGCGATGCTGGTATATGGCTTGACGCGGCTGCTGGCCTGAAACTCCATTCAGTCGTCGTCGTGCGGAACGCTCACCTTGCCGCCGATCCCGCTTTGGGTCACGTCGCCGCTACCTTTGGCGCGTACGGTCAAATTGCCACGTACTTCCCGCACTACCAGATCGCCGGAACCGATAGTGTCCACGGTCACGCTGCCGCCCACGTTTTCCAGCGTCACGTCGCCAGACCCGACGCTGCCGATCTGTACGTCCTTGTGCACCGAACGTGCCTTGAGGTCACCCGAGCCAACCGAACCGACCCTGAGGCTGCCCACATCGGAAATCTCCACGTCGCCCGAGCCCGCCGTGGCGTAGACCTCGCCGCTGATGCGATCGACATGCAGGTCGCCCGAGCCGGTCTGCGCGTTCAACTGCGCCAAGCCTGAGACATAAGCGTCACCGGAGCCGGTGTTGACGCTGACCGGCATGTTCGCGGGAAGCTTCAGCTGTACGTCCAGATACGCATAGGAAATACCAAACAGGCTGGCGCTGAGGCCGTGGCCGTCCACATCGACGATGAGCTGATCGCCCTCGCGATGTGAAGTCACCTGCAGCGTATCCAAGGCCGATTGCGACGAGGCACAGGCGCGACCGGTGAGTTCCAGCGCATTGGCATTGCCGTCGCCCATAAGGTGCATGTCGTGACTGTGCAATTCGACTTGCACGCCGCGTATGCCGGCAAGGTCTTCGTGCAGGTTGCGGGAGGCGCTGTAGCGACAATCGGCGGCGGTGGCGGCCAGCGGCAGCAGGGCGAGTAAAGCGAGCAGTTGGCGCATACGAAATCTCCTGTGTGTTCGAATGCTTTGGATGCAGTTAGTGATAAAAAGGTTGAAAACCACCCAGCGCGTAGGCTGGGATGACAATCCCAGCTTTCCACACGGCATCCGGATGCTGGGATTGCCATCCCAGCCTACGCGCTACGTTCTTCTGCCTTGGCTCGCCGCCATAGCGCTTCCTGCTCCACCAGGCCCTGCGTAGCCAGCGGCGCCCCCTCCGTAGCCGCCAGTTGCTCCATGCGCCGGAAGCGCCGCTCGAACTTGGCATTGGCATGCTTCAAGGCCCGCACGAAATCCACCTGGGCATGGCGCGCCAGGTTCACGGCCACGAACAGCACGTCGCCAATCTCGTCTTCCAGCCGGGCCGGATCGGCACCAGCGTCGAATTCGGCCGCGACTTCAGCCAGTTCCTCGTGCAGCTTGTCGATCACCGGCCGATGGTCGGGCCAGTCGAAGCCGACTGTGGCGGCACGCTGCTGCAGCTTCAGTGCGCGCTGCCACTCCGGCTGCCCGCGCGAGACACCGGCCAGCGTGCTGTCGTCGGGTGCGGTGCCTTTGGCCACGCGCTCGGCGCTCTTGATCTCTTCCCAGGCACGCTTCTGCTCTTCCACATCCGCATAGCTGACGTCTCCGAACACATGCGGATGCCGGCGCAGCATCTTTTCGCTGATCGCGTGCGCCACGTCGTTGAAATCAAACAAGCCCTGTTCTTGCGCCATCTGCGAGTGGAACACCACTTGCAGTAGCAGATCACCCAGTTCGTCGCGCAGGTCGTGCCAGTCCTTGCGGTCGATGGCGTCAGCAACTTCGTAGGCTTCTTCGACGGTGTAGGCCGCGATGCTGCTGAAATCCTGTTGCAAATCCCAGGGGCAACCCTGCTCGGGATCGCGCAGGCGCGCCATGATGGCAAGCAAGTCGGCCAGGCTGTGGCGCGTGGCCGTGCTCATGGCAATTCCGCTTCGCGCAGTCGCGCGGGCCAGTCGATGCCGGCGTCGCCCACGGCCAGGAATTCCGGATTGATCAGCGATTCGCCGCGGTTGTAGTGCAACGGCTTGCCGGTCAGATCGAGCACTGCACCACCGGCCTCTTCCAGCACGCATTGCGCGGCGGCGGTATCCCATTCGCTGGTGGGACCGCGGCGCAGGTAGACGTCAGCTGAGCCGCGCGCGATCAGGCAGAACTTCAGCGAAGAACCCAGCGCGTGCAACTGGTATTCCTCGCCAAGCAAACGGCGCAGTGTCAATTCCGACGCGCCGCCATGCGAACGGCTGCCGGCTGCCACTGGTGGGTTGGCCAGAGCGCGCGTGGAAATGCGCTCCCACTCGCCATCAGGCCGAACCTGCCACCATGCGCCATGTCCGCGCGCGGCGGCGAAGAGTTCTTCGGTAACCGGCGCCAGCACCACGCCCAGCACCGGCCTGCCGTTCTCGACCAGCGCGATGTTGACAGTGAATTCACCGTTGCGCTTGACGAATTCACGCGTTCCGTCGAGCGGGTCAACCAGCCAGTAGCGCGACCATGCGCGGCGCTCTTGCCACGGTAACTGGCTCGCCTCCTCCGACACCATGGGCAGCAACGGCTCTAGCTGCGCCAGGCCCGCGGCAATGACCTTTTGCGCGGCCAGGTCGGCCGCTGTGAGTGGCGAGCAGTCGGCCTTGATCTCTACGTCGAAGTCTTGGCGATAAACGTCCATGATGGCTTCGCCGGCCCGGCGTGCCAGCCGGCCGACTTCGAGCAGCAGGGAATGATCGGGCATGGTGCTCACGTGCGTTGGAAGCGTCCGGCGAGGTATTCGCGCGCCAGGAACAGCGCCGCGATGGAACGGCCTTCGGTGACATCGTCCCGCGCGACCAGGGTATGCAGATCGGAAAGTTTCCAGGGCACCACTTCGAGCGGCTCGGGCTCGTCGCCCTCAAGGCGCTCGGGGTAGAGATCCTGCGCCAGCACCACATGCGCCATATGCGTCATGTACGCCGGCGATAGCGAAAGGCTATGCAGAATCTTCAACTTGCGCGCGCCGTAGCCGACTTCTTCCTTCAGCTCGCGGTCGGCGCCCTGCTCCACCGTTTCGTCCTGGTCCAGCCGGCCTTTGGGCAGGCCCAGTTCGTAGCGGTCCAAGCCTACGCCATACTCGCGCACCAGCAGTACGGTTTCATCGTCCAGCATCGGCACGATGATGACCGCGCCCAGGCCGTGGCCCTTGAGTCGTTCGTAGGTGCGGTGTTCGCCATTGGAAAATTCCAGGTCCACCTGTTCCGCGTGCAGGAAACGGCTGGTGTCCAGGTCGCGCGTCGCGTGGATGATGGGATAGCGAGGTGGCATGGGCGGGATTGTAACCGGCTTTCGTTACCGCTCCTCAGGATTCAAGGGCGAGTCGCGCGAGCGCTTGCGCATGAAGCGCTGGCGTACCGGCCAGTACGCTGCGCGTATCGAGGTTCAACGGCTTGCCCTCAAGATCGGTGAACACCCCACCGGCCTCGCGTACGATCACCGCCAATGCCGCGACATCCAGGATGTTTACGTCCGACTCGATCACCAGGTCCAGGCTACCGCGCGCCAGCAGGTGGTAATGGCAGAAATCGCCATAGCCACGGATGCGGTTGCTGTCGCGGATCATGGCTCCCAGTGCTTGCCAGCGTGCGTCGCCGGTGAGCGTCTTGACGTTGCCGATGGAGAGGGATGCCTGCGCCATTTCCGCGGTGGGCGCCACGTGCATGCGCTCGCCATTGAACCAGGTACCGCCGCCGCTGCTCGCCCACATCGTTTCGCCGTACACCGGCGCGCTCGATACGCCCAGCACCAGTTCGCCCCGCTGCATAAGCGCGATTTGCGTGGAGAAAAATGGCGTCCGGCGCACGAAGCTCTTGGTGCCATCGAGCGGATCGACCAGCCAGAGCAAATCGCTGCCGCTGTTGTCCAGGCCGAACTCCTCGCCGTAGATCGCCGCACCCGGTAAGGCCTGGGCCAGAATGCGGCGGATGGCCTGCTCGGCCTCGCGGTCGGCGACCGTCACCGGCGTGGCATCGGATTTGAGCTCCACCTCCACGCCACGGCGCCAGTAATGGCGAATCACTTCGGCAGCCGCATCGGCTGCTTCTCGCGCGGCTTTCAGCGCCACCTCCCATCGCTGCTCGTTCATCGCTTGATCGCAGGGTTCCATTGGGCCAAACCGCCACGATAGCGGAGTTCGAGCGTGCCGTCCGCCTTCGGCGTGCCCAAGCTGCGCAGCCAGCTCAATGTGGCCGGATCATCGTTGCGCGGGACAAGCCGCAGTTGCAGGTCCCAGCCAAGCGGGCTGAGAGCCAGCCGTCCAGCCGTCTGCACCGCACCGCTGCCGTCATCGCTGAGGGTTCCCTGCAGCGCCCCGGATTGGCCGGTGACCGCCAGCATCACCGTTCCCAGCGGGATATCGCCTTGTGCGGTATGGACGGCGGCCTGCGACCAAGTGCCGGTGGCATCCAGCTGTACCGGCCAGACGCTGCGCAGTTGCGCTTGCGGCGCCTGCAGGTCGAACTGTCCTCGCGGCTGCCCCCGCAACCACGGTTGCATGCCGAGCATCGCCATATCCATGTGCAGCGTGACATCGCGCAAATCCCATTGCGCGGAAGAAACACGACGCACGCGGCCCTGCAACTGCAACTGCGGCTGGCGCAGATCCACGCTCGCTTGAAGGTCGCCCAGCAAGGCGCGGCGAGAAAGAACCCAGGCAAGGCTGCCCAGCGGAGGGCCATCTGCTATCGAAACCTGCTGCGCACGGCCTTCCCACAATATTCCCGTGACGCCTTCCATCCGCACGCCACGCCATTGCGTTTGCAACAGCGGCAAGGCCCAGCTCGCGGGGATGAACCAGACTAGCGCCCCAAGGGCAAGTACGACTATGACCAGGATTGAAAACCAACGCTTCATCAATGTTCCTGCTGCACGCTACAACTTCTGCACGCCGCCGGCCCCTTCCATACGTCAGACAAGGGTTGAACGGCGGCATGACCACCTCGATCATAGCCGGATGATTGATGAGTCCCACGCGAATGCCGAACTTGCCCGGCGCGACCTGCGCCATATCTGGCACCCTTGCACCCAGATGCACGATCACCGGCATGTCCCCATGGTGCCGATCGTGCGGGGCGAAGGCGCCTGGCTGATCGATGCGGGTGGGCGACGCTACCTGGACGGCATCAGTTCCTGGTGGACCAACCTCTTCGGTCACGCCAATCCCCGCATTGCCGCGGCGCTGGCCGAACAGGCGCAGACCCTCGAACATGTGATTTTTGCCGGCTTCACGCATCCGGTAGCGATCGAATTGGCCGAACGGCTGGTGGCGCTCACCCCGCCAGGCCTGGAGAAGGTCTTTTTTGCCGACAACGGCTCGGCCGCCATCGAAGTAGCGCTGAAGATGAGCTTCCACTACTGGCTCAACCAGGGCCACGGCGAGAGGACGCGTTTCATCGCGCTCACTGGCAGCTACCATGGCGAAACGCTTGGCGCGTTGTCCGTGAGCGATGTGGCGCTGTATCGCAAGACTTATGCGCCTTTGCTGCTCACCCCCATACTGGCGCCTTCACCCGATGCGTATGCAGGCGAGCCTGGTGAATTGCCCGATCACGTCGCCACGCGCCGCCTGGAAGCAATGCGCGCGTTGCTGGAACGCCACTCGCATGAAACCTGCGCAGTAATCGTGGAGCCGCTGGTGCAATGTGCAGGCGGCATGCGCATGCATCACCCTGCTTACCTGAGCGGTTTGCGCGCGCTTTGCGATCAATACGACGTGCACTTGATCGCCGATGAAATCGCCGTGGGCTTCGGCCGCACAGGTACTCTGTTCGCCTGCGAGCAGGCCCATATCGCGCCGGACTTCATGTGCCTGTCCAAGGGATTGACCGGTGGCACCTTGCCGCTCTCGGCGGTATTGACGACGCAGCAGGTGTATGACGCGTTCTATGCCGAATACAACGCCGGCAAGGCATTCCTGCACTCGCACAGTTACACCGGCAATCCGCTTGCCTGCCGGGCAGCGCTGGAAACCTTGAACATTTTTCGCGATGAACCGGTGCTGGAGCGCAATCGCGCACTGGCTGCACATCTAGCAGCGCGACTTGCGCCGCTGCGCGACCATCCGAACGTAGCCGACGTGCGGCAATCCGGAATGATCGCTGCGCTGGAACTGGTGGCCGAAAAAGCGACCCGGCGTGCGTTTCCCTCCGAGGAACGACGCGGGCTACGCGTTTTCTTGCATGGACTGGAACGCGGCGCATTGTTGCGGCCACTGGGCAACGTGATCTATTTCATGCCGCCTTATGTGGTGAGCGAAGGCGAGATCGACCATCTGGTTGACGTGGCGATCGAGGGAATCACCCACGCCGTAGCGTAGGCCAGGGTGAGCGCCCAAGGGACCCTAGCCTACGCGTGCGCCAGGCTCAATGACCGCCGCCGCCCTGTACTGTCACAGCCGGATCCAGCCGCTCCAAGGCCGGCCCAAGCCTCGTTTCGCCGGTGTTGTCGATATCCTGCTTGGAATAGGAACGGCCCGCGACCGGCAGGCATTCGCCCGGTTTGGGCTTGATCAGACTGCCGGTGTCACGGATACACCCGCGATCGCCCGGTTTGAGCGGCGAGCGCGACACGGTCTTGGACGATGAGGACGTGTGCTGATCTGATGGAGTCTCGCTCTGGGGAGCGGCGAACGCCGCCGCCGTACCAAGCGCCAGCACTGCACAAACAAGCAACCTGAACATGGCAAACCTCCTTGCTCGCTGGGGGGAGAAAACGAGCCTCGTAGGTGAGACCATGCTGATCCCAGGCAAGGTCCACCGCAAGGGTCGACCGCAAGTCGTTCATTCAGATGGCTGAACCGTAGGGAGGTCAGGCGGTATGCTGCATGGCCCGCTATCGATCGAAAGCTTATGCGAACCACCCGCATTCACATTGACTACCCGCTGACACTTGCCGCCGAATTGCTGCTGCCTGCGCAGGCCGCCGAGCATGTGGCGCGCGTACTGCGCATGGACGTGGGCGACGCGCTGACAGTCTTCAACGGCGATGGCTTTGACTACGCCGCCACCCTGGTCAGGGTCAGCAAGCGCGAGGTCATCGTTCGCATCGACGCCTGCGAGGAAATTGCGAACGAATCTGCGCTTCGATTGACCCTGGCACAAGCGGTTGCGCGGGGTGAAAAGATGGATCTGATCGTGCAGAAGGCCACCGAACTTGGCGTAGCCCGCATCGTGCCGCTGTTTACCGAGCGTTCCGAAGTAAAACTGGATGCCGCGCGCGCGGAAAAGCGCTGGCAGCATTGGCGCGCTGTAGCAGCCAGCGCTTGCGAACAGAGCGGGCGCGGGCACATTCCAGAAATCATGCCTGCGCAGGTGCTGCAGACCTGGCTGGAAGACTTGCACGGTGACGGTTCGCAACGTCTGGCCTTGCTGCCTGAAGGCACGCTGCGGGCGCGCGAAGTGCGTTTTGGCGATGCCGGGGGATTGCTGGTGGTTGGACCGGAAGGCGGGCTGGGGGAGCGCGATGTTGCGGCGTTACGCGAAGCGGGCTTTCAGGGCCTGCGGCTGGGACCGCGGATTTTGCGCACGGAAACGGCTGGACTGGCTGCGCTGGCTGCGTTGCAGGCACTACACGGAGATTTGTAGGCGGGGATGGCAATCCCAGCAATACGCTTGCCGCCGAAGCTGGGATTGTCGTCCCAGCCTACACGCCTGGATCGTGCGGCGGATCAACCCGCCTGCCGCAGCAGCTCCGTCACCTCATGCTCGATCCCCTCGAGATCCGGAATCACTGCAATATCGTCGCGTACCAGCACCTGCGCCTTCACGCCCTGCGGCAACGGCTTGCCGTCATGCGTGGGAATGATCAGCTCGGCATTCAGCGTGGTCAGGCGCGGAAAACCCTGGGTGACCACCGCCACGAAAGGCACATCCGGATTGTCGCCCAGCGCTTTGAGTACTGCCACACGCACGCTGAGCTCCGCATCGCCTTCTTCAGCGCCGGCCAGCTTGGTGAACGAAACCAGAGGCACGCGCCAGCCACGCCATGCGATGCGGCCGAGTAGCCACTCCGGGGCACCGGCTACAGGTTCGGGAGCGGCGAAGGTGATTACTTCGGCCACGGTGGCGTTGGGTAGCAGCAGGCGCAGGTTGCCAACCGGCACCAGCACACAGCGGATTTCGCGGGGTAGCGGCTGTTCACTCATTGTAAGTCCTCCACCAGACGCACCGCGAGTTCTTGCGGCGAGCCGGAAAAACTGGCCAGGCGCTCGGCCATCACGCCGTTGACCATGTCGGCATAGTGATCACTGGCGGATGCCTCCACCCACACTTGCCCACCGCGATCGTGGATCGCCTGGGCGCCCGCCACGGCATCGGTAGCCTGGCCGGCAAACACGATGGCCAGCGCGCCGCGTCCGAACACATTGGCGGCCATGGTGAAGCTGCTGTCGATCGAAGGCGACTGCCCACCGGCATCATCGTTGGCGGCGCTGATCTCCACCCGGCCATCGCGGGTGATACGCACCTGTTGCCCACGCGGTACCACCACTACTTCGCCGGAGCGGGCGCGCATACCGGCAGTGGCCACCTTGACCGGCAAACTGGAGCCTGTCGCTAACCCGACAAGCATCTGTTCGAGCGCTTCGTTGGCGTGGTGCTGAGTGAGCAGAATCGGCAGCTTCAGGCCGCCCGGCAGTGCGCCGAGAAAGGCGTTCAGCGAGGCTCCGCTATCGCGGGCCGCTCCCAGCACCAGCAAGCGCGAGAAGGCCGTATCCAGTTCGTGCAGGTGCGACTCGAACGGCTGATATTCGCCTTCGGGCGCGATGGCGTCTTCCATCGACACCAGCTCCAGGCTCATGCCCGGCTCGACTGGTGATTCGTGTTCCAGAAACTCTACGTCCGGCGCCAAGTAGTCAGCGGCGCTGAGCTTTTCGAGGCCGGGCGCCGCCTTGTCGCCAGCCGGTGCGTGCTCGTGTTCTTCCACGAAGCCCCATTCCGGCACGAGCGGCGCGGACGTCTGCTGCGCCAGCGTGGCCTTTTCGATCACCGGCGGGGTGAACTCTTCGTCGAGCGAAGCAAGCGACAGATGATCCAGATTGATGTTGAACGCCGGAGCTTCCATGCGCGCTGGCGCAGGCACAGGCGCGGGGGCCGGTGCAGGCGCCGGGGCAAACCCGGGCGAAGTAGGGATCTCATCATGCAGCTCCGGCTCGATCTGCGCCGGATCCTGCCAGCCGAAATCGCCGTCGTGCAGCGGCGGCAGCTCGTCTTCCGCCTTGAATTTCAGCGACCCGAATTCGCTTTCGGAGGAGTGTTCGACGGATTTGTCATCGGCGAGCAGGGCTTCCAGTTCGGCCGCCAGCGAGTCCGAGGATGTTTCCCGCCGAACCGACGTCTCGTCGGGTTGTTGCAGCAAATCCGCCAGCGCGGTCTGGCTCGGCGCCGGCTCGGCATCCTCTACCGAAGCGACCGCCGCCACGGGTTCCGCCGGGGCTTCGGACTGAGCCGGCACGACCTGCGTCGGCTCCTGCACGCTAACCGGCTCGGCCGCTGCGACGGCTTCGGCAGAAGATTCGGACTGCGGCGCGGCGGATGGCGGCGTCACCGCCTGCGCATGCTCGGGGCGCGGCGGATCGATGGTGTCCTCGTTGAGGGTCTTCGCGGCCAGGTGGCGCGCCCAGCGCGCGCGATCCCAGCCGTCCAGGCCGCGGCTGGCTTGGGCGTCATTGAACACCACAGGGATGTCACCGGTGGCGACCAGCTCGTAGATCAGGTCGAGCGCGGTGTCGTCCACCGAATCGTCCAGGTTGACCACCAGCACATCGACGCCGGCTTGCCGCAATTTGGCGACATCGAAGCTGCTGATCGGACCTTCGTGTGCAATCCGGGCGCCATGCTCGGAGAGTGCGGTGCGCAGATGACCACCTAGCTCGGCGTCATCGAACAACAGCGCGACCGCAACGACCTTATCACTCATTCACCGGCTCCTGCGCGTGTTGCTCCAATACTTCGCCTATCTGCGCCAGCAATTCGGCTTCCTGGTAGGGCTTGCCGAGGTACCGTTCCACGCCGATGTCGAAGGCGCGCTGGCGGTGCTTCTCGCCGGTACGCGAAGTGATCATGATGATCGGCACCTGGCACAGGCGCGGATCGGCCTTCATCTGCGTCGCCAGCTCGTAGCCGTCCATGCGTGGCATTTCGATGTCCAGCAGCATCAGGTCCGGGACCCGCTCGTGCAGCTTTTCCAGCGCATCCAGGCCGTCCTTTGCGGTTTCAACCTCGTATTCGTGGCGTTCGAGCACGCGGCCGGTGACCTTGCGCATGGTGATCGAATCGTCCACCACCATGACCAGCGGGCGCACGCGTTGTTCTTCGACCGCCGGCGCCGTCGTGGCGTGATCCAGACCTTCGGCCAGACGCTGTTCGCGACGGGCCAGGCCATGACGCACCAGCGGCGCGAGATCGAGAATCACCAATACCGAGCCGTCGCCCATGATGGTGGCGCCCAGGATGCCGGGCACCGAACTCACCTGCGGGCCGACCGACTTCACCACGATTTCGCGCGAACCGATGACGGCGTCGACACGGATCGCGGCGCGCAGTTCGCCTGAACGGGTCAGCAGCAGCGGCAATTGCTCTTCATCGCTGATGCCCGGGACCAAGCCAAGCAACCCGGCCAGGTCATGGACCGCGTGCTCCTCGCCGTTGTAGTCGAACTGCGGGTTGTCCTGCGCCAGGCGCTCGGCCAATTCTTCCGGGCTGATGCGCGCGACGCCCTGCACCGAAGTCATCGGGATGGCGAAAGTGGACTCGCCGATGCGCACCAGGATCGCCTGGGTTACCGCGAGTGTGAACGGCAGACGCAGCACGAAGGTGGTGCCTTCGCCTTGGCGCGACTCGATCGCGAGCGAACCACCCAATGACTTGATCTCGCTGGCCACCACGTCCATGCCCACGCCACGGCCGGCGAGCTGAGTGACGGTGCTGGCGGTGGAGAAGCCGGTCTGCGTGATCAGTGCCAGCAACTGGTCGTCGGACAAGCGCGTTTCCGGACGGATCAGGCCACGTTCGATCGCGCGCCTGCGGATCGCTTCGCGATCCAGGCCGCGGCCGTCGTCGCTGACGCGAATCACTACTTCGGTAGCTTCGCGCGCTACGCGTATGCGTACCGAGCCTTCTTCCGGCTTGCCCGCCTTCAGGCGCTCTTGCGGCACCTCGATACCGTGCGCGACGGCGTTGCGCAGCATGTGCTCGAACGGCGCCTTGATACGGTCGAGCAGGTTGCGATCCATTTCGCCGTGCGCGCCTTCCACATACAGCTGCGCTTTCTTGCCTTCTTCCTGCGCTGCCTGACGCAGCGTGCGGCGCAGGTTCGGCACCATGGTGTCGAACGGCAGCATGCGGGTGCGCAGCAGGCCTTCCTGCAGTTCCGAGCTTACTCGTGACTGCTGGATCAGCAAGGTTTCGGCCTGGCGGGTCAGCTCGTCCAGCATGCCCTGGATCGACACCAAGTCAGATACCGATTCGGCCAGTGCGCGCGAATACTGTTGCAATTGCGAGAAACGATCGAGTTCGAGCGGATCGAACACGCTCATACCGCCTTCGCGGTGTTCGCGCTGGAAGCGCGCAATGATCTGCGCTTCGGTTTCGATTTCCAGCATGCGCAGCTGGCTGCGCAGACGCGATACAGTCTGTTCGAGTTCGACCAGGTTGAAGCGGTAAGCCGATACTTGCTGCTCCAGGCGCGAACGGTAGATCGCCACCTCGCCAGCGTGATTCACCAGGCTGTCGAGCAGTTCCGCGCGTACGCGGATCTGTTCCAGCGCGGTGCGTCCCGCCTCCTCGGCTTGCGACTGGTCTTCGACCGGCAATAGCGAAGGCAGCTCTTCCAGGCTTGCCGGCGCAGCCGGTGCCGGCGCCACAGCGACGGGTGCGGGCTCAGGTGCCGAGGTCGGAGCTTCGGCGACAGGTGCTAGCGGCTCCTGTCCGCCACCCTGCAGATGCGCAACCATGGCGTGCGGATACGCAATCGACTTGCCTTGCGAAACTCGCTGCACCAGGCCATGCATCTCGTCGAACGCGGCCTCCAGCGTACCGATCAGCGGAACGGTCTTGCTCGGATCAATGCCATGCGAGCGTTCCAGCAGGCTTTCCAGCGCGTGGCTGAGATCGCCCACCGGCGTGACGCCCGCGATGCGCGCACCGCCCTTGAGGGTGTGCAGCGCACGCAAGAGACCGGCCATGTGCGAAACATCGGTCGGCTCGGCGTGCCATTTCGCCAGCGTACCGTCGGCATCGTCGAGAATCTCGCGCGCTTCCTCGCTGAAGATTTCCAGCAAGTCCGGATCGATGTGGCCGAAGCTCATCAGCTCGCCGGCCGGCACGCGTTCCACCGGTTGATGTTGGATCGGCGCTTCCGACGCAACCGGCTCCTCGTGCTGTGAAGCCTCGGCGACCGGCTCTGCAATCAGATCTTCGTGATGCGGAGTCTCAGCAACCGGCTCTGCAGGTAGCTCTTCGTGCAGCGGAGCCCTGGCAACCGGCTCTGCAGGCAGCTCTTCGTGCAGCGGAGCCCCGGCAACCGGCTCTGCAGGCAGCTCTTCGTGCAGCGAAGCCTCGGCGACCGGTTCTGCAGGCAGCTCTTCGTGCAGCGGAGCCTCGGCGACCGGTTCTTCGACAGACTCGTCGGAAGGCGCCTCGGCAGCGTGCTCCAAGTCATGCTCAGGTGCCTCCGGTTCAACGGCAGGCGTTGCTTCGGGCGCCGGCTCGTCGACGGGTGCATGCACGGATTCCTCGTGCACCGGCTCGTCGAGCAGTTCGTTCGCGACCGCGTGATCGAATTCCAGTGGATGCTCGATCGGCGCCGGCTCTTCGGTCCCCGGCTCGTCAGCGGCGCGTTCGGGCTCCAGCGCTTCCAGGCTGGCCAACAGCTCGGCGAACTCCATGTCTTCGGCGCTAGGCTCGGGTTCGCGATGAGGGGATGCCGGCTCGGCTTCGACCGGCTCCTCCGCCGCAAGCGCTTCGAGCAGCTCGGCGGTGTAATCATCCCCTGCGGCCACAGGAGCTTCGGTTGGCAGTTCAACGCTAGAGGGCGCCGGCTCTTCATCCTGCTGCTCGGCGGCAACGGGAGCCTGCTCTTCTTCCTGGTGTGCAACCGGTTCGGCAAGCTGCACCGGAGCCGGCGGCTCAAGCGGTGTCGGTTCGGCGGCATGCGGCTCGAACACCACGTGCGCCATCTGCGGTTCGGGCTGGTGATCGCGCAGTTCGGCGAGGCGCGCAATGATCGCCGAAGCATCCGGCAACTGCGGATGCGCAGCGTCGAACTGCGCCATGACTTCGTCGACCACGTTCGCGCTCTGGCGCAACAGGCGCACACCTTCGCCCGACAGCGGTTCACCCACTGCGCGCAGGCGCTTGAGCAGGCTTTCCAATGGCGACAGCAGCTGAATCAGCACCGGAATGTCGACCATCGCGATGGCGCCATGCAGGGTGTGCACGGCGCGCAGCAGGCCATCTTCGACCGGCAGATCGCCCTCAGCGAAGGTCACCGCATTGCGGATGGTCTGCAGGTACTGCGCCACTTCGCTACGCAGGATTTCCAGCAGAACCGGATCGACCGGCGGGAGTACCGGCGCTTCGAGCACTTCGGTGGCCGGCACGACCACATCGAACGGCTGCGCGGCGGCAACCGAATGCTCGGTATGCGTGGCGGTGGGAATCGTTTCGGCCGACACACGCGGCACGCGGCGACGCACCATATGACGTACGGTCTGGGTACCGCTGGTAGCAAACTGCTCCACGCTGGCCTGTTCGCCGGCGGCAAGATGATCGGCCGCCTGCATGATGCCGGTGAGCGGCGCCATGGGTACGGTGCCATCCTTCAACGCGGAGTACAACTGCGGCAAAGCATCGATGGCGTGGCCAACCACCGCCTGCACGCCGGCGTGCGGCGCGATGGTGCCATCCAGCACGCGATTGAGCATGTTTTCCACACGCCACGCGAATTCGCCCAGCACGGCGGCACCGACCAACCGGCCCGAACCCTTGAGCGTGTGGAACGAGCGGCGGATCGGCGTGAGCTCGGCGGCCTGCGTAGGATCGACCATCCACGCCTGCTGCGCTTGGCGCAGGTTGTTGATCTCTTCCTGCATTTCCTCCAGGAAGATCTCTCGTATGTCGTCGTCGATGCCTTCAGTGGTGGTCTGGAAGCCGGCGGTGGCGGCCAGCGGATCAACGCCGGACACCTGCTCTTCGACTTCTTCTTCGATCTCGATCCAGTCTTCGCCTTCCTGGGCCATCAGCGCAGGTGCGTGCGGCTCGGTTTCGGCCAAGTGCAGCCCGGTAACGTCATGTGCGATCGGGGCTGGTGTCTCACTGCTGCCGACGAACAAGGCGCTTGCGTCATCGCCATGCGCGACGGTGACCGACTCGCTGAGCGCAGGCATCGATGCCGGCGCGAATGCATCCGCCGGAGCTGGAACCGCAGCCGGAGCAGCGGCTTCGGGTACGCTTTCCGGCGCCGCCTTGGGCAGCGGCGGCGGCCAGTAGCCCAGGCCACCCAGGCTGTGTTCGGCCACGTCCAGCACATGCTCAAGGCCGCCGCGGTGTTCGCTTGCCGCTTCGAGGTAGTACTCCAACGCCGCCAGGGCATCGGCGAGCTGATCCATTTGCGCGCTGCTGGGAATGCGCTTGTCGATGCACAGTTCGTTGCCGATAAAGCGGCCCACGCCCTCGGCGATCTGCGCCGAACGCGGCGAAGACAGCATGCGCATCGCGCCGGCTACTTCGTCCATCAGCTCCGGCATGCCGACCAGCTGCTCGTGCTGCCAGCCCGATTCGACGAACGCGACGATACCGTTCTTGACCTTGCCGGTGTTGGTGACGGCTTCGCTCATCAGCGTGGCGAGGATGTGCCGCGCCTCACTGCGCGGCAGCATCGTCACCTTGTGTTCTTCCTCTGGCTGCGTTTCCGCACCCAGGCTCTCGATGTGGTCGTCCAGCGACGCTTCCACATAGAGCAGTGCGCCGGCCACGTCGAGCAGCGACTCCTCGTCGGGACTGCGCAGGCGGTTGGCGACTTCTTCCAGCACGCGCCGCTGTTCGTTCACCACGCGGCGCGGCACATTGAGCGCGAGCATGCCGAGCGTATCGCCGACGCGCTCCAGCAATTCGGCCTGGGCACCTAGCTGGGCGGGGTCGGCGTCGCTTTGACGCAGGAACAGGTCCAGCGCTTCCTTTACGCGCAACAGGTCATCCTTCAACGCGCGCGCAACCGAATCGAGCAGCGCGCGATTGTGGCCGGCCATGGAGCCGCGCGCGTGTTCGACCTCGCTGGCCTCGGGCATCAGGCTGTCGAGGTTGTACGTCTGCGCAAGCTGCTGCATCTGCGGGCTGCGTTGCTTGGACTGCGCCACGATGTACAGCAGCTTGCGCGCGAGATCGTCCGCGTCACCACCCTGCATGGCGTCTTCGCCCTGCTCGATCAGCTGGCGAATGCTGCGATCGACCTTGCCGATCAACTGACGCACGTCGGCGGCATAAGCCTTGAGCATGCCCTGGTCGAGGCCTTCCAGCACACCGGCGGTGATCCACCACAAGCGGCGACCCGGCACGGTGCTGCAGCGCGCGGCGATCGCATTGAGCGCGTTGCGCATGCCGGTCAACTGCTGCGAACCGCCCTGGCCGCGGAACCAGGCAAGCAATTGCTGTTGGAACCGCAGGCGCAGTTCATTGACCTCGCTCTTGCGGCGCTGGACATCGACCGGGCCGGCGGCGGCCGGCGCCTGTGGCGGCAGCGGCACCTCCAGATTGGGCGTAAACAACGCCGCTTCACTCAGCGCTTCCTGTTCACGGCTGGCGCGCAGCTCGTTGAGCAACGGCAGCAGCACCACCGGCACATCGCGATGGCCGCTGGACAGACGCTCAAGGTAATCCGGCAACTGCATCAAGCCGCGCATCAGCGCGGCGTAGGCGTCCTCGCGATTGCGTATGTGGTCTTCGAGCAAGGAGATCGCGAGCGTCTCCATCTCCTCGGCAACCATCGCCGCACCGTACAGCTCGACCATGCGCAAGGTGCCTTGCACCTGGTGCAGGTTGTCGGCACAGCCGCGCATGACGTCGCGATCGCCGGGATTGTCCACGTAGGACTCCAGCGCCTGTCGTGCGAGCGCAAGCGTCTCGTCAAGCTCGGGCTTGACCCACTGGAGCGTGGTGAAATCGATGTGGTCTTGAAGTCTCATGCGCCCCCCTCAGCGGCTGCGCTCTTGCGCGCTGACACAACCGTCGAGGCTGCCCTCTCGTGAATGCCTAATAACACTTAAATCCAGCATCAACCGTCTCAACCCGGCAACTTGAAGTGCGCCACCGAACGGCGCAGGTCACTTGCCAGCTGAGCCAGATAACCAATCGATTCCGCCGTCTGGCTCGCGCCCTGCGACGTCTGCGAGGTGATCTCCTGAATCGCGTTCATGGATTGAGAAATATCCGTCGCAGCGATCGACTGCTGGCGCGCAGCGGCGGAAATGTTCTGAATCAGCGCGGACAAATCGTGCGATACGCGCTCGATGTCGCCCAGTGCGCTGCCGGCGTCCTCGGCCTTGCGGGCACCGGCCACCACTTCGGCGGTGGTCTGTTCCATCGAGTTCACCGCCTCGTTGGTATCGGACTGAATCGTCTGTACCAGCGTTTCGATTCGCTTCGTGGCGCTCGCGGAACGCTCCGCAAGGCGCTGTACTTCGTCCGCCACCACCGCGAAGCCTCGGCCCGCCTCACCCGCCGAAGCCGCCTGGATGGCAGCGTTCAGGGCGAGGATGTTGGTCTGCTCGGCGATGTCGTTGATCAGTTCCACGATCGAGCCGATTTCCTGCGAGGATTCACCCAGGCGCTTGATACGCTTGGACGTTTCCTGGATCTGGTCGCGAATCGAGTCCATGCCCGAGATGGTTTCGCGCACCACTTCGGCGCCACGCGAAGCGATTTGCACCGAGCGCTCGGCCACATCGGCCGATTCGGCGGAGTTCTTGGACACATCGTCCATCGAACTGGCGATCTGGTTGATCGCGGTGGTCGCCGTGCTGATGCGATGCGCCTGCGCCTTCGCCGCGTCGGCGAGGTGGCGCGCGGTGGTCTGCGTTTCCTGCGCCGAGGACGACACCTGCTCGGAGGTTTCGTTGATCGTCGTCACCAGGGTGCGCAATTCGTCGATAGCGTAGTTCACCGAGTCGGCGATCGCGCCGGTGATGTCCTCGGACACGGTGGTTTTTACGGTCAGGTCACCTTCGGCGAGCGAACCCATTTCGTCCAGCAGGCGCATGATCGCCTCCTGGTTACGCTGGTTCAGCTCGGTACTCTCACGGAAGCGGCGGCGCTGGTCGCCCACCAGTTGGATAACCAGCAGGATGGCGAAGGCCACGGCGCCTAGCGCACCGACCACGCCCCAGCCCACGTTCGGGAACAGGCGGCGCACCGGCAGCTGACCGATCTGTTCGGCCAGGTCGTTCGCGCGCAGCAGCACGTTCTGCGAATCCAGCGAAGCCTGGTTGCCTGCGCTCTTCACTTCGGCCAGATTGCTGGCGGCGGCCGCCAACTTGGTGACCGGATCGCTGAGCTTGTCCCACTCGCCCTGCATCTGCGACAGGATCTTGCGCGCATTGGCGTCGCCCAGCTGCTGCACGCCCATGCTCTGGTTGCCTTGCAGCAGGCCCTTCAGCACTTCACCGTAGTTCTGCGCGTCGCGTGAAAGGCCGTCGGCGGATGCCTGGGCCGATTCGCCGCCCTGCAGCACTTCCTGCACGCGGCGGATGACGCGGTCGGCCGTCAACATCTGGCGCGAGGCGCCCAGCATCTCGTCCGCGCTGGTGCCCTTGCGCTGCTGCAGGATGTTGACCACCTGCTCCATGTTGGAGTTGAGCAACGGCAACTGCTTGGAAAGATCGTCGGCGCGCTGCGTCGAATCGAGCACCACCGCCTTGTTGGAAAGGATCTTGCCGATGTCGTGATCGAGCTGCTTCCAGGCATCGGCCAGCTTGCTGACGGAACGGCCGGTAGTCGACGCGTTCTTGTCGGCATACGGCTTCATGCCGGTCTTGGTGTCGCCATTGACCAGGCGCTGCACGGCAGAATCGATGGTGTCGCGCGCGTTTTCGAGTTCGGCGAACGAATCGGGGTTACCACCGGAAGCTTCCAGCGCGTACTTGGCCGTCTGCTGCGACAGCACCTGGATCTGCGTGGTCAACGCGATCGCCTGGCGGTCTTCGCCGTTCTTGAGGTTGAGTAAGACGAAGTCGACGGCCGCGAAACCGATCGAAACCACCAGCAAGACGATCAGGATGGTATATCCCCGTTCCTTGCCGACGCCCCCTGTAATGCTCATGTTCTTCACCTCATCCGTCTACTGCACCGACACGCCAAACGTGTCGGTCAAGAATTTCACCGGGTACCGCTCGCACCAGCCAGCCGCCCATCATCAGGTGGCCGCCTGGCGGAAATCGGGCGCGCGAACCAGCCTGCCCATGCTGAACAGCGCCAGCCGCTGCCCGTCCACTTCCACCCGGTCCTCAACGAAACGCGTCAGGCGAGGATCGTCCTCGCGCTCGGCGTCACGGCGCTGTTCCGCATCCACCGTACGCTGACCGAATACCTCATCCACCAGCAGTGCGACGCTGCCGCTGCCCTGGCGAACCACCAGCAGACGCGCGCGCTCGGAATGCAGCGTACGCTCGCTGAACAGGAAGCGGGCCATATCCACTACCGGCATCAGATTGCCGCGCACGTTCGCCACACCCAGCAACCACGGCTTGGTTCCGGGTACCGGCGTCAGCGTTGGCACTGCCAGCAGTTCGTTGATCTCGTCGATCGCGCTCACGAACAGGTAGCTGCCGGCGCGATAGCCGATACCACGCCACAAACCCGGCGCTTCGAAACGCTCCTGCGTGCCGGATGCGTGCGCGAGCGAAAGCCGCTCGTAGCGGGCCAGGATCTCAAACGGCGACTGGGCGGCCGATACAGTCATGCCCGCCTCACGCTGCCTTCGGCAGCAGCTCGTTGATGCATGAAAGCAGTTCCTTCTCGTTCACCGGCTTGGTGATGAAGGCCTTGGCACCCTGGCGCATGCCCCACACGCGATCGGTCTCCATCGACTTGGTGGTGATGATCACGATCGGTACATGGGCGGTGGCAGGATCGCGCGTAAGCGTGCGCGTGGCCTGGAAGCCATTCATGCCCGGCATGATGACGTCCATGATGACGAGGTCCGGCTTGGTGGCGCGCACGCGCTCGATGCCGTCCTCGGCATTGTTAACAGAGTCAACGCGATGCCCGGCCCGTTCCAGCAGCATGGAAAACACGCGCACGTCGGTGGGTGAATCGTCGATGATGAGGATATTGGCCACGGCTCCCCCTTTAGAGCTAATTATCACGAGCCTTCAGACCGTAGTGGCAACGTGTCGATGAATGGCTCCAAGCAATTCGTCGCGAGTGAACGGCTTGGTAAGGTACTGCTCCGCGCCGACAATGCGGCCGCGCGCCTTGTCGAACAGGCCGTCCTTCGAACTCAGCATGATCACTGGCGTCGCACGAAATTGCGGATTGTTCTTGATGAGAGCGCAGGTCTGATAACCATCCAGCCGCGGCATCATGATGTCCACGAAGATGATGGCTGGCTTCTGGTCGGAGATTTTGGCCAGCGCCTCGAAGCCGTCGACGGCGGTAAGCACCTCGCAGCCTTCTTTCTTCAGCAAGGTTTCCGCCGTGCGGCGGATGGTCTTGGAATCGTCAATCACCATGACCTTTAGACCGGCCAGGCCGTTCGTAGCTACATTCAAGTTCACTTAACCCCCCCTGCTGCCTGCCCCAGGCTCAGGTACGTCATCCGACAAGCAGCAAACGGGCCACTCACCGGACGCAGATGAAAAATTCCTGCTCAAGCTGTTCTTTGGGTGCCCGATCTATGTCGGGCGCTCCTCTGTTGCTGTTTACTGCCTGGCCGCTCTTCCGTCAAGGAAAAATCGTTGTGGCGGGAGCGCTTACCATCCAAACCGCGAACACAAATGTGAAATAAAGACGCACAGTGACAGCTTCCGACAAGGGAGAGTCCTGCACCTGCCCAAATTTGCGCATGCCCACCCTTGTGAGTTCCCGACCACCTCGGCGAACATGCACGCCCCACTCCCTAGCGGAACCGCCATGCCCCGTTCGGTCGCCGTGCTGATGGACCCCATCGGCAGCATCAAGATCGCCAAGGACACGAGCTTCGCCCTGTTGCTGGAAGCCCAGCGCCGCGGCCACCAGCTCTACTACATGGAACAGGGCGACCTGGCCCTGCGCGACGGTGCGCCCTGGGCAAAACTGCGCCCGCTCAGCGTGAAGGAAGACCCGGCCGGCTGGTACACCCTCGGCGAAGCCCGCTGGACCGATCTGCGCGAGCTGGACACAGTACTGCTACGCAAGGACCCGCCGGTCGACCCGCAGTTCGTCTACGACACCCTGGTGCTGGACATAGCCCAACACGCCGGCGTGCAGGTGGTGAACGATCCGCGTGCGCTGCGCGACTGCAACGAGAAGATTTTCGCCCTGCACTTCCCGCAATGCATGGCACCGACCCTGGTGGCGCGCGATCCGGCCGAGCTGCGCCGCTTCGTAGCCGAACACGGCGACGCGGTGCTCAAGCCGCTGGACGGCATGGGCGGACGCGGCATCTTCCGCGTGCAGTCGGGCGACAAGAACCTTAACTCCATGCTGGAAACCCTGGTTCAGGGCGATTCGCACGGCCAGGGCCGCCAGTTCGCAATGGCGCAGAAATTCATTCCGCAGATCAGCGCCGGCGACAAGCGCATCCTGATGATCGACGGCGAACCGGTGCCCTACGCCCTCGCACGCATCCCCCAGGGCGACGAATTCCGCGGCAACCTTGCGGCGGGCGGCCGTGGCGAGGGCGTGCCGCTGAGCGATCGCGATCGCTGGATCGCCGCCGAGGTCGGCCCTGAATTGCGCCGCCGCGGCCTGCGCTTCGTAGGGCTGGACGTGATCGGCGACTATCTGACCGAGATCAACGTCACATCGCCGACTTGTGCTCGCGAACTGGACAAACAGTTCGGGCTTAATATCGCAGGGATGCTTTTTGACGCCCTTGAGGCCAGGCCAACTCTCGCGTGAATGCTGTAGCCCGCCGTCCCGGCGACAACAAGATCGGGGCCACCTTCGTCTTTTCGCTGCTGGTGCATGGCCTGCTGCTATTCGGCATCGGTGTCAGCTATGTGGCGACGCGCCCGGCCCTGCCCACGCTGGACGTGACGCTGGTGAACGTCGCCAACAGCGAAGCCCCGGACAAGGCCGATTTCCTGGCCCAGGCCAACAACAAGGGCGGCGGCGAGAGCGACAAGGCGCAGCGCCCGTCGCAGCCCTATTCAGGGCTGCTGCCCCTACCCAGCCAGGGTACGGCACCGCGGCCGGTTACGGCGGCGACCCCATCGCCTCAGCAAGCGACCGACCAGCGCATGCTTACTACAACCGGGCAAGCCGGCTTCAGCGTCAACAGCGACAGCGCCAAGGATGCCCGCGACACCACGGAAGCTGCCGCCGATGAAGCGCGCCTGGCTCAGGAGGCGGCGCAACTCGCCGCCGAAGTACGCCAGCAATCCCAGGCTTATGCCAAGCGCCCGCACAAGAAATTCATCTCGGCCAACACCAAGGAATACGCCTACGCCGCCTACATGCGCGGCTGGGTCGACCGCATCGAGCGCGTGGGCAACCTGAACTACCCGCAGCAGGCGCGCGACCAGCACCTGCACGGCGACGTGATCCTCACCGTAGGGCTGAACCGGGACGGCAGCATCAACAGCATCGATGTCACGCAAAGCTCCGGCTACAGCATCATCGACAAGGCGGCGATCGCGATCGTGAAGCTGTGCGCACCCTTTCCGCCGCTGCCGCCGGACAGCAAGGAAAAGGTCGATATCCTGTACATCACGCGGACCTGGCAGTTTCAGCCTGGGGATGTATTGAAGACGCGATGATGTTCGCATTTCCTCCCCCGGTAGAGGAAATGCCAGCGATAACACGGCGATAACACCGCCTAGCGCGATACTGCCGTCCTTGTTTGCCGCAGACGCCATCACGCACAGCGCTTACAATGGTCACCATGCAGACCAAATCTCCCCAGTCCCTCGCTGGTCAATTTTTGATCGCCATGCCCAGCTTGACCGAGCCGCCGTTTTCGCGCGGCGTGGCCTTCGTCTGCCAGCATGACGAGGACGGTGCAGTGGGGCTGTTGGTCAACCAGCTCTCGGAGTACCGCTTCGGCGACGTGCTGGCGCAGATGAAGCTCAACTGCAACGACCCGGAGCTGATCGACGCGCCGGTGCTGATCGGCGGCCCCGTGCAGCAGGAGCGCGGCTTCGTGCTGCATCGCGAGCACGGGCATTGGGAGTCGAGCTACCGCATCAACGGCGGCTGGTCGGTGACCACCTCGCGCGACATCCTGGTGGCGATGGCCGCCGGCGAAGGCCCTCGCCTGGCGCTGATGGCGCTGGGCTATTCGGGCTGGGGAGCCGGTCAGCTCGAGCAAGAGCTAAAGGACAACACCTGGCTCACCGCCGAGGCCAGCGAACGGGTGATCTTCCACACCCCGCTGGAGGAACGCTGGAGCGCCGCCGCCGGCCTGGTCGGCATTGATCCCCTGCAGCTCCCCGGCTACGCGGGTCACGCATGAGTTGCGTGCTTGGCTTCGACGTCGGCAGCAAGTACATCGGCGTCGCGGTCGGCAATCGTGTCACCGCGAGTGCCCGCGCCATCGCCACCATCGCCATGCGCGAGGACGCGCCCGATTGGACGGCCCTGGATGCGTTGCGCGGCGAGTGGCTGCCCGACAGCTTCGTGGTAGGCCTGCCGCTTACCCTCGACGGTGAAGAACAGGCCGCGAGCAAGCGTGCGCGCCGTTTCGCCGAACGCCTACGCGAACGCTACCGTGTGCCGGTGGCCATGGTGGACGAACGCCACAGCTCCCTTGAAGCCGCGGAGCGTTTTGCCCAAGCACGCTCCGTGGGCATGAAACGCCGCCGCGACGCCGCACAACTCGATGCCGAAGCCGCCGCGGTGATCCTCGAACGCTGGTTGCACGAAGCCGCATAACAACACCCAAAGACCCTTGCCATGTTCTCACGCCTGCGCCACCTCACCACGCTCGAAAACCTGCCGCGCGACTGTATTGAGCGACTGCTGGACCGCGCCATCACCATGCGTGACGCCTGTGCGCACGGTACGCGCAAGCTGGACCTGCTCAACGGGCGCACCATTCTGAACCTGTTCTTCGAACCGTCCACCCGCACGCGCACCTCGTTCGAACTGGCTGCGCGCCGGCTCGGGGCCGACGTGATCAATTTCGATATCGGCTACTCCTCCACGGCAAAAGGCGAGGAACTGTTCGATACCTTGCACACGCTCGAAGCGATGCACCTGGACGCCATCATCGTGCGCCACAAGGTGTCAGGTACACCCGATGAACTGGTACGCCACGCAATGAGCGGCGTGTCGGTGGTCAATGCAGGCGATGGCAATCGCGCTCATCCCACGCAAGGCCTGCTCGACGCGCTGACCATCCGCCAGCACCGGCCGGATTTCAGCGAACTCACCGTGGTGATCTGCGGCGACGTGAAACACTCGCGCGTAGCGCGTTCCGACGTGCATGCCTTCACCAAGCTGGGAGCAAAGGAAATCCGCCTGTGCGGCCCCGCCTCGCTGATGCCCGACCAACACGAATTTCCCACCTGCAAGTTCTACGACAACTTCGACCAGGCCATCGAAGGCGCCGACGTGGCGATCACGCTGCGCCTGCAGAAGGAGCGCATGGCAAGCATCGAGTTGCCGGACGAAGCCGCCTATTTCCGCGAATACGGCCTGGACAGCCGCCGCCTCGCGTCAGCCGCGCGCGGCTGCCTGGTGATGCATCCAGGCCCGCTCAATCGCGGCATCGAAATCGCGCCGGAAGTGGCGGACGGGCCGCAGTCGCGCATCCTGGAGCAAGTGGGCAACGGTGTGTTCGTGAGGATGGCGGTGTTGGGCGAGATGCTCGCCCGCTGAGGGCGGAGTTGGGGGGTGACCCCCAACATCCCCCCTGATCGCACTGTTGCTGCATGTCGCTAACGTGCTGCATTGCCTGCGGCGCTTTCGGACCCTAAAGGGCCCGAGTCACTTTTCTTTGCTGGCCTGT
>NZ_BSOA01000041.1 GCF_030160275.1 Dyella flagellata
CGGCGCGAGCCCGCCGCCGCGCGCGCGCGACCACGCGAGCAGGATCGCGCCGGCGAACGCCATGCGCACGCCGCTGGTCAGAAACGCAGTAAGCCCGCCGTGCATGGCGACGCGCTGGCCGAGGAACACCGAGCCACCGACGAGGTACAGCGCGGCGAACGCGAGGATGATCTGGGCGCGGGACGGCGTCATCGCGATTGGCCATGCAAGAGGCTGCGGGCGATCACGATGCGCTGGATCTCGCTCGTGCCCTCGAAGATGCGGGTGACGCGCACGTCGCGCAGCGCGCGCTCGACGGGAAAGTCGCGCACGTAGCCGTAGCCGCCGTGGATCTGGAGGGCGGCGTCGCACACCTTCCACGCGTGCTCGGTCGCGAACAGCTTGGCCATTGCCGACTCCTGCGAGTACGGCTTGCGCGCTTGCTTGAGCGCGGCGGCGCGCAAGGTCATCAGCGACGCAGCGTCGAGCCAGGTCGCGGCGTCGGCGAGCATCGCGCCGATCGCCTGGTGCTCGATGATCGGCCGACCGAACGTCCGGCGCTCGCCGGCGTAGCGCAGGGCGGCCTCGAACGCGCCGCGCGCGATGCCGATCGCCTGCGAAGCGATGCCGATCCGGCCGCCGTCGAGGGCGAGCAGGGCGAGCGCGAACCCACCGCCCACGGCGCCGAGCACGGCGTCGTCGCCGAC
>NZ_BSOA01000042.1 GCF_030160275.1 Dyella flagellata
CCATACAGGCCAGCAAAGAAAAGTGACTCGGTCGCTTGCGACCGAAAGCGCCGCAGGCAATGGTCCGACGAACGAAATGCAGCGATCGTGCGAGACAAGGGGGGGCGTTGGGGGCGCACACCCCCAACCAACCGCAAGGACCGAGTGACGAGTAGCGAGGTTGCGAGAAACAGATGCCGCCTGGAGCAATCGGTTTTTCGCCTCGTCAGTCACCAAATCAATTCCGCGGCAGGAGCGAAGGCTATGACGCCCTCGCTACTCGTCGCTCGTCCCTTCGTGCGGTGCAGTTCGCCATGCCGGCTGCTCGTGGGCTACCGGGCCTGTTGGTCGCCTTGAAGAACGCTCAGGCTGCGGCGCCTGAGCGCATCCACTGGGCCGTGCCATCCGGCTGTTCGCTGGTGGTGTCGCGCAGTTCGCGCAGCACGCGCAGCACCTGGCGATGTTGCGGTTGCAGGCTGGGGTGCGGCGAATCCTTGGTTTCGTGGTAAGCCACTGCCAACCATAAAGCGATACCGCGTAACGATACTTCGGGGTTGTCCGACTGGGAGCGGCTGAAACCGATCTCGGTGCCCTGGCCCCAAGGCACGTAGCGCTGCTCGGGCGCGGTGCCATACAGATGCGGGAACTCACAGCGAGAGGCTTGTCCGATTTCACGCAGGGTCATGACGGCCAGGCGGGCACGCGTGCGTACCGGCAATGCCGAGATGTTGCGCTCGATGTTTCGGAACTGACGCTGCAACTGCCGGGCGCGATTCATCGCGATTAGGCGGGTGACAATCTGCATGTGACCCCTCGTTGGACGAGTCCGCGCAGGCGCGCGGATTGGGACAGAGCATAGCGATGTGCTCGCGCGCGAGGCGCCGAAAACGTCACAAAATGACGACAAATGTCAAAACGCGGCACGCCGGGCTTGTCAGCAAGGCTTGTCCTGGTCGTCAAATGTGATGTAGTTCACCTAATCGCTGGCCAACCTTGATCACCTGTTGCGAACTGAGCTCATCGAGCTCCGCCGCGCCTTCGGGCAACAGCACGATCACGGTGGAGCCCATGTTGAAGCGCGCCATCTCGGCGAAGCGGTCCAGTTCGATGTTTTGCCCGGCGAACGATTTGCGGCGAATCGACGGCGCGTATGGCGGGATCACCAGGCCATCCCAGACGGTGGCGACGGATGACACTAGGATCGCGCCCACCATCACCACCACAAACGGGCCGTGCGCGCCTTCGAAATGGCACGCCAGCCGTTCGTTGCGCGCGAACAAGCGCGGGATTGCATCGACTGCAAACGGGGCTACGCTGAAGATGCGTCCAGGGATGTGCACGGTTTCCTTCAGTGTGCCGCGCAAAGGCATGTGCACCCGGTGATAGTCACGCGGCGACAGATAGATGGTGACGAAGCGGCCGTTGCGATAAGGCGCGGCGGCCGCTTCGTCGCCCAGCAGTTCGGCAGCCGTATATTCCTGGCCCTTGGCCTGAAATATGCGTCCATCAGCCAGCGGGCCCGCCTGGCTGATGCGACCGTCGGCCGGCGAAACTAGGGCGCCGGGCGCCGTATCAGTCCGGCGGGCATCGGGACGCAGCTTGCGCGTAAAGAAGGCATTGAAGTGAGGATAAGCAAACGGATCGGGTTGGGCCGCTTCGGTCATGTCGACCTGATAGCTGTGCACGATCCGTCCGATCAGGAAGTTCTTCCACGGTGCGAACGTCCAGCGCGTAGCCCAGTAAACCACGCGCGACAAGGCCCGGTGGGGAAGGATGTACTGCAGCAATAGCTTGAAGGTCATCCGCCAAGTATAAGGAATGGGGGCGATTCCTGGCTAAGGCGGAGTGGTTCGGAAGGAGGGGATCGCATGCAAGCGCGAATGACTCCAGCGCATGCCTTGGCCGCGCTCCATGCAGCCGGCCAGGCCATGCCAAACCCAAGGCCGCGAGGCGACGTAGAGCCAATTTTGTGCATCCGGGTGCTACCTGAGTGCCGCCTCCGGGTGGCCGAAGCGAGTGCGTGACATGGATGAGCGTGAGCCCTATGACGCGCAGTCGCTATACTTCACAACCCCCAAGCCGGACCGTGCCCACGTGACTGCCGAACTCGAAACCATCATCGACTTCATCCGCTACGGCGCCAGCCGCTTTTCCGCGGCGGGTCTCACCTTCGGGCACAGCCACGACAATCCTATCGACGAAGCTACCCATCTGGTGTTGGCCAGCCTGCATCTGCCGCCGGACATTCCGCCGGCCTACGGCGCCGGCAAGCTCACCGCCGAGGAGCGCTTGCGCGTGCTGAGCCTGATCGAGCGTCGCATCGGCGAACGCTTGCCGGTGGCTTACCTGGTCGGCGAAACCTGGTTCGCCGGCCTGAAGTTCAAGAGCGACCGTCGCGCCCTGGTGCCGCGCTCGCCGATCGCCGAGCTGATCGAAGCCGGCTTTACGCCCTGGCTGGACGGCCGGCAGGTGGAGCGTGCGCTGGATCTGTGCACCGGTTCGGGCTGCATCGGCATTGCCATGGCCGCGTATAACCCGCATTGGCAGGTGGACGTCGTCGATATCAGCGACGATGCGCTGTCGCTGGCGCGCGAGAACGTTGCATTCCAGCACGTCGGCGAGCGCGTTGAGGTGGTTCGTTCGGATCTGTTTGCGGGTGTTGAGGGCCGCAAATATGACCTGATCGTCTCCAACCCACCTTACGTCACTGAAGACGAATACGCTGCGCTGCCCGGCGAATACAGCCATGAACCCAAGCTGGGCCTCACCTCCGGCGAGGATGGCCTCGATGCCTGCCTGCGCATCCTCGATGAAGCAGTCGATCACCTCACCGAAGACGGGCTATTGATCGTGGAAGTGGGCGAGAGCGAGCAGGCGCTGACCGCCCTGTTACCGCAGGTGCCGTTCGTGTGGATCGAGTTCAAGGTCGGCCAGATGGGCGTCTTCGCGCTGGAGCGGCGCGAACTGACCGAGCATGCCGACGCCATTCATGCGGCGGCGCTCGAACGCAGCCGGGCGTAGCAGCGTAGGCTGGGATGCCAATCCCAGCTCGCCATGCATGCCGCACGCGATGCCGGGATGGGCACGACCGCTATGCGCCGACGATTCATAAGCGCAAAGCCCCCGGGCATGGCAAGATGCAAGATTGCCCCGGCTCAAGGCCAGGCCAGTCCCGCCGCCATTTCGGTTCCCACGTGTCCAGCAACTCCACCGGCAAGCTCTTCACTGTCACCACCTTCGGCGAAAGCCACGGGCCGGCTATCGGCTGCGTGGTCGACGGCTGCCCGCCGGGGCTGGCGATAGCGCCGGAAGCGTTTCGCACGGATCTCGACCGGCGCGCCACCGGCCGCAGCCGGCATACGTCGCAGCGCAAGGAAGCCGACGAGGTGGAGATCCTTTCGGGCGTTTATGAGGGCTACACCACCGGCACGCCGATTGCGTTGCTGATCCGTAATACCGATCAGCGCAGCAAGGATTACGGCGATATCGCGCAGACCTTCCGTCCCGGTCATGCCGACTACACCTATTGGCAGAAATACGGCATCCGCGATCCGCGCGGCGGCGGGCGTTCGTCGGCGCGCGAAACCACAATGCGTGTGGCGGCAGCGGTGATTGCCAAGAAGTGGCTGGCCGAGCGCCATGGCGTGCGGATTCGCGGCTACCTGGCGCAGCTGGGCGAGCTTGTTCCGCACGGCTTCGATTGGAACGCGGTGGAAGGCAATCCGTTCTTCTGGCCGCACGAGCCGCAAGTCCAGGAGCTTGAGAAATACATGGACGCGCTGCGCAAGTCCGGCGATTCGGTCGGCGCGCGCGTCAATGTGGAAGCCGAAGGGGTGCCGCCTGGCTGGGGTGAGCCGATCTACGGCAAGCTGGATGGCGACCTGGCCGCGGCGCTGATGTCGATCAATGCGGTGAAGGGCGTGGAGATCGGTGATGGCTTCGATGCGGTCACGCAGCGCGGCAGCCAGCATCGCGATGAAATGCATAAGGACGGCTTTGCGTCCAATCATGCCGGTGGCATCCTGGGCGGTATCAGTACGGGGCAGGTGGTACGTGCCTCGATCGCGCTCAAGCCCACTTCGAGCATCCTGATTCCCGGCCACAGCGTGAACCTGGCCGGTGAACCGACCGAGGTAGTCACCAAGGGGCGACATGACCCCTGCGTCGGCATTCGCGCCACCCCCATCGCCGAGGCGATGATGGCGCTGGTGTTGATGGACCACGCCTTGCGCCATCGCGCGCAATGCGGTGACGTGGGTGAGATAAAACCGCGCCTTCCTTAGAACGGCCGCAAGGCGACGAGGATGCGTAGGCTGGGATGGCAATCCCAGCTGCGAGAAGCGTGGAGATGCTGGGATTATCATCCCAGCCTACGTGGAAACTGGGCAGCCAGGTTCCACGCCTATGAAGAAAAGCGATGAGCAAGTCACACAAGGTCTGGGTTTCCCGTCCGCTCTTTCCCGAGGTACTGGAGCATCTGGCCCGGTACGTGGAAGTACAGGCGGAAACCAGCGAGCGCAAACACACGGCGGCGGAGCTGCGCGAAAAGCTCGCCGGCGTCGACGGTGCCATCATCGGCCTGAGCGACCGCATCGATGGTGCGGTTATTGCCGGTAACCGTCGGCTGCGCGCGATCGCCAATCTCGCCGTGGGCTACAACAACCTCGACGTACCCGCGCTGACCGCGGCCGGCATTTTCGCCACCAATACGCCCGACGTACTCAACGAAACTACGGCCGACTATGCCTGGGCCTTGCTGCTGGCCGCGGCAAGGCGGGTAAGCAGCGCCGAGCGCTGGTTGCGCGCAGGCAACTGGCGCGGCGGCATGCGCTTCGACGATTGGCTCGGTGTCGACGTGCACGGCAGGACGCTGGGCATCCTTGGCATGGGGCGCATCGGGCAAGCGATTGCGCGTCGTGCCTACGGATTCGGCATGCCGGTGCTGTATCACAACCGTTCGCGTCTGCCGGTGGCTATCGAGCACGATTGCCGCGCTACTTGGGTGGAAAAAGCCGAGCTGCTGCGGCGTGCCGATCACTTGATGCTGGTGTTGCCGTACAGCGCGCAGAGCCATCACGCCATTGGTGCAGCTGAGCTGGCGTTGATGAAACCTACCGCCGTGCTGGTGAATATCGCCCGTGGCGGCATCGTCGATGACGCCGCACTGGCTGTTGCCTTGCGCGAGGGCCGCCTCGCTGCGGCCGGGCTCGACGTGTTCGAGGGCGAGCCGGCGGTGCATGCGCTCTTGCGTGAACTCGACAACGCCGTACTGAGCCCGCATCTCGCCAGCGCCAGCGCCGATACGCGCCGCGCGATGGCGCAACTGGCGGCCGATAATCTGCTGGCTGCGTTGGGCCATGGGCCTGACGCGGGGCATCCGCCTTCATGGCTCAATCCCGAAGTGGGGGAGCGGGCATGAAGCAAAAACGTGATTTAGCTCACGTCAGCAGTGCTGTGCCGTGCCGTTCACGTGCCGCGCAGGCTAGATTCCCCTGGTGGGGGCCTGGCTGTGCGGTGATCTCTCAAACCGAGCAACCATGACCGATAAAGTGACCTAAGAGATGAGCAAGAAGAGTAGCTACAAGGTAGCGATGGTGGGCGCCACGGGCGCCGTAGGCGAAACCCTGCTGAGCATCCTGGCCCAGCGCGAATTCCCGATCAGCGAGCTGGTGCCGCTGGCGAGCGAGCGCTCGGCCGGCAGCAAAGTGGAGTTCGCCGGAAAACAGATCACCGTGCGAAACCTGGATGACTACGACTTCAAAGGCGTGGATATCGCCTTCTTCTCGGCCGGAGGTTCGGTCAGCCGCGTGCATGCGCCACGCGCCGCCGCCGCTGGCGCCGTGGTGATCGACAACACCTCCGAGTTCCGCTACCAGGATGACATTCCGCTGGTAGTGAGCGAAGTTAACCCGCACGCGATTGCGCAATACACTACGCGCGGCATCATCGCCAACCCCAATTGTTCGACCATGCAGATGCTGGTGGCGCTGGCGCCGATCCATCGGGCCGTGGGCATCGAGCGCATCAACGTGGCCACCTACCAGTCGGTGTCCGGTGCCGGTCGCTCGGGCATGGAGGAGCTGGGCAAGCAGACCGCTGCGCTGCTCAATTTCCAGGACGTGGAAAAGTCCAAGTTTCCCAAACAGATCGCCTTCAACGTGATCCCGCACATCGACGACTTCCAGGCCAACGGCTACACCAAGGAAGAAATGAAGATGGTGTGGGAGACGCGCAAGATCCTGGAGGACGAATCCATCCAGGTGAACCCCACGGCGGTGCGCGTGCCGGTGTTCTATGGCCATTCCGAGGCGGTGCATATCGAGACGCGCGACAAGCTCACCGCCGAGCAGGCACGCGAGCTGCTGGAACAGGCGCCTGGCGTGGTGGTGCAGGACGAGCGCAAGGCCGGCGGCTATCCCACGCCGGTGGGCGACGCGGCGGGGCAGGATCCGGTGTACGTGGGCCGCATCCGCGAGGACATCTCGCACGAGCGCGGGCTTGATCTATGGGTGGTGTCCGACAATATCCGCAAGGGTGCCGCGCTTAATGCTGTACAGATCGCGGAATTACTGATCGAGGATTATTTGTAATGCAACGCTTTGGACTGGTTTTGCTGGGCTGCTTGCTGGCGTCGAAGGTTTTTGCCCAATCGTCTGCCGATACCGTAAGCCGGGTGGAGGAGGTCCACCAGCGCGTGGCCCAGCACCAGTCCGAAGTGCAGCATCTGCAGCAGGACGTAAGCCAGCAGGAATCTGCCAGCCAGCAGGCGGCCGACCGGCTGCAACAACAGGACCGCACCATCGCCGAGCTGCGCAGGCAGCTCAAGGCGGCCCAGCAAGGCGCCAAGACCCCAGCCACCGGCCATTGATGGCCGTCACGCCTAGGCAAAGAAATCGCCTTGCAACAGGTCGGGCGGGCAAATCTGGTATTGTTGATTGATGCTTATCTAACTAAAGTGACGCCTTCCAAGAGGAAGTCGCCGCAAGCTGCGGTGCCTTTTCGTAAAGCGTCCGGGGTGTGTCTCGGGGGAGCCAAGCAATGAATCGTTCGTTGAAGCTGTCGATACTGCTCGCGCTTGCGCTGGGCAGCGGTCAGGCAGCCGCCGTGGAACTGGGCCAGGCGCATGTCAAATCGGCGCTGGGACAGCCCTTGCTGGTCGACATACCCGTGACCCAGGCTAGCCAGGCCGAGCTGCAGAGCCTGAGCGCCCAGCTTGCCTCCAACGATGCCTTCGCCAAGGCCGGTGGCCAGCGCCCGAGCGTTCCGCTGCAATTCAATATCGTGGACGAGAACGGCCACAAGGTGATTCGCGTCACCAGCAGCAGTAGCGTGGACGATCCCTACCTCGACCTGTTGGTGGAAGTGAACAGCAGCACCGGCAGTAGCGTGCGCGAATTCGCGATCCTGCTCGATCCGCCGACCAGGATGACGCAGGCGGCGACCAGCAGCGCGCCGGCCCGCCATCGCGCGCCAGCCAGCAGCGCTTCTGCCCCTGCCGGTACCACGAGCGCTCCTGCGCCGCATCGTGCGGCGCCAACGCGCACCACCGCGACTGAGGCGAAGAGCGGCCAGTTCGGTCCGGTGGAGAAGGGCGCCACGCTCTCGCACATCGCTGCCGAAGTCGTGCCGTCCGGCGTCAACGTCGACCAGATGATGCTGGCGCTGAAGTCCGCCAATCCGAACGCCTTCTACCGCGACAACATCAATGCACTGAAGGCTGGTGTGATCCTGCGCGTGCCGTCGCGCGACGACGCGCTGGCCACTGCCGCCGCCACCGCTGAAGCGACGGTGCATCAGCAGAATGACGACTGGCGCAATGGCACCAGCACGCCGGTCGCCGTTGCAGCCGGCGGCACGCGCGAAAACACTACCGTTGCGCCAACTGCCAACAGCAAGGCCGATCGCCTGGCGCTGACGCCCCCGGGCAGCGAAGGCCAGGCGGCCGGTGGTACGAACGGCAAGGGCGGCGCCAATGCCGCCGTGCGCCAGCAGCTGCAGCGCAGCCAGGAAACGCTCGCCTCCCTGCAGCAGCAAAGCAGCGAGTTGAAGTCCCGCCTGAAGGATCTGGAAGACCTCAACACCAAGAACCAGCGCTTGCTGGCATTGAAAGACAACCAGATCGCCGACCTGCAGAAGCAGCTCGCCGATGCCCGCAAGGAAGCCAGCAAGCCAGCCGCTCCGGTTGCGCCAGCACCGGCCCCGGTGGTTGCCAGCAAGCCGGCCGCGCCAGCCGCGCCGGTTTCGACGCCGCAGCCGGCTGC
>NZ_BSOA01000043.1 GCF_030160275.1 Dyella flagellata
AGCGACCCAGCGTCTAGACAGACGGCCAGTCTGCCTTCGCCACTGGGTCGCTGCCAGGCGCGCATACAGTGCGGTGACGGGTACGCGGAATAGATCAGAGCATCCCTAGGGTAGGCATTTCCATTTCGCAGCCGTCAAACGTATAGGCAATAGAGAAACGCAAGCGGCTCTGGCGATCGGAAACCACCGCGTGACCAAGAAGAAAACCAGAATGCTATGGCTGGTCCTGGCTTGCCTGTTGGCGCTGTACAAGTACGTGCACGCCTCCTATACGCCACTGAATATCCTTCACGGGCCACAAGCAGGTGGCGCCTTGATCCATCCATGGGATGGTGGGCTTGATGTCAGTGGTATCGCCCCTGTGAGTGGCTAGCTTGATCAGAGCCCCTGGCAGCAAGGCTCGCGAATCTACATATAAACGAACAATTTATCGGTGAATGAATTTGCATGCCCGATTCGACTGTCGGATGGCGTGTCATCGACGATGCCTTGTCGACGGAGTCTAAAAACACCTTTGCGGTGCAGCACCGCGTAATTCACGGAAAACTTGGATCGATCCAAGCATGTTTGTTGTCATGCAATATCTTCCTTGCCGATGAATCACTTAATCGTATTTGAATCGATACAAATTCCTATTGACATCGGCTTTTTGCTGACCTAATGATTGGCCCGCCGTGACATCCGGTACAACGTTGTCACGGGAGCTTGGATCGATTGAAAGTTAGCAGTCGGGAGGACCCCGGGGGCCGCGTGGCCAGGCAATGATTCTGCCGTCGACGCTCACCGGTGATTGGGTCGTTTGTGCATTGACAGCAGTGACCGAGGGCCATGGCAAGCGCCATGGCTCAGAGGTGGGTTTGTGCCCTCAAAAACATCACGCATGCGGGCACTGAAACAGACAAGCCGAAAGAGTAGGGGAGGAAGGAATGAGCAAGGCGCAATTTCGTTTGAGCAACAGCTTGCGTGCCAGCATACGCATGGGTCTATGGGCTGCCGCCCTGACCAGCGGTTCACTGTATGCACAGGCTATTACCGGCGGCGTCTACGGCAATTTGCCTGCGGGCAAAGACGTCGCTGCGGAAGTCTCCAACCCGGCGACGGGTTATGACAACACCGTGAAAGCCGATTCCAACGGCCATTTCACCGTTACCGGACTGATGCCTGGCAATTACGTCGTCAAATTGTTGCGCGGCGGCCAGGTTGTCGATCAACGCAGCGTGGTCGTACAGGCCGGTTCCAACAGTGCCGCGATCTTCAGCGCAGCGGCGGCAGCCGCTAATGTGAAAGAGCTGAACTCGGTCACCGTTACCGCCACGCAGCCGACGGTCAACGCGATCGACGTTACGACGAGCCAGCAGATCCAGACCTGGAGTTCGAAAGACATCAACCGTCTGCCGTTGATCAATCCGGATCTGCTCACGGTCGCATCGATGCAGTCGAACGTGGTGGCCATCACCAGCTCGCATGGCAATGCGCCGCAGTTCAACGGCGCGTCGGGTACTGAGAACCGCTACTTCCTCAACGAATTCAACGTCACCGATATGCAGCAGGGCGCGGTGCCGGACAAGATCCCGAACGAAGCCCTTGCCACCGTCTCCACCGTCGACGGCGGCATGGATGCCAAGTATGGCAGCGCCATGGGCGGTGTCGTTGCCGGCACCATCAAGCAAGGCTCGAATGACTTCAAGGCCGGTGTGGATTTGGCGTTTACGCCTGCCACGGGCGTGCTCAACGAAAACCCCAGGAACACCTACAACTACAATGGTCAGCTGACGAATGCCAATCAGTTGAACCATTGGTCACCGAGCCTGCTGCAGGACTACTGGGCATCCGGCTCGATCATCAAGGACAAACTGTTCTACTACGTGCTCGCCGAAATCGAGCCGAACAACTATGGCCAGGGCGTGCAAGGCGTCAACCCGACCACAACCTACAATGCCAGCACCAAGACCCTGAACGAAAACCGCAACAAGCAGTTCCTCGGCAACTTCACCTGGAACATCGCTCCCGGCCACACGCTGAACGTCTTCATCGACCGTCAGAGCAATCTCCAGACGCAATCGCAATATGCGCTGTCGACGCCATATGACACTTCCAGCGCGGCCCCCGCACTGAACAACTGGAGTGGCAACGCTTGGCACGACACCATGGTGGTGGCCAACTACCACGGCCAGATTACCGATACGCTGTCCGTCTCGGCGATGGCGGGCACCTCGCAGCAGTACTTCAGCTCATACAACCAGTTCGGCATCGACGTGCCGTACCTCCAGTACTACAACCCGGATACGAAGCAGACGTCGCAGGCGCCAGGCAACGGTACCAGCAGCTTGTACTACATGAAGTACCGCATGATGGGTTCGCGCGTCGATTTCACCTGGGACCCGACCGAAAACCACGAAGTGACCTTCGGCGGTGAGCGTTACAGCCCGACCATGGCGCAGGCCAATATCCCGAACCCGAACTCGTGGACCTTCAGCTATTGCAGCACGGCCCTGGGGCCGGCCGAGCCTTGCACCATCAATGGCCAGGCCGTCGCGCCGGGAACGAAGTACGTCACCTTGGCCTATGCGCCGCGCATTTACTACAACAGCTCGCCCACCTACGGTTTCTATCTGGGCGACAGCTGGCATTTCGCGCAGAACTGGACGGCATATGTTGGCGGGCGTTACGACAATTACGCCATGACCGACAACATCAACGCCAAGATGTACAGCAAGGGCAACTTCCTGCCACGCGTTGGTGTGGCTTGGGACGTGCATGGCGATTCGACGCTGAAGATCGGCGCTACGGCGGGTGAGTACTCCGAAGGCATTCCGCTTTACTTCAATGCCTATGGCGGCACGCCTGGTCAGGGCTACATTCACACCAATACCACCTACACCTATACCGGCGTGGGAGCCAATGGCGTTCCGGCCGGCCTGACGCAAGTGGGTCCCGTGCAAGGCAGTGCCGGCAGCGGCCTGCACTACCTGACGGCCGGACAGTTCATTTCGAGCACGACACAAAACGCCAAGCTGAAGCAGTTCTCGATCTACGCGCAGCAAAAGCTCGGTGATAGCTGGACCGCCGGTGCCACGTTCTTTACCAGCGAGCTGACGGGGCTGCCGAACATCTACAACAACATTGACCAGCTGAGGGCGTACCTGACCAACAAGGGTTACCCGAACGCGGTGTTTCTTGGCCAATACCTGATTACGCCGGGCAAAGACATCAACATTCCGGTGCAATTGAACGGCGCTAACAGTCCGCTCACGATGGTGAATTTCCCGAACAGCTACATCGGTTTTTCGTCACTGCGGCGCAAGATCTACCAGCTCAGCCTGACCATGGATCACGCCTACTCCGACGAAGAGCCGTACTACCTTAGCGCGTCCTATACGTGGCGCCATGAGTTCGGCAACACCGACGGCACCACCAGCTATGCCGGTGGCCGCGACAATACCGGCGCGACCGGCTATGACAGCGGATTGAATGCCCCGGGCTTCCTGCAGGGCGCCTCGGGCAATCTGGCCGACGATATCCCGTCCACGGTGAAGGTGTTCGGTTACTACAAATTTGCCCATCAGGACAACTTGTTGAAGGGGCTGCGTGTGGGTGGTGCGCTCACGTTCTACGAGGGTGGTCCGGTTGATTGCCAATCCCAATACCCGAACAACGGAAACCTGGCGATCGGCAGCAATCAACTTGGCAACAACAACGCGTACTACTGCAACACGTTGTCAAACGTCCTGGCCGGCCAATCTCCGATATCCAACAGCATCATCTACACACGGGGAAGCTACGGCCGCCTTCCGTCGTACAAGCAGGTGGACCTGGATGTTGGCTACGACTGGGCCTACGGCAAGAACGCCTTCTCGCTGGATTTGAAGGTGCTCAATCTGTTCAACAGCAACACCGTTACCTCATACATCACCAACATGAGCAACGGCAACGGGCAGTTCAATCCCAACTTCATGCAGCCCAATACTTTCCAGCAGCCGCGTACCGGCGAGCTGCTATTCCGCTGGCAGTACAACTGATAACCGGTAGTCGTACTTGCATTGACATCGGTGCCTCCCTGTCCATCCAGGCATGGAGGCATCCTTGTCCACCTTTCGGAGGCGAATTTGAATCCGCTATTGCAAGGCCTGGATCCTGTCGCGGCGAATCGAGTGATCGCCGCGGAGCAGGCACTGGCGATGAATCGACCTGATCATGCTGCCGGCCGCTTGGGGCCGGTGCTGGCTAGTCATCCGGATCATCCAGAGGTCTTGCGCCTGCATGCGAGTTTGCTGAGCCTTCGAGGAGACCACCGATCGGCATTGCGCGAAATGCAGCGCGCACTGGAGCAACGTCCGCAGGAGGCATTTTACCACAATGCTTTTGCGCTCCTTCTCGCGGAGGTCGGGGAACTAGATCGGGCGATCGAATTTCTTCTCCGGGCCTGCGAGCTGCAACCCCATTTTGTCCTGGCCTGGTATAACCTAGGCCTGTTTCTGACCCGTAGTGCGCGCTTTGACGAAGCGCGGGACGCGCTGCGGCATGCGGTCGCGCTAGCACCCGACTACACCGCGGCGCGAGCGCAACTGGCGGATCTGTTGCGGATGGACAATTTCCGCGAAGAAGCCACGGCCGAATATCGAAGGCTACTTGCCGAACAGCCCTGGGCTGGGATGGCCTGGTGGGGCTTGGCGGAAATCAAGACTTTGCGACTGGGCACGGCCGATAGTGATGCCATCCGTCGCGCGCTTACGCATCCGCGTGCCACCGATGGCGACCGCATCGCCATGGGCTTCGCCCTGGCCAAAGCGCTGGACGATCAGGGCCGTTACGCCGAGTCCATGCAGGCCTTGGCTGCGGCGAACGACATCGCCCGCAGGCACCGGACATGGAGTGCAGCGGCGTTTGCCGCGACGGTCGAGTCGATCAACGCCGCGACATGTACAGCCGGCGCAGGGCAGGATCTCGGCTCGGAAGTGATTTTCATCGTAGGTATGCCGCGCTCGGGATCGACCCTGATTGAACAAATCCTCGCGTCGCATTCCAACGTCGAAGGTACGGCCGAACTGACCGATCTGCCCGTGCTTATCGGTGAAGAGTCGGCCAGACGAAGAAAGCCTTATCCAAAATGGCTGCCGGAAATGGGCGCGGAGGATTGGCTAAGGTTGGGGCGGCGCTATTTGGAACGAACCGCACGTTGGCGAAGCCGTCGTCCGATATTTACCGACAAGCTGCCCAATAACTGGATGCACATTGGCATGATCCGCGCGATGCTGCCGGGAGCGCGCATTGTGATCAGTCGCCGTGATGCGCTCGAAACCTGTTTCTCGTGCTACCGGCAGTATTTTCCGGGCAACGACTATACACGCAACTTTTCCGACTTGGCCGGGTACTGGCGCAGCTTCGACGCCACAGCCAATCACTGGGCACAGCAAGAGCCTACACGCGTTTACCAGCACGCGTACGAAGAATTGGTTGCAGACGCCGAAACGAATATTCGGGCACTGCTGGTATTCTGCGGCTTGCCCTTCGAGGCGGCGTGCCTGCGTTTTAATGAAACGCGACGCTCCATCAGTACGCCCAGCGCCATGCAAGTGAGAGAGCCGCTGCGCGCTGATACATCGCGCGCGCCACGCTACGGTGAACTGCTGAATCCGTTGCGCCAAGCATTATTTCTTCCTTTGATCGGCGAGCAACATAGGCTGGGATGACGATCCCAGCTTGCTATGCGGCATCCCGATGCTGGGATTGCCATCCCAGCCTACGCGCTTATCGCTCACCAGCGCCGAGTGCCTGTGGTCATGCGGTCTGAACTATGGGGCAAACAGGGCAGTCAGCGCCTTTTCGTCCACTACCCTTGGGAGGGTGTCCATGAAGCATACGAAGGTCCAGCATTCAAGGTTGCATCGCAAGCCGGCACTACTTCTTTTTGTTTCGGCTCTCGCTTTTGCATGTGGAAGCGCATATGCCCAGACGACGGGTTATACCGGCATCTATGGCGGTGGTCCGTTGTACAAGCATGTGGCAAGCAACATTTCCGAGATCGAGAACTCAGGTTTCACTGAGGTGATCGTGTGGAGTGTCGAGGTGAACTCGGCCGGCGATCTTAACCTCAATGGCGAGTTTCCGTTGACCTCTGGCGGCAGCTACGTGGGTAACAACACCTGGCCGTCGTTCGCGGCCGACCTGGTGACCATGAAGCAGGGAACGCCCAAACGCATCACGCTCAGTATCGGCTCGTCGAACGTAGGTGATTTTCAGGACATCAAGGCCTTGGTCAATTCGCAAGGCACAGGGTCGGGCAGTATCCTCTACAAGGACTTCCAGGCGCTGAAGGCCGCTTTGCCGTCGGTGGATGCCATCGACTTCGATGATGAAAACAGCTACGACTCGGCCTCCACGGTGGCCTTTGCCGTGATGCTCGGCAACCTTGGCTACCACGTCACGATTTCCCCGTACACCAATGCTTCCTATTGGACGTCCGTGGTTTCTCAGATCAACAGTCAAAAGCCGGGCACGGTCGATGGCGTCCATCTGCAAGCCTACTCCGGCGGCGCGGGCAATAGTCCATGCTCGGGCTGGAATTTCGGCAGTGTGCCGGTCTATCCCGGCGTATGGGATAGCGACGACACGCCGCCGCAGGCGCAAAGTGCGATGAGCGGCTGGCATTCCCAATGCGGCATCACCGGCGGCTTCCTGTGGTTGTACGACGACATCGTCGGCAAGACTTACAACGGTGGCAATGAAACGGCCGCCTATGCCAGCGCCATCAATGCCGGTGTCGGGGGAGGCACGACGACAACCGGAGTGTATGGCATCTACAGCGATGGAACGGCGTTCACCACCGGAGGGCTGGACGGCAACGGTTATGCCTACTCGGCTAATTTGTTGGGAACCTCGCAGACCTGGAACGGTGACACTTTCAGCTTCGGCGCGGCCAACACCGCCAATGCCTGGAGCGGTGGCACCATCAATCTTTCGCAGGGCCAGTACAGCGAACTCAGCATGCTTGCGACCGGCCTCAACGGCAGCCAGGCGGCGCAGACCTTCATGGTCAATTACACCGACGGCACCAGCACCGTCATCAATCAAAGCATGAGCGACTGGTTCAGCCCCCAAAGTTATCCCGGAGAGGCAAGCGCCATCACAATGTCCTATCGCGACACCAGCAGCGGCGGCACGGATAACCGCACGTTCTACCTGTATGGCTATGCGTTCCCGATCGATAGCACAAAGTCGGTTAAAAGCGTCGTGTTGCCGAACAATCGCAATGTGGCGGTGCTGTCTTATGCGCTAAGCAACCCGACCATCAATGCCGTTCCGGTCAGTCTTGCGTCGAGCTTCAACCGTATCGCCATCTACAACGACGGCGCCACCTTCTCGTCGAGCGGTGGCGTGGATAACGTGGGTGACGCGTATTCGTCGCAGTTGCTGGGATCGTCGCTGGAGTTCAACGATGTGCTTTACCATTTTGGCAGCGCCAACTCCGCCAATGACGTAAGCGCCTCGGGACAAACGCTTGCCTTGCCGGCAGGTCAGTTCTCCGGTGTGCAATTGCTGGCGGCTGCCGTGAACGGCAGCCAGGCCTCGCAAAACTTTGTGGTGACCTACACCGACGGCACGCAATCGAGCTTCACTCAGAGTATCAGCGACTGGTTCAACCCGCAGAGCTATGCCGGTGAATTGCAAGCCGCCAAGCTGGCTTATCGGGATACCTATAGCGGCGGTCGCGATAGCCGCACATTCTATCTTTATAACTATGCCTTCCATCTGAACAACGCCAAGACGGTTCAGAGTATCCAACTGCCGAACAATTCCAATGTGCAGATCATGGCCATGACGCTGGTGCAGTAAAACGAGCACCGCGCGGCCATTGGAATGGCTGAAAGTTCCCCGGTGTCACCTGATGGTGAACCAGCGAAGCTCGCTTCGCTGGTTTTTTTTCACCTCAACTGCACTTGCCTGAATGCCATGACGGGTTTTTGCATTTACCCATCGCAAACGTAGGGATCATTCGCTCTATCACGTCTTTCACTAAGACGGCATCGAGCGCGTCCTTAACGAGTTGTTCGGGTTTCTTCCCGTAGCGTGACGCGACTTTGCATTGTTTCGCGTAAGCGATGTGAAAAAAACAGGGGGTCCGCTCGCAATCGCCGACGTTGTGTGCGGTTGCGTTCTTTCCGGTGGCAACAGACCCGGAGTGTCGAGCGTCGAAGATCGATCCCACACCCCCAAGGGAGCATCGCAATGCCCACGCAAAACCCTCGCGGACTTGTTTATGCGGCGATTGTCGCCGGAGTTATGAGTCTCCCCGCCGTAACGCCAGCGCAACAGTCTCAGGCACTACTGGGCGTGCAAACCGCTGAATCGCCACGGGTCAGCCGCACAGTCAATGATGCGGATCGCGCCGTCTTGCAGAGCAGCCATGTGCGAGTGCTTGATACGCTGGCGCCACGTGGTGCTGTGGCTGACAACACGCGGATGAATCATCTGCAGCTGGTGCTTAAGCGCAGTCCGCTGCGCCAGGCGGCTCTGGACACCCTCATTGCCGAGCAGCACGATCCGCATTCGGGCAAGTTTCACCAATGGCTGACACCACAGCAGTTCGGCGAGGCATTTGGTGTGCTCGACGCGGATATTGCGGCTGCCAGTGCCTGGTTGACGTCCCAGGGCTTCACCGTCAACGGCGTCTATCCGAATAAAATGCAGATCGACTTCAGCGGCACGGCGGGCCAGATCGGGCACGCGTTCCATACCCGGGAGAAGTACTATACCGTGGCGCAGGCTGGGCATTTTGCCAATGAAACGGACATCAGTGTGCCGGCCGCGCTGCAAGATGTGGTCGTAGGTGTGCACGGCCTGAATGATTTCCGGCCGGTGGCTTTGCATCTGACACCTCGAACCGTGAAATTCGACGCCAAGACCCAGGCTTTCCATCCGATCGAAGCCGGCAAGGGTGCCACGTCCCAGGCAATCAACTCGCCATTCACCAACAATGTGCGTGCCTTGGTGCCTTACGACATGGCCAAGATCTACGGTGTCGACACACTGCATGCCAAGGGCATCACCGGCAAGAACGTCACCATCGCCGTGCTTGAGGAAGCGTCCATGCAGCCCAGCGATTGGACCAGCTTCGTCAATCTGTTCGGCTTGCGCCGCTACGGCGGCAGCTTCCACCAGATCCAGCCGCAAGCGGCAGGTTTTACCAATTGCAGCAATCCGGCCGTTGGGAATCCTGCCCAGGATGACGGCGAGACGTTGATGGATGCCGAATGGGCCACTGCCATGGCTCCCAGCGCGCATGTCGTGGTCGCCAGCTGCGGCAATTTCGACTTCGATGGCCTCGGCGGCATCGTTGCCGCCGCCACCAACCTGATCAATGGCACGCAACGCCCCGATGTGATCAGCGCCAGCTATGGCCTGGGTGAGGATATCGTGGATAAAGCCAGCAAGTCGGAATTTGACCTGCTGTGGGCGCAGGCGGATGCGGAAGGCATTTCAGTGTTCGTTTCCAGCGGCGATTCCGGCTCCAGTCCCGATTTCAACGGCAGCGTGATTGAACGCCTGGGCGTCAGTGCGAATGCCTTGGCCACCTCACCCAATGACACGGCTGTAGGTGGCACGGATATCGCTGACGAACTGGATCACACCACAGCGAAGTATTTTGCCGCGCGCTTCAACGCCCAGTACGGTTCGGCTTTGTCCTATGTACCGGAGATTCCGTGGAACTGGTCGTGCGGCAACGAGGTCGCCGCCAAATCGATGGGCTTCTCCAGTGCCGTGGCGTTTTGCAAACAGCAATTGGCCGAGGGCGTCTACCCGACCTCGGAAGCCGGCAGTGGCGGTCCTTCCTCGGTGGACATCAAGCCCGCTTGGCAGCGCCTGGTCTACCATGCCGCCAAAGACCAGTCGCGTGATTTGCCGGACGTAGCGCTGTATGCCGGGTCATTCAATAACGCTACTGCCGCGATTGTGTGTGATGCCAAGAACCCTTGTACCAGCGGCTTTCTTGCGCCGGTCGACACGGACGGCGGCACTTCATTGTCCTCGCCGTTGTTTGCCGGCATCCAGGCGTTGATGGATCAGGCATTGGCCGACAAGCATTTGCCCAAGGATCAGGGTAACGCTGCGCCGACCTTGTATGCGCTCGCCGCTGAGGAATACGGTGGCGCCGCCGGCAATGCGCCGGCCAGCCTGGCGGCATGCAACGCCAACAACGGCACGCATGGTACGAGCGGCTGCGCCTTCCACAATATCACTCGCGGCAGCAACTCAACCCAGTGCGTCGAGGCTGCAGGCGAGACGACACCAGATTGCTATTTCTACGGCACGATGCCCGACTTCATAACTTTGGGCTCCAACGACCAGCTGCAGTACGTCACCGTCCGCATCGGGCTGACTTCAACCAGCAGCACCCAATATACCGCCGCAACGCAGGCTTACGCGGCACGGCCAGGCTGGAGCTTTGCCACCGGCCTGGGTTCGGTGAATGCCGGCAACTTGCTGACTGCCTGGGAGAAATTCGTTAACGCACCTTGATGACGCGCCGACGGCGTCCCGACCAAGGCCACCGGCAAGCAGCCGTGGCCTTGGTCCGATCAGCGATTGAGTAGGCTGGGACGACAATTCCAACTGCTTTACGTAAAACTGTAATGCCAATTTATATCGGTATAAATTCCGTTAAAGCCGGGGGCTTCCCTTGCGTAATGCCACTGCATATCGGAGGGCCTAGCGCGTACCTCTTGCTTCGGCGGTCAAATGGCCTAGGGGATTGGCTCTCCAATACGTTGTTATTCAAGAGGGGGTCTTAAGGATGCTCTGATCTATTCCACGTACCCGTCACCGCACTGTATGCACGCCTCGGAGCGACCCAGTGGCGAAGGCAGACTGGCCGTCTGTCTAGACGCTGGGTCGCTCCGAGGCGTGCATACAGTGCGGCCCCAACCTTTTGAATTTCAATGACGGGGTGACGTCCAGAAGGCTCGCAGGGCGTGCCGCGCGGTGGCCGTCTGTTCAAGCTGCGGGGCACGCCCTGCGGGCCTTCTGGACGTCATGCCGGGCACGTGGAATAGATCAGAGCATCCTTAAGGTCACGGCGACAGCATCTCGATAGCAGTGCCGCCCCTCGTACGTCGTCAACGGACACGATGGTTGCGCAGCCCTGTGCAGTGGAAATTAAGATGAAATTGCCGAATAGACCGTTCACTACGCCCATCGCGCGTCCCCGCTCAGTCGCAGCAGTAAACAGCCTTGGATCGCGGAAATCCTTGTCAGAGCAGTTACGGCCGCTTGCATGGTGGTTAGTGGCGTTGCTTCTGGCACTCATTGCCATAAGTTATGTGACATACCGCGGCGGTGTTGGGCTGGCTGGATTTTTAAACGGCGAATCGGTTTGGACGAAGGCCCAAAAGCAAGCGGTTTTTGACTTGATGGAATACGTCGATACAGGTTCTCCGGAAATGCTGGAGTCATTTGATCGTGAATATGCGCTACTGGAGAATGATGCGCGTGCTCGAGAGGGCATCTACAGCGGCACCATTCCATCCGATGAAGTAAAAGCTGTGCTCCGGCGGGGTACGGACATTCCCGAGGCAGCTCCTGGGGTGACTTTTTTTCTTAAATACGGGGACGGAATTCCCTATGTACGTGATGCATTGCATGAGTGGCGAAACTCGGATGATGACTTAAGCGATTTAAAATCCATTGCCGAGCGCTTGCGCCTGAAAGGGGCTGTTTCCAAGTTGAATGCGCAAGAAAAAAAGCTGCTGCACGATCATCTGTTGTCACTCAATCAACGCATCGAACCAAGGACAAAGCGCTTTTCGCTTTCCATCGCGCAAGGCGCATCGCATCTGCATCTACTCATTTTCCTTGCGTTCGTGTTCGTCGCAACGATTGCTGCCGGTATCTGGTTCCGGGCTGCTGGGCGCATTCTTGGTGGCATCCGGCACACGGAGGATCGTTTGCGGTTGCTGTTCGACACGGCCGCTGATGCCATCGTGGTGGTTGATCACGCCAACGGTAATATTTTGGATGCCAATCAAGCTGCGGCGTCCTGGTGCGGGATAAGTGTCGCCACGCTGCGGGGGAGGCCATTTTCGCGGTTGTTTGATGAGGCGATGGATCTTGGAGAAACCGAGTCCGGGCACACACGCTATTTGGTGACCGCGCACGACGGCCGCTTGCCTGTGGAGATCCAATCGAGCATGACCCAGGTAGGCGGCGAGTCGGTTCGGCTCGAGCTTATGCGCGATGTCACCGAGCGCATGAACATGAAGCGGGAGCGGCGCGTATCGGCTGTGATGGGTCATGAGATGCGCACACCTTTGAATGCCATCTATTTGGCGACGAAATCGCTAATGGAGCCTGGCTTATCGCCGGAGCGAATCGAACTTCTCAACGCCGTTAACGCGAGTGCCCAGCTTCTCCTGCGTCGAATCACCGATACGATCGATCTTGTGAGCATCAATGAAGGCTCATTCTCCTACACCATCGAACCATTTCAGCTGTCGACGCTATTGGATCGAGTGAGGGGGGTTGTCGTCCCACAGGCCAATATACGGCTGCAAAATGTGAGGTTTCACATTGAGTCCGATGAGGGTGCCGAATTCCTTGGCGACATTGATCGCCTGGGGCAGGCGATCTTCAATCTTGCAACAAACGCATGCAAGTTCAGCCCCGAAGGTTCGGAGATCGTCGTGGAAGTCCGTGAAGAAGAGAGCCTTGGCGACAGGTCGAAACTTCAATTCAGAGTGATTGACAACGGCATCGGTATTCCAGGTGAAGCCAAGAAATACCTGTTTCGCGTGGACCATCAGACGGCCAAAAAACGGTCGGCCCATTATGAAGGCCTGGGTCTGGGCCTTTTCATCGTCAAGACAATTTCCGAGCAAGCCGGCGGAGAGCTGTCCGTAGCGGACAATCCGGACCCTCGCGGCGGAACGATCTTCACCTGGGTAGTGCCGTTGCAGCGCGCTCGTAAGGGCCAGTCAGGTGACCGGGGCGCAAGGGTATTCCAAGATGAGGTACTGCAGCGGTCGGCGGCCTCGTTAAGGTGTCTAGTGGCAGATGACACGCGTACGAACCGCCGTTTGTTATGTCTTGCCTTGGAGCAGCTGGGGCATCAGGTATCGGAGGCATCCAATGGCGCCGAAGCGCTGCATGCCATGCTGACTGCTCCGCTGGATGTGGTGCTGATGGACATGAACATGCCTGTCATGACGGGTGAGGCAGTGATGGCAGCGTTGCGCGGCTTGGAAGACTTCGTGTCGTTGCCGGTAGTTATTGCCGTTAGTGCGGATACTACCGCGTATCGGGAAGCTGCAGCACTGGAAAGTGGGGTCATGGCCTATCTATCCAAGCCTGTCGACCTGGAGCGATTGGTGCGCATTTTCACCTCGATTGTCGAGCAGCGCGGCATGATCGCTACTACGGCTCGCCCGTAATTGCCTTCAATAGCCTTACCGCAACATTCACTTCGCGGCGCAGGGAAGCCTGGCGTACTGACACGGGAAGCGTCATGTCCTCACCGCGAACCTGATCGCACCAGACCATGCCGGCCACGTGTCCGATGTCGCCAAAGATGCCTTTGAGGGCGTGCACACACTCGCGTGCCTCCTCGATGCGTCCGTCGGTCCAATGGGTGGTAATCTGGCATGCCATCCTGGTCATGTCCTCTTGCACAAGATGGCAAACGGCGCAGAACGCGTCGTTTGCCATGTGCCGCCTGAGGAATTCAAGTTGGCGCAATGAGTTACCGGGATTCGTTCTCGGGCAACAAAGGAGTGGCTGATTTGAAGATGTCTTCAATGCTTTCGCCGGTACTTTTTTCCCACGAGCGTATCTTCTTTTGCGCCAGCTCATTGAGCAGCGCGACAAAGGTCTTGTGTTCGGTGAGCGCGATGTAGCGAAGATAGTCACGAAGCTGCTGGTCCAACAGGACTTGCACGTGCCCATGTCGCTTGCGGCTCTGGAAGGAGGCATGCTCGCGTTTGTTGGTTTTCTTCGCGGTCACGCTTCGTCACTCCTTGCAGAGTGGCGATGCCGATGCAGCATTTCGTGGGTCTTGAGGTATTTGAGCAGAATTTGCGCGGTCAACTCATGCAGGGGGATTTTTGAGCGCAGCGCAATTTTTCTAAGTTCATCGCGAATGTAGGGATCGACCTTCAGGTTGCAGAGTTCACCGGAGGCGGTGTGTGAACGTAGAGGCTTCATGACGGTTGATCATCCTTCTTGGCAGGGAAGGGTACAACGGTTGCACCATCCCCTTTGGCACCAGGCCGAGTTGCGTTAAGTTCTTGCTGCAGCAGCGAAAGTTCTTGGCGAAGCGTGCGTCGGCGCTGTTCGACTATGTCGGCAACCACGCTGAAATCGTACCCTCCATCGACAATGGCGCTATAGAAGAGCCGGGGATCAGGCATCTCATTCAGTATCAGCACCAGCGCTAGCATTTTTTCGTCCAAGTGCTTCTGCATGGGTGAAATATATACTATTGTGTTGGATATTTAACGTACTCACTCCACTCTTGAGGCGCGGCTGTTTTAGGACGTTGGCCGCGACACGTCGGCGATGCCATCCAACGAATCCACTACCCAACAGCTGCGCGACAATCTGAAGATGTTCTCCGCGCTGGCTGGCGAGGCGAAGCCGGACAGGCCGGAAGAGGTTTTGCGTGCCTTGCGGTGCGAGGTCAATGCCCTGGCTCAGGATATCGATCGTTGCCTGGGGGCGTTGGCCGATACCGCTGCCCGTGAGAAAGTGTGCTTGCCTGCACCATCGGTTCTGGTGGTAGACGATTTGTCGAGTGCGCGGCTTGTCATGGCAACGACCTTGGCTCGGATCGGCTTCAATGTTGAACAGGCAGCAAGCGGCGCCGAAGCTCTGAATAAGCTCGCACACAAGCAATTCGACGCCTGTCTGGTGGACATGCACTTGGGGGTGCAAGCCGAACTCGACGGCATTCAACTGCTCGAAGCGATGACCGAGACGCTGAGAGGAGCCGAAGCTTCGACCGTGTTGTTGGCGATGTCTATCGATAACGCACCTGCATTGATGGAACAGGCCCGTATCAAAGGGGCAACGGACTGGATCCATAAGCCCATCGAGACAACGAAGCTCATACAGCAGGTCTGCAGTGCGTTGTGGAAAGAACCCCAAGCCTCCGGCAACGGTGCATCAGGCGTGGTTGACCCGTTGGCGTACTCGGCACTGCGCGCTTTAGGTACTCCTGAGCGGCGTAGGGACATCATCGTGCATGCCATGGCCGATGCGATGGCGTCACTGCAGGAGATCAGGCGTTCCATCGGCGAACTGGATGCTACAGGCTGGAACGAAAGCATGACCGCACTGCACGGCGTAGCAGCGCAAATAGGTGCGCGCTCGCTAACACAAGATATTGAATCGGCCCTGCGGGAAGGGCTTGGCCATGATGTCGAGCATGCGCTGGCTATTGCCGAGCGCCTGGAATCCGGGCTGGCGCGCGTGCAGGTGGAACTACAGTCCGCTCAAGCATTGTGATCGGGCGCATTGCCTGGGGAGGCCCCAGGTATTGTGCGACATCGCCAGGCATTCGGGCGAGATCGCGTAACTGGGGGCGTGAGCTTACGGGGCGAGAACCCCAGGCTGCGCAAGAGTTCCCAGCAACCGGAGTTGGTGTACTCAATAGCAAACCGGCGGGCTATCAGCATGCGTACGCGCTTGACGTTCCATTGCTGAGTAGGGAATCCCGCCTGTAAGGCCCCGGCGATCAACGCACATGACAGCCATTCCCGCTGTGTGACATCCAGCCGCGCGGGTCGACCCGGCGCTTTGGCTTTGAGCTTCCCAATAGCCCCGTCGACCAGGGCTAGCTGCCTTGCCCATTGGCTGACCGCTTGGCGGGATACACCCAGCGCGCGCGCTACGTCAGCCTGCGGCACCTGCCGCTTGAGCATGCGCGCGCCGGCGAGCCGGCGTGCTTCGATCGCCGCCAGGTTTCGCTTGGTCTCTCGTCTTGATCGGGGCGGAGACGATGTCGACCCGGGCCGAGTACTTACCTTACCGCTGTCAAGCATTTTTCGGATTCTCCGTCGATAGATTTGCCCTTGCTAACCTGTAGGGTGCCTGCTAGCGTTATCCGCGTTAGATATTTATACGTTAAATATCCTTTCGGGATGAAGAGGTCAAGGGGATGGCAGACAAGGATGACCCGCGCCGATGAATTCCATATTTCGAAAGGAGGTCATCGAAGCAAAGCGGGGCCAGTGGCTCGGCACCATTCGGGTGGCTTCACCGTTATCCCATCAGGTGCTGACCTTATGTGCCTTGGCTGTCGGCGTTGCCCTCGTAGTCTTTTTGGTAACGGGCCAGTACACGCGACGCGAGCGAACATCAGGCACCCTCGTGCCGACAGCGGGGCTGATCGAAATCACCGCGACGTTGCCCGGCACTATCACTCGAGCCCTTGTCACCCAAGGAGCGACCGTGCATGCGGGCGAGCCGATCGCGTTGATTTCTTCGGACCGATCGAGCGTTACGCTGGGTGCAACTGCAGCCGCAGTCAGCCAGCAGCTCAAGCTGCAGCGCCTTCGTCTTGAGGAAGACCTGGCAGCTCAGGACAAATTGCAGGCTGAGCAGAGCACTGCCATCCATGACCGCCTGGGCATGTTGCGTGGGCAACTTGATCAACTCGATGGGCAAGTCGCCATCCTGAATAGGCAGGCCGCGAGTGCCCGTGAGATGTTGGAGAAGATGCAGTCTTTGCGGGAAAAGGGTTATATCTCTGCTCTTCAAACCCAACAGCAAGAATCCTCTGCACTGGATTGGGAGGCCCAAGTCAAGGCTTTGCGTCGGCAGCGGCTGGACACTCAGCAGCAAATCGCCGCGGCCGAAGATCAGTTGCGCCAACTTCCGCTGACCGTGGACACGCAGAAGCACGACTTGGAGCGCAAGCGTGCGGAAGTCGATCAATCCATTGCCGAAAACGAACTGCAGCGTGAGGCGGTATTGCGCGCGCCGACCGATGGAACGGTGTCCTCATTGCTTGTCAGGGCGGGTCAGGCCGTTGCCAGTGGGCAGGTAGTACTTGCCGTCGTGCCGAAAGGCTCGCTGCTGGAGGCGCAGTTGCTGGTGCCAAGTCGATCGATTGGTTTTGTGCGACCGGGCGACGCTGTCGTACTTCGCTATCAAGCCTATCCTTATCAGAAATTTGGGCTGCATATCGGACACGTCAAAGCGATTTCCCATAGCGCCATGACGCCTCAGCAGATTACCAGTCTGTCGGGGCAGCAGGCGGCCGAAGCGATGTATAGCGTCGAAGTGGATCTGGATCGACAAACCCTTCTGGCTTATGGCCAAGAGGAAGCACTCATGCCAGGTATGGCGCTTGATGCGGACATCTTGCTGGATCGTCGCAGACTGGTCGAATGGATCTTCGAACCCTTGTATGGCATGGGCAGGCAATGGGGGCTCAAGGGATGAAGGAGGGGATCGCGGGCGCCGGGCCTCACCCGATTTCCAGGCTGCGCTTCGGCTGGGGGCGGCACATGCCGATCATCTTGCAGACTGAAGCGACCGAATGTGGTTTGGCATCGCTTGCTATGGTCGCAAGCTACTACGGTTATGAGACGGATCTCGCTCATCTACGGTCACGCTTCTCCATCTCGCTTAAAGGAGCGAAGCTTGCACGCCTGATCGAGATCGCAAGTTCGCTGGGGCTGCAGGCAAGACCGGTGAGGCTGGAGCTTGAAGAGCTTGATCGGCTGCAGGTGCCCTGCATCCTGCATTGGAATCTCAATCACTTCGTCGTACTGAAGCGAGTCACGGCGAAGAAGGTGGTACTGGTCGATCCGGTGATAGGGGAGCGCACGCTATCGATAGGCGAAGTATCAGAGCATTTTACCGGCGTAGCCTTGGAGTTGACGCCAAGTGCGACCTTCAAGCGCGTCAGTGCCGCACCACCATTCTCGTTCAAGGACCTTACAGGACGCATCGTTGGCCTCAAGGGTGCGCTATCTCAGATTTTCGGTTTAGCACTGGTCCTGGAGCTGTTTGCCCTTCTGTCGCCGCAGTTTACGCAGTTCATTCTTGACCAGGTGCTGGCCGACGGCGACCACGATCTTCTGACGCTTCTCGGGGTCGGATTTGGGTTATTGATCCTGGTGCAAGTAGCTGTCACGGCGCTGCGATCCTGGTCAGTGACCTGTTTAGGGACCAAGCTCAATCTGGCTTGGACCACCAATGTCTTCGGTCATCTGATGAAGCTTCCCGAGGACTATTTTCAGAAGCGCCATTTGGGCGATGTCGTCTCGCGATTTGGATCGGTCGGTGCGATTCAGCAGACACTGACGACGCGCTTTGTCGAAGTAATCCTGGATGGCCTGATGGCTATCGCCACTCTGGCAATGATCCTGATCTACAGCCCGCCCTTGGCCGTGCTTACGCTGGGAGCGTTTGCGCTCTATGGCGTACTGCGCTTTTGGTCCTATCGAACCTTTCGCGAGGCGAACATGGGGTCCATTGTTGCTGCGGCCAAACAACAGTCCCAGCTACTCGAATCCATTCGCGGCGTTCAGACCATCCGATTGTATAACCGTGGCGTTGACCAAACGGCGCGTTATGCCAATAAGACAACGGAAACCCTCAACCGAAGTGTGGCGATTCAACGTCTGAATCTTCTCTTCAGTAGCTTGAATGCCTTGCTCTTTGGCATGCAGCGTATCGCCATCCTGTGGTGGGGGGCTTATATGGCGCTGCAGGGCAGGTTGAGCGCAGGCATGCTTATGGCATTTGTGGCCTACAGTGATCAATTCACGTCGCGTGCTGCCGGACTGATCGATTACGGCGTCGAATTGCGCATGCTGCGTCTGCAGGGTGAGCGATTGGCCGATATCGTGTTAACGGCGCCGGAGAAGCATGTCGACTCCAGTTACCGCGGTCCTGCACCAGAACCTTCGATCGAGCTGAGGAGGGTGAGCTTTCGGTACGCCGAAGGCGAGGCCTGGGTGGTCAAGGACTATGACCTTGTTATCGCCGCCGGCGAATCCATCGCGATCACCGGCCCGTCCGGTTGCGGCAAGACCACCTTGGCGAAGCTCGTTCTCGGTTTGCTGGAGCCGGAAGAGGGGGCGATCTTCATCGGCGGCGTAGACATGAAACGCCTCGGAAAGAAGGCATTTCGTGAGATGGCCGGCGCGGTCATGCAGGAAGGTCAACTATTTGCCGGCTCCATTGCCGACAACATCAGCTTCTTCGATACCGAAGCGTCCCAGGATCGCATCGAAAGGGCGGCCCGTCTGGCCGCCATCCATACCGACGTCGTGGGAATGCCGATGGGGTATGACAGTTTGGTGGGCGATATGGGGTCTTCGCTCTCAGGTGGCCAGAAGCAGCGTTTGCTATTGGCGCGTGCGCTGTATCGCGAACCGAAGATCTTGGTGCTCGATGAAGCTACGAGTCATCTCGACGTGGGCTTGGAGCATCTTGTCAATGACGCAGTCAAGCAAATGGCCATGACGCGCATCGTGATCGCGCATCGACCGGAAACGATCGCGAGCGCGGATCGCGTTATCGACTTTACTGCGAATGGCACACGCGAACGCTCGCGTGTAGCCATGGCATGGGATGGTGCGACTTCGTCTCGGGACGGTGTCAGAACCCTTGGTCATGGAAAGGCCGAAACCGGGACGGCCTGCTAATCCCGGGTGCGTATGCAGAGGAATTTGAATGCGTAACTTGACATTGAATGAAACCGACTTGGTGAGTGGCGCCGACCTGACAGCTTCGCCTTTGGCTCCCAGCCCTGAGCTTCCCAAAGGACCAGTCGGCGTTTTGCCGCCCTATCACGTAGAGCCGCCCTATACCCCCGTGCCGCCCTCCGGCCCGGTAGGTGCAACCCCGCCGCCAAAAGACACGCAGCCAATCATCGGGCCGACGCCGGTCGGGTCCTGATTTTTATCGCACCACGCAGCAGCGCGGTGTGTTCAAGCAACCGAAACCGGGATGGTTTCCTCAAGTGGATGCCAACATTCAGGCGCAGTTGCTCTACCAATAGTGAGTCGAACTCTCCCGAATGTCCTGCAAGGCTTGTGGAAAGACGACCGATGCCGGAACGGTCCCCTTTTTTCCGGAATTTCAAAGGAAAGCGAAAATGCGTAATTTGAACGGTCAGGAATTACTTTTGGTGGCTGGAGGTGAAGACGATCTTGGCGTGGATGATATCAAGATGGACGCTCCGACCATGAGAGGTATTTCGATTGAAAGCGGCGGTGGAACCGCTGAACAAGGTCAAGCCTGTGCCAATGACATCAATGGTTCGGCTGGCATTGGTTTCGCGGGCGGTGGTGCAATTGGCGGTGTCGTAGCAGCCGGTGCGGTCGCCGTAGGTGCCACGCCAATCGGAGCGGCAGTCATCGTTGGGGTCGTGGCGCTTACTGGTGGATTGGCTGCCGGGGGCGCAACGGCGAAGACTTCCCCGAATTGCAATCCGTAATTGATTTTGTTTTTCGCCGCCCCACCGATTTCGGCGGGGCGGTTCACAAGTACGGCTCAACGACCTTGTGGCAGCACCTGTGTGTTTAGGGAGATATATAAGGTGGCATCGATTGACTGATCTTCTTGGATCGGTCTGAATTACATCAAAGGAGGAAAATATGAAGTATCTCGTGATCTTTCTGTTTCTTCTTCTACCCATGCATACCGCTTTTGCAGCCTGTGCGACCAACCATGCAGTAGCTCATTGCGGCTCCAGTTGTGGAGGAAGGTCTCCGACGCCCAATCCCACCGGAAGCCTGGGGGATGACACCTATATACCGGTAACAGCACCGTATGGTGCGGCAAACGCAGTGATTGCGACCTTCCAAGTTTGCCCCGGCGGATCGATTGAGTTGATTCAGGACCTTGGCGGTCCGCCGCAGTACACGGTGTATTACTGGGAGTTTCACGTAGACGCCAATGGACAAGCTGCAATGGATACGCTCCTCGTGGACTATGTACAGATCTTGGCTAGAACTGGCCCTGGCCAGGACTGCCCACCCTACGCGACTGGATGCATAGGCGCCTATGCCTATTACGACGATGTGTCCTATGCAGGGAGCGGGTGGTGGTCAAAATCACCCTAGTAAGCGGACAGAGGGCAGACATTGGACGTGCAATAGCCGGAATTTCCGGTGGTATGGGAGCAGTCGTCGCCGGGATTTGTAGGCGGCGCCAATGCTTGTGGAGGTCTTGGGGACGAGAGGTCGGCCCATAGGCAAAGGTCTGCGCAGCGATTTCCGTCCCACGAGCCACCGATTCGAATAGAGGCCGGCCAGTCACCTGGTCGGCTTCTGCTTGTCAGCTCCCGCTTTTTCTGACGCTACGTCAGGCAATAGCGAAACGCTCCGTGTATCGCAGCAAGGCACCCGAAAGCTTGCCTTGTTGCATGCTATGAGGCATGTGCAAAATTCCGTGTCGCAATCGCTCAAATTAAACTAGACACGGGTTCTGTTGATTTGAGATTAATAGTTGCAACAAACATGTCATGACTAATCCATTTAGCCATCAAGGCGAATGCATGTTTGTTATGGATTGCGCCAGAAGAAGTCATCACGGAGCTGGAGTCTGTGCCGTGATGGAAGAGTCTGGGGGAATGCTTTAAGAACACTCAGGTTCCGCTGCTCGGCGTGAATCGGCGGCAAGCGGTGCTTGTGGCGGGGACATCTTGATCATTTTTTCCGGACGCCGGTAAGCGTGCGGCGTGCTCGGCTGCATAAGCTGAGGTGCCCGCGCGACTGGTTCCATGGCCGGCTAGGGCTTTGCGCGTGTTGACAGGGGGCATGCGCGAAATAACAACAACTTCAAGGGTGGCACCGTCCTGTTAAAAGGACGGGCAGTGGGAGAGAAACTTGAAACACCGTATTTCGAGTGCGCCAAAATTGTTGGCGGCGATGATCGTTGCTGCGCTGTGTCTGCCCATGCCTGGGCACACACAAACCTTTACGCCAGCCGGACCGGCCGGTGAAACAGGCCCCTGGTGGGCCATGAATGGCGCTGATTTACCGGGAGCGGGGCAGCCGACCACGTCGGTGCCTTATTACGGCACTCAGTCCGGGGCGATTCAGGCGCTGGCGGTCGATCCTTTCAACACCAATCTGATGCTTGCCGGCTCGCCTAACGGCGGTATTTTCCGCAGCGGCGACGGCGGCAAGAGTTGGTCGCCGATGATCGACAAGATGGGCTCCTTGTCGATCGGTGGTTTCAATTTCGATCTTACCGACCCGACTGGCATGACCGTGGTGGCCGGTATCGCCAATGTCAGTTCCGGTGCAACCGATGCGTACATCACCGAGTTCGGCGGCGTGACCAATCAGGGTTTGCTGTATTCCAGCAATGGCGGCCAGAGCTGGTCGCATATCGGTCAGGGTGTCTTGCCCAATCTAAGCATGTTGAACGTGGCCGCGCGTGGCCAGGTGATCATGGCTGCCGGATTTGAGGAGGAGAAGGCCAACACCAGCGCCAGCGGCCTTTATCGCAGTACGGATGGTGGCAAGACCTTTGCACGTGTCGATCAGGTCACCGGCTCCGGCCTGCCGCCTGGCCCGACTTCGGCCCTGGTTGCCGACCCCAAGGACCCCAATCGCTTTTATGTCGGTGTAACGGGGACCAGCAATACCGCGGTGTATACCAGCGATGACGCGGGCAAGACCTGGAGCTTGATTTTCAGCGCCGCCAATGCGAATGGCGCGATCAACGCGACGACGAAGACCATGTTGCGCCTGGCAGCGGGTCCGAACGGCTCGGTGGCCGTGGGCATCGTGAATACGGATGCTGGCCAGCTCGCCAGCGCGTTTCTGTCGCAGAACAACGGTAAGAGCTGGAGCGACCTCTCCGTCGCGCTGGCTGCCAATACCATTTCCAACAACGGCGCCCCATCGCCACCAGGCTCCAATCCGCGTGACGGCGGCGATGACCTTTCCAATCAGGACGCGCTGCGACAGCAGCTGGCGCAGATCGGCGAAATCAGCCCGGGGCTGACCGTCAATCCGGGCGGCCAGGCCTATATCCATTCGGTACTGGCTATCGACCCGAACCATCCCAACGTGGTTTATCTGGCGGGCGATCGCGTGGGCAGTTATGGCCCTGCAGGCTGGTCGGCGGCGGCCATGCGTGTGGCGCTGAACGTGGACGGTTCGATCACTTACGCGCCCTTGACCGACGCGTTCACCGCCGACAATTCCAGTGTGCATCCGGACTGCCGCGCGATGACGTTTGACGCCAACGGTGATCTGTTGATGGGCACCGATGGTGGCGTCTACTACCGCAGCAATCCAACCAGCGTCAACGGCGTGTGGCGTGGTTTGAACTACGGCCGGCAAGCGCTGGAAATCTACAATCTTGGGCTGGACCCGAATACTGGTTTGATCGCGGCTGCAGCCCAGGACAACGGAGCTGCGATGCAGAGCAATATCAACCGCGCTGTCTACACCACCCTGGTCACTGGTGACGGCACCGTGGCAACCGTGAATGGCCTAAGCACTCCGGGCTACAGCTATACCTATCTGTCCGGCCAGTATCTCGGCCAGTTGACCCGTTTCACCACCGATGCGAAAGGCAATTTCGTCCACACCGCACCCTGGACGGACAGCAACAACAAGCTTATAGCGAACTTGCCGGTAAGCACCGACATCTATTTCGCGCCGGACCAGGGCAATGTGTTCAAGACGACACAGTTGTCGTGGATGCCGGCCAATACCCCGACCGTGCAGGTGGACAGTACTACGACCCTGTTCATCAATCCCTTCAAGCTCAACAATATCGACAAGAGCTTGATCGCCACACCGGTACAGCCCGGCGTCCTGGTCGCGCAAGACAACTTCAAGGTGGCGCCCACACCGTATACGGCGGGCGATACGCAGTGCGCGAATGGCTGCTTTCAGGTACTTCCGTCGCACTACGCTGGTGCCTCGGGCTGGACCAATGCGCTCGACTTTGGCACCCACGACAACACGTATGCGTTGTTGGCGGGCAGCTTCGGGAAATGGGTCTGGAACAGCAATCAGTGGTCCTGGGTGATGTTGTTTGCCAGCACCGGGACCAGCTTGAACACCATCAACTTGCAGCCGGTGTTTTCCTACCCGCAGGCGAAAGGCGCGCCGGAGGCGGTGTTGTTCGATCCGCGCAGCCAGAATCGTTTTTTTGCCGCGGCACCCGGCTATTACTACCTGTACAGCACTACCGATGGTGGCAAGACCGCGCAAGACCTCAGTGTCCATTTTCCGGTCAATTTCACGCGCCCCGCCGCGCTGGGTTTCATCAGCAGCAATGGCGTCAATGCATTGCTGGTCGGTGGCCTGAACAACTTTGACAACGCGGGCAACCCGCTGGTGGTTGCCGATAGCGACGCCTCCGGCAACCTCAGCAACTGGCGGCGGTTCGGCAATGGCCTGCCGAATGCGCAGGTCAAGGCGATCGACTACGAGGCCAGGATCGATGCGATGGCCATCGGTACCTTCGGTCGCGGAGCCTGGATGCTGTATGACGTCACCAGCAACTTTGCCGATGCCACGGTGCTGCAATTTGGTTTGGCCAATAACGACTCCAATCCGGATGCTGCGCTGCTGTTTGGTAACCGCCCCTTGATCAAGTACGGTACTGGCACTTTGACCATCAATGGCGCGGCCAGCTACACCGGCGGTAGTACGATCAACAGCGGCGTGATGCTCTTGAACGGCTCCGTACTCAATGACGTCAATGTCGCATCGGCAGGCGTTTTGACCGGCAACGGCTCGTTGAGCGGGCGCTTGAATGTGCAAGGTGGCCTGGTAGTGCCGGGTAGCATCAGTGGTACGACGCTGTCAGCGGGAAGCTTGAGTAACCAGGGCGGCACCTTGCTGTTCGGCTACGACCCGGCTACGGGACAGAGCACCAAGCTGATGGTGAGCGGTGCGGCCAATGTAGGCGGCATGACGTTGTCGTTGCTGCCGCTATCGGTCGCACCTCTGAACTTCTACCGCGACTACAACCTGATCAGCGCGACAAGTGTCAGCGGACAATTCGTCAATGCCAGCAGCCAGTCGGGCACCTCGGCCTGGGTCGATGTCAATGCGCTCAAACCTACTGCCGGGGGCGCTACCCCGACCGCAATGAGCACCCAACCCGCCGAGCTGGCTCGTGTGGACTATTCCAGCAACCTGATGCTGGAAATGCTGCGCCCGCTGGATTGGACCGTTGGCAGTGGCAACCGCAACCAGCTTGCGGTAGGTCAGGCTTTGAACAGCTTGCAATACAGCGCGCCATCGGATTTCCTCAGCACGCTCAATGGCGTTGCCAGCGGTAACGTGCCTGCCAATCTTGAAGCCATGTCCGGCGAGAGCAGCGTGGCGGCGGTACGTGGTATCAATCTGCTTGGCGACCGCTTTATCGGCACAGTCAGCACGCAGATGAATGCTCCGGGCTGCCGGGAAGACGATCGCGATGAAGCGATCTGTCAGCCGCTGGGCAAGGAGCTTGGCGACCATCGCCTGTGGGCCGAGGCCTTCGGCCTGGCCTCCAGCCTGCACGGCGAATTTCAGTCCAACGATTTCAGCGGCGGCGGCGTCGCGCTCGGCACCGAAGTCGCGCTCGGCCAGGACGCCAAGATCGGCGGCGCGCTTGGTTATGGACATGTGTCCACCAGCACGCCCGTACTATCTTCTGAGGTGCGCGCACACTACGGCATGCTGGCGGTCTACGCGAATTACCGGCATGCAGCATGGTTTATCGGCGGCGTGCTGAGTCATGACGATGGCTGGAGCTACGCCGACCGCAGCATCCATCTGGGCGCAGGCGGTGTGCAAGGCGTCACCGGCAAGCCCGACTCATCGTCAACGGCATTGCAGGTCAACACGGGTTTCGACTTCCGCTTCACTCATGATTGGTTCGTGCAACCGTATGCCAATCTGCTCGCAGCCCGCTCTTCGCAGCAAGCGTATAGCGAATACGGTGCGGGCGATCTATCGCTGGCTTACAGCGGCATCAGGCAGAGCCGTGAGCAGGGTGAACTGGGATTCAAGCTAGGCAGAACGTTGCGCTTCGGCGAATCGATGGCCACACCCTACATCGGTCTCTCCGAAACGACGACGTGGGGTAATCGCCAGCCTGACGCGCAGGTCAGCTTCATCGACGCGCCAGCGACCAGCTTTGTCATTCGCGGCAACCGCATGCCCCGCGCCTGGTTGAGCGGGCAAGCGGGGGTGCGCATGACGCTAAGCAAGTCGGTAGTATTGGCGGTGAGTTATCAGGGCGTGCTCCACAGCCAGCTTCGTGATGACGGTTTCAATGCAGACTTGTCCTGGCAGTTCTGACCGGCTGCCGGAGCGCGTAGGCTGGGATGCTAATCGCAGCTTCCATACGGTATGGGAGATGCTGGGATTGTCATCCCAGCCTACACGCAAGCTGCGCCCCACAAAGCCGGAGTACCTCCGGCTTTGTCCCATTATTGGCGGGAATTTTCTGCAGTCAGTTCGATTCCGTGAACTGGATCGACGGTAAAGCACCGCCGGATGAACCTTGCGATGCCGTGCAAGCACCGAGATTCAAGTTATTGGTTTCCCCCGTAGTGCCTGCGTTTGCAAGGCATGTTGGTGCATTCGTAGTCCCATCGTTGACGGCAAGATTCACCGTGATGGACGTGCCACTATTGAAAGTCGCGGCCGATCCGCCGCCGTTGCCGACCACATTGAACTCCGACTGGCTCCACCACGACGAAAGGCTGACGGTGGTGTCAGGTTCGCTGGCGGAATAGGCGTCCGTTCCATAGGTGAAGGTTGCCGTGTCGTTTCCGTTCGATGACGCCACCCCTGATAGTGTCAAACTGGCTAGCTGCGTTGCATCAGCTGAAGGTACGTTGGTAGCTTGGCTATTGACGTAACACGATCCCTGATAATCGTTCCAGCCGGCGGGGCAGCCGCTGGTGCTGTAGTCCTGCGCCGAGGGAAATACCCAGTTTTGGATGAATACCTGCGCTTGCCCAGCTGCGCCGCCGTAGTTGGTGGCGTACACGAATTGCTCCCACACCTGGCACTGCGCATAACCAAAGCTAGAACAAGCTGTCGAAGACGAGTTGATGTCGGTATTGAGTTGCAATGTGTAGTCGTTTGCTCCACGCGCTCCGCTCTCTGAAGTAACGCCCGCCACTTGAGGAAAGCTTCCCACTGCCGACATCGTGGTATTCGTGGTTTGTGCTGCATAATCTGCGCCGTTACCGGCCGTATCGGCAGGCTCGCTCATCAAGCTCCGGATACCGTCGATTCGCTTGGCGGCGGATCCAAACTTCCGCGCCGTGGCGGATCGATAAACTGGCGCTTCCCCACAGACAACCCTATGCCAAATAAGGCTGGGATAAGAGGCATGGAAGCATCCGTCGGTGGGCGGTGGCAGATGTTTGATCGACTTGTGCCAGCCTTCCAGTGCTTCCTTGTTTGCTTGTGCGCGCATGTCATGAATCGACGAGGCTGCGACGGCGAGGGGAAGAGCTGCTGCGGTGAGAAGGCCGGTAAGAGTCGCGGCCAATGCCAGGTGACGAACGCGGAACGGAGTTTTTGCTCGCATGGATGGCTCCTTGGATGGTAAACGTTGGGTTTTTCTATCGAAGACCTTGAACGTAAAACCTACGAAATCAGGGCAATGCTGCCGAGAGACAGAGCTTTTTCTGTCAACGCCGAGGCTCCTGGCAATATCCCCAAGCGGCTTGGCCGATCACGAGATGCCGAAGCGGAGCAGGGTGCAGGCAATCCGCTCGATGCATGGGCGTGTCATGTGCGCATGGCTAACCGCTTTTATGACAACGCGGCAATTGTGGCTGTCCCTACCTAGGAGATCGCCTAGGTGGGTGTTTTTGCTCCGCGTGCGTTTGAGGTGGAAGCGACGGCTAGACTTTCGGGAATGCTTCCGATGGCGGCACTTGCCTGGGTGGCGGCCAACTGACTGCAATCCCGGCTCAGACCTTCTATCCTTAAGCGCGACCATCAAGCGTGCGTGAGTGCCTCAGGCACGCTTTCAAGAGGATCATAGGCCGGAATGTTGTCGTACCGCGGCCAATCGTTCTGCCTCCGACAGGCTCTGGCGCAGTGCGAAGGAGCGTTCGGCGTCCGCGCCGGCGAGATACATAACCTGGTTGGTGCCGTCGGTCGCCGCCGTGAAAATGACCTCGGCGATCGACGCGGCAGTGGAATAGTTGTCGCGCCGTATGGTCATCGCGGTCATGACCTTGGACAAGCTATCGCTATAGGCGTGCTCGTTGTCATGGAAGGTGCGCGCGAGCGACCTGCCGGCGAAATCGGTAGCCACTCCGCCCGGCGCCACGTATTTCGCACGGATGCCGAGCGGCGCAAGTTCGAAGGACAAGGATTCGGTAAAGCCCACCACAGCGAATTTGGTTGCGTTATAGAGAGAAAGAAAGGGCAGGGTGATCAGCCCGCCCAGCGAGGCGACATTGATGATGCTGCCGCAGCCCTGACGGCGCATCGTTGGTAGCACCGCACGAGTCACGGCAAAGATGCCATCGACATTGGTGGCGAACTGCCGGCGGATTTGTTCGTCGGTCGCCGTTTCGAAAGGACCGAACAGGCCATAGCCGGCATTGTTGACCAGCACATCGATGCGGCCGAAACGGTCTAGCGTTGCCGCGACTGCGGTGTCGACGGAAGCGGGGTCGGTTACATCAAGCGGTAGCACGGTAACTTTAGGAAGTGCAGCTAACGGCGTGCCATCGGAAGGCTTGCGCATAGTGGCGGCGACGCGCCAGCCACGCTCGGCGAACAAAGTCGCCGCGGCTTGGCCGATGCCGCTGGAAGCACCAGTGACCAGGACTACAGGGGAGGTTACGGTCGACATGACTCGATTCCTTTTGGGGGAAAAAATATTCGGTTAAAAGGCAAAAAATTATGCTCGGATGCCATCCCAGCAGAGCTGGAAAGCCGTCGTGCGGCTTTCTTCGGTATCGAGGATGGACTGCGCGCGAATGAGCCGTGCGGTCTCGCGAACCGAACCGACCACCAGCGAGGCCAAAAAGGGGACGGGTACCGCTTTTAGGATCTCCGCCTCCTGCCCCTCGATGAAGATCTGCGTCAGCCCGCCGCTGATCCGTGCGCTATAGCTGCGGCTTTCCTCATTCATGAAGGACGAGCCGACAAATTGCTCCATGAAGCTGACCTGGTCGTAACGCTGGAGCCGGTGATCGATCATCTTGTTCCACACCTGGCGAGCCTGCGCTTTCAGTGGTGCTGTGGGATCGACGTCGCTGCCATAGAAATCCACCGCTTCGTGCTTGGCGCGTCGAAACACTTCGTTGAACAGCGCCTCCTTGTCGGCGAAATACACATAGAGCGTACTGGTGCCGATGCCGGCCGCTTTGGCGATTTCTGTCAGGGTCAGCCCGAACAGCCCGCGTTCGGCCGCTAAGCGGCAAGTGGCAGCCACCACAGCGTCCAGTTTCTTTTCGTCTTTCGGCTTCATGATTTCCATGATAACCGAAAATATTTTCCCTTAAAAGAGGCTGGGCGGCCTTCCTGCTTATTCCAAATCAATACTAGACGACCGGTCTATTCTTGCGTAGCCTAGTCAGCATGCTACTGACTGAAAAAGCAAAGGCCACCCGCCAGCAGATCCTCGATGCGGGGATGTTGCTGGTACTGCGTAAGGGCTTCGTCGGCACCGGCCTGCAGGAAATTCTGCAGACCTCCGGTGTGCCAAAGGGCTCGTTCTATCACTACTTCCCATCCAAGGAAGATTTCGGCTGCGCGTTATTACAGCAGTACGCAGACGACTACCGAGAGCGCCTCAATGCCATCCTGGCGCCGGGAACGGGCAGTGGCCGTGATCGCCTCATGTGTTACTGGCAAGCCTGGCTCGAAGCATCGGGCCAAGACCCCTGGGGTGAGAACTGCCTGGTGGTGAAACTGGCGGCCGAAGTATCGGATTTGTCCGAGAGCATGCGCTGCGTGTTGAACGCCGGGGTGGAAGAACTGCAGGCGCGAATTGCCGCGGTGATCAGCGAAGGACGGGAAGATGGCTCGTTGCCGTCCGGCGCGTCATCGCTGGCTGTTGCGCGGGTGCTCTATCAGATGTGGTTGGGGGCGGCGCTGCTAGCCAAGCTGGGCCAGAACAAGGCCCCGCTGCAGCACGCGATGCTCGCGACCGAACACTTGCTGGCGTGCGATGGCACGGTAACCAGCTCTACTCAAGATTAATTTGAATTAGCACAAAGGGAATATCGTGAAAATCCTGATCGTACTGACTTCGCATGACCGCCTCGGCGATACCGGCCACAAGACGGGCTTCTGGCTGGAGGAGTTCGCCGCTCCGTATTACGTGTTCAAGGATGCCGGCGCGCAGATCACGCTGGCATCGCCGGCCGGTGGTCAGCCGCCGCTGGACCCCAAAAGTGATGAGCCCGGCGCGCAGACGCCAGCTACCGGCCGTTTTCGCTCCGACCTGGACGCGCAGAAGCAGTTGGCGACAACGGTAAAGCTGGCTTCGATCAACGTTGCCGAGTTCGACGCCGTGTTCTACCCGGGTGGCCACGGTCCGCTTTGGGATCTGTCAGAAGATGCTGCCTCGATCGCACTCATCGAATCCGTCGAGCGCGCTGGCAAGCCGTTAGGACTGGTCTGTCATGCGCCAGGTGCCTTGCTCAAGACGCGTGCAGAAGACGGTCGGCCGCTGATTGCCGGCCGCAAGGTGACGGGCTTTTCCAACAGCGAAGAGGCTGCTGTCGGACTGACCAGCGTCGTGCCGTTCCTGATCGAAGACGAATTTCAGCGCCTTGGCGGCCGCTACGAGAAGGGCGCGGATTGGCAATCCCACGTGGTGACTGACGGGAACCTTGTCACCGGCCAGAATCCGGCCAGTTCCGAAGCTGCAGCTAAGGCCTTGCTCGCGCTGCTGGCGTGATTCGCCACACAGCGTGATTCAAACGCCAAGCTTGCTTGCGGGCGACGTTCATTCAATCTTTTATAAGGAGTGCACTCATGCGCAGTGCAAGCTATGCCGCGTTTGGCGAACCCAGCGAAGTTCTCGCCTTGAACGATAGTCCCGTGCCGCAACCCGGTGCGGGACAGGTTCGGATACGAACCGTCCTGTCGCCTATTCACAATCATGATCTATGGACCATTCGTGGTCAGTATGGCTACAAGCCGCAACTACCCGCCATCGGCGGTACCGAAGCGACGGGCATTGTTGACGCATTGGGCGAGGGCGTGCAGGGCGTTGCGCTCGGGCAACGTGTTGCAGTGGCATCCGTGCAAGGCACCTGGGCAGACTATTTCCTGGCCCCTGCGCAAGGACTGGTGCCGGTTCCGGAGGTCGTTACGGACGAGGTGGCGGCGCAACTGATCGCCATGCCGTTCAGCGCGGTCTCCTTGCTGGAATACCTGGAGGTCAAACGCGGCGACTGGATCATCCAGAACACCGCCAACGGTGCGGTCGGCAAAACGCTGGCAACGCTTGCGAAGTCGCGCGGTATCCACGTCATCAACCTGGTGCGGCGCGACGCGGGCGTGGATGAACTCGCTGCGTTGGGTATAGATCATGTCGTGTCGACCGCTCAGGAAGGCTGGAAGAAGACGGTGCGCTCGATCGCTGCAGGCGCGCCAATCCGTGCGGCAGTCGATTCCATCGGTGGCAGCGCCAGCGACGATCTGCTGGCACTGCTAGGCGAAAACGGCGTGTTGGTGTCTTTTGGCAGCATGACGGGCGAACCGATGCAAATTTCGCCGGGCAACCTGATCTTCAAGCACACCACCGTCAAGGGCTTCTGGGCTACCAAGGTCAATGCCGCCATGTCTGCGGAGACCAGGCAGCGGTTGTTCGCAGAGCTGCTGGGCCTTGCCGCCGGAGGTGAGCTGAAACTGCCCGTCGATAGCGTTTACGACCTTGCAGATGCCGCTAAAGCAGCGGCCGCAAGCATGCATCCTGGGCGCAAGGGCAAGGTGCTGCTGCGCCCGTGATGCGATGCCTGGCTTTGTAATCGTAGGCTGAGATGCCAATCCCAGCTTGCTCTGCGGTGCCCGGGTGCTGGGAGTGTCATCCCAGCCTTGTTCTTTCAGTTCGATTCGGTAAATTGAATCGATGGCAAGGCGCCACTGGGCGAACCTCGGGATGCCGTGCAAGCGCCGAGATTCAAATTATTGGTTTCCCCAGTGATGCCTGCGTTGGAAAGGCACGTCGGCGCATTCGTCATCCCGTCATTGACGGCGAGGGTCAGCACTGAATGACGAAGGTTGAACAGGGGTTTTACTTGCATATATCGCATATCGCATAGAAAAGGGCGTCGCCAGGCAAAGCGGTGGCGTGCTCTGGCTTTGTCATAAGGGTGGTTTTTCAATGATGTCGCCAGCCTAGGGTTTTCCCTAGGTGGGTGATTCCTTTTTTTATTCGTTCATTATCAGCGTGGGGATCGCATTTGGACGTCTAAATAATTCTAAATTTAGACGTCTAGATTATTGCGTGTGGTTTGTCGAGATGGTTAAGGCAAGTCAGGTTTGCCGCGTCATGTAGTCACGTCGGACCTTGATGGCGGCGCGACGACTTATCCATTCCTTATGACAGAGAGGTAACTAAGACGCCTGTATGGACAGGCTGGCAATTCCATCACAGGGGGACTCGCTTTCTCATTTAAATCTCAAGGGAGAAAAGACGTGAAAACCGAGCATGTGATGATCGGCGTATCCATGGCGGCAGCCCTCGCCACGCTGCCTTTGACCGCCCTGGCTTCTGCTTCAAACGCTGCGCTGGCGGGTCTCACCATCACCGAAGCGCCGCGAGTTACTCAAACCATAGACAATAGAGTCGTTTCTGCTCTGGGCAATACGCATTTATCGATGCTTGACAGCCTGGCGCCCGCGCGCGCGGTGACTGATTCCACCCCGATGAACCATATGCAACTGGTCCTGCGACGCAGCGCCCTGCGCACGACCGCACTGAGTCAGTTGATCGCCGCGCAGCACGATCGTTCCTCGCCCAAGTTTCATCAATGGCTGACGCCGGCCGAGTATGGTCGGGCTTTCGGCGTAGCCGACACGGATATAAGCGCTGTAACGTCCTGGCTGATTTCGCAGGGCTTCAAGGTCAACGGTGTGTTGGCGAACAAGATGCAGATCGATTTCAGCGGCACCGCAGGACAGGTGCGGCAAGCCTTCCACACTCAGGAAAACCACTATATCGTTAACAAGGTCAGCCATATCGCCAATGCTAGCGATATCAGCATGCCGGCGGCACTACACAGCGTGGTGGTAGGTGTGGCGGGCCTGAATGATTTTAGGCCGCAAGCTTTGCACCAGCAGCCGAAGATCGCGCAGTTCAATACATCCAGTCAGCGCTTCAAGATTCAGCTGGCGCCCGGCGCCAACACCCGTATCGGTGGCGCTCCCGCTCCGATGGTGAATTTCAATGGAGGTGTACGTGGCTTTGCGCCTTACGACATGCAGACGATGTACAACACCTCCCCCTTGTACGGCAGCGGAGTGACCGGCAAGGGCATCACCATTGCGGTGGTGGAAGACCAGGACATGGACGTATCGGACTGGCCGAACTTCGTCAGCCAGTTTGGTTTGGGCGGCTACGGCGGAACTTTCAAGCAGTTCCAGCCGCTGTTGTCGCCTGATACGGGCAACTGTACCGATCCAGGCGGCAACAGCCCTACGGGGGAGAGCATCGAGACCGTGCTCGATTCGGAATATGCCACCGCCATCGCACCGGGGGCGTCGATCTGGGTGGCTACGTGCAATGACGCCGGCAGCAGCAATTTCTTTGGCGGCGTGTTCACAGCTGCGAGCAATTTGATCAATGGAGCATCGCGCCCCAATGTGATCAGTGCCAGCTACGGTTTCGGCGAGGGCTTTACCGATACTCCCAGTAAGACGGCAATTGACATGATGTGGGCGCAGGCAGACGCGGAAGGTATCTCCGTTTTTGTGTCGACCGGCGATTCCGGTTCCAATCCCAGCTTCAACGGTTCGATCATCAACGGCCGGCCTGCCATCGACGCCAATTCCTTTGCCTCCTCACCCAACGATACCAGCGTCGGCGGCTCGGATACTGCGGACGTACTCGATGGCACGAGTAGCAAGTACTTCAACACGACGTTGAATCCGGTGTATGGATCGGCGAAGTCGTACGTGCCGGAAATTACCTGGAACCAGTCCTGTGGCAATACCCGTGCCGCTAAGGACCTGATCCATGGCAGCGCCTTGCAGTTTTGCAAGAACGCGTTGATCTACGACCCCCAGGGCGATTACGTCACATCGGAAAGCGGTAGCGGTGGAGCGTCTTCGGTCGACAGGAAGCCCGCATGGCAGCGGATTGTGCACGGCGCGGCCAAGGACCAATCGCGTGACCTGCCGGACATCTCGCTGTTCGCTGGCTCCTATGGCGGCTATTCCTCGGTGATCCTTTGTACAGGTGCCTATCCGTGTAAGCCAAACTTCAGTTCGCCGGTAGTCCTGGAAGGCGGCACGTCACTGTCGTCGCCGATGTTTGCCGGCATCCAGGCGCTGATCGATCAGGGGATGGTCAGCGCGGGCGGGTCGGTAAATCAGGGCAATGCCGCTCCCACTTTGTACGAGTTGGCTCGGAACGAATTCGGTGGCCCAGCCGGTTCGGTGCCGTCGACGCTTGCTGCGTGCAATGCCGACAACGGCTCCGGGGGCACCAGCCAGTGCGTGTTCCATAACATCACCGATGGCGGTAATGCCACGCAGTGCGTTCAGCTGCAAGGTCAAACCACAACTGATTGTTACTTCTACGGTACGATCCAAAACCTCCAGGGTGCGGGGCAGGCCAAGATCGGGCTGACCTCGTCCAGCGCCACGAAGTACGACAAGACTACGGCAGCCTTCGCAGCAAAAGCCGGCTGGAGTTTCGCCAATGGCTTGGGTTCGGTGAATACCGCCAACCTGCTGTCGGCGTGGAAGTCGTTCAACGGTCTGTAATCGCCCTCATGAGGCATCGAGCTTTGTACCCCTGGCGGGCCATTGCCGCCAGGGGATTGTTTTAGCAATGCTCAGGCCTATGGCGTGGGTGCGATAGGCGCAGCAGTGCCACCGCCGTTACCTTCGGTAAATGAAATGGAGGGCAGGGTGCCGCCGTTTGTGCTGCAAGGGCTTGTCAAATTGAGTGCACTTGTCTCGCCGGTATAGCTGGTGCTTGAGCAGGACGGGGCGTTGGTGGTCCCATTGGCGATGCTTGTAAGGACGGAAAACGAAACTCCGTCATTGAAGCCCACCGCTGCGTAGGATCCCACTCCAAAAATATTGTACTCGGCGCTTTGCCAGGCTGAAGAAAAATCCCCGAGCACACTTGGCTGATTGACTGTGTAGAGCGTACTGCCGACGGCAACCGTCATCGAATCCGTACCGTTTGCAGTTTGACCGTAAACGCGGATATTGCTCAAGCCGGCAATCGGCTGCATGGGAACACTGACGTAGTAGGAAAGAAAGCAGTTGCCATAATAAAGCTCCCAAGCAGACGACGGGCACGAAGTCTGATTGAGAAGGATGTACCACAGGGAGCCGTAGGCCACGCCCGAATTGGGCATGTTCTGGTAGACGAACTGCACCCATCCCGTGCAGTCGTTGCAAACCGAGGAATCAGTAACCGTAAAGAAATTCGAGTTGAGCTGAAGAGAATACGTATTGCTTCCGTTTACGGGATCATTTATCTCGATCAGGTTGGTAATAGCGGGGAACGATCCTTCGGCCAAGGAAATGGGGCCACCTGTGGCGTTAGCAACAAAGTCACCGACGCCGTTTCCTATGGTTTGCAGCGCACTTTGTGAGCGGCTCACAATACCCTTGCTGTTCATCGGCCCGGTGCGTGGCAAGTAGGACGGAATGTGTGGAGGCATGAAAAAGACCGGTTGCGAACAGGGTACTTGCATCCACGCATGGGCGGGGTAGGAAACCGTAAAGCAACCTTCACGTGATGGAAGCGAACGTCTAGCGGCATCATGCCAGGTGCGCTGTAGATCGTCTGGCAAAGCTTGGTTCATGGGCGTGCCGACCATCACCACTTGTAACGACCGGGCGTGCGCGACGGGAATCGCGGCCAATTGAAGACACATGATAATGGCGACGATCATTGCGCACAGAAAACGACGCATGCCAATCAATGTTGAACTTGACATAGTTATGCTCCCGTTGAAGAGTAGGTTGGGACATGCCGAAGTCAGTTACGGCATGGCTTTATCACCATCTTGCAGCAGCCAGCTGTCATCAGTTCGATTTCACCAACAGGATCGCGAATGCGGTTCCTTCAAGAAGTCCGGTGTTCCGTGGATGCCAAGCTATCTGGCTTATTCTGATCGTCGGTTTTGATCTTGCCGGGTAGAAGCTGTTGAGGCAGTCGCGGTGCTATCGGTCGCTTCCGCGCTGAATTTTGCTCGATATTCGCTCGGTGACATCCCTACCAGTTCCCTGAATCGTCGTGCAAACGCGGACTGGTCCGAGAAGCCGCAGCTTTGTCCTATATCGGCGACACTTTTGTTTCCCCGCAACTCATGCATGGCCGCTTGGATCCGCAGCTGTGCAACCAGCTGCAAGGGGGTGAGCTGGAAAACGCTGCGAAAGGACCGTTCCAACTTTGATACGGAAAAACCGATCTGCTTCGCCAGGTCGGTCACATAAATGGTTTCCGAAAAATGTTCGTTGAGATAAGTCAGGGTCGCGCGTAGCTTTTCGTAGTGGTCACCACGCGCCTCGACGCGATCAAGATCGCGAGAAATTCCCATGAGTCCTTGCACTTTGTTGTCCATATAAATGGGGCGTTTACAGGTAAGACACCATCCTGGCGTGCTATTGGGGTACAGGTGCAGTTCCAGCAAATCGTGGATGATGGCCCCTTCCAATACATCCCTGTCTTGTTTGGCGTAACTGGCGCTTAGTCCGATCGGATAAAGCTCATCCACCCGTTTGCCAATGAGCTGAGTGCGCGATTTCAGGCCGAGACGGCGCACCATCGTGGCATTCGCGTACAGATAGCGGCCGGCTAGATCCTTCACGAAAAACAACACATCCGGCACGGAGTCGAATAGAACCTGCAGCTCTCCCGCTTCGAGCGGAAAGGGTGGGTGATTTAGCTCCGAGAGTGCGCTATAGACCGATTCCCATTTCATGCGAAGCAACCCTCACTTGAAGGTTTGAGCGAGCGGTCTGCATGCCGCAGTTCCATTTTTTCCCCTACGGGAACCTTTGCCGGAATCAGCCTTGCAGTCAACGATATCGTGCAAGGCAAAGTCACCCGAATTCCCATAGTATGAAGTCGCTCACATTGGTATTTGAACGTTTAAACATATTTTTTTGCTTTCGTCACCTAGATGGATTGTTAATGAATAAAAATCATTAGGTGTTTTCCCATTCAAGACGTCTTAGAAGTAAAGGCGAAAATTATTCAATATATATGGACTCGTTTTGGTTCGTATTTGAGCTTGTGTCAAGGTAGTTTTTGGATCATCGATGGGGTAATGGGGCAAACGATTTTGTCAAGGACATGGGCCGAAGATTTCGGCTTTTGCGTAAGCATTCCGAGCGTATGCCCGTAGGGAGAGAGGGGCGCGCAGCGCTGAGGAAAACGACGAAGCTTCATTTTTTGACCAGGAGCGAAACCAGCCCCGCTAAAGCGGAATGCTGTGGCTTGGCAGCCGCAGTGCGGGTTCTTTTGTTCTCTGCATAAATGAGGAGTCAACATGTTCGAACATACGAAATGCAAACTGCTTAAAGTGGCGTCCATATCTGGCTTGCTTGCGTTCGCGGCGGGTAGTGCTTTTGCAGCCCAAAATGCCAGGCCGATCACTAACAATCCCTATTCGCCTGCTTATGGACATCCCTATCGACATGGGGTGATGCCCACACCTGAGGCCCACGCGAGAATGAGAGCCTATGCGGCGCAATTGGGCATGAGGGCCGCCGACACCGGCCCGAAGACGTTGGCTTTCGGCGGCGGCGTGGATGGCGTTGGTGTCACCAGTGGTACGCCCCAGGTTTACCTGGTGTTCTATGGCAGTACTTGGGGCAACGTAAGCACCGACACCAACGGCGACCTTAACTTTGACAATGATCCCAACGGCGCCGCGCCCTATCTGCAGGAGCTTTTAAAGGGCCTGGGCACCGGTGGCGAACTGTGGTCGGGCACGATGACCCAGTATTGCGATGGCCCCTTGGTGGCAAAGGGTGCGACGTCCTGTCCATCCGGTGCCCCGTTGATCGGGTATCCCACAGGTGGAGTGCTTGCCGGGGTGTGGTACGACAACTCGCAACCCACGCCTAATGCGACCCAAGCGCAACTTGCGCAGGAAGCCGAGAACGCTGCGGCGCATTTCGGCAACACCACTTCCGATTCCAATCGTTATGTGCAGTACGTGATCGTGTCGCCCACGGGGGCCGATCCTGATGGCTTCCAGGAAGGCGATTTCTGTGCGTGGCACGATTACGACAGCTCGCCCTACGGTGACATTGCATACACCAACCTGCCTTATGTGTCCGACCAAGGCTGTGGCGCGGGCTATGTCAATCCGGGCAACAATCTGGACGCTTTCTCTATGGCGGAAGGCCATGAATACGCCGAAACGATCACCGACCAGTTCCCATTGGGCGGCTGGGCCAATCCGAACAATCCACCGGGTGGTCCTGAAAACGGCGATGAGTGTGCATATATCACCTCCGGTCAGGGAGCACTGGCCAATGTCAGCATGGGCACGGGTTCCTTTGCGATGCAAAGCACTTGGTCCAACGACACCAACCAATGCGAGATCGCCCATCCCATCGTTCAGTGATGGCATTCCGTTGAGGATGTGACAAGCATCCGATGCAACTCACCCCAACGCCGCGCCGGTGGCACGGCTTGGGGCTGAGGCATGCGGGCTTTTTTCTTTCGAATCACGGAAAAATCAGATGGCTGCGTTATGGCCATGTCATTTAGGCGAAGGCCCACCTTATGGTATGGAACGGATGATCTAGTAGGCTGGGATGCCAATCCCAGCATCGCGATGGCGCATGCATGGCAATGCTGGGATTGTCATCCCAGCCTACGGGCCTCGTTGGCGCCAACTACCAAAAGGGAGCAAACTGAAGTCGATTGCAGGTGCCCCAGATGAATCGGCCACTCATCAAGGAGCAGAGCCATGCGTAGTGCCATCCATGCCTCGTTTGGTGTTCCCGGCGAAGTGCTCGCCCTGGGTAACAGCCCCGTACCAGAGCCTGGGGCAGGGCAGGTTCGGATTCGAACCTTGCTCTCGCCGATCCATAACCACGATCTGTGGACCGTCCGTGGCCAGTACGGCTACAAACCGACACTGCCGGCGATTGGCGGCTCCGAAGCGGCAGGCATCGTCGACGCCTTGGGCGTTGGAGTCGAGGGCATTGCAGTCGGGCAGCGTGTGGCCGTGGCGTCCGTGCACGGTACTTGGGCGGAATATTTCCTCGCTCCGGCCCAAGCGGTTGTGCCGGTGCCCGAGCTGATCTCCGACGAAGTGGCGGCGCAGCTGATCGCCATGCCGTTCAGCGCCATTTCCCTGCTGGACTTCCTGCACGTAGAGCATGGCGACTGGATCATCCAGAACGCCGCCAGCGGCGCGGTCGGCAAGACTTTGGCGATCGTGGCCAAGGCGCGCGGCATCCACGTCATCAACCTGGTGCGTCGTGACGCGAGCGTGGGAGAACTCGCTGCGCTAGGCATCGGGCACGCCGTGTCCACCACGCAGGACGAGTGGCAGCAGCACGTGCTTTCGATCACGGCAGGCGCGCCGATCCGCGCGGCGGTCGACTCCCTCGGCGGCAAGGCCAGCGGCGATCTGCTGGCGCTGTTGGGCGAGAACGGCCTGCTGGTGTCCTTCGGCGCCACCGGCGAAGGGTCGATGCAGCTGTCTTCGGCCGAACTCATATTCAAGCAGGTCACGGTGAAGGGTTTTTGGGGTAGCAAGGTGAGCGCCGCCATGCATGCCGAAACCCGGCGCCGCTTGATCGCGGAGTTGCTGCGCCTGGCGGCGAGCGGCGAGTTGAAGTTGCCGGTGGAGGCGATCTTCGATCTGGCCGAAGTTGGCCAGGCCGCCGTCGGCAGCGCGCAATCGGGACGCAAGGGCAAGGTGCTGCTGCGCCCCTGACGCGTGCGAATTCGCGGTGCAGCCGTACGAATCCGCCGAACAGGACGATGGGACGGCCTCGCAGGCCCATCCTGCAGGCCTCTCGTCCCGGAGTCCTAGCCATGAGATTTGCCCGTTACGCCCTGTCTAGCCTGCTTGTGCTGGTGCTGATCGGCAGCGCCTTCGTAGCGTCCAAGCGGGAGGCACTACACATCGCTGCCGCCTCGGTCAGCCAATCCTTGTGCGCGGCGGCCTTCGTGTCGCAGGTCGATCCCGATCGGGTCTTTGCGCAGGAGCAGCGGCCATTGCTGGGTAGTATCGCCTGGGCGGCAAGCTACACGGTGGATCGTGCGCGCCAAAACGTGCGCAGCCGGGTGCTGGGCTTGTTCCAGGCCCGCTCGGAATACCGTGCCGGTCTGGGCTGCACGCTTGTATTCGGTGATGATCCGGCGCCCAAGGCAGTTGCCGTCGACGTACACTCCGTGCCCGATACCTTCGGTCCGCAAGTCGTCACGCCGGTCGACCCTGCGCTGCGCGCGGCGCTTGAGCTTGCCTTCGCCGAACCCGATCCGGCGCATCCACGCCTGACCAAAGCCGTCGTGGTGCTGCATGACGGCCACCTGATCGCCGAGCGCTACGCTCCCGGTTACGGTCCTCAAACGCCGATCTGGGGACATTCGATCACCAAGTCGGTGATGCAGGCGCTGATCGGCATCCTGGTGCGCCAGGGGCAGCTGCACCCGGACCAGGCCGCGCCGATCGCTGCCTGGGCATCGCCTACGGACCCGCGCCACGCCATTACGGTTGATCAACTACTGCGCATGGACAGCGGGCTGCCCTTCGATGAAACCGAAGGCCCGGTCAACCCGGCCACCCACATGTGGTTTCGCGAGGCCGATACGGCCGCTTATGCCGCACGCATGCCGCTTGCTCATGCGCCCGGCACCGCTTGGGGCTATAGCAACCTCAGCTACGCATTGCTTTCCAAGCTGGTTGGCGAAGCCAGTGGCGGCACGGCCGCCGACGCCGAGAAGTTCGTGCGCGATGAATTGTTCGCGCCGCTGGGCATGAACCATTCGGTGATCGAAACCGACGTCAGCGGCAGTTTGCTCGGTTCCGGCTTCATGTATGGTTCCGCGCGCGACTTTGCCCGCTTCGGCCAGCTTTATCTGGATGACGGTGTGGTGGACGGCAAGCGCATCCTGCCGGAAGGATGGGCGACTTATGCTCATTCGCAGACGCTGGATACTGGTTATGGCGCCGGCTTCTGGACCAACCTGGTGAACCAGGGCAGCGTGCCGGTATGGGACGCCCCGTGGGGCATGCCGCAGTTGCCCAAAGACATGTTCTACGCGCGCGGCGCCTTCGGGCAGTACGTCATCATCGTGCCTTCCGAGCACCTGGTGGTGGTGCGGATGGGGCTGAGCGTGCAAGGCGGCAGCACCGGCATCGGCGATGCGACCGCCAGGATCATCGCCGCATTGCATCGCACGGGATCGGCCGCGCTTGCGATCAGGTGATAGCTGCCGCGGCGTGCTGCCGGCGGTAATTGCTGGGCGTATCGCCGACCTGCCGCTTGAATGCCGCGTTGAAGGTGGATTTGGAGGTGAAGCCGCAGGCGTAGGCGAGGTCGAGGATGGTTCGTGACTCGTCAGCATCCACCAGGTACGCACGCACGGCCTCTACCCGCAGACGGTTGACGTAATCACAGAAGCTGCCGCCCAGGCGCCGGTTGATCACCGCCGAGACCAGGTATTCCGGATAGCCGCTGCGCTTGGCGACCTGCCCGATGGTGAGCGCCGGCTCAAGATAGAGCGGCGCCTCGCCGCTCATCAGTTGCGCCAGGCGTCCTTCGACTTCGGCAAAACGTGCCGTGTCCGTCGCCGCAGCAGCGTCACGCTCATCCGGTACGGAGGCTGCTTCGGGTTTGCTCACCACCGGCGGCTGCCCCAGGCTGAACCAGCCCACCATGCATACCCACGCCGCGACCAGGCCAAACAACAGGCCGTAATTGAGGATCGGCAGATACACCACGGATTGCACGATGGCTACGCTCCAGATCGCGACCTGGAAGCCGGCCATCGCATCGATCCAGCGCAGCGACAGGCGATCGGCATCCGAGCGGTACTCGCGCAGCTGGCGGCGATAGCTGCGTACCCGGACCAGCGCAGCCACGACGTAGGACAAGCTGTAGAGAAACAGCGGCCCGTCAAACCAGGCGCCGATGGCGCGCTCGCCGGCGATCCAGCGTGCCGACATCGATTGCAGCCGCGCATGACTGCCGAGCAGGACATAGGCATTGAACACCAGCATGACGGCGAAGCCGGCCAGGTGCACCAAGTCGCGCGGCTGGAACTTGCGTTCCTCGACCAGTGCGCGCACGTACAAATAGAACAGGCTGCCGTACAGAAACGGAAACAGCGCGACGAAGCGGTAGGCACGGAACCATTCTGGCGACAGCAGGTGCCAATACAGCGCCTTTACCGCCAGGTCAACGCCACTCAGTGCCACCCACACGGCCAACAGATGATTGGCGGCACGGTTGGCAGGCCGGCGCCACAGGGTCATGGCCAACAAGGCGGCCTGCACGGCCCCGGCGGTATAGACAAAAGTCCAGAACGTGTAATCCACTAGCGCTCGCGTCATCGATGGGAATGGACAGCTCCGCTTATCTTACGTGTGGCAGTACACCGAGTGCAGCCGCCGGCTGGCCGCACTATGCTGGATACGGGCGAAGGGGGCCTCAAGTTCATGGCCATGAAGTTCAACCCGGTTTCCATGGAAGAGCTGAGCAACGCCTGCCTGCCTGAGAAGGCACAGCCCGGTCTCTACTACCGGCAAGGCAAGGAAATCGTGCTGGTCGCCTTGAACATGGCCGAGCAACACGAAGGGCTCGGGCCCACTTATCTGTGTTTTTCGGGCGAACGCGTCGAGCATCGAAGAAGCATCCCGAATGCGCTGTTGATTCCCCTGCACGAACTGGAACCGCGCTTTCATATCGAAGGCGCGGCCGAACAAGTCAAGTTCACCGCCGGCATCGCCATCGACTACTACCAGGAGCCGGCCCTGGTGCTGGTGGATGACCACCCTCACATCTTGCTGAAGGATTTTCCGGATGAACCGCGTGGCGATCCGAGGTTCCACCGGTATCGCCTGATGCTGAACCTGGCGACCCGGCAGGTGGTGCGCTTATCGCCCGGAAAAACGCTGATCGTCTTCGACCATGTGGTGATGTCTGGCCATCTGCCGCGCCAGGGCCAGGATGTGTCGGAAAAGATGGCGGTGTTGAAATTGCGCGCCGATGACAGGGGCCGATGAAACGTAGGCTGGGATGACAATCCCAGCATTGCTTATACCCGTGCATGGCATGCTGGGATTGTCATCCCAGCCTACAACGGCAACTGGCCAAGGAATCCCAGGATCGCCTTCCAATTGTCTTCGGCACCCTGCGGATCGCGGCTGGCGATCAGCGTAGAAGAGCCATGCACGCCGCCGGTGGTGGGAACGTATTGAACCTTGAGCTTGGCGGGTGACGCTGCCAGGATGGCCTTGGCCGCTGCGATCTCGCCGGCATCCTTGGCGGAAGTGACATAGAACGGAACCGTGACCTTCGACGCGGCAGAGCGGATCATCGAAGGCGACGCGTCGAAATATTCACCCGGCGAAAAGACCGCGATGGCGCTGATTTGGTTGACATGCTCCGCCGCCACCACCACGGTCAGCGACGCCGAATAACTGCTACCCCAAAGGATAATCGGCAGTTTCTGCTTTTTGGCAAAAGACAGCGCCGCTTCGAGGTCGGGCTTGGCATCGAGGTAGTCGGCGGAATGGCCTAGTGCTTGCACGGTTTGATTCGGGCCAAACAGTTCGCCGCCCGAACGCTGATCGATGGCCAGTGCACTGTATCCGGCTGCAGCGAGTCTGGGCGCAATGGTCTTGTATTCATCCTTGCTGGAGCCGGCCTGGTGAAACAGCACGATCAGGGCGTGTGGCGATGCAGCACGATAATACTTGCCATAGATCGTCACGCCATCGCTGGCCTTGAAGCTGACATCGGAAGTGGTTGTGGCCGGTGATGGCTGCACGGTAACGGCCGTGGCAGGTACGGATGCTGCCAAGCCACTCAGCGTGATCAGCGTCGACAGGGCGAGAGAGAGTGCTGCGTGCATGGGAGTTCCTGCTGGGGCCGTGACTCTGGGAGGAAGCCATTCAAATGTAATGCTCGTGCTTGTTCAAGTGCAGGAAGGCGGGGGCATCCTGGGCGCGCATCCGTGCAAGCGTCATTCGGTGATGAAGCATGCTTTGGTTGAAGATCCATCCGGCTTTCTCAAGGATGTAATCGACCGGCGCAGCTCCGCTAGCGGCGCGTGATCATCAAAGCGAATCGCGCCGGCCTGCTCGGATATGCCCAGCTGCCGGAGCACGCCATCCAGGTCGATGGCGACCGCCCGGTCTTTGAGTTGGCCGTAAAGGGAAGCGAGTGCATCGCTTTTAACCGCCGCGTCCCCCACTTGGACGGCCTGGGCTACGCTCCAATAGGCTTTATTGCCTCCGCTTGCACGGTTGATGGCACGCAACGCGTCCTGCAGGGAATACTTGCCATGGCTGTTCTTGTAGATGGCGATTTCGGCGAGCAGCCAGTACATGGCGCCGCCCCAATAAGTCCTGCCCCAGGTGTGCGTATGATCGAGTCCCTCATCGTCAGGCTGGGGCTGGCCTTTAGGCATGTCCTCAACGACCCAGCGCCACACTTCCTGCGGGGAGATTTGCCCTAGTTGCGCACGGGCAATCGGTTCAACGTAGGTGGCATTGCCTTCCATGAACCATTCGTTTTGCTGCGGGAAGCGCGGCAGCGCCAAATGGGTCATTTCGTGCACCATCACCCAATTTTCCCGCAAGGCGTCGTCGCTTACATCACGGCCTACGCTGAGGCGCGTTACCGAGCCGGGATAGCCCCATGTCGTTGCCGGGCCAATGCGGTCACCTTCCACCGGCGTAACGAGCAAACCCCATTGGTCGACGGGGAAGCGGCCAAAGTAGGCGGAGACGGCTGCTGCGCTGCGCCGCACCCAGGCTTCCATCCGGCGCTTGTCCAAACCTCCGGCATCACCGTCCATGCCAACGGAGATGTTCCCGCCACACATCGAAAGCCGCAGGTCGGGTGAGTTTTTCAAGCGGGCATAGATGTCTTCGGGATTGTCGTACGTGCGTGCGAATATCGGTTGGGGCGATTGCGCTGCCACGGTCAGGCATCCAATCATCTGCAGAAAGCAACGACGATTCATGCGTGTACTCCCGCGAGCCCGATGCGTAGGCTGGGATGATAATCCCAGCATCGGGATGCCATGAAAGAAAGCTGGGATTAGCATCCCAGCCTACGCGAGCCTGTTTGTCCTGATCACGAGCGACGCGGCACGCAATGTTCGTCCGTTGATCTGTTCTTCGACCGCTTCAATCAGCACCTGGCCGGCATCCTGCGTCGATTGAACGATGATCTGGGCCAAGCCATGAAACAGCGAGCGCCTGGGTTCCTTGTCGCTCTGAAGACAATTGGGGTTGCCATTGCCGACGCCGATCAGCGAGCCTCTTCCAGCGATGCGGAACGCGAGCTGGTGATTTGCCGTGGGAACCAGCCGGCCGTGTTCGTCGAGTGCTTCGACGGTGATGATGGCAATGTCCCGCCCATCCGCAGCAATTTCCGCACGATCGGCGCTCAAGCGTAGCTTTTGCGCGACGCCGGTGGTTTCGCGTCGCTCGATCAGCACAGTCTGGCCGTTACGGCGGCCACGTGCCTCGATCACCCCGGGTGTGTAAGCGACTTTCCACTCCACATGTCCCAGGCGCGGCACCGGCTTGCTGCCAAGACTCTTGCCGTTGAGCAGCAGTTCGACCTCATCGAGGTTGGTGTAGACCCACACCGCAATATCCTGGCCTTCTTTGCCTTGCCAATTCCAATGCGGAAACACATGCAGGCTAGGCTCGTTTCGCCACCAGGCTTTGTAGTAATAGTAATAATCCTTGGGAAAGCCACATAGATCCACGATCCCGAATTGCGAACTGGTCGAAGGCCAGCCATAAGGCGTCGGTTCGCCGCGATAGTCGAAGCCGGTCCAGGCGAAACCGCCCGCCAGCCAATCACGGGTGCCGTAGAACGTCCACCATTGCTCCGGCGTTTGTCCCCAGTCCACAACCCCGTTGTAGCTGTTGACCGTGTTCTTTGCCTTGTCCGAGACGTATTCCCCGCGGGTGGAAATGGCGCTGGAAGTTTCCGAGCCGAACACCGGCCGCTTGGGATGGTTCTTGTGGAAAGCGTCGGGAAACTCGGTGTGGTAATTGAAGCCGATGATATCGAGCGCATCGGAGACCCCTTGCTCGTTATCGCCGTTGACGGCCGCCGATACGACGCGGGTAGGGTCCAATTCGTGGCAACGCTCGACCATTGCCGCCGCGATGCGAGCACCTTGTGGCGCCATGTCACCCTTTTGTAGCTTCCACTCCTCGTTGCCAATCGACCAGATGATGATCGAAGGCGAGTTGCGATACCGCTTCAGCATGGTTTCCAGCTGCTGCAAGCCACTCGCGCTGGAACTCATCTGGCGCGTCTCGCACATCATCAGCATACCCATGCGGTCGCAGGCCTCGACCCATTCGGGCGTCGGCATGTTGTGCGAAGTACGCACCGCGTTGCAGCCCATTCCCTGCAGCACGGATACCCGGTACGTCTGCAGTCGGTCGGGCAGGGCGGCGCCCACCCCGGCGTGATCTTGGTGATTGCAGGTGCCTTGGATCTTGAGCGGCTTGCCGTTCAAGAAGAAGCCGCGGTCGGGATCGAATACGGCCGTGCGGATGCCGAACGGAATCCTTTCGGCGTCACGCAAACTGCCGTCTACGAGGACTTTGACCTGGGCCGTGTACAGGTGAGGCTCGTCGGGCGACCAAAAAGCAGGATCAGTGACGGTTGCAGTGGCCCGATACGCCATCGTTGAATCCGGCGCGATGGCCTGTGCCGCCGATGTAGCTTGCGCAACCGTGTTGCCGGCCGCATCGGCAATGCTCCATTCGAGCGAGACATTGACCGGATGCTCATGCTCGTTCTGGACCAGGGTTGCCAGTTCGAGCGTCGCTGCATTGCCCTTGACGGTCGGCCGCACCACGCTTTCCCATCGTCCCAGGTGCACCGGATCGAACTTGGTCAGCCAGACATGCCGATAGATGCCGGCGCCTTCGTAAAACCAGCCATCGCCGAAACTGGCGTCGACACGAATGGCGAGATGATTCTTGCCGCCGTAGTTGAGGAAGTCGGTGAGGTCGAAGCGGAACGGGGTATAGCCGTCATCGTGGCGGCCGATGAAGCAGCCGTTGACGAACAGCATCACGTCGCGCATCGCGCCGTCGAACTCGATCCAGATACGGCGCCCGCGATCGCTTTGGGGAAGGTCGAACTCGCGCCGGTACCAACCCACGCTGGTGGCCGGATAGCGTCGCCCCAGCGGCTTGTAGCCGTGCGAGAGCATCCGGTTGTCTTCATCTCCTTGATCGTCGTGTACGAAGGGAAGTTCAACCGCCCAATCATGCGGCAGGTTCAGCTGGCGCCAGCCGGCGGCATCGAAGTCGGCGGTGGCGATCTTGAACGTGCCGGTCTTGGAGAAGTCGCTTTGGCCGAAGCCGAAGCCGAAGTCCTTGCCCGGATCATCGCCATGGCCGAACGCGAACTGCCAGCCAAAATCCAGTAGCTGCTGCTCCCGTGGCGCCATTGCCGTCCCACTTTGCGGCAGTGTCGAGGGCGGCATTCCGGTCGTCGCCTTGCCATTACCGGCCCACGCGAAACTTGGCACGAAGGGGCCGAGCAATCCCATGATCATGAAGCTGCGACGTGTGATGTCAGGCATGAGTATCACAATCTCCGGAGGACCGAACTTGCACCTTACCAAAGAAAGTGCCGTGCGCATCACGCCGAATGGCACATATTGATGCGCTCCCTCCACTACGTGTGGCGCGTAGGCTGGGATGCTAATCCCAGCTTTCCACACGGCATCCCGATGCTGGGATTGTCATCCCAGCCTACGCGCCAGGTACTTATGGGTACAAGTCGTTTACAAGATCATCCGGACCCGATCATTAAAATGTGCCCGGAATGGGCTGTAGAAGCTGCGTGATGACCAATACATTCAAGATCGGCGACCATGTCCGCTGGAACTCCGAGGCCGGCTGGGTGACGGGAACGATCATCGCCATCCATACCAAGGACTTCGACTACAAGGGGCACACGCACCGCGCTACTTCTGAAGATCCGCAGTACGAAATCAAAAGTGACAAGACCGACCATGTCGCCGCGCACAAGGGGCGTGCTCTACAGCATGCAAAGAAGTGATGCAGGCCCGCCCCGGTTCGAACTGTTCATTTGGCCGATGCTGCTTTTTCGATCAGTCTGGCCACGGCGTCGGGATGGGACACCATCACCACGTGCGAGGCACCCTTGACCACTACGACATCCTTGGCGCTCGCTCGCTCGGCCATGAACGCCATGACCTGCGGCGGAATGTTCTTGTCCGCATCGCCATAGATGAACCAGGACGGGATGGTCTTCCAGGCCGCATCACCGGATTTCTCGTTGAGGGCACTCTGCGCTAGCGGACGCTGGGTAGCGGCCATCAGCGCGGCCTGGGCAAGCGGGACGTCCGCCGCGAATTGCGCGGGGAATTTGTCCTGCAGGATATACAGATCCTTACCGCCGTCGGCGAGTTCGGCGGGCGGGGCCAGTGCCTGTCCCAGCGTACTGCCAGGGAACTTGCCTGCGAGTTCGGCGACCGTCTCGCCGGAGTCCGGAGCGAACGCGCTGACATAGACCAAGGCTTTGACGTTCGATTGGCCATTCGCCGCCTCGGTGATAACGTCGCCACCATAGGAATGCCCGACCAGCACGACCGGCTGCTTGAGGTCGGCGACAAGGCTAGCGATGTAGGTGCCGTCGCTCTTCACACCGCGCAGCGGGTTGGCGGCGGCAATCACGAAATAGCCGTCCTTGCGCAGGATCTTGACGACTCCGTTCCAACTCGAAGCGTCGGCGAATGCGCCGTGCACGAGCACGATGGTGGGCTTGTGCATGGGCTCCTGTGCGGACGCGTTTGCGCCAACGAGCATGGCTGCTGCAAGTACCAGTCCGGTGAACATCTTCTTCATTTCTTGTCTCCTTAAATTTGATAGGTGATCTGCCCAGTACGCGTCACTTCACCCATTCGACCAATGGCTTGCCGATCGGAACAATGTAGGTACCAAGCTCTGCTGCGTTGGTCTGCCCGACGTTCGTCGCGCTATGGACGACACCCGTCGGCACAAACAGCACATCACCTGCCTTGAGCGTCACTGGTGCATGGCCTTCGAGGCGATACTCCAAGCTGCCCTCGATGACGTAGATGATTTCTTCGCCAGGGTGCTTGTGCTTGGGGGCGGTCTTGCCAGGATCGATGTCGACCCGCAGTTGCACTTCCTCGTAGCCGGGAATGCTGAGCTTGTGGCGAGACAATTCTTTGCGCTGCGTTCCTTGTAACGACTGGGCCTGTAACGCTTGAGGTCCCAGCATGCTTGCAATGGAGAGAAGGGTGGCAACTCCGATGATGGTTGTTTTCATGGGCTGGTCCTCGCTTAGAGGTGATCGGCATCGATCACGGCCCGGGTGAACGCCTGCGGTGCTTCTTCCGGCAAGTTGTGGCCGATGCCACCGCTGATCAGCCGGAACTGGTACTTGCCGGTGAACTTCTTGGCGTACGCCTCCGGCAGCGGGTGCGGTGCGCCATTGGCATCGCCTTCCAGCGTGATGGTGGGCACCGTGATCGCCGGGAAATGGGCCAACCGCTGTTCCAGCGCCGCGTATTTCGTTTCGCCCTTGGCCAGGTCCAGGCGCCAGCGATAGTTATGTACCGTAATGGCAACCTGGTCCGGGTTGTCCAGCGCTTGCGCACTGGTTTCGAAGGTGGCGTCGTCGAACTTCCAGCTAGGCGAGGCCAGCTGCCAGATCTGCTTGGCGAAATCGTGCCGGTATTTGTCGTAGCCTGCGCGGCCACGCTCGGTGGCGAAGTAGTACTGATACCACCACTGCAGCTCGGCCTTGGGCGGTAGCGGCGTCTTACCCGATTCCTGGCTACCGATCAGGTAGCCGCTTACGCTAACCAGCGCTTTCACGCGTTCCGGCCACAGCGCCGCGACGATGTCCGCCGAGCGCGCACCCCAGTCGAAGCCAGCCAGCTCCGCCTGCTTGATATGCAGCGCATCCATGAAGTCGATCACATCCTCGGCCAGCGCAGCGGGTTCCGCGTTGCACACGGTGCTGTCGGACAGGAAGCGGGTCTGGCCGTAGCCACGCGCATAGGGCACCAGCACCCGATAGCCTTTCGCCGCCAGCGCAGGTGCGACCTGCGTATAGCTGTGGATGTCGTACGGCCATCCATGCAGAAGTATCACTACGGGACCATTCGCCGGCCCCATCTCGGCATAAGCGACATCCAGCACGCCTGCGTGAACATGCTTCAGCGCTCCCCAAGGGGCCTGTGACGCAGCCTGTGTCACGGGCGCTTGGGCGGGCTGGTCTTCGGCCTGTGCGACGGAGGCAAAAGCAGCGAAGCTCAGGGCGAGTGCGGCATAAGTACGCTTCATGATGGTGATCTCCTTGTTTGCGCGTCGTGTCGAGGAAGAGGAAGGGGCTTACTGCGCCGAAACAACGGCCTGGATGTTTCCGCGGGTCGCCTTCGAATACGGGCAGATCTGGTGGGCGCGATCGACCAGGGCCTGGGCGACGGCGTGCTCCAGTCCCGGCAGGCTTACGTTGAGACGCGCCTGCAGGAAAAAGCCTTGCTCGGGATCGGAGCCCAGGTCGACTTCGGCGGCGACCGACAGATCGGCCGGCAGCGTGACGCCTTGCTCCTGGGCGGCGCGTCCGATCGCGCCAATGAAACAGGCGGACCAGCCCGCGGCGAACAGCTGTTCCGGATTGGTGCCGGCGCCGTTGGAACCCGGGACCGACAGCTTGACGTCGAGGCGGTTGTCGTCGCTGCGCGACTGGCCGTTGCGGCCGCCGGTGGTGGTGGTCTTGGCGGTATAGAGAATGGACATGATCGGTTTCCTGATGGATTGAGGGGCTGCCTCGGCTCGGTAGCGAGGCCTTGGCCGGTGTGCATAGGAGACCGCGGTGGCGTATCCCGCTTGTGTCGGGAGACGTACCCAAAGGCATCGCAATGTGTAGGAAGCGGGTCCTGATACGTTTGGATACAAAACCCGTCCCCCCGGGCCGGCTTGCCCGGACCGGTTGCTACAAACGGATACAAAAAGCCACCGAAGCGGACATGTTCGGGATAAACCGGGAGCGCCCAATAGGTGTCATGGCGGCGCGCTGGCGCGGCCACTTGTCCACTACAAGGCAAACCGTCCATGACATCCCTGAGAATGACCGCCGCCCTGGCCGCCCTTGGCGCGACCCTGCTGGCCTTCTGGCCCACCACCTGGACTGCCGCCAGCACCGAGCAGCCGGCTGCCGACACGCAGGCCCCCGACTTCACCGGCGCCGACCGCTGGTTCAACTCCGCCCCACTGAACATCGACAGCCTGCGTGGCAAGGTGGTGCTGGTGGAGTTCTGGACCCGCGAATGCATCAATTGCATCCATGTGCTGCCGCACACCAAGGCGCTCTACCACAAGTACCATGACAAGGGGCTTCAGATCGTCGGCGTGCATACGCCCGAATACGACGAAGAGCGTGACCCGGTGCTGCTGCGAAAAGCCATCGGCGAGTATGGGATTACCTGGCCGGTGGCGATGGACAACAACTCCCGCATCTGGAATGCCTACGCCAATCACTACTGGCCGGCCCTCTATCTCATCGACCAGCACGGCCATATTATTTACAGCCACGTCGGCGAGGGAGGCTACGACGTAACCGAGCAACGCATCCGGCAGTTGCTGGGCTATCCACAGGGCACTTGACGGCAACGCAGCTTCGGAGACTTATGCTCATGGACCACATCGACAACATCCTCGTCGTCGATGACGATCGCGACATCCGCACCGGTGTCGTGGACTACCTTCGCAAGAACGGCTTGCGCGCGAGCGCGGCCGTTGACGGCCGCGACATGTTCGCGCAACTGGACGCCTCCGCGTTCGATCTCGTGGTGCTGGACATCATGATGCCTGGCGATGACGGCCTGGTGCTGTGCCGCACTTTGCGTAGCGGCAAGCATCGCGCGCTGCCGATCCTCTTGCTGACCGCGCGCGACGACGAAACCGATCGCATCATCGGCCTGGAGATGGGCGCAGACGACTACGTGGTAAAGCCGTTCTCGCCACGTGAACTGCTTGCGCGCATCAAGGCGGTCATACGCCGCACACGCATGCTGCCGCCGAATCTTCGCATTACCGAAACCGCCGAGCTGCTGTCGTTCGGGCGTTGGCGCCTGGACACGACGTCGCGCCATCTGTTGGACGAGCACGGCACCATCGTGCCGCTGAGCGGCGCGGAGTTTCGCTTGCTGCGCGTCTTCCTGGACCATCCGCAGCGCGTGCTTTCGCGCGACCAATTGCTCAACCTCACCCAGGGCCGGGATGCCGAGCTGTTCGATCGCTCGATCGATCTGTTGGTAAGCCGCCTGCGCACCCGCCTGGAAGACAACGCCAAGGAGCAGTCGTACATCAAGACCGTGCGCAGCGAAGGTTATGTGTTCAGCATGCCGATCAGCGTGCCAGGGGATGACGCGTGAGCCGCATGGCATCCGCCTTCCCGATGCGCTGGCTGCCGCGCGGCATGGCTTCGCGCCTGTACTTGATCATCTTCGTCGGCCTGATGCTGGCGCAGGGACTTTCTTTCGGGCTGATGTTCTATGAGCGCTACGAAAGCGCCACCACGGTCATGCTCAACACCGTCGAGCACGAGGTAGCTACCTCGGTGGCCATGCTGGATCGCTTGCCCGCTGCCGAACGCGCCGACTGGCTGGGCCGCCTGCAGCGCGACAACTACCGTTTCGTGCTCGGGCACGGTCAGCCGGGTTCGCCGGTGATGAGCGCGCGCGCGCGCGGGCTCGCCAGCCGAATCGGGCAGGAAGTCGGCCCCGATTATCAGGCGCAAGCCGACACGATCTCGACCAAGCCCGAGCGCTACCAAGTGCATTTCCGCTTGCACGACGGCTCGACGCTCACCTTGGAAGTCACGCCACGAGGCGTGGCGCCGATCGCGCAATGGCTACCGGCTGTGCTGGTATTGCAGTTGTTCCTGTTGCTGGCATGCACCTGGCTGGCGGTGCGATTGGCGGCCCGTCCGCTGGCGCAACTTGCGCAAGCCGCGCAGGCCATGCTGCCGACGGCGGATGGCCCGCGCATGAGCGAGGAGGGGCCTATCGAAGTGGCGCGGGCAGCGATTGCCTTCAACACGATGCAGGAGCGCATAGCCCGCCACCTCAAGGAGCGCTTGCACATCCTTGCCTCGATCTCGCACGACTTGCAGACCCCTATCACACGCATGCGTTTGCGCGCGGAATGCCTGGACGAGGGTGAAGAGCGCCGCAAGCTGCTCGGCGACCTGCATGAGATGGAGCATCTGGTGCGTGAAGGCGTCGCCTATGCGCGCAGCGCGCACGGTGGCGCGGAGGCACCCGTGCGCATGGATGTGAAGGCCTTCCTGGAAAGCCTCGTGTTCGATTACCAGGACATGGGCAAGCCCGTGACGCTGGCGCGAACCGTCGGTGGCGCCGCCATGGTTCGCCAACAGGCGTTGCGGCGTGTGCTGGGCAACTTGATCGACAACGCCATCAAATATGGCGGCACCGCCGAAGTCAGTGCCTGGCGTAGTGAGGAAGGCGAGCTATGCATCGCCGTGTGCGATCGCGGGCCGGGCATTCCCGAAGAGCAGTTGGAGCAGGTCCTGCAACCGTTCTACCGCCTGGAGGGTTCGCGCAACCGCGATACCGGCGGCGCCGGTCTGGGCCTCGCCATCGCGATGCAATTGACGCGCGCCATCGGCGGTAACCTCAAGCTTTCCAATCGGCAAGGGGGCGGCCTTGCCGCCAATCTCAGCTTGCCTTGATCGGCGCGGGCAATGCGCATCGCAGTAGGCTGGGATGGCAATCCCAGCATCGGGATGCTGCGTAGAAAGCTGGGATTATCAACCCAGCCTACACGCTGTATCGGACGTGGCGCTTCTTAAAGAAATTTCGCGAACTGGTCGATCGGGCGAAAGCGTAAGGTATCCAGTTCCCAGGCAAGCAGATCCGCGATCGCCAAGGTGTCGTTGCGGATCTGCCGGCGACGGGCCGAAAACTGCAGCAGCAGCTTGTTCCACCCATGCGACTGGGCGTCCAGTTCAAACGCGATCACGGCCGCCGCCAGGCGCGTCAGGTCGGCAGTCAAGCCTTGGCAGATCGCCGCTCGCGCGACCGCCAGCAATCGCTCGCGCGAGATCAGCTGGCTTACCCGCTTTTCGATGGATACCGTGCGGGCGGCGCGAAGATCATCCGGCTCGAGCACCGCGTGATAGAGCAGGGCGGCCAGGACTCGTTCCACACGTCGTGCCAGGCGGCACTCTAGCGGCTCCAGCTCCACCGCATTCACCCCGGAGCGGCGCGTTTGGGCACCCCACGACCGAAACGGACGAGCATCCAGATCAGGCGGGTTGTGTCCGGCAGGTCGAAACGGCACCACGTTGCTGACGGTGCTGTTGTTGGATTCGGCCAGGGACTTCGTGCTCGTCATAGCGCTTTCCAGTCGATCGGGCGTGTCGGTCTACGCCCCCTGAAAAGCTATCGGCCACGGCTCGCCTGCCTTGAATGAGCGCTCCGGCTACGTCACCGGCGCTCCATCAAGGACCTGATTTTGCCGGCGTCTTCCGCTGTCGCCGGGTTATAGACCACCATCGTGAGATCCGTTCGGCCGTCGACCGAAAAAGCCGAGTATTCGAACGAGAGCGAGCCGAGGATCGGGTGTCTTATGTGCTTGACGTTCTCATGCTGGCTGCCGCGGACATCGTTTTCGGCCCACATCGCCCTGAACTCGGGGCTGAGCCGGCACAGCTCGTCGACGAGTGGCTCCACCGCTGCCGCGGCGCCCGCTCTTGCGGCGTCGATCCTGAAGGAGCCGAGGATGAAGCGGGCCACGCTGTTCCAGTCATATTGCGCGGCGCGGGCGCGCGGATCGAGAAAGGTGAAGCGAAGAATATTGCGCTGTTCTGGCAGCAGTGATTCGTAGTCAATCAGCATCACGTTCGCTGCGCGGTTCCAGGCGAGTACATCCCACGTAGCAGTGCGGATGATGGCGGGGCTGGGTTCCAGCGCATCTAGCACGCGCTGCAGCCTGGGCGTGATGCCTTCGTTCTTCCGGTAGCGCGCTTCCGGCGGGCGGCCCAGGCCGAGCAGGAACAGATGCTCGCGCTCGACCTCGGTCAGCATCAGGGCATGTCCAATCCGCTCCAGTACTTCAGCGGAAGGCGCACCGCCGCGGCCTTGTTCCAGCCACGTGTACCAAGTTGGGCTGATGTTCGCGCGCTGCGCGACTTCCTCGCGGCGCAGGCCCGGGGTTCGGCGGCGCCCGGAAGGAAAACCCAGCGCAATCGGGTCCAGCTTCATGCGCCGGTCGCGCAGATAGCTTCCGAGCAGGTTCTCGGTAGCGAGAGCTTCGGTCATCCAGTTAGCAATCTTAATAGGATAAAGTCACTACTTCACCAGGATACGCGGTAAGAGGATGCTTGTCTCCAGTCATCATTGGAGAGTTTGCTCATGCGTGTGTTCGTCACCGGCGCCACCGGCAACATCGGTTCGAAAGTCGTCAGGGAATTGATCGCGGCGGGTCACCAAGTGACCGGACTATGCCGTTCGGAAGAGAAAGCGTCAGCGCTCGCTGCGGCCGGCGCGGAGGTCCATCGTGGCTCGATCACGGACCCGGATAGCCTGAAGCAAGCGGCCGCGCGCTCGGACGGTATCATCCACCTGGCCTTCAATCACGACTTTTCGCGCTTCGTGCAGAACTGCGAAGACGATCGCCTGGTGATCCGAGCGCTGGGCTCGGTCCTTGCCGGCTCCAAGCGTCCGCTGATCGTCACCTCCGGTACCCCGATCGCCAATACCGTGCCGGGTGAACCGGCCAAGGAAGACAATGCGACCGTCGGTACCGACACGCATCCCCGCGCGGCTTCGGAGGAAGCGGCTGCGCTGCTGGCGGCCGAAGGCGTCAACGTCTCGGTGGTGCGCCTCCCGCAAGTCCACGACCCGATTACGCAAGGCCTGCTCACTCCAGCGATCGCGATGTATCGCGACAAGGGCGTGTGCACCTACGTAGGCGACGGCCTCAATCGCTGGCCCGCGGCGCATGTTCTGGACGTGGCGAGGCTGTACCGGCTGGCGATCGAAAGAGCCGAGCCGAACGCGAAATACCACGCGGTCGCCGAAGAAGGCGTGCCGATGCGTCACGTCGTGGAGGCTATCGGTCGCCGCTTGAACCTGCCGGTCAAATCGATCGCTGCGGACGAAGCGCCGAACTATTACGGCTGGCTTGCCCGATTCGCCGGCTACGACATGCCCGCCTCCAGCGCGCAGACGCGCAAGACGCTAGGGTGGAAACCTAATAGCCCCGGACTGCTCACCGATCTGGAGCAACTGCAGGTGTCGGCCCCGTAAAGGGCCGCACGCGGTGGTGTCAAAGATACCTGGCGAACTGGTCGATCGGGCGTAGCTTCAATTCGGCCAGGTCCCAGGCGAGCAGGCGCGCGACTGCCACAGTGTCGGCGTTGATTTGCCGGCGCTGGGCTGAAAACAACCGCCATAGCCGGTTGCGCCAGCGCGACTGAAATTGCACTTCGAAAGTGATCGCGGCGGCGGCCAGGCGGGTAAGGTCAGCGGTCAAGCCGTGGTTGAGTGCGGCGCGTGCAACCGCCATCAAGCGATCGCGCGACACCAGCCGCTCCCCGCGCGTTTCGATGCTAAGCGGCTTCGAGGCGCGGGCATGCGCCTGCTCCAGTTGCGTGTGATAAAGCAGGGCGCACAGAACGCGTTCCACGCGCCGGGCCAAACCTTGTGCCGCTGCTTCCGGCTCCAGCACGTCTGCGTCGATGACGTGTACTTGGGCCTTGCGTGCTTGACCTGGACGAGCGCGATGCTGCCGAGGGGTGCCCCCGACCGGCCAAAGCGGTATGACGTTGCTGGGAGCGTTGAGCTCGGCTTCGATGAGGAAATTAGTGGTCGCCATGCTGCTGCACATGCATGAGGCGTGCCAGCGGTGCAATGCGCCTTAAGTTCAATCGACCGTGGTCGGGACGCGCCTGAGAACCGCAGTCAATGTCTGGGCCAGCTGCTGACCATGCAGCGGTTTGCGTAGGAAGGCGTCCATGCCGGCGGCGTAGGCGCGGCTTTCTTCATCGCCGCCGGCACGGGCGGTAATGGCGATCATCGGCAGCGCGTCGCCGCCTTGGCGCGAGCGCACCAGGGCGGCCCATTGCAGCCCGTCCAGACCGGGCAGGTCCAGATCCACCAGCGCCGCATCGAAGCGCACTCGTTCCAGCGCCTCCAGTCCGCGCAGTGCGGTGGTGACATGTTCGACGGTATGGCCCTGCATCTCCAATAGACCTTCAACCACCGCCGCCACGACCGGATCGTCCTCCAACAGAAGCACGTGCGAGCGGCGGCTTTCGTGACGCAGTTCCGGTGACGGCCGTTCGACTGGCGCAGCCATTGCTTGCAGGGGCAGCCGCACGTAGAACCGGCTGCCCAAGCCGGGCGCCGATTCGAGCTGGATGGAGCCGCCCATGAGCGTCGCCAGTTCGCGGCAGATGGCCAGGCCAAGACCGCTGCCCGAGTCGCGCTGCGGGCTGTCCAACTGCTGATAGCGCTTGAACAGCTTGGCCTGGTCGGCTAGCGCGATGCCCGGGCCGGTGTCGCTGATGGTGAATTGCAGTCCCTCGGCGTCACTGACTAGCCCCAGGCGCACCTGCCCGCGTTCGGTGAATTTCAGCGCGTTGTTGCTGAGATTGAGCAGGATCTGCCGCACGCGCACGGCATCGCCCAGCACCAGCGCCGGCACGCCGTCGGCGATATCCGTGTATAAAGCCAGGCCCTTTGCCAAAGCCTTGGCCTGTTGCAGCTCGGCTACGTCCTGCAGCAAGCTGCTAGGATCGAAGATCGTGTGGACCACCTGCAGGCGGCCCGACTCGATGCGGGCCAGGTCGAGCGCATCGTTCACCAGCGTGAGCAGCACTTCGCCGGAGTTGCGGATGGTCTGCGCGTAGCGCCGCTCGGTATCGTCCAGCGGACGGCTGAGCAACAGTTCGGCCATGCCCAGCACGCCGGTCATCGGCGTGCGGATTTCATGACCGAGCTGGGCGAGAAACTCGGTCTTGGCCTGGTTGGCGGTGCGTGCCAGTTGGTGTTCCTGGGTGATCAGTTCCAGGCGGTGTCGCTGCGCCTGGCGGCGGCGCATGGCTTGCAGCAGCGCCGCGAACAACGCGGTCAGCAGCAGGGCGTAAGCGAGCCATGCCCACCAGCGCAACCACGGCGGGCGATCCACATGCAGGCGCAGCGGCGTGGCCAGTTCGCCCCAGCTGCCATTCGGGCCGGCTGCTTGCACATGCAAGCTGAAATCGCCGGCCGGCAATTGCGTAAAAGAGCGATCGCCGCGCGCGCCGGTATCGACCCAGCCGTTGTCCAGGCCGTCGAGATGGAAACGGTAGAGGTTGCGCTCCGGCGCGATGAAGGACATGGCGCGCGCTACCACGGTGAGATCACGATCGTCCCAGGCAAGCGTGATAGGGCCACTTTTCGGCAGCTGTTCAAGCATCCCGTTGCGATGGCGCACACTCAGCGCGCTCAGGCGTACTTCCGGCTGGCGATGATGCGGTTGAATCGCTTCCGGCTGGAATCCGACGATGCCGTTCTTGGAGGGAGCGTATAGACGTCCATCCGGCATGCGTGCGATCGCATTGCTGCCGAAATAGGTATCCACCAGGCCATTTTGCAAGCCGAAGCCGCGCAGGCTGCCGCTGGCTGGCTCGTATAGCCACAGGCCGGCGCTGGTGAACAGCCAGGCGCGGCCGGCGGCGTCCACGCGCAGACTCATCACACTGTCGATCGTGCGCGGGTCGGTGAGCGGATAACGTGCCACGCGTGCCGCGTGATCGCCTTGGCAGCGATACACGGAAAGGCTGCCGCCGTCGGCCACCCATAGCTCATCGCCATGAAAATCCAGCGCGCGCACGAAGCGCCGCTCCACGCCCTGTAGGAAGTGGCCGGGCTGGCCATCTTGCCAGCGCGCCAAGCCTTTGTCGGTGGCTATCCATAACGCATGCCCATGCCAGCGCATGTCGTTGATCGACGCTGCCGCCAGCTCGGAGTCGAAGGGTAGGGGCGTGCAGCGCGTGCCGTCAGCGGGAACGGTGCATACGCCCGAAGGGACCAGGACCATATACGCGTTGCCGCTCTCGTCCAGCTCCACGTTATACGGCTCTGCGGGTACCGAAATGGACTCGATATGGCCTTGGTTGTAGCGAAAGCTGCCGTTGGAGGCGTTGATCCACAGCCGCCCGCGCGTGTCTGCCGCCATGCCGTAAATATCGTGGTGGGTGCCGGGCAGCCGTATCACAGCCGGTTCCACGGCCTGCGTGGCCGGGTCGAGGCGCTCGATTACGCCGTCCTCGTTACCAATCCACAGCTTGCCGTCCGTGGCGGCAGCCACTGCGGAGAAAGCTCCCGGGCTTAGGCTGGTCGGATCGTCGGGGCGATGCACGCTGCGGGTGAACTCGTTCCAGTCCGGCGACAAATAGGCCAGGCCATTATTGGTGCCCAGCCATAGGCCGCCTTCGCGATCGCGCAGCAGGCGCAGCACGATCTGTCCGGGGAGTGCGTGAGGCAGCAGTTGATCCGCACTGAAACGGTAGATGCGCCCGTTCTGGTCGCGCAGTACCAGGCCATGAATGGTGCCCAGCCACAAGCGGCCGGTGCCGTCGGCGGCGATCGAGGCGACCGGTCCAGGCGGCACGCCTTCCAGCGGCACAGCTTGGGCAACCTTGTCGCGGTCTAGGCGAAACAGGCCGCGCACGGTGCCGATCAGCAGAGCATCGCCGTCGCGGACCAGGGCAATGACCTGGGGCGGGTCCAGGACCTGGCCGTCTTCGCTTTGAAAATGCACATGGCTATAACTGCCGTCACGCTCGCGCAGATCTACACCGGCACTGGTGCCTATCCACAGGCGGCCGTCGGGTTCGGCCAGGAGTGCGTGGATCTGGTTGTTGGCCAGGCTGCGCGGATCAGTCGGATCATGGCGGGCATGCGCGAAACGGTCTTCGCCCAGCATGCGGTCCAGGCCGCCGTCGCTAAGCCCCACCCACAGCGTGCCGTCGCGGTCCTGGGCCAGCGCTTCGACCTGGTTGCCACCCAGGCTGTCGGGCAGCTTGTCGTCATGGCGCCAGTGCACGAAGCGGTCGCGCGCAGCGTCATAGCGCGCCAGGCCATCGTCGCCAGCGTTCCACAGTCGTCCCTGCGAATCCACCAGCAGGGCGCGTACGCGATCGGATGGGGCGGCGTAGGCATCGCCGGCGCGGTGCGGCCAGGTCTTGAATTCCACGCCGTCGTAGCGCGCCAACGCTGCTCCGGCACCTATCCATACATAACCCTCGTGATCCTGCACTAACGCACTGATCGTCGGATCAGGCAGCCCCTCGGCGGTGCCGAAGCGACGAAATTGCGGCGTGGGCGCAGGTGAGATGGCCGCTGGTGTTGCGATGCTGCCGGCAGCGGACTGCGTGCCGCCGAGCAGCAGCGCGGCAAGCACGAAAGTCAGCACGGGCGCCCCGATGGCCGTATGGCCTGGCTCGGCGCGTATTCGGTGGCCGTCACTTCGTTCGATCCTGTCCCATAAGCCACCCATGATGCCGCGTGCGGAACCTGTTGGGTACATGTCCGCTCACGCCAAGCGGGCCTGTCTGACCTGTCCGTTCAGTCACCCGCAACCAGGAAGCCGTGCGCAAAAAACTTCGCCAGCACCGCCGCGAAGGCAACGCCTATGGCAAGCACCATCCAGCGCACTCGCAGCCAGGTCGCCCGATAGACCGAAAATTGCAAGGCGACATCCACGATGTACGCGGCGCAATAGGCGACATTGGCCAGCACTGCCAAGACAAACAGCGCTAAAAACAGGTTGAAACCCAGCTGGCTTCGCGAGGCGGGCAGGTTGGTGAGAAACACGGCGACAACGACCAGTACCAACACAAGGTTATAAAGGATGCGTCGCCGCTCCCAGTATCGAAGCGCGTCCGACAGCGCCAGCTGCAGAGTCATATCCGGCATGGGAAGCTCCTTGATGTTGCGCGTTGTAGCCACTTCAACGCGCCCTCGCCAGCTTACGCCCAATATGTAGGCTGGGATGCAATCCCAGCATCTTTATGTATGCGGCACAAGCAGTGCTGGGATTGCATCCCAGCCTACGAACAGGGTCGGGGGCGTTTGCATTGATATATCTACATATGTAGACTTTATGCATGACACAGTTCCGGACGCCCTCGACACAAACCAGGCAGCTGCTCGCCGCGCTGCTTGCGCAGCGTGCCCAATGGCAGCACGGCTATGACCTATCCGAGCAGACCGGGCTTCCCTCCGGAACGCTCTATCCCATCCTCATGCGCTTGAGTGATCGGGGCATGGTCGAATCCAAATGGGAGCCATCGCTGCACCAGGGCCGCCCACCCAGAAAGCTGTATCGCCTCACCGCCGAAGGGGCGGCCTACGCGGTCGAGCATGCGCAGTCATCTAGGGCGAAATGGCGACCGTTGTCGCCGGGGCGTGCCTGATGAGCAACAGCAACATGAGATCAGGCCGCTTGCCTGCGGCGGTTCGGTTCGTAACCTGGATATTGCCGCCGCACCGTAGAGATTGGGCTGAAGCCATGCTCAACGAGATGGCCTATGCCGGCTCGCATCGAGCCGCATTGCTTTGGGTGTTGGGGTGCACGCTATTTGCGATCAGGGCGCGAACAGCCTACGAACTGGAGAGAACATTCATGTCCCGCAGAATCCTCAGGGCGCTACTTGGAATAAGCGCCGCTTCGGTCATCGCCGTAGTCGGCGTATACGCCATACAAAAGCCTTATCAGCGCGAACGTATTCTGCTCTATGTCTTTCACGGGTGTAACAAGTTCGGCTGCCCGCGACACTGAAGCCGTTGGTAGTGAACGTTCTCCATCGCATCCACGCTTATTCGCGCGGACGCAACTCGCGGATGCCCTTGCCAAGCCGTCGGCGCAGCAACGTGCGTAGCGTCACGCCGTCGGCGTAACCCACTTGTTCGGCGATCTGGTCGACGCTGTGCTTGCTGGTTTTCAGCAAATGCATGGCGCGCTCGATGCGCAGATCTTGAATGTATTCAAGCGGTGTCTTGCCTAGCACGCTATCGAGACGTCGCGACAAGGTGCGCTTGCTGGTTCCCAATGCTTCGGCGATCGCATCGAGCGCGAGCGTCGAGTCGAGATGTTCCCGCACCCAGCGATCGAAACGCTCGACCAGGGGATCGGAATGGGCGAGCTGATCGGATATCACGTACCCCGACTGGGATAGTCGCGTATCGAAGACCAGGTATTTGGCGACCAGCGCGGCAAGTTCAGGGCTGTTGTTGCGGATCAGCCAGAGTGCAAGGTCCAGGTGGCTGAGCGCTGCACCCGCTGTCACCATCACGCCGCTCGGCACGACCAGTCGATTCGCGTCCAGCCGCACATCCGGATAACGCTGGCGAAACACTGGCGTGAGCCACCAGGTGGTAGTGGCTTCGCAGCCGGCGAGCAGGCCGCTTTCGGCCAGTATGAAAGTGCCGGTACAAGCTGCTGCAAGGCGGGCACCCTCGTCACGCCAACGACGCAACACGCTTTGCGCATCCACCACATCGTCGCGTGCAAGCGTAGGCAGCAGTCGCTCGGGCACGATGTCGGCTAGCGCCGGCACGATCACCCAATCCGGGGCCGGTGCATCGGCTACTTCGCGCACCGGCACCTGTAGCCCGAGCGCGGTGCGTACTTGGGGCCGCACACCCATCAGCGTGACATCGAAACCCGGCGTAGCTATGCCAGTCCATTGCGCCAGCGTGTTGGCTGTCGCAAGCGCATCCAGCACCGTCGTCAAACCGGTATCGAACATTCCTTCCAGGGCGAGGATGGTAATTTTCATGGCACGATCGATATCAAAGATGTCAATCGGGACAGTATTGGCCTGGGCCGCGTGTTTGTAAAGTTTCGCCCACTGCGCAGCCCCACCCAAGCCAATACCTGGAGAAATGACGATGGTTAAATGCGGATTGTTGGTCCGGCTCGAAGCGAAGCCGGGCCGGGAACAGGCGGTGGCGGATTTTCTCGCCGCCGGACTGGAAATGACCAACCGGGAGGCGGGAACGCCGATCTGGTTTGCGATCAAGCTGTCGCCCACGACCTTTGGCGTGTTCGACGCGTTCGCCAACGAAGCTGGCCGCCAGGCCCATCTGAACGGCGACATGGCCAAGGCCCTGATGGCACGCGCCAGTGAGTTGCTGGCTACCGAACCGTCGGTGGAGCCAATCGACGTGCTGGCGATGAAGAACCAACTGGCCTGACCTCTTTGCGCCCCGGCGTGGTGCCGGGGCGCGCTTTTATTGCACCCAACGCTGATCGCCCAGCCTTCACCCGGCCGCTTTGGCCTGGGCAAGTGCGGGCCATGCAAACCCTTTTGGAGACAAGTAATGCTCACCCTACGCAAGAAGACTGCTTTGGCATTGATGCTCGCGCTTAGTGGCACGATCGCCCAGGCCGCGCCGCAACCGGCCGCCAAAGACATCGTTATCGTCCATGGTGCCCTGGTGGACGGCTCAGGCTGGCGCGCCGTGCACGACATCCTGGTCAAGGATGGCTTCCAGGTAACCATCGTGCAGGAGCCGCTCACCAGCCTTGCCGATGACGTCGATGCCACCAGGCGCATCCTGGACCAGCAGACCGGCTCGGTCGTACTGGTTGGTCATAGCTACGGCGGCGCCGTCATCACCGAGGCCGGTGCGGATCCGAAGGTGAAGTCGCTGGTTTATGTATCCGCACTTCAGCCCGATGTCGGCGAAGCCGGCGGTCAATTGCTGTCGAAGTTCGCCGCGCCCAACGATGCGATGCGTGCGACCCCGGACAAGTATTTCTACCTGCCGGCGGCGAAATTCCGCGCCACCTATGCCGCGGACCTGCCCGCTGCGGAAGCCCAGTTCCTGGCGGACTCGCAACAGCCATTGGCGCAGAAAGCCATGGGCGCGCCGATCAGCGTGGCGGCATGGAAAACCAAGCCCAGCTACGCCGTCCTCACGACCGAGGATCGCATCGTCAGTCCTCAGCTGCAGCGTTGGATGTATCAACGCGCGGGTTCGAAGGTCACCGAGGTCGCTGGAAGCCATGCTTCGTTCATTTCCCAGCCGTCGGCGATCGCCCGAGTGATCGAGGCCGCCGCAAAACAGACGGACTGATCGCAGGTTCCCGCGATGCAGGCATGCCCGCCGCGCAAGCCGGCATGCCTGCATCGCCCCATGCATCCACCAAGGAGTTCGCCCGTATGCTTTTACTGATCCTTGCTTACCTGGGTGGCGTACTGACCATCCTCAGTCCTTGCATCCTGCCGGTGCTGCCGTTCGTCTTTGCGCGGGCAGACCGTCCGTTCGTGCGTAACGGACTGCCCATGCTGGCGGGCATGGCGCTCACTTTCGCCGTGGTCGCCACGCTGGCCGCTGTCGGTGGCGGCTGGGCCGTCCACGCCAACCAATACGGCCGTATCGTAGCTTTGGCCGTGCTTGCCGTGCTTGGTCTTACTTTGCTTTCAGGTCATGTGGCCGAGTGGATTAGCCGTCCGTTTGTCGCGCTGGGCAACAAGCTCTCCCAGCGTGAGGGTGGCGAAAATGACTCGGTGCTCTCGGCAGCAGGCCTGGGCGTCGCCACTGGACTGCTATGGGCGCCGTGCGCGGGGCCTATCCTGGGCCTCTTGCTCACTGGAGCGGCGCTCAAAGGCGCCAGTGTCCAGACCACTTTGTTGCTGCTCACCTACGCGGCAGGCGCCGCTACATCGCTTGCGCTGGCACTTGTCATCGGCGGGCGCGTGTTCGCCCTGATGAAGCGCTCGCTCGGCGCCGGCGAATGGGCGCGTCGCGTCCTGGGTGTGTTGGTGTTGGCCGGCGTCGCAGCCATCGCCCTGGGGCTGGATACTGGCTTGCTTACTCGCGTATCGCTGGCCAGCACCAGCGGCCTCGAACAGAAGCTCGTCGATGCGGCGCGTCCTGTGCCTGCGGTGCAAGCTGCCGTCAAAAGCGGTGAGCCATTGCCGGTGGAAGGCGACATGCCTTCGCTCGACGGCGCCGCTCAATGGCTCGGCAGTCCGCCCGTTACGGCGCAGTCGCTGCGTGGCAAGGTAGTGCTGGTCGATTTCTGGACCTACTCCTGCATCAACTGCATCCGCGCGCTACCTTACGTGCGTGGTTGGGCGGATAAATACAAGGATCATGGCCTGGTGGTAATCGGCGTGCATACGCCCGAGTTCGCCTTTGAGAAAGAGCCGGGCAACGTCACGAGCGCAGTCAAGAATCTGGGCGTCGACTATCCGGTCGCGCTCGACAACAACTATGTCATCTGGAGAGGCTTCGATAACGAGTATTGGCCTGCGCATTACTTTATCGATCCGCAAGGCCACATCCGCCACCACCACTTTGGCGAAGGTGGCTACCAGGAGAGTGAGGATGTCATTCGCCAGCTGCTTACCGAAGCCGGTCAGAAGAACTTGCCTGGCGGTTACGTACATCCGAACGCGCGGGGCGCGGAGGCTACCGGCTCCGGTGGCGCCAATCTCTCGCCAGAAACCTACCTGGGCTATGCGCGCGCCGACAACTTTGCCGGCGGTCAGGTAGCTCAGGACAGCAGCTCGATCTACCAGGCACCGCCGGCACTGAAGGTCAACCAATGGGGGCTCGACGGACACTGGACGGTGAGCGACGAAAACGCGCGGCTCGACGGCGCCCTAGGCCGCATCGTCTATCGCTTCCGTGGCCGCGACTTGCACCTGGTCTTAGGCCCCGGCCGCGAAGACAAGCCGGTACGTTTTCGTGTACTGCTCGACGGTAAGGCGCCCGGCGCCGATCATGGTGTGGATACCGATGCGAATGGCAACGGTACCGTCACCACCCAGCGCCTCTACCAGCTAGTACGACAGGCCAACGGCAACTCTGAGCGCAGCTTCGAAATCATTTTCCTCGATCCTGGCGTACAGGCTTATGCGTTCACCTTTGGCTGAGTCTTGCTTACTTCCCAGCCGGCGGCTGCCAGAGTTCGACCTTGTTCCCGTCCGGGTCGACCACCCAGCCGAACTTGCCGAATTCGGATTCGTCCACCTTCTCCTCGACTTGCACGCCTTCGGCGCGCAGTGCCGTCAACAAGGCATGCAGATCCTCGACACGATAGTTGATCATGAAGGTCGCCGAGCTTGGGGCGAAATAACTGGTGTCCGCGGCGAAGGGACCCCAGGCCGTTGTGCCAACTCCTTCCGGGTTGTCCGGTCCGTTCCAGCGAAACGCGGCGCCACCCCAATCCTGGACGTCGACGCCAAGGTGCGTCTTGTACCAGGCGCCAAGGGCTTTGGGGTCCTTGGATTTGAAGAAGATCCCACCGATGCCAGTGACACGTTTCATGGTTGCTCCCGTATAGGCGAATGGAGACGCCGGTTATGCGTGGCCTAACGCTTGAGTAGCTTTGTCCAATGCCCGCCAGTTGGCTAGCTGAGAGTGGTCGGGTCCGATAGACATGAACATTCCCCTCTGGCTGAAGCAGCACAATGGCCGGGGGATCATAGCGTCGATTGGGGAGCGGCGCTTGGCTTGGCTTCGAAGGCAGGATAGGCCGCGCGATGACGGCGGTCATGAGGGGGCGCCGTAGCGGCCCCTGCATCGGAGAAAAGCCGCACGGGTCGTCGACCCATGCGGCCTTGCACGTTACCTCATCGGAGACAGAAGGTTGTTTGACTGCGTGACATATTTCGTCGAGTTGGCGATATCGATGTCGCGCGGTGCCGTGCCCGGAGTGAAGATCGACTGCCCATGCGCGTAATACCACGCATCACCGTTGTAGTTGATGGTGTTGTCGGCAATCTTCACGTAGCTGGTGTCGGCAGAGAGAGACACGCCGAACAGGTTGTTCTCGCTCAGCTTGCTGTTGGCGATGGTCAGGTTTTTCGGGCCGCCGGTGTAGACGCCGAAGCCCTTGTTATGCTCGGCAGTTACCTTGTTCAAGGTCAGCGCGTCCACGTTGTGGTGAACCTCCAGGCCATTGCCGTCGTTGCCCGACAGGCTGGTGTTTTCCAGGCGCACCTGCGAGACCCAGCCTTGCGCTCTCGGCTCGATGTCGATGCCTGACTGCGGTGCCGTACCGTGGGTGCCGGTGAAACTGCTGTTCACCACATACACGTGGTTGGAAGGGGTGATCGACATGCCTTGGCGCCGGTTGTTCTTCGACTTGACGCGGTTCAACGTCACATTGGTCGACTCCACCATGCCATGGCCTGAGCCTAGCGCGCCGATCAGCAGGCCGTCGCCCCAGCAATCCTGAATCGTGATGTCATGTACGTAGACCTTGTCGGAAGAGGAGATGTTGATGCCATAGCCCCATTCGCCACCGGCGCTGCCGCGATGGCTGTAGCGATCGCCAATGATGCCGCCTCCTTCGATCTCCACGTTGTTGACGTTCCAGGCCTTCACCACCCAGTAGCGCCTGGCGTCGTTGCCGATTGCCTTGAGCGCCGCGCCACTGTGCAGCGACAGGCGGGTGTGTGAGCGCAAGCTGATGCCCTTGAGGGCGTTGATCATGTAGGTGCCGTCCGGCACCACAATCGTGCCGCCGCTGGCTGGCAGGGCATCAATGGCGGCCTGGATGGCCTTGGTGTCGTCCATGGAACCATTGCCCATGGCGCCGAATTGACGGACGTTCACGACTGCCGAACCGATCGACACGTTGGGTGTCGCCGTCCACCAATTGCCTGCCAAAGCCGGCAGGGTTACAGCCGATAGCGCAAGCGCTGCAGCGGATGCCAACAGCTTGCGGTTGAATTTGCGTCGTATGGATAGGCCCGAATATGGGAAGGAAGACCCCTGTTCGCATTGCTGCGCATACTTAATTTTCACGCCTGAAATCGCCTCTCTTGTGTGAATGGCGCGGGAAAGGTGCGTCATTCACAGGTGAATTGGCAAACGTGAAAATTTGGCTGGGGTTCAAGTTTGTGAAATAACGCTATTCGTATGCGTTTTTTTGTATGCTGAGCCGCTGTAGCGGGGCGTCTTTGTCTGGGTGGATTGTCAAATAGACGTTTATACGTCTATTTGGATATTAACTGGGAAATGGACTGGCCCGGTTTTGCCCGGCGAATGTAATCGCGCGCGGCGCGCAGATCCGCTTCGATTTCCTCGCACAGCCATTCGCGGAAGCGGGCAATCTTCGGGCGACGCTCCTTCGCACTGGGAAACGCCAGCCAGAACGAGCGGCCATCGGTGGCGACGAAGTCGTGCGCGGGCACGAGCCTGCCGGCGTCGATTTCGGCGCGGAACAGAATCGGCGAGCCGATCGCGATGCCGTGTCCCGCAACCGCCGAGGCAATATCGAGATATTCGGTGGGAAGGCTGGTGCCGAACTCGCCCGGGAGTGTGTCATCGCGGCAGCCTTGCGCGCGGTACCAGGCGGCCCACCAGTCCGGACGGCCAAGCAGGGGAACTTCCAGCCGCGCATGCGGGTTGGCGATGTGTTGCGCGGCGTCTTTCAGCGCAGGTGCGCAAAGCGGCATGAAGATGGCCGGAAACAGTGGCACCGCGCGCAGCCCGGGCCAACGGCCGTGGCCATTGCGGATGGCTGCGTCGAAGCGGCCTTCGGTGAGGTCCTGTGCGGGCACCGACACGTCAAGCTCGAAGGTGATCTCAGGGTGCCGCGCACGAAATTTTCCCAGCCGGGGCGTTAGCCAGGTCGTGCCAAAGGTGGGCAGGGTGGTCAAGGTGAGGTGCGATTCCTCGGTGTCGAAGGCCTTGATGAAGCTGGCGCGCAAGGCAGCGAAAGCCTGGGTGGCCTCCGTCGCCACCAGCTGGCCGGGCACGGTCAATTCCACCTTCTGCGCGTGGCGTGCAAACAACTGCACGCCGATCTGCTGTTCCAGGCGGCGCACGTGATAGCTGACCGATGCGGAAGTGGTGTCCAGCTCGGCAGCCGCCTTGGCAAAGCTACCCAGCCGTGCGGCGGCTTCGAAGGCGCGGATTGCCGTGAGCGACGGCAGCCGGTAATCGGCGACCCCAAGTGAAACTTGGCCTCGACGCCGATTCTTGAGTGGTGGGTGGCTCATGGGCAGGGCCAGAATGACCTGGCTGCATCCTCTCATCGCCCGACACTGGAGGTCCAGAATGACGCTGTTTACTTGCAAGCCGTATGCTTTTCTGCTCGCTGTGCCGTTCGTCTTTACAGCCGCGGCGGCGGCCGCCGCGAATGATGCGACCCAGCCCGATCCCGGCGCACTCCCTCCGGGGTATTCGACCGGGGTGACCGGGACCATGCACGATTTCGACTACTTCATGGGCAGCGGCTGGAACGCCACCCAGCACCGCCTCAAGGCCACCGGCGTCGGCAGCAAAGAGTGGTATGAGTTTCCCTCCAGGCTTTGCGCAACGCCTTACCTCGGCGGCATGGCTACGGTGGATGAAGTGGACATGCCCAGCAAAGGCGCTGCAGGTCTGACGGTGCGCACCTTCGATCCGGCCAAGCATCAGTGGTCGATCTATTGGATCAGCAGCCGCGATGGGATCCTGGAAATGCCGGCCATGGTCGGCGGTTTCCATGGCAGCCATGGCGAGTTCTATGGCCCGGATCACGACGCGCAAGGCCGACCGGTCAAGGTGCGCTTCCTCTGGACCCTGCTCGATCACGATCATGCGAAGTGGGAACAGGCGTTCTCCTACGACAACCGCACCTGGGAAACGAACTGGATCGCGGACTTCGTGCGCGGCGATCGTGCCGAGCTATGCGATGACGGACGTCCCAGGCGGTAAGGTCCATACGGATCGGACGCCAGTTTAAGGCGAGTCGTCATCCAGCGAGGACTCGCTGCTGTTCGGGGAAAGTTCAATACTTGATCGCAGGGCGTAGGCTGGGATGGCAATCCCAGCATCCGGTAATCCGCGGGGGAAGCTGGGATTGCCATCCCAGCCTACGACTGCCGCTCGCGGTGCGCGGGATACCGTTCACCCCATGCCAAGGATGCTCCGTCCCGTCGTTCTTGTCCCTCCATGTCAGCTCTGCGAAGGTTGAACAGCCATGTGCAAGACCGCTGGCCGACCTTCCTTCCCAACGCTGATCCGGGGCAAGACTCGCATGTCGAATCGCTCATTGGACCTAGACTTCCTGCGCAAGCTTCCCATCGCAGGACTCTTCTTGGCACTAGGTACTTTGCCGGCGAAGGCAATAACGCCACCCGGGCAAGCGGTACCAGTGACCAAAGCCTCGGCGCAGGTCAGTCTTTTCGAGCCCGAGGCCGTATGGCCAAGCGGCAGCGATTCGGCGCCCGCCTTCACGCCCGACGGCAAGACGGTGTTCTTCACCCACCGGGACGATGCCATCTCGATCATGATGGCCAGGTTACGCAACGACGTCTGGTCCAAACCCCAAGTCGCGCCCTTCTCGGGTAAATGGCGTGACATCGAGCCGGCCATGGCGCCGGACGGCTCTTACCTCGTGTTCGTTTCCAACCGACCGACGAAGGCGGGCGGTGCGCCCCTGGATGGCTATTTTGGCGGGCGAACGCGACCTGGCGCGGGCGGCAATATCTGGCGGGTCGATCGCAAAGGCGACGTTTGGGGCGAACCCATGCGGCTTCCGGACGTCATCAACAGCAATTCGGCGATCTATTCGCCCGCTGTCGCCGCCGACGGCAGTATCTACTTCAACCAGCCCGATCCGGTGACCAGGAAGAGTCATGTGTATCGCGCGCAGGCCAAGCGCAATGGTTTCGAGACACCTGTCGCGCTATCGATCAGTGATGGGACTCATCCGGGCTACGACGTGGCGGTCGCTCCCGACGAATCGTTTCTGGTCTTCTCGGCCAACCGCGCGCCGGCGGCGCAGGATCAGTCCTTGCTCTTCGTCGCTTTCCAGCGAAACGGCAAGTGGACCGAGCCGCAAGCGCTCGATCCCCACCTGGAAGGGATCGAGGCCCGGCTCAGTCCCGACCTCAAGACCCTCTATTTCCAAGCGGATGACGCGACCCAAAGCAAGACTCATGGCCGGATTTTTCAGGTTCCGTTGCACGCATACATCGCCCCGCATTGAGGCAAGCGCGCTAACGGCATGTCATTGCATTATGTATGCAAACCGACTCATGGACGGTGCCTTCAAACGATCATGACGTTCGGCTAACGGCTTGGTGTGCATGTTTGGTTGTGTGCTGCCGCATGAGCAGTTTTGCCCTGGTAGCCCACTTCGACCTCGGAGGTCCCGAAGGATCCCCCATGCAGAACACTTCTCTTAGCCTCATGGTGATACAGCTTGTGCTGGTCGCCGTCCTGTCGCTGATCGGAGCATCCCTGGTGGTGCTCATTCCGGCGATGATCTATCGAAAAGGCATGCCGGAACGACGCGAGATCAAGTGGGCCGCCAATTTTTGCCTGTTTCTCGGCATCCTCGCCGCACTCGGCATGTTTGACATGTTCCTCAGGAACGGTGGCGAAAGCGGCCTGTTCGCGCTGTTGATGTTGGGCATTTCAGCGGCCTACTGGTTTTGCCTCAGGCATTGGTCGACTCGCCCCGGCCTGAAGCCCAAGCTCAATCCGCGACGGGTGCGAACGCATCGGGCCCGGATGGACATGATTTCCCACCGGTGAGTAGCTTGCGTCTCGCGCTGCCAATCGGTCTGTCAGTCGTCGTTCAAGGTCGCCCGTAGTGCTTCAGCCAGCTCCCGGATGGTGAACGGCTTGGCCAAAAGGCGCGTTTGATCGTTACGCTGGGTGCGATCGATGATGTCGCGCGGATAGCCACTCATCAGCAGGACCCGCAGCTCCGGATAGCGCTTGGTCATCTCCCTGGCCAGGGTCACGCCGCTGGGGCCGGGCATCACCACGTCCGTCAACAAAATCGAAACTTCCGGGTGCTCCCTCAATACCTGTTCTGCCGCTTCGGCGCCATCGGCTTCCAGGGCGGTGTAACCCAGCTCTTCCAACACACCTTTCGCCAGTTCACGCACGTCCGGGTCGTCTTCCACCACCAGGACGACATGCGGGAGCGCCGAAACCGGGGTGTCTGCGTGTTCCCCATGGTGGTTATTCGCCATGGGCGCGCGAGGCAGATACAACTTGATGGTGGTGCCCGCGCCAGGTGTGCTTTCCATGGCGATGTGGCCATTGGATTGGAGCACAAAGCCGTGGATCTGGCTCAAGCCCAGGCCAGTGCCGCGACCGACGGCCTTCGTCGTGAAGAAAGGCTCGAACACCCTTTGCATGACCTCGGGCGTCATGCCTTGGCCGGTGTCAGCGACGGACACCATTACGTAATCGCCCGCCAGCATCCCTTCGTTTTGCCCGGCATGTTGTTGGTCGAAACTCGCATTGGCGGTTGTGATGATGAGTTGTCCACGGCTGTCCATGGCGTCACGACTGTTTACGGCCAGATTGAGAATCGCACTTTCAAGCTGAGTCCGGTCCACATACGCCGGCCAGGACAAGTCGGCGAGGTCCAACTTGATGGCGATGTTTTCCCCCAGGGTGCGAGTGAGGATGGTGGACATCTCATGCACACAGGCGTTGACGTCGACGGCAGTAGGGCGCAGGGCCTGTCGCCGGGAAAACGCCAGCAGCCGCTTGGTCAGGTCGGCCGCCTTGCCTGCGCCCAAAAGGGCGTTGCCGATGAATTTTCCGGCGTCACCGACGCCTCGCTCCAGTCGCAGTTGGGCGATTTCCAGATTGCCGACCACCACCGCGAGCATGTTGTTGAAATCATGTGCAATGCCACCCGTCAGTTGCCCGAGGGTGTCCATTTTCTGCACGTGCCGCAACTGCGCCTCGGTGGCCGCTTGTTGATGGATTTGCTCCTTGAGCACGGCGTTCTTCAAGGCAAGCTCAGTGTGTTGCCGTTCTCCTTGCCGGATGACGAATATGCCCAGAAGGAAGGCAACCAGCGTGGAGGCGATGATGGCGCCAACCAGCATCTGTTGCTGGAGATGGAACTGTTGCAGGCGGCTCTGCTCCAGGTGTTCCTCGCCATCATCCAGTTGACGAACCAGTGCTCGGATTTGCGTCATCAAGGCCAGGCCATGATCATCGTTGACGATGGCCAGGGCGCTTGCCGGGCCGGAGGTATCGTAGAGCTGGATCGTGTGTTCCAGCTCCGCCATTTTCTGGCCGATGACGGCATGCAACTGGTCCAGAATCCGCAGTTGGGTATCCGTGCGGGCCATCAGCGTCTGTAGCCGCGAACAGGTCTGGTCCAATTCCTTGCCGGCGCCATGATAGGGAACCAGATAGTCGGACTTCCCGGTCAGCAGATAACCCCGCTGTCCCGTCTCCGCATCTTTGACTTCGTTGGAAAGTTTTTCGATGGCATGGCGTGCTTCAAGCGACTGGCTGGCAAGGCGAAAGGCATGGGCACTGTTGACGGATGCAAGGATCGCCAGTGCACAAGCCTGCAACAAGAGCAGAAATCCCGCCAGGATCTCCATGCGAACGATCGTGATTCTTTGTACAACAGCCATAATGCAACCAAGCAGACGCACGTACGTGAGTTACGTAAAGAGATGAACGGTCCCTTGAAAAACGATGACTGACCAACGCGCCGTTGTTCAGCCGGAAGCCACGCATCGATGTGCGTGGTTCAAGCCAAAGGTAGGCGGTATTGCGTTGGAAAGTGGAACGTCGAGACCGCTGATCCATGCGTCCGAGATGGCTGTGTTCGATCGCGTTGCATGAACCACAGCCACCAGCAGTAATGCTGCTGCTGGCTGGGTTGCATGTATGATCGCTGGCGATACCGCGCAGCCATCGGCCCTGTTCCAGACGCTACGATAAAAGATGGTCAAATGCGCAGCAAGCAAACGGACTCGACAGTATCCGGATGGCCTAGGGATGCTAGTGCGATTTGCCCGCAGCACCCGCCAGCGCGGGACCCGTGAACTCGGCCTCGATCGTCACGTCGATCAAGTCACCTACGCCCATGGTGGTGCCCGGCGCGGGTACGCCGTAGCCCATCCCGAAATCGGAGCGCTTGAAGGTGCCATGGGCGGAAAATCCGATGCGCGCGTGCGGGTCCATGTCAGGCATGCCTGGATAACCACCGTTATAAGTGGCGGTTAGCATCAATGGGCGGGTGACCCCGTGCAGTTTCAAGCTACCCATGATTTCGAAGCTCTTGGTGCCGGTCATGCGAATCTTTTCCGAGCTAAAGACGATATCGGGATACTGGGCGGCATCCAGGAGCTTGGGTCCTTCCACGATATCCGTGCACATCTTCGGCGCCGCATCCATTTGCAGCGAAGCGGCATCGATCGTGGCCGTTAGCTTGGAGGAGGGGATGTTGCGCGGATCAAACGTCAAAGTGGCATCGAAGCGGCTGAATCGCGTGGTGTAGGTCGAGAACCCCATGTGGTTGACACGAAGTTGCAGACTCGCGTGAGCCTTGTCGATGCTGTACGCCCCGGCCGGCGGTGCCGTCATGGCGGGTGGCGTGGACGAATCGGCGGCGTGGGATGCTGTGCAAGGCATGCCGAGCAGGATGGCAACCGCGCCTACCATCAACGGCTGCAAAGTTTTTGGGACGGTGTTGTTGTTCATGACGAAGGATTCCGTATCAAGTTGAAGTATCCCGCTTGGCGGCTTGCGCCCCTTACGGTTCCGCGTGCCATGCGCTCAGTCGCGCACTCCGCCATCCATGCAACGAACGATTGCCTGCGAAATCGACATTTTCCCCCGTATGCCATGGTGCCTGGGCACGGTCATGGCTGCGCTGCGTAGGCTGGGATGCCAATCCCAGCATCACCATGCATGCCGCGCAAGCCATGCTGGGATTGCCATCCCAGCCTACACGGTGATCTCTGGGTCATTATCTTTCGCTTAGCTTGCGTGCATCCATGCCATAAGTCATGGCTTCCAACCCTAAACTTTCCCTCTAAATCTCGTACGTATAGCTGGCCATCAGGAAGGCCGTCACACCTAAATGGAAGCTGATCCGCGCGTAGCTGGTTACACTTTTTTTTCACGGATCATCACTAAATTTTGTACTCGGGCTGACGGGTCCTCTTTAGAGAGGGAAGTCCTTTGGACTTGGAATTTCTCCTGCACTCGATAGCACACCTATTTGTGGCGTACGCCCCGTACTCGCCAACGTGGCGTGGTTTTACCATCTCGGCTCCCTTTGCCGAACTCCTTTTAAAAAGTCATTTGAGGTGCCTGCCGGGAATGGCATCTGTATCGCTTTCGGAGGTGCTGCAGGAAGGTGGCCGCAGAGGGCTATGGGATGCTTGCGTTGACCCGGAGTATCAAATGGATATCGTTGTAATCCGCTGGGTATGCAGGGAAACAATCCAACAGGCACCTGCTGGCGCCAGCCAGGCATTGCGCAACAGCCAATGATGGCTATCGCCACTCATGGGATAGGGGCTAGGCGCGAGGCTTTTCGGCTGCGCAGATTGGGGCCTCTTCCTTGAGCCAACACCACACTTGATGTTGCTTGATCTCATCGATGATCAAGCCTCGATGCACCAAAAAGGCGTCGAGCGCGTCCTGCATCAAGTGTAAAAGCTCCTCCGGCAGCGTCGCGTCGCATCCCCATTCCTTCCATTGGTTGACCCTGTACGCTTGATGGTTGATCGACAGCCGCGCCTCGGCAATGTGCCGATCGGCGATCGACAAGGCGGAATTGGCGGCGGCAAGGCTTCTCACAATGCGCCCTCCAACCTGACTGATCTATGGCTAGCGCAACGATATGGTGCGTATGTTATTCCACCTGAAGTAGAGGTCAGGTTAAGCTGATATGTCGATCAAGCTCGGCTGATCCATGGGCGCCGACGACTTCCATAGGCTCACGCAAGCAAGTTGGAGTGCTGCGATGGCTCGTCAACCATTGAACGTAGAGACGCTCTATAAACTGGGAGACTGCGCGCAGGAGTACCTGGCGGCCGCATCGAAAATAAATCCGCTGTATGCAGCGAAAGACACTGTGATGTCGATCCAAGGCATGGTCGGTCTGGCCAAGGAAGCCGCGGGCATCGTACCCGCGCAAGGAAGTGCGATGGATTTCACCATGCGTGCGATAGATGCCAAGGATATAGCTGCCGTGCTGGACTATTCACGTGAAATGCTGCGGGCCTTGTCCCGTACCGAATCGACGAACGTTCGGGGTGCGATGCTTTATGCCTGGTTCCAGGGGGCGTGCTAGGGATGAGTTTGGCCCGAACGGCCTGTTGCTCTTGCATCCAGCTGGCGGCAATCACCACGGCCGAGCCTGTTCGCATTTTCGTTTGCCAACGCGTTCCATTTCATTGAAAGATGCTATCGCCAGGCATTTCTTATTACCGATAGTTCCATTTCGATGAAAAGCGCGCCAAGTCTCTATTGACGAATCTCGATAATCTTTGAAGGCCATTCCCTATCGAAAAGTCGAAGGGGCGATCTTTTGTTTTGCGTGTGCATGGCTTGGATAAATGCGCGCTGGGATCGACGGTTGCCCGTTTAAAAAAATCGTAGCCATTGCATGAACGATGGCGACCCATTACGAAAGCGCGTATCGTAACCGGGCGCATATAACAAGTATGCGTACTTGCGCGAACGCTCATCGGCACCGCCCACGTCGACGTTCACAAGGGGGCGCGGTCACCTAACGTAACAGACAGGAGACCACCGATATGAAGACTCGACTGCTCTTCGCAGTGGCGGTGATGGCGTTCGCTACCTGTGCCATGGGTGCGACCCCAACCGTTCTCAAGCTGCAACGAGGGGGCACGACGGTACCAACGACCACGCTGCTTGGGGGCGCGCCGCTGACAAACCTGGAGCTGGACCCGGCCATGACGGGCGGTGATACCGATTCAATCAATGCCAACGGTCTGGGATTGAAGCAGATAGTCAATCGCAGCATTGCGCATGGTCACGCTGGCAGCAACAGGATCGGCAATGCCACGCGCGCCAAGTCGAACCCTGGGCTCCTGCGCGGTTTCGACGGCCTCAACTTCTTCGACCAGCGTTTTGCCAATGGCGGCAACCAGTTTTCGGTGGAACCGCCCGATCAAGGCTTGTGTGCCGGCAACGGCTTCGTCATGGAGAGTGTCAACGACGTACTGTCGATCTATGACCGTTCGGGCAACGAACTGGTGGGGCCTGTCGATCTCAATACGTTCTACGGCTACCCGGCGGCGATCAATCGCGGCACTCTTGCGTATGGACCTGAAATCACCGACCCCTCCTGTTACTTCGATGCGGCGACGCAGCGTTGGTTCCAGGTTGCGTTGACGCTCGATCATATCGGCACGACACCGTTTCTGGCCGGCACCAATCACCTGGACCTCGCGGTCAGCAAGACCTCCGATCCGACCGGTGGCTGGATCATCTACAGCTTGCCCGTGCAAAACAATGGCACGCAAGGCACCCCGGATCACGGCTGTGATCTCGGCTTCTGCCTGGGCGACTATCCCCACATGGGTGCCGATGCCAACGCGATCTTCCTGACCACCAACGAGTTCTCCTTGTTCGGCTCGGCTTTTTACGGCGCGCAGATCTACGTCGTCTCCAAGCACGCGTTGGCCTCAGGCGCAGCATCAGCGAATGTAGTGCTGTTCAACACGGGCAGTCCGGCCGTTTCGGTGGAGGGATTTGCGGTGATACCGTCCATCGCGTCCGGTGGGCATTTTGCCAGCCTACATGGTGGAACCGAGTACCTCCTTAGCTCGGACGCCGTGTTCAGCAATGCTGGCACGTCGAACAACCTCTGGTTATGGTCGGTGTCGAACACGCGGGCTATCGATACCATGCCTGCGAACGTGACATTGAATTTCTCGTCGCTGACCGTGCAACAGTATGCCGTACCAACCAGTCTGGCCGAGCAGAAGGCAGGCGATACGCCCTTGCTCGACTGTTTTGCAACCAGTTGCGCGCCGACCTATCTCGGCTATCCGACCAACGTCTATCCTGGGCCGCGCGCCTTGGCGGTGAATGATTCGCGCATGGAGCAGGTGAGCTACGCCAACGGCATGCTCTGGAGCACGCTGGATACCGATGTCTTGCTGGCTGACAGCAGTCATGGTTCGGGCATCGATTACTACGTCATCAATCCGAACACCGGCTTCGTCTCTGCCAACAACACGCTGGCCTTGCCAGATGCGAATCTGACCTATGGCGCGGCGGCCATCAAGCAAAACGGAAACGGTGTCATCGCGTTCACCGTGGTTGGCCCCAACGACTATCCGAGTGCCGGCTACGCCAGCTTCGATGCGAAGACCGGTGCTGGCCCAGTGCATGTCGCCGCGGCGGGCGCCGGTCCTTGGGACGGTTTTACCGGCATTCCATTCTTCGGTAGCGGCCCGCGTTGGGGCGATTACGGAGCGGCTGTGGTTGACGGCAACTCGATCTGGATCGCGTCCGAGTACATCGCGCAAACGTGCACCTTGGCCCAATACTTGACCTCTCCGATCGGTCAATGCGGCGGAACGCGTGGTGCTCTGGGCAATTGGGCGACGCGTATCTCGCTTCTCGGATTCTGAGTCTTTGGACCGATGAATGTTCCTTGCTCCCTCCCCTATGTGTAGTGGGGGAGGGAGAGGGCAAGCTCGCGGTGAACGCAAAAACTGCCGCAAGCGCGTAGGCTGGGATGTCAATCCCAGCATCGGGATGCCGTATGGAAAAGCTGGGATTGGCATCCCAGCCTACGCGCTATCTGCCGTCCACGGCGCTATTCACGCCGACGCAGCCCGCAAATCGGCCAGCTCTTTGCGCAGCGCCGCGTTTTCTTCTTGCAGCTGGGCGACCTGCCGGCGCAGTCGTGTCAGTTCGTCTGCATCGTCGTCGATACCCGGCTCGGCTGAAGCCGTGATCGGCTCCTTGGCGGGTTTTTCCTTGCGCTTGGATTCGCGCACGCGCCGCGCCACCTCCTTGAGTTCCTTGCTGCCCGCCAGGGCGGCTTCGCGCTGTTCCTCTTCCGGCAGGCTCGACACCGCAGCCGCGGCATTGATGGAGATCACGCCCGAGCGCACGGCCGCCACGACCTCGGGGGCCGCCTGCTTCTGGATCTTTTCGATCAGTGCCACTTGATTGCCGCTGAGCTTGGCCTCGCGCGCGAGCGCTTCTCGGCTAGGCGGGCGCTCGGTGGCGGCGGCCGTGGCCGGTTCGTCGGCGGAAGCGGCCTCGCCCTCGTGCTCGGTGGCAGGCTCAGGGGCTGCCGCAACCTGGACGGCGGATCGTTGCGCCAGGATCTCGCGCTTGCGTAGCGCCAGCACGCCACGCTGGAAATCCGACACGCTGCGCCGGCCCAGGTGTTGGTCGATCATCCATAGATGCACGTCCTCAATCGACTGGAAACGGGGGTTCTGTACGGTCTGGAACGGCAAGCCGTGCTGCTGGCAAATGCCGTAGCGATTGTGCCCGTCCACCAGCACGTTGCCCCATAGCACCAGGGCGTCGCGGCAACCTTCCGCCAGCAGACTGCGCTCCAACGACTCGTGTTCCTCCGGCGTCAGAGGGTCGATGTAGGCCTTGAGTTCTTGGTTGACGACGATGTCCATCAAAATCCGCGCGGTCCGGTATCAGCAGAAAAGGGCGCGCATTGTAATGGGCCGGGCTGGGAAGGGAACACCGTGACGGCCGGGCATCATTCGTCGGCTTGACACCGTTGATGAATCGCGGGCTGGGATGGCAATCCCGGCATTTCAGGCAGCAGCAGGATGCTGGGGTTGCCATCCCAGCCTACCGGGCCGGTCCATGACCTTCATGTATTGAAGACCCAATATGCACATTTCATTAACATTTTTACTGACATTGTGCGGTCAGCGCCAAAGTGATTGAACGTCAGTACACAGAAGTATAACGTCCATGACGCCATCGCCAAAGCGATGCGCGGGTCGCGATGATCATCCGGCATCGGTAGCGACGAAAAGGGGCGGTCACGGAGCAGTGATCGGATTGAAAACGTCATTGCGGTGTCATGGCTTTAGGTCGACTTCCTGGGGGCGATCGAAATGCGCGACAGGGAAAACTATGTCGTTTTTCTGCTCGACCAGAACCGTTACGCCCTGTATCTGACCGCGGTCGAAAGGGTGGTACACGCGGTGTACGTGACGCCCTTGGCCAAAGCTCCCGATGTTGTCCTGGGTATCGTAAGCCTGCATGGCCGGATCGTGCCGGTCTTCAATGTACGTCGACGCTTTCGCCTGCCGGAGCGGGAGGCCAGTCTGGGCGACCGGATCATTTTTGCGCATACCGGGCGACGACTAGTGGCGTTATGGGTCGATACGGTCACCGATGTGATCGAGTGCGCTACCTGCGACGTGACCCACGCCGGGACCATCCTGCCGGCCATGGACTACGTGCGTGGCGTCATCCAGCTTGACGACGGCCTGGTGCTGTTGCACGACCTCGATGCTTTTCTGTCCCTGGACGAAGAAGAGTCCCTGGACAACGCTTTGGAAGCGAATCAGTCGCCATGATGCGGACGACCATTCCAAGGCAGACCTTGTCGCAGCTGAGCGATTGGCTTGCCAGTTCGATGGGCTTGAATTTTCCGGTGGAACGCAGCGGCGACCTTGAGCGTGGCATTGCCGCCGCCGCCCCGGCGTTTGGCCTGCCAAGCGCCGAAAGCTGCGCCAATTGGTTGTTGTCAACGCCGCCCACGCGCAGCCAGATCGAGACATTGGCCAGCTATTTGACCATCGGCGAAACGTATTTTTTCCGCGACGAGTGTTGCTTCAAGGCCCTGGAGATGAACGTATTGCCGGAGCTGATTCATGCGCGAATGGAAAATGAGCGGCGCCTGCGCATTTGGAGTGCCGGCTGCTGCACGGGCGAGGAGCCTTATTCGATCGCCATGCTGCTGGACCGGCTCATTCCCGATGCCCATGCTTGGCATCTAGCTATCCTTGCTACTGACATAAACCCTGCGTTTCTAAGCAAGGCGTCGGCAGCAGTGTATCCGCGCTGGTCGTTCCGCAGCACATCGGGCATGGCAAAGTCCATGACGGGGTACTTTCGACGTGTTTCCGAGTCACGCTACGAAGTAAAGCCCGGCATCCGGAAATACGTGTCGTTTTCGTATCTGAATCTGGCCGACGACATTTATCCCTCCATGACGAACAATACCAACGCCATGGACATAATCATCTGTCGCAACGTAATGCAGTATTTCACGGCGGATCAGTCGGAGCGGGTTTGCAAGAAGTTCCAGGATGCCTTGGTTGACGGCGGATGGCTGATCGTCGCACCTGCCGAGACGTGGGTGCAGCCACGCCAGGGCTTGAAGATGGTGGAATTTCCCGGCGCGATCTTTTATCAAAAACGTGCCGATGAGAGTAGTCGGGCGTCGATACCATCGCCGGCGAGGATTTCCCCAAAGTTCGCAGCAGCTTCCTTGCCTCACCCACTCGGCAACAGAGCAGCGAAGGCTCCGGATGTAAAGCAAACCGAAACGCGCAAAGCGGCAGTATCGATACCGGCTGTCCCGGCCATCGAGCCGGTGTCTTGCCAGGAAGCTAGGGACTACGCCAATCAAGGAAAATTGACCCAAGCGGCGGCCTGCTGCGAAACCGCTATTGCGGCCAATCGGGTCGACCCGATTCCCCGCTATTTGCTGGCCGTCATCCAGCAGGAGCAGGGCCGATATGACCAGGCCACGCAATCGCTGAAGCATGCCTTGTATCTGGATCCTGCGTTTGTGTTGGCCCATATGGCCTTGGGAAATCTTTATACATCGACCGGACGCCCGCGCGAAGCAAGGCGATCTTTCAAAAATGCACTTGACCTTCTGCTTTGCCTTTCAGGGGAGGAAGTGGTGCCCGAGTCCGATGGGCTCAATGCCGGACGTCTTGCGGAAATTGTCGCGGCATTGCTGGCAAGTCTCGATGGAATCGAAACGGTGAACGCTTGAAGGAGGAGGATGGGATGCAGGGCGAAAATACCAAGTCGGGCCGGCCTTCGACCGCTCGTTTCGACTATGCCGCCATGGAAAGGAAATTCGCGGCCGCGCTGGCTGTGATCGAGTCCGGTTGGAAGCCAACGCTCGAAGACAGTCGCAGGGTGCTCGCGTCAAGGGCGCAAGCCCTGGCCATGGTTCAGACACCTGATGAAGCCGCCGAGGCCTGTATCGAGGTCGTGGAATTTCATTTGGCCTACGAGCGTTATGCGATCGAATCGCATTACGTGCGCGAGGTCTATCCGCTTGAAAATCTCACTCCGGTGCCATGCACGCCGCCACACGTGCTTGGTGTCGTCAACCTGCGGGGCGAGATCATCTCGGTGATCGATATCCGGGTCTTTTTCGATCTGCCAAAAATAGGGCTGCCTGATCTCAACAAGCTCATCGTGCTCGAATCTGAACACATGAGTTTTGGTGTGCTAGTCGATGCGGTTACCAGGGCTGACAAGATCCGGGTGGCCGACATCCAACCGGCATTGCCGGCCATCACGGGAATCCGCGAAAGCTATCTCAAGGGCCTGACCGCCGATTGCGTGGCGATTCTCGATGGCGGGAAATTGTTGTCCGACGCGGGCATCGTAGTGAACGAGCAGGTACGCGAAAGTTGAGTCGAATCGGGCTACTCCAACAACCAGGCATGGGGGCGATATGAAACTCACCGTTGGGGCAAAAATAGCTGTCGGCTATGCCGTTGCCTTACTGATCATTGCCGTACTCGGCATTGCTTCGTACCGGAACGCCAGCGGCTACGTGGAGGCGGTGCAACAGCGCGCGCACGATTACCAGGTGATCGATAACCTCTCCGCTACGCTTTCCACCATGCAGGATGCGGAGACGGGTCAGCGTGGCTACCTGATCGTTGGCGCGGACCGCTACCTTGAACCTTACAATGCGGCAACCGTGAATGCGTACAAGGTCTTGCAGAACCTGAAAGACCTTGTCGGCAGCAACCCCGAGCAGCAACGGCAGCTCGATCAACTCCACGCGCTGATCGATGCCAAGTTCGCCGAACTCAAGGAAACCATCGCGCTGCGGCAGACCAAGGGGCTTCAGGCCGCGATCGAGGTCGTGCAAACCGACAAGGGCAAAAAGGCCATGGACGACATACGGACGGTGATAGCGGATATGAGCCGCCAGGAAAAGGCGACGCTGGATCAGCGCGATGTCGACCTCAATGTGAAGTCGAATGCTGCCATTCACACCATCGTCTACGGCGTGCCGATTGCTTGCGCGGTCCTGGCGTTGCTGGGCTTTGTGATCGTACGCACGATCACCCACGAGCTTCGGGACGGCATTTCCAGGCTGGCATCCTCCGCGTCGGAAATCCTTGCCACCACCACTCAACTGGCCTCCAGCGTCGTCCAGACGGCTACCGCCGTCAGCGAGACAACAGCTACCGTGGAAGAAGTAAAACAGACGGCGCAGCTCACCACCGAAAAAGCGCGCTATGTTCTGGACAGTGCGCAGAAGGCATCGAATGTCTCCACGGTGGGCCGCACCGCGGTGGACGACACCGTGCAGGGCATGCATCGCATTCAGACGCAAATGGAATCCGTCGCGGACAGCATCGTGCGGCTGAGCGAGCAAAGCCAGGCGATCGGCGAGATCATCGCCACGGTCAACGGCCTTGCCGAGCAGTCGAACCTGCTGGCGGTCAACGCCGCCATCGAGGCCACCAAGGCGGGTGAGCAAGGCAAGGGTTTCGGGGTGGTGGCGCAGGAAATAAAAAGCCTAGCCGACCAGTCCAAGCAGGCCACGGCCCAGGTGCGCACCATTCTGGGCGACATCCAGAAAGCGACCAGTGCCGCTGTGCTTGCTACCGAGCAAGGCAGCAAAGCGGTGGAGGCTGGCGTAAGGCAGACCGGCGATACCGGCGAATCCATTCGCCTGCTGGCCGACAATATTACCGAGGCGGCGCAAGCGGCCACGCAAATCGCCGCGTCCAGCCAACAGCAGATGGTGGGCATGGATCAGGTCGTGGTCGCGATGGAAAGCATCAAGCAGGCCAGCACGCAAAACGTAGCGGGCACGCGCCAAGCCGAAGAAGCGGCCAAAGGCCTGCATCAGCTGGGGCTGCGCCTCGGTGATTTGATCGGAAGCCATCGCGCGGCGGTGTAACGGCCATGACCAGGCGTCCAACCGACAACAAGAGCGACGATCTGCTGGAACGTCTACGGGTGACGTTCCGGGCCGAGGCCGGCGAGCATCTGCAGTCGATGTCATCAGGCTTGCTGAGTTTGGAGCAGGCCTCGTCAGGCGAATCCCAAAGCCTGATCGAAGCCATCTTCCGTAGTGCGCATAGCCTCAAGGGGGCCGCGCAGGCGGTCAATCTAGAACCCATCGGCCTGGTGTGCCAGCCGCTGGAAAGCATTCTGGCTGCATTGAAAGCGGGGCGGCTCGAGCTTAAGCCCTCGTTGCTCAATCTCCTGCACGAGTCGTTGGACACGATCGGCCGTCTGCTTTCGGACATGGCCCTGCTGGAGCAGCGCCGGCCACTCGCGGCGGCCGCGGCGCGGCGGCTCGATGACGCGCTGAAGGGGGCGTCCACGAATGGAGCAAAGCCCGATGACTCCGCCATGGAAGCCCCGGCCGAAATGTCATACGTAGTTCCCAATGTCACGCCTGGAACAGTGCGTGTTGCCATCGCGAAGCTCGATACCGTGATGCGCCACGCAGAGGAGCTGCTGGTACCTCGCCTGGCCGCAAGCCAACGTTTGCTGGAATTGAATGAGGCGGTGTCGATGCTGGCGTCGTGGAAGAAGCAGCGGGCGCGGCTGCAGCCCGCCTTGCGCGTGATCGAGCATTCGCTGCAGGCTTCCTCGCGAGGTGTAGCGGGGGAAGGCAGCGACCACGGCATCCTCAATGGTGCGGCAAGCCGCAAGCAGGAGCTGTTGAAGCTGTTGGAGTATCTGGATAGCGAGCAAGTGCAGCTGAAAGTTATGGAGGATCATCTGGCCAGGCTCAGCCGATCCACGGCGCACGATCAGCGTGTGCTGACCGGCATGGGTGACAGCCTGTTGCGCGACTGCAAAGAGATGCAGCTGCTGCCGTTCTCGTCGCAGTTGGAGGGATTTCCCCGTCTTGTGCGTGGCCTGGCGCGCGAACAAGGCAAGGCGGTGGAACTGATGATGCAGGGAGGCGATATCGAGATCGATCGGCGCATCCTGGATGCGATGAAAGACCCTCTCATTCACCTGCTGCGCAATGGCATCGATCATGGTATCGGCACACCGGCGGTGCGTGCCGCCAAAGGCAAGCCGCCGCACGGCACCATTACGGTGGCCATCTCGCAGAAGGACAGCGGCAAGGTCGAGGTAGTCGTCGCCGACGATGGCTCGGGCATCGACGTGCCGGCGGTAAAGGCCGCGGCCGGCAAGCTTGGGGCCATGGCCCCGCAGGACGGAGCAGGCATGGATGAGCAGGAGGCCATGGCGCTGGTTTTCAAATCAGGCCTCAGTACCAGTCCCATCATCACCGACGTTTCCGGCCGTGGCCTGGGTCTGGCGATCGTGCGCGAAAAGGTCGAGAAGCTCGGCGGCAGTATCGCCATTGAATCCCACCGCGATGCCGGCACGGTCTTTCGCATCGTCCTGCCCTTGATGCTGGCCAATTTCCACGGTTTGATCGTTCGCGAACGTGGCCAGCTTTTTGTCATTCCAACGATCCACATCGAACGCGTCATGCGCTTGGCCAATAACGCGATCCGCACTGTGGAAAATCGGGAAACGATACCGGTGAATGCGCAGGCGGTTTCGCTGGTGGGACTAGGCGACGTGCTGGAGATGCCGCCATCACGTGCAGGCGAACAGCCAAAGCCCAGTACCCTGGTGGTGGTCATTGAAATGGCCCATATGAAGATGGCGTTTCGCGTGGACGAGATCCTTGGCGAGCACGAAGTGCTGGTCAAGCCGCTGGGCCGTCAGCTGGTACGTGTACGAAATGTCGCCGGTGCGAGCGTACTGGGCACGGGACAGGTGGTGCCGGTGTTGAATGTTTCCGACCTGCTGAAATCAGCGACGAGACACATGTCCACGTCACGCGCCGCGAGCGGCAAGCTTTCAGGCGATAACAGCGAAGCGGTCGAAAAGCGCGCGATACTCGTGGTCGAAGACTCGATCACCTCCCGCTCCCTGCTGAAGGGCATCCTGGAGACGGCCGGCTACCGGGTCAGTACGGCGGTAGACGGCGTAGACGGTTTCACCACCCTCAAGACAGGTAAGTTCGACCTGGTCGTGTCCGACGTGGAAATGCCGCGCATGGATGGCTTTGACCTTACCGCCAAATTGCGCGCCGACAAACAACTGTCCGACTTGCCGGTGGTGCTGGTGACGGCACTAGGGTCGCGCGAACACCGCGAACGCGGAATCGACGTGGGTGCCAATGCGTACATTGTGAAGAGCCATTTTGACCAGAGCAACTTGCTGGATGCGGTAAAGAGACTGGTGTGACGCCGCCAGACCCGTTCCGGCCGATTCTGCAAAGGGCTCCAGGAGGAAGCGCGTGATCAAGGTGCTGGTCGTAGAGGATTCGTCCGCGGTCCTCGATTTTCTTGTTCACGTGCTGGGTTCGGATCCCGACCTGAAGGTCGTGGGTACTGCGCGCGACGGCATGGAAGCGCTGGATGCAGTGCGCCGTTACCGGCCCGATGTCATCACCATGGACATCCACATGCCGAAGATGGATGGATTGGAGGCCACACGCCGGATCATGGAAACCACGCCGACACCTATCGTCATCGTCTCCGCAAGCCGCGATGCGAGGGAGCAGGCGACCAGCTTCAAGGCGCTGGAGGCAGGTGCGTTGACCGTACTGGCAACCCCCATGGGCATTGGTCATCCGCACCATGCGAGCACGGCCAAGGAACTGGTGCAGGCGGTAAAGCTGATGTCGGAGATCAAACTGGTACGCCGATGGCCGCGGGGACAGCATGGAACACGCGCGTTAATGCCCGAGGCGACGGACCTGTCTGCCCCGTCAAGGATTCGCGTGGCGGCCATCGGGGCTTCTACCGGCGGCCCGCCGGCGATTCAAGCGGTGCTGGGGCGTTTGCCAAAAGATTTTCCCATACCGATGCTGATCGTGCAGCACATGACGGCCAGCTTCACCGAAGGATTCGTCGATTGGCTGAGGCCCACGATCAAGCTTCCGATCCAGATAGCCCGCCACAATGAACTCATTCGCCCCGGGCACGTCTACGTGGCGCCGGATGGATTTCAGATGAAAGTGTCGCACGGCGACGCCATCGTGTTGACCTCCGACCCGCCCGAGAGCGGCTCGCGCCCATCCGCGTCCTGCCTATTCCGTTCCGTAGCCGAGGTTTATGGTGGCGAGGCGGTCGCGGGCTTGCTCAGTGGCATGGGGCGGGATGGCGCCCAGGCGCTGCGCCTGCTCAGAGAGAAGGGCGCGATCACCTTTGCGCAGGACGAGGCGAGCTCCGTTGTACACGGCATGCCCGGTGAGGCCATCCGGCTTCAAGCCGCGATGCACGTCCTGCCGCTGGACAAGATTGCCGACATGTTCATGGCGGTCACCACTCGACGCCCATAAGCCACAGGGGATGGTGAATCATGACTTCTGAAACGACCAAGGCCATGGAAAAGACTCGCAGCACCGAGATTCTGATTGCCGAAGACAGCTCGACCCAGGCCGAACGCTTGCGCTATCTGCTCGATGAGCATGGCTATACGGTGAAGGTGGCGGTCAATGGCCGTCAGGCACTGGATGCGGCCAGGCAACACAAGCCTGCGCTGATCATTAGCGATGTGATGATGCCCGAGATGACCGGCTTCGAGCTATGCAAGGAAGTCAAGCACGATGAGAAGCTGCATGATGTGCCGGTGATTCTCCTCACTTCGCTGTCCGAAGCATCGGACATCATGCGGGGATTGAAATGCGGCGCCGACAATTTCATCCGCAAGCCCTACGAGGACAGCTATTTGCTGGCGAGGGTCGACTATCTGCTGATGACCAACGAGCTGCGCCGCAATCAAAAGATAAGCATGGGCGTGGAAATCTACCTGGGCGGGGAAAAGCATTTCATCACCGCCGAGCGGCAACAAATCGTGGATTTGCTGATATCGGTCTACGAGGAGGCCGTCCACCTGACCTCCGAATTGACCCGGCGCGAGCGTGAACTGTCCGAGTTCAATCTTACGCTGACCGGCTTGAACCGCATTGCCGAAGGCTTGAATGGCGCCATGAGCGAGCGCGAGGTATGCGCCCAGGCACTGGAAAATGCGACGTATCTTCCCGGCGTGGAAGGGGGGTGGATTGACCTGTGGAACGGCGATGAGTCGTTCCGGCTTGGTGGTACATACAACCTTGCGGGGATGCTGCGGGCCAAGTGCGCGGCCCACGATTTGTGCGAGTGCCAGCGCCAATTTTTTGCGGACGGCAAGGGGCGGGCTGTCAATGTGCCGGCTTGTGGAATGATCTCTGGGAGTGGCGGCGCGCGCGCCCATGCTTGCGTGCCACTATGGAGCGGGGAAGAGCGTTTGGGCATCCTGAACCTGATCGGTGGGGAAGAGGCTTTCACGGAAGCTGCGCTGGAAATATTTGACAGCCTGGGACAGCAGCTTGCCATTGCGTTGCAGCGCGCCAATCTGCACGCGCACCTGGAACGTCTAGTGGCTGAGCGAACGGCCGCGTTGACCGCCGAAATGGTTGAGCGCAGGCGCGTGGAGTTGAAGTTTCATAACCTGTTCGAATATGCCCCCGATGCCGTGCTGATGATGGACGGCAGCGGCAGGATCGCACTCGTCAATCGGCAGGCCGAAGCCGTATTCGACTACCGCCGGGACGAGCTTGTTGGTCAAAATGTCGGCAGGCTTTTACCACGTGTGCTGGACGAGGCTCACGTGGACCCGCATCGGAAGGTTCCCGTTGAAGCTGCGGGGATTGGCCTGTTCGGTGTGCGCCGGGACAAGACGACCTTTCCGGTGGACGTCAGTCTCAGCCCGATGGAGGCCGACGGCGGAACGATGGTGGCGATCGCTATTCGCGACGTCACGGAACGCAAGATCTATGAGGCGAAGATAGCCCGCCTCAATCGGCTTTACGCCGTACTCAGCGGCATCAACAGTGTCATCGTACGCGTGCAGGATCGCGAGCAGCTTTTTGATGAAACCTGTCGTATTGCCGTGGAACTTGGAAAGTTCGCGTTGGCATGGATAGGCACGGTGGATGAAGAAAACCAGGTGGTGACGCCGGTTGCCTGTAGCGGTCACGAAGATACCTGTCGGTTCATACTGGGCTTGGGCAAGGCCAAGGACGCAAGCTGGAGTGGCGCGTCGGCTCTGCACGCGTTGTTGGAGCATAAGCCGGTGATATTGAATGACCTTGCCCAAGACGATCGCCTGCAACCCTTGCGCGAGGAGGCATCCAGACGCGGCTATCGTTCTTCAGCCATGTTCCCCTTGACGGTACAGGGCCGCTTGGTAGGCGTACTGGGCTTTTATGCATCCGAGGAGGATGTGTTCGATACCGACGAGATACAGCTGCTGGTGGAAATCGCCAGCGATATTTCCTTCGCGATGATCCATTTGCAGAACGAGGAAAACGAACGTCGGCTGCGCGAGAAAAACATCGAATTGCGCGCCACCTCCGAAGCCAAGGATCGTTTCCTGGCTTCCATGTCGCATGAATTGCGCACGCCACTCAATGCGATCCTCGGCTATACCGGAACCTTGCTGATGCGCTTGCCCGGCGAGCTGAACGAAGAGCAGGAAAAGCAATTGCAGACGGTTGAATCCAGCGGCAAGCACTTGCTGTCGCTGATCAACGACCTGCTTGATCTGGCCAAGATCGAGTCCGGCCGCACCGGACTCAATATGCGCTATCTCTCCTGCAAGGAGATTATCGAGGAGGTGGCCACCTTGCTGCATCCCTTGGTCAAGCGCAAGAACATTTCGCTTGAACTGAAATTTCCGCCCACCGAGCTGGATGCCTATGCCGACCGGCGAGCATTCAGCCAGATCCTGATCAACCTGGCCAATAACGCCATAAAGTTTACCGAACAGGGCGGAAAGATTTCCATCGAAGCCGAGCGTACGATGGTCGACGGCGTGTTTTGCTGCGAAATACGAGTCGTCGATACCGGATGCGGCATCCGGCCGGAAGACCAGAAAGCCTTGTTCCAGGCCTTTTCGCAGGTCGACCAGGCCACGGACCATCCGGTCGAGGGCACTGGCCTGGGCCTTTATCTTTCCAAGCGCCTTGCCGCCATGCAGGACGGAAGCATCAGCTTCGAAAGCGAATACGGGCGTGGGTCGACCTTCAAGCTGCTACTGCCTGAGCGCCACTAGGCGATATCGACGTACCTACCGCATCTACTCCCTCCCCTACGTGTAGTAGGGGAGGGTTGGGGTGGGGTGAAGCAACCTCGCGATAAACCCAAGCACTGCTGCAAGCTCGTGCAACCCCACCCCAACCCTCCCCTGCAAGCAGGGGAGGGAGCCCCCTTGTTAGCTTGTTGAGCTTTACGCGTGACGACGGCGTCATTTGCTGAGAACTTCATGCGCTTGTTGCTACACATGGCCCCATCTGCACATGGCTCTTCGACGGAGCGCTTGTCACGCGATTGCGCTTATGGTTCGTCAGGCATCCTCAACTTTTGGTGCCGCTGGCCGATACCCGGTAAAGCCCCTTGTATTTGCGATACGGGTCGTCGTTTACTGCCAAGCAAAGCGGAATATGTTGTCACGTTTGTTGTGTACCGGAATCGCCGCGCTGCTTCTTGCAGCCGTTGCCAATGTCTCGGCCTCGTCCAGTCGATCGACGCCGATGCAAGTCAGCCTCGTGATCGAGGAGCTTTGCCAAATCACCGGCTTGGGCGTGAATCAATCCCCTGTGGTGCAATGCCGGCACGAAACGCCTTATCGCGTGATTCGGCGTATGTCGGGCAAACTGGCTGCCGATCCGAGATCCACTGACGCGACTTATCAGGCCAAGTCAGCGGGCGGCTTCTGGGTGGTCCAATTCTGAGCTTTCAGAACGCGACGGTCGCCGTGATGGTATCGCTGTAGTTGCCTGGTGCAGGTGTCGTTTGCGCAGGTACGTTGCCGTAGACGGTCGCGGTTTGGGCGTTGCCCGTGCCGGTGCCGGTATACATGCTGGTTCCCGCGGTGCCGTCGCCCCACGGAGTGCTGTGCGCGGCGTCCAGGTAGAGCTGATAGGACACCGTCCCCCCTCCGCCTGAAGGGGACAGCGTGCGCGCGCTCACATTGCCGCTGCCCCCGCCATTGAGCGCGATGCGATAGGCATCGTTGTTGGTGCAGGTTACCGAGATCGACGTCGTGGCATTGATGCCGCTGCTCAGCAGGCCGGTGGTACCGAAGCTGAGATTGCCGGCGTTGATCAGGCAATCGTTGACCACGGTGGCGCTGGCCGTAAAGGGGAAGGCCGTGGCGGGTGTAGTGATGGCCGGACAACCCGGAGGAGTAAGCGTGTAGTACGCATAGTTGAGCACGGTCTGGGCGCCGCTGAAGGCCTGGCTATAGACAGTACTGCTGTCGCTGACGGTTGGCACCAGCGGCTGATTGGCGGCGATAAGGCCATAGAACGAAACCGTCTGGTTGGCCGAAGTGCCGATCAGCGGCTTGGCAATCGTCAAGGATATCGGTGTGGTTCCGGCGCTGGTCGAGCCCCAGGCGATGGAATCGGCCGCATCCTGGTACAGGCCATACTGCAAAGCATTGCTGCCATTGGTCATGCTGAGCGGCGTGGTGGCAGCGAGGTTGAGGCAGACCTGTGCGTTAGGCGCCAGGGAAATCAGGGTCCAGTTGCAGCTTACGGTGACCGAGCCGCTGGCCGACACGGCGGCGCCGCTGATGGGATTGACGTTGCCAAAATTGATGTTCGTAGGGGTGGCTGAGCAGGTTTGCGCATGAACCATCTGTCCTATGAGCAGTAGCAGGGCGGCCAGCAACAGCTGCCATCGGTTGCGCCGGCTCATGGCCGCATGGCCTCGCGGCGACAGACCAAGGGCCCAATCAAGGGCAGGGCATGGTCAGTCGGCGGCTTGTAAGGGAAGGTGACGGTGCAATGCCATGCAACGCCATCGAGCTGAAGATGATTGCTGGCTTGCAGTTCATTGACGAACGTAAGGCCGTCGTAGCCGACGATAGTGTCGGAGCCACTTTCGACGTGATGGACTCTTGTTCCGGCCGGTATTGGCTTGCCCGCCTCGTCATGCAGAAGAATCGATGCGGCGGCATAGCGCGTGATCGTAAATCGTCCCAGCACTCCCGATTGGACTTGCGGTACAACGACCATTGCCGTGGTATCGATGCGCATGTCGACCGGCAGCGCCGAGGTGTCGATCGCTATGCGGTTGGCCTGGTAGGAATTTAAGTCCGGCACGAGCAAATGGCCGCTATCGTCGGTATGGCCAAGCAGGCGATTCTCATGCAGGACCGGCACACCCGCCACGCCGTTCGTCGAAACCAGGGCGAAGCCATCATAGATACGCCGGGAAAATTGAACGTCGCCGTCCATCAGCACGATGGAACCGAGAGCGTCGAACGATGCCGTGGTATGTCCGGCGTAGTTTTGCACGATACCGGTAAGCTGGCCGGCATTGCCCAGGTATTGCAATTGCGCCTGGTGAAAGCCCATCTGGTTGAATTGACCGGTTTGCAGGCCCCAGCCCCAGCCGCCGGCATAATCGACCGGACGAAACGCCTGCAGATTGTTGTAAGCACGCCCGCCTTGACTGCCCACCACCGCGTTCAAGGAGACGTGATCATCCAGCCCCAGGCTTACATTGAGAAACACACCGCGTGAAGCGTGCTGGTAAATGTCGCGGTATGCGCTCAGATTCACCGATAGGCTGTGGCGCAAACTCAGGCCGTAGGTCAGGGAAACGATACGCGATGCTTGCACCTGTGGAAGTTTCGATCCGATATAGCTCAAGGCGAAATTCTGGTTGCCGAAAAAGGGCAGCGAGACCGTCAGCCGATCGGTGTGCGTGGGGACGGGGGCGCCATCACGCGCTGCAAGATCACCATAGTGGCCAAACGTACGAATGCTCTGCGCATCGATGGCGTAGTGAGGTTCGAGCCATTGATAGCCCACGCTGAGCTGGGTGCCTGCCAACCGGCCAGCGCTGAACCCGATGGCGCCATTGACGACACCGTCGGCGCCGAGCCTCACCAACGCGCCGGCGCCGGCGTTGAAAAGATGATCGGTGGCCTCGCCATGCGCTTCGACGGTAAGCGCATCGCTGAGGCCCTGGCGCCAGGACCCGCTGCCGGCCAGGTGCGGGTCGTAGTCGAAAGAAGCGATGCCGTAATCACGCCGCAAAAAACCGACTTCCATCGAATAGCTCGACAGGCCCTTCGCCAGCATCTGGGTGTCGATGTAGATCGGCATCGACAGCGTAACGGTTTGTCCCAGGGCGTTGCGCGTGATCAGGGTGGCATTGCCGCCGCCGGTGATGCCGGGTACTTCATTGACCACGAATGGTCCGCTCGGCACCTGCACGTTGAAGTGCTGCATGTTGTTCACATACAGATCGAGCGATGAGGGCACCAAGGCCGATCCGGTCAGGACCGGAAGAGGGAAGGTCACCAGGTCCGGACGCAGGGCGAAGTTGCTGCGCCATTGGAAGCCGGCAAAACGGATCGAGCGCGACCAGGCCAGGGACGAAGTGATCGCATCGCCCCATTGGAATGTGCTCAGCGTATCCGGATTGGACCGGCTCCACGATGTGTCATAGCGGAGATAGTGTCGTGAAGCAGCGTCGAGATACGCAATGCCGGTATTACTGAACACCCCGGCAGGGTCGAAATAGCGCTGCTCCATCCAGAGTGCGAAACGATTGCCTGTCTGGTTTTGGGCAAAGGCATCGTAGTTGAGCACTAGGCCGCGCCCCGATGTCGCGGGCATGCTTGGCGACAACTGCCGTGAATCGACCATATAAGGCTGGCGCGCGTTATCCGGCAGCGTCAGGTCTACCCGCTGGTGCGTTCTGTCGTAACGGTAGCGAGCGCCCGCAATCGCATCGAGCTGCACTTGGGCGGATGCGGCGATACCCAACTTGCCGATCGCTACGCCTATGCGCGCAAGGTCGGCTCCGGTGGCGGACAACCTGGCTCCAGTCGCCTGGAAGTGCACGATGAAAGGGACCTCCTCTCCGTTCACCGCCACCTCCAGGTACACGTCCTGGGTCTGCTGCATTTCCCCCGCGAAGCTGGCAGGAACGGCTGCGCGTCCCGGCAGCAGCATGAAAGCGCCTGCCAATGCCATTGCCAGCTGTGCTTCGCGACGGGCGCAGTGATTGAGCACGCGTCAGGGGGAGGTATCGATGGCGACATGATCTTCAATCGACAGCGCATTGACGTTGGCGCGAATAGTGACCGGTGCCTTGAGCGCGCTATGGCTGTCCAGATTCACCCGCCACTGCATGGTCTGACCAGCCAGTGCGTAGCCGAGCAAGCCCTTTTCCACCGTGTAGGTTTTCCCATCTGCGGCCGTGAATTGCACCATGCTTATCCGCGCCCGGCGCCGGCCGGCATTGGTGACGCGCAGCCACCAGCCTTCGGTATCATGTAGCGCGTGCCAGGTAAGTGCAGGTGCTTGTGCCGAGCCATCAGATTCGACGAATACCGGCACGGAGTAGCGCAGCCGTATCGTCACGCCATTTTCGTCGGCGTTATCGGCTGCAGGCAGTTCGTCGATCAGCAGGCGGTAGCTTTGCTCTTGGTTGGCATTGCCCCTGTCGCTAAGTACCAGCCGGACGTACTGTTCGCCGTGCGCGGGAATTTCGATCAAAGGCGGGCTGGCTACCAGGCTCTGGGTGGGCAGAAGCTGGTCTTGGTCATTCGCCTGATCCCAACGAAAAACCCGCACCTGCCCGTACAACGAGCGCTCGCCAGGGTTTTTGAGGGTAAGGGTGGCGGCGCCTTCGCCGTGCCGCAGCTCGATCATCACCGGGGAAATCTGCAGCGACGACGCCCGCCCGATGACGCAAGGCGTCAGCAACCCCACCGCAAGCAGCAGGCGTCGCACCGGGGCGCCCGTACTTAGAAATAGACCGTTGCGGTAACGGTGGTCTGGTAGGTATCCGGTTTTGGACTCGTTTGGGCCTGCACCTGGCCGTACACCGTGATGGATTGCGCGGCGCCCGTTCCGGTACCACCTACCGTATTGGTGCCTTGCGTATTGCCCCATATCGTGGTGTGGCCGGCGTCCTGGTATAGCTGGAAGCCGATGGTGCTGCCCGTATTGCCGGTCGCGGTGCCGGCGATCAAGCGGCTGGCAACCGTTGAGCCGGACACCGTGCCTGCATCCAGGCCGACGTTATAGGGTGTGGTGTCACTGCATGTAACGGACACCGTCGTCTGCTGATTGATGGCCGATGTCAGCACGCCGGTGGAGCCAAAATTCAGCGGATTGGCCGCGATGCTGCAATTGGCCTGCAGCGTCAGGGTGACAGTGAAAGTCGAGGTACTAGTGCCGTTGCTATAGACAGCTGCGGCAATCGGCAGCGGCAGGGTTGCAGCGATCACAGCAACAGCCAACGCAAAGCACAACAAATGGCGCTTCATGGAGGGCCCCCCCTTAAGTTGCGGAATGATCAAGCAGCATGCCCGTCACGCACAACTTCCACACCGCTTCCTGGGCATGAACGACCTTATCTTTCTCGCATTTACTGGCCGGGTCAAGTATCGCCTGGCGATTGGCAAGTTCGGCCAACTTGACGCCTGCCTTGGCGTTACGCCACTTTCCCATAACTGGACCAAGTCATGCGATGACCACCATGCGACGCGAGATCGCCATCGTCGTTTTTCCCGGTTTTCAACTGCTGGATGCCGCCGGCCCCGTTGCCGTGTTCGAAATGGCGAATCGTTTCCGGCCTGACAGCTACGCGATCAACGTGCTGGCCCCGGCGGGTGGCGTTGTGCGCAGTTCGTCGGGGGTATGCCTGGTGGCTGCCCCGATTGAACAGGGGCGTTTCGATACGGTGATCGTATCCGGCGGCAACATGGCCCAGGTCGAAGAGAGTCAGGCTGGCATCGTGGCCTGGCTCGGCTGTGATGCTTGGCGCCGCACAGCGGGCGTCTGCTCGGGAGCGTTCTTCCTCGCGGCCGCGGGACTGCTCGACGGCCGGCGCGCCACTACGCACTGGGCGGTGGCCGAGCGGTTCCAGTTGCTCTATCCGCAGGTGCGACTGGACGCCGACCGGATGTTCGTCAGGGATGGCAGCGTGTGGACTTCGGCCGGCATTTCCGCCGGTATCGACCTGGCGCTGGCGCTGGTCGAAGACGACCTTGGTCCTGGCATCGCGCGACGCACGGCCCAGCAGCTTGTGGTGCACCAGCGCAGGCACGGTGGACAGTCGCAGTACTCGGTACTGGTCGAGCAGGGCGGTAAAACGGGGCGGTTCGGCGACCTGATCGGCTGGATGCGCGCGCGCATTGCCGAGCCGATGACGGTGGAACGGTTAGCCGAGCGCGCCGCGATGAGTCCTCGGAACTTTTCCCGAGCGTTTGTCACGGAGATCGGTGCTACGCCGGCGAAGGTCGTGGAAGGCCTGCGGCTGGAGGCCGCCCGCATCGCCGTCGAAACCAGCCATCTCAACCTGGACCACATCGCCGCGTCGACCGGCTTCGGCGATTCCAGCCGCATGCGCCGCGCCTTCGTGCGCGCGTTTGGCATGTCGCCCCAATCGCTACGTCGTAGCGCGGGCGCCTGATTGCAGCGCGTAGGGGTGCTCCCGCATTGGCCGTTTTTGTTCGGAAATTGTCCTTGTGGGTGCCGGCCAGGCCGTTCATAAAATGCGCGTCTGCAGGCACTTTAAGAGAATTGGCATGCGCTTGATCCTGTTTGTTGCGGCATGGTTTTTGTGTTTGGGAGCCGCACAGGCCTCGACATCCACCCCGGCTCCGGTGGCCTCCCCCACACGGCTGGACCACATCCTGCTGTGGGGGCGTGGGATCGACCAGGTCACCTCCATCATGGCGGTCAAATTGGGCTTCCAGGTCCGGCCAGGGCACGATCCCGGTGGGGTGGCCAACCGCTATATCCGGTTCTCGGACACCAGTTTCATCGAGCTGCTCGGCATCACCCGGCCCGACCCCAAGTTCGATCCGGGCATGCAAGAAGATCAGCAGGTGCTGAAAGCTGGCCCGGGCTCGCGCAGTTTTGGTTTCCGCTCTTCGTCGCTGGATGCGATCCATCGCTCACTGCAGGCGCAGCACTACGCAGTGACGCCTTTCTTTTCCGGCCCCGATAGTGCGAAGCCGGGCTGGCGCTTGTTCGCGTTCGACCGTGCGCCGTTGTCGAGCAACACCTTTTTTATTGACTATGCCGCCAACTACGCCCCCGACCAGTTCGACCCCGCCAATGCCGGCGACTATCGCGTGACGCGTGAACACCCCAACGGAGCGCGCGAGCTTTCCTCGATATGGCTGGTGTCGAGCGATGCCGATGCTGATCGCAAGCAGCTTGAGAAGATGGGCTTCGGCCATGCTGTGCCAGTGAAGCTACCCGAGCTTGGTGCGAAGGGATTTTGTGTGCCGGTTGGCCCGACCGCGCTATTGGCGTTACAGCCCGATGGCACGGGTCTCGCCGAGCAAATCATGACGAGCGGCGGTCCACGCATTCTGGGCGTGAGCTTCGGGGTGACCGACCTCGGCCGCGCGCAGCGCTGGGTCGAGCGTGGCTACGAGCGCAGGTTGGTGACCTACCGTGGACTATCGGGCGAATCCTTCCTCGCCCCCACCCAGGACGACCTCGGCTTGTCCATTGAATTCCACGCGATGCAGCAGCGCAGCTCGCCTTGTGCGGGTGCAGGCTTGTAACGCATGTGATGCCATTTCAAAGCGCGTAGGCTGGGATGACAATCCCAGCATCGAGATGCCGTGTGGAAAGCTGGGATTGTCATCCCAGCCTACGCGCTTTTTGCTGACCATCATCCATGATGAGCAAACCGAGTCGATCAGCCGGCTGCTTTTGGCGTGTATGAGGTGCACCAACCCTTCGAGCTGACGGCCTTGCCTGGATACAGCTGACACGGCCCATAACCGCTCGCGGCGCCCATATACAACTGGCAATTCGCGCATGCGCTGCCGACTTTGTGCAAGGTGTTGCTGGTCGTGCTGGCATCTTCCACGTAGTTCATGGCCTTCGCCGTCGGATCATTGAGGGTAACGTGCGGCATGCTGAAGGCTTCTGCGAATCGAGGCATGATGCCCAGCCCTAATGCAGTGGCAGTGACGCCTGTTGCGATTTTCAGGAAGTTGCGGCGAGTAGCTTTGTTTTGATCTGCATCAAACATGGGTTCCTCCATCCCGTAACAAGAGTGCAAAGAAAGTACTTCACGTAGATCACACGACTTCGGCTTACATAATCGCGGTTTGTTGTGGCAGAGATTCGCCGGGAAGGGGTTGTCGCATGCCCGGCGTCAAAACGATGCATAAGGTTCTGGGTGTCGCGCACGTGCGACGCCCATCTGTGTTTGTTTTTCTTGCAAACTCATGGAGGGAATATGCTTAGCCGTTGCAACGCTTTTTCCAAAAGGGTGCTCAGTTGCAGTGTGATTTTCATTCCAGTTTTGTTTTGTGTAATCGTTTGCACTTATTTTTTTCCTGACAAGGCACTTGCGGTTCCGGCTTTTGCGCGACAAACGCATCAGGCATGCGCGGCCTGCCACATTGGTGGCTTCGGTCCGCAACTGACACCGTACGGTCGTCAATTCAAGTTGCTTGGTTACACGCTCAAGGCAGGAAGCGATACCAAAGTCCCGCTCGCGTTGATGTTGGTCGAGTCGTATACGCATACTTCCAAGGCGCAAACCGCGCCGCCTGCAAACGGTTTCAACACCAACAACAATACGCAGTTGCAGCAGGCCTCGGTATTTGTCGCCGGACGTATCTCTGATCATATGGGGATGCTCGCGCAGGCCACTTACCAGCAAAGCAGCGGCTTGTTCGGTTGGGACAATAGCGACCTGCGCTATGCGCGTAGCTTGAGCACGGCCAATCACACCGCGATCTGGGGAGTGTCGCTGAACAACAATCCAAGCCTCAGCGATGTCTTCAACACAAGTCCGGCGTGGCAGTTTCCGTATACCTCCTCGAACCTCACGCCCGCTGCGCCGGCCGTACCCATCTTGATGGGCGGGCTTGCCCAGCAGGCTGTAGGCCTGGATGCGTATACGCAGATCGATAGCGCGCTTTATGTGGAAGGGGGCGTTTATCGAACCTTGTCGCCGGCATTCCTGCGCGATGTCAATGCCAGTTACGGTGGGCGTGTGGCCGGTGTGGCTCCCTATGCGCGCCTTGCCTATACCTGGAATCTCGAGAACGGCAATCTTGAACTGGGCGGCTTGGCATTCAATGCCAGGCGTGGTTTGACGGGAGCCAGTTCGGCCGGCCAAACGGTTGCCGTCGCCGGCCCATCAGACAGTTTTCGGGATATGGGCGTTGACGCCAGCTATCAGTTTCTCAACGGCGGCGATCACATCGTCACTGCGAGTGCGCTGTACCTGCATGAGCGAGAGCGGCTTGACGCGACCTATGCATCGGGTGGATCGTCTCACCTGCATGACAGCTTGCATGCCGTGAACCTTGACGCGAGCTATTGGTACCAGAACACCTGGGGCGCCACCTTCGGGGCGTCTTCCAGCGACGGTAGCAACGACGTCATCCGCTACAGCAACAACGGCAGCCCCAATACGGATAGCAGGATGGTCGAGCTGGATTGGAATCCCTTCGGCAAGGCCAATTCATGGGTGGCTCCGTTCGTCAATATGCGCTTGGGCCTGCAATACACCTGGTATACGAAGTTCGCCGGGCTCGTTCACAACATTGATGGCGCGGGTCGTAACGCTGCGGACAACGATACGCTTTACCTCTATTTGTGGATGGCCATATAGCCACTTGGGCTGGAGTGTGAACTCCAGCCCAGAGAGGGAAAACGGGGGATTCCAGGCATGCGCCAATACGGGTGCCTGAACGCAGCTTGTCAGAAGTCCGCGCGCAAGCTGAGGTTGAAGCGGGTGTCGTCGCGGAAGTAGCCCTTGGGTACGCTCAGTCCATTGGTATTGACGATTTCCCGGGTCTTGAACGTCGAATTCAAGATGTTGGCCGCCTGCAGCGATATCTTCAGGTGGTCGGTAAGCGCATAGATCAGCGAAGCGTCCAGGCGGCCCTGCGAAGCGGCCATGACCGGCAGGAACGGATAGTCCGCCTCGAAGCCGGTAATCAGGTACTTCGAACGCCAGTTGTAAGCAAGACGCGTGGACAGCGGGCCTTTTTCGTAATACACGGTGAAGTTGTAGGTATTACGGGACAGCTCGTACGGCGGCAGCTTGAGCTGGTTGACGCACTGCGTGGCCGGCGCGTAGCTGGTGGGGCAGAAGTTGACCGAGCCGTAACTCAAGCCGCGTGGTCTGATGTACGTGTAGTTCATCTGCGTGCCGAAACCGGACAGCCAGCCGGGCAGGAAATCGTATTTCTGCTGATAGGCCAACTCCGCGCCGGCCACGCTGCCTTGCTTGTTCAAGTTGGCCAGGCCCGTGGTGTACTGTTCGGGATAGCTCACGCCATTGTTCGTTACCGTCGTGTCGACCACGCTGGTAATGGTCTGGATAGTGTTGTTCAACTGTTTGTAGAACAACATACCGGATACGGAGCCGGCATTTCCGAAATACCACTCCTGAGTCAGGTCGAAGTTGTGCGCCGTGATGGGCTTGAGGTACGGATTGCTGCCGCTGAAGCCATTACCTACCGTCGGCACCGTGCTGCCATTGGTGCCATAGGGCAGTAGCCCGCTGACCGACTGACCCGCCTGAAGCTGGTTGAGCGTTGGCCGATAAACCGACTCGGAGAAGGCGAAGCGGGTGATCAGGTCGCTGCTCCAGCCCACCGACAAATTGAAGCTGGGAAGCCAGTTGCTGTAGGAGTTGCGGGCGGTGATCGGGGTGTACGCGCCATTGGCGAAAGTCATGTACTGCTGTTGCTGCGCCGGAGTTAGTGCGCAGAACGTACCCGGCGACGGTGTTGCGCCGCCCTTGGTTTGATTCAGGCAGTACTGGGCGATGCTGACCCCGTTGAGGATTGCCGACTGGTTCGGCAGGATCAGGTAGCCCGCTGCGTCATCCTGGGTGCGTACATAGCGCAAGCCCACATTGCCGCTGATCTGCAGGCCGCTGAGGAAGTCGGTGTTGTCGTTGCCGAAATTCAACCGCACGTAGGCGGCGTTGGTCTTCTCCTGGTTGGAGGCGACTTCCTGCGGCAGGTAGAACGTGCCGGGAACAAAAACATCGCCCGCCACGTATTGCGGGCGCTCGTAGAGGGTGTAGTACTGGCCGACACTGCCAGGCGCGTTGATGGCTTTGGCCTGGCCGTTGATCTGCTGGATGATGGCGGCAGCCTGGTGGAACTGCGTGAGCGGATTGAGGTTGAAGTAGGGCGCGACAATGCCGCCAAAATCGCCATTGCTGAAACCCGGCAGATTGAGGTTGTACAGGGAAGTGACGCCAGGGGTGTTGGCGACGGTTACCGCGTTCTGTCCGTACGGAAAGCTGATGGACTCGTAGTTGTACGCCGAGTTTTGCACCACTTCGCGCTGGTCGGAGTGGCGGACGCCGAACTGCAGGTTGTCCAGGAAACCGGAGTCCACGTCGAAGGTGCCGTCCAGGCGCAGGGTGCGCTGGTTGCCCCAGGAGTTGGCGAAATGATCCTGCGCCGCCGCCCAGTAGGTGTTGTTGGGATCGGTGAAATACTGCGCTGTCGTCTCATTGCGATTGGGCGAAAGCAGGCTGACACTGGGCACGTTGTTGCCGTGCAGGGCGATATCCCAATTGGCCTGGGTCAGCTGGCGGATGTAGTAATAAAAGTTGTTGAAATTGGATTTCGTGTCCTGCACATCGGCGCTCAGGTGCAGACGATCGTTGACGTTCCACTTCAGGTTGAAGCTGTAGTCGTTGGTAATGTAGCGGTTCCTGTATGCGGTGCTGTCGAGCTGCGTCTGTACGCCGCCATAGGTGATGGGCAGGAAGCTCGATGAACCCGGGGCGCCGCCGATGATGCCCGACTGGAATACGCCGTTGGCATCGTAAGTGGGCGTTGCGCCGGCTACCGGGACGGCGCAGCCAGCGAGCGATTGGCCAAAGGCGCAGCCATCCGTCGAAGCTTGCAGGGTGTGCTCGTAGGTGGTTTCCGTGTCCGAGGCGCGATCCCACTCCAGGGTGGCCTGCCACGCCTTGTCAGGGCTTTCCCACTGGGTGGAAAGCACGTGTCCGAAGCGCGTGCTGGTTTCGTCCTGGACGCGCAGATCGGCGCCGACCGGCACGTAGGCGTATTGGCCCGGCGCCAAGCCGGGATAGCTGTCGGTTCGGCCATTGGGAAGCGAGCAGCCATCGCATCGCCGCTGGAAATCGACCAGTGAAATCGCGTTGTCCTGCTGCTTGATGCGGTCGTAGGCCAGGTTGAGCAAAACCCCGAAGCGACCGATCTGGGTGTTCCAGTTGTGGCTGAACAAGCCGGCAATCTGCGGCGTGCCCTTCTTGTCCAGGCTGCCCCAGTAACTGCCCAGGGTGATGGATGCCTGTGTATCCTTCTTGCTGTCGAAAGGCTTGCGCGTATTGAGGTCGATCGAGCCGGCGATGCCACCTTCGATCATGTCCGCTGTCTGGTTCTTGCTCACCACGACCGAGCCGATCAACTCCGGCGACACGGTAAAGAAGTTCAAGCCCTGGCCGCCGCCGGCGGAGAACACCTCGCGGCCGTTGAACAGCGTGCTGGTGTAAGGCAGTCCCTGCAGGCTGATGTCAGCGCCCTGGATCGAGAAGTGGTCCGGGTCAGCAGCGACGCCAAAGGCGCTGACGGCTACGCCCGGTACACGCTGCAGGGCTTCGGTGACCGAGGTGTCGGGCAGGGAGCCGGCGTCCTGCGCTGAAATCGCATCGACCACCGTATCGGCGTAGCGCTTGATCTCTTGCGCGCGGTTCAAGCTGCTGGAGTAACCATTGACGGTCAGGCCGCTGAGCAGTTTGGCCTCCTTCTCATTGGCCGTCGTGGTGGCGTCCTTCTTCTTGTTCGCAGCCTTCGAGTCGGCAGCTGCGGTTTGATCCTTCGACTGCGGCGCGGGCTGCTCCTCTTGCGCATGCAGTTGTCCGGCGGCAAACAGTGTCATCGCGATCGCGAAGGACAGCCGGCACGGCTGGCTGGCACTGCGCGCATGCGAAATGGATGGCTTCTTCATTCCTGAATCTCTCCCCATGTTCAGTGAATACTCGCCGCCGGTCGCCTGACACGATCCCGCGAGCGAGCGGTGAAGCTGCCGTAAAGCGCATCGCGGCGTCCTCCTTGGAGGCGCCCCCCTTATTCCCCTTGCGATGCGCGCCGCGGCACGCGGGCTTTTGCCCTCGACGCACGCTAGTCAAATGTACCAGCGCTGTCAATAGAAAATACCAGCGCTGGTATTTTTGATGCCTAAGGATGAAATCCGGGTGGTTGCGCGCCTTGCGCATGGGGTAGCATGGGTCACCGCGAATCACCCACGGGTTGGGGCTACATGCCTGCGAGAATCGAAGACGTTGCTGCGCACGCCGGCGTATCCACCAAGACGGTGTCCCGTGTCCTCAATGGCCATCCGAGCGTGCGCGCCACGCTGCGCACGCGGATCGAGGCCTCGATCCGCGCGCTCAATTACGTGCCCAACCCCGCGGCTCGCGGCCTCGCGGGAAACCGCTCCTATCTGATCGCGCTGCTCTACGACAACCCGACGGCCAGTTCCAGCTACATCATGGAATTGATCGTGGGCATGCTGCAGGCATGCAACGGCACGCCTTACAACGCCGTGCTGCACCCCTTCCATGCGGCGGACGACCTGGCCGCGCGGATCGACGGCTTCGTGGCGACGCACCGCCCGGACGCACTGGTGCTGGTGCCGCCCCATGCGAACAACGCCAAGCTGCTGCAACGCCTAGATGAATTGGACATACGCTATTCGACGATTTCCTCGAAGTTGCGTCAGTCGCGTATCGACATAGGCTTCGATGAGCGCAGGGCGGCGGCAGATATCATCGAGCACCTGCTTTCGCTCGGGCACCGGCGGATCGCCCACGTCAGCGGGCTGAAAGGACACGGTGCGCAAGTCTGGCGGCTCAACGGCTATCGCGATGCATTGCGCAAGGCTGGCATCGAGTACGACGAATCGTTGGTGGTGGAGGGGGATTTCACTTTCGCATCGGGCGCGGCCGGCGCCAAAGCGCTGCTCAGTCGGCGGCGTCCGCCCACGGCGATCTTCGCGGCGAACGACGACATGGCTTGCGGCGTGGTGCGCGAAGCCTACGAACGCGGGCTGGCCATCCCTGACGACCTGTCGGTATGCGGCTTTGACGACACGCCGGTGTCGCAGTTGATCTCGCCCGGTCTGACAACGGTGCGCCAGCCCTGCCGCGAGATCAGTTGCCTGGCCGTCGAAAGCGTGTTGCAGTCGATCCGTGACCCGGCCATGAGCTTGAAGGCGCGCGTGCCCTATCAGATGCAACTGCGCGCATCCACGGCCAAACCCGCAAAGCCGTAGGATTTGCTCCGCGCCGTCGGTTAGGCTCGCCATGAGTCTGACCCACGGCTTCACGGAGATGCGAAGGCAGTGACCGACGACACAGCCGAAACGGCGATGCACGGATTCCCGCAAGCGGGGGCGACCGCCGCGGCCGCCATGAACGTGCGCCAGGTCGGCTGGCCACTCATCCTGGTGTATGGCATGGCCTATACGGGCCTGTGGATGGCGCTGCTTCCGCCGATCCTGACGGGTTTGACGATGCGCGTGCGCGAGCTTGCTCCGGCGCATGCGGCCGGGAGCCTGTCGCTGGTGGTAGGCGTGGGCGCGCTGATGGCCTTGTTCGGTAACCCGTTCTTCGGCCGCCTTTCGGATCGCACCATCTCGCGTTTGGGCATGCGGCGGCCTTGGTTGATCGCTGGCGCCTTGGGCGGGGTAGTGGGGCTGGCGGTCATTGCGACGGCCGCTTCGGTTTCGCAACTCCTGCTGGGCTGGTGCATTACGCAACTGGCCTACAACGCAGAACTGGCCGCGCTGGCGGCGATCTTCGCCGACCAGGTTCCTGCGTCGCAGCGTGGCACGGTGTCGGGCATCGTGGGCATCAGCTTGCCGGTGGGCATGATCAGTGGGACTTACCTGGTGCAGGCCCTCGCGTATTCCACGCTCGCTGTGTTCCTGGTGCCGGCCGCTATGGCCTTGGCCAGCGCATTCATCCTGGCCTGGATACTGCCCGATCACCGATTGGCGGTGGCGCAGCGAGCACGCTATGGATGGCGCGAATTCCTCGGCAGCTACTGGATCCATCCGCTGCGTTTCCCCGACTTCGCCTGGGCTTGGAGCAGCCGTTTCCTGCTTTTTGCCGGTGTGGCGGTGCTGATGACTTATCAGGGGTTCTACCTGATCCACCAGCTGGGCTGCGCGCCGGCCGAAGTGCCGCGTCGGATTTTCCTGTCCACCCTGGTGCAGTCCTGCGCGGTGGCGCTCTTCAGTGCATTGGGCGGTGGCTTGTCCGATGCCGTCGGACGGCGCAAGGTGTTCGTGTTCGGTGCGGCGCTGGTATATGCCCTGGCCTTGCTGATGATCGCCTTCGCCACTTCGTATGCATGGTTTCTCGTGGGTATGGCGGTCACCGGCGCCGGGCAGGGCGTGTACCTTGCCGCCGATCTTGCGCTGGTGACCGACGTATTGCCGGAGCGTGAAACTCAGGCAGCCGGTAACCTCGGCATCTTCAACATCGCCAACGTTATGCCGCAGTCGCTGATGCCGGCCGTAGCTCCGGGCATCCTGTTGGCGAGCGGTGGGAGTTATGCGGTGCTGTTTGTCGTGGCGGCCATCCTGGTCGTGCTGAGCGCCTGGACCATCCTGCCGGTGCGGGGCGTGCGCTAAAGCTGCTTCCCTGACTCGACGTAGGCTGGGATGAAATCCCAGCTTTGCTTGCGAGTTCCCGATGCTGGGATTTCATCCCAGCCTACATGACCGCCGTCACGGAAAAATGACAGCGCTTGTATTTTCATTTTGACAGCGCTTGTACTTTTGACTCCGGCGCGCCACAACAACCAGAAACTACCGGCGGCGACTGTCCCCACACGGCTGCGTTCAAGCGTGCCGTGAGCGCCCATTCCCATCGTTTGGCAGTGATTTCACCTAGAGCAAAGGAGACAGTCCATGCAAAAGAGCAAGGCTTCAACGGTTTGGTCCAAGCTGGCTTTGAGTTCGCTGGGCACCTCGGTCTGCGCGGCGCTTTCCACGACCGTGTTGACGGTCGCGCCGGTACAGACGGCGTCTGCGCAAACAAGCTGTGCTGCGGCCTGGAGTGCTTCGGCCGTCTACACGCAGGGCCAGGTCGCCAGCGAGAACGGCATCAATTACGTGGCCAACTGGTGGACGCAGGGCAATGACCCGGCCACCAACAACGGTGGCGCCGGCAGCGGCCAGCCGTGGACGTCGCAGGGCAGTTGCGGAAGCTCGCCGGCTCCCACACCAACTCCTGCCCCGGCACCGACACCCACGCCAACACCGGCGGAGAGTTACGGTGCCACCGACGAGGCCGGCGGGGTGGTGCAGTTCTATGCCGACGGCGGCGCCTGGGCCGACCTCCATTACACCCTCGCCGGTGGCAGCCAGCTCAACGTTCGCATGAGCAATAGCGGCACCGACAACACCTACCAGGTTTCCGGCCTCAGCAATGGCGAACAAGTCAATTACTGGTTCACGATCGGCCAGAGCGACGGATCGGCAGTGAATACGCCCAGCCAAACGTTGACCTATGCGGCGCCGACGCCCACTCCTACGCCGACACCCACGCCATCGGGCCCGGTGTTTCCCGCCGCAGGCACCACCTTCAACCTGGTCAACGGCACCAACGGCACCTATGCCGACAACCAGGTGTACTGGACCATGGTCGGCCAGGATCCCGCCCACCCCGGCACGTTCGTGCACGTCGATTGCGCCGGCGACCTCATTCCCATGGCGCCAGGTGACAACGGCGCGCAGAGCAAGAGCGGCCAAAGCTACGCCGACTACTCGATCCCGTTCTCGCAGTGCAAATCGTTCACCGTGCCGCAGATCCTTTCGGCGCGCATCTACTTGAGTGTGGGCAGCCCGATGTACATCCAGGCGGTAGGCAATCCGGTGTACGGCTACACCGGCCCGAACATCGACAATCCCAGCGATCCCAACCTTGATGTGACCTTCGACTTCGTGGAAGTGAACATCAACGCCAGCAACTTTTACGGCAATACCACGCGGGTCGACCAGTTCGGCATGCCGGTTCGCCTGGAGCTGCAGGATCCCAGCGGCTACGACCACACCGTGGGCGAAACCGAATCTCGCGCGGCGCTGTTCCAGGAGTTCGTGGCGCAGGTGCCGCAGCCCTTCCAGTCGCTGGCCCAGATCCAGGCGCCGTATCGAATCGTGGCACCGGCGCACGGCAGTTTTGGCGCTGGCGGCGCCCAGGCCACTTATCTGGACAGCTACATCCAGTCCATCTGGAACCAGTATCGCAGCCAGTCCTTGGTGTTCACCGATGCCCAGGGCACCTTCACCGGCAACGTCGTCGGCAACCAGTTCGTGTTCACGGATGGGCAAGGGACGTACTACATCAACAATGTGCCGACTACGCAGGAAGTGCTGCTGGGCAACGGCGTGTTCAACGACGCCAGCAACGCCGCGGCAGGCGTTGCGACGGCCAAGCAATTGCAGATTCAGGCGCAGGTGGATGCCGCGTTGAATCGCCACATAGCGGAAAACGCGGCCGAGTGGGACACGTCGGGGGACTTCTACAACAGTGCACCGACCAACTCATACTCCGCGTTCTGGCATGCGCACAGTATCAATGGGCTCACCTACGGTTTTCCGTATGACGACGTGCGCGGTTTCAGCTCCTCGCTGATCGGTACCAATCCCACGGTAGCCACCATCACGGTGGGCTGGTAAGGGAGCATGGGAAGGCCTCGCGCGACGGGGCCTTCCCGCAACGGTATCAGCGCGCCCTGCTCATCAGAACGAACCCACTGGAGCGGCAGAAAATAGCTTCTGTTCTGCCTGATCACCGGCCCTGAGGCGGTCAAAAGCTTGCCGTAGATCATCAATCAGGTCGTCGGGTTCTTCCAGTCCGATATTCAGGCGTACCAAGCGCCCCTCATAGCCTCGATTCGGCCGGCGCAGATCCGGATAGACCATGGCCAGCGAAGCGGTGCCGCCCCAGCTGAAGCCCTTGCGGAATAGCGTAAGGCTGTCCACGAACGCCGAAACCTTCTCACGCGAGACCTTCGATTCGAGTACGAACGAGAAGACGCTAGCGGAGCCTTTGAAGTCACGCTTCCAAATTTCGTGGCCGGGGCTATCCGGCAATGCTGGGTGCAGGACTGTCTCGACCTCGGCGCGGTCTTGCAACCACTTCGCGACCTTCAGCGTGCTCGATTCCAGCCGCTCAAGGCGGATGCCCATGGTTTGCAACCCGCGCAGGGCAAGGCTGGCGTCGTCCGGCGACACCGCCATGCCAAGCTGGCTCCAAATCGAGCCAAGCTTTTCGTAGAGTGCGGCGTTGGCCACCGATACAGCGCCAAGGAGAAGATCACTATGGCCACCCACATATTTGGTGAGCGCCTGCACGCTTACATCCACGCCATGATGAAAGGCGTCAAACAACACGCCAGCGGCGTAGGTATTGTCGAGCGCCACCGGTACACCACGTGCTTTGGCCGCAGCGACGATGGCGGGTACATCTTGGACCTCCATCGTCACTGACCCCGGACTTTCCGTCCAGATCAGCGCGGTGTTGGGTCGAATCAAAGCAGCGATTCCCGATCCGATCGCCGGATCGTAAGTCTCGATTTCGATCCCCAATCCCTTCAGCAGTCCATGGGCCAATTCCTTGCTCGGCCCATAGGCGCTGTAGGGCACCAGACCATGACTGCCTGCCGTGCAGAAGGCGAGATAGACGACCGCGATGGCTGCCTGGCCGCCCGGGACGACGAAGCAGTAATGCGCGCCGTCAAGCTCGGCAATCCGCGCTCCGAGTTCGAGCACCGTCGGACTGCCATAGAGCCCATAGGTGTAGCCGTGAGCCTCCTGCCGCCATTCATCGGCGATGTCGGCCGTCTTCTCGAACAGCACCGTCGAGCCACGATAGATGGGCGTCACCAGTGAGCGGAAACCACCGGGGGCGTGGGATGAGGGATGCAGCAGTTTTGAACGCCAGTGCACGGCTTTCTCCAGGTAGGTACGGCCATGCTAAACAATTGGTAGAATGCACGTGCTGCATTTTATTCAGTGACCCATGAAAGATATGCACGTCAGCCTGCGTCGCCTCGATCTCAATCTCCTGCTGGTTTTCGATGCCTTGTTCCGGCACCGCAGCGTGGCCGCCGCCGCTGATGAGTTGTCGATGAGCCCATCCGCGTGCAGCCACGCGCTTTCCCGCATGCGGGATGCTTTATCGGATGAGTTGTTTGTCCGCTCCGGCAGCACGATGCAGCCCACGGCACAAGCCCAGCTGATGGCCGATGGCATAGGCGACGCTCTTCGTATCCTTTCGGATCGACTGGGTAGTTCGGCACCGTTCTTACCGGCAAGCAGTACCCAGACCTTTGTGTTCGCGGCGACTGACTACACCGCCTATGCTCTACTGCCCGCACTGATCGCCAGGATCGAAGGACTTGCTCCCCATCTTCGCGTCAAGGTGATCTATGCCACCCATCAGGATTCGCTGGGTGAGATGAAAGAAGGGAGAATCCACTTCGCACTGGGTGTATCCCATGATCGCGTTGCCGCGCATGAGGGTGTTGAAGTCCTCGACTGTTACACCGACGACTACATAGTTGCCGCCCGCCACGACCATCCGCGGGTTGCGGGCTCACTTTCGCTCGAACAATACCTGGCTGAAAGGCATGTCGCTGTGCTGCCGTGGAGTGACTCCGGCAGTGTGATCGATGCAGTGTTGGCCCGGCAGGGGATACAACGGGATGTTGCCGTGCAGTTGCCGAGCTTGATGGCAGCCCCTTTCCTCGTTATGCGTACGGACCTCCTCATTACCTTGCCTCGACGAGCGGCACTCCAGTTCAGCAAGGTCGCCCATCTACGGCTGCATGCCGCTCCCTTCGAGACACCTCGCTATACGCTCAAGATGTTCTGTCACGCGCGCCACCAGAGCATGCCCGGGCACCGGTGGCTGCGCGAGCAGATGAGACTGGCCTTGAGCGAAGAACTGGACGCTGAACTGGAGTAGTTCGGTAGCAACACCAAGCAAAACGGGACCGGTCCAGGATGCCCCCATCTGCTCTATACGCCGTTCAATCCTTGGCTCATGGCAGCGCATCCAGATGCATTTGTTTCAGGAATGGATCGTAGATCGCCTGCGCTTGAGGGCCGGACAAACCGGAGATCGGGCCGTCCTTGTCGCGGACACCGATACTCAGCACGTAGCGATCCTTGAGCAGGGCCGTCACAACTGTGAGCGCCTCGCGGTGTGTCATATCTCCTTGACAGCTTGCGCACAACATCGCAAGACTAGTCGACGGCGGTCATGAAGCTTCGCTATCAGCTGATGCGCAGCGGGCCAAGGACAAGGCCAAGGGGCGGGACGGAATATTCAGGGGAAAAAATATGTCATTGCGTTGGCTATGGCTGTTGCCGTTGGTCGTGCTGCTTGGTGGTTGCGCTACCGACAAGAATATGAGTGACTCCAAACAGTTACCTCCCGGGACCGGCGTAATGGTCGCCAATCTCCGGGTCAGATCGCTCGGCGGTGTGGCGTACCCGCCTGTCACGATCAACTTCGACAAAATGCATGGTGTATCCACTTCGAAAATTATTGCGTTGCCCGCACGTAATAATCTCATCGTGATGCAGCTTCCCGCGGGAGACTACAGCTGGACCAGTGTCCATATAGGCGACCTGTCCGGTTCAACGTCTTATCGCATGCCTTTCACGGTCGAAGCGGGAAAGATCAACTACGTCGGTGACGTGTTGCTGTTACTGGACAGTTACCATCTAAAAAGGGCCAACGGCAGCGGCATTCCCGAACCTAGCTACAACTTCTTCATAAAGGACCTTTCGGCGAGCACGCTCCCCGGCGTAGCGTCCACCTATCCGGAGTTGTGGCGCGCCTATCCCGTGGTGACGCACTTGACGCAAGATTTTCGGCGCAAAGAGTCAACTCCCTCGATTGATGTTCTCCATTTGTCGAAGTAGGCGCTGCCGTTAGTGCCCATGAAGGGCCTGGTTAACGACGCGACGACATGTGGACGTCCCCGCGCGTTCTAAATCAAGAATGTGCCTGCCTGTCCGCGCGTGACACGCGTACCGGTATCGATTTGTAAGACGGTGTGCCGCTCGCTTTGTCGATGTAGTCGAGCGGCACCAGGCAATTGCCTTCCGGGTAGTAGGTGGCCACCGCACCTCGGGCGATCTTGTAGGCAACGGCGATGACCTTGCTCAGGCAGCGTTCCTGGCCCTGGCCGAAGGCGGTTTCCACCCGAATTTCGTCGCCTTCCTGGATACCCAGTGCGGCGAGGTCGGCCTCGTTCATGAATACGACGTCACGACGGCCGAAAACGCCGCGATAGCGGTCATCGAGCCCGTAGATGGTGGTGTTGTACTGGTCATGGCTGCGTAGAGTGGTGAGCTTCAGGATCGTCGGATCGGTGCGGGTAGGATCTTCTTCCAGGCCGTGGAAGGGCAGGAACTCAGCTTTGCCTGACGGCGTGTTCCAAATGCGCTCCGTGGGCGGCAGCGGCAGCCTGAATCCTCCTGGATGACGGATGCGTTCGTTGTAGTTCTGAAAATCGGGAAAGACCGATTCGATCGCGTCGCGAATCCGATCGTAGTCGGCGATCAGCTCCATCCACGGCACGCGGCTATTCGGCAACGTGGCGGCAGCCAGGCCGGCGACAATGGCCGGCTCCGATCGCAGCGCTTCGGACGCCGGCGTCAGCTTGCCGCGCGACGCATGCACCATCGACATGGAATCTTCCACCGTCACCGCCTGCGGACCGCTCGCCTGCATGTCTCGCTCGGTGCGCCCCAGGCAAGGCAACAAGAAGGAGTGCTTGCCGGTGAGCAGATGCGAACGGTTGAGCTTGGTGGCGACGTGTACCGAAAGTTCCAGTCGCCGCATCGCGGGAAGGCACGCCTCCGGATCGGGCAAGGCCACGGCAAGATTCCCACCCAGGCATAGCAAGGCTTTCGAACGGCCGTCGACAATCGCCTGCATCGCCGCGACGGCATCGTGACCGTGTGTAGCCGGCGGTCGGAAACCGAAGGTCTTTTCGATCCGGTCCAGCATCGCCGCGGTGGGCTTTTCCGTAATACCGACGGTGCGATCGCCTTGCACATTCGAATGCCCGCGCAATGGACAAATACCCGCGCCCGGCTTGCCGAAATTTCCGCGCAACAGCAACAGATTCGCGATCTGCTGTACGTTCTGGGTCCCCATGCTGTGCTGGGTCATGCCCATGCCGTAGGTGACGATGGTGGCATTCGACTTGGCGTAAGCATCGGCAACGGCGCGCAATTCCGCTTCGCTCAAACCGGATATGGCCACGATCGCCGACCAAGTTGTCGCGTGCAGATCGGCGGCAAGGGCTTCGAAACCGTTGGTGTGGGCGCGTATGAAAGCGTGGTCGAGGATGGTGGAATTCGGTCCGGCGGCAGCATCCATCTCGAGCAGCGCTTTCATGATGCCCTTGAGCGCGGCCGCATCGCCACCGACCTTGACTTGAAGATAGGTCGACGCAATCGGCGTCGAACCAAGCGTGGCCATCTCAAGCGGGTCCTGCGGATCGGCAAACCGTTCCAACGCACGCTCGCGCAGCGGATTGAATACGATGATGGGTGCGCCGCGTCGGGCTACTTCGTGCAGCGTGCCCATCATGCGCGGATGGTTGGTGCCTGGATTGTGGCCCATGGCGATGATCAGTTCGCAGTGGTCGAAATCGTCCAGCGACACCGTACCCTTGCCGATGCCTATCGATTGCGGCAAGCCTACGCTGGTCGCTTCGTGGCACATGTTCGAGCAATCCGGGAAATTATTGCTGCCCAATTCCCGCGCAAAGATCTGATAGAGAAAGGCTGCCTCGTTGGACGCTCGTCCCGAGGTATAGAACTCGACCCCATCCGGATTCGCCATGCCGCGCAGGATCTCGCCAATGCGCGCAAAGGCTTCGTCCCAGCCGATCGCCTCGTAGATATCCTTCTGGGCGTTGTAAACCATGGGATGCGTCAGTCGCCCCTGGTCCTCCAATTGATAGTCGCTCCAGGCAAGCAGGGAAGTGACGGTATTCTTAGCGAAGAATGTCGGTGGCACACGCTTGGTGGTGGCTTCCCAGGTAACGGCCTTGGCGCCGTTTTCGCAGAACTGGAAAGTCGAGGTGTGCTTTTTGTCCGGCCACGCACAACCTGGGCAGTCGAATCCCTCCGGTTTGTTGGTGCGAAGCAGGGTTGCTGTCGCTTCGCCGGCTTCCATTTGCTCGCGCACGGCCCGCGCCGTTGCGCGTAATGCACCCCACCCACCGGCGGGACTTTCGTAAGGGCGAATGCCTGGAATCGATTTATCGGCCATGACGCTACCTTTAAAGTGCTCAAGCCCAGCGGTACAAGGCTGCATGCGATGTTAGCTCGCAAGCGTGCATTTGTACCGAAGGCAGTGTTGTCGTCATTCGAAAACGGTCGCAGCCAGCTTAGCTCCATGCTCAGCTAATGGGTCGTGAAATTCGGCCGTAGCGTTGGAGAAATGCCGTGCCCAGCTTCCAGGGATAGCCTGCCTTGAAAACGAATAAGACTTAGCTACGCACAGTCGAACAAGGTCATGAATCCGAAATCCATATGCAGCTGCATATGGCAGTGAAACAGCGATAGCCCGCGCTGATCAGCGGTGAAGTCGATATCCATGCTCTGGTAGCCGCCGAGCATCGCTACGTCCTTGATCAAGCCGCCGATGGGTTGGCCGGCGATGCGGGTGATCTCGAAACTGTGCCGATGCAAATGCATGGGATGGATATCGTCACTGGCGTTGTGCATACGCAGCCGATAGCGCTTGCCGTACTTCAGATGAAATATAGGCTTCATGGCTTGCATGTCGAAGGCCACGTCGTTAATGGTCCATCGGTTGAAGCCGTTGATGGCGGCGTTCTGCTTGGCGAACGTCATCTCGATGATTTCGTCCGGCTCGGCCGATTTGGCATTGGACAGCGCGAAGCGCCGGTAATCCCAGGCGTAGGGCGACGGTTTGATCCATTGCGGTTTGCCGCGATGGCCGGCGTACTCCACCACGATGCCCATGCCATGGCCGCGGTCGTCATCATCGAGATCGCCCAGGATCCATGTGCCGGGATGGTTCATTTCGACCATGGCACTGATACGCTCGGCGGTGCCGATCCACAGTACCGGTACCTCGGCAGGGTGGGGCACCGGGTTGCCATCGAGCGCTACCACCTTGAACGTATGCCCGGGTAGCGCAAGGCTGCGGATCTCGGTCGCGCTGCCGTTGAGCACATGCAACAGCAGCCGCTCGCCGGGCTTGACCCGAATCGGTTCGCCGGACCCAAGCATGCGGCCATTGATGGCGAAGGCCTGATAGCCCACTTCGTAGCCCTTGGCCTTGCCGCTCGCCAGCGACGCTTTCATGGCCGACTCGCCGCGCTCTTCCAGCGAAGGCTCGCGCTCGCTCGGGCGCAGGAAATCCATCGCCATGTCGCCGCCCTTGCTGAAGTAGGGATCGAACTCCTTCAGTACCAGAAAGACTTCCTGGTCATAGCTGCCCGGTTCATGGCGCGGCTCGATATACACCGGGCCCACCTGGCCGCTGTACTGCCCCAGGGTCAGATCGCTGCCGGCGACAACATGCGTGTGATAGAAACGGAATCCCGACGGACCGGGCACGAACGACAGGCGGCGCATGCCGTGTGGCGCAATGTAGGGCGAGCCTTCCTCGGCCGCGCCATCGATAGCCATCGGAACGGCCTGTCCGTGCCAGTGCAATTGCTCGGGAACGGCTGTGTCGTTGTAGACATCGACCACGACCCGCTGTCCTTCCTTAAGGCGGATCAGCGGACCAGGAAATTGGCCGTTGTAGGTGGTGGTGGACACGATGTGATCAGGGGCCAGTTCCACCAGGCTACGCGCGATGCGCAGTGTGTAGTCGGCTTTGCCTTGCGGTACAGCGGCTGGCGCCATTGACGTTGCGGCCAGGGAGTTGGCGCGCCCCAAGACAGGCAATCCTCCCGCCAAGGCGGCCAAACCGCCAAGCTTCAGGAAATCACGACGATCGATCGGCATGAGGCGTCCTTGGCGGCTGGTGGGATAGGAATGATAGGTGGGCGTTCTTGTAGAGCTTGCTCGCGACTCGTTCGATCATCCAACGATGTGCGTCATCATAGCTACCCGTTGGCCCGGAAATGCTGTGCTGCCAACAAATCGATGTAATGCCTTGCCGCGCACATTGCCCTGCGTTTGGGCTGTCTCGACAGCCATTTGGCCGTTTTTTGCCATCGAACCGCTATAAGACCAGTGCAAGGTAGTGGGCTGCTTCGACACGATGCGAATTTGATGCAAGCCTTTGCCGCGTAGGGCTGTTTCCACATCACAGGGGGGAGTATCCGTGCAACGACGTCAATTTCTGCGTTATGCAGGGAGCACGCTCGCCATTGGCTCAACCGCCACGCTCGCTGGTTGCGCCCGGCAAGCCGTCGTCCCAAACGCGAAACCAGTGGTTCCACCGACAGTCGCGCAGCTGGATACGAGCGTCGCCGAGCTGGTGCCGGTCCGGGCGCAGGTGGACCGCATCACCGGCGTCTACGTTTGCACCCGTCCTTTCCGCGCAGCGGGACCGCGTATCGAACTGGAAAAGCTGGGCCGCAAGGCCATCGTGCATAACTACGGGCATGGTGGCAGCGGTTGGTCGTTGTCGTGGGGTTCGAGCGCGCTGGCCGTGGACATGGCGCGGGCCACTGGCGTGCGCGAGTTGGGCGTCATCGGCTGCGGTGCGCTGGGACTGACTTCGGCCCTGCTGGCCCAGCGTGCCGGGATGTCGGTGCGCATCTATGCCAAAGCGTTGCCGCCCGATGTGTTCTCGATGCGCGCCAGCGGCCTGTGGACACCGCACTCGCGCATTTGCGACGCGCAACACGCCGCGGATTTCGGCGATCGCTGGGAAACCATGGCGCGCACCTCCTATGCCATGTACCAGAGCATGCTGGGCCTGCCCGGCGATCCGATCGAATGGATCGACGGCTATCACCTGCTCGATGCGGCGCCGGCTCAACCAAGCGAGGCGGTTTCCGACGAGCCGGACTACGGCGACTTGAGTGATCGCATCAGCGATCTCGCGCCGAACTCCGTCACCCTGCCGGTGGGCAGTACGCCTTTCCAGCAGCCAGTGCGGCGTTTCAGCATCATGATGTTCAACATCACCAGCTACGCACGCATGCTGATGTCTGATTTCCTGCTGGCGGGCGGCAAAATCGTCGTGCGCGAGTTCACCCACCCGCGCCAATTGCTGGCACTACCCGAACGCACCTTGATCAATGCTACCGGTTACGGTGCCAGGGCCCTGTTCAGCGACGAGTCGATCATTCCCATACGCGGTCAGACCGCGCGCCTGATCCCGCAGCCCGATGTGAATTACGCGCTCAATACCAGCCACCTCAGCATGGTGCCGCGCCGCGACGGCCTGCTGGTGCAGGTGATCGGGGATACGGGCAACTTCAACAATAGCGACCTTACGCCCGATCGCGCCGCCTCCGAGGCCGCGGTGCGACAGCTCGCCGATATCATGGCGACGATGCGCCGCACCTGAGAGGGCTCATCATCTACTCGTCAGTTGTCTGGACCATGCATGCGGTCAAGCAGCCAGGGCAGGGTGATGGCGAGCAGGTAGTACTTGGACGCAAAGAACTTGTTGCCTAGAAATTTGCGATGCGCGTCCAGCCAGGCTGGCGCGCCCGGCATGACCTCGCGCGCCTGTTCGGCAAAGTTGCGAACCTGATCGTAGCGCCGGCTGGCCAGCCCGCGCAGATCAAAACGGAAACTGCCCTTGGATTGCACGTAGGGCAGCTCCTTGAAATGCCGCGCGATGTACTTGCGCATCAGCACCTTGTTCACGCCACCCGGGCCGATCAGCTCATCATCGGCGACGTGATGGAAAACCAGGTCGCGCAATCGTTCGTCGCAATAGGGGAAGGCCAGCCTGAGCGACATGGCCTTGGCGATGTACATGCATTTGGCGAGCTGCCCCGATTCCACGATGGTGAGCGCAATGCGGCGTACCGCTTCCTTGGATTTCGCCGCGTCGATGTCGGGGCGAAATGGCTTGAGGCGCTGCCGTGAGCGGTCCGCGATCGTGCAGCCGAACAAGGCATCCACTTCCGCATCACTAAAACGCGAGCCGGGAAAGAACCGCTCGAAAGTATCCATCTGCAAAGTCGAAAGAAAGAAGCAGAGCTTGAAGTGACGGCTCACCAGGCTCGACGTGAACAGCTTTTGCGGTAAACGCAGGCCGCGCGCCAGCAGCCGGAGCAAGCGCTCCCTGTTGTGCAAAGGAGCCCCGAAATATTCGTCCGCGCCCAGGCCGTCGATGATGCCGTCGCCACCCCGGGCATGAACTTCCGTCGCCAGATCGGCATAGGACAGTAGGGCAAAATCGGCGGTAAGCAAGGGGATGCGCGGCAGCATCGCGAGGTAACGATCGTAGGCGCGCTCCGGTTCGCACACCAGCGTCTCGTGGCGCAAGCCAAGTTTTTTTGCGACCAGGCGCGCCGACGGAACTTCATCTTCCTCGCTGCCGCCCAGGTAGGTGAAGCAGATGGTGTCGGGGCGCGCCTCGGCCAGCGCGATGGCCAAGGTGGTGGAATCCTTGCCGCCGCTTTGAAACAGCCATGGAGCCTGCATGTTTGCCGTAGCGTGAGTGATTGAATCGCACAGCAGGCGGTGATAGGACTCAAGCAACTCGTTTTCGTCGACCGTCCCGGGCGGAGGGCGAGAAGGCGCCAAAGCCGATTGGAACCGGTAGTGATACCGCGGATCGCCGTGCATGTCCTGCGCCGGGTCGAAACCGGTCCCAGCCAGCTTCACATTCCGATAGATGGAATGCGGCGGATAGACAAACGAATTTCGCATCAGGTCGGCGAGTGAAACCGGATCGAGCCGGAAATCGCCACCTTGGAGCCGATCGAGCGGCGAGAAGTCGATTTCGCGTAGATAAGGCGAAGTGCCGATCTGGACGTTCAAACGACCGCGGGGGCCGGGGCTCAAGGCAAAGTTCGTGGCTCCCATGGCGCTCTCGTCGATTTGGGAATCTCTCATGGCTCAACCCCCCAACCGTTTCCTCGTTTTTCTTGGCTGCGGTCGAGGAACCCAGCACTGCAGTGTTGAATGAAGTGGGACATGAGTGGGTTGCGCCGTTGCTCGTTTTTGGTTGCCGCGCGCAAATCACGAGCGTCCCTGCGGGTTGGTATCGGGCAAGCACGCGCACAGCCGGTTAGGTGAATGAGCTTAGCCAAAGCAATGTCTACGCGAGAGCAATGTAGGGTGACGGTAGCTATGAATATGGCTAACCCGGCATGTTGGGGCTGCACCATATACGTCTGGCTGCGTGTAGGCTGGGATGACAATCCCAGCTTTCTGTCTCGCATCCCGATGCTGGGATTGCCATCCAAGCCCACGTGCTAAGGATGCTTGTTCAGAGTGGCGTGCAGCGCTTCGGCAAGCTGCCGAATGGTGAAGGGTTTGGCCAACAAATGAATGTGCTTGTGGCTTTGTGTGGCGCGTTCGACGATATCGGGCGCATAGCCGCTCATCAGCAATACCCGAAGCTCCGGAAATCGTCCTGTCATCGCGTCTGCCAGCTGCACGCCGCTGGATCCTGGCATCACTACGTCGGTGAGCAGGATGGAAACTTCCGGGTGCGCCTCCAGCACGCGCTCGGCAGCCTCGGCATTTTCGGCTTGGAGCGCGCGGTAGCCAAGTTCTTCCACCGCCGTAGTCACAAAGACACGGACTTCGGCGCTATCTTCAACGACCAGCACTGTGTTGGGTAGCGCCGCAACCAGACTATTACGGCCGGCGACTGGTGCGGGCTCGGCTTTTTCAGCGCGCGGCAAATAGAGCTTGACGGTGGTGCCAACCCCCACCTCGCTGTAAATCTTGGTATGCCCCTTGGACTGGGCCAGAAAACCATGGATTTGAGCAAGCCCAAGACCTGTGCCTTTCCCCACCGACTTGGTGGTGAAGTAGGGCTCGAAGACCTTGTGCAATACCTCCTGGCTCATACCGTGGCCGGTATCCGATACCGACACCATCACGTATTCGCCCAAAGCTACCCCTTCATTCTGCCTGACGTAGCTCTGATCGAGATAGGCGTTGGCGGTTTCGATGGTGAGTTGTCCGTGCCCCTCCATCGCGTCACGGCTGTTTACCGCGAGGTTGAGAATGGCGCTGGCCAACTGGGGCTGATCCACAAAAGCAGGCCACACGCGTTCGCCAAGCATGAGTTGAAGGGTGATGTTCTCGCCCAGCGTCCGGCTGAGGATGGTGAACATCTCTTGCACACATTCATTTACGTCAATGGAAGTGGGATGCAGAGCCTGCCGCCTTGAAAAGGCGAGCAGCCGTTTGGTCAACTCAGCGGTCCTGCTGGCCCCTATCAGCGCATTGTTGATGAACTTGTCTGCGGTGTCGGCTCCCAGGGGAAGCCGGCGCTGTGCCATTTCCAGGTTGCCCACGATGATGGCAAGCATGTTGTTGAAGTCGTGGGCGATTCCTCCCGTCAACTGTCCAAGGGCCTCCATCTTTTGTGCTTGACGGAGCTGGGCTTCGGTGGCTTGCTGATGCTCCATCTGCTCTTTGAGTACCGCGTTTTTGAATTGCATTTCGTAACGTTGTTGCACCTCCCTGCGAATCACCAAAATGGCGAGAAGGAGCGCCAGCAGGGTGGTGGCGATGATCACCCCCAGAAGCTGCTGCTGCCATTGGTGGGCGCGCTGCAAGTTCGCTGCTTCCCGCTTTGTTTCGTACGCATCCAATTGCATCAAGAGCTGGCGGACTTGATCCATCAGATGAAGGTCGTAACCTGCTTTTGCGGCGGCCAGCGCGGATGCCTGGTCATTGGCTCCGCGTAGCTCGATGGTGTGCGCAAGCACAGCCATCTTTTTCGCTACGACCGCATCGAGCTTGTCCAGGAGCTTGCGCTGGATCGGATCATTGGCAATCAGCGAGCGAAGTTCCGCCTGGGTATCAGGAAGTTGCCTTCGAACTCGAAGGTAAGGTTGCAAATAGTCGGCCTCGCCAACCAGCAAGTAGCCGCGTTGGCCGTTTTCGGCATCGCGCATCTCGCCGAACAATTCTCCAATGGCCTGTCGGATTTGCATGGACTGGTTCAACTGTGCATTGGCATGACGACTGTTGACGGAGGCGATCGTGGCCAAGGCGCAGGCCGCCAACATGAGCAGGAGCCCGGCCCAGATTTCCGGGTGCACAGTTTTTTTCTTAGGATGGCTTGGCATGCCGCAACATCCAGTTCAATCGCGAATTTCGCCGGTCGATGCGTGGGTGCTTCGCCGCATTGCACTGCGAAGGCATACATTCCGACGTGCAGCAATTCGATGCGCTACAGCGACTAGCCATCGCGCAATGCCAAGGCTCGTATGTGCGAGCTGATTTATTGGCAACGGGTGCCCAGCGGCCAACCGAGAGAAAGCCGTTGGTAAGCGCTTGCACGACAATTATCGATGGGGCGCGGCGGACAAATGGCCGACGTCACCTTCGCCTCGTTTGAGCGCGCCCGTGTCCGGGACCTTGCCTTGCGCGATCAGGCACGTGGCCTGGAATAGCCCGGGAAACAGAAGCCGATAGCTGATGGTGCCACCGCGCCGCGCAATCAGGCGCTCGATGTCGGGCCATGTATCGGCGTCCAGCGCTTCTGCGAACGCTCCCTGGCTTGGCGATTTCGTGAAGTCGCGGGGAATCTGGAACCCGCTGAGCAGAGCACTGAAAGGAAGCATGGAAAGGGTGGCAGCATCCGGGTCCACGTCGGATGGCTCGACGACGAACTGGACCGATCCGCCACCCAGTAAAAACTGCCGAAACTCCATGGGGTCTGGACGTTCAACAATCGTCATGGACGGGTCCCTCTTTCTTCGGACGCCTGCCTCTTTCTTGTACCTTACGAAGTCAAACAGTTGAGTGAAAGCAAGCATTTTCGACAGGTCATGGGCATGTCGCCGGCGGGCGATTCGTGTTGCCGGGTGCGACTGACATTCACAATATGTAGACGCCTCCAATGCGCAGCACTCTGCCGTCATGAAGGGCGCTCACTTGACGTGGGTGGCGATCTTGCTGCCGTGTATGCGGTCAAGCAACCAGGGCAGGGTGACCGCGAGCAGATAGAACTTGGACGCGAAGTATTTGTTGTCCAGGAATTTGCGATTTGTATCCAGCCAGGCCGGCGCGCCCGGCATCACGTCGCGCGCTCGTTCGGCAAAGGCGCGAACCTGGTCAAAACGCCGGCTGGCGAGTCCGCGCAGGTCGAAACGGAAACTGCCCTTGGATACCACGTAGGGCAGCTCCTTGAAGTGCCGCGCGATGTACTTGCGCATCAACACCTTGTTCACTCCGCCGGGGCCTATCAAGTTGTCATCGGGTACGTGGTTGAAAACCCAGTCGCGCAACTGTTCGTCGCAATAGGGGTAGGCCAGCCGCAGCGATACGGCCTTGGCCATATACATTCCCTTGGCAAGCATGCTCGATTCCAGGATGGTGCACGTAATACGACGTATGGCTTCCTTCGATTGGGCCGCGCCGATGTCGGAGCGAAACGACTCGATGCGCTGCCGCGAGCGGGCCGATATGTCGCAACCGAACAAGGCGTCCACTTCCTCGTCACTGAAACGCGAGCCAGGGAAATATCGCTCGAAAGGATCCATCTGCAGGGTCGACAGCACAAAGCAAAGCTTGAAGTTGCGGCTCACCAGGCTGGAGGTGAACAGTTCCTGCGGTAAACGGATGCCTTGCGCCAACAGCGCCAGCAAATGGTCCATGCGATGCAAAGGCGTTCCAAAATACTGGTCCGCGCCGAGGCCGTCGATGATGCCGTCGCCGCCCCGTGCGTGAACTTCCGTCGCCAGGTCGGCGTAGGACAGTGCGGCAAAATCGGCGGTCAGCAGGGGCAGGCGCGGGAGCACCGCGAGGTAGCGATCGTAGGCGCGCTCCGGATTGCATTCCAGCGACTCATGACGCAAGCCTAGCCTTTTGGCGACCAGCCGTGCCGAGGCAATTTCATTTTCCTCGCTACCGCCCAGATAGGTGAAGCAGGTGGTGTCGGGGCGCGTTTCGGCCAGCGCGATGGCCAAGGTGGTGGAATCCTTGCCGCCGCTTTGCAGCAGCCATGGAGCACGCATATTTGCCGTGGTGCGAGCGATCGAATTGCACAGCAGGCAGTGATACGTCTCAAGCAATTTGTGTACGTCGAGCGCCCCGGGTGGTGGGCGCGACGGCGCCAAGGCCGACTGAAAGCGGTAGTGGTACTGCGGAGCGATGTGCATGTCTTGCGCCGGATCGAAACCCGTCCCAGCCAGCTTCACATTCCGATAGATGGAATGCGGGGGATAGACGAACGAATTTCGCAACAGGTCGGCGAGCGAGACGGGATCCACCAAGACCTCTTCGCCTTGGAGCTTGTCGAGCGGCGAAAAGTCGACCTCGCCCTGATAGGGGGAGGTGTCGATCTGGACGTTGGACCGATCGCAGGTCCCGGAGCTTAAAGTGAAGCTCGTTGCTTCAATGGAGAGCGTGTCTATCTGGGAGTCTTTCATGGCTCGAAACTCTCAACCGTGACGGATCCACTTGCGCAGGCAACGGCGAAGGTGTCGCGCCAAGCCCATCACATGAGCTGCGTACAGCTGTCCCGTGCTCAACAGGCCCTGCTTATGCAAGGTATTGCGCACATCCACGGCAGCCAGGTACATGGCCGTTAGATCGCCGCTCAGTCCGCCCGCTCCGAAGGGAGGTTTGTGCCAGGAGGCCAGCACCTGGTTGAGCCGCGCGCAGCGATGGCCGGACAACAGGATCTGTGCCCATAACAGGAAGTCCTCGGCGCGACGCCGGTTCTCGTCGAAGCGAAACGGCACGTCTCGACGCAGCATGATCGATGCCGTTGGGAACGAGCGGCGGAACAACGAGAAGCCTCGCCGGGAGATCCGGCATTCAATCGGATAGCACAGGGCCGGTGCGAGGGCATAGCGTGCCTGCACGTTCATGTCGTGGGCGATCAGGGCAATCCGCGGGTCGTCGTTCACGGCTTCCATCTGCAAGCGCAGCTTGTGTGGATGCCAGCTGTCGTCGGCGTCCAGAAAGGCCACCCATGGCTGGGTGGCATGGGTCCAGCCCCAGTTGCGGGCCGCTGCAGGGCCTCGGTTTCCGGGCATGGCCAGCACCTTGATCCAGCCCGGCGGATACTGCAGCGCGATAGCTTTCAGCTGTGCCAGCGTGCCATCGCCGCTGCCATCGTCGACCAGCAGCACCTCCGCCGGACGAAACTTCTGGCTGGCCACCGAACTAACGGCTTGCGCGATGGTGTGCGCGCATTGAAAGCAGGGCACCACTACGCTGACCGGCGCCAGGGCTCGCTGGTTGAGTTTCCTGATTCGGTGGATTATCGACGCCGCGGGGCGGCCGGTTCCTTCTGCGCTGCCCAGGATCAATCGATAGGACATAAAGGCGCTCCCGCACCGCGTTACGCATGTGCGCCATAGGTCATAAACCACCACTGGCGACGCATGGCATCGCGGGTGGCGCATCCCCTATTAGCTGGTACCGGGCGGTAGTGTGATCCTAGTAGCGGTTCTGTCGAATTGGGGTATAGGCGCGGGTACTCCATCGGATGGGCTGCGTGAACCTGCTGGGCATGCTCCAGCCCGCCACCTGGACCCAAGGTGGCCATAATCCTTAAGCGGCTTTTGGACTTTCATAGCCAAGGCGCTGCCGCAGCCGTGGCGTTGCAAAGTCCAGGAATGCACGCAACTTCAACGGGATGTGGCGCTGTCTCGGATACACCAGGCTGGCCGGCATGGGCGCGGGTTCGAATGCTTGAAGCAGCCGTACCAATGCGCCGGATTTCAATGCATCGGCGACTTGGTCCGAGAGGACGCGCGCAATGCCGGCATCCGCGATAGCGGCAATGACCGCCGCTTCTGCCGAATTCACGGTGAGGCGCGATGCCACTTGGATCACTTGAGTACTTCGTTCGAAGCGAAACTCCCACTTATCCGCGGCCGAGTAACCCTCATAGGTAATGCATTCGTGTGAGGTGAGATCGTGCGGGTCCTTGGGGACGCCATGCGATGCCAGGTAGGCGGGGCTTGCGCAATGCACGCGACTGATCAGTGCGATGCGGGTGGCGATGATATCGCTATCTGGAAGCTCGCCCAGGCGGACGGCGACATCCACATGTTCCTCGAGCAAGTTGCTCACGCGATCGCTCAACTGGATGCGTGCACGCACCTTCGGATAAGCCTGAAGAAACTCGACCAAGACAGGGACTACATGATGGCGGCCGACAACCAGCGGCGCACTGACGACTAGCTCCCCCTGGGGCGCTCGATACTCGCCGGTTGCCGTGCGCTCGGCTTCCATGAGGTCTTCCAGGATGCGCCGGCATGCAGCGACGTAGTCGCGGCCCGCATCGGTCAGGGTGAGCTTGCGCGTGCCTCGCAGCACTAGGCGCACACGCAAGTGTTCCTCCAATTCCGATACGCGGCGGCTAACGGTGGCCAATGGAATATGCAGTTGGCGACTGGCTGCGGAAAGGCTGCCGGAGTCCACCGCCGCGAGGAGGATTCTCATGGCTTCGAGTCGGTCCATAGCCTCTCACTGCTGGAAGGGTTCTTACCAAATTTACCGGCTAGTGGGCTCACCTGGAAGGGTCTAATTTTGCGCGCATCCGGCCAACCCATGCAGCAACGCGTTCCTGTTGATGACCGGTACCTCTGGCAACACACAACCCAACCCCACGAAGCATTGAGAAACCAGTCATGAAAAAGATCGAAAAAGTTCGTTACACCGGCCTTACTCATACCAAGGTCAACCGCGATCCCGCCCTTCAGCGTGGCGAGCACGGCGTTGTCGACATGAAGCTGTCGACACCGGGTGGGCAAAGCTACGAGTTCATCGCCGCCGAGTTGCATCCCACTGCCGAACAGCTGTTCGCGGGGGCATGGTCAGCCTGCTGGATCGCTGCCCTCGGTATCGCAGCCTCGTTGAAGAAGGTCGCGCTGCCGCAAGACACGACGGTGAACATCCAGGTCAGCATCGGTGAAAACGGCCCGGCGTGGGTGCTTGGCGCCAAATTCAATATTCGCATTCCGGGCGTGAATCAGGCCGTTGCCGAAGCGCTTGCCCATGCGGCGCATCAGATCTGCCCTTACTCCAAGGCAGTGGAAGGCAATATCGAAGTCGCCATGGACGTTGTCACGGCTTGAAGCGTGGCCAAGCCGGTTCGTTGAGCCATTGGCGACGAACCGGCTAACGGCCGACTCAACCGAGTTATTCAGATTCATCCCCCCAATCCCTGTAAGAAACGCATCATGAAAAAGATCGAAAAAATCCACTACACCGGCCAAACCCTCACCAAGGTCAACCGTGATCCCGCGCTTCAACGCGGCGAACACGGCGTTGCCGACATCAAGTTGTCGGCCGCGGGTGGGGAAAACTACGAGTTCATCGCCGCCGAACTGCACCCCACCGCCGAGCAGTTGTTCGCAGGCGCATGGTCGGCTTGCTGGATCACCGTCCTGAATATCGTTGCCTCGACCAAGAACATCACACTGCCTGAAGACACGACGGTTGATCTCCAAGTCAACATTGGCGAGAACGGCCCGGCTTGGGTCCTTGGCGCCAAATTCACTCTTCGTATTCCGTGCATGGAGCAGGCCGCCGCGGAAGCGCTTGCCCATGCTGTCCACCAGTTCTGCCCGTACTCCCAGGCAACGAAGGGCAATATCGAAGTTGTTACGGAAGTGATCACGGCATGAAGCCCGGCCAAGCCGGTTCGTCGCGTCATCGCGGCGAACCGGCTCACGGCGAGCTTAAAGACGACGCTCTCCAGTTCCACCTTCCTTGGAGTTAAGACTTATGAAAATTGAGAACGCAACCGTTCTAGTCACCGGAGCCAATCGCGGGCTCGGCCTGGTATTTACGCGCGAGCTGCTTGCGCGAGGCGCCCGCAAGGTCTACGCCGGTGCGCGCGATCCGGCAACCATTACGCAAGTCGGCGTTCAGCCGCTGCGACTAGACGTCACCAACGCACGCGAGGTGGCGGCAGCCGCAGAACTGGCGCCGGACGTGACGCTGGTGATCAACAACGCCGGCATCGCTCAGACCGGCGGCTTTCTCGCAGCGGACAGCGAAGAGGTCACGCGACGCATCTTCGAGACCAATTTTTTTGGCATGTTGAGCGTGAGCAAGGCCTTTGCGCCGATCCTCAAGGCCAACGGCGGTGGCGCGTTGCTCAATGTGCTGTCGGTCGTCTCGTGGATCAGTGGCTCAATGGCCGCCTATTCGGCAAGCAAGTCCGCCGCCTGGTCGCTTACCAATGCCTTGCGTCTCGAATTGGCGGCACAGAAGACGCAAGTAATGGCGCTGCATATGGGCTTCGTCGATACCGACCTGGCACGGGGTTTCGATGCCCCCAAGTCCAGTGCCGAAGAGATCGTCAAGCGCGCGCTTGATGGACTCGAATCGGGCCTGGATGAGGTGTTGGCCGACGAGCGCTCCCTGCAGGTGAAGCAAGGCCTGACCGCGGCCAGGCCGATCTATTTGCCACAGACCCCCTGAAGCAGGCATCCGATCGCCGGGCCCGCCCTCTACCGACCACACTTTTCGAACCGTCTGTACTTACCGAGTAGCCCTCATGCTTTTCGAGCCTTTCACCACCACGTCGATTCAGCTCGCCAATCGCACGGTTATGGCGCCGATGACGCGCAATCGCGCCGTTGACGCCAACATCCCTAATGCGCTGATGGCCGAATACTACGGCCAGCGGTCATCAGCGGGCCTGATCATCGTCGAGGGAACTTCGCCTTCATCCAACGGCCTTGGCTACGCACGCATGCCTGGGCTGTTCAATGATGCGCATGTACGCGGATGGAAGTTGGTCACCGATGCGGTCCATGCCAAAGGCGGCAAGATCTTCGTGCAGCTCATGCATGCGGGGCGTGTGTCACATGTAGCGAACCTTCCTGTCGGCGCGGAAGTGCTCGGCCCGACGGCCGATGCATCGCCCGGTCAGATGTACACCGACAACCTGGGTATGCAGCCGCGCAGTACTCCGCGAGCGATGAGCAAATCCGACCTCGACCATGCGATCGGTGAGTATGCGAAGTCCGCTCAACTCGCCATCGAAGCGGGATTCGACGGTATCGAGTTGCATGCCGCGAACGGCTACCTGATCGAGCAATTCCTGAACGCCAATGTCAATCAACGGACTGATGATTACGGCGGCAGCATCGACGCCCGTAATCGCTTCGCGCTTGAAGTTGCTCGGGCCACAGCCAGCGCTATTGGTGCCCATCGCGTCGGGATCCGACTGTCACCCTACGGCGTGTTCAATAGCACGGGCGCGTTTCCCGATGTCGAGGCGCAATATGTCGCGCTCACTCAGGAGCTGTCGAGACTTGGCTTGCTGTACGTCCATGTGCTGGATCATTCGGCCATGGATTCGTACATGGGCGCGCCGCAGGTGCCTGCCGAGTTCAAATTACGGCTACGCGCTGCGTTCCAGGGCTTGTTTATTCTTGCAGGCGGCTTCGACCGCACAAGTGCTGAAGACGCGCTTAGGGCAGGGCATGCAGATCTCATCGCTTTCGCGCGCCCGTTCCTAGCCAATCCTGACCTGGTCGAGCGCATGCGCGCGAATCAAGCGCTGAATGCCGTAGACATGGCGACGTTGTACACCCCCGGTCCCAAGGGTTACACCGACTATCCTGTGCTGGCGGCCTGATCGATGCCGTTTGGAGGATCCAGGGTGATGATCAGTTGGGCTGCTTGTATGTGTCGCCGTTGCTCGCTCGAACGCAGGTAGCCGCGTTAGCTGATCCAGATCAGGGCAGCCATGCCTTTGGCAGTACAGCATAAGAGCCTGCCCTGCTTCATGGCTGGCCATGGCCTCCTGGTATCCCTGGATCGTTTTGCTGCATCTTTCCTGTGCCATCGTGTTTGTTGGGGCGGCGGCCTTTGAGGTATTCGTGCTGGAAGCGCTGCACAAGCGCATCGGCCCCGAAGCCCTGCGGCAGATCGAGCATGCCGTCATGGCGCGGGTACGCAGCTTCATGCCCATCGTCGTGTTGCTCCAGTTTTTGAGCGGCGGCATGCTGTTTGACCTGCGTTGCAATGGCCTGAGCTGCGTTGGCGCGCGTTTCAGTTATTTCCTCCTTTTGAAGGTCGCTCTTGCCTTGATGGTTCTTGGCATATTCATCAGTGCGGTGTGGGCGGGAGCCCAGGGGCGCATGAATGCATGCCGCTTCCGCCATACGCACCGCATCGTGCTGTTCTTGATGGTGGTTATCGTCTTCCTTGCGAAGACGATGTTCTACTTGTAAAGCGCTTATCGCTTCAGTAAAGGCAGCTTGTCGGGGACGCCATCCCATTTGGCCGCGTCTTCCATCGCAGGAATTTTGCGGGTAAGCACCGGCCACTCCAACGCCAGCTCCGCGTTGATGCGCAGGAAGCCTTCCTGACCGGCGGGCAAGTCAAGCTCAGGGTAGATGGCGCCCACCGGGCACTCCTCCACGCACAACGTGCAATCGATGCATTCGTTCGGGTCGATCACCAGAAAGTTGGGCCCTTCGTGGAAACAGTCCACTGGGCACACTTCGACGCAATCGGTGTGTTTGCAGTTGATACAGTTTTCGGCAACGACGTGGGTCATGCTGCAAGTGCGCCTAGATGGGGTTTGGATGCCTTTCTTGGTTTGCCGATACGGGGCGCAAATATCAGCTCAAGCTGCCGACGATTCCAGCAAACAGGCCAAGTCCGGCTGTCGCGGCTATGGTGATTGCCACGATGGCGGCATAAATTCCCTTGAGGCGGTGGGCTTCCGGCAGAGCGCGGCGAGCCAGCATGAAAAGGAAGCCGAGAACCACCGGAAGCAGCAGCGCGTTCATGACCTGCACGGCCACGCTCAACTTGACCAGATTGATGCCCGATGCCACCAGGGTGCCTCCGAGGGCCAGGATCAGCGTGTAGAAGCCATAGAACCAGGGGGCTTCTTGGGGGCGAAGGGCAAGGGAGTGCTTGAAGCCCAACACCTCACCCAGCGCACGTGCCGCGGTCAGCGTGACCACGATAGTCGCCACCAGCGACGCCCCGATCATGCCCGATGCAATGGCCACGGTACCGGTCCATGCGCCGAGAAACGGCGTCATCGCGTGCACGATCTGCTGCACTGTGTCCAGTGGACGCCCAGGGTCGCTACGTCCGATCGTCGCGCCGACAGCGATCAGCACAGCAGCCATGATCAGCTGGGTTATCACCGATCCGATCGCCGTATCCCAGCGTGCCGCGCGAAGCTCGTTCAAACCCAGGCCTTTCTCCGCTATCGAGGACTGCTGGTAGAAAACCATCCACGGCATGATGACCGCGCCGATGTTCGCTGCGACGAGGTAGAGATATCTGCCTTGCGAGGGCGGGGCGATCAGTGCTTGCGAAACCATGGCCGTGACGTCGGGTCTTGCCTGCCAGGCGACATACAGGAATACGCATTCGAGCAGGCCGACGGCCAATGCAATGCGTTCCACCGTCAGGTAGGAGCCACGCCAGGCCATGATCGTGAGCCCGAGGACGACGATGGCCACACTGATCCCGGGACGGATGCCGAACAGCATTCCCACGCCGGCTATGCCACTTAATTCGGTACAAAGCGCGCCGACACAGGCAAGCAGCACGGACGCTACGGAAACCCATGCCCAGGCCGGCCCGAAGTGCAGGCGGATGGCGTGACCGTGCCCTTGGCGCGTGAAAATGCCGAGTCGAACGGTCAGCTCCTGGACCACGAACAGCACCGGGATCATCAGCGCCTGCAACAGCAACAGGCGGTATCCGGTTTCAGCGCCGCTTTGCGCGGCGGTAATGACGCTACCGGCATCCGTATCGGCCAGCATCACGACCATGCCGGGCCCCGCCGTCATGGCAAAGCGTAGCAAACGGGATGTCGGCCGTGGCAACGCGACGACGCTTATCGATGGCATGGGGGGTACTTGCGCCGGATGGAACTTCGCACGGAGGCCACCTGGTACGGACTTCAGTCCTTCACCAACTGCCGCTGCCTGGCGGCAGCACATCGGCCCATCCAGTACAGTGCCGGCGTTTAGGGGTGCCTGCGCACGAGACACGCTCGTGCCCACATGGTTTGGCGTTACCTGGGAACCTGCCGACGATGACCCTTAGCTCGTACATTCGCCCGCCCATTGGTCTTGCGGCAAACAAAAGACCGCGGTCGTAAGCTTGCTGCTTCAGCTCTTTCGCGGCGGCGCCGACGTGGCTGAAAATCCCATCGAAACAGAGGGACATCGAGATACTCCCAGGTGTCATGGATCGGAGGCTTTTGGAGCCCTGTGTCCGCCGGGAAAAGGGGGCTGGTGGTGCAGCCCCTTTTCGGGGAATGGGCGAAAGTTCAATCGCTCCGCGCAGCTATCGCCGCGACAGTGGGAACGCTTTCCGGCTGCGCTTGCTGGTCACGCAATTTGAGCAGCTTGCTGATGAAGTCCCAGGCCATCAGCAGGGCGCCCAGCGCGAACACGATGTCGCCGGGCATGCGCATCCATTGCCAGAAGCTGGTGGTGTCGTAGAACTGCAGGCTGCGCGCGTAGGCGTACCCATGCGTGTAGACCGCTTCCAACTGTTTCCATCCGACTGGATAGAAATTGAGTGCGATCCACATCGCCACGCCGGTGTTGTAGAGCCAGAACGCCCACACGCCTACACGGTCATTCCAAGCCCGGTCGCCGGTGAGGTAGCGCAGAACCATATAGAGAAGGCCGATGGCCAACAGGCCAAAGGCGCCGAACATGGAGGTGTGCGCATGATTGAGCGTGAGAAAGGTCGCGTGCTCGTAGTAGTTGATGAGCGGAGCGTTCAACGTGCCGCCACCGAATACGCCCGCGCCGACGAAATTCCAGAATGCGGCACCAAGGATGTAAAGATAGGCGAGCTTGTAGGGAAAGCGCTGTTTTTTCTGGATGTGCTGATGCTGTTCGATCGCCTCCAGCACCAGCAGCACCAGCGGAAGCACCTCGATGAACGAGAACATGCTGCCTACCCCGACCCACAGTCCAGGTTCGCCCGCCCAGTAAAGGTGATGACCGGTGCCGAGCACGCCGCCGATGATGATCAGTATCCATTCGAACAGCACGGCACGCTCGACCATCTGGCGCGACACCAGGCCAAGCGCCATCAGGAAGTAGCCCGTCACTGACGCGGTGAATAGCTCGAAGGCCAGCTCTACCCACAGATGCACCACCCACCAGCGCCAGAAATCGGTGATCGAGAACGAGGGGTTGGGTGCACCCAGGGGGATCATGCCGAACACATACAGCAGGGCCACGCTCAAGGTGCTGACCCAGAGCAGATGCTCGATGCGGAACAGCCCATACAGCGAACGGCCACCCTGCCGGTAGAGCGTTGCTAGCGTGGGCCAGAATGCACGCAGCAGCACCAGGCTCCACACCGCCAGGCCGGCGAAGAACAGGATCTGCCAGAACCGTCCAAGCTCGAGGTAGGAAAGTCCCTGGTTGCCGAACCAGAACCATTGCTTGTCCACCAGGCCCATGATGCCCAGATAGTCGCCCGTCAAGGCACCGGCCACGATCACCACCAGCACCCAGAAGATCAGGTTGACCAGCAGTTTTTGCCCAGTGGGTTCGCGCTTGCCGATGAGCGGCGCCAGGAACAGGCCCGCGCCAATCCAGCTCACTCCGATCCATACGATCGGTGCCTGCAAATGGACGCTGCGAAGGAAGGCGAACGGCAACCATTTGCCGACGTCGATACCATAGAAGCTGACGCGGTCGGTGTAGTAGTGGGCCATGATCGAGCCAGCAAGGATCTGCACCAGCAACACACCCGCGACCACCAGGAAATACTTCCACAATGCCTTCTGGCTGGGCGTGGGTGCCTTGAAGCGATCGAGCGCCGGTTCAAAGGTCTCGTGGGCGGCCTTCGGTTCGATCCACAGGCGGAAGATCACCAGTACCGCGCCGATGGCAAAGAACACCATGGTGAAGGAAGCCCAGGTCCAGACGAAGGTCGATGAAGTAGGGGTATTCCCGACCAGGGGTTCGGACGGCCAATTACTGGTCCAGGAGTAGTCCTTGCCCGGGCGGCGGGCCACCGTGGTCAGCGACGAATAGAGCAGGAACGTGGCCGTCTGGCCGGCGCTGGCGGCGTCCAACGCGCGCGCGCCCGTATAGCCCTTGATGAAGTCGTCGCTGCGCAGCGATGTACTGATGCGCACGCGCAACGTGCCGATCGCGTTCGCTACCGCATCAGGCAGCACGACCTGCGCCTGGGTCAGGTCGATGCCCCTGAGCTGGGCCTGCATTTCGCTGGTGATCGCCGATTGCTGCTCGGCCGCGATCGCATCGAAGGGTTTGGCGTAGTGTGACAGGGCGAGATTGTTACGGACTTCCTTAGCCAGCTCCACCAGGTATTGGGCGGTGTAGTCTTCACCAAAGGCAGAGCCCATGCCGTAAAGGCTGCCATAGTCCATCAGGTCGGCCTTTTGAAAGCCGGCCTTGCCAGCCACGATGTCGGCATAACTCATGACCTGAGCGCCGTCGGGTGAGTTCATCCGTTGCGGTATGGGCGCCGACTGCTGGTAGGTGGTACGGGTCGCGGCAGCCATGCCCAGGCAGCAGGCTACGGTAGCCAATAGCAGGACCCAGATCAGGATCTTGCTGATACGGTCTTGCGGCCCGGCCTGGGCCTGGGCAGGAAGAGGGGAGATGCCCATCGAAGAGTCCCTGTTGGTGGAGGTGACAGGGCCCATGCTAGGCAGCCCGCTCAATCACCCCACTGATCTGGATCAGGGAAATGGGAAATTTTGGCTTGGACCTTCACGCAACCAGGCACCTGACGCGTCCAGGTCGCGCCAAGCGGCTGGTCGACGCGCTCTTATGCCCGGGGGCGATCAACTGCCATCGCCATGGTTGGCTTGCTGCGGCAGGCGTTCCTCTGCGATCTCCCGCAATCGCACCGGGTCCAACAGCTCCAGCTCGCGACCCTCGATGAGGATGAGGTTTTTCGCGCGAAAGCGAGTGAGCACCCGGCTGACCGTCTCCGAAGCAAGGCGCAGATAGTTCGCGATATCGCCTCGCGACATGCTCAGGTGAAAGCGCGTGCTGGAGAAACCGAGCGTGGCGTAGCGACTGGCAATATCCAACAGGAACGTGGCCACGCGCTGGTCGGCGCTATGGTCGCCGGCCAAGGAACTGACGGTGCCGATCTCCTTGCTGAGCATCCGGAACAAATGCTGCTGCACGGCCGGAATACGCCCGGCGAGCACGCTCATGGCCGGGAACGAAAAACGGCAAAAGAACGTGGTATCCAAGGCCACCGCATCGCAGGGAAAGCGTTCCGGATAGATCGCGTTGAGACCGACTACTTCACCTGGGAGATAAAATCCGAGCACCTGTTCGCGCCCCTCCTTGTCGGTGATGCAGGTCTTTACGGTGCCGCTACGCACGGCAAAGATCGTGCGGAACGGATCGCCCGCGCGGAAGACGTAATCGCCGGCCCGGAACGGCCCGACGTGCTCCACCAGGCACTGCAGCTCGCGCAAGTCGGGCTTGTTGAAACCCACTGTGAGGCAGGCTTCGGAGAATGCACAGGTTCCGCAGAAATGTGCCTCGTCGCCATCATCGGCGATCGGGTTTGGAGGGCCAGGTGATCGTCCTGGGGGAAGTTTCGAATGCATCGCGCATGACGCTCGTATCGGCTTTCAGATGGCATCGTACGCGACTAGAGCCGTGACTCCAAATTGAGTTCGGCGAAGGAAGCGGATCAAGAACGCGTACGCCATGGCCTAAGCCGAGCTGGCTTTCAAATACCGCGACCCGGTTCGCGAAATCTGCGCAAACCGGGGCATTCTTCCTTTTGTTCAGTTGCAGCTGACCGTTGCGCCGCTGGCATTGGTGCAACTGGCGCTGTGCGTGTAGCCCTGTCCCGGCGTGTAACTGGTGTTGCCTTTATAGGAAGCGCCACTGGCGTTGGTCGCGTTGGTGTTACGCGACGTCGCGCCGTTGCTGTTGGTTACGGCGGTGTTGTAGTTGCCATTCGGACCGCTAGCGCTGCGATTGTAGCCTTGACCTTGCGTATAAGTACCGCTGTGGTCATACGTCTGGCCGTTCGCATTGGTGGCGGTTGCGGTGTGGGTGGTTACCCCATTGGCCGTACTGGTCGAGGTTGCGTAGCTGCCATGCGGACCGCTGCCGCTGGACTGGCTGTTGCCTGACCAGCTGCCGTTAGTACCGCGCGAATACGATCCATTGCCCGCGAAGTTGCCACCGGCCGACGTATGGCCGGCATTGGAAAAATTGGCCAGGGCCGAGCCATCCGGGTTTTTGCTGTAGCTGTTGTGGCCGCTGAAATTGCCGCCATTCACACCATCGGCCCAGTGCCGGCCTTGATGCGTTGTGGCGCCGCCTGACCAGTTGGTGTAGCCGCCGCCTCCTGCACTGCCGTGCTCACCATGCGCATTCATTCCATGCAAGCGGGTTTGCGCCGAAGCGTTGGCGGCCACGCCAACAGCCGCAAACAGTACGGCGCCAGCCAATAGGGATTTCAAAGTGGGTAGTACGCGCATTCTCAAATTCACCTGCCAAAAAGGGGAGGTCGACATGACCAGTCCCGACGAGGAGCTATGCTGGATGAAGGATCTAACTAGGTTATGTAGGCCACGACGACAAATGTAAGCACGTGTTACAGCCATGCCTTGCTACGAAGCTTTGCTCGTCTCAAATCCATTCCAGCGCAAAAAAAAACACCACTTGCGTGGTGTTTGGATCAGCGTGAAGGGGGCAAGACGGCAGCAGGCGGGGGAGGGGACGGAGGTGCTGATGCCGTCTTGCCAAAAAGTGTGCTCAGTGGTCGGCGCGGCTGGCCGCGAAAGCCTTGATCTGGTCAAGCGTGATGTAGCCTTGGTGATTCGTGTCGATTTCGTCAAAATGCTGTGCGATGCGCGGCATGCCGGCCTTGGCCTCGGCCAGGCTGAGCTTGCCGTCATGATTGGTATCGGCGGCATCGAACCTCTGTTGCAGCATCTGCATCATCTGTTGCGCGCGCGGGGAGGAGATGTCGGTTTGCGGCGCGGCCATCGCGATGGCCGGGAGCAGCAACGCCGCCAGAAAGAGGGAATACGTTTTGCGCATGAAAAGGGTCCTGTAGCGAAGGGGTGGCCGCAGAGGGGGCCACGCCGGCCAGGGAAGTCGGCCGACAAAGATCATGCTAAGTGCGAGATGTGGGGCAAGTATTGCCCGCATGGACGAAGATGTTTCAGCTTGTAACAGCGCCTAAGCTACGGTATCCGCCATCGACCTGGTGAGCGATAACACCACACGCGCTTCCAGGCCGTTAGGCTGCCGGCGGATCAATTGCAGCCGGCCGCCATGCAAACGCGCCACACGATCGACAATGGCCAGCCCCAGTCCCGAGCCGCTGATGTTGGAGCGCCCGATATCGCCCCGCGTGAACGGCTGCAGCAAGCGCACCTCATCGCCTTCGGACAGGCCAGGGCCACGGTCGAATACCGCCAGCACGATCGTGTCGTGCTCCCTATAAGTGTGTACCTCCAGGCCGACCCCGCCGTACTTCACGGCGTTCTCCATCAGGTTCTGCACCAGCCGCATCATGGCGATCGGCCGGAATGACCAGGCCGGCAGTGGATCGAGCTGTAAGGTGAACACATGGCCACGTTCGGAAAACTCGAAGGCGAGCTGTTCCACCAAGGTGTTCAATTCGCCCTCGATCAGTCCTTCGTCGCTACTCACGCGGCCGAAGTCGATGAACTGGCCAATGATGGCATCGATCTGGTCGATATACTGGCCCACGGGCAATTCGCGACCACGCTCGTCAATCGCCAACATGAGCCGCAACTTGGCCAGCGGCGAGCGGATATCGTGCGAAATGCCGGCCAGCATGACGGTGCGGCTCGCTTCCATCTCTTCCAGGTTGTCCATCATGGCATTGAACTGCTTTGCCACGATCGCCAGTTCGGTGGCATGGTAGGTCGGCAAGCGCTCCGGCCGGCCGCCGGAGCCGACATTCTGCGCGGCGTTGGCAAGGTCGCGCAGTGGACTATTGATGCGCCGCTGGATCAACAGCGCGCCAAGCGCGGCGGAAACCGCCAGGCTAAACCACAGCACCAACGCCGAGGTGAGCCAACGATAAGGAAGCAGGGCGTTGATGGGCAGCTTGATCCAATAGGGCGCGCCACTGACATTCATGCGCACCCAGATCACCAGGCTCGGCGCACTGCTCAGGCGAAGGACGATTCCCCTGGCCAGGTTTCGCCGCACTTCTCCAATGAACAGCTTCGCCAAAGGCGTACGGTAGTCGGCATTCTCCGGTGGCGGCTCTGCGAGCTGGGCGCTGATCAAGCCGACGCGGTTCAATCGCGCCACATAGGCTTCGCGGTCATTCGCCGGAACCTGTGAAAGTGCTGCATCGAGCATGTTCGCCTGAGTGGCGACCAATTGCGCTACCTCGATGACCCGGGGGCGCTGGAGCAACAGGTAAAGCACGATCGTGGACATCTGTGCGACCGCAATCAATCCCAGTAGCAACAGCAGATTGCGGCTGAACAGCGAACGCGGCCACAGACGCAGCCTAAGCATGACCGCCATCCGGCGTGAACATATAGCCGACGCCCCATACCGTTCGGATATAACGCGGCGCGGCAGGGTCATCTTCTATCTTGCGCCTGAGACGCGAGATCTGTACGTCCAGGCTGCGGTCCATGGCCTCGTAATCCTTGCCTTTGACCTTGTCCTGCAGGTGATCACGGCTCATCGGACGGCGCGGATTGGCGGCAAACACACGCAGCAATTGAAATTCCATATTGGTGAGCGGAATGGCTTCGCCCTCACGCTGTAGCTCCATGCGCGAAATATTGAGCGTGAAGGGGCCAAATTCGGTGACCTCATCATTGCCCCACACCTGCGTGCTGTGCAGCATCTGCTGGCGGCGGCGCATTGCATTGAGCCGCGCCACCAGCTCGCGCGGTTCGGCTGTTTTGGGCAGGTAATCGTCCGCGCCCATTTCCAAACCGACAATGCGATCGACGGAGTCGCCACGTGCGGTCAGCATGAGAATGGGAATGGTCTGCCCGCTCGCGCGTAAGCGGCGGCAGACCGAAAGGCCATCTTCGCCCGGCATCATCAAGTCCAGCACCAAGGCGTCGAACGGCTCGCGCTGCAATAAACGATCCAGTTGCTCGGAACTATCGATGGCCTGGACCTGGAAACCGTTATCGGTCAGGTAGCGGCGCAGCATGTTGCGCAATTCAGCATCATCGTCCAGCACGATGACGCGCGGTGGGCGCTCGTTCACGGACCTAAGTCTCCCCCGTCTGTGTTACGGCGCGGCCATTATGCCACTCGCCTACCTCGGTACAGGCCGTCCGGTCGGCATGAATCCGATCGTCACGCCAGGCCGCAGGGCCATGGATTCTGGCATTTTTCCTAATAAGAACAATCATCTGGCTTGATGTCACAAGCTCTTACAAAGTCGGCGGCAGCGGACATTGCCAAGTTACGAGTCAGGACCAGGCTGTTCACCCAGCGCAAGACCTCCCGCTCGCTCCCGCCCTGACTCCGAGTACCGCCATGTCAAACTTCCTGCATCACTTCCAGTCGGTCCATATACCCGGCTTTCTACCGCTTGCCGCGGCCCTCGTCGCGATCGAAATGCTATGGCGCCTGCTGGTGGCCGGCAAGGGTTACAACTTTCTTAGCTCCGGCAGCACGCTGCTCATCGCCCTGGGCCACACCCTCACCGACGGCTTGACCGCGTTGATCCTCGCGCCGGTGTTTGGATTGGTTTGGCATTTCGCGCCATGGCATTTCTCCATGCATGACTGGCGTGTCTGGGTCATCGGCTTCTTTGTGGTGGAGTTCGCCTACTACTGGTACCACCGCCTGAGCCACGAAGTGCGCTGGATGTGGGCTAGCCACGCCGTGCACCACACGCCGGAGGAGATGACCTTGCTTTCGGCCATTCGCCTGGGCTGGACGAACCTGATCTCGGCCGGCTGGCTGGTGTATCTGCCGGTAATGTTCTTAGGGTTCGACCCGCGCATGGTCATCATCCTGCTTGCGCTGGATCTACGCTTCCAGTTCTTCCTGCACACCGAAGCGCGCGTCAACCTCGGTCCGCTGGAGTGGGTCCTCAATACGCCTGCGCACCACCGTGTTCATCACGCTTCCAATGCACCCTATATCGACAAGAACTACGGCGGCGCGCTGATCATTTTCGACCGCATGTTCGGCACTTTCGCGGCCGAACGCGAAGACGAGCCCCTGCGCTATGGCCTTGATCATCCGCTGGGCACGCATAACCCGATCGGGATCGTGTTTGGCGAATGGCGCCGCCTGCTGGCAGATCTTCGCCGTGCGCCCAACTGGTACGCAGCCGCACGCATCGCACTGGGCCGTCCCTAAATCCCGCTTGTCTATCCGTCCCCAAGAGAAATGCTTGTCATGAACACAAACCGTTACTTGCTTACAGCTGCATTTGCAGTGGGAATCAGCGTGCAGCTGCCTTCCGCCTACGCCGCCACTGTTGTCACTCATTCGGCAACACCAGCTTATGCCGCAACCACCGTTCATACGACCGGTCCCTATTGGGGCATTCAACCTGCTCCCTGTTGCTATACCCGTGTAGTAGTCGCTCCGACGGCAACTATTGCAGTGGCTCCTGTGGCGCCACCGCCGGCGCGAGTGGTGTACACATTGCCAACGGTAACCGTATATCCGACGGCGAAAGCCATCTACGTGCCCAGCACGCACAACTACGTGCCGTAAGCCAGGGAAGGAATTGTCCATGAAGAAACGAAGTGTATTGCGATGCGTGTTGCCGGTGCTTTGCATGATTGGTCTGGCTGGCTGTGCGACCACCGCGCCGGTTCAATACCGAAGCCTGGATTCCACCGCACAGTTGGCCCCGAACCCGCAGGACGAGAACGGACATATCCCGTTCTATTACTCCTCCCCGGATGCGCAGCTGGCCAGGTATACCCGGATCATGCTTGATACGGTAACGGTCTACGGCGGCGAAGATCAGCAGTTCGGAACGCTGAGTGCGGACCAAAGGCAGCAGCTTGCCGACTGCATGCAGACGCAATTCAGCCAGGTGCTCGGGCAGAAGTATGCGCTGACATCGGTCGCCGGACCGGACACCCTGCGAATCCATCTCACCCTAACCGGCGCCTCTTCCAGCGCGCCGGTGCTGGGCACGGTCCAGCAGATCGTGCCGGTTGGCGCAGTGCTTGGCACCCTGAAAAGTGCGGCCGATAAACCGTCCAGGTCGCTCGGATCGGTCACCTATGCCGTGGAAATCTATGACAGCCAAAGCGATCGATTGCTGCGGGCGTTTGTCACCAAGCAGTACCCGGCGGCTGAAAACATCTCCGCCAGTCTGGGCACCTTGAGCGCTGCCGAAACAGGCATCAAGAAAGGCGCCAAGGCGTTGTTGACGCAGCTCCAGTGAAGACTCCGATTTCACACTACACGGCCGAGTACGCCCGTCAGGAAAAAGGGCAGGGTGCGTTGGCATCCGTGCCCTTTTTGCCCCGGGTCTTGCAAAAGCGCTTGCTTGCATCTATACCGGCGCGAGCGTCGCCGCCATCCACCGCCCGCCCGGCGCGGCACGACCAGGGACGTGCCACCTCGTGTTGACACCGAAGTGGAGGCTTACCATGTGCGATCAACTCACCCGCGATCATGTCGTGCCATCGCGCCGTCGATTTCTGGAAGCCGGTCTGGGACTGCTGGCATTGGGCTTCCTTCCTCCCCTGAACGCTTATGCGGATGCCTCGCCACCGCAGAACGCCATCTCACCCGATGCGGCACTACGCCGGCTGATGCAAGGCAATGCGCGCTATGCCGCCAACCAGCTCGGCGCCAAGGATTTCTCTTCCGGACGCGCGGCGCGTGCGAAGGCGCAATACCCTATTGCCGCCATCCTGGGCTGCGCCGATTCGCGCGTGGCGCCGGAACTGGTGTTCGATCAGGGGCCGGGCGATATTTTCGTCATACGCACGGCCGGTAATTACCTCAGCGCTGACGGCCTGGCCAGCCTCGAATACGCGGTAGGCGTGCTCAAGACACCGCTGATCATGGTGCTGGGACATTCCGAATGCGGCGCGATCAAGGCGACGATCAACGAGATCAAACAGCCGGCGCCGCTACCCGGACATATCTGGGACATCGTCGACGCGGTACGTCCGGGCGTCGCCACAGCGGTAGGGGCCGGCGGCACCGATATGCTCGCCAAGGCAATTGGCGCCAACGTGGATTACAACGTGTTGCGCGTAGCTTCTGCGCAGCCTGTGATATCTGAAGCCGTTCGCAGTGGCAGTGTCAAAGTGGTGGGTGCGGTGTATGAGCTGGCCACTGGCAAGGTCTTGGTCCGCCAAACCTAGTCAACGTTGAGCGTGCATGCCCGAACCGTATGCAACGAGCGCCTCATAGGCAGCATCAAGGTCCGCGCGTGTATGGGCAGTGTGTCTAGCAGCGTTGGCGGTCGGTTCGTCACATAGAAAGGCGAGTACTCGATCCACCACCGATGCGTCACGCAGTACGCGCCGATGCCCGAGTCCGCGTGTCACCACGAGTTGCGCCGAAGGCCATGAATCGGCCAGTGCATTCGCCTGCGCCAGCGGCACGTCATAGTCTTGCTCATCGTGGATCACCAGCAGGCGTCGCCATTTGTGCGAGTCTTCCAAAGTGGTGATATCCAGAAAGGACCAGGGATGGCCCAGCCAATGTTCCACCTTGCGGACGAAACTGGCGATGACCTCTTCGGTGGTGCCAAGCATGCGTGCGAAATCGGCGACGGCGTGCTGCGGCTGTGCAAACGGTGCGACGAAGACTATGTTGGCCGGCGCTTTCCATCCGGCGCGCAGCGCCAGCGATACAGCGGTGCAGCCGCCGGAATGGGCAATGATGCCGACGATGGCTGATTCACGAGCCGTCACGGTTTGCAGCGCATCGGCGAATTCGAAGAAGGTCACCCGCCGGCCACCGTGCCGGCTGTTGGCCGACGCGCCATGCGCAGGCGCGTCGAAGGCAACGACGCGAAATCCGGCCTGGCGTAGTGGAGCAACGAACGCGCTCATCTGGCCGGCATGGCCTCCCCAGCCATGCAGCAGGACGACTGTCGGGCCATCCTCGCCCCAGGCCCACGCCGCTACGCGCTGACCATGCACATCAAACGAAATACATGAGCCCTGATTCAATAGGGCTTGCTCCGTCTCGCGCGGCTTTCGCCGCGGTGCCGCGAACCAGATGCGATCCATCAAGGTGGCGGCATAGCCAGGATGGATGGCCGCAAGCAGTCGCATGCCGGCACGCAACATATGCAGCTGATAGCTGGGCAAGATCCAGCTTGGTGTCCCGGTAGGGTTTGCCGACATGGCTTTTGTCCATGATGGGTTGGCATGCACACTTGTGCGGTCAATGGATGCTAGCAATCGCCGTCGGCGGCTGGATCGGGCGCGATGGACAGAATGATGGTCGAGTTCGCCAATCCCATGGTGTCAGAACACGCTGACGTCGATGGCCTTGAAGCGCTTGCGGAAAGCGGCGGGCGTCAGCTGCGTGCGACGGGCAAACAATCGCGAGAACGTTGCCACATCGAGATAACCCACTTCGGACGCTACCTGGGCCACGCCGAGCGTGGTGGTCTCAAGCAGCAGCTTGGCTTTTTCCACCCGCAGGTCCTGCAGCAATTCAAGCGGCGAACGCCCCGTTTCCGCACGGAACTTGCGCAGCAGGGTGCGGCTGGAAAGATTGAATGCCTCTGCCAGCGTTTCCAATCGATAGCGCTCGGTGATGCGTTGTTCAAGCCAAGCGCTGACCGCGCGTGCGAAGGACTCGCGCCGCCGGTGGCTGAGGCGACGGTCCAAGTAAGTCGCCTGACTGCGCGGACGGTGATCGATAAGACTGAAACGGCCCACGGCACGGGCCAGGCTGGTGCCCGCGCAGTCACGGATCAATTGCAGGGCAAGATCGCCATAGGCCGTGAATGCGCCCGACGTAACGATCTCGCCAGCACGGACAAGCACCGCATCGGGAATCACTTCGACCTTGGGGTAACGCCGAGCCATTTCCCCGGCAAACGCCCAGGCGGTGGTGGCCTGTCGCCCGTCCAAAATGCCCGCATCAGCCAAGAGCAGACTGCCGCCGCAAATGGAGGCCACCTTGCGTTGCCCTGCGGCACGACGAATGAGGGCTTTTTCCTCGTCGAGGTCGGCAAGTGCCGAGGCGATGTCATCGGCGCTGTTGATATCGAAGGCAGGCACCACCAACAAGTCGAAGGGCGATGGCGCCGCAACCAATAGCTGCGTGCCACCCGCAAGGCGAACCTGCCCGGCACGCGTACCGATGATCGTCACAGAGAAGGGCGGCGGCGCATCCGGCGTGCGCATCATGCTGATGCGGTTGGCCACCAGCAGGATGTCCGACAGGCCAAGCACCTCGGCACCCATGCATCCGTCATAAGCAAGAATGGCGACGCGCATGTTGGTTTCCTTCGATCGTACGATGCAGCAAGCGTGGCGATTTTGCCCTGGGCGTCAAGCATGCCATTGGCTTGGTGCGCGCGTGGTGGTCCGCCGTCGTTTCAAAAATAGCTAATCTTTTCAGTATGCTGCTGGGAGGCCGTAAGTGTAGCCATGGCGGCTGAGCCAACAAGATTGGCGCGATCGCCCATGTTACCTGCTGATACGTGGCGAAATGGCCCTTTGATCTGTCGCTGCCACCCAGTGACCGCCTACGACAGCGAACCTACGCTGGCACTTCTCGTTTACTTGACTAGCGCCATGCATCAGCTGACGAGCACTTGCTCCCTCCCCTACGTGTACCTGATTAGCGTCGAGTCTCAGCTGGTGATTTAGACAGGGGAGATCCTGGCGGCGTTCTCTGTGGAGGCGCCGCCATGCCTATGAATCGCGTGCAGTTTCAGCCTGGATTGTCTTTATCTGCGTTCTTTCGCCGCTACGGTACCGAAGAGCAGTGTCTGGATGCCTTAGTCCAAGCCCGCTGGCCTCGTGGTTTTGTCTGCCCGCGTTGCGAGCATAGGCAGGCATCGCGGTTTCAACGAGGTCGCCAATGGTTGTGGCAATGCACGCGCTGCCGCACGCAGACGAGCGTGACGGCCGGTACGCCGTTGGCTGTAACAAAGCTGCCATTGCGAACATGGTGGCTAGCCATCTACCTAGTGACCCAGTCCAAAAATGGCATCGCCGCCTTGGAGTTAGCGCGCCAACTGGGCGTGTGTTACCGCACGGCCTGGCGCATCAAGCACACGTTGATGGCCGTGATGGCCGACCGAGAGGCTTCCCGCCAGCTCACCGGTATGGTGCAGATCGATGATGCCTACCTGGGCGGCGAGCGAGCACGTGGGCCGGGGGAGCCGCAGTGGGACAACAAGATCCCTTTTATTGCCGCCATCGCGACTCGAAAGGGTGAGCCGACGGTGGCTCGGTTCGATATCGTCTCCAGTTTTCGGCGCAGCGTGGTGCATGAATGGGCGCAACAGGTCTTAGCACCCGGGGCTTGTGTCGTGAGCGATGGCTTGACGGCCTTTACCGGCGTGACCTGGGCCGGCGTGCCGCATGAGCCCATCGTGACCGGCCGCGGTCGCAAAGCTGCCGGCGAACCCCGATTGAATTGGGTCAACACGCTCCTGAGCAACCTCAAAACCGCGCTCAGTGGCACCCATCACGCGCTGAAATTCGCCAAATACGCCACACGCTACCTGCACGCGCATGCGTATCGCTTCAATCGACGCCTGGATCTACCCGCCATGATCCTGCGCCTGGCCGGAGCGCTCGTGAAATCCTGCCCGAGGACCGAGCAGGATTTACGAAACCCAGCTGAGACTCGACGCTAATCAGGTACGTGTAGTAGGGGAGGGCTGGGGTGGGGTGAAGCAACCTCGCGGTGAACTTCAACAGTGCGGCAAGCTCGTGCAACCCCACCCCAACCCTCCCCTGCAAGCACCTGATTAGCGTCGAGTCTCAGCTGGTGATTTAGACAGGGGAGATCCTGGCGGCGT
>NZ_BSOA01000044.1 GCF_030160275.1 Dyella flagellata
TACGTGGTGGTGGTCACCGCATTGGCATCACCGCTTACCGCACTCAGCGCGGCGATCGCCGTGGCGACTTGGGCGGCCGTCGCGCCGGTGGGGTTGAGGGAGGTACCGCTGTTGCTGCCGGTGGTGATGAGGGTGAGCTGACCGGCGTACGTGGTGGTGCTGACCTTTTCGCCGAAGGCGTCGTAGGTGTACGCGATGACGTTGCCCAGCGCATTGCGCGTCGCGCCGCTCGGCTGGCCCTGGATGGTGTAAAGCACCTTGCCGTCGGCGTCGTAGTAAGTCCACGTGCTGTTGCCCAGCGCATCCGTGGCTTCGACCTGCTGGCCGAGGGTGTTGTAAACGTAGGTGGTCGTCGTATTCGCGGCGTCGGTCGCCGTCAGCGTGTCGCCGAACGCATCGTAGGTCGCACTGGTGGTGCGCGCACTGCCCTGCCCGCTGACTGGCGTGACCGTGGTGCTGAGCACCTGGCCGACGCTGTTATAGGTGTACGTGGTGACGGTGCCATCCACGGCGGTGCGGCTGGTGACCTGGCCGTCACCGTTGGTGGTGACCGTGCTTTGTTCGTTGGCGGTGTTGCTGCCGAGCAAGGCCACCAACGCGGTGACGCTCTCGCTACCGGTCAGCGCACCGAGTTGGGCGCTGGTCAACGCGGTGGCGTAGCGCGTGGTTGTGGTGGTGTCGGTGGTTTCGTCGTAGGCGGTGGTGGTGAGGTAACCGTCCGCGTCGATCGTCGCCACGACACGCCCGGCCCCGTCGTTGTAGGTACGGGTCGTTTGATCCTGCGCGCTGGCCGTGAGATCCGCCTGCAACGCGGCCAGCGTGGGCGTGCTGCCCAGGCTGCTCAGCTGCGCCGCGGTGAGGGCTGTCGCATACGCCGTCTGCCGCACCACCTCATCCGCGTCGTTGGTGGTGATGACCGTGACAAAACCTTGCGCATCAATGGTCGCAGCAGCCCGTCCGTCGGCATCGTAAACGGTCAGCGCCGTGCGGTTGCTGGCGCTGCTGGTGAGATCGGCCTGCAGCGCCGCGAAGGTCGGGTGGCTGCCCAGCGCCGTGCGTTGGGCAGCGGTCAGTGCGGTCGCGTACTGCGTGGTGGCCAGCACGTGATTCATGCCGTCATACAGCACGGTCGTGACGGTGTTGGCCAGATCGATCGTCGCCACCACCTGGCCGGCGGCGTTATAAAGCGTGGTGGTGGTGCGGTCGTTAGGGGTGCTCGCCGGTACCGGCAGGCTGGTTGGATAGCTGCTGGTGAGCGCACCGCCGCTGGTCCAGCTCGATGTCGCCACCGGCGTGGCGTACTGCGTCGTTTGGATCCGCTGCCCATCGGCATCGTAGGTGTAGGCCGTAACATGGCCATCGCTATCGATGCTGCCGCTCACCCGGCCATCGGCATCGTAGAAGGTGTAGCTGACATTACCGGCCGCATCGATGGCGGCGATGGCTTGACCGTCCGCGTTAGTGAGATAGCTGGTCACCCGGCTGGTCTGGCCGCTGGCCGACTGCGTGCTGCTAAGCAACTGCCCGGCGCTGTTGCGCACCTGGGTGGTGGTCAGGCCATTGGCCTGCGTGATGGCGAGGGTGTTGGCACTGTCGGTGTACACGTAGCTGGTGACGTTGCCGAGCGGATCGGTCTTGCTGAGCATCCGCCCCAGGCCATCGTAGGCATAGGTGGTGGTCTGCAAGGTGCTGCGGTTGGCGCCGGTCTCGGTGCTGGTGTGCAGCAAGTGTCCTTGCGCGTCATACGTCGTGGTGGTGATCACCGTGCCATGGGTGACCACGCCATGGCCACTGGTATCGACCGTGTCGTACTGGGTTTGCGTGGCGAGCTGACCGCGCACGTCGTAGGCGTAGTCGGTGCGCGTGCTTTGGCTGAGCGTGCCCTGCACGGCGGTGCCTTGCACCCACGCCTGCAGCTGGGCCAGCGTGGGCGGGTTGCTGGGGCTGTTGCTGCTGGTGCTGAAGGTCGCGCCCAGGTAGTGGCGCGTGGTGGTCAGTTCGCTGAGGCCGTTGACCGTGGTGGTGTCGTGTTCGGTGACGGCACCCAGCGCATCGACGGTATAGGCCAGCTGGTTGGTGGCGGTGTAGACGTAATACGTCGTCTCGGCGCCACTCGGCGCGACGTAACCGCTCTGCCCCACCTGCCCTTGCGCCGGCACGCTGTAGGTGGTCTTGCTGGTGACCTGGTCGGCGGCGTTATAGGTGTAGCTCACCGTGTTGCCGGCGCCGTCTTCCACACTCAGCACATTGCCGTTGGCATCGTATTGGTACGTGGTGACGGCACCGTTCGGGTCGGTGCTCGTCAGCAGGTTGCCGCTGGCGTCGTAGGTATAGGTGGTGGTCGGCGACGCGCCGTTCACCGTCGGCGCGATGACGCTGGTGAGCTGGCCCTGGGCGTTGGTCTGATACGTCGTGACGTGGCCCAGACCATCGGTGACGGTGGTGCTGTTGGTGGCATAGCTCAGGGTGATCGTCTGCGCCGCCGCACCGCTGCCGGTGGTGACGGTCTGCACCCGATTGCTGGCATCGTAGGTGTAGCTGACCGTGGTGCCGTCGCTTTGCGTGACCGAGGCGACCAGGTCGGTGGTGCCCTGATACGTATAGGTGGTGCCATAGCTGGCGGTGGTGGTGTCGGTGTCCGAGCCCAGCGTGGTGGTGACCGTGCTGAGGCGACCCTGGGTGTCGTAGCCATAGGTGACCGCCTGGCGCGTCACGGCGGTGGTCTGGCCGGGCGGGATCTCCTGGATCGACAGGCTGATCAGCTGATTAGTGGTGTTGTAGCCGAACAGCAGCGTGTCGCCGTCGCCGGCGGTGATCTGACTGAGCAAACCGTTGCTGTAGCTGAAGCTATAGCTGGCGCCGCTGCCGGTATCGGTCAGCGCGGTGAGCTGACCGGTGGCGTTGTAGGTTTCCTGGGTCTGCGCGGCGGCGGCGGTCCAGGTCCAGGTGGAGGTGGTGGCGCTCCAGCTCAGCGTATCGGCGGCGCCGCTTTGGGCGGTGCTGACGTAGACGCCCAGCGTGGCGTTGTAGGTGTAGACGACGCTGGCATCGTCATCGCCGGTGCGGGTGATCGTGCTGCCGGCGGTGTTGAGCGTGCCGGTGAGGCCGTTGAGGTGGCGGCTGAAGCCGTAGCTCCAACCGTTGCTGCTCAACTGGCCCAGGCTGTTGTAGGTGCGCAGCACGTTGAGCGGCAGGCCGTCGAACAGTACGCCCTCGTCAGCGCTCTGCAGGACCAGGTTGCCGGTGGCCGTGTTGACGTAGCTGCCGTTGCCGGCCTGGCCTAGCGAAGGCGCGCCGCCCTGGGCTTGGCCCAACTGCGTCAGCGAGGTATTGCCAAGGCCCAGACCATTGCCCGCGATCACTGCGACCATCGTCGTGCTCCTGAAGTCATGAGGCGGCCGCCACCACAGCGACCGTGTTCAGGAGGGCTAATCTGGGATTTAGAGCGAAAGTTTAGGGGTGAGAGGCCAAAGGCTTATGACTTTTATTCATTAGCTGCATGGGCGGCGCTGGCACGCCCGACTTCCTCAGGTCCGTCAGCGAAGGAGCATCGAGGATCTCAATGATCCTGTCCCCATTCCTACACGACATAGCTCCCTCCCCTGCATGCCGGGGAGGGTTCAGGACTAGCGCGCTTGAGGCTCGCCGCCTTCGCGCATTGCGCTTCTGGAATGATGAGGTGCTACTGCGCTTCGAGGGCATGCTTGAAGTTATCCGGCGAAATTTGACCATGCGCTAAAGCCCAAGCAACCCCACCCCGGCCCTCCCCTGCCAAGCAGGGGAGGGAGCAAGTCGAACATCACGCGATATGCAACTCCCTCCCTACTACACGTAGGGAAGGGAGAAGGTGCTCTCAGGGGAGAGTTCGGGTGGGGTTACCGCAGCGTGTAGCCGGTCACCCGCCACACATTGTCACCGTCCAGGTGAAATGAAATCAGTTCGCGCACCGGCTGCTTTTCATTGGCGAAGCGCGTGGCGAAGGCCACGTTGGCAAACAGGCCGGGTGGAAGTTTCTTGCCGTCGGATTCGTTGAAATTGAGCGCGGCCGGCGTGCGGGTGATCAGTGTCCCCACCGTCTTGCGATCGGCGCTGACGCTATTGACGAAGGCATCGCGGGCGACCAGCTGCTTGGTGATGCCGGAAGCACCATCCCACACCTGCCCTTGCTGTCCCTTGTCGACCAGGTCGGCCACCTGCAAGGCAGCCTGTTCGAGTTGCTGATTGCGCTGGGCGTATTCCTGCGGCGTGGGCTGGCGGGCCGGTGCCGGGGATTGGGCGGATGCGCTGGCGGTGAAGGCGGCCAGGGCGAGGAAAGAAAGGGAAGTAACGACGCGCATGTTATTCAGCTCCCGAGAATGCTGTTTTGAAAGACGACTACCCAACCTCGCACTTGCACGATCCGCTATGGAATGGGGTTGCACGAGCTTGCATCCATGCACAGGCTCGTCGCGAGGTTGTGAACTTCACCCCATCCCGACCGTATTACGCATGTTCAATCACTACGCGAAGCCACTCGCACCACCACGCGCCGATTCGGCGCCAGGCAGGCGATCAACTTGCTTCGCGCTTGACCTTCACACTGCACCACCGGCTCGGCCTTGCCGCGCCCCTCCGCGCCGATCAAATCCTCCGGCACGCCCTTGGCGATGAGATAGCTCGCGACTGTCTCCGCGCGCCGCTGCGACAACACCTGGTTGTAGTCATCGCTACCGAGTGGGTCGGTGTAGCCCACCACGCTGATGTGCGCGATACGATCCTTCTCATCCAGCAAATGCGCAGCCAACGCATCTAGCTGCGCACGCCCACCATCCGTAATGTCCTTGAGCGAATAACGATCGAACGCAAACAAGGTGTCTGTCGACAGTATCGTCTCCTGTTTCTCCACCTTTGCAGCCGGCGGCGGTGGCGGCGGCGGATTCATATATCGCGCACATTCGTCCGGCTTCCAATAGAAACTGCGCGCCAGCTTGTCATGGTCGAACAGGATCTTGAACTGGCACACGCTGACCTGTCCCGAATCGGCATCGCGGAAGTTGAACACGTAGTTCCATTCGCGCACGCCCCACACGCCTTCCTCGAAATGCGGCCAGCCGATCAACCGTGAGATCTGCTGCTTGTTCAGACCGGCATGCACCTGGCGCAAGGCGTTGAGTTCGGGGAACGTGCCGCCGCGATGCATCGGCGTGACCTGATCCGGCTTGGGCCACACCAGTTGCTGTGCATGGGAGCCATCCTTGGCCACGTTGCGGCTGATGTCGCCGCAAGCACTCAAGCCCAATGCCAGCAGGACTGCCACGACAACTGAAATCTGCTTTGACGTTTTCATGTTCATCGCCTCCCTGCCCTCACCAGACCATGTTGACGCTGCCGCCCACACCCACGTCGCCGCGGGTGTTGGAGGAAGCGGCCAGCTTGAAGATGTAGCGCCCGCTTTCGGTGATGGTGGACAGGCCCACCGCCACGCCGGCTTCGCCGTGATAGGAACCCACGCCCACGCCGAAGCTGCTCAGGTTCGGCTGGTAGGCCTGGCCGAGGCTGGCCATCGCAATGCCCGCGGCAACGCCGGCATTGGCGCGCGTGGAGATCGCATTCAGATCGTGATCGATCGCGGCGAACTTCTGGTCGGTGTAGTTCTGCGCCCAGTTCTCTGCGGTCTGGATACCGGCATTCACTTGGCCCACATTCGCCGCGTCGCTAGTGGCGGTACCAGCCGCCACATTGTGGACCTGCGCTGGCGCGCCGGCCTGGCCTACGCTGATGCTGCCGTAGTTCACCGTGCCATCGGCGTTCTTGTCGTACTGCACCGAGCCGGCCTGGGCCGACTGCAGCTGCGCCACGTTCACCGCATCGGTCGATGCCGTGCCCGCCGCCACGTTGGTGATCTGTCGCTGATCCGTCGACGAGCCCACTGACACCACATTCGAGCGACCGCCGTCGGTGGAACCCGCGCCCAGCGCCACCGAGTTGCTGCCGCTGGACGTGGAGTTGTTGCCGATCGCCACGCTGCCGCTGCCCGATGCCGTCGACGACGGTCCCGCGGCCACCGAATTGCTGCCGGTGGCCGATGCGGCATTGCCGACCGGGTCGGTCGCGAAATACTTGCTGCCGCCATTGTTGATGTTGCTGACGGCGGTGCTGAGGTTGGCGATCGCCGTGGTATTGGTGTTCACCTGCTGGTTGGTCGCATACAGCTCCGAACCGTTGATCGCATCTGTACTGGTCGCAGTGACCTGCCCGGCCGCGACGTTGGTAATGGTGCGCTCGCTGCCGGCAGTGCCCACGCTCACCGTGCTGGTGGGGTTCGTACCAGCCACGGCATACGTTGTGCCGCCAACCGTCACGCTGCTGGTGCCCTTCACCACCGAGGTGGTGGAACCTGCACCCAGCGCCACGTCCCCCGCATTCGCACTGGCCGTTGCGCCATTGCCGATCGACACCGCATTGGCAGTACCGGCGGTGGACACAGGACCGATCGCGACACTGTTGGCACCCACAGGGGTTGAATCGGCCAGGGTGGAATTGGCGTGGAAGTACTTGATGCCGCCGCCGTTGGCGGCGCCGCTGATCTGGTTCAGCACGCTCTGCACCGAGTTGTAGGTGTTGCCGCCATAACTCAGGCTCGTAGTCACCGCACCCGTGCTGGAGTTGTAGCTGCTGTTGCCACCGAATGAATTGGCGACGCTATTGCCCAGGTTGCTGGTCGCCGTGCCGAGCGAGGACACCGCCTGGTTGGTGGCATACAGCTGCGAGCCATTGATGGCATCCGTGCTTGCGCTGCCGATACGTCCCGCCGCCACGTTGGTGACGGTGCGTTGGCTGGTGGAACTGCCCACGCTCACCGTACTGGTCGGATTGGTGCCTGCGAAGGCATAGGTCACGCCGTTGATGGTGGTATTGGGCGTATTCACCGCCGTGGCGGTCACCGAATTGGCACCCAACGCCACATCACCCGCCTGCGCACTGGCGCTAGCCCCTGCACCCAGCGCTACATCGGTGGGGTTGACGGTGGAACTGCCGGCGCCGATTGAAATCGCCTGGATGCCGCTGGCGGTCGAGTTGGTGCCCATGGCGATCGAATCCTGCAGATTGGTGGTGGCGTTCTCGCCAATCGCCACACCACCCGGCGCGTTCTGCTGCACCAGCGCACCGTTGCCCATGGCAACACCGTTATCGCCATTGACCACCGTGTTCGGACCGACGGCAATCGAATTGCTGCCCACCGCCAGCGAATCCGCGGCGGTGGAGTTGGCATGGAAATACTTGGTAGTGGTGGTTGCAAACGAACTCAGGGCACCGGTTAGCTGGCGTACGGTCACCGCATCGTTGGTCTGCGTGCCGTCCGCCACATTGGTGATCTGGCGATAGGTACTGGAACTACCCACCGATACCGCGCCGAGCAAAGTGTGATCGGTGGTGTTGTAGGGAATGATCGTGCCGCCGATGGTGCCGCTGGCCGGCGTCAGCGCGCGGCTGGAGACCGATTGCGAACCCAGCGCCACGCTGTCGGTGATCGTTGCCTGCGTGCTGTAGCCCAATGCGCTGGCATTGGCTGCGGTGGCGGAAGCCGCCACACCGGCAGCCATCGAATTGGCGCCGGTTGCACCGTTGTTGCTGTAGTTGGCCTGCTGCGTGCCACCGTCGTTGACGCCGTAGTAATGCGTCAATCCATTGGTCACCGTCGTGTTGAGGCTGTTGACGGCCTGGTTCGTCGCATAGAGCTGCGAACCGTTGATCGCATCCGTGCTGGCTGCGCTGATCTGGCCCGCCGCCAGGTTGGTGATGGTGCGCTCGTTGCCGGCGCTGCCCACGCTAACCGTACTGTTTGGATTGGCACCGGAAAAATTGTAGGTCGTGCCGGCGATGCTGGTGCTAGGTGTCTTCACCACAGTGGATGTAACCGAACCCGCACCCAATGCCACATCGCCAGCATTCGCGCCCGCCGTGGCGCCATCGCCGATCGATACAGCATTGGTGGATGTCGCCACGGATACCGGCCCGATCGCTACGCTGTTCGTACCCGTCGCCTGCGAATCGGCCAACGTCGAATTGGCATGGAAATACTTGATGCCGCCACCGCCGTTGATCGAGTTGTTGATCTGGCTCAGCACGTTCTGCACGGAGCCGTAAGTGTTGCCGCCATAGCTCAGGCTGGTCGTCACCGCACCGGTACTGCTGTTGTACGTGCTGCCGCCACCGAGGCTGGAGGCCATGCTGTTGCCCAGGTTGGTCACCTGGTTGCCTACCGCATTGATGGCGCTGTCGGCTGCGTAGAGCTGGCTGCCGTTCACCGCATCCGTACTTGTAGCGCCCACCTGGCCCGCCGCCACGTTCGTGATCTGCCGCGGCGACGTGGACGTGCCCACGCTCACCACGCCACCAGGATTGGTGCCCGCATAGCTGTAGTTGGTACCGTTGATGGGGGCGCCTGTCGTCGGCACGGCGGCCGTTGTCACGGTCGAGCCTTGGCCGAGTGCGACATCTGAGCCGGTCATGCCAGCTGCAATGCTGGCCCCTTGACCCAATACGGTGGAGCCGGCCACGCCGTTGTCAGTGGATTGATTGCCCACCACCGTCGAATTCGCACCGGAAGCCGTCGCACCGAAACCGCCCGCCGCCGCATTCGAACCCGACGACACCGGCTGCGTCGCCGTCACCGAGTTGTTCGACACGAACGGGCCGGTGCTGCCGTTGGTCAGGTTGCTGATCGCCGTGGTGTTGGCCGTCACCTGCTGATTGGTGGCGTACAACTGCGAACCGTTGATCGCATCCGTACTGCTACCGCTGATACGCCCAGCCGCCACGTTGGTGATCGTGCGTTCGCTACCCACCACACCCACGCTCACCGTGCTGGTGGGATTAGTGCCGGCAAAGCTGTAGCTGGTGAAGCCGATGGTGGTGCCCGTGGTCTTTACCACCGTGGCCGTCACCGAACCCGCGCCCAGCGCCACATCGCCCGCTTGTGCGCTCGCCGTAGCGCCGGCACCCAACGCAATCGCATTGGTCTTACTTGCGGTGGCGGTATCGCCGAATGCCAAGGCGCTTGCGGCAGTTGCATTGGAAGAGTTACCCAGCGCCACCGCACCTTGTCCGGTGGCGTTGTTGGTATTGCCGATGGCAACCGCGCCATTGCCGTTGGCAGTGTCGTTAGCACCTTCGGCCACGGCGCCGTTGCCCGTTGCGCTATTGGGATCACCGATGGCTACCGCACCGTTGCCGTTTGCGGTTTGCTGCTGACCAATCGCTACCGCGCCGGTACCGCCGAGCACTTTCGATTGATAGCCGCCGGCGAAGGAACCGGTGCCTGCCGTGCTCGATACCGAGCTGCTGTCGCCGATCACGACGGTGGAGGCGGCTTGCGCATTGGCAGCGTGGCCGATGGCGATGGATTGGGCGCCATTGGCGATGGCCTGCACGCCAAAGGCTGCCGCGTTCGTTTGCGTGGCGCTCGCACCTAGACCCACCGCTGCCGTATTGGCCTGCGAGGCAGTGGCGTTATTACCCACCGCTACAGCGGACGTGCCCGCACTTTGAGCACCCGATCCCTCCGCGACAGATCCAATGCCTGTTGCAACCGCCTGATTGCCGAGGGCAACCGCGAAATTGGCCGATGCATTTGCGGTCGGCCCCACCGCAACGGCATTGCCGCCTGCGGCAGCAGATTGAACCCCCATAGCCATGGCGTTCGTACCGCTGCTATTGGCCGAATAACCAAGCGCAATCGCACCAGGGCCGGAGCCGACCGCCTGCTCGCCGATGGCGACCACCTGCGATTGGCTTGCATTCGCCTGCAGGCCCATGGCAATGGCGTAGGTGCCCGACGATTGCACGTCGGTGCCGATGGCAATGGCCGATTCCGCGGAGGCGCCCACGCCGACCGTGCGCGCGCCGAGATAAATTGCGTTGAGCGCGGTTGAATAGGCCTGCCAGCCTATAGCTGTTGCATGATTAGTCGTAGCTTGCGATCCAAGTCCGACAGCGGTCGCGCCGTTGCCACCGGCAATCGTTGCAGCACCTAATGCAGTGCCACCGATACTGGCTTGCGCATTGTAGCCAAGGGCAGATGCCGATGATCCGCTTGCGTTGGCTGTCGCACCTAGGGCAATGGCGTCGTTACCGCTGGAAATGCTGTCTGAGCCTATGGAAATGGCGTTGCTGCCGGAGGCATTTACGTCGGTTCCGATACCAATCGCACCGCCTGCAGTAGCCCCTGTACCAGCAGCGCTACGGGCACCTATATAAATGGAGTTGATGGCCGTGGCATAGGATTGAAAACCCACGGCGATGGCATTTTGTCCACTTGAACCAGATGCATAGCCCACTGCCAGCGCGCCAAGCACGCTGGCGTTTGCGTCCGACCCAAGCGCCGTAGCGCCAATTCCGCTGGCTGCGGAGTTGTAGCCCATGCACGAAGCCGTGCTGTTATAGGAGTTGTAAGGAGATGGGGTGCAACTTACCGACTGTGCCCGGGCCGAACCGGCCATGCTCAAGCCCAATGCAATGAGCGCACTCAGACCCAGCAGTTTCGTTGGCAAGGGGCGCGGCTCGCACAGTCCTGGCGCCACGCTGTGATGGCTCGAAGCCAGCTCCGAAGCCACCACCATTTGCTTCAACGAAGCATTCCACACCTTGCTGTAAATCTTGTTCATCGCTGTCTCCGAAATCCGGTTTCACGGACGCTGGAAAAGGGCAGTCCATCGTTATTGCGGGTTACGCACGCACTGGATGGGGTTTCCCGGCAGGCAACAGATCCTGAGGCGTCGTCTCGGGGGGTGGGCTCGATCGCCTGCCGTCCACGTCGATTCGTGGACACATGCCTTCCTGGCATGCGGAAAAAAACGGGCATGAAGAGTCAGTACGAGATGAAGTCGAACGCGGTGAGGCACGCCGCTCGGGCATTGGGCAGGATGGCGGCGAGAAAGCTCAGCAAGCGCGGATCGGCTCCGCCGGTTGCACATGGGGACGCAGCTGGAAAACCGTTTCCGCCTGCGCTGTCGCAGTTGTCGCTCATGATCGCCCCCGACTTCGTATCCCTGTGGCAGTCATTTGCGTCATGCAGATGACTGTCAGCTCATTGAAGCGGATGGAAGCGGCAAAAGATGCACAAATTTGGCATGGAACATAGCCAAATATGGCAATTATCGTATAAATCTGGCAAAACGAGACGCACGTCTCAGTGCCGCAAACATCCTGCCCGTCCCGGTTCCTTAGGAAGCGAAAAACCGCGCTGAAGGGAAAGAGCAACAGCTCAAGAAGTGCGTAGGCTGGGATGGCAATCCCAGCATTTCGGAAGCGGCAAGGGAAGCTGGGATTGCCATCCCAGCCTACGACGTGACTCCGCACGAAACATCACGCAAGAGTGGCCCCCTCACCCCAACCCTCTCCCCAAAGGGGAGAGGGCGCCAATCAGGCGCAACGCGAATAAAGAGCCAAAGGCTCAAGAAGCAAAACTGCAGGTCCGCATCAAGGTGTCGCTTGGATGTTCGTCAAACGCCCGCCGGTAGTTCGCGGCGAAGCGCGACAAATTCCAGATCCCGCAATTCATCGCCACGGTTTTCACCGACAGCCGCTCGGTGCCGCGCATGGAAAGCTGGCGGCTCGCCTGGTGCAAGCGAAGCAGCGTGAGGTAACGCGTAGGCGATACGCCCAGCAGGTCGTCGAAGGCCATGCGCAGGCTGCGGTCGCTGATTTGCGCCGCGGCGGCCACTTCTTCCATATAGATGTCGCGCTGCAGGTGATCGCGCATGAATTGCACGGCCTTGCGAAAGGCCGGATAGGAAGCGCGATAGCTGGCCGAATACGGCAAGAACGAGCCGCCCTGGCCGGACAATGCCCTGACGCCGCGTTCGTCGGCCAGGAAGTCCATCGCGTCGCTTTCCATCAATCGTAGAAGCTGCTGACTGTTTCCTTCGGCCAACCCCTGGTACAGCATCGAGTACAAGGTACGCAGCGGCGTACCGGCATGGCTTTGGGGCCTGAACAAGGCGTACTTCCTGCCGGACAGGCCAAAGGCGTCGGCATGCGCATCGATCATGCGTTTTGCCGCCCCATGCAGCGGCGCCAGCATCATGCTTACGCGCGATCCCGCACCCAGCATCAGTCCGCAGCTGCTGTCGGGCAGCGCCAGCAGCATCGCATCCTCGGTCAGCGACATCCCGGCACACCAGCTTTCCGGGGCCGGCTCGTGCAGATAGCAAGCCAGGTAATGGCTATTGGGCAACACCAGGCGCCCATGCAGGGCGAAATCCGTCACGAAGCTGCAAAAGCTCGCAGCGCCGTGTCGGTGGCTGCCAAAGGCACCGCTCAAGCCGCCTTCCTGCAAGGAAATCGCCTCCAGCCTGCATGTCTGCAACATGCGGCCGATGACGGTGAGACCGGGCAGCGGAAGCTTGCGTTCAACCACGGATTCCAGCGGTTCCATGCGACGTTCCCATTCTTATGATCGGTGGCTGCAACCTGCGCGGGCCTGCGCGGCGTTGTTGAAAAAACGAAGCACGGCGCAATGGCTCGCGCTTCTATCACCGCAGGATCAATGGAGGCTTGTGTCGCGAGTGGTCGATACGGACCTGCCCGGTTGAGGCGGACCAAGTGTCGCAAACGTTTACATAAAGCATGAAAAGACGCCCCCTGGAACATCTTTGGTCATGGCATGACGAAAGGCATCTCGCTCTATCCGAGAACGGGAAGCCGCCCCTGCACTCGCTCCCCTACCGTTTAGGCAATCCTTCAAAAGCGCCTGCGGATTGGGGGAATGGGTGTGCCGTTAAAGGCCAGGCTGAAGCATAGGCGTCATTTAGATCGGATGAAATAAGAGGAATCTCATTCTTCGTCAAGATTGTGTGATGACGACCTACACATAGGTGAGGATTGCGTGATGACCGCGCCGGGTTCGCCCTAACCCGCCAAGCCATGCGTGCGCGCGTACTCGAACAGCTGCCCATCGCTGCTTAGCCCCAGCTTCTCCATGGCGCTGCGTTTCTGCCTGCTGACGGTCTTGACGCTGCGATGCGTAAGAGTGGCGATTTCGGTGATGCTGCGCCCTTGCGCGAACATGCGGATCACCTCCATCTCGCGCCTGGAAAGTTGCGGTCCCGCTTTGGCGCCGTCAGCCTGCGTACGTGTCGCATGCTCGCCAGCCAATTGCTCGCCCAGATGCCTGCTCACATAGGTGCGACCACCGCGCACCGTGCGCAGTGCAAGCAACAACTCGTGGACAACGTGCGCCTTTTCCACCACTGCATCCGCGCCTTCCTGGTACAGGCTGCGAAAGATCGCGGAGTTGCGCAGCGCTGTCAGCACCACGATGGGCAACCTGGGATGACGCCTGCGTATTTCATGCAGCAGGGTGACGCCGTCGAGCGCGACGGCGCCTTGCTGCTCATCGGGCATCAGAAAATCGAGGATGACCAGGTCGCACGCCGTGTGTGCGAGCACCTCCAGCAGCTTGACGCCGCCGGCCGCCTGCCCAACCACCTCGTAATCTTCGCCACAGTGTTCCAGGATGGTACGCAGACCGATGCGCACCACTTCGTGGTCATCCGCTATCACAACCCGCACGTGTCACCTGCTTCCCGGCCTTGCGCATCCCGCACAAAGCAAGTTTTTTTCAATTGCTATCACAAGCCATGCTTCATGCATGAATGCCACTAGTCACGGTCGGGTTTGCCAGGGCAAGGCGACACTTATCATTCCATAGTACAAAATTTGAAAACCTGGCTCCATGCGGACAGATGCCACCGCTCAACGACGCTGTCATCAACGCCGGCCATGGCATGCACGAGATCGTTGGTTCAGTTTAGTGGCGAGGTTGCCAGCCCCGAAGGATCAGGATCAATCCCAAAGGCAGTCATTACGGGACACATTGCAAAAAAAGCGCACTGCATCACAGTCTGCGCAACTGACATTTGCTTTGCGCGAACAGCTGTTGCGTCTTGGCACGCGCTCGTGGGAAAGCTGTTAGTCCCGTCCGGTTTTTTTGTGATGCGTTCAGCGCTTTTCGCGCACCGGCTGAACTAGCTTCGGTTTCAGCAGAACGACCAAAGGGGTTGGCCATGAACACCTTCGTGCGTGGACTGGCTTTGCTTCTGCTTGCCCTTCCCCTCTGGGCAACGGCCCAGAACACCCAGGACGTTTCCCGCATCGGCGGATCCATTTACCCCACAATGATCAAGCCGGCACCGGTCCCTGTGCCGGGACCGACGCCAAGTGCGCATCCTTCTTTCGCGACACAAGGCATCCAGGCGGTATGCATCGGTTCGCCCGCCCATGCCGACCGCTGCGGGGCGCAAGCGAACATGGCGTTTTGTGATGTGGACGACGTGGGTCTGGCTCATTGCTTGTCGCATTACGCGAAGGCGTTGGTGAAGCAACCGGATGGGGCGAGGCGCGCCTTGAGCTTTACGGTGCAGGATGCGCACGGTGCATCGAGCATCGTGACGGTGCTGGCGACGTTGGCGCAGAGCGATAAAGCGATCGCCAAAGCGGCCCTGGATGGAATGCCAAGCGCGGAGATCGTCGCCATGCGGACGTCAACCGGTGATATGCCCTACTCGGAGGCATCACGCTTGCCGTGAATGCATCCCTAGGGCTGGTCCAGCAGGTGCCCATGCTGCAAACCGAACCGCCGCACCAGCTTTTGGGTGGGCGGCGCGGCCATCGGCGCATTGCCGGCACGGCCCAGATATGTCACCACGATCTGGCCGTGCTCGACCACAACGCTTTTTGGCACGATGCGATCGCCGATCAGCGCCGCAGGATAACTGCGGCCGTTGCGTGGTACAGCCGCCACATAGATGAAGCTGCCGCTACCGCCGGGATCGTCACTGAGCAAACTCACCACCACCGGCTCACCGTCGAAGTTGCCGCAGGCCTGCGCGCCGGGAATCAACCGGGTTTCGTGCATCGTGTGCGAGCCGGGTGCAGCAGGTTGCGAGCGCGCGCCGTTGACCAGGGTGATCGCATCGCCTTCGATCGTGTAGGTGGCATTGGCGGGGTCGGCCAGTTTAGCGGTGTTGCAATCGAGACTGGCCTGCGCATGCGCGGCAAGGGCTGGCAGGAACAGGCCGATGACCCAGAAGGGGATTGATTTCATGGCGGGCATCTCCGTTGTCGCCTCTTCTGTTGCGACGGGAGTGTGCCATGAATGAGTGCGATCCGTACTCCCTCCCCGGCTTATCGGGGAGGGAGCAATGCTCTGGGTCGTATCAATAAAACCCTTTCTGCACCTGCAGCCAGAAGCGCGGCGAGGTACCGACATGCGCTCCAGCCAGCGCCGGCTTATGGCCGATCGGCTTGGCCACGCTGGTGCCGATCACCCAGTCGTGCGGCGCCGTCCAATGCAGGCCGACGCCAGCACTGCTCAAGCGACCGCTGTTGGTACCCGGAATGAAGGGCTGCTTGTAGACCTGCACATGACCGCTATCGACGAAGGCAGAGGCCTGCCATGGCCCCGGCAGCGCACCGACGCTGAAATCATGGCGATATTCGACGGTGGCAAGATTGCCCTGCGCCCCGGATAGCACACCCACGTCATAGCCGCGTACGGTGCTGGGGCCACCAAGGTAGAACTGCTCGGAGGTATCCAGGTTCTTGTTGCCGTGCTGACCGGAATAGCCGAAGTACAGCGCGTTGGTGGTGTTCAACTGCTGCAGGCGCGAGACGGAGTAATCCCATTTCACATAGCTGCCGGCGGTGCGTGCGCCGAAGTAATCGGCGAACAAGGTCTGGAAGTTGTCCAGGTACAGGCGGCCACGGGTGCCGCTGATGTTGAAGTTGGTGATACCGCTGCGGTCACGTTGATCGCCCGCCACCGTTAGCACCCAGCTGTTGGAATGCCGATGCGTTTCGATGCCGGCGACGTCGATGTCGTCGTACAGGCGCTTGTGGTCGAACTCGAGCTGGGCGTACAAGTTGCCGGCGGTGTTGCGGATGATCGGCTGCGAGAGGTTCACGCTTTGCGTGGTGGCCGTGCCATGGGCGTGCAGATCGGCAAGGCCATTGCCAAGCTTGTACGTCAGCCCTGAAACGGCCATGCCGAGGGTGGTGCCCTGCCCCGTCAATAGATAGCGATAGCCGACGTGACCGTAGCTCATGCCTTTGCCCGAGCTGACGCCGCTGAAATCCAACACGTCGCCCTGGTGGAACAGGCCGTTGACGTCGAACGTGCCGGAAAAGCGCACGCGGTCGGTATAGGCATTGCCGTAGTCGTCCATGCCCAGCGTGCCGGTGTAGCGCGGCGCGTCGGTCACGCTGACGAGCAGATCGGAGCTGCCTTCGGCTTCGCCCGGACGCATCACCGAATTGACGATGGCGCCAGGCACGTCGGAGAGCAACAGCAGGCTGCGCTCCATGCCGTATTCACTCACGGGCTGGCCGGACTGTAACGGCGACAAGGTGGCGCTGAGCGGATAGTTGCCGACCTTGCTCTGGTTTTGCAGCTCCACCTTGCCGTAGCGCGCCTCCACCACGGCGATGCGCACCACGCCATCGCGCAAGGTCTGCGCCGGCACGTAGGCGGTAGCCAGCGGATAGCCGTGGTCGTGATAGTAGTCGCTGATCTTGGTGGCCAGATCGTCCAGATCGCCGAGGCCCAGCTCATGCCCTTCGCCGGAAGCCACCAGCGGACGCAGGGCCTCGGTCTTGATCAGCTGGTTGCCGCTGATCTCGATCGAGCGTACGAAGAACCTGGTGTTGTCCTGCGCGCGTTGCTGCTTCTGTTTCTGGATATTGAGATCCAGATTGGACGATGGCGGCTGCTGTGCTGGTTGTTGCATCTGCTGCAACAACTGGCCGCTATTGGTCTGCGGCGGGGTGATATGGGTTTGCGCGTGCACCGCCGGCGCACATAGCGCCGCGGCGAGCGACAAGCCGATCAAGGTAAGGCGTGGAGTGGCCGAATGCGGCGCATTGTTCATGAGTTCACCGGGAAAGTAGGACCGCTTGGTATGGTTTTTCATCATGGCGAGGCATCCGAGGGCAGACGCACGCCGCCGTTCTGGAATTGCAGCGAAAGGCCGGTACGGAAGTCCGAACGCTCACGGTTGCGCTCCAACGGGCGGTGCTTCAGCTTCTGGTTGCCGGTGAAAACGCCCACCGCATCGGCGTCGCTGGAGCCGTACGGCGTGGCGATGGCAGCCGGCTGCAGGCCCCCTTGCAACTGGGCGATCCAGCTGCCCTGCACGCCGGTGCCATCAAAACCCGCGCTGGTGATGTTGGCGGTGGTGGTGGTGACCGGATCGGTGATCAGGTAGTTCGCCGCATCCACACCGCTTGCCGTAATGCCGCTGACGGTAACGGTCTTGCCGTTGCCCACGTACGGATCGGCGAAGCTGGCAGAGCTATCGGCGACGCTCAGCTGGTCGCCCTGCAGCACACCATTGACGCCGAGCGTGACCACGTCGCTGGTCTTGCTGTTGTACATGCGGTTGGTGCCGATGGCGGTAACCGTAATCGGCAGCGGCGTCACGTTGGCGGCCAGGCCGATGGGCTGGACCAGGATGTAGTTGCCGGCATCACCACCGTTGATGGTCATGGCGGTGACAATGGCCTTGCCGTTGCCGACGTTCTTGTCGCCGAACAGGCCGGTACCGTCATTGCCAAGCACTACGTTGTCGTTGCCGAACACGCCGCTCAAACTGGAACCGCTCAACGCATCGACGCGGGTACTGTCATAGACCCGGTTGGTGGTGGTGGTGCCAACCACCGTCAAGATAGCCGGCGTGATGCTGACCCAGTCGGTGCCGCCAGCCAGCGTGTAGTTGCCGGCCAGGCCCGTGCCATTACCCAGCACCAGCGAACCGGTGTTGGCGAACGCTCGCTGCGAGCCCACGTTCTTGCTGCTGAGCACGCCCGATCCGCTGAGGCTGACCGTTTCACCGTTCACACCGGTAAGCACGCCATGGTTGCCGAACAGGCCGGCGTTGGCGCCCGTCGTTCCGTCATACACTCGCGTGCCGGTGAGGCTGAGCACGTACGGGTTGATGGTGGCGTTGGTGGTAGCGTTGGTGTTGAAACTGTAGTCGCCGGCATTGGCTCCGGAGGCGGTAATGCCGGTGACGGCGATCGACACGGCGTTGCCAGCATTGGGCGAGCTGAAGTTGGCGGCGGCATCGCTGAAGTTCACGGTGTCACCGGCCAACACGCCCTGGCTGCCCAATGTGACGCCGGCCATGGTGTTGCCGTCATAGGTCTTGCTCTGACCGGTGGCGTTGACCGTGATGGCCAATGGCGTGACCGTGACCTGGTCGGTACCGCCTACCAGCGTGTAATTGCTGGCCAGGCCGCTGCCGTTGCTCAATGCCAGGCTACCGAGGTTGGCAAACGACTGCGTGCCGGCATGCTTGCTGACCAGTACAGCCGAGCCGCTGAGGTTCACGGTCTCGCTGCCTACACCGGTAACAAGCACACCATTACCACCGAACAGACCGGCATTCGCATCCGTCATACCGTCGTATACGCGCGTGCCAATGAGGTTGAGCACGTACGGCGTGATGTTGGCGGCAAGGCCGGCGGGCTGAGTGAGCGTGTAGTTGCCGGCATCCGTGCCGCTGACGCTCATGCCGGTGCCGACGGCAATGTTGTTGCTCGCATTCGGCGAGGCAAACGTGCCAGTGCTGTCATTGCCCAGCGCGACGTTGTCGCTGCCCAAAACGCCCTGCAGCTGCGAGCCGCTGAGTTGCGCGGTGGTAGTGCCGTCGTAGGTCTTGTTGGCCGCGACGGTGCCCGTCACAGTCAACGTGGCCTTGGTGATCGCCAGCGTATCCGTACCGCCCGCCAGCGTGTAGTTGCTGGCCAGCGCCAAACCATTACCGGTCAGCGACAGGTTGTTGCGATTGAACTGCGACGCACCCGTATAAGTGCCCACGTTCTTGCTTGACACGAGGCCCGAACCGCTCAACGTGAGCGTGTCGCCATTGATGCCGTTGAGTACGCCGCTGCTGCCGAACAGGCTGGCATTGACGTCGGTGTTGGCGTCGTATACGCGCGTGCCGCTCAGGTTGAGCACGTACGGCGTGATGTTGGCGGCAATACCAGGAGGCTGGGTAAGCGTGTAGTTGCCGGCATCCGTGCCGCTGATGCTCATGCCGGTGCCGACAGCAATGTTGTTGCCCGCGTTCGCTGAGGCAAATGTGCCGGTAGCGTCATTGCCCAAGGTGACATTGTCGCTACCCAGCACGCCCTGCAACTGCGATCCACTGAGTTGCGCGGTGGCATTGCCGTCGTAGGTCTTGTTGGCCGCAACGGTGCCCGTCACGGCCAGCGTGGCCTTGGTGATCGCCAGCGTATCCACGCCACCCGCAAGTGTGTAGTTGCTGGCCAGGGCTGAACCGTTACCGGTCAGCGACAGGTTGTTGCGGTTGAACTGCGACGCCCCTATATAGGTGCCCACGTTCTTGCTTGACACGAGGCCCGAACCGCTCAGCGTCAGCGTGTCGCCGTTGATGCCGTTGAGCACACCACTGCTGCCGAACAGGCCGGCATTGGCGTCGGTGTTGGCGTCGTACAAACGTGTGCCACTGAGGTTGAGCACGTACGGCGTGATGTTGGCCGCGAGGCCGGCGGGCTGAGTAAGGGTGTAGTTGCCCGCATCCGTGCCGCTGACGGTCATGCCGGTGCCAACGGCAATGTTGTTGCCCGCATTCGCCGAGGCAAACGTGCCGGCGGCGTCATTGCCAAGGGTGACACTGTCGCTACCCAACACGCCCTGCAGCTGCGAGCCACTCAGTTGCGCGGAGGTGTTGCCGTCATAGGTCTTGTTGGCCGCGACGGTGCCCGTCACCGTCAGCGTGGCCTTGGTGATCGCCAGCGTATCCATGCCACCTGCCAGCGTGTAGTTGCTGGCCAGGGCCGAACCGTTACCGCTCAGCGACAGGTTGTTGAGGTTGAACTGCGACGCACCCGTATAGATGCCCACGTTCTTGCTTGACACGAGGCCCGAACCGCTCAGCGTCAGCGTGTCGCCATTGATGCCATTGAGCACGCCACTGCTGCCGAACAGGCTGGCATTGGCGTCGGTGTTGGCGTCGTACACACGCGTGCCACTGAGATTGAGCACGTACGGCGTGATGTTGGCGGTAATGCTGCCAGGCTGGGTAAGCGTGTAGTTGCCGGCATCCGTACCGCTGATGCTCATGCCGGTGCCGACGGCAATGTTGTTGCCCGCGTTCTTGCTCGCGAACGTTCCGGCGGTGTCATTGCCTAGCGTGACGTTGTCGCTGCCCAGTACGCCGTTCAATACGGAACCGCTCAGCACAGCGGCAGTAGTGCCGTCGTAAACCTTGTTGCCGGCAACCGTACCAGTGACGCTCAGGGCGGCCTTGGTGATCGCCAGCATATCCGTACCACCGACCAGCGTGTAGTTGCTGGCCAGGCCGGAGCCATTGCTCAAGCTGAGAGTGCCCAGACCGAAGTTCGCCCCGGTGTAGCTGCCTACATTCTTGCTCGATACCGTACCCACGCCGCCGATATTGACGGTTTCCGTGCCGACACCGGTGGAAATCAGCCCGCTGCTGCCGAACAGACTGGCATTGGCGTTGGTGGTCGTGTCGTACGCACGTGTGCCGGTGAGGTTGAGCACGTACGGCGTGATGTTGGCCGTGAGGCCACCAGGTTGGGTAAGCGTGTAGTTACCCGCATCCGTGCCGCTGATGCTCATGCCGGTGCCGACCGCGATCCCGTTGCTCACGTTCGACGAAGCAAACGTGCCGGTGCTGTCATTGCCCAGGGTGACACTGTCGCTACCCAACACACCCTGCAGCTGCGAACCGCTGAGTTGCGCGGCGGTGGTGCCGTCGTAGGTCTTGTTGGCCGCGGCAGTACCCGTCACGGTCAGCGTGGCCTTGGTGATCGCCAGCGTATCCGTACCGCCTGCCAGCGTGTAGTTGCTGGCCAGGGCCGAGCCATTGCCGGTCAGCGACAGGTTGTTGAGGTTGAACTGCGACGCACCCGTATAGGTGCCCACGTTCTTGCTTGACACGATACCCGAACCGCTCAGCGTCAGCGTGTCGCCGTTGATGCCATTGAGCACGCCACTGCCACCGAATAGGCTGGCATTGGCGTCGGTGTTGGCGTCGTACACACGCGTGCCACTGAGATTGAGCACGTACGGCGTGATGTTGGCGGTGATGCTGCCAGGCTGGGTAAGCGTGTAGTTGCCGGCATCCGTACCGCTAATGCTCATGCCGGTGCTGACCGCGATCCCGTTGCCCGCATTCTTGCTGGCGAACGTGCCGGCGGTGTCATTGCCTAGCGTGACGTTGTCGCTGCCCAGTACGCCGTTCAATACGGAACCACTCAGCACAGCGGCAGTAGTACCGTCGTAAACCTTGTTGCCGGCAACCGTACCAGTGACGTTCAGGGCGGCCTTGGTGATCGCCAGCTGGTCGGTGCCGCCGATCAGTGTGTAGTTGCTGGCCAGGCCGGAGCCATTGCTCAAGCTGAGGGTGCCCAGACCGAAGTTCGCCCCGGTGTAGCTACCCACGTTCTTGCTCGATACGGTACCCACGCCGCCGAGGTGGACGGTTTCCGTACCGATGCCAGTGGAAATCACCCCGCTGCTGCCGAACAGGCTGGCATTGGCATCGGTGTTGGCGTCGTACACACGCGTGCCACTGAGGTTGAGCACGTACGGCGTGATGTTGGCGGTGATGCCGCCAGGTTGGGTAAGCGTGTAGTTGCCGGCATCCGTACCGCTAATGCTCATGCCGGTGCTGACCGCGATCCCGTTGCCCGCATTCTTGCTCGCGAACGTGCCGGCGGTGTCATTGCCCAGCGTGACATTGTCGCTGCCCAGTACACCGTTCAACACGGAACCACTCAAGGTCGCGGCGGTAGTGCCGTCATAAACCTTGTTGCCGGCAACCGTGCCGGTGACGTTCAAAGCGGCCTTCGTGATCGTCAGATGGTCAGTGCCACCGACCAGGGTGTAGTTGCTGGCGAGGCCGGAGCCGTTGCTCAAGCTGAGGGTGCCCAGGCCGAAATTCGCACCGGTGTAGGTGCCTACGTTCTTGCTCGACACCGTACCCACGCCGCCGATATTGACGGTTTCCGTGCCGACGCCGGTGGAAATCAGCCCGCTGCTGCCGAACAGGCCGGCATTGGCGTTGGTGGTCGTGTCGTACACGCGCGTGCCGGTGAGATTGAGGATGACCGGCGTGACGTTGGCCGTAGCGGTGGTCGTCGTGTTGTTGAGCGAGTAATTGCTGGCGCTGGCTCCGCTCAAGCTGATGCCGCTCACCGTCACCGTCTTGCCGTTGGCGACGTTAGGGTCAGCAAAGGTGGCCGAGGTATCGTTGATGGTGACCTGGTCACCGGCCAGCGTGCCGGCCAGGGTCACTGCATCGTTCACCGAGCCGTTGTAGACGCGGTTGGTGCCGGTGGCCGTCACCGTGATGGCCAGGGGCGTGATATTGGCGGTGACACCGGCCGGCTGCAGCAGGTTGTAGTTGCCAGCATCGGTGCCGGTGACGGTCATGCCAGTACTGACCGCAATGCCGTTGCCCACGTTCTTGGTGGCGAAGGTACCAGTGGTGTCATTGCCCAGCGTGACGTTGTCGCTTCCCAATACGCCGTTCAACACGGAACCGCTCAGTGCTGCGGTGGTGGTGCCGTCGTAAATTTTGTTGGCGGCAACGGTACCAGTGACATCCAGCGTTGCTTTCGTAATGACCAGTTGATCGGTGCCACCGGCCAGCGTGTAGTTGCTGGCCAGGCCGGAGCCGTTGCTCAAAGCAAGAGTGCCCAGGCCGAAGTTCGCGCCAGTGTAGGTACCCACGTTCTTGCTCGACACCACACCTACGCCGCCGAGGTCGACGGTTTCCGTGCCGATCCCGGTGGAAATCACGCCGCCGCTGCCGAACAGGCTGGCATTGGCGTCGGTGTTGGCGTCATACACGCGCGTGCTGCTGAGGTTGAGAATGCGCGGCGTGATATTGGCTGTGGTAGTAGTCGAGAGGTTGTTGAGCGTGTAATTGTTGGCGCTGGCGCCGCTCAAGCTGATGCCGCTCACCGTCACAGTCTTGCCATTGGCGACGTTGGCATCCGCGAAAGTGGCCGACGTATCGCTGATGGTGACCTGGTCACCAACCAGCGTACCGGCCAGCGTTACCGCATCGTTCACGCTGCCGTCGTATTGGCGGTTGGCGCCAGTGGCGGTCACCGTGATGGCCAGCGGCGTGATGTTGGCCGATACGCCGGAGGGCTGCTGGATAATGTAGTTGCCGGCATCCGTGCCGCTGATGGTCATGTTGGTGCTGACCGCGATCCCGTTGCCCACGTTCTTGGTAGCGAAGGTGCCGGCGGTGTCGTTGCCGAGCGTTACGCTGTCACCGGAAAGCACGCCATTCAAGGTCGAGCCGCTGATGGTGGCCGCCATGCTGTTGTTGTAGACCTTGTTGGCGGCCACGGTGCCGCTTACGGTGAGCGTGGCCGGCGTGATGACCAAGGTATCGGTGCCACCGACCAGGGTGTAGTTGCTGGCCAGCGCCGAACCGTTGCCGGTCAGCGACAGGTTGTTGAGATTGAACTGCGAGGTTCCCGTATAGGTGCCCACGTTCTTGCTGGACACGATGCCCGAGCCGCTCAGCGTGAGCTGGTCGCTATTGAGGCCGGCGAGCACCCCGCTAGTGCCGAACAACGCAGCCGAAGCATCCGTGTTGGCGTCATACACGCGCGTTCCGCTGAGGTTGAGCACGTAGGGCGTGATCACACCGTGGTTGCCGGTCGCGCTCGTGGGCAGGATGTAGTTGGACAGCAAGGTGCCACTGTTGGCCACGAAGTCCGAAACCACCAAGGTGGACTGCACGCCCAGGCCCGTGCCCGCATTGGGCGTGGTGTAGCTGGCGGTGGCCGATTGCGGGATCGATGCGCCCTGCCCGCTTACGAAGCCGGTCAAGGTGTAGTCGGAAGCGGTGAGCGTGGCCGAATTGGTGCCGTCGTAGACCTTGGTCGGGCTGCCGGTGATGGTGGCGGTGAGCGTGGCTGGCGTGATGTTCGCCGTGAAGCCGCTGGGCTGGGTCACCGTGTAGTTGCCGGCCTGCGCGCCACCGAGCGTAAAACCACCAATGGAGACGCCCAGGTTGTTGCCGACGTTGGCCGTGCTAAAGGTTCCGCCCGCTCCGGATGAGACGAGGGCTACGGTATCGCCGCTATAGACGCCAACGAGCGCAGCACTGCCGGTGTTGAGCGTGTCGCTGGTGGTGCCGTCGTAGACCTTGTTGCTGGCTGTAACGCCGTTAATTGTTAGCGCCTTGGGCGTAATGTTCGCAGCCAGGCCGGCGATCGGCTGCAGCGCATAGTTGGACGAGGCGCTGCCAGAGATGGAAAAGCCGCTGGCGGTGACTCCGATGCCATTGCCCACGTTCGATTGTGCGAACGTACCCGAAGTGGACGTGCCCAGCGTAACGTTGCCGACATCCGCTGCAACCAGGCCAGCCAGCCCCGCAGCAGACACATTGAGCGTGTCGCTGGCGGTCGTGTCGTAGACCTTATTGGTGGCGTACACGCCCGTTACATAGAGCGGTGCCTGGGTGATGTTGCCGACACCCGATGCCGAGATGGCCAGCGTGTAGTTGGACAGCAGCGTGCCGCTGTTGGCGGTGTAGTTGTTGGCGGTAAGCGTGCCGTTGATCGCGATATTGCTGCCGGCATTCGCCGAAGCGTAGTTGTACGACTCGGTCGGCGTGACGGTGGCGCCTTCGCCACTGACGAAGCCATTGACCTGGAAGTTGGCCGAGCCCAGCTGGGCAACAGTGCTGCCGTCGTAGACCTTGTTGAGGCTGCCGACCAGGCTCACCGTCAATGGCGCCGGCGTGATACTCCCCGTGGTGAAGATATAGGTGGGGAAGGCGTAGTTACTGGCGCTACCACTGGTGAAGGTGAAGTTCGAGCTGTTCAGCGTGACCTGGAACGGCTGGTTGTTGGCGACGTTCTTGCTCGCGAAATTGCCAGTGATGTTGGCATTGACGTAGGCGTTGTCACCGTTCTTGAAGCCGCTCAGCACGAAGTCCTGCGTGTAGCTCGTGCCACCACCGCTGGTGGCATTGAGCAGATACGTGTTGGTGCCGTCGTACACCTTGGTAATGGGCGTGTTGAGGGTAGCGACCAGGCTGCCGTTCAAGGGAGCTGGCGTAATGGTGCCGAAACCGCTGGCTAGCGTCGGCAACACGTAGTTCGACAACAAGGTGCCGCTGCCGGCGCTGTAGTTGCCGCTACTGAGCGTCGCGCTTACGCCCTGTATGCCCGCATTGGCCGACGCATAGGTACCGCCGGTCGGAGCATTGGCCAACGTGATGCTGTCGCTGCCGATCAACCCGTAAAGGGTGTAATTGCCGGAATTGAGCGTGGCATTGGTGTTGCCGTCGTAGACCTTGGTGGGATCGTTGATGATCGATACGGTCAGCTGGGCCGGATTGATCGTGCCGGTGCCGGTCACGATGCTGTTGAAACTGTAGTTGGAAAGCTTGGTACCGGCGTTGGGCGTGAAGTCCGACGGCTGCAGCGTGGCGGTCACGCCGATATTCGTACCTGCGTTGCGCGACGCATACACGGCGGGGCTTTGCGATACCACCGCGCCTTCGGTGCCGGCGAAACCGGTGATGTTGAAATCGCCCTGCGTCAGCGTGGCGCCATTGGTGCCGTCGTAGATTTTCGCGGGGCTGCCGTTGAACGAAACACTCAGTGGCCGCGGCGTGATGTTGGCGGCCAGCCCGGTGGGCTGCACGACCGTATAATTGCCCGCCGCCGAGCCCGTGAGGCTCAAGCCGCTCGCCGCGACGGCGAGATTGCTGCCCACGTCCGATTGGCCGAAGGTGCCGGTGGCCGAACCGGTAAGCAGTGCAACGTTGTCGCTGCCCACGATGCCGTTGAGCGTGGCGCTGCCGACATTCAAGGTATCGGCGGTGGTGCCGTCGTAGACCTTGTTGTTCGCGGTTACGCCACTCACCGTCAGGGCCTTGGGCGTGATGTTCGCGGTGAGGTTGCCCGGCGCGACCAATTGATAATCGCTGGCCTTGGTGCCGGTCAGCGTAAAGCCGCTGACGCTCACGGCAATGTTGCTGCCGGCATTGGCACTGGCGAAGCTGCCGGTGCCACCCGCGGTACTCAGTGCGACATTGCTTGAATCCTGCGAGATGACGCCGTAGATGCCTACATTGCTGAGGTTCAGCGCGGCAGCAGTGCTGCCGTCGTAAACCTTGCTATTGGCCAGCAAGCCGCTCAGCAGCACCGGTGCCTGGGTAATCGTGCCGGTGCCGGTGGCAGAGGTCGGCAAGCTGTAATTGGAAAGAACGGTACCGGAGTTGGCGACGAAGTTGGTGATGGCGAACGTCGCGTTGACCGTCTGCGAACCGGCGTCTGCGCCCGCGTAGGCGACTGAACTCGGCTGGTTCACCGTGGCACCCTGCCCCGCCACGAAACCGCTTAGCTGGTAGTTGGACGAGCTTAGCGTGGCGGTGGTGGTGCCGTCGTAGACTTTGGTGGGATCGCCGATGATCGAGGCCGTCAGCTGCGCCTGCAGGATGCTGCCGATATTGGCCGTGGCCGAACCGGACAAACCATAGCCATAGGCCGGAATGCCGGCCGCATTGGTGATGGTGAAACCGGAGATGGTCGCGGGCGTGGTTACGGCGAGGTTCGAGCCAGCGTTTGCCGAAGCATACGTGCCTGTTGCGGAAACGATCTTGTCGCCGGAGAGCAGGCCACTGGTGGTGAGGTTGGCGGCAACGAGCGGCGCGCTGGTGGTGCCGTCATAGGTTTTGGACACGCTGCCGGCAAGGCCCGACACCGTCAGCGTCGGCGCCACGCTATAAAGGAAGCCATTGCCCGACGCAGCTGCCGCCGTCTGGTACGGCGCGTTGTACTGGATAAAGCTGGGAGTGAGGCCGCCGGTCGTATCCAGCGTGGGGTTGGTGGAATAGATCAGCCACGGCGCGGACGTGCCGGTCTTGACCGCGGCACTGCCGGCGCTGTTTACGAAATTGGCGCTCGTCGCCAGCGTGACGCCCGCACCACCGGTGATCGACGCTCCGCTCGCGATGGTGAGATTGGCGCCACCAGCGTCCATCACCACCTTGCCCGTACCGTTGACCGCGGCGTTGACGTTGATGCCGTGATACGCCTGCAAAGTCAGCGTGGCATTGGCATTGCTCCAGCTGACTGCGGCATTGACATTGATGTCGCCTGCACCGGCCGACTGCACGCCGCTGCCGGTCGCTCCGGTCGCTGTCGTCGTCTCAGTAACGTTGGTGCCGCCATTGAGCGAGTTGGAAATCGTCGTGGCAGCCGTACTGTCGATGGTGAGGTCGGTCGGATCGACCAGCCAGGTGCCCGCTTGTCCGTGTCCTGCAGCAGCAGTGATGTGCGCGTTGCTCGCCAGATTGAAATGGGCCGCGGAAGTTTCGATCGAACCGCCGTTGCCGCCGTTCGGTGCGCTCGCATCCAGCGTACCGCCGACATTTACTTGCCCGGCGGCCATGCCGCCCAGCAGGGTAATGGTGCCATTGTGGTTCTGCACGGTTTGCGCCTGCACCACGCCGGTGTTGTTTACCACGCTGGCAAGCAGGCTGTCCTTGGCGCCCGCGGTCATGATCACGCGGCCACCATCGGCGACGATCAGCTGGCGGTTTTCGGCCAGATTGGCGAGCGTGCTGCGATCGACCTGAAGATGCACGACCTGGTTGCCGGCGAACGTCAGGGTGACCGCGTTGCCGCCGCCCATCGCCACCGTGCCAAGCTGCGCGGTAATCACGCCCTGGTTGGAAACCCGGTTGCCGAGCAAGGCGATATAGCCGCCATTGATCGCACTGAGGCTGCCGCGGTTGATGATGCTGCCCTTGCCCGATCCGCTGAAACGACGATCGCTGGAGTCCAGCGTGCCGCTGTCGAAATCCAGCGTGGAGGCCACCAGGCCACCCACATTGACTTGTGCGGTTTGCCCGAACAGCACACCGTTCGGGTTGATCAGCCACACCTGACCGTTGGCGTTGAGGTGGCCGAAGATTTCGCTGGGCGTGCTGCTGAAAATGCGGTTGATCGCAATCGCACCGCTGCCCGGCTGCAGGAAGTTCACCGTCTGGTCGGGCGCGATATCGAAGCTTTGCCAGTTCAGCGACAACGTCTGGCTGTTTTGCCTGATCGTGGTGGTATTGCCCACCTGCTGGATCTGGCCCGAACCTCCGACGACCTGGCCGCCGGCAGGGCCGCCGCTGGCGTGCGCCAGTGCAGTCATGCCCAAGGCGGTGGCCAACAAAGATAGCATCGCGAATTTGCGACCTACCACGTGCATGCGTGAAGCGGTGTCCGGAGCGATGGCGGTACTGGCTTCGGGCGCAACAGCATCCTGCGCACCGAAGCGATTCCGGCACAGACGACGGCTAGGACTCATGGCACTACACCTGATCAAGTTTGGGGATTGGCAGCCTTGGTCACACGTGACGCGGGTCGGTTGCTTGCCCACGCACTCCCTTCCTAATGACACGCGCAACATTCCGTCCCGGCTTGAACCAGACCTTCGCTGCGGCCGAAAAACGGACGCAAACGAACGCTGACTCAACGCCAGTCAAGCAACGCGTGGTGTATCGACAGGCGACCCCTGCTTGGCTCGCCCAGACCCCGCTGAACACTCGCGATTCATCCTCGAATCACGGCATACAGGCAGGATCTCCCCCTGTTCCCTCGGCTTGCATGGAAGACTTTCTGCTGAAACGAGACTCTGTACCCATTCCTATGGACGAAATTTTGCGACGATTACCACGTCAGCCTTCTCTGGCTTATGCGCCGCCTCGCAGCAAGCGAAATGTAAGTTTTCGGCGCGCATCCCACAATCTCACTAAATCACCTTTTCTTGCATTTTCTTGCACGCACAGCAGCGTCTGGCGTGCGGACCCGCTCAATTGAGAGTCAGGGTATAACCCACCCTGCGCACGGACATCAGCGGCAATTCTTCACCGGCCTTTTTGGCAACCTTTAGCCGCAATCGATGGATCAGCATTTCGAGCCGTCCCGGATCGAAGCCGGGAATGGCGGCGGCGATTTCATCGATCAAGGCGGCACGCGGGGTGGGCTCGGGCGAAGAAGCAGCCAATCGGTTGAGCAGCAGGCGTTCGGGCATCGACAAGGGAATGATTGCCCCATTGGGCGCGACCAATCGCCATCCGCCTGCTTCCAGCCGCCAATCCGTGGACGCCAGTTCATACGACGCCGCATTGCCCACGCGCCGGCTCAAGCTGTGCAGGGACGCGGCCAGTACTTCCACGTTGACCGGCTTGGTGAGGTAGACATCCGCACCCTCGATCAAACCGCGCACGCGGTGCGCTGTGGAATCCAGTCCGGACAGCACCACGATGCCAATATCGGACAAGGCGCGCAGCTGACTGATAATTTTGAACCCGTCCTCATTGGGCAGTGCAATATCCAGCACGAGCAAACGATAGCGCTCGATCACGATCGAGCGATAAAGCTCGGCGGCGGAACCCACGCCCATCGCATTGAACCCGAAAGCCTTCAAGCCAGGCACCAGAACTTCATCGCGCAATCGCACATCGTCATCTACGACAAGCACGTTGCCCTTCATGCTTTCAACCATGCCTTTCCCCTGCTTCAGGCGCCATGGCGGCGCCGGCATCGGCTGCCGCTTCAGCGCCTGATGCCGATATCCGTTTGTATGACATATACCCGAGCGTACGCTCGGCAAGTCGCAAAAGTCCATGTGCAGACATGCATATGGCGTGGACGGGATTTTTCCCATCACAAACCTGCGGCCTCATCAACTAGCAGGTATGGTCGTTTCCACCCTCTTTGGGGCGCTTTCTGACCAGCGATGACCATTCCGCGCGTCATGCCGGGCACGCGCAATAGCGCGTAGGCCGGGATGCTAATCCCAGCTTTCCACACGGCATCCCGATGCTGGGATTGTCATCCCGGCCTACGCGTGGAGTCGCTGCGAGGCGCGGCATTCACTTTTTCGACACATAGGGGCTATCGCCCACATACCAGCGCCACGGGTAGTCCACCGCCTTGCTGATCCCGATACGCGTCGTCTGCACCGGCTGCTCCGGTGGCGGCACGGCATCATCGACCAGCATGTAGGTCTCGCTACTTACCAGGTCGATCCCGTTCTGCAGTTTGGTAATGCTCATCGCCTGGGTAAGGCATGCCGGCCCGTTGCAAAGCTGCCGGTTGTTCTTCGCCAGCGGACGCGCCGCATGCATCAGGTCAAGACCGGCAATCGGCTGCAGCGCACGGATCAGCACCGCGTTGCCCTTGCCTTTGGGGCCGCACACGGCGTTGGCACACCAGTGCATGCCATAGGTGAAGTACACATACATGTGACCCGGCGGACCGAACATCACTTCGGTACGCGGCGTCACGCCCCGAAACGAATGGGCGGCAGGATCGTCATGGCGATACGCCTCCACCTCCACGATACGCCCGGCACGGCCGTCATGGCAGCGCAGCACCTTATTCAATAGCTCGGGAGCGACGATCAGCGAATCACGCGCATAGAACGAGCGTGGCAGCGGGCGGAGTTCGTTTCGTGGTTTGGCGGTAAGCATGGAACACAGCGTAAATCTTTCTTCCCGTCACGTGCAGGGCCAGTCGCTGGCCATACGGTATAAAATGGCCGCTTACCCACAGCCGTCGCATCATGACCACCAGTACTTCGATCCCTCATGGCGCTTTGCTCGATCGGATGCGCCGCGAATCGCCTCTCGTCCAGTGCGTCACCAATTACGTGGCGATGAACTACGCCGCCAACGTGCTGCTCGCCGCCGGCGCATCGCCGGCGATGGTGCATGCCCCGGAGGAAGCGGGTGAATTCGCCGAACTGGCAAGCGCCCTCACCATCAACATCGGTACGCTCTCATCCTATTGGCTTCAGGGCATGCATGCGGCGGCCAAGGCGGCTCATGCAAGCGGCAAGCCCTGGGTGCTGGATCCGGTGGCGCATTTCGCCACGGCGTTCCGCCGTCAGGCGATCGAAGGCCTGCTTGCGCTCAAGCCCACGGTGATACGTGGCAATGCGTCGGAAATCATGGCGCTGGCCGGCGATGTCAGCTCAGGCCGTGGCGTGGATAGCGGAGACAGTGTCGAGCGCGCGGAAGCGTCCGCACTGGCGCTTGCGCGACGAACGGATGCGGTGGTTGCGGTGACCGGCGTGGTTGATTTTGTCACCGACGGGCACGCTGCCGTATGCATTGCCGGCGGCTCCGAGCTGATGCCAAAAGTAACCGCCATGGGCTGCGCCCTCACCTGCATGGTCGGCGGATTCTTAGCCGTGACGCCACAGCAACCATTGGAAGCGACCGTTACCGCCCTGGCGTGTTTCGGCGTGGCGGGAACACAAGCGGCGCAGGCGTCCAATGGTCCCGGCTCGTTCGCGTGGCGCTTCATCGATTCGCTTGCGGCATTGAATGGCGACGTGCTGCAAGCCCATGCACAGGTGGCCAGGGCATGAAGAAACCATTCGACCTTTCGCTTTATCTGGTGCTGGATCCGGACCTGTGCCAGCGGCATTCGATGGCGGATACCGCACGCGAAGCAGTAGCCGGCGGCGCGACGATGGTACAGGTGCGACACAAGCAGGCTTCCACCGCCGAACGCATCGCACTTGCACGCAGCGTAAAAGAAGCCTTGCACGGCACGCCCGCACTGGTGGTGATGAACGACGACATCGAGGCCGCCGTGGAAGCCAGGGTCGATGCCATCCATATCGGCCAGCGCGACCTGTCGCCGATCCTGGCACGTGAGCGCATCGGCGCGGACATGCTGCTTGGCCTGTCCGTCAATTCCGAGCGCGCGGCACGCGCTGTCGATCCGGGCGTCGTCGACTACGTAGGCATAGGCCCGGTGTTTGCCACACCCACCAAGCCGGACCACGAACAGCCAATCGGCCTGGATGGTCTCGCTCGTATCGTGGCCGCCTGCCCCCTGCCCAGCGTCGCCATCGGCGGCCTCAAAAGACAGCACGTCGAAGATGTCCTGGCCGCAGGCGCCTATGGCCTGGCGGTGGTTTCGGCGATCTGTGGAACGCCCGACCCGCGGCGCTCGGCAAAAGAGCTTTGGGAGCGGATCATCGCCGGCCGGCCGGATTGACCACCCTTTGCCAAGCCTTCGCCAAGCCGATGGCGCTGTATTGACAACTGCATAACGGAATCCGTGATTTAAGGCGTCAATGCACCGTGAAACGCATTACGGCAGTGGGAAAGACCTGACAGCCGCCCGCCAATATGCGATAAATAGCGCCGCCGGGAAGTCAGGCGCCGAGGAGGGGCCCCTCCTCAACATGGATGACCGATGCCCGACCGGGCCGCCGACAAGGCGGCCTGTTTTATTTTAGGGCCCGGATTCCTGCCGTACGTAATGGCCCCCACGGCGACACCAAGTCCACCATCACGCTGTGGCCTGCGCTCCAGACGGCAGCGTACTGTTCCATCAGATGCCATGCCCGTTGTTCTGATCGTGCCACCCTTGCGCACCGATCAGCGGCACGAACTGCACTGCTCCCAATTTCCGCTCTTCCCAGTCGTCATCCCTTCGCCGCACAAGGCGAATCAGGTATTGCTGGAAACGCGACATGCCCACCGGCATCACTAGGCGGCCGCCGATGGCGAGTTGTTCGCGCCAAGCGGCCGGCACGTCAGGGCCACCCGCGGAAGCAAGAATCACTTCGTACGGGGCGCCTTGCAGCCAACCAAGCGTGCCATCGCCCACATGCACCGTTACGTTGCGATAGTTAAGCCGCCGCAGCACTTCGCGCGCGCGTTCCGCCAACAGTCGATGGCGTTCGACGGTATCCACATGCTCGGCTATTTCACCTAATACGGCCGCCGCGTAACCGGAACCCGTGCCGATCTCCAGCACGCGATCGTGCTTATCGACCCTCGCCGCTTCAACCATCAGCGCGACAATGTAGGGCTGCGAAATGGTCTGGCCTTCACCGATCGGCAGCGGTCCATCGTCGTAGGCGGCGCCATGCAGCTGTTTGGGCACGAACGCCTCACGCGGCACGCGCTTCATCGCAGCAAGCACAGCCGGGTCATGCAAACCGCGACCTGCGATCTGACACTCCACCATCTGTCGACGAGCCTGGTCGAAGTCGATCATGTAGATGTGTTGCGATGCCAAGACGTAGTTAGCGTGCATCCAGGAACGTCGCGGATATGTCGATATCACGGCGCGCTGTTAAGCACGTTCCTTCGAAACTGATAAATCCAACGCGTGGTCAATGGACGTGCGCGATGTTTGTTCATCCGTAGCAGCCAGCGGAGTGCTAGCGTCACGCAGTGAATTCGCAAGCAGCCAGGCAATGATGTGCAAAATAGTGAATCGAAATGAAATGACCGCTTCGTGTAGCCAATGGCTGTTGCGATCATTCAATTCTTACTCCTGTCAAAGCGATACCGCTTGATATCGCCACCGACCTCGCAATCGCACGCATCCTGTCGAGCAACATATCGCTCAAATAAGCACGCGCCTATGCAAAACAACGACACGCCAATAAGCATACTTTTCATACTTTTTTATCGATAAAGATCCTCCACACACATTCATGAATGCACGCATACATAGCTCATGCCAAAACAGGCCGATGACGCACATTTTTTGGCCCAATCACACTCTCGCAACAGTCGCTCGATTGAACGCGAATATTCACACCGCAATCACTTTCAAAAGAATTTCTGCTATCACAATCTTGAATGAAAATTTGCGATACGTGGCACGTTTCTTAACGCCACATACACCCATCAATCCATAGCATCGTTACTAAGTACTGCAGTGTCATGTAGTGCTCGCGAAGGTGGCAGGGGCCCTCGCGCGACATGTGTGAAAGTCGTGTAGCTGGGAGATTCCATGCAATACCGCATGCTAGTTTCATGTGTCATCGCTGTATTGTCCTCTGCGGCGGCGATGATCCTTCTGTACCACCACGCGGAATCGATAGGATTGGTCGACCGCCCCGACGAACGGAAGCGCCATGTCGGGAACGTTCCGTTGATCGGTGGCCTGTCGGCGTTCTTCGGTGTCATCGTGAGCATGTGCTTCGAAGGGCAGTCTCTGCTGTTCACGAATGCACTGCTCGGCACCGGAGCCATCCTGGCGTTGACCGGGGCGATGGATGACCGCTTCGATCTAAGCGTACGCATCCGCCTGCTGATTCAGGCGGCCGCAGTGCTGACCATGGTCTACTGCACCGGTGTGTACATCCACACGCTCGGCCATCTGTTCGGCTACAACCTCGAGCTCGGCTCGCTCGGCATTCCGCTGACCCTGGTCGCGGTGGTCGGCCTGCTCAATGCCTTCAACATGATGGATGGCATCGACGGACTGGCCGGCATGCTGACGCTGGTGAGCATCGGCGCCATCAACGTGTTCCAAGGCTTTTCGCAATGGCACAGTGTCATCCTGCTGTTGCTGCTTGCCGCTGCCTTGCTGCCGGACTTGGCCGCCAACATGGGCCTGATCGGGCGCAAGGTCTTCCTGGGCGATGCGGGCAGCGTGATGATCGGCTACTTCCTGGCCTGGACGCTGATCCAGCTCAGCCAGCAAGCACAACCCCAACTGTCGACGCTTGACGTGCTTTGGTGCGTTGCCCTGCCGGTGCTGGACACGCTCCAGGTGATGGCACGCCGCATGGGCGAAGGTAAGTCGCCCTTCAAGCCTGACCGCGGCCATATCCACCACATCATGATGAATGCCGGCTTCAGCGCCCATACCACCCTGGTGCTGCTGATTGGCCTGGCGATGTCGCTGGTGTTCATGGGCACGCTGACGCGCCACCTGGCGCCTGGCAGCAACTTGATGACCTTCGGCGCCATCACCCTCATCTACGTCGCGCTGACTGGCCGGATCTATCGCGCCCAACAGACACGCAAGGCTGGCGCCACTTCCTGGATAACTCCACTGGTACGCAAGCTGCCCCTGCACGCCTCCGCCTGGAACGGCTACCAGGAAGATGAAGAAGAACCGGAACAGGAGACCGCGGAATCCTCGAAGCAATAGCGCATTCGCCAAGGCCGCTGTGGTCACCCCGATAACCGATCAGGAAAGGAGAGGACGTGGTCAATACAGGCCGAACAAGCAACGTGCAAGCCACGCAACAACCGATATCCGCCGGCACGTCCGGCGCTCGTGACCTCCACTCGTCAAAGAGTGGTGATATGGCTTCTGTCAGCGTGGTGGTGCCCTGCTTTCGCTGCGCACACACCATCGCACCCGCAGTGGCGTCCGTGGCAGCGCAGGTGCTGCGCCCCACCGAGGTGCTGCTGGTGGACGACGGCAGTGGCGACGGCACGCTGGAGCAATTGCATCGTGTGGCACGCGCTTATCCGCCCGGATGGGTCAAGGTCATTGCCATGCCGCACAACGGCGGGCCATCGGCAGCGCGCAATCGCGGCTGGGAGAGCGCGAGCCAGGACTGGGTTGCCTTCCTGGACGCCGACGACAGCTGGCATCCACAAAAGCTGAAGCTGCAGATGGAAGCGCTCGCCAGGGATCCTGAGATCGCACTGATTGCCCACGACATGAACGTGCAGCCGCGCTCCGCGCCGGCGCCGGCGCTCAAGCACCCCTTGAAGCTGCGCGTATTCCCGCGCCGCCTGCTAATGCTGCGCAGCCCCTTCCCGACCGCTTCGATCATGTTGCGCCGCGAACTGCCCTTCCGCTTCGACGAAGCGCGCTGGCGGGCGGAAGATTTCATGCTGTGGGCGCAGATCCTGCTGTCGGGACACCGCTGCGCCAAGCTCAACCAGGTGCTGGCCTCCTGGCACAAGCCGCCCTTCGGGGCGGGCGGGCTCAGCGGTGACATGGCGGCGATGTTTGAAGCGGCCAGGGATGTACGCAAGACCCTGCACGCGCAGGGCTTGCTGAACTGGTGGCAGTGGCAGCTGGGCGAGGCCATGAGTCTGGTCCGTTACACGCGGCGGCGCCTGATCACCTTCAAGCGCCGCCATGAAGGCCTGTTCCTTGCCAGGCGCAATGCATGATGAACTCGGTGTCCCCCTATATCGCCTATTCCCATAAGTCGAACATCACGACGAACGCGCGGCTCCTGCTGAGCATGATGCTGATCGCGGCGGCCTGCTTGTTCGTCGACATTGTGGTCGGCACACGTGGCATTGATGTAGGCACCGATACCTATGTCTATGCCGGAATCTTCGGCGAACTACGCGGCGGCGGCCCGGTTGAAACCCGCTTCGAGCCCGGCTTCCTGCTGGTGACGCGCCTGCTTGCCATGCTAGGGGTAAGCCTGGAGTTCTATCAGTGCGCGCTGTTCGGCCTGCTGCTGATCATGGCCATGCTGGCGGCACGCCATTACTTCGACTACCTGGGCGGCACGCGCGGCTTCCTGACTTTCCTCATCGCGAGCCTGGGGTTCCTGCTGATTTCGCCGATGTTCGTGAACGCCTCGATCAACGCCGTGCGGCAAGGCCTGTCGTCGCTGCCGGTGTTCATCGCGCTGCTGGCTTTTCACCAGCGGCAATGGCGCTCTTTCTTCATCTGGGGCGTGATCGCCACCTGCTTCCACTATTCCGCACTGCTCTATCTGGCTTTTGCGCCGCTGCTGCTGTTCAACCCGAAATTCTTGCGCCTGGCGGCCCTGCTTGGCTTCGTGGCCTATTGCACCGGCATCACCATGATCGTGGTGCGCGCCGCCGTACCGTCGCTCTACAACGCGGTGATGGATTACAGCCTCAGCGCCAAATACAAGTCGGGCGTGCGCATCGACTTTGCGGTGTTTTCAATTTTCTGGTACCTGCTTCCGTACATGCTGTCCGGCATCGTGCGCAAGCCGTTCAACACGCGCCTGAAGGACAGCACGGCGGTATACCTGGTGATGCTGCTGCCGTTCTTCGCCGTGGGCTGGGGCAATTTCTCCAACCGTTACCTGCTTTCCTCCTACATGGCCATTTCCCTGATGGTGGCTGCGATCTTTTTCCATAGCCGCATTTCCATCCTGCGTAATCCCATCTTGTTACGCATGGGCCTGGTGATCTCCTGTGCGGTCTTCTATATCTACGTCGTCAAGCAGGTCATGGTATGAACGCACCGCTCGGCGAAACCTACGCTATGTCTCCTGAAACGACGCCGGAATCGTCCAGGCGAATGCAGATCAACACGTCGCCCAACTCCGGCGAGGTCGATCTATCGCCATTGGCCAAGCATGACCGGGATGCGACAGCGTTCGACGTGGTATCGATCGCCGACATCCTTCGCAATGCCGCGGTTTACCCGCCCCACACGATCTATCGGGACGTGAAAATCGCCGCGACGGGCTTTGATCCCACGCAAGACCTGTTCGACAACCCGCGCTTCCATTTTCCCTACCAGGCGGAGTTGGCGACGTCGCGGCCGGCTTTGGGCGCCGTCGACGAAGCGATGCTGCTGGATACCTACCATCGCCTGTTGTGCGACGCTGCGGCGCGAGCCACCGCCAGTATGCGTTCACCGTGGCTGTTGCAGAGCGGCGGCAAAGATTCCACCTCCATGGCGATGGCCCTTGCCGAGGTACGCCCGGACACCACTTGCCTGACCTATCTGGGCGGCAAGGAAGAAGACGAAGTGGCCTCTGCCCGCTTCGTCGCGCGCCGTCTGGGACTGCGGCACGAGTCTCTCGTATGTCACCCTGGTCGTGCTTACGACCGCTACCTGGCGGTACTGCCGCGCATACCGCTGCTGTCCGCGGATTTCGCCGCGCTGTCGTATGTAGACCTGGCCACCGAAGTGAGCCAGCACCAAGGCGACGGCCTCATCGATGCGCTGGGCTCGGACCAGTATTTCGGTGTACCGCTGCATCGGCATGACCGCGTGCTGGCGATGATGGCGCGCGGCTTGCGCTTGCCGCAGGGCCTGTTCGAATGGGGCACGGTCAGCCACAACTTCAAACTGTGCTTCGTGCTGGCCACGCTGCAGATGAACGAATTCGAACGCTACTTCCCGGGTTCGCGTTTTAGCGACGCGGAGGTGGATAGCTTGTTCGGCTGGAACATTGCCGAGTGCTCACGCCAACGCATGCAAACTTTTCACGCCGACGTCACGGCGGCTGCATCCGACGAAGCGGTACGCAGGTTGTCGCTGGTGATAGGCGAATCCGCCCATCTGGCCAAAGGTATGAACGCCGCTCACGCGATGTCGCTGCATCTGGCCTATCCCTATGCCGATCCGCACTTTCGCGACTGGATCTTCAACGATGTGCCCAGCGAACTGCTCATCGGCCCCGACGGCACCAACAAGGTGCTGATGCGCAAGTACATCGCGCGCCACTTCGACGAACTGCCCTACGTCAAGACCAAGGGCTGTTTCCGTTTTGACCTGCGAGGCCTCGCCCGGACGCGCTACGACCAGGTGTATGCCTTCGCCCAGCAGATGCAGACCCTGTTGCCCGGCGCACCGCACTGGCTGGAGAAGCACCGCAATCGCCTGGACAACAAGTTCTTCGCGTCGAAGTTCTACCTGCTTGCAATGATTCTGCCGTGGCTGTTGAGCCGCATGCAATCGGCCACGACTCCTCCAAACGCAGCCCTGCAGGAGAAGGTTGCCTCATGACAGGGAAGATGAAACCACGGCTGGAACATGCGTCGCCCGGCGAGCGCGACAAGAACAACTCCGCAATCGCCACGATGCTGCCGACTACCACGCTCCGTTCCGCGCGAATGCGCCATCCAAGATTGAAGCGGAAATGCTCCACGGCCGCCTACGCAGGCACCTGCTGCCGCGCCCAGCACCGGTGATCTCATGACATCCGCCATGCTTCCAAAAAATAAAGACAAAGACGATATTGCCGTTCGATCGCGTATTCAGGTCAATACTTCGCCTTATCAGGACGATGTGGATTTTTCGCCGCTGGACGGGATCGAACGCAACCATGCTCCGCTCGACCTGGTATCGATGGCCGACTTGTTACGCAACACGTTTGTCTACCCGCCCCATTCCATCTATCGCAACGTAAAAGTCGCGACCACCGGCTTCGACCCCGGGCAGGACATGCATGACAGTCCAGGGTTCCACTACCCTTTTCAGTCGGTTCTGGCGCCCAAGCGTCCGCCGCCTGAAGCCGTCGATGAGGAGTCGTTGCTGCAGGCCTTCCATCAGCTGCTGTGCGATTCGATCGCGCAATCCACCACCGGCATGCGCTCGCCCTGGTTCTTCCAAAGCGGCGGCAAGGATTCCACCTCCATGGCCATCGCGCTCGCCGAAGCGCGCCCCGATGCAACCTGCCTGACCTACCTGGGCGGCATGGAAGAAAACGAGGTGGCCTCTGCGCGCTTCGTCGCGCGGCAACTTGGGCTGCGTCACGAAGCGCTGGTGTGCGATCCCGGACGCGCCTACGACCGCTACCTCGCGATGCTGCCGCGAATGCCCCTGCTGACCGCCGATTTCGCGGCGCTCTCCTACGCCGACATGGCGACGGAAGTGAGCCAGCGGCGCGGCGACGGCATCATCGACGCCATCGGTGCGGATGAATATTTCGGCACGCCGGTGCACAGCAAGGAACGCATCCTCGCCATGCTCGCGCGCGGCGTTCGCTTGCCGCAGGCACTGTTCACATCCAAGCTGGTGAGCAACAGCTTCCGGCTCTGCTTCGTCCTGGCGACCTTGCAGATGGACGAGTTCGAGCGCTACTTCCCCGGCTCGCGCTTCAGCGACGCGGAAGTGGATGCCTTGTTCGGCTGGAATGTTTCGACCAGTTCGCGGCAACGTCTTGAGACGTTCCGCGCCGACATCCAGGCAGCAACCTCCAAGGAGGCCCTACGCCGCCTCTCGCTCATCATCGTCGGATCGGCTCACGTAGCCAAGGGCGTGTATACCGCCAGGGCGATGTCGCTGCGGCTGGCTCAGCCCTACCTCGATGAAGGCTTGCGTGACTGGGTATTCCACCGCGTTCCCGCCGACCTGTTGATCGGCCCCGGCGGCGTGAACAAGGTGCTGATGCGCAAATACATCTCCAAGCACTTCAAGGAGCTGCCCTACGTGAAAGCCAAGGGCTGCTTCCGCTTCGACCTGCGTGGTCTGGCCAGACAACGCTACGACCAGGTCTATGCCTTTGCCGAACAGACGCGGTCCGTGTTGCCGGGCGCCCAGCAATGGCTGGAAACGCATCGCAATTGCCTGGATAACAAGTACTTCGCCTCGAAGTTCTACCTGCTCGCGATCACCCTGCCCTGGCTACTCAGCCGCATGCACGCCCCCAAGCCGTCTCCCCACGTCGAAAAAGAGCGCATGTCATGAATAACCGGACTACATTTTTTCCAAATCGCCTCTTCGCCACGCGCCGCGACTTCCTGCGCTGCGGCCTGTTGGCGCTGCCGTCGCTTGCGTTGCCGGCGGCTTTTCCCCGCATCGCATGGGGAGCAGGGAGCGCGGTGATCAACGTCCGCGACAAGGGCGCCAAGGGTGACGGCAATCATGATGACACCGACGCCATCCAGGATGCCATCAACGCCCTGCCTGGTGGAGGAACGGTCATCGTGCCTCCCGGCAATTACATCATCGACGCGATGCGGGCGGTCCAGCTTCGCTCCAACATGCTGCTGCAACTGGACCCGAACGCCACGCTTACCGCCATTCCCAACAATTCGCCGCGCTCGCACGTGATCAAGGTGTGGAGCGCCAACAACGTGCGCATCACCGGCGGACGCATCGTCGGCGAGCGCAACAACCATAGCGGCGTGGGCGGCGAATGGGGCTATGGCCTCAACATCCAGGCGTCCAATCATGTGCACGTCTCCAATATGCACATTTCCGAATGCTGGGGCGACGGCATCTGGATCGGCGCGATCGGCCCCAATGGCAACCCGGTGGTTTCCAAGGACGTGACCATCGACAACGTGATCTCCACCAACAACCGGCGCCAGGGTCTTTCGATTGGGCCGGTGGATGGGGTGGTGATCATGAATTCCACCTTCAGCAACAGCAACGGCACCAAGCCCGAATCGGGCATCGACATCGAGCCGCAAGCGCAGGGACTGGCACGCAACATCACCATCGACCACTGCATCATCAGCGGCAATCACGGCACCGGCATGGAAATTCACTACAACGTGAGCAACGTGACGGTGAAGAACTGCACCTTCCGCGACAATGTTGGCTATGGCCTGTTGACCGTCGACGCCCCCTCCCAGATCACCATCATCGACAACGTCATGACCGGCAATGGCCTGGTCGGCCTGGTGATCGCAGGACAGTCGAGCCATATCAAGGCCATCGACAACACGCTGCAGGGCAACAGCTCTCGTTATGCACGCCGCATCGCAGCCGCCATCGCCTCGCCCAACGCGGCGGCCCAGAAGCGCGAGTTACGGGTCGATCCAGGCACCAGCGATGTCACGGTATCGGGTACCAAATTCTGACGCTTTCCGCGGAGGCCCGAACGCATCGTCTCCTTTCATGCCACGTCTTTTCCGTCATTCCCGGTTGCGCGGGGATGGCGGCGAAGATCGCCTCCCCCTCGAAAAAAACAAGAACCGGACGCAGCCCATGAAATTCGTCTTCTTCGCCAACACCGACTGGTATCTGTACAACTTCCGCCTGTCCACCGCCCTGCGGCTGCGCAGGGACGGACACGAAGTGGTCATGCTGTCGCCACCAGGCCCGTTCGGGGAGCGGTTCGCTGCGCACGGTCTGCGCTGGGTGCCGCTGCCAATGAATCGTGCCAGCCTCAATCCCTTGCGCGAAGCGGCAACGCTCTATCACCTCGTTGCCGTGCTCCGGCAGGAACAACCCGATCTCTTGCACAACTTCACGGTGAAGTGCGCCGTCTATGGTGCATTCGCCGCACGCTTCGCGCGCATTCCGGCCGTCGTCAACGCCGTGGCCGGCATGGGCTATGTGTTCACCAGCGACAAGCCCAAGGCCCGCATGCTGCGCCCGCTGGTCAAAACCCTGATGCGCGCCACGCTCGGCAGCGAACGCTCGCTGCTGGTGTTGCAGAACCCCGACGATGCCACCACGTTCGCGCATGCGGGGCTGATTCCGCCGGAGAGGATCCGAGTCATCCTCAGCTCCGGCGTCAACACCAACCGCTTCCAGCCGGCCAAGCATTCGCCCGAGCATCGTCACGAACGATTGCGGGTGCTGCTTGCCGCGCGCTTGCTGTGGGAAAAAGGCATCCAGGAATTCGTCGATGCGGCCGCGCTTGTGCAGCGCTGGGGACGCGACGTGGAATTCGTGCTTGCCGGCACTCCCGATCCCGGCAATCCGCATTCGGTATCGGCCGAACAGGTGCGCAAGTGGGTGGATGCCGGATTGGTGCGCTGGCTTGGCCACGTTGACGACATGCCAGGCCTGCTTAGCACCGTACACGTGATGGCGCTACCGAGCTATTACCGGGAAGGTGTACCGAAGTCCCTGATCGAAGGCGCCGCAAGCGGACTTGCACTGATCACTACCGATCGTCCCGGTTGTCGCGAGGTAGTGACCAAGCACGGATTCGACGGCTTGCGCGTGGAAGTGCGCAACGCACGCGCGCTGGCGAAGTGCATCGTGCAACTGGATGAAGATCGCGAGTTGCTGGCTCAGCTTGGTTTGCGTGCGCGGCAGAAGGCGCTGCGGGACTTCGACGAGCGAATCGTGATCCAAAAGACGGTCGATGTGTATCGAGAACTCTTGAGTCCGATGACGGTGCATGCACCAGCGCTTCGCTCTACGCTTTGATGTATACGTGCAGGCTATACGCAGATCAGAAGCAATCCCCAACGTGACACGACGGGCGTAACAGAACCGGGTTCGCCCGACCCACTACATCCTTCTCGCGCCAGAATCGGCATCGCAGACTCTGTGCCGCTCAGATAGCGCGTCGTTCCACCATTTAAATCGTGCAGATGGTCGTATAGACGTCCATCTTATTATCATGTGTGTCAAAAACCCGCGTCAGCGGTCCATGCTACAAGAACAAACATGGCAATTTCGTTATTTTGACAAACTTGAACCGCAGCCAAATTTCACATTTGATTTTTCACGTGCGAATGACGCACCTTTGCTGAGCCGTTCACAAAAAAGAGGCTCTTTCAGACGTGAAAAGTAAGTCTGCGCGTAACTGCGCACAGGGGTTTTCCTTCCCGAACTCGGGCGTATCCATCCGACGCAATTTTAACATTGTATCTCGTCGCAGCTTGTTAGCTACTGCAGCGTCGCTTGCACTCTCGGTTGTGGCCCTGCCGGCTTTTGCAACCAATTGGTGGACACCGACACCCTACGTGTCGATCGGCTCCACCGTCCACAACGTGCGTAACTTCGGTGCCGTAGGAAACGGCGCCATGGACGACACACGGGCCATTCAGGCCGCTATCAATTCGCTGCCGTCCAGCGGTGGCACGATCTATGTGCCTGCTGGTACCTACATGATCAATGCCCTGGCTGGTATCAGCCTTCGCTCGCATACGCGTCTGTCGCTGGCGAGCGGCGCTTACCTCAAGGCGATCGGCAACAGTTCGGACCGCTCCTGGGTCGTGAAGGCGTGGAACGTCAACAACGTCGAGATCGTCGGTGGCGGTGTGATTGGCGAACGCAACAGCCATCGCGGCAGCTACGGCGAGTGGGGCTACGGCATCAACATCTCCGGCTCCAGCAAGGTCTACGTGCATGACATCACCGTCTCCGACTGCTGGGGCGATGGCCTGCTGATCGGCGCAACGGGCTGGGGCGCGCGGATGGTGCCCTCGTACAGCGTGACGCTGAACCATGTCACGTCCACCAACAACCGCCGCCAGGGCATGTCGATCACGCCGTCCAGCCAGGTGTATGTGGTGAACAGCAGCTTCACCAACACCCACGGTACGGCTCCGCAGGGAGGCATCGACATCGAGCCGCAGACGCAAGGCAGGGTCTCAGAGGTGCGCCTGGAGAACACCACGCTGTCGAGCAACACCGGCAACGGCCTTGAGGTTCACAACAATGTGAATGGCTTGACGCTGTATAAGGTCACTGCTCAGCACAACAAGGGCTTTGGTGTGTACACCGGCGGCCCGACCAACGTCAGCATCACCGGCAGCAATCTGAGCCAGAACTACTTGTTCGGCGTCGAAGTTTCCTACGGCACCAGCCACGTGACCATCGCGAACAACACCATCAATTACAATGGTGACTCGTGGTTCTACGCGCATGGCCAGTCGATCTTCACGCTAGGCTGGTCGCCTCGCGACATCCACGTCGCCGGCGGAACGAGCTACGTCAACGTGTACAACAACGTAGTGTCACCGCTACGGTGACCTGCAATCCCGCATGGATCGCCGGAAGCGATCCATGCGGCTTCTGCTGCACGCGTAAGCTGGGATGGTAATCCCAGCTTGCCATACAACATCTCGATGCTGGAATTGCCAACCCAGTCTACGCCGTCCTACGGACGTGGAAATGGCGCATGCCCAGGTACATCATCAGCAGCAACGAAGTTTCGCCGATCACGGTCGCCGCCGCCGCTCCCATCACGTGATAGATGGGTATCAGCAACACATTGGACACGATGACGATAACGGCGCTCGTCCCCATCGCAAGCACGCGATAACGCATGTGCTTCTCATTGAGCAAGGCCGAAGCCGTGGCGGTGGAAAGAAAACGGATCGGCACGCATACCGCCAGCACCGCCAGCACCTTCACCACCGGCCGGAATTTCTCGCCGAAGATGATCGGCACCAGCCACGGCGACACCCCGATCAGCACCGCTCCCACGACCACGCCCGAGGCGAACATGGCGATACTGCCGAGCCGATAGATCGTCCAGAACTTCTTCAGGTCGTGCGCGGCCCAACGATGCAGCTTGGACAGCAGGAATTTCTGGTAGACCGTGGTGGGAATCAGGTAGATCGCCATCATCACGCCCAACGCTATGCCGAAAATGCCGGCCTGCGCGTTGCCGTCCAGGTATTTCAGCAGCACCGTGCTGATCTGAAAAAAAATCGGATAGAGCGTCGCTTCCATCCCATAAGCCCATGCCTGCGACCAAAGGCGCGCTACGCTTGGCGACTCGTCCCAACTCAAGTCGACCGGCCTCGGACCGTGCCCATGCAAGCGGATGCCACCTTGCATCATCGCGCGCAGTCGAGGCAGTGCAAGCATGGCAACTACCAGCGAAATCAAGCTGAATCCTACCGCGGCCGCGCGACTGTCCAAGGCTGGCACCAGCATCAGCAACACAGCCACCAACATACGGCTGCCCGGTGTCATCAACTGCCACAACGCGAGTGCGTAATGCCGCTCTTCCAGGCGCAGCTGGCTGCTGATCAGGCTCGACGCTAGAATCCCCAGCACCACCGGCAGCAACAGCAGCAGAATCGAATGCGCATCCGGCGGTGCGCCAATGAAGGACCATGCCACCACCAGGCTCAGCGACAGCAAGGTGCTGCCAGTAATGAAACGCAGCGAAGGACGCAGCCAGCGGTTGGCCTGCCACCCTTCGACGCCGTACAGCTGCAACCAATACGGCGGTAGGCCAAAAGCAGCCAACGGTGCCACCATGGTGATCGTGGCCAGCGAGGAAGCGAACAGGCCGAACTCCGCCGGACCCAGCTTGCGCGCCAGCAAAGCCTGGGTAAAAAACGCCATCACGGCGCCCAGCGCGGTGGCGATCCAAAGCACGGAAATGGCGCCGAGCGCATGCCGCCAGCTTTGCGGTATCCGCCCCACGAGGGAGATGTCGGAAGTGGAGGAGTTCACCAAATGAGCATCCAAGCAAACGCGCGTTTAACGCAGCCACCAACTATCCCACCGCCCTTCCCGCTTGCACGGAAAGGGCGGTGGCCCGTGAAACTTGAGCAACAGCCCTCTCCCCTGCTCGGAGGAGAGGGCCAACCGGCGATTACACCTTGCTGTTCGGCGCATAGGCGTAATACGCGTATGCGTAGTAGCCCGCCGCACGCTTTTCCACCAGGTTGAAGATGGCACCCTTGATCGGCACGCCATTTTGCTCCAGCCGCTGCTTGGCGAGGGCGATCTCGCGCATCTGATTGATGCCAAAACGCACCACCAGCAGGCTGGTACCGACGTTATGACCGATCACCGCCGCATCGGTTACTGCCAGCACCGGCGGCGTGTCGATGATGATCAGGTCGTAACGCGGACGCAGCGTTTCAAGCAGCGAAGTGAAGTTCGCGTGCATCAACAGTTCCGACGGGTTCGGCGGGACCTTGCCGCGCGGAATGAATAGCAGGCTGCTTACGCCATTGACCGGACGGATTACGTCGCTGATCTGTGCCTGCCCCGCGATCAACTCGGACAGACCGTTGTCGGGCCGGCCGCCGATCATGCGATGCAATAGGCCCTTGCGCATGTCCGCGTCGATCAGCAACACGCGCTGGCCTGCCTGCGCCATCACCACCGCGAGGTTGGAGGCGACAAAGCTCTTGCCCGCCCCCGGGCTGGCGCTGGAAATCATCAGCACGTTGTTCTTGGTTTCCATCCGTGCGAAGTGCAGGCTGGTGCGCAAGCTGCGCAAGGCCTCCGTCGCCAGATCCGCCGGCGCATTCAAGGCCAGCAGATGGTGGTGATTGCTGGTATGGCGATGCCCAAGCCGCATGGCGGACTTGCGCTGCGAGTCGCTGAGCGGAATGGATACGTACACCGGCAAGCCCAGGCGCTCGATCGCCACCGGGTCTTCCACGCCACGGGTCAGCAGCTGGCGAAGGAAGATAAAGCCAAGCGCCGCGAACAGGCCGAGTACCGCACCACCCGGTATCACCCAGATCGGCCGCGGCCACCAGGGCCGGGCAAGGTTCACCGCCGACTGGTCGATCACGCGCACGTTGCCTACGGTACCGGCACGGGCGATATCCAGTTGCTGCGCCTGATTGAGCAGGTTGGTATAGGTCTGGCTGGTGACGGTGACGTCACGCGTCAGCTTGAGCAGTTCCTGTTGCGTGTTGGGCAGTTGGCCGATCTTGTGTTCCAACGCCCCCTTCTCCCCTTCCAACTGGGAGATCTGCTGTTGCAGCGAGCGGTATTCCGGATGCTCCGGCGTGTAACGGCGCTGCGCCTCGGCCATCTGCATGCGCAGCTGGTCCAGGTTGGTGTCGATCGACACGTTCTGATCCAGCAGCGACTGCGTCTGCATGGAGATATCGACCGAATGGGCTTTCAACTGGAAGGCATTCAACGCAGAAGTCGCATGCTCGAGCTCCTGCTTCACCTTCGGCAACTGCTCGCGCACGAACTGCAGGCTGTTGGCAGCTTCGGCTGCGCTGCGGTCGACGTTCTGGCGTACGTACAGCTGGGTGACCTGATCGAGCATGTTGGTGGCAAGCATCGGGTCGGTGTTGTTGTAGGTGAGCTGGATGATCCCCGAATCCTTGCCCTGCTCGTCGGCGCTGATCTTCTTTTGCAGCACCGCGATCGTATCCATGTGCGAATGCCGAACGATGCGGAAACGCGTGCCGGGATTGGCTTGCAGCGTCCGCACCTGCATGGTTACGCCGTTGGACGTCATGGTCTGGCCAACATGACCGTTGACCAGAACGTTACCGTCCGGATCCTGCAAGGTGTAACTGCCATGGTCCCCGGCGACCAGCGACAGCTTTTCATCCAGCAAGTCGGCCGGCACGTCGAGCTGGAAGATATCCAGCTGCGAACCGCCCCAGTCGTAACGGCCCAAACCGAAAACCGGCGAAGCCAGCTGGCCAGGATGCTCGGTTTCGAACTGACGCGCGAGGAAAGAGCCAATCACCGGAAAACGCTTCGGGTGGCTCTCAATGTCGAGCTTTAGGTTCTCCACCACCTGGCCAAGGACTTTGCGCGAAGTGAGCAACTGCGTCTCGGTCGTTGCCTGCGACGTGGAAATGCCCAACGTCTCGGTGAGATCGCTCATGCCAGGCAAGGTAGGCGCTTTCTGCTCGACCTGCACGGATGCGGTGGCTTGGTAGATCGGCGTGGCGAGAATCGAATACAGCACGCCGATCAGAAAAAACACCACGGTGATCGAAGTGATCAGCCATTTGTTGTCGACTACCGTTCCCAGCAATGCACGCAGATCGACATCTTCGTCGCGTGTTGCGAAGGTCTGCTTGGTGGTCATAAGCCGCTCCTCAAAGGGTCAGGTACTCTCATATGTATCGAAGCCAGCTTTCCACACCACGCTCGATCATGGCGTGAACGTGTTCGAACACTTCGCGTGACTGGCGGTAAGGGTCGGGGACATCGTCGGCTCCTTGCCATTTATCGAGCAGAAACAACTTGCCGCTGGCTTCCGGCGCCACTCGCGACACGGCCGTCAGCTGAATACGCTCCATGGCGAGCACGAGATCGGCTTCGCGCAGCATGGACTGATCCAGCTGGCGCGCACGATGGTCGGCCGCATCGATGCCACGTTCTTTCAGGATTTTCATCGCATTGTCATCCATAGGGCGGCCCACCAGTGCTTTAAGACCCGCACTGCTGATATGGATGTCGCGATGTTTCAACTTGTCGCGAAACAGGAACTCCGCCGTGGGACTGCGGCAGATGTTGCCTATACAGACGATCAAGATACGTTTGAACACGGATGGCAGCACTCCTATTCGCTATATCCATGCAACGCCTTGCCGGCCCCACATTTCTAGTAGTCATGCATCTCAACGTTATTACCTTGTTCATACTTGCGTGCCCGTGCACGCGCTCATGGCCAATTATCTAAAGTTCGAATGAAGTTATAGCGCTGCTTTCGTCAAGGGCACATAGATTTTCCAAAACACTTGCCATCACGCGACACGCCGTAGACACACGTGAGGAAAAAAAGTCGCGTTCGACCACAATTCATTTACGCCCCCGCGACGACCCCACGAGCTTAATAAATTAAACAAACGTGGCCATTTCGAGGTTTCCCCGTTTTTATCCAGCGATATTTCCAGCAGTTACCAGCACCCTTCCCGCCCAGTGCTCCATGCCAAGTGGCACAACATCAGACATGTGGAGTGCACATGAAAGCATCGTTAGTTTTGGCAGCTGTTATCACGACCCTGGCCCTGACTGGATGCGCCGCCCTGCCTGGGCAGCACATCTCCATGCACGGTCCCGAACAGAGCCATATCCAGATGGTTCAGGTCACGCCTGAATGGCTAGCGAGCCAGCCAGCCGAGGAGCCGGCGGCCATTCCCCCAGAGTTGCTGAGCTATCAGCCCGAGCCTTACCGCATCGGACCCGGCGATATGCTTTACATCACCGTGTGGGATCACCCCGAATTGACGGCGCCGGCTGGTTCCCAGCAGCAGACCAGCGCCAACAGCCGCCTGGTGCGCTCGGACGGCACACTGTTCTATCCCTATGTCGGCACCGTCAAGGCACAGGGCATGACCATCGATGAACTGCGCCAGGAATTGACCTCCAAGCTCACCAAGTTCGTACCCAAGCCGCAAGTTGACGTGGCCGTCACCAGTTACGGTAGCCAGCTCATCACTTTGCAGGGGGCGTTCACCAAGACGGATCCGCAACAAAGCACCACCATTCCGCTGACGCTCGGGCAGGCGATTGGCACCGCCGGCATCGACTACACCCATGCGGACATGTCGGACTTGGTGCTTTCACGCGAAGGCCACGATTACCACCTGGACCTGAACACGCTCAGTAAGGCCGCTGAACAGCGCATCTACCTGAAACCTGGGGACCGCCTGTTCATGACCTACAACGACAACAAGGAGGTTTACGTGCTGGGTGAAGTGCTGCGCCCGCAGGCCGTTCAATTCCGGACCGATGACATGTCACTTACCCAGGCACTGGGGCGCGTCGGCGGACTGGACCCGATCACCGCCAGCAGCAAATACGTCTATGTCATCCGTGGCGTGAAAGACCTGGCGCACCAGCCGGCAACTGTTTACCAGCTCTACGCTCGCTCCCCCACCTCGTACGCAGTGGCGGACAACTTCCACGTGCGCGCCGGCGACGTGGTGTGGGTGGGTGCGGCAGCCATCACCCAATGGAGCCGCTTCCTGAGCCAGTTGGTGCCGCTGGGCAGCCTGGTCAGCAGCGCAGCCGTGGCCCATGGCGGTACCAATAGCGGACTTTGATCGACAGCCTTGTCGCTTTGCTTGGGCGCCGTCGGAGCGGCGCCCTTTTTTTTCGCCCGATTTATGGGCCTGAACGTAACCGCGCAATCTCGGCGTAGGCCGCATCCAGTTGATCGCGCAAGGCCTGATTGCTCTCCAGCAACTGCTGAATTTCCTGGCACTGCGTAATCACCGAACGAAGCACATCGCATTTCACCGTTACATGGCGTGCACGGTACGCGCGCATGCGTTCAGCCGCGGACTTCGCCTTGCCGGTCGGCGGACGCCCGCGGCGCGGCCTAAGCGACATGGCAATCGTCCCTGGGTCTCTTGGGTCGACCATGGTGTAACTCCCCTGATGCTGGTTGAGATTTGGCGGCCCGAAATTATCGTAACGTTACGATAAAAGCAACAAAAAAATGCCGCGCAGGCCGAGGCAGATTGCGCTGCAAACGATTTGTGTAGACGGGGGATGGCAATCCAAGCACCGCTTGCGCGTCAGGCATGGCAAAGCCAGGCTTGGTGCTTTTTACTTCAGGACATCCTTGCTCTTCTCTTACTTTAGGACATCCAGCAATTGCTTCAGGACAGTTAGTTATTTCTGAGTGCTTTTACTCTTTGGATTTACCTCTAGACATCCATCTTTCTTACTTCTGGACATCCATTGTTTGTACTGCAGTGCGCGATCCCCTCTGCACGCCAGATCTTACATGCGTGAACCTCTATACTTTCCCCCTAAGCGCCACACAGCCTTTAGCTAGGCAACACTTTATTACTTAAAGAGTCCCGCCAATTCACAGTCGCCCCCAACGAAGGAGGTAGCGGCGTGAGTTTTCGGGGAGGCATCGATCTATAGCCTCAAACGAGGCAAATATCCGACAATCATCCTCCGTACGCGGGCCGTCTTGGCCTTCCCACTCCCTTTAGCCAGCACTGCCCCAACGCTCTTGCCTTGGCCATCAAGGACTCCGCCGTTCCTACCGCCCGCCAATATCGGTTCTCGATGCCCAACAATTGCGATTGCCACTGACGCTCGCGCAAGCCAAGCCGTGTCAGCCCTGCGGGCGCCTCCGGTGCGATCGACCCACGTTTATCCTCACGCACCATCCGGCCACTCCAATCCACCAGCTCCAGGTATTCAAGCGTTCGCAGGGAAAGCGCAGGCATCAACGACAAGCCTGCCAAAGGGCGTAACGCTTCACTGAGAGAAGTCACCCTAGCCTCCGCGTTCTTCAAGCGGCGGCGGATCGATGTGTATTCTGAGGTAGCCAGATCGGTTGCCATACCGGCACGGATAGGGTTCAAATCCACATAGGCCATACAGGCCAGCAGCGCCTGCTCATCAAGTAAGGCCTGGCACTTGAAACGACCCTCCCAGAAGCGGCCCGTACAACCATCCTCGCGGTTCGCCTGACGTGCAATGGGCTCATTCAAGCAACGCATGAACCATGACACGCTACCCAAACGACGACGTAGCTCCGCCATCCGCTCCGGATCACTTTGTAGGCGCTGCGCCTTTTCCTGGCATAGCCGTTCGTCAATCGCCTCGCCGACCCGAACCGGAAGCAATCGAACCCAGCGTTCGGCCACTTCCTCATCCGACCAATTCTTGACCGCCTGTGGACTCACATGCAGCACGACGTGCACATGATTGCTCATGACTGCATAGGCGTAGAGCCCTACCCCAAAGCACTCGGTCAACGCCAGTAATCGTTCCTCCACCCAAGTCTTCCGGTGCTCATAGGAGCGACCGCTATACGCGTCTTCTCCGCAAAGGAAGGCGCGGCGCACGCAGCGGGAAACGCAGTGGAAGAATCCTTCTGTTTCTGGGTCGACGATTTGGCGGCGCGGGTAGGTCATGCCACCACGCTACGTCCAGCCGCAAGCCGATGACATCAGTCAATGACCCGCGCAGTCGTCGGCGAAAGACTATTTTTGTGGATGTCCTGGATTAAGATCCTGAATTAAGATCAATAAATAGGATCATGGATGTCCTGGACTAAAGGATTATGGGTGTCCTGGATTGAAAGGTTTATTGGACGAGTATTTCGTCGGCGAACAGCCAGGTGTTCTTTGCGCCGTCCGGGAAATCCGCCGGCACTGTCTTGTGTTGCGTGGCCTTGATGCGGAGGTACCGGGCGGTAACTGCCTGCTCCGAATGGAAGCGCAACGACTGCTTGTGTGCAGAAGCAGCCAAATCGACGCTCAAAGTGGTGCTGTAGAGTGATTTCCAATGCTTACCGTCGGACGACACTTCATACGTGACCGCTTCTGGCAGCAGGATGCGCGAATTGGGCTCGAACAGGAAGCCCACGTCGATCGTATGGAAGCCTGTCTCTTTCTGCAGGTCGATCGTAGCGTCCAGGTCGCTGTCATGCCACGCTGCCCAGCGGCCATCATGAAAATCCGTGCTGCCGATGACACCATCGACCAGCGCATCGCCCGATGCGTACTCCTTCGCTGCCGGTTGCGCGAACGTGATGGGATGACCTGAGGCCAGATTGTCCACCAGCGTAAAGATGGCAGCGTTGTCGTAGCGCAGACCATCGCGGAACGGAGTCACTTTCAGCGTACCCGCGTGCGGAATGATCACCGCATCGTCGAACGAAGGCGACGTTGCCGTGGGTTCGGAACCGTTGGTCGTATAGTGATTGTGTAGATCGCCGAACCCACGCTTGGCTTGCAATTGCCAATGGCCATGCGCTGCATCGAAGCTCACGGCATAGGTCGCCACGAGCTTGTCTTCCGGTCCGTAGGCCACCTTTTGCGCATCCAGCCAGCGGTACTGCGCCTTCAGACGCTGCTCGAAATCCGCATAGGCGGCATCGTCGTGCCTGCCCGTCCAGAGATTTTCCGCGAAAGCAAGCAGGCGCGGATAGAGCTTGGATTCGGCGTTGTAGGGGTTGGCACGCTCGCTCCACAACGGTGCTTCGGCGCCGAGAATCTGGGCGCGGTGCTCGGCAAAAAGCCTGTCGTCGTCCGGCGTGCTTGGCGACGCAGGGCTGGTGATGTCGGTGTGGTAGATGCCTTTAAGGGTCAGCACGTCCAGCGGCGCGTCCAGGTAGAACGGCCCGGCCATGATGATGCGATTGCCGTTGAGCAGGGCCTTGCGCATCACGCTATTGCCGAGCCACATGCGCCAGACTTCCACGATGGCGCTCTTGTCCGCGCCACCCTCCAGGATCTCGTCCCAGCCGATCATGGTCTTGCCCTTGTCGGCGATATAGTTCTGCATGTGCTTGATGAAGTAGCTCTGCAGCCCCTCCTCGTCCTTCAGACCCTGCTCGTGCATCAAGGCCTGGCAGGCATCGCAGGCTTTCCAACGGTCTTTGGGCGCTTCATCGCCTCCGATGTGCACGTACGGCGAAGGGAACAAGGCTATGGTCTCGTCCAGCACGTGCTGCAGGAACGTGAATGTCGCCGGTTTGCCGACGCAGTAGATATCCTTGAACACGCCCCAGGTAGTGGCGACCTTGAGCGGCTGCTGGGTGCAGGAGTATTCCGGATACGCAGCCAGTGCCGCCACGCTGTGTCCGGGCATCTCGATTTCAGGAATCACCGTGATGTTGCGAAGCCGCGCATAGTCCACGATCTCGCGCGCTTCGGCTTGCGTGTAATAGCCGCCGTAGCGGCTGCCGTCGGCCTCGGTGCGCCAGGCGCCAACTTCGGTGAGCTTGGGATAGCGGTTTATCTGCAGGCGCCAACCCTGGTCCTCGGTGAGATGCCAGTGGAAGGTGTTGAGTTTGTAGTAGCTCAGCAGATCGAGCTGTTTCTTGATGAAGGAAACCGGGTAGAAGTGGCGCCCCACGTCGAGCATGAAACCACGGTAAGCGAAGGTCGGAGCATCGCTAACCTGCACTGCGGGAATGGCCGCCGACTCGCCGCGCTCAAGCGGCAGCAGCTGACGCAGGGTTTGCACACCCCAAAACAGCCCCTTGTCGGTCGACGCCTGGATGATGACACCCCGCGAGGTGACCGAAAGCCGATACGCCTCATCGCCTTTGACGGTGGGATCGATCGCCAGCACGATGCCGTGCGCATGCTTGCTTTCCGATAGCCGGATGCCGGACTGATCACGGACCGCATCGCGCAAAAAAGTGACGATTTCGCGCGCGCGCGCATCGTTCGGAGCGTCGATGCCGGTGCTCGCCTCCAGCCGATAACTCCCCTGCCCAGCTTCTACATGTTGCGGTTCGGGGATGATCGAGATCTCGGCGGACGCAGCAAAGCTGGTCATCAGGATCGAGGCTGCAAGGCAGCAAGCAAGCAACGACTTGAACATCCGTAAAACTCCACTTATTCAAAGCCTACCGCTGAAAGTAAGCGAGCCCGGCTTTTGGCCGGGCTCGCTTGGCTTTACAACTTACATCAATCGATCTTGTAGTCGAAGTTGAGGAACATTTCGCGACCGTTGTACTCACTACCGGTCTGCCCCGTCGTCACGAACTCAAAGCCGCCGGCGTAGTACGGAATCGAAGACACGCGGTCGAAGATATTGTTCACCGTGAGCTTCAGCTTCGCCTTGTCATTGATCTGGTAACCGATCGAGGTGTTCCAGGTAATCCACACCGGCGTATGGCCCTGGTACGTAGTATCGGGAATGGTGACGGGGTTGCCATTGACGTTCACCTGGCAAACACCGGTGGCAACCGACTCGGTACCATTTTGCACCGTGATCATGCTCGGCTGGATGCCATTGGGCAGCGTATTGCAGCTACCGTAGTTCGGCGCGCGCATGCCACCGTCGCGTACACCGGAGATCGACACGTCCCAGGCGCCCTTGTGCCAGTCACCAATCCACGTGATCCTGCTCGCCACATTGTTGTAGCGGGTGTTTTGCAACTGGTCGGAAGCCAGCACACGCTGCTTGTACGAGAGGTTGTCGGTGTAGTTGATGCTGGCGCTGAAGTTACCCCAATCGTCGGTGTGCAGCTTGTAGTCCAGCGAGGCATCGATACCGCCCACGTACAGCGAAGCCTCGTTGATCGGGCCGGACTGCTCGCCGGTGATTTGGCCAGCCGCGTTGCGCTGGACCATCTGGGTCACCATCTGGCAATACGCCGAACCCGGCACATGCGCCGTATACGTGGACACAGCCGATGCACCGTTTGCCTGCAGGCCGGTAAGGCAACCAGCCTCGTCGACCAGCACGGTACCCGGATCGAGGTACTCGATGGAGTTGTCCACGCCCATGTGCCAGTAGTCAGCCGAGAACGACAGGCCCTGCACGCCCGGAATCTGCCACACGAAACCGTAGGTCCAGGAATGGCCGGTCTGCGGCTTTAGCAAGCGGCTGCCGCCCGTGGTCAAGTTGTACCACTGCGATTGCGGACGCTGCACCGTGCTGCACCAGGTGCTGTTCGCCACGCCATTCTTGATGGCGTTGATGCACTGCAAGGGATCGACATAATCACCGATCGGCGAGGTGGAGCCGGTCAGGTAAATGGCCTGCATGTCCGGCGCCTTGAAGTTGGTGCCGTAGCTGCCGCGCAGCAGCAGCCCATCATACGGACGCCATTCGAGGCCGGTATTCCAGGTACGGGCGATATCGGCACGGCTGGCGTCGTGGTACTTGTCCAGGCGGCCGGAGATGGTCCAGGTCACCGAATCCAGCACCGGTACGCGGAACTCATTGCCCACCGAATAGCGCTGGCGAGTGCCGGCACCGGTGAGATACGCCCCGAACGGATTCTGGAAGTCGGCGGTGGCTCCACGCGCATCGGGTGAGAGTCGGAAGCCGTTGTGCGCCGCTTCCACCACGGCCGCCCAGCCGATCGAGTCGTTGCTCACCCATGGCAGCTTGAACAGGTCGCCGTTGATGCGGAATTGCACCTGGTCCAGCCAGGATGAGGAGGTGTTCTCACCGTTGACCGCGAATTGGCTGTATTGCTGCGGCGTGATCGGATTCCACCACTGCTGCCAGTTCATGGCGTAAATGGGGAGGGTGGTGCTGCCGCCACCATTGACGGCGCTGTTGCCCGAAACCGTGGTAGTGCCCAATTGCGGCCCGAGGAAGAAGGCGCTCATGGCATTGTTGTCAATGCCCGTGTAATCCTCACGTACGATGTACTTCTGGCTGTTGAGGTTCAAGTCCCAGTTGAACCGGTTGTCATCGAAGGCGCCGCGCAGACCGGTCTGAATGTTCCAGTTTTGCTCACGGTCGTGGGTGTTGGCCGAGGTGCCCATTTCCCGCGCCGTCAACTGGCGAATGGCCTGACTGATGACCTGCCCCGTGCTCTGGTCATAGAACGCACCGGTGCCGAAACCGTTCAGCTGAGTGTTGGAGATGCCCACCGTGTCGTACAGGGCCACCGAGCCATAGAGCTGCAGGCTGCTGTTCTTGAAATCGTACTCGCCGGCCACGTAAGCGTTGTTGCTGCGGCTGCCAGGCGTCAGTACCCAGTTCTGGAACAGGGCCGGCTGCGAGCAGTAATAACCATTGTCGGTCACGCCGGAAATCTGGGTGCCGTTGGTGGTAACGCTATAAGAGTGACTCAATTGCGAGTTGGTGAACTTCCCGCAGGTACCCGGCGGTGCGATGTACTGACCATTGCCGTTCTGTGCGGAGAGGGCGATGGCGCCAGCCGCGTCGTACTGGTAACCGAACATGCGCGAAGCCGGGCTCCACGAGCCGTAGCCGGCCGATGCCACCGAATCCTGGTACGGACGATCCATACCCCACAGCGCGGTGCGGTTGGACTTCTCCACGTTGTACAGGACGTGCCAGTTTTCGCCGGACTTGCCGCCGAAGAAATTGATGTCGCCATAGGCGCGGCCACCGCGGGTGGCGCCGCCGCCGGTAACCTGCACTTCGTCACCCTGGTAGTTCTTTTTCAGGATCACGTTGATTACACCCGCCACCGCGTCCGAGCCGTAGATCGAAGAGGCGCCGGAGGCCAGCACTTCGATATGGTCGACCATACCGATAGGAATGTTGTTGTAGTTCTGGAAGTTGCTCTGCTTGTTCAACGGCTGCGGGTAATCCACGATGCGATGGCCGTCGATCATCAGCAAGCTGAAGCCGGGGCCCACATTGCGCAGGTTCACCGAGCGCGCATTGACCGAGCTGGAACCCCACGAGGCCGGGTCCGAGGTCTGCTGACCCACCTGCGGCAACGAATCGAGGAATTCATACAGCGTGGTGAAGCCTTGATCCTTGATCTGCTGGCCGGTGATGGACACCACGGGAGTCGGCCCTTCAACCTCCACGCGCGGAATCATCGAACCGGTCACGACGACCGCCTTGAGTTCTTTCGCATTCGGGCCGTTCTGCGGCTGATTGCTGGAAGACGTGCTCTGCTGCTGATCGCTGCCCGCCGTCGTCGACGTCTGCGCGACCGCATATGGCGCAAACAGCGCCAGTGCCAAAGAACTAGCCAGTACGCCACGGCGTACGCGAATGATGTTCATCTTGTCCCCTCCCGGTGAAAAATGTATCCGTCTTGCCGCCCCGACACTTTCAAGTGCACGTCGAAACCGGCTTTTGTGGGTCTGTTGTGAGCGCTCCGAAGTGGTCGGAGCTACCTTGCTGCAAACATCGACGATGTATGGAAGTTCTGCACGTGCCTCCGCTTAAGGTTTCGGCAACACCAGCTTCCGTGTCGATGCGGTAAAGGGAACGTCGAGCCTCGCCGTTCCCTAATCTTGCAATGAACGCTGCGTCGCGTGATTCATCAGCCAGCTCGCCGCGCCGATCACGCCCAGTCGCGCGTGGTCCACTACGTACACGGGAACTGTCTGCTGGAACGGACGCATCACCCCTTTATCCAGAAAACGGCTGACGAAACTGCTCTTGGCCATGAAATCCGTCATGCTCGACAGGAAACCGCCGGCGACATAGATGCCGCCGGTGGCGCCGTACAGCATGGCCAGGTCGCCCGCGAAGGAACCCAGCCATCCGCAAAACAGTTGCAGCGTTTCCACCGCCTGCGCATTCGCGCCGGCGCATGCGGCAGCGGTGATCGAGGCGGGTTCCTGCCATTGCGCTTGCACGCCATCAAGCCGGCAAACCGCCTGGTAGACACGCAACAGACCCGGGCCTGACAGCACCGAGTCGTAGGGAATGTGCGTATCCGGCGGCACTAGTTCGCCGAGCACGGCTTGCTCGCGACCCACGCGTGCCGCCAGCTGGATATGCCCGGCTTCCGTAGCCAGCACTTGCGGGGGAGTACCCGGCAGGCGCACGGCCACGCCCAGACCCGTTCCGGGTCCGACGACAACAACGGGAGCTGGCTCAGTACTCTTGTTGCGGCGAGGATCGTGCAGCGTGGTGACACCGGCCGGATCCAGATAAGCCGTGCCATAAGCCAGCGCCTCGAAATCGTTGAGCACTTTCACCTCGCTCAACGCCAACGCCTTTTTCAGTTCGGCCGGTACTATCGGCCAACGTAGGTTGTTGTTGACCACCACACCTTCGTGCAGGAATCCCGCGCAAGCCAGCGCAAGGCGCTGCGGCGTTACCGAAAAGGCTGCGCAAAAGGCATGCACGATGGCATCGAAGCTGGCAAAATCCGCGCACTTGTACACGCGATACGCCAGGGTGCTGGGAACAGCCTGCCCCGGCTGAAAGGCAATCAGGCCGATGCGTGCATGGGTACCACCGACGTCGGCGGCCAGGAAAACCTCATGCTTGCCTGGAACAGGCTTCACGAATGCAGAGGACGTGGTGTGTGGCATGACATCACCTAGGAACGCGTCCGCAGAGGAAGCATCTCGCGCGGTGCCATACGCTTCGTAGCTGCCACCGTCACGCACGTTGCCACCTCGTCCCGAAAACCGGTCGAGCCGAGAACATTTTGCGCTGACGTAGACCGACTACCGCCCTCATCACCCCTCCAGTGCCAACCCATCCTGGAGCATTCATAGACGAACGTCCATTTCATATTTACGTGTATGAGCTTATACGCCTCGTTTAGATCGTGGCAAGTTGCGTCGCAACAGAATGCAGGGTTTCGTAACAATTTGTTTAGCCCTGAAGGATCAGGCAGGCCTTGAGGCCGTGCCAGGCCACCCCTCCAAGGGGCGGGGTGGAAACGTTTCCACCTATATAGATAAGGTGTAGAGCCTGGGTGACGGCGTAGGCTGGGATGCCAATCCCAGCACCAGATGGCGATCGCGATGCCGGGATTGGCATCCCAGCCTACCGCGGCAATACCAGGCGGCCGCCAATGGTAAAGGCCGCCGTCACGCCCGCCGCATCGCCAGGCTGGCCGCCACCGACAAACACGCGGTAGTGCCCCGATTTCACCGCACGCTCTCCGGCCGCATCGACGCTGCTGAGCTGCCGCGGCGCCAGCTGGAAACTGACGCGACGGCTTTGCCCCGCCGCCAGATGCACCCGCTGAAACCCTACCAGCGCATGGCGCGGCGCAAGCGCGTCATCGGGTGCATCGAGGTAAACCTGCACCACTTCGTCGCCCTCGCGGCCGCCGTCATTGCGCACGGTGGCGCTCAGGGTGAGCGTTTTACCCGCCGCTAGCTGCGCGGTCGACAGCTGCGGCTCGGCATAGGCGAAGTGGGTATAGCTCAGGCCATGACCGAACGGATAAAGCGGCGTACCGGTGAAATAGCGATAGGTACGCCCCTGCGTCGAATAGCTGACGAACGGCGGCAGGTCACGGGTGGAACGATAGAAGGTCACCGGCAGGCGCCCGCCGGGGTTGTAGTCGCCAGCCAGCACCTGGGCAATGGCACGGCCACCCTCCTCCCCCGGATACCATGCCGCCACGATGGCGGCGGCACGCTGTTTCGCCCAATTGAGCGCTACCGCGCTGCCTGACATCAGCACCACCACCAACGGCTTGCCGCTGGCCGCTGCGCGTTCCAACAAGGCTTGCTGCGCTTGCGGCAAGCCGATGTCCGTGCGATCGCCGCCGTTGAAACCGGGTACGTCGATCTTCAACTCCTCGCCTTCCACATCCGGCGACAAGCCGACGAATGCGACGATTGCATCGGCACTGCGCACGGCCGCTTCCGCTTGCGCCAACTGCGCCCCAGCCGGTGCCAGCCATTGCAGGCGTACACCCTGGTCACGGCCACTGTGCAGGTATTCGAGCCGGATCGCATGCGGATGTTGATCGGCAACATGCAGTTGAACCTGCATGGGCGTGTCGTCGCCGTTGTCGTCGAGCACTTTGCGGCCGTCGACATACAAGCGCACCGGATCATGCTGGTTGTTGCAATCGAAGCAGCGATCCACCTGCACGGCCAGGGTGTAATCCCCTGCGGCAGGTGGCAACCATTCACCGCTCCAGCGCACTGCATAGCGGCCAGGCTGCGCGCCACCGATCGGCGCAGCCTCATCCCAGTCGAAATCGATCACTCGATCAGTGCGTGTTACGACGGGCCGGCCGCTGAAATCGAGCTTGTCGAAATATTCGCCGTCTAGACCAGGTCGCCCGCTTTTCGTACGAAAGGCGGTTTCGGGTATCGGCACCGGCACGCCCTCGGCAATCGGGGCGCCCTGCGCGTAATACACGCGGTCCGCACCGAAACGCTCGCGCAGGCCTGCAAGCGGTGTAATCGGCGCACGCGCCGTCCCGTGATAATTGGCTTCCAAAGTCTCCAGAGTGTCGGCGTTCGGACCGAGCACGGCCAGGCGCGTGCCGCTGCGTAACGGCAAAGTGGCGTGTTCGTTCTTCAGCAGCACCATCGATTCAAGCGCCGCCTTGAGGGCGTACTGCCGATGTTCGGCGCTATCCACCTGATCCATGCCGATGCCGGCGTAGGGGCTCTTGCCATCGCCCCATTCACCCAGGCGATAACGCGCGGCGAACAAACGGATGAGCGAGGTATCGATCGCCGATGCCTTTACATAGCCTTTTTGCATGGCTTCGAGCAGATCCGCGTAGGCATCGCCGCAATCCAGATCGGTACCGGCCTGGAGGGATGCCGCCGAAGACTGCGCGTTGTCGGGCTTGAAATAGTGAAAGCGGGTTTCATCGTCGATCGCGTCGCAGTCGGACACGACGAAGCCCTTGAAGCCCCAATCGCCACGCAGGCGTGTCGTGAGCAGGTCGCCATCCGCACACGCTGGCGTGCCGTGGATGGCGTTGTAGGCGCACATCACCGAACCAGCCTGTCCCTCGGTCACCGCGGCACGAAATGCTGGCAGATAGGTGGCTTCCAGATCATGTGGCGACACGTCCACGTCGAACCCATGCCGGCCGGCCTCCGGGCCGCTGTGCACCACGAAATGTTTGGGCGTAGCGATCGCGCGCGGATGCTCGGAATCATCCCCTTGAATGCCATGGATGAAAGCCATCGCCAGACGACCGGCAAGGAACGGATCCTCGCCGTAGGTTTCCTGCCCCCTGCCCCAGCGCGGATCGCGGAAGATATTGATGTTGGGCGACCAGATGGTCAGCCCTTGGTAGCGCCCGTGGTCGTGACCGGCGCCGATGGCATTGAACTTGGCGCGCGCTTCAGTGGATACCGTGGTGCCGACTTGTTGCAGCAATTGCGTGTCCCAACTCGCGGCCAAGCCGATGGCCTGCGGGAAGACGGTGGCGTATCCGTTACGGGCATTGCCGTGCAGGCCTTCGCTCCACCAGTCGTAGGCGGCGATACCCAATCGCGGGATGGCGGGGGCGCCGCTTTGCAGTTGAGCGACTTTTTCGGCCGGGGTCATTTTCGCGACCAGGGCGGCGGCTTGAGCCTCGGGCGTTTGCTGCTGAGCGAATGCAGCGCCGGTGACGAGTAAGCCGAGAACGGCGGCGAGGCGCGGAAGATTTGCAAACATCATCTTAAAGGCCCGCTTCGTTAGGGTGCACGCATGGCGATGCCGGGATTGCCATCCCAGCCTACGATCGTCCCAGCCTACCGCTGCACCACCGGCAGCTCATCCCACACCTTCGGATCTTCCGCCCCCAGCACCCAGGCGCAGAATCCTTCCAGATCATTTTGCTTCACCAGCGCATAACGGTCGCGGAAACTGTGCGCATCGGGCATGAACACCCACTCGCGCATCTCGTCGCGGTAGAAGTAATACCAGGACTCATGCGCCTCGGCATCCCACTGCACCACGGCCTTTTGCTCTTGCGCCAGCGGGATCGACTCGTCCGCGTCGATGTAGGTGGCCGAGATATTGGAGGCCTCGCTGCCGTCATCGCGCACCGGATTGCCGGTGTACCAGCGATAGCCGTATAGCGCGATGCCTAGCGAGAGTTTGTTCCTGGGCACCAACGTCAACGCGTATTTCAGCTGGTCGAGCATCCAGGGCATGCCGTCCACCGGGCCTGGCGTGGTCCAGCGCGTGTGCTGGTCGTAGGTCATCAGGCAGATCAGATCGGCATATTTGGCCAAGGCGGCCACATCGTAGGCGCCACGCCAGTACTGCCACATCCACTTGGAGAACGGCCCTTCGCCCGCATGCCCTGGTCCGTTGGGCACCACGGCGATGGAAAGGGTAAGGCCGTGCTTGTGCAAGGCTTCCGCGGTTTGCTTCACCAGCAAGGTGTAGGCATCGCGATCCGTCCACGAAATGCTTTCGAAGTCGAACTGAAAGCCGGCGTAGCCCTGCTCGGCGGCTTGCTGCAGCATGGATTGGATCATGTGCTGCTTGGCGGTTTCATCATGCAGCAGCGCATGGAAACCGTTGCGCCCAGCCGACATGGAAACGATCGGCGTTACCGGTAGCCGATGCTGTTTGGCCAGATCCAGTACATAGCGGTTCGGCCCGCCGTTCACCAGGCCCTGGCCGTCGACCTGGTACCAGGTGGGCACCAGCAAGCCGATCTTGTCGATATGCGCGATGAAGGAGTTGGTGGATTTCTGCGAATCCATCAAATAGAACAGCGCCGTCGGCTGTTTTGCGATAGCGACACCGCAGGCAAGCGCCGCGGCGAGGAAGCAGACCAGTCTTTTCATGATTATTTCGCCAGTTCAATGCGATAGACGTAGGCGTAGTCGCCCACCGGCTGCGCCGGCAGCGACAGATGCAAGCCATCCGGCGCCTGCTGCCATGGAACGGCCTTACCGTTCGCCAGCAGGCTTACTGCGCTCACCTGGTCTTTGGGCTTGATCGAATGGATCACCACCTTGCCGCCTTCGGGCCAGCCCAGCTCGATGGCGTACAACACGCCATCTTTGGTGGTAAAGCGGAAGTCTTCGGCCGTATACGGCTTGGTCTTGGTGTCCTGGAACGTGCCGCCCACCACTTCGGTAGGACCTTCGCCGAAGCTGCGCCAAGGCCGGGTGCCGTAGATCGCGTCAGCATTGGTCTTCAGCCAGCCGCCCATGGCAAGCAGGATCTTCTGCGCGTCCTCCGGGATGGTGCCATCCGAGCGCGGGCCGACATTGAGCAGCAAGTTGCCGTTCTTGCTGACCACGTCCACCAGCAGATGGATCAGCTCCTTCGGCGATTTGTAGGTATCGCCCTTGATGTAGCCCCAGGAGGTGTTGCTGATGGAGGTATCGGTTTGCCAGTGCGCCTGCTGGATGCCGGTAAGCTGACCGCGTTCGATATCCAGCGTACCGGCACCCTCGGCGAAATCGCCTTGCTTGTAATTGACCACTACGCCGCCGCGTTTCGCGCCTTCGTTGTAGTAGTACGCCAGCATCTTCGGCAGTGTGCTGCGGAACGTGGGGTGGCCGATCCACCAGTCGAAATAGATGATGTCCGGGTGGTAGCCGTCGATCAGCTCGGCCGTGCGCGCCAGCCAGTCGTCCAGCCACGCCTGCGAAACATAGGTCCAGTCGTTATAGAGGTCTTCGTCCTTCTTGGCGAGGTGCGCTTCGGCCGGGCCATACAGGCCGGCGTAACGCGGATCGTTGACGTCTGAATCGAATTTGCGGCCGCCGTCGAAGAACCAGTCGTGTTCGGCACGATGCGAAGACACGCCGAAATGCAGCCCCTGCGCGCGCACGGCTTTCTCCAGTTCGCCGATCACATCGCGATGCGGCCCCATTTTCGCAGCCGTCCATTCGGAGAGCTGCGAGTTGTACATGGCAAAGCCATCATGATGCTCCGCTACGGGAATGACGTAGCGCGCGCCGGCTTGCTTGAACAACTCCGCCCACGCCTGCGGATCGAAGTGCTCGGCCTTGAACAGCGGAATGAAATCCTTGTAGCCGAATTTCGACTGCGGGCCATAGGTAGCCACGTGGTGCGCGAAATCGGGCATGTTCTGCTGGTACATGTTGCGCGAGTACCACTCGCTGCCGAAAGCCGGCACCGAATACACGCCCCAATGAATGAAGATGCCGAACTTGGCGTCGTCGTACCAAGTAGGGGCACTGTAATGCTGCAGCGCAGCCCAATCCGCGCGGAACGGACCATCATCCATGTGTTCGGCGACGCGGGCCAGGATGGCCTTGCGTTGCGGCGCGAACTTGGCGGTGGCTTTCTGCCAGGCCAGATCGGCATCCTCGGGTGAAAGGCTGTTGGCGGTGGGTGCCGTAGGAGACTGTTGGGCAGCGACGGCGCCTGTTGCACAGGCCAAGGCGATACCAAGGTAGAACAAACACCGTTTCATGCCCGATCCTCTCCTGATCCGGTTGGAATGATTCATCATGCCAGCGGCCCTGCCATGGAATAAAAAAACCGGTCGCGGAAGTAAGGGGAAGATAACCTCCGCGACCGGTGCTGCGAAAACTTACAGACTTTCGTTCACGACGCACCGTTGCGATCGATACGGGGCTCGCGTTCGCCCTCCGTAAGAGCACCGGAATGCCTGTCAACGTGCCAACCGGCTGCGCCCATCACGCCCAGATGGCTGTGCTCCATCACGCGGATAGGCACGTTTTGCAGAAACGGACGCATCACGCCCTTGTCGAGGAAACGCTCGATCAAGGGGCTGCCACGTAGAAAATCGATCGCCTGAAAAAGAAAACCACCGGCCAGGTAAATGCCACCGGTGGCGCTGTAGAGCAGGCATAGGTCCGCCGCGAACGAACCCAGCCAGCCACAGAACAAAGTGAGCGCCTCATGCGCGATCTCGTCGCCGCCAGCAAGTGCGGCGGCGGTTACCGCAGACGGCTCATGCAAGGACGGATAGCGGTCATGAATCGCGCATAGCGCCATGTAGATGCGATGCAAGCCGGGACCTGACAACACCAGCTCCTGCGAGACATGGGTATCTGGTTGCGCGAGCTTCGCCAGTACCTGTTGTTCAATGCCAATGCGCGCAGATAGTTGCGTATGCCCGGCTTCGGTCGCGATCACGCGCGAGGGCTGGCCCGGCAACCACGCCGCGGCGCCCAGGCCGGTGCCAGGCCCGATCACGATGACTGGCCCGGCGTGACCCTCCCGCGCCATCGGTGCCTTGAGCACTGCCGCATCCATCGCGGCGCCGTCGCCAACGGCATAGGCAAGCGCCTGCAGATCATTGAGAAACCACACGCCATCGAGCTGCAACCGCTCCTTCAGCTGTGGCAGCAACACCGGCCACACGAGGTTTTTGCTGATCACCGAACCGGTATGCACGTAACCGGCACAAGCCAGCACCAGCTCGCGTGGTTGTGCGCCAAGTTCGAGACAGAAGCTACGAACGATGTCTTCCAGGTGGGGATGATCCGCGCAGAGGTACGTGCGGAAGGCGGCCAGCTTCGGCGGCTGGCCGGCAGTGCGTGTCATCAGGGCGAGGCGCGCATGGGTACCGCCGATGTCGGCGGCCAGAAAGCTGTCGTCGCAGCTAATTGCCGGCGCAGGATGCCGCATGGACACCCGCCCAACGGCCGGCGGTATCGAAAATGCTGGGACGGCGGCCATTCCGTCAGCCCTCGCAGGCCCGGACGAAAAACGCGTGCTGACCGGCACTTTCTGTCGAAAACCGCATAGGACCGCCCTTTTTGCTCGCCGCCCAAGACCGCGCCGACGAGACTCCTCGTCGGCGACGTGTTCATTAGCAAAATAAAATTTCATATATGTTTTAGATCGAGTGAAAGCCAATTGCAACCCCTTTCTTCGGTCCAACCGCAAGAACCCACTTTCGGCACCTATGAATCAATTGTTTATATATACACAGAAGAGCAGATGCGCGATGATGCGCCGACAAGGGCCTGGCCAGGTACGAAAAACCGCTTTGCCGGGGCAGTTCAACGAGCGATCGTGAGGATCAATGGCGGCATCAACGACCAGGCCGGATCTCGGCGAAGCCCAGGCTCGGAAGCCAGCATGGCTGGCTTCACGGCTGTCGTTCGGCGGCGCGCCGATCGGTAACCTGTACGAGTCGGTGGATGACGCTTCGGCCACCGCCACCATCGCGCATGCCTGGCATTGCGACATCCGGCATTTCGATACCGCCCCCTATTACGGCTACGGCCTCAGCGAAATCCGGCTCGGCGACGCATTGAGAGGAGTGCCTCGCGAGAGCTTCAGCTTGTCGACCAAGGTGGGCCGGCTGATCGAGAACGATGCACAACAGACGAGTCACGCCGACGGCTTCATCGTCGACGGCCATCGCGCACGCTTCGACTACAGCCGCGAAGGCGTGCTGCGTTCCGTTGAAGCGAGCTTGCGCCGCCTGCGCACCGATCATGTCGAGGTACTGCTGCTGCATGACATCGGCGCGCTCACCCATGCTGGCCATCACACGGCGATCCTGCGCCAGGCCTTGGACGAAGCGCTGCCGGCAATGGCGGAACTTCGCGCCCAGGGCATATGCAAGGCGATCGGCATCGGCGTGAACGAGGAAGCGGTATGCCTGGAGGTGATGCCACGCTTTCCGCTCGACGTGATCATGCTGGCCGGACGCTATACGCTGTTCGAGCAACAGCAAGCCCAAGACGTGATGGCGCAAGCGCAAGCACGTGGTGTCGCCGTGCTGGCGGCAGGGCCGTACAACTCCGGCTTGCTTGGCGGAGCGCACGGCCCCGGCAAGTTCTACAACTATGCGCCGGCCGAAGAATCCACCCTTGCGCGCGCGCAACGTTACTACGACGTACTCGCTCGCACACATACCGATGTGGGCGCCGCGGCTTTGCAATTTCCTTTGGCGCATCCGGCCGTGGCGTGCGTGGTGTGCGGGCTGCGCTCGATCGACGAAGTCGATCAGGCGGCTGCGCGCTTGCAGGCATCCATTCCTGATGCGGCATGGCAGGCCTTGCGCGAGGCCGGCTTGTTGCAGGAAGGAGTTCCCACCCCGTGATCATTGTCGACGCCCACCAGCATTACTGGCAGCCGGCGCGCGCTGACTACGGTTGGCTTGCGCAGGCTCCCGCAACCCTGCAACGAGCGTTCCTGCCGCGCGATCTTCGCGCGCAGCGTGCGACAGCCGGGGTGCAATACAGCGTGCTCGTGCAAGCCGCGCCTACCGAAGCGGAAACGCGGTATCTGTTCGAACTGGCGCAGGAAGATCCGGCCGTGGCCGGGGTGGTGGGCTGGGTCGACATGGAAGCCAGCGACGTCGATGCGCGGATCGACGCGCTGATTCGCGACGGCCGTGGCCTGCTGCGCGGCTTGCGCCCGATGGCGCAGGACCTGGCCGATCCGGACTGGCTGGCCCGGCCTTCGCTCGATCGTGCGTTCGACTGCATCCAGGATTGCGGTCTCAGCTTCGATGCGCTGGTCGACATGCGCCAGCTCCCTGCCCTGCTGCGCCGTCTGCGCCGACATCCACAGTTGAACGTTGTACTCGATCATGCCGGCAAGCCGGCGATCGGTGATGGCCGCTTCGATCAATGGACCAGCTGGATCGACGAGCTGTCCCAGCATCCGTTGCTGCAATGCAAGCTATCGGGCCTGCTCACCCTGCTGGGTGAGCCGGTACACGAAGACGCGATCGAACCTTATGTCGCCGACCTGTTCGCGCATTTCGGCCCGCAGCGGCTGATGTGGGGCAGCGATTGGCCGTTGCTGACCACGCGTGCCGACTACGCGCATTGGCTGCATGTCGCCATGACTCTTACGGAGCGCTATGCCCAGGGCTCGCAAGCGGAAGTATTCGCTGCCAATGCCGTGCGCTTCTACGCGCTGAATATAGATCTTCCTAACCAAGGAACAAGCCATGACCTCACCCACGACGCGAATTGACGCGCATAGCAAGGAGCCTCGCGCATGAGCGGACGCCTCGCCAACAAATATGCCTTGATCACCGCGGCTGGTGCCGGCATCGGCCGTGCTACCGCCCTCGCCTTTGCGCGGGAAGGCGCCAAGGTGCTTGCGACCGACATCAACGCTGAGGCGCTGGCCAGCCTTGCCGCTGAACACCCCGCAATCACCACTCGCTCGCTGGACGTGACGCAAGCCGAACAGATTCAGACGCTCGTCAACGAGACCGGCCCGTTTGATGTGTTGTTCAACTGCGCCGGCTACGTACACGCGGGCACTATCCTGGATACCGACGAAGCGAGCTGGCGCCGCTCGTTCGCGATCAACGTCAACAGCATGTTCCATCTGTGCAAGGCGGTATTGCCTGGCATGCTCGAACGCGGCAGGGGCAGCATCATCAACATGTCCTCGGTGGCGTCCAGCATCAAGGGCGTGCCCAACCGCTTTGCCTATACGGCTACCAAGGCGGCGGTGATCGGCCTCACCCGCTCAATTGCGGCCGATTACGTAGCGCGCGGCGTACGCTGCAATGCGATCTGCCCCGGCACGGTGAAAACGCCGTCGCTAGGTGACCGCGTACGCGCGCTGGCCGGTGATGAAGAGGCCAACTGGCGCAGCTTCGTCCAGCGTCAACCGATGGGCCGCCTCGGCGAGCCCGAAGAAATCGCCGCGCTGGCGCTGTATCTCGCCGCCGACGAATCCGCATTCACCACCGGCACCGTGCACGTCGTGGACGGCGGCTGGTCCAACTGAGCCCGAAGAGAACAGCATGAAACTCGTACGCTATGGCGCGGCCGGCAAGGAAAAGCCAGGCCTGGTCGACAAGGACGGCGCGCTGCGCGACCTGTCCGCCGTTGTGAATGACATCGATACGCAGGCGCTCTCGCGCGAAGGTCGCACGCGCCTCGCCGCAATCGACCCGAACACTCTGCCGCTGGTCTCCGGCGAACCACGCTACGGCGCGCCGGTAGCGCACGTAAGCAAGTTCATCTGCGTGGGACTGAACTACAGCGAGCACGCCGCCGAAACCGGCGCGCCAATACCGGAACAGCCGATCCTGTTCATGAAGGCCACCAGTGCCATCAACGGTCCCAACGATGATGTGATCATTCCGCAAGGCTCGGTGAAAACCGACTGGGAAGTGGAACTGGGCGTGGTGATCGGCGAGACCGCGCGCAGCGTCAGCGTGGAAGACGCGCTGGCGCATGTGGCCGGCTACGTGGTGATCAACGATCTTTCCGAGCGCGAGTTCCAGCTCGAGCACGGTGGTCAGTGGGTGAAGGGCAAGAGCTGCGACAGCTTCGGCCCGATCGGCCCGTGGCTGGTGACCACCGACGAACTACCCGATCCGCAACAGTTGGGCCTTTGGCTGGAAGTGAACGGCCATCGCTACCAGAACGGCAACACACGCACGATGATTTTCGGCGTGGCGCAGCTGGTGAGCTATATCAGCCGCTACATGACGCTGCTGCCCGGCGACGTGATCAGCACCGGCACACCCTCCGGCGTCGGCCTGGGGCTGAAGCCGCCGGTGTACCTGCGCCCCGGCGACAAGATTGAACTGGGCATCGACGGGCTCGGCCGGCAACGCCAGCAAGTCCGCGCGCATCCCAATGACCGTAACTCCGTATGACGGCACCCCACTTTCCCTTTCCGGATGTTCCGGATGCAAGGACAGGCACTCGATGAGCAAGATCACGGCACTGGACACTTACGACGTTCGCTTCCCCACTTCGCGCGAACTGGATGGCTCCGATGCCATGAATCCCGATCCGGACTATTCCGCCGCCTATGTGGTGATGCGCACGGATCAGCCAGGCCTCGCCGGCTATGGCCTGGCGTTCACCATCGGCCGCGGCAATGACGTGCAAAAGGCAGCGATCGATGCGCTGGCCGGTCACGTGGTCGGCCTCAGCCTCGATGAGGTGATCGGCGATCTCGGCGGGTTCTCGATGCGCATGGTCGGCGATTCGCAATTGCGTTGGCTCGGCCCTGAAAAAGGCGTGATGCACATGGCGATCGGCGCGGTGGTCAACGCCGCGTGGGATCTCGCCGCGCGCGTGGCCGGCAAGCCGTTGTGGCGCTTCATCGCCGACATGACGCCCGAGCAGCTCGTCGCCACCCTCGATTTCCGCTATCTCACCGATGCGTTGACGCCCGAAGAAGCGCTGACCATGCTGCACGCCGCCGCGCCGGGCAAAGCCGGACGCATCGAGCAACTGCTGCGTGAAGGCTACCCGGCCTATACCACTTCGCCCGGCTGGCTCGGCTATTCCGACGAAAAAATGCAGCGCCTGGCACGCGAAGCCGTGGCACAGGGCTTCCGCACGATCAAGCTCAAGGTGGGCATGAACGTTGAAGACGACGTGCGCCGCTGCCAATTGGCACGCGCAACCGTCGGCCCTGATATCGCCATTGCAGTGGATGCGAACCAGCGCTGGAACGTGCCCGACGCCATCGCCTGGCTGCGCCGCCTGGTCGACGTGCAGTTGAAATGGGTGGAGGAGCCGACCAGCCCGGACGACGTGCTCGGTCATGCCGCCATCCGCAAAGCGGTGGCACCGGTGCCGATTTCCACTGGCGAACACACCCAGAACCGCGTGATCTTCAAGCAGCTGTTCCAGGCCGGCGCGGTGGATCTGGTGCAGATCGATGCCGCGCGCGTGGGCGGCGTCAACGAGAACCTCGCTATCCTGCTGCTGGCGGCCAAGTTCGGGATTCGCGTGTATCCGCACGCCGGCGGCGTCGGCCTGTGCGAACTGGTGCAGCACCTGGCGATGGCGGACTTCGTGGCGATCACCGGCAAGAAGGAGGATCGCGCGATCGAATTCGTCGATCACCTGCACGAGCATTTCGTCGATCCGGTGGTGATCCGTAACGGGCACTACATCGCGCCGCAGGCACCGGGCTTCTCCGCCCAGATGCACGCCAATACGCTGGCGCAGTACAGTTACCCGGATGGCCCTGTATGGTGTGAACCTCTCGACGCCGCCACTGCGCAATGACGACACCCATCACCAACGTTGCCGATCTGCGCGAACTGGCGAAGCGTCGCGTACCGCGCGCCTTCTTCGAATACGCCGATCGTGGCTCGTACGATGAGGTGACGTTGCGCGCCAACCGCGCTGCGTTCGAACGCATCGCCCTGCGGCAACGGGTGATGAGCAACGTGGACAACCGCTCGCTGGCTACGGATATCGTAGGCCAGCCGGTATCGATGCCGCTGGCCATCGCTCCCACCGGCCTCACCGGACTGCAACATGGCGCCGGCGAGATTCTGGGAGCGCGTGCAGCTCAGCAAGCCGGGATTCCCTTCTGCCTGAGCACCATGTCGATCTGCTCGATCGAACAGGTGCGCGCGGCGACAGGAAAACCGTTCTGGTTCCAGGTCTACGTGATGCGTGATCGCGGCTTCACCCGCGACCTGATCCAACGCGCCAAGGCCGCCGAATGTTCGGCCTTGATGCTCACGGCCGATCTCACCGTGCAAGGCCAGCGCCATCGCGAGATCAAGAACGGCCTTTCGGTACCGCCGAAGATCACCCTGCGCAACATCCTGGACATGGCCAGCAAACCGCGCTGGGCCTGGAGCATGTTGCGCGCGCCCAGCCGCTCCTTCGGCAACCTGCAAGGCCGCATCCAGGACACCGACAGCCTCACCACCCTCGCCCAATGGATCGCCAACCAGTTCGATCCCACGCTGGACTGGAAAGACCTGGAATGGATCCGCGAGCTGTGGCCCGGCAAGCTGATCATCAAAGGCATCCTCGATTCGGAGGATGCACGCATCGCAGCGTCCCTCGGCGTCGACGCCATCGTCGTCTCCAATCATGGCGGCCGTCAGCTCGACGGTGCCCCAGCCACCATCGACGTTTTGCCCTCCATCGTTGAGGCCGTGGGCGACCGCACGCAGGTGCTATTGGACAGCGGCATCCAGAGCGGACAGGATCTGCTCAAGGCGCTTGCCTACGGCGCCCATGCCGGCCTGATCGGCAAGGCATTTCTTTACGGCCTGGGCGCGATGGGCGAAGCCGGCGTGACCAAGACCATCGAACTGATCCGCCGCGAGCTCAGCGTGAGCATGGCGCTGACCGGACAAACCGACGCGCGCCACATCACGTCGGACGCCATTTGGTGCAAGTCGGCATAAAGCACGCTCAACATCGTCAACACAGTCTTCGGCGACTACGCTCCGTGCGATGAAAACCGGTAGCGGTAAGTTCCAAAGCAATGACTGACACGGCAAGTATCGTGACCGGCCTATCACGATGACCGTTTGGTAGTTCCTCACGCCCGGCCAGGCACGTTGCGCGCGGGTGGAAAACCTGGCCTTTTCATGCGCATAGCCGCGACACCAAAGATGGACTAGGCGCACGTGCCGGTCGACTCGTAACACCGCGATGTAAACATGATGAAACAGTTTCGGCCGTCATCGGCGTAGCACCGAAGCTACAATCGCCGGCCTTCAGCGCCCCGTATTCAATCGGTCCATACGCGAACTGCTCGTCCTTCCGAAAAAGCAAACTCTGTCATCCAGTAATTATTTACGGATTCGTATCGAATATTCTGTAAGAATTCGCTGTCGGCACCAGCTCTTCCGGCACAGGGCATCAACCGGGGTTTCTTCGCTGCGCACCGCGGCACGCGGGAGCGCAGGGTGTTTGCCTATGGAGGTACTATGATCGGGAAGTCGTGTGCTTTTCTGAAAATGATGGCGCTCATCGAGAAGATCACCCTGTATGACGCGCCAGTGTTGATCGAAGGCGAAACGGGTACGGGCAAGGAACTCGCTGCGCGGGCCATCCACTATCAGGGCAAGCGTCGGCATGGTCCTTTTGTTCCACTCAATTGCGGCGCCCTGCCTGACAATCTGATCGAGAGCGAATTGTTCGGACATTGCCGTGGCGCGTTCACCGACGCACGCACGGACAAGCCTGGCGTGGTCGAACTGGCCCATGCGGGCACCCTGTTCCTGGATGAAGTCGACGCCTTGTCGGGCAAGGCGCAGGTGGCGCTGCTGCGTTTCTTGCAGGACCAGCAGTTTCGCCCCGTCGGCGGACGCACCGAACGCAGTTCGGATGTACGCATCATTGCCGCAACCAATCGCAGGCTCAGCGAGCTGGAGGCACAAGGGCAATTTCGCCTGGACCTGTTTTATCGCCTGCGTATTCTGCATCTACGCCTTCCGCCCTTGCGCGAACGCGAGGGCGACCCCGAATTGCTGGCCCGGCACTTCGCGCAGATCGGCAGTGCGCGCTTCGGCAAATGCGTGCGCCCGTTCGATCCCCAGACCCTGCACTGGTTCAGCTGCTACCACTGGCCCGGCAATATCCGTGAGCTGGAAAACATGGTTTACCAGGGGCTGTTGCTGGGCGACGGTCCCTGCATACAGTTGAACACGCCAGCCGGACTGCAAGCGCCGGAACCTGCCGGATCAAGCATGAATTATCGCTGCGCCAAGGAACGCGCGATCGTGGAATTCGAAAGCCGCTTTCTACGCGCCGCCATGCACCATAGCGGTGGCAATGTCTCTGCCGCAGCACGCCTGATCGGTACGGAGCGACGTCATCTCGGGCGTCTGCTGAAGAAGTACCAGATCGAGGCCTAGGCTCCATGCCCCCGGAGCAAGCGCGTAGGCTGGGATGTTAATCCCAGCTTTGCATACGGCATCCCGATGCTGGGATTGTCATCCCAGCCTACACGCTTATGTGGCTGCGAAGCGCGCATACAGGTGACCCCGGAGCAAGTCCGGGGCAACCCAGGCCATCATCGGCGCCCCATCCAGTCTTTGTCTCGGCGATCTTCGTGCCGGGCTCACCCGTGCGCATCAAGCTTGGATTCGCTCCTGAGGGATGTACTTCTGCACACCCTGCCCCGGGTGCAAACAGCCCCAGCGTCGAAACTCGCCAAAACAGGGGACCAGATGCGATGACACCGAACTGGTCCTGGGTTCGCACGCACCCATCGTTCCATCGATCGCATGCGCAACACCGCAGCCTGATGCGCTTTTTCATCTGGCACGGCACTTGCCTCGGTGTATGGGTGAGACCGAAACGTCGGTGGCCATCCATGTCGACGCCATGAGTGACGCGGTGCTACGCGCCGCGCTTCTCAGCCACATCGAACGCAACCCGGGTGCGTCCGATACGTTGGAGGGGATACAGCGCTATTGGCTGATGTTGCCGGCGTCGGGGGAGATAGCGCGGTCGCTCGAAGAAGTACTGCTCGAACTGGTTGAAACGAGACACATGCGGCGCACCGCGTTGCCCGATGGCGGCGTGCTTTACACGGTGCGACACCCTAAACCGTAGGCGGCAAGGAAACGCTTAGGATGTACCAGGCCATACATGCCACCAGTATCAGTCTGAAAAAGTACCTCGGCGATCAGATCAAGGCCGATACGTTTCTCTATGCGACCGGTGCTCCTTATCGCGTGCGCGGGATGGACGTGTACCTGAACACGCCCAAGGAGATGGAAGACAATTCCCTGGAGGGCATCTCGCTATGGCTCTATCGCGTGGTACGTGACGACCAGCGCCTCAACGATCCCCCTGTGCGCATCAGCCCGAATGCCTTGAAGCTGCCGCCCCTGCCCTTGCGCCTGCATTATCTGGTTACGCCGCTCACCTTGCGCACCAACAAGGGCGACCCGGATACCGAACAGTATCTGCTCGGCAAGGCGATGCAATGCCTACACAGTCACGCGGTTTTCCGGGGCACCGACCTGCAACAGGAACTGAGCGGCACCGCAGCCGAGTTGCATGTGCGTCTGGAGTCGCTGGCCTTGGAGGAACTCACGCGCGTGTGGGATGCGCTCGAAGGCTCCTACCAGCTCTCGGTATCGTATGAAGTGAGCGTGGTGAACATCGACACGGCGATTTCGCCCGAACCGGTCACCCCCGTGCTTGAAGTGGTACCGCGCACCGGCGTGATCGTAGGGGTGTCATGAGCTACGAAACCGTCACCGTAGATAGCTATCAGTACAGCGTGGCTTTCGATGGCCCTTTGCCGGTGCGCGCGCACCCCTGGGCGATCGCGCAGGGCAGCGTAACGGATGAACTCACCGGGGCAGCGCCGCCGGTGATAGTGACGATCCAAGTGCAGGAACCCGGTTTGTCGGTCGTCGGCGGCAAAGATGGCCAGTTCGCCCTGGTCGCGGTGCCATGGCAGCGCTTTTCGATGTTCGACGGCGGCGCCCTGCTCCTGCACTTGCATGCGAGCGCCAGCGGATACGTCGACCTGGACTGGCAGGCGCCATTGCTGGATTTTCGCCGGCACATTGCTACACCCATTGCGGCCGCAGGCACGACCGTGATCACGCTGGATAACGTGCAGAATCTCTACAACGGGCAAAGCCTGTGGTTCGGTCCGACCGGTCCCAAGGAGGAAATGGCGCGCATCGTCGCCATCGATACCAGCCTCAAGCAGGTAACGCTCGGCGCGCCCTTGCAATTCACGCACACGTTCGGCGACGTCGTAGTCGCGGACGAATATGCGAGCACTGTACTGGATCCGGTGACATTGCGGCGTACGCCCACCGTTTTGCGCGGCAGGGTGTTTCGCCGCGACGACGCCACACAGTCGACTACACCAATTTCAGGTGCGCAGATCGCCCTTACCGACTTCTGGCGAAGCCTGCCTGCGCTGCGTGCGATGTTGCCGGGCGCGATGACCGACCCCAATCCGACGAAGCGACAGTTCGCGCTGGCTTGCGGGCCGGGTGTCTATCTATCGCATCCCGTTGGCATGGATGTACATGTGCTGCCCCTTGCAACGGTACCCGGTGCAGACAAGACCCTGGCCCAACCCTGCGCCAGCGGCGCATCGCAGTTGTCCTTGACCGACCGGATCGGTGTCACCGCGAACGATGTGCTCCAAGTGGGCGATCCGCTCGACGATGCCTCTGAACTGGTATCCGTACAAAGCATTCCCGTCATCGGCAGCGATGTAGAACCTACCACCCTGCCATTAAGCATGCCCGTCCATGCCGCGTACAGCGCCGGGACCCGTGTGCAGGTGCTGCAGCCGCAGGTGCCTGGCGTGAACATGAGCTTGCGCGATGCGACCGCGCCGGAAGACCGCTGCATCTTCGTTGACGACACCAGCACCCTGCCCCCTCTGTGCTGGATCGACATCGACGCAGCCCATCCGGAATACCAGCGCGCGCAGCTGCCGGCTGCCACAACCGATAAAAACGGCTATTTCCGCTTTCCGCCGATCCAGCGCATCGCCGCCATGCAACTCACGGTCACATCGGGCGGGTCGCCGCCGGTGACGCTCACCGTGCAACCGGATTACGCACTGGCGGAGAACTGGTTGGACATCGTGATGCCGTAACGCCTCAACTCACCGCCGCAGTCTGGCTTAGGGAGAACAGCAATGCCCGAATATCTCGCGCCTGCCGTGTACATCGAAGAAGTCGACACCGGCTCCAAGCCGATCGAGGGAGTCAGCACCAGCACGGCGGGAATGCTGGGCATGACCGAACGCGGACCGGTCAATGTGCCCATACTGGTGACCAGCGTCGGCGACTATAACTACTGGTTCGGCGAACGCCTGGATGCCGCCGACTTTACTGGCGGCACCTGTTTCCTGCCGCATGCCGTGGAAGGTTTTTTCACCAATGGCGGACAGCGATTGTTCGTCACGCGGGTGCTGGAAACCGACAGCGCCGAGTTCGCCGAAACCAAGTTGTTCGACCGCGGTACCGCTGCGGCCGCATCGACGCGCTTGTTGACCGGTGTCGGCACTTCGCCACCAAGCAGCGAGATCTATGTATTGAGCAATGCCGGCCTGAGCGTGACGGTGCCGCCCACCTGGGTGCAGATCGGCAACGGTTCCAGCGCAGAATTCCGCACCATCGTCACCCCCGCAAGCACCCCCAACAACGTCACCGTACGGCTGCCTCTGCAATACAGCTACGACAATGCGGCGGCCGCGGTTACCGTGGACCATTTCGCCGCAGCGCCAGCCGTAACCTCTTCGCCGCATCTGTTGACCGCGATCTCGCCCGGCGACACCACCATCACCATCGACAGCAATGCCGGTATCACCGCCAACACCATCATCCGGGTGGGCAGCGTCGCCAACGGCAACGAAGAACTGCTGTATGCCACCGGCGCTGCAACCCCGGCCGGCAGCGGCAGCTTTTTGCTGAGCCTCAGCGCGCCGGCGATGTTCGTACACAGCGGTGGCCATCTCACCGATACGATCGATGTCCTGAACAACTTCGCGCCCGATCCGCCCGCGGCAGCCGCCGACAGCACCACGCTAGCTGCGCCTGGCAATGCCGTGAGCGCAGGCAATACAGTGATGTTTCTGGCTGCGCCTGCAAACTTCGCCACTGAAGGCGATCTGCTGCGTATCAGCGACGGTCAGCACATCGAATTGCGGCGCATCGGTGATCTTGGCACCCTGCCTCTCGCCGCGCCGGCGTATGCGTCTTATCTGGCTGGCGCCAGCGTCCAGGAATGCACCGTTAGCGACGATGTCTACGGCGATCGCATACTTACGGCCGATGCGCCTGCAGGCAGTCTCAGCATCACGCTCGACAAACGGCAAAGCCTGTCGGCGGGCGATGTACTGCGGATCGGCGCCGCCGCCGATCCGCTGCGCGAATACGTCACCATCGCTGCGATCAACGATCGCCAGAGCGGTCTCGACCCTGGCACCGTCACGCTGGCCGCGCCTTTACAGCGTAAATGGAACAACACCGATCATGCGCGCGCGCAGTCCGTCACGCCGACCAGCACGCCTACATCGGCCCTGTCGATGGCAGCAGCAGCGGGCGACAGCTCGTTGATCGTTTCCGACATCAACGCCCTAACCGCCAACAGCATCGTGTGCATCACGGCCAGCGGCATTGCTTACTACCACACGCTCGCCGCGGCACCCGCCGTTATCCACGCACAACCCGTCACCCTGAATTCGGCGCTCAATCTCATGCACGCCGCCGGTGAACCAGTTATTGCACGCAAGCCACTGCTCACCGTGAAAGCGCTCGACCAGGGCGCCTGGGGCAATCGCCTGCGCGTAGCAGTCACTGACAACGCGCCGCCCAACTCGCAACCCTTGGCCAACAGCACGATCCGTTCGATCCAGGACAATCAGCATCTGCGCCTGATGACCGCCAACGGCATCGAACCCGGCACGGTGTTGAAGCGCGTCGACGCCTCCGGTAACACGCTGTCCACGCACAAAGTGATCAAGCTCGACCGGCAAAGCGATTCATTGATCACCCTCGACGCAACCACGCCCTTGCCGGGCGCCGCCGCCATCGGCGATCGCGTGGTTTCGCAGGAATTCCAATTGAATGTGTATTTGCTGCGGCAGCCCGATCCGGCCGTTCCCACACGCAACGAATCCATTCTGACCGTGGAGAGTTTTCCCTATCTCTCCATGGACCCACGCCACAGCCGCTACGTGCACAAGGTGATCGGCACCACCTGGACCATCGGCGCCACGCCTCCGTTGGACGACGATGGCCAGCCGCTGCGCAAGAGCGATCAACGCTCCGAAGGTGGCTCCTGGCTGATCCGCATACGTGACGAGCAGAGCGACCAGAGCATCAAGCAATCCGTGCGGCTCGGCCCGACGCCGCTGGTCGACACCTTGCCCAGCGGCGCCACCCAACCCGCCCGCATGGCGCTCACACGCGGCGACGATGCAGTGAGCAGCGTCAGCGACAGCACCTATATCGGCGAAGACAACATCGAACCCGAATTGCGCACCGGCGTGTACAGCCTGCGCAACGAAGAAGAAATCAGCATCGTCTCCGTGCCGGGCCGTACCAGCGCCGCGCTTCAAGGTGCCTTGATCGCACACTGCGAAAACATGCTTTACCGATTCGCCGTGCTCGACGGTCCGCCGCCGCCGGATGATCAGCTCACCGACGTGCAGACGCAACGCCAGCAATTCGATACCAAATACGCGGCGCTCTATCACCCGTGGCTGGTCATCCCCGACCCTTATCCGACCAATCTGGACAGCATTGCCGATTATCCGATTCCGCCCAGCGGTCACGTGCTTGGCGTGTACGCACGGGTAGACAACGACCGCGGCGTGCAGAAGGCACCGGCCAACGAAGTGGTGAGCGGCATTACCGGCTTGACGCGACGCTTGAACAAAGCCGAGCAGGACATCCTCAATCCTGCACCGGTCAACATCAACGTCATCCGCGATTTCCGCAACGACTACCTGGGATTGCGCGTGTATGGTGCACGCGTCATCACCAGCGATCCGGACTGGAAATACGTCAACGTGCGCCGCCTGCTGATTTTCATCGAGGCATCGCTCAACAGCGGCCTGCAATGGGTGGTGTTCGAACCGAATGCCGAGCCTTTATGGGCGCGCGTGCGCCGCTCGATCTCCAACTTCCTCACCGAGGTGTGGCGCAGCGGCGCGCTGGAAGGCACCAAGACCGAAGAAGCGTTCTTCGTGCGTTGCGACCGTACCACCATGACGCAATCCGACATCGACAACGGCAGGCTGATCTGCCTGGTTGGCGTAGCCCCCGTCAAACCGGCAGAGTTCGTGATCGTGCGCATCGGCTTGTGGACGGCGGGCGCCGATAACTAGCGTCGTCATTCCCTCCAAAGAGTAAAGCGGGCAACGACTACCCAGGCATCAGGAGCACACCATGGCAACCGCCGAACGTAACGATCCCTACCGCGCTTTTAATTTCCAATTGCAGATCGACGGCATCGCGCGTGGCGGCTTCAGCGAAGCCAGCGGCCTCACTGCCGAAGGCGATGCCGTCGACTATCGCGAAGGCAGCGACAAGCAGTCCAACGTGCGCAAGCTGGTCGGCTTGCGCAAGTACACCAACATCACACTCAAGCGCGGCTATACCCAAGACACATCGCTATGGGATTGGTACATCAACATCCGCAACGGCGTGGCCGACCGGCGCAACGTCACTATCGTGCTAATGAACGAGGCACATACGCCGGTGTTGCGCTGGCATGCCGAAAACGTGTGGATCAACAAGATCGAAGGGCCCAGCTTCAAGGCCAGCGGCAACGAAGTGGCCATGGAGTCCGTCGAGCTGGTACACGAAGGCCTGATCATCGAAGCCGGGGCTTGATGCATGGCCACCTACGCCACCCCCGGCGTCTACTACGAGCGGGCCGACAGCGACAATGCGGGCGTGTCGCCGCTGCGCACGGATATTGCCGGCTTCGTCGGCATGGCGGCGCGCGGCCCTTTGCACACGCCGCTGCCGGTGCAGTCGTGGCGGCAGTTCCAGGCCTATTTCGGCGATTGTATCGGGGGCGGCTATCTGGCTTATGCGGTGCGTGCGTTCTTTGAAAACGGCGGCCGTCGCGCATGGATCGTGCGCATCGCTGCCGATGCGGCCAGCAGCGCGGGGCTCGATCTGGCGGATGCCGCTGCCGTCACGGCATGGCGCATCCAGGCCATCAGCCCGGGCGTTTGGGGTAATGGTTTAAGCGTTGCCTTGCGCGCCACTCATCGCCTGCAAACGATCATGGACCCGCAACACTCGACGCCCGACTACGCGCAGGTTACGCGCGTCGCAGGATTCGTGCGCGGCACGCACGTGCGCATTCCGGTCAAACCCGGCATGGCGATGTATCGCATGGTGGCCGCCGTGGATTCGGCCAACAACCGGCTCTATTGGGTCGATCCCGATCCGCGCGGCCGCACCAGCATCCAGCAATCGCTGACCGGCCTGGATCCCAACAGCACGCCCTTGCTGGAAAGCGTGGAATACACCGTGCTGGTTTTCGATGGCACGCGCCTGCTCAACAGCTACGAAGACCTGTCGCTGCTACCCGATCACCCGCGTTATGGCCCGCGCGTGTTGGCGCCCTTGTCCACGCCGCCGCCCAACCCGCGCGACTGGAAGCTGCCGGACGCACCACCACCGGTCTGCATCACCGAACAACGCACGCCTTCGCAGATCGATGCGCTCGTCCCCCTCGCCGAGATGGATGCCGCCACGTTTCTCAGCGGCGGCCTCGACGGTCTCAGCCAACTCACGGTGCGCGATTTCATCGGCGAAACCGTCGACGCGATGGACGACGACGCCACACGCCAAGACAAGACGCGCGGCCTGAGCGCGCTAGTCCCCATTTCCGAAGTCGCCCTGCTAGCGATACCGGATATCCATATTCAACCGGAGCAACCGCCAACCTATCAGCCACTGCCACGGTGCGTACCCAATCCCTGCCTGCCGCAGCCGCCGCCCGCGAATGCGGTCACGCCGATCCTCACACCGGATTTGCCGCCGCGTTTCAACGATGCGCAGGTCTACCAGGTGCAGGCAGCGATGGTGCAGCAATGCGAAACACTGCGCGACCGCTTCGCCCTGCTCGATCCTCCGTATGATTGCGTCAGCGATCCGCGCCTGGGCGTCGCTGCCGTGCGCGCGTGGCGCAAGCGTTTCGATTCGCCGTTTGCCGCGCTGTATTTTCCCTGGGCGCGAGTGGTCGATCCGCTGTTTCTGCCGGGGGTGCGTCCGCGCGACATTCCACCCAGCGGCCACGTCGCCGGTTATTGCGCCAGCACCGACCTGACGATTGGCGTGCACAAGGCCCCGGCCAACGGTGCGCTATCGTGGATACAGGATCTGACTTCGACCATCGATGCCGCGACTCACGGTCTGCTCAACGACGAACAGATCGACGTCTTGCGCGCCATGCCCGGCCGCGGTCTGCGCATTTATGGCGCACGTACGTTATCCAACGATCCCGACTGGCTCTACATCAATGTGCGCCGCCTGCTCAGCATGGTTGCCAAGACGCTCAGGCAGGCCGTTCGATGGGCAGTGTTCGAACCCAACAACATCGCCACGCGCACCAAGCTGCATCTGGCCATTACCAGTTTTCTGCTCACCCTGTGGCAGCGCGGCGCACTGGCGGGCAAGACGCCGCGCGCTGCGTTCTACGTGATCTGCAATGAAGACAACAATCCGCCCGCCCTTCGCGATAACGGCGAGCTGATCATCGAAGTGGGTATAGCGCCGGCGATTCCGTTCGAATTCGTAGTGCTTCGCGTAGGTCGCGTCGACAACGAATTCGATGTCACCGATACCGACCAGGCAGGAGCAGCCGCGTAATGGACCGCATCGACCCCCTGCTCAACCACAATTTCATCATCAACCTGATCGATACGAGCAGCGCACTGGGCATGCTTGGCTCAGCCTTTTCGGCCATCGCGCCGCGTGTGCTCGATACGCCCGTGGGCGGCTTCAGCGAATGCAGCGGCCTGGAGATGGCGATGCAGCCGGAGGAATACAAGGAAGGCGGACGCAACGGCAACACGCTGAAGTTTCCCAGCCGCGTCACCTGGAGCAACCTCACGCTCAAGCGTGGCATCGCCAACAGCACCGAATTGTGGGACTGGCACTACGGCTTCGTGACTGGCGAAGGCACGCGGCGCGACGGCATGATCACCTTGCTCGATGAACAGCGAAACACGCGTTGCATCTGGTATTTCACGCGCGGCCTGCCGATCAAGTACACCGGCCCGACGCTCAATGCGACGCAGAACAGCGTGGCGATCGAAACGATCGAGATCGCGCATGAAGGTCTTTATCAGGTGGGCGGTCTGGGAACGATCAGCGGAGCCATCGGCGCGATCGCCGGGCTGGTTGGCTGACAGGAAACCGGAGGCGTTATGAGCATCGAAATCGGCGAAGTCTCAAGCACCGTACATACGGTGGATAGCGACCTTCCGCTCTCCGCCAAAGCCATGCAACGCCTGGTACAGCACGTTGCCCATGCGGTTCGCGATGGCGAGGCGCACCGGAAACGCTGCGAGGACGAACGAAAAGTGACCGCCGGCGTCGTTGCCGAGCGCGATGAAGAAAGTCGCGGCGACTAAAGGAGCCTCCGCATGGAACAGCTGCAAAAAGCGATGCTGCTGGTCGATTACCCAAGCGGCGCCAGCGACGAGTTCGAGGTGCAGTTCAATCCCACCGAATTCTCGCTGGAGAAAGCTGCGCAGATCGCTGAGATCAATATCCCCGGCCTGGATTCGCCGTTGCTGCAATTCGTGCGCGGCCAAAACGAAAAACTTACCGTCGAACTGTTCTGCGACACCACCGAACAAGGCATGGGCGACGGCGCAGTCAGTGTCACCACGGTCTCCGACCGGGTGTATTCGCTGATCAAGATCGAACCTTCCGGCCATGCGCCACCTATCTGTACGTTCATCTGGAGCCCCAATTTCCCGGGTGCCGATTTGCTTGCCGGCGCAGGCAACCAGCGGCGCAACAGTTTTCAGTGCGTGGTGGAAAGCATCCGGCAAAAGTTCACCTTGTTCGCTCCCGACGGGACGCCGTTGCGCGCCACGCTTACCCTGACACTGCGCGAATACAAGACGCTGGACGACCAGCTCTGGCAACTCAATCTCAGCTCGCCCGATCGTAGCCACAGCTACGTGACGCAGCGCGGCGACCGTTTGAGCAGCGTCTCCTGGCAGTACTACCGCAAGACCAGTGCATGGCGGGACATCGCCACGAACAACACGATCGAAGATCCGCGTCGGCTCGGCGCCGGCGTGTTCCTGCGCATCCCCAAGATCAGCTGAGACAGCCCATGGCTTCGACACTGACCTCGCTCTACGACGAATCTCAACTGCAGCACGGTTTCTACGTGCCGCAGTTCCAGGTAAAGATCCAGGGCGTCGGTTTGCCCAGGGACGTGCTGCGCGACGTCATCCAGATCACCTATCACGACAACATCAAGGAAATCGACGGCTTCGAGATCACCGTCAACAACTGGGATCCCAGCACGCGTCAATTCAAATACGTCGGCGCTGAAACCTCGAGCACACAACGCGGCCTGTTCGACCTCACCGATAAAACGGTGGAGGTCTGGATGGGCTATGCCACCGACATGCGCCTGATGATGAAAGGCACGTTCACCACCTTGGAGCCGAACTTCAATGCCGGTACGCCCACGCTGACCGTGCGCGGACTCAATGCCCTGCACCAGCTTCGCCGCAAGCAATACAGCACCACCTGGAACAACAAGCGCGACAGCGATATCGCCACCGACATCGCCACGCGTACCGACGGCAGCGCCGCCGGCGGCGCCAAGCGTTTTCCGATGCCGCTGGTGATCAACAGCCAGGCCAGGGACAAGGAAGCGATCCTTCCCTATGTCGCGCAAAACAACCAGTACGACATCGATTTCCTGATGGGGCGCGCGCTGAAGCTGGGTTATGTCTTCTACCTGGCGGAAGGCGACCCGAGCGCCAGCGATCCCCAGCAACAACAACAGCACGTGTACTTCGGGCCATCCGATGGCATGGGTCCGGGCATGCGCGACGTAACCTTCCGCTTGCGTTGGGGCGCGTCTTTGACCGAATTCAAGCCGACGCTTACCACTGCGAGGCAAATTCGTTCGGTCACCGTGAACGGCTGGGACCCGGCGCGCAAGAAAGCCATCTCGGTCAAAGCGAGCATCGACGACAAGGACATGAAGGTGAACGCCGATCTGCATCCATTGATCGATGCGGCCGATGCGCATGACGAAGTCGTCGTCAACAAACCGGTGCAAAGCGAAGACGACGCCAAGCGCATGGCGCAGGGCATCCTCAAGGATCGGCTCAAGGAAATCGTCAAGGCCAGCGGCAGCTGCGTCGGCCTGCCCGATCTGCGTGCGGGCCGGCAGGTGGTGATCGAGGGATTGGGCGCACGCTTCGACGGCCCCTATTTCATCCTCGACACCAGCCACAGCATCAGCGACGGCGGCTACGTCACGCATTTCAATGCGCGCCGCGAAAGCACCGGCAGCCTGGAGGGTCTGCAATGAGCACGATGCACGGCGTAGTGATCGGCATCGTCAAGGAAATCGATCCGACGCAGGCGCGGGTCAAGCTGGATTTTCCGTGGAAACAGCCAGCGCAGCGCAGCAACTGGGCGCGCATCGCCGCACCCATGAGCGGCGGCAAGCGCGGCGTGTACGTGATGCCGGAGCTGGAAGACGAAGCATTGGTCGCCTTCGATCACGGTGATTTCGAGCAGCCCTATGTGGTGGGTTTTCTATGGAACGGCCAGGACCTGCCGCCGGCCGACAAGCGCGAAGTGCGCGTGATTCGCTCGGTCAACAACCACCAGATCGTCATCTACGACAATCCCGCACAAGGCGCCGACAAGGGCTTTATCCGCATCCAGGATGCCCACGGCAACATGGTCGAACTGGCCAATGGCCAAGTCACCATCAAGTCCGTCGGCAAGCTGCAGCTCAACGCACCCAACGTCACCATCAACGGGCGCCTGGTCGCGCCGGTTGGCCCGCCGATCTGACCCGGAGCGCAGCATGACTACCGACATCGATCTCACTATTGCCGATGCGCCCTGTGTAGAACTGAGCGCGCTTGGCGATCTGCCCAGCATTCCCCTGCTGGGCGGCGCGCAACTCAACGCATTCGTGGATTTCGCCAGCGGCCCGCCAACCGATTGCAAGTTGAATTTGAACCTGCTGATCCAGCTAGGCCCCTTGTTCGCCAGCATGGCATGTCTGTTCAAGATTCTTGATGTGATCAGCAAGATCAAGGATTTCGCCACCGCAGTGCCGGACCCGACCAAGCTTCTGACCGCCGTGCCGAAATTGCTTGAATCCATTGCCAAGCTGGAAGGCTGCATCCCGGCACTGCAGATTCCGAATCTGCTCGCAATGCTCAAGCACATCCTGCTGTTGATCATCAACATCCTGCTGTGCTTTTTGAATCAGATCGACAGCATTCTCAAATTCAAGCTGACGCTGGATTTCGATGCGGCCCAGGGCAATCCGGCATTGCTGCAAACGCTGACCTGCGCCAGCGACAGCGCGGATGCGGCGATGAAGAACGCGATGTCATCGCTGCAACCGCTGCAAGCCTTAATGATGATCATCGGCATCATCGGCGGATTAATCGGCCAATCGCTGGAGCTGCCCGATTTCAGCGCGATTCCCAACGAACTGGCGGACATCGAAAAAACCGTCGCCGGGGTCAAGTCCGCCGTGCAAGGTTTGCAGGGCATCGTGGAATCACTACCGGGTTGAGGACGAACGATGAGCGACGACACCCGCGAATTCCTTGGCATCGGCTGGAAATTCCCGCTGCAGGTCACAGCCGGCGGCGGCATTGCCCGATCGCGCTACGAACAGCGTATCGAGGAGTCGATTTACCTGATTCTCTCCACCGCCAAAGGCGAACGCGTGATGCTCGACGATTTCGGCTGCGGCATCCAGGATCTTGTGTTCGCGCCGAACAACGCGGTCACGCGCGCACGCGTAGTGCAGAACGTGCGCAAGGCCTTGACCACCTACGAACCCCGTATCGACGTGCTTGATGTCAGCGCCGACAGCCAGCCGAACCAGGACAACCTGTTGCTGATCCGCGTCAGCTACCGCATCCGCAGCAACAACGCGATCGGCAACATGGTCTATCCCTTCTACATCCAGGAGGCAGCCTGATGCCGCTCGATAATCTGCTGCCCATCATCGACGATCGCAGCTACGACGATATTGTCAGCGAGATCCGGAACCGCATTGCGCGCTATGCGCCGGAGTGGCAGCCCGGCGATTCCGCCTGGACCGATGTCAACGACAACGATCCGGGCGTGACGTTCGCGCAAGTCTTCGCCTGGCTGGCAGACATGCTGCTGTATCGCATGAACCTGGTGCCGCAGCTCAACTACATCAAGTTTCTGCAACTTCTTGGCATCGAGCTGCAGCCGGCGTCACCTGCTTCCGCCGAGGTGACGCTGCCGGTACTGGCCAGTTGCACGCAAAGCGTGGTGACGGTACCGGCGCGCGTGCAGCTCAGCGCCGATCCGGGCGACGGCGGACCGCCGCTGATTTTTGAAACCGTCGGTTCGCTCAAGGCATTCCGCGCAAAACTGGATCAGTTGCTCAGCGCCGAAGGCGGCGGTGGTTACAGCGACATCACTTCGGCCAACGACGGCGTCACCGGTTTTCAACCGTTTGGCGCGCAAGCGGCCAAGGACGCGGAATTTGCACTGGGCTTCGTCGACAGCGCGGCACTGCCTTCGGAGCTGCTGGATCTTTCCATCAGCGTGCAAAGCGACCCGCAGGCGAGCGGTTGGTATGGCTGCGGCGACAACATCACCCTGCCGGCCAACCTGGCCTGGGAATATTGGAATGGCACGTACTGGCTGCCGCTGAATGTGCTCAAGGACGACAGCCTGGCGTTCACGCGCAGCGGGCACGTCACTTTGAAGTTGCCTGCCGGCGGCATCACCGCCACGGCCAAGCTCAGTGGCAGCAGCACCGATAGCACCCTGCGCTACTGGATACGCGCACGCGTGGTGTCCAGCCAATATTTGAATCCGCCTTCGTTACTGGCCATACGCACCAATTCCGTCGCGGTCCAACAAGCCGAAACCATCAGCAACGAAGTGCTGGGCGGCAGCGACGGCAGCCGCAATCAGACGTTCCAGCTCGGCGCGACGCCGGTGGTCGCCGGCTCTCTGCAACTGCAGATCCAGCAGAGCAGCGATGGTTTCGACACTTGGACCGAAGTCACCGATTTTTTCGGCGCGGGTCCGAACGACATGGTGTATGTACTCGACCGCACCGCAGGAACGATTCTCTGCGGCGATGGCATCAACGGCGCGATCCCGGTGGCCTTTATCGGTAACCCGGGCGGCAATGTGGTGGCGCGTGTCTATCAGGTGGGTGGCGGCAAGCGCGGCAATGTCGCGGCCGGCCTGATCGATACCCTGACCTCGCCGATCGACGGCATCGACAGCAACGGCGTAGGCAATCTGTTTGCCGCTTATGGCGGCCGCGACGAGGAAACATTGGACCAGGCCAAAAAGCGCGCGCCATTAAGTCTGCGCAGCCAGGATCGCGCGGTGAGCAACAGCGATTTCGAATATCTCGCCACGCAGGCAGGCAATGTGGCGCGGGCCAAGGCGCTACCGTTCTTTCATCCACAATTTCCCGGCTTGCAGGTACCAGGCACGATATCGGTGGTGATCGTGCCGGATACCGATGATCCAGCACCGCAGGCCAGCGATGGTCTGCTGCGTACGGTGTGCAGTTATCTGGATGCACGCCGGTTGCTGGCCACGGAGTTGTTCGTGCTGCGGCCGCTGTACCAGCTCGTGCAGATCACCGGCGACGTGGTGGCCGCGGACGATGCCGATCTGGTGGCGCTCGGCGTCGCGATCGAGCAATCGCTGCTGGATTACTTCCACCCGCTCATTGGCGGAGACCAAGGCGACGGCTGGCCGTTCGGCGGCACCATCTACTACTCGCGCATTTACCAGCGCCTGCTCGCCATCGACGGCGTGACCAGCATTACCGATCTCACCATCGTGCTCGATGGCGATGCGCAAGCGCCGTGCACGGATATTCCGATCCAGCCACATGCACTGCTGTATTCCGTGCAACACGCCGTGCTCGCCAACTACGCCAGCGAGGTGACGGCGTGAGCGCCTTTGTCTCTCAACCCGGCGCATCTACGCCGGTGGCACCCAGCGCGCCGGCACGCGTGCCGTCACCCCCGCAATTGCCGAACGATCCGCTTTCCTTGCTGCTCAATGCACGGGTCGGCTGGCGCATGCTCGACGACAGCGGCGTGCGCACGACGCCGGACGGCGCCATCACCTTGCCGTGGCTGGCAGGCAGTGAGCGCAGCTTCGGCGAGGCATCGGGCAGCTTCGGTGGCTTGTGTGCACCGTGGCGCGCAGCCATCGACGACAGCAGCAGCCTTTACGTGCTCGACGCGTTCCGCTATCGGCTGAAGCATTTCGATCCATGCCGCTGCGGTTTCGTCGCGCTGCCCTGTATCGGCGGCCATGGCGGCGGTGCCAGGCAGTTGCGCAAGCCAGGCGGCATCGCCGTGCATAAGGGCCTGCTTTATATCTGCGACAGCGGCCTGGACGGTCTTACGCAAACCGGCAGCAACCCGCGACGGCAAGCCCTGCGCGAGCGCATTCGCGGCGAGAACCACCGGGTAAGCGTGTTCCTGTTGAATGGCTATGCGCTGCGCGGGCATCTGCGTCCACCACGTGAAAAGTATCCGCACTGGAAACCGCGCGCCGTGGCTTGCGACGCGCATGGCGGCGTGTGGGTCACGGATATCGCCAACCAATGCGTGCATCACTTCGGCGCCAACGGTCACTGGCGCGGCACGCGCGGGCCATCCTTCAACCAGCCTCTTTTCATAAGCGTAGATCGCTGTGGCGCGATCTACGTGGTCGATCTGGACCCGGTCAAACAGACACCGCGACTGCAAACCATGCAGCCTGACGGCGTGCCGCTGCTGCCACCGCAAAGCGTGGAGGCAGGCGCGAAACATTTTGCTGCGCTGCCGTTTACGGTGCTGGCGAATGGCACGCTCGATCTTCGCGCACTGTGCGCCACGCTTGCCGGCGAAGTCAGCGGCTATTTCGATGCGGATGGCGATCCACTCAAAGTCGCACCCGCTGCACCGGTTCAGTACTTTGAAACCGACGCGTCATTCGTCAGCGGCCCGCTCGACAGCAAGCTGCTCGACTGCCAATGGCATCGCCTGCTGCTGCGCGGCGAGCTGCCGCAGGGCTGTTCGGTGCTTGCGCAAACCTTCTGCGCCGACGAAATCTACAACGGCGATCAACTCGACGGTTTTGCGCAATGGCAACCGCTGACCCTCGCACAGCCCTTGACGCCGCCTCGCAACGGCACCGGCAAGGCATGGTCGTGGGACGGTCTGATCCGTAGTCCGCCGGGACGTTATCTCTGGCTACGCATCGCGCTGCATGGCACGGGCAAGGCCACACCTGTGCTGCGCGCGATGGAAGTCGAATTTCCACGCATCACCTCGCTGCGCTATCTGCCGGCGGTGTTTGCCATCGAACCGGTGAGTGCGGATTTCACTGCGCGCTTCCTGGCACTGTTCGACACCACCTTGCGCAGCATCGAACACAGCGTGGATACCCTGCCACGCTGGTTCGATCCGATGAGCACGCCAGCCAAGCCCGTCGGTAACGCCAGGATCGATTTTTTGAGCTGGTTGGCCTCCTGGATCGGCCTGAGTCTGCCGCGCAACTGGAGCGAAGCACGCAAACGCGACTACGTACGCCGTGCCGGCAAACTGTATGCGCGACGTGGCACACCGCGTGGCTTGCGCGACATGCTGTTGCTCTTTCTTGGTTGGGGCGATGCGGCACAGCGCTATTCCCGGCGCCCCACCGCACATCGATGCAACGAGGAACCGCGCAATTGCCGCCCCCTTCCACCCTGCGTGCCCTACCAACCGCCGCCGCTAGTGCTGGAGCATTTCAAGCTGCGGCGCTGGTTGCAGTTGGGGGCGGGTCGATTGGGCGAAAAAGCCGAGCTGTGGGGACGGCGCCTCGTCAACCGTTCGCAACTGAACACAAATGCGCGCACCGGCGATACACGATTGCTGACCACGCCGGATGCAGCCAGCGATCCGGTGCTGCTGGACGCCAACCAGATCACCGTGTTTGTGCCTGCGCGCTATCGCGATCCCGCGCAGCGCCGGTCACTGCAGCAATGGCTACGCAGTGAATGCCCCGCTTACGTGCTGGCGAACATTGAGTACGTGGAACCACGCATGCGCATTGGCGTGCAATCCATGATCGGTTTCGACAGCGTCATCGCGCGCCTGCCGCAAGGCGTGGCGCTCGGTGGCAACGCGCTAGGCAACGGCACCGTGCTGACCGGTGCAGCACCGGCAAAACCGCCCGCGGCACGGATCGGCCGCGACAGCCGTATCGGTAACCCGCCAACCCTTTAACCAAACCTTTCACCGCATGCACGCCCAGGAGAACGAGACCATGGCCGATCCCAGCGAAGTCACTCAGGCGAAGTGTCCGGCTTGCGATTACGAACCGTTCTCCCGCAATGCCTATTGGACCGGCAAGCTGATGCTGGCGCGCGACTTCATCGACGAACAACGCTACGTCGTCGAAAAACTGCGCCACCACAATCAGCTTCTGCATGGCGAAGGCGTGGTCTGCGGCTTGAAGGTCACGCAACACGACAATCCCAACTGCCGCAGCCGTTACGTGTACGTAGAACCTGGCACCGCCGTGGATTGCTGCGGCCACGATATCGTGGTGAACGACCGCGAGATCCTCGACGTGCTGGCACAACCCGCGGTGGCCGCGATCAAGGACAAGGATCCGCACACGCTGCAGATCTGCATCCGCTATCGCGAATGCCCTACCGAAGACATACCGGTGCTGTACGACGAATGCGGCTGCGACGATTCGCGTTGCGCACCTAACCGGATTCTCGAATCCTTCGAGCTATGCGTGCTGGTCGATCCCAAGCTATCGTCGCCCTCGCCCGCGCCCGATCAATGCGATGCACTTTGGCAACAAAGCCTGGATGGCTGCCCCCATTGCGATAAACCCGATTGCGTGGTGCTGGCAACGATCGACCAGTACGTGGCAGGCGATCAGTTGGTGGATCCGCCAGCATCGGCTCCCGCGCCTACGCCCACACCCACACCCACACCCACTCCGACTCCGACTCCGACTCCGACTCCGACGCCTGCTCCAACACCCGCCGCAGGCACGGCAATCATCGACAACCTCACCGACCGCGTGATGCTGCCCAGTACGCAGGTGATCAAGGCAGTAATCGATTGCGTTCTCTCCAAAGGTGGCACGCAAGGCCCTAAAGGCGATAAGGGAGATAAAGGCGATAAAGGAGACAAAGGCGACAAGGGCGATAAGGGAGATAAGGGAGATAAGGGAGATAAGGGAGATAAGGGAGATAAGGGAGATAAAGGCGATGCCGGCCTCAAGGGCGACCCAGGCCCCGGCCTACAAACCGGCCTGCGGCGAATCATTGCGACGAGCTGGCAGCATGGCAAGCCGTGGAAGATGAGCTATCTCACCCCTGGCCCTAACGGCAACAACGATGCCTGTTTCGTTATCGCCTTCGATGGCCCCATCACATTCGACGACAGCGTCAAGGATCCGCACGTGTTCCAGGTGCTGGTGCCATGGGGTTCCGGCAATGCCACGGCTGCAAACCCAGTCCTGTGCCGCTGTCCGCTCATCGGCGAGGTAGTGCCCGTTGTTGCGACGGTCGATACGGCGCAAAACCTGGTGACCTCCGCGACTTATACAAGCGGTTCACCTAACTTCACTGAAGCGATCGCCTTCGTACCGCCTCCGCAGATCGCCGAGAACTTCCGTGAGTTCTGGGTAATCCTGCGTTGCGACTTCGTGCTGGACAAAACCGGCAAATCGGCCGTGTCGGGTCAGTTCGTGCGACACGTCTTTCCGACCGGACAAGTCACCGCCGATCCGAAGCTTGGCATCCAGGGCGGTTTGTTCGAAAGCTGGTTCAAGCGCGGATGAGCTGCTCATGACTTCGATCACTGCCGCAATCGCGAACGCCATCCACGGACCGGCACCTGCCACGCCGTCCACGACGAGGACACGCTAATGGCCACCACTTCACCTATCTATACGCGCGGCTCGATCTCGCTTCCGGACTGCAATAGCACGCCGATGTGCGACACCACGCCGGCATGCCCTGCCTGCGGCGGATTGGAATGCCTTTGCCGTCCACGCTTTTTCGCCGGTCAATTGCTGACCGACGAAGATTTGAATCGCCTGGACCATTACATCGTCGCCAAAAACCGCCTGCATAACCGATATCTGGTCGGCACCGGTGTCGCCTGCGGGCTCGAAGTGGTTTGCGACGGCTGCGCCACACAGCGCGGTTCGGGCAAGGTGACGGTGAAGCCAGGCTATGCGGTGTCGCCGTGCGGCAACGACATCGTGGTGTGCAACAACGTCACGGTTGACGTGTGCGCATTGATCGCGCAATGCAGGCCGCAAACCGACAGCGATTGCTCCGACTTGTTCGCCGAAAAGAACACCGCCACCCTTACCGAAAACCAGTGCGATGCAGGCAGCGAAGACTGGGTGTTGGCGATCTGCTACACAGAGAAACCATCGCGCGGTGTCGGCGCCTTGCACGAATCGGCGAATGGTCCAAGCTGCTCGTGTGGTGGCAGCGGCGGCAGTGGTGGTTGCTCATGTGGCGGCACAACAAGTAGCACCAATAGTTGCGGCTGCCAGTCGAGTAGCGCAAACAAGAGCGCCACCACCACGCCCAAGAGAACCTCGGTCTCCTGCGAGCCCACGCTGATCTGCGAGGGCTACAGCTTCAAGGCGTACAAAATCCCCAGGAATGCGCTCAATCAGCGCAGCTACGGCGCACTGATGAAGCGCTATCTGTGCTGCATCAAGCCGATGCTGGATGAACTGCAAGGATCGTTCGGCGACAACCGCTTCGCGGAGGAACAGCTTTACGGCAAGCTATCCTCGTTGCGCGATGCGCTAGCCGAATTCATCCAGGAACAGGGTTTTTACGACTGCGAACTGGCTGCACGACTGGGAGCGGTAGGCATCCCGGCGCCATTGACGGGTGCTAACGGCAACGAAACCAACTGGCAGAAGCAGGCGGACAGCTACGCTTACGCCATGAATGGGTTGAGCAAGGTGGCAGCGGAAATCAAGCAGAAATGCCTATGCGCCGCGCTGCTGCCACCCTGCCCCGCCCAGGCGATGGCCGATTGCGTGCCGCTGGCGACGATTACGGTTTCCACCGGTACTTGCCGCGTAAGCAAGGTCTGCAATGTCAGCGTCCGCGATTTTCTGCCTACCTGGCCCAACATCCAGTATTGGCTATCCGCCTTCAGCACTCGCTACGGCAGCCTGTTCGACATGCTGCATCGCTATCTCGAGCTGATGTGCTGCAACACCCGATCATGGGGGCATGGCGTCAATATCAAGTATGAGCAGAATGGCTACGTGATGAGCGCACAACCGGCAACTGCGAAGCTCGACGAAGTCAACAATACGCCGCCGGCCTTCGCCACCTTGCTGAGCGATGCGCTCGCTCATCCCGAGCACCGCATCGATTCGCAAAGCCTGTTCCTGGCCACGCTTGGCCTGCACGACGCCTACGACAAGCCCCTGCTCAGCGATGAGGAGATGAGCCATCCGACAGAAGCTTTGCTGATCAGCCAGGTGATCGCGCCGTGGCTGCGCGACCTGTCGCCGAAGCCCGCGCAGAATGGAACGACGGCATCCAATGAAGCGGTGAACGTCAACGATCTGGCCAGCCAGATCGACGCTTTGAAAAAGCAGGTTGCGGACCAGCAAGCGCAGATAGCCAAGTTGAGCAGCAACACCAAGCCTTGAGGAGACGGCGATGAATCAGAGCGAGCGTCCGGTTTTCTTCGCAGGCCAATATCTGAGCGCCGACGATCTCACGGCAGCCGTGCTCTATGAGCATGTGCAAACGGCACGCCATGGCTTGGGTGCGCACACCTGGGGCATCGCGATCGGCCTGGACTTGGTGGAGCGCAGCTTGCCGTCCGGCGCCGTCGATGTCGCAATGATGCCCGGCGTTGCCTGGGATGGTTATGGCCAGGCGGTAGTGGTGGCGGCGCCGGTCAAGCTCAGCGTCAATCAATTCGCCAACTTCTTGAATACATCCGACAATGGCGATCTGATCAAAGTGTGGCTGCGCTATAAGGAAGCAGCCACGCCAAGCACGCCGCAGGGTTTCGCGCTATGCAGCGGCGATACGTCCAATCGCATTGCAGAAACCTACGAAGTGGTAGCTGGCGATCCCACCAAGGGGTCCCACGACACGATTACCGTGGCCGGCCGACAGCTCGACGCCAGGACAGCACTGCAGCAATTCGACGCAGACGCACCCATCGTCTACGACGAATCCATTCCGTTCCAGCAATTTCCCGAAGCGGGCGACAAGCGTCGCTGGCTGATTCCGATCGGCATGGTGCGCTGGTTCCAACAGGGCAATCAGCCCGGTCAGTTTGTTCCGCGCGACGACAGCGGCGGTGCGAGCGGACAACAGGCCAAGGACTCCGACACCATTCGCGCGTTCCGCCAATATCTGGGCGTGGTGGCCGAAAGCCTGCAAGCAGCCGACGGCGCGATCCGTTTGCGCGACCGCTACCGCGATCCACAGAAAGCGAAATTCCAGCCGCCGCTGGTTACCGATCCGAGTGCCAACGACCTGGTATGGGTGGAAGGCCATCTGCGCGTACTTGGCGATGCGCGGCTGGTGAACGGCATGCTCGATTTTCGCGCCGCCGATGGTCAACGCGATGGCGTGCCTGAAGCGCTTCGCCGCGTCGACGGTAACAAGGCCGGCGGCAGCGACTTGCAAGTTCTATTTGCAGCGAAAGACGGCGCCACCGGCAAGAATGCATTCGCAGTGGGTAACGTGAATGTAGACAGCAAGGGCGCGTTGCAGGACATCGTGCCGTTCCTTACGGTACGCGACAACGGCCTGACCTGCATCGGCGGCACCACTACGCCGGTCGCTACCCTGCAGGTTGCTGGCGACCTGGCACTCGACAAAATCAAAGGCGGCAGTCCGCTCAATCTCGTCAACAACGCCACCCTGATCTGGAATGACGGCAGCACGCTCTGGCTCAATGCCAACCTCGACCAGAGCAAGTTGATCGATGGCGTACGTGCGCTGGGCGAATTCGCCTGCGACTCTTTGAACATCGGTGGCATGGGTAGCAACAACAACTGGAGCGACCCGGGTGCAGGTAATGCCTGGTTCGCGGGGTCGGTGGCGATCGGCACGACCACGCTCGATGCAAGCCTGGTTATCCAAGGTGCCCAAGACGATCAGGGAATGCTGCGCATATTCGGCAACGGAGGCGATTTCGTCTACGACGGCGGCAAAGACAAATTGTTCGTCTTCAACAACACCGGCAATATCACCGCGTTCCTTGGCGGCACCATCGGCATCGGCACCACCTCGCCGAATGCCCAATTGCACGTCGCCAACAATCTGCAAGTCGACGCAGGCGCCAGCATCAGCGGATCGCTGTCGGTATCCGGCAATCCTTCGCTTAATCCCGTGCTGGCCTTGCACAGCCAGCAAGCCGACCAGGGCAACATGTCCTTCTTCAGCAACGGCGGCGATATCGAATACGACGGTGGCAGCGACCAGTTGTTCGTGATCAAGAACAACGGCAATGTCACCTCTTTCATGGGTGGAAGCATCGGCATCGGCACTACCAACCCCTTGGTAAACCTGCAAGTCGAGGGCGACTTCTATGCCACCGGCGCCGTCTACGCTCAATTCAAACCCTTTCTCATTCCGCATCCCAAAGACGCAACTGGCAAGTATCTGGTTCATTGCGCTATTGAAGGTCCTGAGGCGGCTGTCTATTACCGAGGCGAAAGCCAATTGGCTGGCGGAATCGCCACCGTCGCTCTGCCCGATTACTTCGAGCCGCTGACGCTTCCTACTCAACGCACTGTGCAAATCACTCCCATCTACGAAGCGAATGAACCGATATCGTCATTGGCAAGCTCGGCAGTACGCAATGGGAGCTTCAACGTTCGCATGATTACGCCAGATAATCCATCGCAACGTTTCTACTGGGAAGTAAAGGCAGTGCGCGCGGATGTTCCAGCCTTGCAGGTGGAACGTCCAGCCAGCAGCGCGCTTGCACGGCGGTGAGCATCTCATGATTGCCGCGCATGGCAGCTTGCATATCCGCCGCTGGCAAAACCGCTACCTGGTTTCGGCGACGCATCCATCCCCGCGGCAGGTGCAGGCAAAGCTCGATACGGCCCTGCGTACGCGCACTGCTGCAGCGCTTGCGCCGATCCAGACCCTATTGCTTGCCCCGCTTGAAGCGGAGGCTCTGTATTTCATCCGCCATATCGCCCTGGAATGGCAGGTCGACAGTGCTGCCGATATCGATGAACTGGCACGTCGCGGTGCACAAGCCTTAGGCACCGCGCTTGCCAAAACCTTGGCGGAAGGCGAAAACGACAATGTCATCCGCTTTCGCGATCGCGCGGCTTATCTCGCACGGTTCGTCAACGATTGCGCCGTAGGCGACGCATGGCAGCGCTGGTATTACGCATCATTCGATGGCTTGCGCCATCTGCCTGCTTCGATGGCGATTCGCACAGCCTTGACCGAAGAACCGGCTCTTGGGCTGAACGCCTTGCTTGCCCTGAACAACGAATCGAAACGTCGCGTGCTCGCCGCGCTGAGCGCCTATGACATTCAGCGCTTGCTGCAAAGCTGGGACGAGCCGGCTGCAAATGCCGATACGTGCTTTGCAGAAGCGCTCCGTGCGGCCATGCAATCGCCTGGTATCGCGTACTCGATCGAATACCATGCGCTGTGGCTTTACCTGTCCATCAGCTCAGGCGGCGGCACGGCCAGCGTCTCTGCGTGCATTGCAGTAGCCGCACTGATCGAAATCATGCGCGAACTTCCGCCAGCGCAACGCATAGCATGGATTGCCGCATTCGAGGACGCAATACCGCCGGCAAGCCATACCTACTTGCAATGGCTGCATCGACTGCCACTCGAAGTGCGCCGCCACGGCATGCAACAACTGGCGGCGGTGATGGACATGCCAGCGACGGCCGTGCCTGTCGATAACGCCTATACCTCATTCGGTGGAGCATTCATGTTGCTGTCGATCCTGGACGACATGCACTTGGATGAACACACGCAGGACTGGCCCGATCTGCAGGCGACGGATGCGCCCCCCTTGCCGGCAACGCAAGCGATGCGCTGGTTATTGCTGGCGCACGCGCAAGGCGCGCAACGCATGCGCGCATTTCTTGCCGATCCGCTATGGCGCCATTTGCTTGGTGTCGATGCTCGCGTGTCGGTCGACACCATCACGGACTGGCTGCATGGCCTTGGAGCTGAGCGACTGCGCCGGTGGCGACGCTGCTCGATGGAGGGCGCAAAGCAAATACTGCCCAATACCGAAAGACAGTTCCTCGCACGGCCAGCCAGCCCATGGTCCAGGCCATGGCATGCCGCTATCGTGATGACCGCGGAACAACTGATGCGCTACTTCGCACAAAAGATACCGGGCTTCGCCGCTTCCAGCGCCAGTTATCTGCACGCGCAATTTCTCGATATCGGCGCGCAGATCGACTACCCGCACGCCGGTAGCGAATACGGCCATCTGCAAGTGACACTGGAACGTCCGCCGCTGGCCTTGCTGTTGAACCTCGCCGGTTTGAATCGTGGCCAGAGCGAAATCCCCTGGCTGAGCACACCTTCGCTGCGCTTTTTCAGCCGGGAATAAGCCCATGACCCTTGCCCCGGCCCTCTATCCAATCACCATGCTGGCGCGCCTCGACCGCCTGATCGAGCGCGAGATACTGCGGCTTCGCGCACGCTATCAAATGTCACTGGATGAGTTCCGCGGCTTATATATCAGTGACGCGCAGGTCGACGAGCTGATCGCGCAAGCGTATGCCAACGCGGGACTGGAAGAATGCGACGACATCGCAACGGATGGTGATGAAATCGTACGCGACAACGAACCGAAATGGGAGCGTTTGCGGCAGGCATTCTCGCTTGCCCCATGCGAAGAAGACCTGATTCTGATCGCGCTGGCACCCGAGTTGGATCTCAAATACGAAACGCTATACGCCTACCTCAACAACGATATTACGCGCAAATGGCCCACGACCGACCTGGCGCGACGTCTGCTTGGCGACGCCGCCGCCGTCGAATCCGCACTGGATCGCCTGCGCCGCATCGACGTACTGCAGCTTATCGAAGTCCCCAGCAGCCGCCCCTCGCTACTCAACACCGGCTTTGCGCCCAATCCGGCTTTGGTGCGTCACCTCCTTGGCACCACTCGCAAGTCAGATGCATCTTCGACCGCGCCCCTATCCCATGATGCTCAGCTACTGGCACGGCTAATCCAGCTGCTCGGCCCTCGATCAAACGATCCCCCGGTACTGGTTCTGCAGGCGGCAACACGCTACGAGCGCGAAAGCCTAGCGGTCGGCCTGGCCGACCGGCTTGGCCTGCCTTGGCGTTGCCTCGATCTCGCCGTTCTGCGCCGCGAGGGGCTCCCCCTGCAGAAAGCACTCAAGCAGTGTGCGTTCGAATGCCGTTTGCAAGCAACGGTGCTCTTGCTGGAAGGGCTCGAAGCGCTAGGTGAGCGCGAGATGCAAGCTCCTGCGGAACTCAACGGCTGCCTGGACCTGCCCATTTCGCCCATGCTGATTGCCGTCCATGCCCAGACACCCTGGCGCGACCTGTTGGGGCAACGGCGGGCATTGCCGCTTTGCCTGCAGGCCCCCTCATTCACCACGCGCGCCGCACTGTGGCAGCAGGCAGCTCCCACGCTGAGTACGGAAGACTGCGCCGTGCTGGCCGAGCGATTCGCCTTCAGTGCCAGGCAAATCGAAACTGCGATCGCGGACGCCGAGGATTTACGCATCCTGCACGGCCTTCCCAGCTTTGACGCCAAGCTGCTTCGCCATGCAGCACGGCAGCAATTGCAAAGCCAGCTTGGCGCGCTGGCCAGCAAGATCGACCGTGCCTGCGACTGGAGTGATCTGGTCTTGCCCGATGACGTTCTGGAGCGCCTGCGCGAAATCGCCGCGGCGATTCGCTATCGCCATCGCGTTTACCACGAATGGGGTTTTCTCGAGCGTGACCGTGGCGGCGGCATGAGGGTGCTGTTTGCTGGCGCATCAGGAACCGGCAAGACCATGACCGCGAGCGTGATCGCGCATGAACTGGATCTTGATCTTTACCGCATCGACCTTTCCGGCATCGTCAGCAAATACATCGGGGATACGGAAAAAAACCTGGATCGCATATTTGACGCGGCTAGCGCCCATAACGCCGTGCTGTTTTTCGACGAGGCTGACGCGATGTTCGGCAAGCGCTCGGAAGTCAAGGATGCGCATGACCGCTACGCCAATATCGAGGTGGCCTACTTGCTTCAAAAGCTGGAGGAGCATTCCGGCGTGGTGATGCTGGCCACCAACTTCAAGCGCAATATCGATGAAGCTTTTACCCGGCGCATGCACTATGTGGTGGATTTTCCCAAGCCCGATGCAACGCTGCGCGAACGCTTATGGCGCGGCATGTTTCCCGAGCGTGCGCCGCTACAGCCCGATGTCGACTTCGAGTTTCTGGCCCGGCAATTCGAACTTCCCGGCGGTGATATTCGTACCACGGCGCTGGATGCCGCTTTTCTGGCGGCACAGGAACAACAAGCGATAGGCATGCAGCATGTGGTCCGCGCACTGGCCCGGCAAATGGCGAAACAGGGGACAGCGCCCTCGCCGATCGACTTCAAGCAATACCACGCTTTGCTGCGGCGCTGAACGATGGCCCTTACGACGGCGCCCATGCTCATGCCTACCAGTGCGATGCGCCTGCACCCATGAGCGAGCCCGCGCGAGCAGTGCCTGCACCGAGCCCAGACGCTACACGGCCGGCCACGCGCATGCGCGCCGAGCCTGCGGCATCCGCGCCGCCTTCGCCTGCGTTGCCGAGCAGCCTGCAGCAGATCGCCGGCAACCAGACCATACAGCGCTTGCGGCAAGACATGGTGGCTGCCCTGCCGCTTGCACCAGCACCGGCTCCCCCGCCTGCCGCCACACCGCCCAATGTCGACAACGACAACACTCCGTTACCTGCCGCGGTACCGGCAGCGCAAGCTGTAGATGCCGCGACTCCCGCGGCGGGTGCAACCGCTTCACCCACTGCCGATCCGGCCGCTGCGAGCCCATCTGGCGCGGCATTACCCGCTACACCGCAAGGCGGCACGCCAACAGCTGGCGCCGCCCTGCCCAACGCAGTAGCCGGCACTCCAAACGCAAGAGGTGCTGCGACAGCCCAAACAGGCGGTGCACCAGGAAGTGGCGCAGCAGCACACCCTGGCGGCACACCCGCCCACGGCAATGCGCACGGTGCAACGGGGGCTGGAGCGGGCGCGCCGGGCCAGGGTGGTGCCGCAGCAGGCGGTGCGGACAGTGGGCTGGCATCGGCCGAGATCGGTGACCTGGCGCTGATCGACGAAGAACTGGCCGAACATCAACGCTGGTCATCTGCGTCACAACGCGTGGGCGCAGCTGAATCCACACAACGTGCAGCCTTTATTGCCGAACAAGCCGGCGCCGGTTTTACCGAAGGCGTCGGCACCGGCTTTTTGATGGGCTTGGGCGTAGGTGTGGGTACGCGCGCGGCGTTACGCGGCGTGGATTACGCGATGCGTCGCTTTGGCGGGCGTATTGCAGGCGGCGCCCTGCGATTTTCGCCACTACCCGGCGTAGGCGCGATGATCGGCGGCGCTTTTGCAGCCTACGGACTTGCGACGCGCGACTGGGAGGGCACCGGTAGGCGTATCGGGCGTATCGGACAAGGCGGCTCTACTTATGAAAGGATCGCCAACACGATCGACGGCATTTCCGAAATCATCGATGTCACGACCAATATCCTGAATGTCATCGCCGGCATTTGCGGAGCGATTGCCGTGGGACTGTGGGTTTTCGCCGTCGCAACTGCCGGTGTACTGTCGCCCCTGGCCGGCATCATGACTGAAGTGGCCTTGGCGATCGGTGCGGCCACCATGATCCTGGATGGGATCAATTCGGCGGTATTGCATCCGGTCGGGTTGGCGTTTCGCGCCTTGCATGAATTCACCACCGATGCCGATCCAACCCAAGTGGAAGCCGACGGTGCGGATCTGCAGGCTGCGGCCGCCGCATCGGGCGGCGCCTTGGGCGGCCTAGCCGGGGGCAAGCTGGCGCACGTGCGCCCAGGCAAGCCCTCGCCGCATCCCCCGCCAAGGCAGCAGGGTGATCATCCCAATCCACCAGCACGCGGTGGCCAAGGGCCGACGGTTACGGCAACACCGCCAGTCACCGATGCGGGTGAACACGCTGGACCACGTCCAGCACAAGCGCCGGATGCACCATCTCCTGCGCAGGGCTCGGGCGAACCCGTCATGCACGTGGAAGATCCCGGCAATGTGCCACCCGCCTCCGGAACCTCAGCGGCGCCCGACGCAACGCGGGTAGCGGCGACGACAGAACCCGCAGCCGCAGCAACACCAGCACCTACGGCGACGCCCGCTGCACCGGCGGCCGTACCCGCACCAGCAGCCACACCCACTTCGGCCGCCGCGCCCGCGCCAACCAGCACACCTGCGCAGGGCGTGGTGGACCGCAACTATGGCCGCGGCGCTCCACCGCCAGGTGTTGCGCCTCCGGTAGGAACACCGGTGCCGGGTCAACCGGAGCGTGCCTTCATTCCCGCATCGCCGGAACTCAATCGACCCTGGATGTACGACGAGCAAGTTCCCAATCGCGGCGCACTCGGACAAAACGTGCAACGCGATCACGTGATTTCGCAGCAAAAGATTCGCGATCAAATGACTGATCCCCACGGGGTACTCAGGCGTCCTGACCTGGATTCGCTCACCGTGTTGGCGGAAACCGGAAAAGCTACTGCAACCGATCCCGCGCGACCGCATACCCAGGCGACGTTTATCGATCCGCAAGCCGATGTACCGGAAATCCAACGCTTGCGTGGCCTAGGACGTCCGGCCAACTGGACCACCGATATCATCGAGCCCAGCCGTGATGCGCGATTGCGTTCCGGCTACGATCCGGCGTCGGTCGACGCGGTGATCCTGGATCAGACCGGACGCCTGCATGAGCAATACCGCAATAACGAGGTGCTGGATGCATTAACCAGGCTCGAAGCTGCTGAAACCGCATCGGGACGGCGAACCACGGCAGCGCCGGATACGGATTTGGCGACCTTGCATGGCCAGCTGGATGCCGAGTTCGGCGGGACCTCACCTGCTGCTGCGCCCGCGCCTAACGCAGGCGCGCAGGCCCCAAGCGCAACCCCTGCTCCAGCTCCAGCTTCTACTCCAACTTCCGCTGCCACACCTGTTGCAGCCCCATCTCCTGCGTCATCCGCTGCGGGCCCTACGATCCCATCGGTGACGGAGCCTGTTACAGCAAGTCCCGCGCCTGTTCCGCAAGCGGGAACGCCTCCAGCGGCAGTACCACCACCTTTAGTACCGCCACAAGTCGAGATACCCAACAGTGCATCGCTGCCGCCGGAAGCTCACGCGCGTGGAGGTGTCGACGAACCGTCGCTCCGCAATCCCGCCGATAGCCAGCAAAATCCTGCCTCGCTACTCGATGAAATTCTCGCCGAGACCGCGTCCAGACGTGAGGCAGACGGTGCCACGAGGCAGCCCAGTGGAGCTCAAATCCTCGACGAAATTCTCGACGAGAGTTCCAGGCCGTGGCATGAGGCGTCGCCTGAGGAACGCCAGCGTCGTCGGCAAATGTCAGATGACATCTTCAATATGCTCAATCGCGACGAGAGTTCCAAGCCGTGGCATGAGGCGTCTCCCGAGGAACGCCAGCGTCGCCAGCAAATGTCAGATGACATCTTCAATTGGCTTTCCGAGCACCGTCAATCAGGAGAAGCACCGGAGCCGCAGCACGTCGTTGAATCGCGATCCGGAAAAGACCGCTATGGCATAGCCGACGCGCAAGCCAGCAACACGCACAGCGATATTTACGATATGGCCGCGCAGCTCAGCCCCACACGCAGCAACGAACCGCTGACGCCAGCACAGCAGGAAGAGTTCGTGCGACGCCTGGTTGAGCAATTCCATGTGCCACGCGACAAAATCAGAGTCGACAACAACGCGCGGACGCACGTCAATGTGCAAACCGGCGTGGTGACGGTCGGTCCCAATGTCTTCCCACGCCCGGAAGGCCAACGTCCCCCCGGTTTGCGCAACCCGGCCAACGCCGCCTTGTCCGATCAGGCCGCGTTGGGGCACGAGGTCATCGGTCATCTCGAAGCCAGCCAGGCTGGCCAGACTCGATCCGACCGTTGGCATGAAGAGCTGCAAGCCAGTGCGCGAGCCGGGTTGTACACACCGGATTTGCCACCATCCGAGGTGCAACTGTTGCTGCAGGACGCCGCAGGACGGCGCCCCGTCGGTCACGACGAAACCATCTACGTGTACACCGGACGCAATGACGCCTCGGGCAGGCCATTACCGCCGCCCTCAGGTCCTGGCAGTGGCGGCCCAACGGGACCGGTGCGTGGCGCGCGACCGCAAGACGGTCTGCCGAAGGTCATCATCGATCCCTCGTTGCTAGGCCCCACGCCAGGCAATCCGAACGCCGCACCCGCTGCCCATCCTCTCAACGCGACGCCGACGTCAACCGCCGCACCATCTTCGACGCCCCCTGCAAACGTTGCACCTACCGCCGTGCCAAGCGGCACCCAGACATCCCCAGCAACTGTTGCGCCATCTGCAGCAGTCCCCGCAAGCCCAGCGACACCGAGCGGTGCGCCATCATCTGCAACGCCCGCACAACCATCGCGTATGCCAACTCCGCGCTTGCCACCGGCCTTGACCAGACCCCATCCTGCGCCCGGAACGGGAGGTGGCAGTGCGGGTGGCAGCGGTACGGCAAGCGGAGCCGGCGGCGCGCAAGCCCGACCACGCTCAGGCAATGCCTTCGTGCGGGGTTTTCGCGAAGGACTGGAGCCGGTGGTCATTCGCGTCAATCCCACCTATACACCACCGCCGGTAACGCCACAGCAGATCATCGATATACAAAACGAGATCCTGCAGATCCTGGCTGCACGCGCCCAGGCCGAAAACGAAGCAGCGAGGATGGCCAGGGAGCGTTCGCAGCATCAGGCAAACACCGCTCCGATCACTCGTGCAACCCAGGAGATGACCGGCGCGCAAACTGCAGTGAGCGCACATCAGGCCGCAGTGCAACGGCGCCAGCAAGCCAACCAGGCCCAACAGCAACGCGCGCAGGCTGCCAGCAGCGCGCTGGCAGGCGCGCCCAATCGCATGGCGGGTCTTAGCGTGATTACGATACCGCTGGGAGCGTTCCTCAATCTCACCCAGTATTCGTACCTGTTGCCCGAAGGCAGCGGCGTGCGCCGGGACATGGAAAAAATGGACCACGACAGCCGCCACCTGCTCGCCGCCTTTGGCGAAATGGAAACCAGCGTCAACACGCAAAATGCCGCCTCGCCAGGGCGTCAGCAAGCCTTGCAGGCCGACGCCGGAGCCCTTGGCACCACGGCGCAACAAGCCAATCCCTCGCGAGAAGGCTTTGTGCGCGCGGGTGCGGGCGCCACCGCATTGCAACAAGCCAACGCCAATCGCATCGCGCATGCAGGAGCAGCGCAAGCGCAGGCCCGTGGGCAGGCGGCGGTATTGGGCAACGACGCCGAGCAGCGCCAGGCGACGGTGCAGACACTGTCTGACACCTTGCGTGCATGGGCACAGACACATCGTGCACAGCGGCAAGCGGCACTGCAGCAGACGGAGCAACGTATTCAGGCACAGGGAGGCCGCGTTATCGCGCGCAGCGAGGGATGACGTCCATGCAAAGCACCGAACAACGCCTGCTGTACGCCCGCCGGCAAAAGCGGCCCGGCCCGCTCGCCGTGGCTTTGACCGAACATGCCGATCAACTCAGCCGTCAAGGCCAGCTGAGCGAAGCACGCACGCTACTAGACGAGGCTGCCGCGCTGCATCGCCAATTGCGCCATGCGTACGACGAAGTACGTTGCCTGCACCTGGCTGCCACGTTGTCGCGCTTTGTCGGAGACCTCGACGGCTCCCGCGAACGCGCCACGCGTGCATTGCAGCAAGCACAAGCCCATACGCCGGAAGCCGCTTCGTCGGCCGCGGAACTGGCCGAAAGCTGGAACACGTGCGGCGACGCGGAACAGTCCGCGCGGTATTGGCTCATCGCCATCGAACATGCCGAAGCGGCAGGCGCCCTACCCGGCCCGCTCGCCGGCATGTATCGTCGATGCGCGATGTCACTCGCAGGCAGTGCGCAGTGGCATGCCGCCATGGATGCACTCGCCAAGGCCAGGGCGCTCTATCTCGGCCAGGACGATAAGGCCAATGCGCTGCGTACGTTGATCGAAACGACCACGGCATGGGTGGCGCAAGACAAGCTTGGCGATGCGTACCACCATTGGGACCAGTCTTGGTCCGAAGCGCAAGCCATCAGCGATTTGCCGGCCCAGGCGGACCTGCTGTTGATCCAGGCCAGTCTGCATCTGAAATCAGGCGAACACGAGGCTGCGCGAAAAACCACCGCAAAAGCGCGGCAAGCAGCGTTGGATGCAAACATGCCGGTCAACTACGTCACCACCAGCCTGATGCTCGCCGAGCTGGCCGAACATGCACAGGACCTTGAAGCAAGCTACGCGGCACTCGCAACCGGCTGGGCTACGCTCGGCAACCTGTTGGGGCGTGAGGTCGCGGCGGAAAGTTTCCGTCCGCATCTGCAGGCACTGCGGGAACGCCTTGGCGAGGCGCGCTTCGCCGAGGTCAAACATCGCTACGAAGCGAAGCGGCGGGAGCAACGCGCCGCCGCTTCGCCCTCATCCGCCACCGACTGAGTGGCGCATCATGGGCAGCGACCTTCATCGCATCGCCATCAGCATCAGGCATTGGCTGGCGCATCGCTACGACAGTTCCACGGCGGTGGAACCGGGTGCCGCCGATGCGGCGCAGCTGGCTGGTGCCGATACCGTCATTTCCCATATCGGCAATCAGGCCGCGGCACGCCGCCTTGGCTCCCCCAATACGGAAACAGGTGCTCCGGCGACACCGTCTCGCAGCGATTTTGCCGATCTTCCACCCGTATTACGCATCGGCATGCCGGGTGGTTTGCACGAGCGCGAAGCCGAGCGCATTGCCAACAGTCGCATGACGGTAGACCTGGCCAACGGCTCGGACGATCTACCCGGCATGCCCACACCGATGCGTAAAAGCGACACTGTGCAGCACATCCCCACTTTGGCGGCCGCACAACAATTGCGCTCGCCGTCCCTGTATGGCACGCCCGGCGGCGGGCAGGCACTGGACTCGCGTCACCGCGAGCCACTGGAGCGCGCGCTGGGCCACGGCTTATCCCATGTGCGCATCCACGACGACGCGCACGCGCACGATGCAGCGCATGGGCTCCAGGCTCGCGCGTTTACGCGCGGCCAGCACGTCTTCTTCGGCGAAGGACGCTATGCGCCGGATACCAAGAGCGGCCGCCGCCTGTTGCTGCATGAACTTACCCATGCGTTGCAACAACGCGACCAAGCCGACCCCTTGATCCAGGCCGATTTTCCCAAGGATTTTGCCGGCCGCCAGGACGTAGCAGTTGAAGGTACGCCAGTACAGCCGCCCGGCACGCTCAAGGTCAAAACCTATGACGGCGGCTGGGTATATGCACCGTATGGCATCTATAGCCCGAGTGACGTGCCGGTGGAATACCAGGATCGCATCATGGAGTCGGGCAAAGCCTTCCAATGGCGCAATCCAGGCATGTCGTTGGGTGCTTCCGTCGATGCGGAAATGCAGCGCATGGAAAACAAGGGCGAGCTGACGGTACGCGATATGCGCGTGCTTTCCGAGACGGCCGGCTCCAAGATGAATATCCGCGTTGCGATGGCTCGCGTCGGCAATGATTACCGGTTTGTCGGCTACGACATGTCCGTCTTTCCGGAGGGGCTATCCATCGGGACAGGAAGTGTCACCAATGGCTTCGTCGAGTCGGAAATGGGCAACACCGCCGGCGTTGGTCGCAGCCTGTTCGCCGACCGGGTGGTACGTACGCTAGCGCGTGGCGTTCCGGCGATGTCGCTGGAAGTCTATACCAGCCAGCGCACCGGCGATTTCCATGCGCAGATCTGGCAAACCATCGGTCGTCCGGGCATGCCAGCGGAGCGCGAGCATTATTCGCTCGACACCCGCGACATGGTGCGCATCGCCCTGACCTGGAGCGATGCGCTTTCCATGCAACAACGCGCCGACCTGGTGCGCCTCGCCACTTCCCAGACCGCGCCCAGCGCACAGGAAGCCCAGGCTGCACTGGGATCGGCCGAAGTAGGCAGCGGCGGCAAGGCCCCTGGTGGCTTTTCATCCGGCGCGCACGAAGCAATGCTGGGATTGGCCCACCAGGTCAATGCCAACGTGCGCCGCCCGGTGGCATTGGAGCGCTACGAACAATTGAGCGATGCCGCCACGGTCGACCGCATCATCAAAGAAAATGGGGGCTACGCCACACTTGGCGGCCGGCTCTACCGCGTGCTGCGTGAAGGAGCACAAACGCGTTACTTCGAACTCAATCCGGTCGCCATCCGCCTGCAGATCGCACCCGGCGGGAGCGCAGCCGCGCCAGACGCCAAGGAAGCCGAAGCGACAAAAGCGCCGATCGCCCCCGAAACACCGCCGACATCGACGGGCGAGGTAAAAGAAGGCGAGGTGATCGTGGTGCCCTACACCACCTTTTTTGAGGCGCGCGATGCCGGCAGCGGCCGCGCGCTGTTCGGCATCCAGGAAGGCGAACGCTGGTATCGCCTGGAGGCTGGCAACGGCAAGCGCCTGGAGTTCGACCCAGTTACCGGCGAGCAGTTGATTCCCACCCAGATGACTACACCAGGCGGGCAACCGCTGCTCGCACGGCCCTGGGACCCGGAACCGTATACGCCGGCGCAAATGCGCCCTAGCGGCACGGCACAAGGTGCGGTGGCGGCAGGTGGCATCGTCATGGTGCTCAATGAACTACTAAGCCCTATCGGCGCTGGCCTGCAAGTGCAACGTGGCAACATTGCGCGCGGCAATGCGGAAATTTCGTTCTGGAACGCTTTGGGTGCCAACCCCGTGGCGGGTGTGTGGGACAACATTGCGCGCGAACCGGCGCCCGCCGGGCAAAAGCCCGATACCGCGGCGTTGTTCGGACATATGTTTTATCCGTATGTGGTGGATATCGACGCTGCACGCCTGCGCCCGAATATCGCGCTGCGCGCCGGTTCCTATACGGAATTGCAGACCTTGCTGCACGTGGGGAAAAGCCTCGGCGCCATCAGCGAAGAGGGCGGCAACTATTTTGCCGTCGTCAACCGCGTGTCGGCGCAAGGGGTGAAGCGCTATGAGATTACCGAAGCGGTCAATCAGGCCCTGGCCATGGTGTTGGCCCGTGCTGAATCCGGTTTGCGCAACGAGCTGGACGCGCTGTCCCCTGCACAGCGCAAAGGAAAGCTGTTTCGCATGCATGCCGGTGCGCCGATCTATCGCTCGGAACAAGGGCAGCAATTCATTCAGAATGCGGCCGAGCAAATGGGGCCCGCGCCCCTGGTGCGGGAAATCGGCAGACGTAGCAGCAATGTCATCCAATACCTGTGGACCGGTTATGCGGGAACACGCGTGCAAGTGGCACCAGCCAACGCAGACGCCTATCGATCGGCCGCGTACGCGCAATACCGGATTTACCGGCCCATCGACGATGTCTGGCGCGAAGTGAAAAATGCCGGCCGCAGCGTTACGCCAAGCGAGCTACCCGGTTTCCTGAGCGAACCGCTGAGCAGTTTCATCGCCGGTCCAGGCCAGGGAGCGACGACCGGATTCGGCACGACCAATTACATCTGCGATCCGGAAAACCGCGGGCAATGGACGATGGCCACGGGGGAGATCAAAAGCTTTTGGGTCTCCGCCAGCGACCTCACGCCGATCGACGAAAAGGACCTGTCGAAAGATTGAGTCTGAAGTCGCCGAGTTGTCTGTCATCCCCACCCGGCTCAGGCACGTCCGCTGGCGTCTGCGGCAACCTATCGGACTTGGGTTGCCATTGGGGTGCTGGGATTGGCATCCCAGCCTACGAACTGGACGAAATCGCGCGTCAGTCAAATCGCCGCTAGCGCTTCCTTCAACGAAAAAATCCGCCCCATCGGCACCCACTTCTGCCCTGCTTCCGCCCACGGCAGCCGCTGCTGGTAGCGATCCATCAACGCTTCCCACTCCTGCGTCTTCGCATCGGCGTCCGTTTCCCGTTTCGGAGACGGCACGTAGTCGTCTGCCATCCGCACCGCCATCACCAGCCGATTGCCGGTACGGAAGATTTCCATGTCCTCGATGCCTGCAGCGCGAATCGACGCGACGATTTCCGGCCAGATCACGCCGGGTCGATGCCAGCGCTCGTATTCGGCGATGGCGGCGGCATCGTCCTTGAGGTCCAGGGCGTAGTAGTAGCGTTGCATCAGACCGGGCTCCGTGCAGCGCGGCGACGCCAGGCAAACAAGGCGATGATGGCGAAACTCAAGGCCGGCACGATCATCGCATCGGACATGCTGGAGTGATCGGAGATCGCACCCATGATCGCGGTGAGCACGGCGCCGCCGATGATGGTCATCACCAGCAGGCCGGAGCCGAGCTTGCGCTCGTCGTCGCCGCGGCCTTCCACGCCGAGGGCGAAGATGGTCGGGTACATCACCGACATGAAGAAGCTGCATGCGGCCAGTGCATAGGCTCCACTGCTGCCGGGATGCACCACCGCATACAGCGTAAGCACCACGTTGATGGCTGCGAATGCGAACAACAGGCGTACGGGTGCCACGTACTTCATCAGCGCGGTACCGGCGAAGCGGCCGATCATGAAGCACACCAGTTCGGTGGTGAGGAAATTCGCGGCCAGTTTGGCCGGCGTGCCATGCATCGTCGCCTGCACGTAGCGGATGGTGTAGCTCCATACGCCGACTTGCGCGCCCACGTAGAAGAACTGCGAAAGCAGCGCGCCGATGAACGACTTGTCGCGCAACAGCTTGCCCATCACGCCGCCGTTCATGGCCGAGCTTGCCGTGGCCGTGTGCGCGGTGATCATTCGAGGGAAACGCGTCGCCAGAATCAGCAGCGCCCATGCGAGCACCACGATGCCGATCACCAGGTACGGCCACTGCACGGCATGGGTCTCGCTCAGGTAATACGCCGTGCGCTCGGCTTCACTCATCGCCGCCAGCTGTTCGGGCGTGTGCTCGATACCTGAAAAGATGAAATGCTGGCCGATCAGGATCCCCGCGATCGAACCCAAGGGATTGAACGCCTGCGCCAGATTGAGCCGACGGGTAGCCGTTTCGGGGGGGCCGAGCAGGGTCACGAAGGGATTGGCCGAGGTTTCCAGGAAGGCCAGTCCGCCGGCGATCACGAACAGCGCGAACAGGAACATGCCGTAGGTGGCCCGCTCTGCCGCCGGCCAGAACAGCAATGCGCCGATGCCGTAGAGCGTGAGGCCGAAGATCACCGCGCTCTTGTAGCCGAAGCGGCGCATATAGATGCCCGCCGGCATGGCGATCAGGAAATAGCCGAGGTAGAACGCGCTCTGCACCAGGCCGGCCTGGAAGTCGTTGAGCACGAAGGCCTTTTTGAATTGCGCGATCAGGACGTCGTTGAGGTTGTTGGCGCCGCCCCACAGGAAGAACAGGCTGACGATCAGCACCAGCGGCAGCCAGATCCGGCCCATGGGCGTGGCATCGGTGGCCGGCACGGGGGAATCTTCGATCACGGTCGGTGCTTCCACCTTGTTCTCCTACCTGTCGCAACGCGCGCCGGGGTGACGTCCCCGCCCATTTGTGCAAATATGAAACCGTTATTCATAGATAGCACAAGTCGCGCCGCAACATGTAGTCGGGTTTTAGGCAAGATGGCGCGATAGGAACCCACTGGACAAGGGGAAAGCCATGGCCCAACAAACGCCCAAGTATCGCGCCCCGGCACTCGACAAAGGGCTGGACATCCTGGAATTGCTGGCTGCCTCCAGCAACCCGCTGAGCATTGCAGAAATTTCCGAAGGCGTGGGCCGTTCCCGCGGCGAAATCTTCCGCATGCTGCAGGTGCTGGAAGAACGCGACTACATCGCCCGCGGCGAAGGCGACGTGGGCTACTCGGTCACGCCACGCCTGTTCCGCCTGGGGATGGAGCAGCCGCCGGTGAAGAGCGCCATCGAAACGGCGCTGCCGGTGATGCACCACCTGGCCGATGCCTGCGGCCAGGCCTGCCATCTGGTGGTGCCTTCCGGCGAACAGATCGTGGTGGTGGCGCGGGTGGACCCACCCGGCGAAGTGGCGCTCGTGGTGCGTGTGGGGCATCGCCGCCCGATGTCGCAGTCCACCTCCGGTCACGTGCTGCTGGCCTTTCAGGAGGAGCAGACACGCGAACGCTGGCTGGACCTCATCCAGCGTTCCGAACCGGCGCTGGATCGCAAGAAGCTTATGCGCCTGCTCCATCAATTGCGCACGCGCGGTCATGCCTGCGAGCGCAGCCATGTGGTGGATGCGGTCACCGATCTATCCGCGCCAGTGCTGCAACACGGCAGCGCGGTATGCGCGCTCACCATTCCCTACATCGAGCAGCAGAACGCCACGCAAACCACCGACGACGTAGTCGCCGCCCTGCTCCGCGCCACCCACGATATTTCCGAAGCGCTGCAATTCGGTTCTTCCAACCGGACCGCTTAACCGAAGAGTATTCAAACGATGCCCAAAATTTTGTTGGCCGCCGCGTTGGCCGCCACCCTCTTCGCAGGCAGCGCCACGGCGCAGAACTTCGCCGACGTCAAGCCCGCGCCGCAACAGACGCATTGGCAGGATCTGCAATTTGGCGTGATCGTGCATTTCGGCACGAATACCTTCCTGGATCGCGAATGGGGTGACGGCACCGCCGATCCGAAGGTGTTCAATCCGGACCACGTGGACCCGGACCAGTGGGCGCGCGCGGCCAGGTCCGCCGGTGCGAAATACCTGCTGCTGGTGGCCAAGCATCACGATGGCTTTGCATTGTGGCCGACCGAACAGAGCAACTATTCGGTAAAAAGCAGCCCCTGGCTGGGCGGCAAAGGCGATCTGGTGCGCATGACCGCCGATGCCGTGCACAAGGAGGGCATGGAGTTCGGCATCTATTTGTCGCCGTGGGACCGCCACGAGCCCCGCTACAAGGATTCGGCGGCCTACGACAAGTTCTACATGGCGCAAATGGATGAACTGGTGCAGGGCTATGGCCCGCTGGTGGAATGGTGGCTCGACGGCGCCGGCAGCGCAGGCCACGTCTACGATTTCAAGAAGTACATGGAAGAGCTGCGCACCTATCAATCCAACACCATGGTATTCGCCGACGTGGCGCTGTTCGGCTACGGCGACATCCGCTGGGTGGGCCAGGAAGACGGCCACATCCGTGGCGAAAACTGGAACGTGATCGATCGCCACGGCGAGTTGCGCTGGCGTCCGGTAGAAGTGGATACGCCGCTGCACAAGCTGGAATGGTTCTGGCATCCGGACGCCGACCAGACGCTCAAGAGCGTGGACGAGCTGATGGACATCTGGGAAAACAGCGTAGGCCGTGGCGGCCAGCTGATGCTGGGGCTGGCGCCGAATCGGCATGGCTTGTTGCCGGATGCCGACGTAAAACGCTTGAAGGAGTTCGGTGGAGCGTTGCAAGCGCGTTATGGTGCGGACAAGAACCTGGTGCTGCACCGCCTTCCCTCGCCCTCGGACGATCCCAACCTTGACGCGGCGCTGGACGGCAACCTCGATACATTCTGGTCGGCCCCGGAGGGCTCCCACCACGCCGTGCTCGAAGTGGACTTCGCCCACCCCATCACGTTCGATCACGCGTTGACGATGGAATGGTTGAACGACGGCCAGTGCGTGCAGAATTATGCGATCGAGGCATGGACGCACGACACCTGGGCGCCTGTCGCCAAGGCCGAAGCGATCGGCCATATGAAGATCGATCGCTTCGCCCCGATCACCACCTCGAAAGTACGCTTGAACGTGCTTTCGAGCGCTTGCACGGCCCGGATCCGGGAATTTCAGTTGTTTGACGTCGAACAGAAGCGCTGAGAACCTAGGCTGGGACGACAATCCCAGCTTATGAGCTAAGCCTTCGAGGCATATCAAGAACTTGCGAACGGCCTCGCACTTCCGAGCCTGCCGAGCAGGGATTCATGCGGGAGAAACACCCGCTTAAGAATTCTGTGCCAGAATCCAAGGCCACGATCGGCGTGCAACAAGCTTGCCGGCGAACAGGGGATCTACCCAGGGCAGACGTTGAACCGCCGCGGTCGGCGGAGCGTTACCTTGCGCGTGTCCTCCGCTATTACCTTGGGATCAATGCGGGAGCGGGTGCGTGAATCATGTGGTGCGGGCGCCAGCCCGATGGCAGGCCGCTGTCTATGGACTGATCGCGTTGATGGCTTGTGCAGGGGCTTTTGCAGGGCTTTCCGCCAGCAGCCTATGGATCGATGAGCTATTTACGGTTTACGTGATCCATCACGACGGCGGCCTGGGTGAAGTATTTCGCCGCGCACTGACGGATGCGCATCCGCCGCTTTACTATTTCTTCGAGTACGCGTGGACGCGCCTGGCCGGACTGTCGGAAACGGCCTTGCGCCTGCCCAGCGCCGTGTTCGCCGTCGCATCCCTTTTCATCTTCGCGCTGGGTACGCGACGCGTGCTCAGTCACACCGCCATCGCGTTCGCATGCGCAGTGGCCGGAGTTTCCGCGTTCTGGTTCGAGCAGTCGCAGAATGCGCGCAGCTACGGACTTTGCCTGGTGCTTTCCAGCAGTCTTTTGGCCATTGCCCTCGCCTTCCGTCGCCGTGCGCAGACACGCGCGGATTTTCCCTTTGCGCACTGGATGGCACTGAGCCTGCTGGGCCTGATCGCCAGCCTCACGCATGCCTATCTGCTGCTGGCAACGGGAATGCTGCTGCTGTTTCTTTTGCTCAGCCTGCCTTCCTGGCGCACACGCGGCGCGCTGGTGGCGACCGGGCTGCTGATACTCGCGTTCAACGTTGCGTATTACCGAATGATGGTTCAAGCCACTCAGCTGGATCTGCATAATTCCTGGTTCAGTACCAGCGGCAGCTTCTTCGGGCAACAGATTCGCGATGCGCTACATGGATTGATGCAGCGGCAAGTGATCGTTGTGACCGTGCTGCTGATCCTGTCAGCCATTCGCCTGAAGATGCTGGGCAAAGAATATTTCGCCTGCGACGAACAAGACACGCGTTGGGCGACTGGATTGGCCACCTTCGTGCTGATCGGCATCACCGTTTGCGGTATCGGCGTATCGCTGGCTGTCGCGCCCTCGCTTTCGGATCGCAACCTGCTTTCCTGCGTGCCGTTCGCGTGGTTGCTGGTTGGTCGCCTCTACGACGCAGCAGGCCCCCGTGGCTACACGCGCAGCAGCGTGATCATCGCAGTGCTCGCCATGCTGATGGTGGGCAGCTATCTGTGCCGGCTGCCGGGGCGCGCGTTGCCGCGGCGTGAAAGTTGGCGGGCGTCTGCCCAATACATTGCCCAACTGCCGGGCTGCACCAGCCAGCTGGTGCCGGCAATTCTTCCCTATCATTTCGGTTCCTCACCGTACTTTCGCACGCTCGCCGCGAATGACTTCTTCGGCTATTACCTGCCACCAGGCACGCCGACCCGCGCCTACATGCCGGCGGAGCTGGCCGCACGTCATCCGGTGCAGGAACTGCCGCCACTGCTCGCATCACGCGCGGCCAACGCCGAAACCGGCGGCTGCGGCTTGCTGGCATGGGGCGTCCACGATATCGACGAACCATCGGCCTTGAAGATTGCGTTGGATCTCGCACGTCAACCGGGCGTCGCGCCACGACGAGTGCTGTTGCAGCAATTCATCGACTATCACCCCCGATATCTGCGCTGGAACGCCGTGCCGGAGGCTTTTGTCTATCTTGCGATCCCACCAGCAACAGCCGGCGCCCGGGTTGCGCCACAGGTAGCGCCGGAAGTTCACCTGGACAAGCGCAACGCCGCGGCAGTCGGCGATCGCGTCGTGGTGCAATACCTGAGCACTTATGCAAACCCGACCCAGCCGGTATATCAGGTTGACCTCTATGCCATCCAGCGCTGGAACAAGAACCATGCCGTGCATCAGGACTTTCTGGCCGTTCATCGCTTGACATGCGATGCGCCCGTCTCCAAATCCAATTGGGGTGTATGGCCCGATCCGGCTTATCCTGGCTGTAGCCCCTTGCCGCCGCCTACCCCGGCAAGGAACAGCGGCGAGTCGTTATGATCGCCCCTTAAGCGAACCTCCCGGAGCCTGTCTGGGATGATGAACAAGACCAAGAATGACGGCCGGCCGGCCTTGGGAACCGCCTTGGGGCAGCTTGCAGCCCGGGAGTGCCGTTCGCTGCTGCGCGCGCTGGCCATGCGCAAGCGACGGCAGGAGGGCATTCACGAGGCACGCAAATCCTGCCGTCGTCTGCGCAGCCTGCTGCCCTTGCTGCCACCCGAGCAACCGACCAACGCGGTGAATCGAGGCTTGCAAGAGCTGGCGCACGCGCTTGCTCCCCTGCGCGATGCGCATATCGCCGCACGCACGGCGAAACTGCTGGCGACGGCACACGAAACCTGGATTACGCCCGAGGTAATCCACTCGCTCGAACACCGATGCGAGCAAATGCTCGACAACGCGCTCAAGCAAGACCCCCATTGGCGCCGGCGGCGCGCGGATGCGCAACGGATCATCGCATCGATCCATGCGCTGGCTTGGGCCGACATTCGCCCTTCCCTGGCCAAGAAAACCCTCAAACGCAGCAAGAGGCGTGTAAAGAAGGCGCACAGCAAAGCGCGTGAATCGCGCGCGCCTGACGCCCTGCATCGTTGGCGACGGCGAGCGCGCAAGCTTCGCTATCAGCTCGAGTTCGTCCGCAAGGCGCGTCACGTGGCGGGCATGAAGAAAGGCCGCTCCCAAAAATATGCCGCCAGTGCCAAGCAGCTATCGGCGCTGACCGATCAACTCGGCTGGCGCCAGGATTTTCAGATCTTCCTCGACGCGGTCGAGCAGTTGCCGACTTCCCGCGATGTACGGGCACTACGACGGGAACTGCCATCGAAGTCGGCCAGTTGGTCACAGGCCGAGCCACTTCCCTAGCTCAATGGCACACCAGCACAGGAATGTCGCAGCAGCCCAACACCCGGTTCGTTTCGCTGCCCAGCAGCATGCGGTCCAGTGTGGCATAGCCATGCGTGCTCATCACGATGAGATCGCAATGCTGCTTTTTGGCCGCGCCGACGATGGCCACATAGGGGCGACGATCGAAAGCATAGCCACCGTGGCAATCCACGCCCGCTTTATTCGCCAATTCGGCGATTTCGTCCAGACGCTGTTGCGCGCGCAGCACCGCGCGCTCGACATGTGAATCTTCCGTGTGCTGAATCACGTCCGATAAATAAGCGACGGCGGCCAGCGGCGCCAAGACGTGAAAAGCGTAAATACGGGCACCCAGCGAACGCGCCAGCCCGATACCGATTTCCGCGGCGTGCATGGCGTAATCGGAGCCATCGGTAGGAACCAGGATATGCGAGAACATGATGCCTCCTTCGGGGCGCAACCCCGCCGAACGCATCGTTTTCTTCATGGCGGCGTCGGCCATGGCGGCCATTGGCGCATGGCTTACCTGGCCCGACTTGAGTTGAGTTTACACCCGGCAAACAAGGGCGCATGGAATATGCCCGGTCCACGCCGCAGAGTTTTCGCTTGTGTTAATGCTGCCGGCGCCCCATTTTGCAACCGGCCCCGAGCACATTTGAGGTAATCATGACGCTGGCGCAAGCTGTGTCCCAGGAAACCAGCGACAGCCTGCAGCACTTCGTCGCCAGGCATCGCCGCCTGTTCGTGCTGACCGGCGCCGGCTGCAGCACCGATTCGGGCATTCCGGACTATCGCGACGCCGACGGCGGCTGGAAGCGCGCCCAGCCGGTCACCTACCAGGCATTCATGGGCGAAGCGCTGACGCGCCAGCGCTATTGGGCGCGCAGCCTGATCGGTTGGCAACGCTTCGGCAAGGCGTCGCCGAATGCCACCCACCTTGCCCTGGCCCGGCTGGAGCAATCGGGCAAGGTCCAGCTGCTACTTACGCAGAACGTGGATGGCCTGCACCAGCAGGCCGGAAACAGCCAGGTGGTGGACCTGCATGGGCGACTGGATAGCGTGCGCTGCATGGGCTGCGAACATCGTTCGCCGCGTCACGTGTTGCAAAACGCCTTGCTGGAACTCAACCCGGCATGGGCCAGGCTCGACGCGGTGGACGCGCCGGATGGCGATGCCGATCTCGACGGCCATGACTTCAGCACCTTTGACGTACCGGCCTGCTCACGCTGCGGCGGCATCCTGAAGCCGGACGTGGTGTTCTTCGGCGAGAACGTACCGCGCGATCGCGTGGCGACCGCCATGCAGGCACTGGAAGCCGCCGACGCCATGCTGGTAGTGGGTTCATCGCTGATGGTGTTTTCCGGCTACCGTTTCGCCCACTCTGCCGCCAAGGCCGGCAAGCCGATTGCCGCGGTCAACCTGGGGCGCACGCGCGCCGATCCGCTGCTTAGCCTGAAAGTGGAGCAGTCTTGCGCAGAGGCCTTGGCGTTTTTGTAGGCTGGGATGCCAATCCCAGCTTTCTTCGTTGCGGCGGGTTGATGCTGGGATTGTCATCCCAGCCTACGGGCACGCTTTCAGCGCCGTGCGCGGAAGAAGTCGCGTAGCAGTGCCGCCGATTCCTCCGCCAGCAAACCGCCCCGCACGTCGATGCGGTGATTGTGGCGCTCGGAAATCAGCGTATCGAACACACTGCCCGCAGCACCAGTCTTGGGATCGGTGGTGCCGTACACCACGCGCCCAACCCGTGCATGCACCAGCGCCATCGAGCACATCGCACAAGGCTCCAGCGTCACATAAAGCGTGGCGCCGACGATGCGGTAATTGGCCAGTTTTTCCCCAGCCGCGCGCAAGGCCATGATTTCCGCATGCGCGGTGGGATCGTGCAGGGTGATGTTGCGGTTCCAGCCCAGACCGACGATCTGCCCATCCTGCACCAGCACGGCGCCCACCGGCACTTCGTTTTCGGCATCGCGCGCGTGCTCGGCCAGTTGCAGCGCGCGACGCATATAGGCTTCGTCTGCGGCGCTGAATTCAGGCGAGATGGGATTGCTGTTCGATTCGCTGGGCATTTCAGTGAGGTGTTGAGTTTACTTAAAGCCGGCAGGCAGTACAGACAACGGGGTTCTCTAGTGGGATATCTGTGCGGCCAATCCAAGTTCGTCGGCGATCTGCTGCAAGCGCTTGTCGCGTGTCCAGATCTTGGCCCCAGCGGTAAGCCGTGCCGATGCCAACAACGAAATATCCATGTACCCGGCTCCGCGGCCATGAAGCTTCGCTTGCTCAATAAAGTGCATGACCTCGTCGTGAGTAGCCACGCTGGCGATGGGCATATCATTGAGCAAGCTGAGGAAGGCTGCCCGGTTTGGCAGGCTCCCGCAGGCCAACTCCCCAACAACAATGGGATGGACTAGCACCCGCCCCTCTTCCAGCAGCTTGGCGAGAACGGGATGCCGACTCCGAAGGTGGTCGATCCAGATCGACGTGTCGACAATGATCACTCCGCCTCGGGCCTCCGGCGCGGAATCTCCTCCATGTTCGGTTTGCTGCCGCCAAGTGCAGCGAGCCGGCGCGCGGCTTCACGCTGGATCAAGGCTTTCAGCGCTTCCCTCACCAGGGCGGATTTTTCATGCAGGCCCGTGTATGCCTCTGCCTTGGTGAGTAGGTCATCGTCTAATGCCAGTGTCGTGCGCATGGCCCATCGCCCCTGAGTGATGCACGGATCATAGCATCATTCGATGACCAATTTGATGCGAAGCCAGGTATGCCGGCGATGAGGGAAGTCAGTCGCGTTTGCGGAACGCGGCCTCTCCAGCCTCGGCGACCTCAACCCATTTCTTGTCGGGCTCGGCATTGGCGACATAGTTGTCGTGCCAATTCCACCATTTGTAGGGTGGGGTCTGGGGGTAGCCCTCGGGCGAATCCTCCCAGGTTTCCTGGCGGCCGAGCGGGGTGAGATCGAGATAGCTCCAGAGCGTGCCCATCGCTTCGTCGCCCCGGTTGTTGATGAAGTAAGTGCGAAAAATCTTGCCGCCGTCGCGGATGAACACGTTGTGGCCATGCCATTGATCCACGCCGAAATCCGCGTCGAAACCGTCGGTGATGGTGTACCAGGGCATCTCCCAGCCCATGCGTGCTTTTAAGCGCGCAATATCGGGCTGCGGTGCACGGGAGGCATAAACCAGCGTGGTGTCGCGCGTATTCAAGTGCGAGAGATGCGAAACCTGGTCGGCGCCCAGCGAGCAGCCGCGGCAGGCATGATCCGGCCAGCCATACACGCCAGGCTCGTAGAAGGCGCGATAGACAATCAACTGCGGGCGGCCTTCGAACAAGTCCAGCAGGCTGACTTTGCCGTCAGGCCCCTCGAAGGAATAGGCCTTCTCCACGGCCATCCACGGCATGCGTCGCCGCTCGGCCGCAAGCTGGTCGCGTGCGCGCGTGAAGGCCTTTTCCTTCACCAGCATCTCTTGGCGCGCCGTCTCCCAGGCCTCGGGCGAAACGATCGGCGGCGTCTTCATGGTGTCAGCGAACTCATTCTTACTTGACGGCGTGCTCATGACTATCTCCGCTTGCTGAGGTATGAAGCGATAGTGCTCGCGGTCGCGTCCATGGCGGGAGTGACAAGTCTGGCGGGATCAGGGTCGCTAGCCGACGGCCTCGGCTTCACATCGCAGATCAGCCATCTCGTAAAACGGCCGAATCTCGATTTCGCTCGGCTCCGACATGGGGTTGGGGCAGCGTTTCACCCATGCTACCGCCTCGTCCATGTCCTTGACGTCCCAGATCCAGAAGCCGGCGACCAGCTCCTTGGTCTCCACAAAAGGTCCATCGGTCACCGTGCGGCCTGAGCCATTGAACCCAACACGCTTGGACCGCGAGGTAGGCTGGAGGCCTTCGGCCATCTGCAGGATGCCGGCCTGGCGCAGTTCGTCGTTGAACTTGCCCATGGCTTGCATCATCTGGGCCATCCACTCCGGCGAATGGGTTTCCTTTTCGCTGGCTTCGGTCGCCTTCACAAACACCATCACGCGCATCGTCTGTCTCCTCATTCCAGCCGGTTACATCTGCCTGGTATCGAAGCGACGAACGACATTTGCAGAAATCGACACTATCCGGCCAGATTGGCCCCAGCCGCCTTGTCGCCGCGATGATTGATGAAGTAAATGCGAAATATTTTGTCGCCGTCGCGGATGAATACATCGGACGTGACAGTATTGAACAAACTGCTGAGGTAATAGGCAGAGTGCTTCTCCAGCCGCAGTCTTCCTGCAGAAAAGCACCCTGCCCTACCCACACCCTGGCGTGGAAAACGAAGCAAACTAAACCATCCAAAGATGGGTTCACGACCGAGGCCAGGTTACCAGCTCATCAATGCACCGGCACCCGCCGCAGTCTTTCCGTCCGAGCCGGTTCCAACGTTGAGCCTCACCTGGACATGACTACTTACTCGCATCTCGCCAGCGATAGAAACCGCGGCGCGGCCGTCATAGGTGCCGGTTCCGACACCCACGCCAAAGCGACTTGTGCCTTCGAGGGCGGGCACCGAAGCTGCCGCCATCGCGATGGCGGTGCCAGTGCTCGCAATGCGTCGGTTGACTCCCGTTTGCTGGCTCAACTGCTGGAACTGTTGCTGGCTTGCCTGCTGCGCCCAGTTGGCTGCAGCTTGAAGTTGCTGCACATTTACGGCATCGGTAGGCGCTACGCCTGCCTCCACATTCTCAACGCGACCATTCGCGACAACGCCAGCACCCGCAGTCACGGTTCCAGCTGCAGCTATATTGCCGGTAGATTGAATATTGCCGTTATTTTGAAACGTCCCAGTATTGGTTAGTCCGCTTGTAAAGGTATTTCCATAAAAAATATTGGATGCGGTTTCTGCGCTTATAGTCAACCCCGCATTGCGCAAAGCGTAAGGGCGACCATTGGGCGCCGTTTTTTCGACTGTAGTTTCCAGGTCAACCAGCCCCGATTGGACGGCAACGCTACCGCCAGTAGCACCTTGAGGGGCATCTCCACCTGCAACAAGACTTGCACCAGTTGCCTCAACGACCATGCCCGCAGCCGAGCTGTAGGCTCCACCGGTATCCATCGCGCCGGCCTGCACAACATTGGCAGTTTGGTAAAAAAGCGAGCTACTCGTGCCTGACTGAAGACCAGAGTAAATTTGGCCGTTGTTGTTAATACCACCCGTATTAATTGAGGAGCCTGTTACGGTAACAGCCGAAACCTGGCTACCCGCAGGCGGCGTAGAACCGTTACTCACCAGAACATTCTGCTGTGAAAAAGCCGGTTGAACAAAACCAGCCGCCAGCAGGCTCACGACCGCAGAAAAAGAAACCATCCGTTTGCTCATTTTCTTCCCTCCTCCATCGTTGATAACAGCAGGCATTATTTGCCTGCGCATGCTTCCTTACCGGCGCGAAAGTGCGTGGGGCCACCACGTCAAATTCCGACATGCCATGGTTAGTGATCAAATACCGGCCCCGGAAAAGCCTATGGCTTTATTTTGCCCCTGTACGCAACTCGCGGACAACACGCAACACCGGCAGCAAGAATAAGCGGAGCGTCATCCCAAACGTCATGCCGACAGTCATGGCAGAAGGACTCATTCCCACTGGCAAGACGATCACGCGATACCCGCGTCACCGGCGCCCTCGCATGCCTTATGCGGCTCTAGTGCCCGAAAAGCGGGAGCAATCGGGGCCATCCACTATCTGACCAACAGCGAACTAATTTGTAAATGACCCCGATTGCTTTTCCGATTGGTCCAGCCCCGATTGCTCTCTGGTACAGCCTACCTCGAGCAGGGGGCAAGACACCGGCTCAGGCACCAAGTTTCCCAAACGCAACAAAGGCGCCTCGCGGCGCCTTTGCTGTTCGACTCACTCCCACTCGATCGTGGCAGGTGGCTTGCCGCTGATGTCATAAACCACGCGGGAAACACCGCGAATTTCATTGATGATGCGGTTGGAGACCTTGCCAAGGAAATCGTACGGCAGGTGCGCCCAGTGGGCGGTCATGAAGTCGATGGTTTCGACTGCGCGCAGCGCGATCACCCACTCGTAAGCGCGGGCGTCGCCTACTACACCCACCGATTTCACCGGCAGGAATACCGCGAAGGCCTGGCTGACCTGGTCGTAGAGGTCGGCCTTGCGCAGTTCCTCGATGAAGATCGCGTCGGCGCGGGCCAGCAGTTCGGCATATTCGGGCTTGACCTCGCCTAGGATGCGCACGCCCAGGCCCGGACCCGGGAATGGGTGGCGATAGACCATTTCGCGCGGCAGGCCAAGTTCCACGCCGATGCGGCGCACTTCGTCCTTGAACAGCTCGCGCAGCGGTTCGACCAGCTTGAGCTTCATGTGCTCGGGCAAGCCGCCGACGTTGTGGTGGCTCTTGATCACATGCGCCTTGCCGGTCTTGCTACCGGCCGACTCGATCACGTCGGGATAGATGGTGCCCTGTGCCAGCCACTTCACCTGGCCATGGCCGGCGGAGGTGACCTTGGCCGATTCCTCGTCGAAGATCTCCACGAACAGGCGGCCGATGATCTTGCGCTTGGCTTCCGGATCGGCCTCGCCTTCCAGTGCCTTGAAGTAGCGCTCGGCGGCGTTGACGCGAATCACCTTCACGCCCATGTGCTCGGCCATGGTGGCCATGACCTGGTCGCCTTCCTGCCAGCGCAGCAGGCCGGTGTCGACGAACACGCAGGTGAGCTGGTCACCGATCGCGCGATGCAGTAGCGCGGCCACTACCGAGGAATCCACGCCGCCCGACAAACCCAGCAGCACGTGATCCTGGCCGACTTGTTCACGCACGCGCGCGATCTGGTCATCGATGATCTGCGCGGCGGTCCACAACATCTGGCAAGCGCATATCTCGGTAACGAAACGCTTGAGCAGTGCCGTGCCCTGCTTGGTGTGCGTCACTTCCGGATGGAACTGCACGCCGTACCAGCGCTTGGCTTCGTTGGACATCGCGGCGACCGGAATGCGATCGGTAACAGCGGTGACGGTGAAGCCGGGCGGCGCCTTGGCGACGTGGTCGCCGTGGCTCATCCACACGTCCAGCGCATGGAAGGAATCGTGATCGCTGAGACCGGTGAGAAGTTGGTCCGGCGAAACCACTTCTACACGTGCATGTCCGAATTCGCGCGCGTCGGCTGCCTCGGTGGCGCCGCCCAGTTGCGCGGCCAGCGTTTGCATGCCGTAGCAGATGCCGAGGATCGGCAGGCCCGAATCGAACACTTCCTGCGGCGCCTTGGGCGCGCCATGCACGGTGGTGGATTCCGGTCCGCCGGAAAGGATGATGCCCTTGGCGCCGAACGCGGCGATCTCGGCGGGGTTATGGTCCCAGGCCCAGATTTCGCAATAGACGCCGATTTCGCGGATGCGCCGAGCGATGAGCTGCGTGTACTGCGCGCCGAAATCGAGGATGAGGATTTTGTCGCTGTGGATGTTGGTCATGGCAGCGAGATCAAAGATGTTGGGAAGAAGGTAGCGAACGCCTCGCCGTCATCCCGGCGCAAGCCGGAATGACGAGCGATGAAGCGCTCTGGGCAATCACGAATTCAACCGGTAGTTCGGCGCTTCCTTCGTAATCTGGATATCGTGCGGATGCGCTTCGGTCACGCCGGCCGAGGTGACTTTCACGAACTGCGCCTTGTTGCGCACGTCATCGATCGTGGCGGCGCCGAGATAGCCCATCGAAGCGCGCAAGCCACCGATCAGCTGGTGAATGATGTTGCGCAGCGGACCGCGATACGGCACGCGGCCTTCGATGCCTTCCGGCACCAGCTTGTCGGCGTCCGCTTCTTCCTGGAAGTAGCGATCCTTGGAGCCCAGGGCCATCGCGCCCAGCGAACCCATGCCGCGATAGCTCTTGTAGGAGCGGCCCTGGAACAGTTCCACTTCGCCTGGCGATTCCTCGGTGCCGGCGAACATGGAGCCGAGCATCACGGTGGATGCGCCGGCAGCGAGCGCCTTGGGAATATCGCCCGAGTAGCGGATGCCGCCGTCGGCGATCAGCGGGATGCTGTCCTTCAGGGCAGTGGCCACCATGTCGATCGCAGTGATCTGCGGCACACCTACGCCAGCGACGACGCGCGTGGTGCAGATCGAGCCAGGGCCAACACCTACTTTCACCGCATCAACGCCGGCATCGCGCAACGCCAGCGCCGCTTCGCCAGTGACGATGTTGCCGGCGATCAGCTGCACCTGCGGGAAATGTTTCTTCACCCACGCCGCGCGCTCGATCACGCCCTGCGAATGGCCGTGCGCGGTATCCACCACGATCACGTCCACCCCGGCTTGCACCAGCGCTTCGACACGCTGCTCGGTATCACCGCCTACACCGACTGCCGCGCCAACGAGCAGGCGCTCGTGTGCGTCCTTGGCGGCGTTGGGATTGTCACGGGCTTTCTGGATGTCCTTGACGGTAATCAGGCCGCGCAGCTGGTAAGCGTCGTTCACCACCAGCACTTTTTCGATGCGGTGCTTGTGCAGCAGCTGCAGCACTTCGTCCTGGCTGGCGCCCTCGCGCACTGTAACCAGCTTTTCTTGGCGCGTCATGATGTTGCGCACGGGGTCGTCGTGCTTGCGTTCGAAACGCAGGTCGCGGCTGGTGACGATGCCGACCAGTTGCTCCCCTTCCACCACCGGCACGCCGGAGATGTTGTGCGCGCTGGTGAGCTTGAGGACTTCGCGAATCGAGGTGTGCGGGGTAACGGTGATCGGGCTGCGAATGACGCCGGCTTCGAATTTTTTCACCATGCGCACTTCGGCGGCCTGCTGCTCGGCGCTCATGTTCTTGTGGATGATGCCGATGCCGCCGTTCTGGGCCATGGTGATGGCGAGCCGGGCTTCAGTGACCGTGTCCATGGCGGCAGACACAATCGGGATATTCAGGCGAAGGTTGCGCGTCAGTCGCGTGGAGGTGTCCACGTCGCGCGGCAAGACTTGGGAATGGGCCGGGACGAGGTAGACGTCGTCGTAAGTAAGGGCCTCGGCGAGGATGCGCATGGAAAAGTCCCGCTGCAAAGAGAGGATTATACGCGGGAGTCGCGTTCGGCGCGAGTTTTGCTTTGGCTTCTGTCCAGCGAATAAGCGTAGGCTGGGATGCCAATCCCAGCTTTCTTTGCGGGCATGAATGCTGGGATTGTCATCCCAGCCTACGGATCGCGCGCTTCGGCGGCTTCCAGCGTGTTTTCCATCAAGGTGGCCACAGTCATCGGCCCCACGCCTCCCGGCACCGGCGTGATCCAGCTGGCGCGCTGCGCGGCCGGCCCGAATTCCACGTCGCCGACCAGGCGCCCGTCATCCAGGCGATTGATGCCGACGTCCACGACCACCGCGCCCGGCTTGACCCATTCACCTTTCACCAGGCCCGGCTTGCCGACCGCCACCACCAGGATATCGGCCTGGCGCACGTAGGTCTCCAGCTCACGCGTGAAGCGGTGACAACAGGTGGTGGTGCAGCCGGCGATCAGCAACTCCAGTGCAAGTGGACGCCCAACATGGTTGGAAACGCCAACGACCACCGCGTGCTGGCCACGCACCGGGCGGTCGGTGTGGCCAAGGAGGGTCATCACGCCTCGCGGCGTGCAGGGGCGCAAGCCGAAACGGCGCAGCGCAAGGCGGCCTACGTTGACGGCCTGGAAACCATCCACATCCTTGTCCGGATCGATGCGATCGACCAGGGCGTCTTCGTCGATGTGGTCCGGCAGCGGCGACTGCACCAGGATCCCGTGCACGTCCGGATCGGCATTGAGCTTGTCGATCAGGGTAAACAGCTCGTCTTGGGTGGCGCTGGCCGGCAGGTCGTAGTCGAAGGAACGGAAACCCACTTGGTGGCAAGCCTTGCGCTTGTTGCGCACATAGACCGAGGAAGCGGCATCGCTCCCGACCAGCACCACCGCCAGGCCAGGCTCCAGCTTGCCCTGCGCCTTGCGTTCGCTGACGCGTTTGGCGATGCGCTCCAGCAGTTCCTGCGCAATTCGTTTGCCATCGAGTATGCGTGCGCTCATGAGGGGTCCTGGCTGGCGAAGGCGGCATTATCGCCCAATACCCCCTCAACCACACGACCGTCATTCCCGCGCAAGCGGGAACCCATTTTGATCTAATGCCAAAAGAAGAATGGATTCCCGCTTGCGCGGGAATGACGGCCGAGGAATTAAGATCTCGCTGCGCAGAACCGTTCGATATCCGCATAGCCGTGAAACTCCGCTTGCGGCCCGCAACCCGGGCAAGCCGGGTCACGCGGCAAACGCGTTTCGCGAAAGCGCATGCCCAGCGCATCGAAGGAGAGCAGCCGGCCGACCAGCGGTTCGCCGATGCCAAGAATCAACTTCAAGGCCTCCGTCGCCTGCAATAGGCCAACGATGCCTGGCAGCACACCGAGCACGCCGGCCTCGGCGCAATTGGGTGCATCGGCGGCATCAGGCGGCTCGGGGAACAGGCAGCGGTAGCAAGGCGAGTCGCTGCGGCGTGGGTCGAACACGCCGACCTGGCCGGTGAAGCGCTCCACCGCGCCGTACACCATCGGCATGTTCAAGCGTCGCGTAGCAGCGGCGAGCAGATAACGCGCGGGAAAGTTGTCGGCACCGTCGACGACCAGGTCATGCCCGCTCAGCAGTTGTTCCACGTTGTCCGCACGTAGGCGCTCGTTACGCAGCTCGACGCTTATGCGCGGATTGAGCGCATTCAGGGTCATGCGCGCCGATTCGGTCTTGGGCATGCCGACGCGCGCATCGGCATGAATGACCTGTCGATGCAGGTTGGAGCGCTCGACGCGATCGTCGTCGATCAGCGTAAGCCGCCCTACTCCCGCGGCGGCGAGATAAAGCGCCGCGGGCGCGCCGAGACCGCCGGCTCCCAGCAAGGCGACGCTGGCCTGGCCAAGCCGGGCTTGCCCGGCCTCGCCTACCTGGGGCAACCGCAGCTGGCGTGAGTAGCGTTCAGCCGAATCGGTGTCGAGCTGCGCGGCGCTGACCGGCAGGCCTTCGCTTTTCCAGCGCTCGAAGCCACCGGCTACGGAGGCCACGTTGCGATAGCCCATCCGCTGCAAGGCTTCGGCGGCGAACAGGGAGCGCATGCCGCTGCCGCACAGCGTGAGGATTTCCCGCTCGCGGCTGGGTTCCTGGCTTTCGATACGCAGTTCGAGGAAGCCGCGCGACAGGGGTAATGCGCCAACGGGGGAACCGGTAGTGCGCTCGCTGTCTTCGCGCACGTCGATCAGCAACGCGCCTTGGGCCTGTTTGCGTAGGGCTTCAGCTGGAGCCAGTTCGGGCACGCGTTGGCGTAGGTCGGTGAGCCAGGATTCGCGATCGAGGGGGTTCATGCGCGTAGTTTAGCTCGCGCGCCGGCACCCCGCCCCACTCCATGTGGCTGCGTAGGCTGGGATGGAATCCCAGCTTTCGTGCGGATAGCGATGCTGGGATTTCATCCCAGCCTACTCATTTGCGCTTCTTCATCTCGCGGATCATGCGCTGCCGCTTGCGCTGCTGCGATTCGGTCAGCACGTTGCGCCTGCCCGCGAAGGGATTGTCACCGTCGCGGAAGTCGATGCGGATCGGCGTGCCTTCCAGCTTGTAGCGCTGCCGGAAGAAGTTTTCCAGGTAACGGCGATACGCGGGCGCAATATGCTTGGTGCGGCTGCCGTGGATCACGATGGTGGGCGGGTTGCTGCCGCCGGGGTGCGCAAAGCGCAGCTTCGGCGCATGCCCACGCACCAGCGGCGGCTGGTAGCTTTCGTAGGCACGTTCGAGCGTGCGGGTAAGGTCGGAAGAAGTGAGTTCGCGGGTGGCGGAGGTATGCGCGCGCACGACCGCACGCATCAGCTCGCGCAAGCCCGAGCCGTGCAGCGCCGAAATGAACACCTGCTTGGCCCATTCGACGAAGCCAAGCCGGCGCTCCAGCGCGCGCATGCATTGCTCACGCGCGTAGGCTTCCATGTCGTCCCACTTGTTGACGGCGATCACCAGCGCCCTGCCCTCGTCGATCGCATGACCGATCAAGGTCAGATCCTGGTCGGCGAGATTCTCGCGGGCGTCGACCATCACCACCACCACCTGGGCGGCGGCCATCGACTGCAGCGTCTTGATGACACTGAATTTCTCCACGCCCTCGTCGACTTTCGACTTGCGCCTGACGCCAGCCGTATCGATCAGCGTGTAACGCTTGCCGTCGCGCTCCAGCGGTACGCGGATCGGATCGCGCGTGGTGCCGGCGACGTCGGAAACGATCAGCCGGTTTTCGCCCAGCAGGCGATTGATCAAGGTCGACTTGCCGGCATTGGGACGGCCGACGATCGCAACGCGAATACTGCCCTCGTCTTCCGGCGCGAGTTCTTCATGCGCATCTTCCGGCAGCAGCGGCAGCACGGCGGCGACTAGTTCTTCCGTGCCGCGGTTGTGCGCGGCCGACAAAGGCAGCGTCTGGGCGATGCCGAACACGGCAAATTCCGCCAGCGCGTCTTGCACATCCAGGCCATCGGTCTTGTTGACCGCGGCGATCACCGGCTTGCCGCTGCGACGCAGCTCGTCGAGGATGCTGCGATCCTGCGGCAGCAAGCCGTCGCGCGCATCGACCACGAACACCAGTACTTGCGCCTCGCCGATGGCAAGGCGCACTTGCTGGGCGGTGAGCGCGTCGATGCCTTCTTCAACTCCGGACAGGCCGCCGGTGTCGACCACTACGAAGGGACGCGGCCCGGTCCGGCAAACGCCGTAATGGCGGTCGCGGGTGACACCCGGCATGTCGGCCACCAGGGCGTCGCGGCTGCGCGTCAGCGCATTGAACAGGGTCGACTTACCGACGTTGGGACGACCGACCAGGGCGATGACGGGCAGCACGAAACATCGATCCAGTGATTACTTCGCACCGAGACGGTAAGCGGCGATGTGACCCTCGACATCTTCGATGTACACCAGGTCACCCACCACCACCGGCTGCGCGCGAATGGCTTTCTTGGAAAGGCGCTCGCGCGCGGCCAGCGCGCCGTCGCCGGTCTGCAGCCAGTGCACGTAGCCTTGGATATCACCGACCACGACGTAATTGCCCTGCACCCCCGGTGAACTCAGCCAGCGATACTTCAGGTCGTCGTTCTTCCACATGTCGGCGCCGCTGGTCTTGTCGAACGCCCACACTTGCGAGTCGGTGTTGACGCCGAACAGGCTATTGCCGCTTAGCGCCATCGAGGTGTAGGTGGAGAACTGGCGTGCCCACAACGGACGGCCACTGGGGCCGTCCACGGCAGTGAGGCTGCCGTGATAGGCGGCGGAGTAAAGCGTGCTGCCATCCACCACGACACCACCGTCGGCATCGTTCATGCGGTCGATGTCGGTACGCCCTTCACCCGTCGCCAGCTTCTGTTCCCACAGTTTGTCGCCATTGTCCTGGCGAAGCGCGATGAGCTTGCCGTCATCGCTGCCGAAGAACACCACGCCATTGGTGACCAGCAGCGGACCATTGCCACGCAGGCTGAGCAGCGGCACGTTGCCCTGGTCGTTGACCCAGCGGCGATCGCCGGTGTTGCCATCCAGGCCGTACACACGGCCATCCTGCGTGCGCACAACAACCAGCCCACCGCTAACGACAGGCTCATCGATCACTTCCGAAGGCAGCGCGGCCACCCAGCGCTGGCTGCCGTCCTTGGTGCTCAGGCCATAGACATGGCCGTCGAGCGTACCGACGACCAGCAGATCCCCATCGACCGCCGGACCACCGGAATAGAATGCATCCTTGCGCTTCTTGTCGCCCCAGCCGAACCAGCCGTGGGTGCGGCTCTTGTTTTTCCACAGGGTCTTGCCGCTATTGGCGTCATACGCGGCGACCACACCATCGGTACTGGCCGCATAAAGCACGCCACCCACCACGGTGGGCTGCATGCGCACGCCGCTAACGCCCGCACCATGACCGACACGGTCTTTCCACACCCGCGCGACCTGCACGGTGGGTTTGAAATCCTTGGCCAGCGGCGTCGGCGGCTGGATGTTTTCTTTCTTGAAGGAATGACAACCAGCAAGCGCCACCAGCGAGCCGGTCACTACGATCAGCCAAAAACGTTTCATGCACCCTGCTTCCCGGCCGTGGCCAGATCGTCGATTTTCATTTGCACTTCATTGTCATGCGATACGTTCGACCCCATCGCGCTCACCGCGGCCTGATAAGCCTTGCGGGCATCGTCGCGGCGTCCCAGCTTGACCAGCGCATCGCCGCGTAGTTCCTGGCTTTCAATGGCGTAGCTGTTGGCCGGCATGCGATCGAGCGCATTCAGGCTTTCCTGGGCATTGCCCTTGGCCAGCTGCACATGCGCGATGCGCAGTTCGACCAAGGCCTTCAGCTCCGGGCTGGGGGCATGCTGTTCGGCCCAGGCGAGCGAATCGAGTGCCTTGTCCAGCTGCTTGCCTTCCACCTGGTGACGCGCGCGGTCGCTCACGGCGAACAGGGCGTAAGGCGTGTCGGAGTAATCCTTCATCAACTGCTGGATGATCATGTCGCTGGCATTGGTATTGCCCGTATCGAGCACGCCTTGCAGCTGCTGGTAAAGGCCGGACGCCTGCATCTGGTGCCCAAGCCGATGATTGCGCCATTGCTGATAGCCGAAAATGGCAATCAAGCCGATGACGACACCCACAGCGATCGACAGGCCGTTCTGCCGCAGCCATTTCTGTACGCGTTCGCTCTGTTCATAGTCGTCGTAAGCATCATTGAATGCCATGCAATCACCGTATCGCGAATAACGCCGGAAGGCGTTGAAGGAGGCGTTAGAAAGCCGCCGCTATCCGGCGGCAGCGGCACTGCCCACCCAAGCGGATGGGCTAATGCGCAAGCATAACCGATTGAAGGGGGGTGCAGGCTACCGGTGCAGGCTACCGAACCGGCGCCTCAGGCGCCGGCAGGCACGGCCTTGCCGTTCTGCACATCGACGCGAAAATGCGCGATGTTGGCGTGACGGTAGGCATCCAGCGGCATCGGCTGGCCGTCTACGCTCACCTGCGCCCCGTTTGCATTGCCGATACGCACATCCAGCGGCTGGTCGCTGTGATAGGTCTTGCTGGTACCTGCCGGCAGCAGCCCGTACTCCAGCTTAGTACCGTCCTTGTCGAGCACCTCCACCCAACTCGCGTTGGGTAGGCTTAGCGTCAGGCTGTGCGCACCACTGCCAATGGCAGCTGCAGGCGCGTTACCCACGGCGGGAGCCGTGACAGTCGCCGAATCGCTATCGAGATTCGGCAACGGCACCATCGAGGCCAGCAACGGCTGCTGCGCAGCGGCCGGACTGGGCGTTGAAGCGGTTACGGCGAGAGCTGCGGAGGGTGCCTGGGCGATCGCGATGCTGCCAGCGGCCACTTTCGCCACGCTGGCGGAGGTCGCCGGTGTAGCCGGCGGTGGCGCATCCTGCTGCGCTACCGGCGCGGCATCCAGCGGCGCCAGGCGGCCCATGTCGTGGGTAAGCGTGCCGCGCATGCCCAGCCATACCGTGGGCACGGCGATCACCAGCGTCAGCACCACATAGGTGGCCGCCTTCGCATATTGATCCAGCAGGTAGCGGGAATGCGGAATGCCGCCGGTGGACACCAGCTTGGGCTGGGCCGGCTTGAACTGGCTGACGACCCGCTCGATCTCGTTCTCGTCGATGTCGAGATAGCGCCCATACTTGCGCAGGTAACCACCCAGATACACCTGGTAGTCGATGCCGCTGAACTCGTTGCCCTCAAGCTGGCGCAGCACGCGCACCGGCAGATGCAGGGCGTGACCGCAGGTTTCCAGATCAAGGCCGCGTGCTTCGCGCACCGCACGCAGGCGTGAACCAAAACCGGGCACTTCGTTGAAGCGAAATTCGGCAGCGCTGTGTTCCATGTTCGCTGCGGTCGTGGCGGACGTTTCGGAGGAGGACTCCTCATGCGACGCCGGATGGGACTGCTGGGAAGTCATGGGTGTAAGGATTGATTGAGGGCCTGCGCCTGTTCCGAATCCGGGAACTGACTAAGCAGCCGCTTGCTGTAGTTCTGGGCTGCATCCTTGTTACCCAAGTGAGATTCGATGTCGTAGCCGAGCTTCAGCGAATCGGCGTTGAACTGCCCCATCGCGTCCAGACGCTGCAGGAACGCGCTGGCGTTGAAGTAATCCTGATTGAGGTACAGCACGTGGGCGAGTTGCAGCAGGGCGCTGGCGTTGTCCGGATTGAGCTTGATTGCCTTGCGCAGATTGGCCTCGGCGCCGACGCGATCGCCCATTTGCAGCTGGCAGATGCCCTGGTTGGCCAAGGCCATGTCCGGCGTCTTGTAGAACGGGTCGGCCAGCGCCTTGGCGAAATACGGCATGGCCTGCTGACCCTTGCCGATGCGGCACAGGAACTGGCCCAGGTTGTTGTTGGTGTCGCCCTTGTCCGGCTCCAGCTCCTGCGCCCGGCGGTAATGCAACTCAGCGTTCGGCACATCGTTGATGCGTTCGTAAACGTATGCCATCACCGTGTGCGCAGGTGCGTAGCTGGGGTCTTCCTGCACGGCGATCTTGGTTTTTTCCAGCGCGCCCTGGAGATTGCCGATCTCGATGTAATGCTGTGCCAGGCTGGTATGGACGTTGGCCGCACTCTCGGCCTTCTGCGCCTTGGTCTGCTCCGGCAGCGGAGGCTCCGGCGGCGGGTTCTGCACTGTGATCCCCCGGTGACAACCGGCGAGCAGAACGGCCAGGCCTATGCCGAGCAGAACGCGATCATGCCGCATGCGCTGTACCCTCGTCCAAACGCTTGAGGAATTCGGCCTGGCGACGCGTGCGGTCCAGCACCTGCCCTTTCAGCTGGCCACAGGCGGCGTCGATGTCGTCGCCACGCGTACGGCGCAGCATCGTGAGAATGTTTGCGTTGAGCAGCTGGGTCTGGAAAGCACGGATGATTTCCGGCTCCGAGCGCTCGAAGCGCGTACCCGGGAACGGATTGAACGGAATCAGATTGACCTTGCAGGTCGGCAGCTTGCGCATCAGCTTGATCAGCTGGCGAGCATGCTCGGGTTGATCGTTGACGCCTTTCATCAGCGTGTATTCGAACGTGATGGAGGTGCGCGGCTTGCGCTCGATCCAGCGCTGGCAGGCGGCCATCAGTTCGGCGATCGGAAAACGCTTGTTGAGCGGCACCAGTTCGGTACGCAGCTCGTCATTGGCCGCGTGCAGCGATACCGCCAGCGACACGTCGATGCTTTCGGAAAGCTTGTCGATCATCGGCACCAGCCCGGCGGTCGACAGGGTGACGCGCTTGGAGGCCAGGCCAAAGCCCAGGTCGTCGCGCATCAGGCTCATCGCCTTCACGACGTTGTCGAAATTCAACAGCGGTTCGCCCATGCCCATCATCACCACGTTGGTGATACGGCGGTTCTGGTGCGTGACGTTGCCCAGGTATTTCGCGGCCACCCACATCTGGCCGATGATCTCGGAGGTGGTGAGGTTGCGGTTGAAGCCCTGCGTCGCGGTGGAACAGAACTGGCAGTTCAAGCCGCAACCCACCTGCGAGGACACGCACAAGGTGCCGCGGGTGGGCTCGGGAATGTAGACCGCTTCCACGGCATTGCCGCCGTCCATGCCCAACAGCCATTTGTGCGTGCCGTCGGCGGCACCCTTGTCAAACAGCGTCTTGGGCGGACCGACGTAGCACGTGGCCTCGAGCTTGGCGCGCAGCGCCTTGCCCACGTCGGTCATGTTTTCGAAGTTGTCTTCCAGGCGATGGTAAATCCATTTCATCACCTGCTCGGCGCGATAAGGTTTCTCGCCGAGCTGCGCGAAAAACTCGCGCAGTCCGTGGCGATCGAAATCGAGCAGATTGACTTTTTCCACCGGGTTCACTTCGGTCTCTAAGTTAGCGCGCCAACACTTCGGTTGATGCGAAGAAGTACGCGATTTCAACCGCCGCCGTTTCAGCAGCGTCCGAACCGTGCACAGCGTTCGCGTCGATCGAGTCGGCGAAATCGGCGCGGATGGTGCCCGGGGCGGCGTCCTTCGGATTGGTCGCGCCCATCAGTTCGCGATTCTTCAAAATGGCGTTTTCGCCTTCGAGCGCCTGGATCATCACCGGGCCGGAAATCATGAATTCCACCAGGGCGTTGAAGAAGGGGCGCTCGCGATGCACTGCGTAGAAACCTTCCGCTTCTTTGCGCGAAAGATGCTTCATCTTGGCGGCAACGACTTTCAGGCCAGCCTTTTCGAAGCGTGCGTAGATTTCACCGATCACATTCTTGGCTACGGCGTCGGGTTTGATGATGGAAAGGGTGCGCTCCAGCGCCATGCGGTCTGCTCCGGGTTATGCGGACGGATTGAAGGGCGGCCTGACGAAAGGACGTCAGAAGGAAAGATAGAACTAAAACCGCATGGGAATGCGGATTTAGCTCACGAAAGTTTGACAGATTCTAGCCCATAAGCAACCCGTTTTTGAGCGCCATGCAAACGACTGTTTGACTGCTCCGGGCGCTCGCGCGTATCCTCAAACGATCGTTTGAACCATTCGACAGGCGTGTGCCCGTGAACAGCTCCGCTTCTACGAAGGAACGCATCCTGACCGCGGCCGAAGCCCTGTTTGCCCAACGCGGCTTCGAAGGCGCCTCGCTGCGCCAGCTCACCGCCGCCGCGGGCGTGAACCTGGCGGCCGTGAACTACCACTTCGGCTCCAAGGACCACCTGGTCGAGCAGGTGTTCAAGCGCCGCCTGGACCAGCTCAATGCCCGCCGCCTGGGCGCCCTCAAGCACATCGCCGGCCTGCAGGAGACGACCCTGGAGGATGTGCTGTCGGCTTTCATCCGTCCTGCCCTGGACCTGTCCCACGACGGTGGCGGCGGCCTTTTCATGCGCGTGCTGGCCCGCGCCTTTGCCGAGCACGACGACAGCCTGCGCAAGTTCCTGTCGGAGAACTACGGCCACGTGATGCGGCAATTCACTGTCGAGTTCGCTCGCTTGCTGCCTGGCTTGAGCAAGGAAGAGCTGTACTGGCGCATCGACCTGGTGACCGGCGCCCTGACCCATGCCATGTCCGGCTTCGGCATCATCCAGCGCAAGAGCGACGTCAGCGAGACCAGCCACCGCGAGCAGACCGCCGAGCACTTGATCCGCTTCGCCGCCGCCGGCTTGCGCGCCCCTTAGACCTTTCCTGTCAGCGGGAGGTCACCGGCCTCCCATACCAAAGCTTTCATTCACCTGCTACGCATTCGTACCACGGAGAAGCCAATGACCGCTCCATCTTTAACCAAATCCGCGCTACGCATCCGCAAGGCCGCGGTGCTCGGCGCCGGCGTCATGGGCGCGCAGATCGCCGCGCATCTGACCAACGCCGACGTCGAAACCGTGCTGTTCGACCTGCCGGCCAAAGACGGTCCCAAGAGCGGCATCGCGATCAAGGCGATCGAAAACCTGAAGAAGCTCTCGCCCGCCCCGCTGGCCGAAGCCAACCGCGCGGCCGCCATCATCCCGGCCAACTATGAGGAAGACCTCGACCAGCTGAAGGATGTGGACCTGGTGATCGAGGCGATCGCCGAGCGGATGGACTGGAAGCTGGACCTGTACAAGAAGATCGCCCCGCACGTTTCGCCCAACGCCGTGCTGGCCAGCAACACCTCCGGCCTGTCGATCAATGGCCTGGCCGAGGCGCTGCCCGAAGAAATGCGCCACCGCTTTACCGGCGTGCATTTTTTCAACCCGCCGCGCTACATGCACCTGGTCGAACTGATCCCGACCCGGCACACCGATGCCAGCGTGCTCGCAGGGCTGGAAGCCTTCCTGACCACCACGGTCGGCAAGGGCGTGGTCTATGCGAAGGACACGCCGAACTTCATCGGCAACCGCATCGGTGTGTTTTCGATGTTGGCCACCATGCACCACACCGAGCAGTTCAAGCTCGGCTTCGATACGGTCGACGCGCTGACCGGCCCGGCCATCGGCCGCCCCAAGAGCGCCACCTACCGCACCGCCGACGTGGTGGGTCTGGACACCATGGCGCACGTGATCAAGACCATGGCCGACACGCTGGCCGACGATCCGTGGCATGCCTATTTCAAGGCACCCATGTGGCTGAGCGGTCTGATCGAAAAAGGCGCGCTGGGCCAGAAGACCGGCGCCGGCGTCTATCGCAAGGCCGGCAAGGACATCGTGGTATTGGATGTTGCCAAGCGCGACTATGTGCCGTCCGAGCAGAACGCCTCTGAAGAAGTATCGGCCATCCTCGCGATCAAGGACCCGGCGGAGAAGTTCGGCAAGCTGCGCGCCTCCGGCGACCCGCAGGCACAGTTCCTGTGGGCCACCTTCCGCGACCTGTTCCACTACACCGCCTATCACCTGGCCGATATCGCCGATACCGCGCGCGACGTCGATTTCGCCATCCGCTGGGGTTACGGCTGGAAGCTTGGTCCGTTCGAAACCTGGCAGGCGGCCGGCTGGCAGCAGGTCGCCCAGTGGATCCAGGAGGACATCGACGCCGGCAAGGCGATGAGCAAGGCGCCACTGCCGAAGTGGGTGAGCGATGGCCGCCATGGCGTCCACAGCAAAGCTGGCTCGTACTCGGCTGCCGCCCAGGCCGACAAGCCACGTTCGCAGCATCCGGTCTACCGGCGCCAGTTGTTCCCCGACGCGATCATCGGCGAGAAATTCGACCAGGGACTGACCCTGTGGGAGAACGACGGCATCCGCCTGTGGACCCTGGGCGAGGACAACGTCGGCATCATCTCGTTCAAGACCAAGATGAACACGGTCAACGACCAGGTGCTCGACGGCATCCAGCAGGCGATCGGCATTGCGGAAGAAAAGCTCAAGGCCGTGGTGATCTGGCAGGCCGCCGAGCCGTTCTCCGCCGGCGCGGACCTGAAGGGCGCGCTGGGCCTGCTGCAAGCCGGCAAGGTCAAGGAATTCGAGGCGATGGTCGCGAACTTCCAGCGCACCAGCATGCGCATCAAGCACGCACTGGTACCGGTGGTCGCCGCGGTACGCGGCCTGTGCCTGGGCGGCGGCTGCGAATTCCAGATGCACTCGGCGCGCACGGTGGCGGCACTGGAAAGCTATGTCGGCCTGGTCGAAGCCGGCGTCGGCCTGCTGCCTGCCGGTGGCGGCCTGCATGAGCTGGCCATTCGCGCTGCGCAGAGCAACCCCAATGATCCATTCGAATCGCTGAAGAAGGTGTTCGAGACGGTGGCGATGGCGAAGGTCTCCGGCAGCGCGCTGGAAGCCAAGCAGCTCGGCCTGCTCCGCGACAGCGACGTGGTGGTGTTCAACGCTTATGAGTTGCTGTACGTCGCCAAGCAGGTGGCCAGCTCGCTCGCCGAAAGCGGTTGGCGCGCGCCGCTGTACGCGCGCAACGTTCCGGTGGCTGGCGACGTCGGCACCGCCACGTTCAGAGCCTCGCTAGCCAATCTGCAGGCCGGCTACTTCGCTTCCGAACACGATGTAGCGATCGCCACGCGCATTGCGGACACGCTGTGCGGCGGCGCCATCGAGCGTGGCTCGCTGGTGGATGAGGAATGGTTGCTGGCGCTGGAGCGCAAGCACTTCGTGGAGCTGGCGCAAACCGAAAAGACCCAGGCGCGCATCGCCCACACCATGACTACCGGCAAACCGCTGCGCAACTGACGCTCGCAGTCACGTTTACCGATCGAACCCATACCAACCGGCGTCGCCGCGATTCGCGCGACGCCCTGGAGCAGACACCATGAGCAAGCAAGTGCAAGACGCCTATATCGTCGCCGCCACCCGCACGCCGGTCGGCAAGGCGCCGCGCGGCGTATTCCGCAACACCCGCCCCGACGACATGCTGGCCCACGTGATCCGTGCCGTCATGGCGCAGGCACCGGGCATCGATCCGCATCGCATCGGCGACGTGATCATCGGCTGCGCCATGCCGGAAGCCGAGCAAGGCATGAACGTGGCGCGCATCGGCCTGCTGCTGGCCGGCCTGCCGGACACCGTGCCGGGCGTTACCGTCAACCGCTTCTGCTCGTCCGGCCTGCAGGCGGTGGCGATGGCAGCCGATCGCATCCGCCTCGGCGAGGCGGACCTGATGATCGCTGGCGGCACCGAGAGCATGAGCATGGTGCCGATGATGGGCCACAAGGTGGCGATGAATCCGTCCATCTTCGACAACGAGCACATGGGCATTGCCTACGGCATGGGCATTACCGCCGAGAACGTCGCCAAGCAGTGGAAGGTCTCGCGCGAAGCGCAGGACGCCTTCGCCGCGCAAAGCCACGACCGCGCCCTGGCCGCGATCAAGGCCGGCGAGTTCAAGGATGAAATCACCCCGTTCCAGCTCGACGACCACTACCCCGACCTCGCCACGCGCGGCATCAAGACCGATAGCCGCCTGATCGACACTGATGAAGGCCCCCGTGCCGGCAGCACGCCGGACGTGCTGGGCAAGCTGAAAACGGTGTTCCGCAACGGCCAGTTCGGCGGCTCGGTCACGGCCGGCAACTCCTCGCAAACCTCCGACGGCGCGGCTGCCGTAATGCTGGCCAGCGAACAGGCGATCAAGGACTACGGCCTGACTCCCCTCGCCCGCTTCGTGGGCTACTCGGTGGCCGGCGTGCGCCCGGACATCATGGGCATCGGCCCGAAGGAAGCCATTCCCAAGGCGCTCAAGCTGACCGGCATCCAGCAGGACCAGCTCGACTGGATCGAACTGAACGAAGCCTTTGCTGCCCAGGCCCTGGCTGTGATCGGCGACCTCGGCCTGGACCCGGCCAAGGTGAACCCGCTCGGCGGCGCCATTGCGCTGGGTCACCCGCTGGGCGCCACCGGCGCCGTCCGTACCGCCACGCTGGTGCACGGCTTGCGCCGTCGCAAGCAGAAGTACGGCATGGTCACCATGTGCATCGGCACCGGCATGGGTGCCGCGGGCGTGTTCGAGGCGCTCTAAGCACGCTTTCCACCCCCTGCCTGCAGGAGCCGCGTAGGCTGGGATGACAATCCCAGCACCTGGCCACCCGCGAGGAAGCTGGGATTGTCATCCCAGCCTACGCGCGCTTCTCGGTAGAACGCTTGTCCTCCCCGTCCACCCAGCGAATAATGCGCTACGTTGCGGCGCACACCCCGATGCGCCCACGTCCCGGGTGCTTCCGACCTCCTTGCCGCTTGGCATAGGCCCACTGCGCCCGCTGCAGGAACCGAAAGTGAGCGCGTTGAGTGAGGAAAAGCTGGACCTCCCGGCCACCGCCCAGCCGGTGCACCCCGATTACCGCGTCATTTCCCTGATCGTCGGCTGCGCGATCTTCCTTGAGCAGGTGGACGGCACCGTGCTGGCCACTGCCCTGCCCACCATGGCGCGCGACTTTGCCGTTTCCGCGCCGGCGATGAGTGTGGCCGTCACCAGCTATCTGCTAGCGCTGGCGATCCTGATACCGGTCAGTGGCGCGATTGCCGACCGCTTCGGCACCAAGCGCGTGTTCAACAGCTCCATCGTGGTGTTCATCATCGGCTCGGTGCTGTGCTCGCTTACCCACAGCCTGCCGATGATGGTGGCGGCGCGGCTGGTGCAAGGCACGGGCGGCGCGATGATGGCCCCGGTGGGGCGCCTGGTGATCCTGCGCACGGTGGACCGCAAACACCTGGTCTCGTCGATGATGTGGACGCTGATCCCGGCCGTGCTCGGCACCATGGCCGGACCGCCGCTGGGCGGCTTCATCGTCGAATACTTCGATTGGCGCTGGATCTTCTATATCAATGTGCCGATCGGCGTGCTGGGGTATTGGCTGGTGCGGCGCTACATCCCGGTAGTGACCTGCACGGTGCGGCCTGCGCCGTTCGACTGGCTGGGTTTCGCGCTCTGCAGCGTCGGGCTGGGCTGCCTGCTGTTCGGGCTGGAACTGTTTGGCGAAAACACCAGCCCGCGCAATGGCGTGATACTGGTGGCGATCGGTGCTGCCGCCTGCCTGGCGTATGTGCGGCATGCCCGGCGCCGCGAGCACCCGGCCGTGGATCTCACCTTGTTGCGCATCGATTCGTTCCGGCTGTCGGTGATTTCCGGCGCGCTGATGCGCATCACCCAGGGCGCCCAGCCATTCCTGCTGCCACTTCTGCTGCAGATCGGCCTGGGCTTTTCCGCCCTGCGCAGCGGCCAGCTGATCCTGGCCATTTCCCTGGGCGCGCTGCTGGCGCGCGCGCTGACCACGCGCCTGCTGCGCTGGATCGGTTTTCGCCGTGTGATGGTCTACAACGGCGTGCTGGCCGGATTAAGCTATGCCGTGTGCGCGTTCTTCCGGGCGGATTGGCCGTTCTGGCTAATGTTCGGCCTGCTGGCGTGCTGCGGCGTCATCATGTCGGTGCAGTTCACCGCCTACAACACCATCGCGTACGAAGCGGTGCCGACCGAGCGCATGAGCGCGGCCAACAGCTTCTATTCCACCTTGCAGCAGTTGATGCTGTCAGTAGGCGTGTGCTGCGGCGCGCTGATACTCAAGCTGGCCATGAGCGCGAGCCACAACAGCGAGCCCAGCCGCCTGAATTTCTCGGTGGCGTTCCTGGTTGTTACCGTGATTTCGCTCAGCTCCACCCACTGGCATCGCGCTTTCGCACCCGATGCTGGACACGAAATGAGCGGGCATCGTCAGCGGTAGCGACACACTGTTTCCCTGGCGAGCGTTTTGCAATGCGCTGGACGGACTTATCTTGCGCGGCATCCCAATCAGCGAGGTGTCCCATGATTGAACGGCGTCCCTTCAACAGCCTTGGCGGTGCCGATCACGGCTGGCTCAAGGCCAAGCATCACTTTTCGTTTGCCAGCTACAACGACGCCAAGCGCATGGGCTGGGGTGCGCTGCGCGTGTGGAACGATGACGCCATCGCCGCGCAAACCGGCTTTCCGCCGCATCCGCATGCGGACATGGAAATCATCACCTACGTGCGCGAAGGCGCCATCACCCACCGCGACAACCTGGGCAACGAAGGCCGCACAGTGGCGGGCGACGTGCAGGTGATGAGCGCCGGCAGCGGCATTCGGCACAGCGAATACAACCTGGAGCCGGATACCACGCGCATCTTCCAGATCTGGATCATTCCGGATGAGAGCGGTGGCGCGCCGTCCTGGGGCAGCAAGCCCTTCCCGGCAGGCGAGCGTTCCGGACGCTTTGTGGCGCTGGCCAGTGGCATGCAGGGCGATACGGACGTGCTGCCTTTGCGCACCAACTCCCGCGTACTCGGTGCCACGCTCAAGGCCGGCGAAACCGCTCGCTACACGTTGGACAAACAACGCTACGCCTATCTTGTGCCGGCCAAGGGAGCGGTAGAAATCAACGGCGTGCGCCTTGATGAGCGCGATGGTGCGGCCATTCGTAATGAAACCACGCTCGAAGTGAAAGCGCTGGAAGACACCGAACTGGTGTTGGTCGACACGAGTCCGTAATCCCGATCGTCAGGAAATCGCCGATGCCATCCATGCAAGCCATCGAGATCCCGCATTTCGGCGGCCCGGAGGTGCTGCGGCTCGTTGAGCGCCCGATGCCACGGCCCGATGCCGGCGAAGTGCTGATCAAGGTGGCGGCGGCGGGCGTCAATCGCCCGGACGTTTTCCAGCGGCAAGGCCACTATCCGCCGCCGCGCGGCGCTTCCGACCTGCCCGGGCTGGAAGCGGCCGGCGAACTGATGGATGGCGATTTCAGCGGCAGCAATCCGTTCGGGCTCAAGCCCCGCGATGCCGTGTGCGCCTTGCTGGCCGGCGGCGGCTATGCACAATACGCCGTCGCGCCGCTGGGCCAATGCCTGCCGGTGCCGCAAGGCATCAGCGTGGTGGAAGCCGCCTCGTTGCCGGAAAACTACTTCACGGTGTGGAGCAACGTGTTCGAGCGCGGCCGCCTGGGTCGACGCGAGGACGGTTCAAGGGAAAGCCTGCTGGTGCAAGGCGGCTCCAGCGGCATCGGCGTGACGGCGATCCAGCTTGCGCACGCTTTGGATCATCCGGTCTTTGCCACCGCCGGCAACGATGAAAAATGCCGAGCGTGCGAAGCGCTGGGCGCGCGCGCCATCAACTACCGGAGCGAAGATTTCGTCGAGCGCGTGAAAGCCTTGACAGACGGTCGCGGCGTAGACGTGATCCTCGACATGGTCGCTGGCGACTACCTACCGCGCGAACTGGATGCCCTGGCCGATGATGGCCGGCTGGTGGTGATCGCCACGCTTGGCGGCATCCAAGCCACACTGGATGCAGGCCTATTGATGCGCAGGCGCCTAACCATCACCGGTTCGACCTTGCGTACTCGGCCAGTCACCTTCAAGGCGGCGATCGCAGAAAAGCTGCATGAACATGTGTGGCCGCTGTTTGCGAACCGGCAGCTGCGCCCGGTCATCCATGAAATCTTTCCCGCTGATGAAGCCGCTCATGCGCATGCGTTGATGGAAAGCAGCGTGCATATCGGGAAAATTTTGTTGCGTTGGTAGGCTGGGATGCCAATCCCAGCATCGGCAGAATGGAGAAGAGCTGGGATTGGCATCCCAGCCTACCAATGCCAATTACGCCTTCGAAAACGGAAACGCCAACACATCGGCAATCTTGTCCGTTCCTGCCAGGCACATCAGCAAACGCTCGATGCCCATCGCTACGCCGGCGCAATCGGGCATGCGTTCCAATACCGCCAGCAACTGCTCGTCGATCGGCATCTCGCGCAAGCCACGTTCGCGGCGGCGGGCATTGTCGCGTTCGAAGCGGGTACGCTGCTCGGCGGCATCGTTGAGTTCGTGGTAGCCGTTGGCCAGTTCATGCGGCCCCAGGTAAAGCTCGAAGCGCTCGGCCAGCGGCGGATCGCCGGGACGAATGCGCGCCAGAGCGCTCTGGCTGGCCGGATAGTCGTGGATCACAGTGATGCGATCACGCGGAAACGCCGGCTGCAGTTTGTGAGTAATGAGCAGGTCGAGCCAATCGTCGCGAGTCAGGCCTTCGGGATGGATGTTGTACTGGGCGAGCGGTGCACGCAGTTCCTCGATGTCGGCATTCAACGGATCCAATCCCAGCTCGTCGAGAAACAGCTGCCGGTAGCCCTCGATCAACACCTCGACGCGACGCCCCACCAAGGCCAGCGACGCCTCGACCAGGGCGATGGCTTCCTCCATCAGTTGCCGATGGGTCCAGCCGACGCGGTACCACTCCAGCATGGTGAACTCGGGATTGTGCCGCTCCCCTGCCTCGCCATTGCGGAACACGCGGCCTAGCTCGTAGCAATCGCCGACGCCATCGGCCAGCAGCCGCTTCAAGGGATATTCGGGCGAGGTGCGCAGCCAGCGGTCGCGCGCGCCTGCATCGACATGGCCGTGGAACGGCGCACTGAAGCTTTCGATATTCGGGTCGGTGTTGCCGGCTGCCGACAGGATCGGCGTTTCCACTTCCAGTACGCCACGATCGGCAAAGAAGGCGCGGATCATGGCGTAGAGTTTCGCGCGGCCTTGCAGGCGCTGGCGGAAAGGGGTGACGTTGGTGGTGATGTTCGCGTCCATCCTCAAACCCCGTGCTGCTTGAACAGCGCGAGCAACCGCGCCTCATCCCACACTTCCACGCCCAGCTCCTGCGCCTTGTCGAGCTTGGAGCCGGCCGCTTCGCCGGCCACCACGAAGTGGGTTTTCTTCGACACGCTGCCGGCCACCTTCGCGCCCAGCGCTTCCAGTTTCTCCTTGGCTTCGTCACGACCCATGCCCGATAGCGTGCCGGTGAGCACGGCGGTTTGGCCGCTCAACGGCAGGCTTTCGACGCTGGCGTGCTTGGGGATGGCGGCCAAGAGACTGTGCATGGCCGCTTCCGCCTCCTGCAAGGCGGCAAGCTGCTGAGGATTGGAAAGGTACTCGTCCAGGCTGGCAGCTGCGTTTTGCGACAGGCCCGCGGTGATCCAATGGGACGAGCCGCCGCCATGCAGTTTCGCGATCGACGGGAAATGCGACGCCAGCAATTCGGCATTGCGATGACCGATGCCGTTGACGCCGGCATCTTCCAGCAACACCGCCAGGCTGAGCTTTTGCTGCAGGCGCGGCGATGGATCGGCTTCGTCGCCCAGCGTCACGCCGGCTTTCAGCAGGGCATCGACGACTTCGCGATTGCCCTTCTGCTTGAAAAACGCTTCGATGGAACCGGCCACTTCGGCGCCGATATCGGGCAGCTCGCGCAGGATCGCCGCCGGCATGCTGCGCACCCATTCCAGCCGTCCCAGCCAGCCTGCCAGCGTCTTGGCGGTGCTTTCGCCGATGTGCACGATGCCAAGCGCATACAGAAAGCGCGCCAAGGTGGTGCGCTTGCTGGCTTCGATCGCTTCGATCAGGTTCTCGGCCCACTTGGTGGCGATCTTACCGGCCTTCACGGTTTCCGGCGTGGTGCCGTCGCGCTCGTCCGCACGACGCTTCATCTCAAGAAAATCCTCAAGCGTAAGCGGGTAGAGATCGGCCGGGGTGTGCACGTAGCCAAAATCCACCAAGGCGTCGACGAAACGCTCGCCTATGCCTTCGATATCCATGGCCCGGCGCGAGGCGAAGTGAATCAGGGCTTCCTTGCGTTGCGCGGCGCAGACCAGTCCGCCCGAGCAGCGCCAAGCCGCCTCCCCTTCCTCGCGTACCAAGGCCGAGCCGCACACCGGACAATGCGTCGGCATGTGCCAGGGATGCGTTTTGGGCGGGCGGCGATCGGGTATCACGCGCACCACTTCGGGAATCACATCGCCGGCACGGCGCACGATCACCGTATCGCCAACTCGCACGTCGAGCCTCGCCACCTGGTCGGCGTTATGCAAGGTGGCGTTGGTGACAGTTACGCCGGCCACCTGCACCGGCGACAGCCGCGCCACCGGGGTGGCGGCGCCGGTGCGGCCGATCTGGATCTCGATCGCTTCGACCGTGGTGCTCTGCTCTTGCGCGGGGAATTTATGCGCGATCGCCCAGCGCGGCGCGCGCGCCACGAAACCCATCTCGCGCTGGCCGAGGTAGTCGTCCAGCTTGTACACCACGCCGTCGATGTCGTAAGGCAACTGGTCGCGCTTGGCGCCGACGCTTTTGAAATAAGCGATCAAGCCATCGAAACCCGTGGCCGTCTTCACTTCGGGCGACACGGGGAAGCCCCACTCACGCAATTTCTGCAGCGTCTTCGAATGGCTGGGCGGTAACTCCATACCTTCTGCCAACCCCAGGCCATAGGCGAAGAAGCTCAGCTTGCGCCTGGCGGTGATGGCCGGGTCCAGCTGCCGCAGCGAACCGGCGGCGCCATTGCGCGGATTGGCCAATGGGCGCTCGCCATGCTCGCGCGCATGGGCGTTGAAGGCTTCGAAGTCCTTGCGCAACATGATCACCTCGCCGCGTACTTCCAGCACGCGCGGCCAGTCCTCGCCGCGCAGGCGCAGCGGAATGGCGCGCACGGTGCGCAGGTTGGCAGTCACATCCTCTCCGGTTTCGCCATCACCGCGCGTGGCGCCTTGCACGAACACGCCGTTTTCATAGCGCAGGCTGATCGCCAGGCCGTCCAGTTTCGGCTCCACCGAAAACACCGCCTTGCTGCGGCCCAGCGTCTGCTCGATGCGGCGCTCGAACTCCGACACTTCCCGGTAACGCTCGCGGTCGTTGTCGCCCTCCTGCTCGAAGGCGTTGCTCAATGACAGCATCGACAGGGCATGCCGTACTTCGGCAAAGCCGCCGTGGGCACGCGCGCCAACACGCCGGGTAGGCGAATCGGCAGTCGCCAGCTGCGGGTGCTCGGCCTCCAGCGCCTCCAGCTCGCGCATGAGGCGGTCATATTCGGCATCCGTGATTTCCGGATCGTCGAGCACGAAATAGCAATAGTTGGCATGTTCGATCCGCTTGCGCAGATCCTCGACACGTTCGGCGGGCAAGGGGGAAGCTGACGGTTTGCTCATAGGCGAAGTGTAACGATTCGGCGTAGTCATTCCCTCACCCGTAGGTTGGGGCGCGAACCTCAACATCGCGATCCGCACATGGGGCAACGTCGGGGTTTGCACCCCAACCTACGACAAATAGCTGCCATAGCAAGTATCATAACGCCCATGCCCTCCCCGTCCGCAGCTTCCACAGCCCCCGCAACCACGGCGGACGCAGTTGCGGAGCCCTACTCGCGCGACCGCTATGACGGCCTGATCTGGCTGGTAGCCGCTTCGTTCTTCATGCAGGCGCTGGACTCCACCATCGTCAACACGGCGGTGCCCGCCATCGCCACGGCATTGCACCAGACACCGCTGAACATGCGCAGCGCGCTGACCAGCTATGTGCTCACCCTGGCGATTCTCATTCCCGCCACGCCTTGGCTATGCGACCGCTTCGGCACACGTCGGGTCTTCGGAACAGCCATCAGCGTGTTCGCGCTGGGTTCCCTGCTCTGCGGCGTCTCGCAGACGTTACAGCAGCTGGTCATGGCGCGCGTGCTGCAGGGTATCGGTGGTGCCGCACTGATGCCTGTGGGCCGCTACGTCCTGGCGCGGGCCATCGACAAGCGCGACTTCGTCAAGGTCATGAGCACGGTCTCCACCTTCGGTCTGCTCGGCTCGGTCCTGGGGCCGATGCTAGGCGGTGCGCTGGTGGAATACGCCAACTGGCGGCTGATCTTCTTGATCAACGTGCCGGTGGGCATCGTGGGCCTGTGGCTCAATCAACGCGAAATGCCGGAGTACCGGCTCGATACCGCCAACCGCTTCGATCTGTTCGGTTTCCTGCTATTTGCTGCCGCGTCCGCGCTGCTGCTGACCGCCTCCGAATTCGCCGCTGAAGCGACCGTTCGCTGGGGCCAGATGGGCCTGCTGGTAGTGCTCGCTGTCGCATTCGGCATCGCCTACGTCTGGCATAGCCGGCGCACGCCGCATCCAGTGGCGGATCTGAGCCTGCTGCGCGTGCGCAGCGTCTGGGTCTCGCTCTCGGGCAGCCTGCTGACGCGGCTCGGCGTAAGCGGCATGTTCCTGCTGATCGTGCTGTTCCTGCAGGAGGGCTGCGGCTGGTCGCCGATGGCGGCCGGACTGATGATGGTGCCGCAGGCACTGGGTGCGATCAGCTTCAAGTGGCTGGTGAACCGCTCGCTGGTCCGGCTGGGCTATCGACGCCTGCTGTTCGGCAATACCCTGGTCGTGGCCGCCCTGCTGGCGATGTTCGCCCTACTTGGCCCACACACGCCGATGGCGCTGATCATCCCGCTGCTCTTCGCCTACGGCGGCTTCATGGGTATGCAGTACACCGTGATGAACACGCTGATCTACACCGACCTGGACGTCAAACACGCCTCGATGGCCTCGTCGATGGCCTCCACCACCCAATATCTGTCGATGAGCTTCGGCATTGCGCTGGCCACCATCCTGATGCAGACGCTGCTGCGTGGCCAGGACAGCGCCGCCTATGTGGCGGCGTTCCGCTGGACGGTAATCGTGATCGCGGTGATCACCGCAGCCGCCAGCCGCGTCTTCGCACGCCTGGACAAAAATGTTACGTAGGCTGGGATGACAATCCCAGCATTGGGAATGCTGGGATTGTCATCCCAGCCTACGTTCCGCGCGAGACTTCGCCTACAAGCTGGACGCATGCCTTCCAGCGCATGAGCCGTTAGCATGAAGTACCGCTCCAGCTCCAAGGATGCCTTGCCTTGCATCACGCCAATGAGATCCTGTTCGCGCTGTTCATCGTGTTCGTCGCCGCGCAGGTCGGTGCGGAGATCGCGCAGCGGCTGAAGCTGCCGGGCGTGGTGGGCGAAATCGCCGCCGGCTGCGCGATCGGGCCATCGGTGCTGGGCTGGATTACACCCGAACAAATCGCCACCGGCACCCCGCTGGATGTACTGGCTGAAATCGGCGTAGTGCTGCTGCTGTTCTCGGTCGGCCTCGAAACCCGGCTGGAGGATCTGAAAAAGGTCGGCAAGGCCGCCTTCCTGGTCGGCGTGCTCGGCGTGCTGCTGCCGTTCGGCATGGGCGGTTTCTGGGCGCATGCCCAGGGTTTCGACTGGGGCAAGTCACTGTTTCTCGCCGCCGCCTTCGTGGCCACCTCAGCTGGTATCACGGCACGCGTACTGCAAGAACTGGGTGTGCTGCAACGCGTGGAAAGCAAGGTGATCCTCGGCGCCGCGGTGATCGACGACATCCTGGCCATGCTGCTGCTTGGCGTAGTGGTGTCGCTGCAAGGGGGCCAGGGCTTCGATCCGATGCACCTGCTGGTCGTGCTGGGCAGTGCGGTCGGCTTCATCGCGGTGATCGGCTGGGGCGGCACGCGCGTGATGCGCTGGAATTCCACCTGGCTGGAAAAGCCGCATAGCAGCCACTCGCCGCTGCTGATCGTGCTGGCGCTATGCCTGGGCGTGGCCTACGTTTCCACCTTGTTTGGTCTTGCAGCGATCATCGGTGCGTTCCTGGCCGGGATGATCGCTTCGGAAACACGCCAGCAGCACACACTGGAACAGCAGATGCAACCGCTACTCGCCTTGCTTACGCCATTCTTCTTCGTGCTCACCGGCAGCAAGATCGATCTGCAGCAGCTCGCCAATGCCGACGCCTTGATCGCGCTGCTGGTGGTCACGCTGATCGCCATCGTTTCCAAGCTGCTGGGTGGCTTTCTGGGGGCGCTATCGCTGGGCCGCATGGGTGCGACCATCGTTGGCTTCGGCATGGTGCCGCGCGGTGAGGTGGGCGTGGTCATCGCCAGCCTTGGGCTTGCCGCAGGGGTCTTCAGCGACCGGATGTACGCGATCATCGTCGCCATGTCACTGCTTACCGCCATGGTCACGCCGCCGATTCTGGCCTGGCTGCTGAAGCGAACCGTCCGCACCGGTCTGTCCACCCAGCCTGGTGATGCGTAAAACGAAATAACAACAAAATTTTGGCGTTTCCTAGACATCGCCGCTAGCGCTGCGGAGCCATACTCATGCCTGGGACGATCGACGCTTTTCCATAAATGCCCGGCTTTACGAGCGTTTCGCCGGCCCTTGCGGTAAATGCGGGCCTGAACGTCCAGGGGAGATGACATCGGCACCGGCGCCGCCCGATTTGTTTTGGGTGCAACCGAGCTGATGAGCAGGATGTCCGACCAAGCGTTTCATGAACACCATACTGGATGACGCAGCACGCGCCCGAAGATAAGGGCGCAAGCACGCAAGAGGTATGTTCATGGCATCGACACCGGTCAATAACGATCTGCGTAGCGAGCTTGCACTGCATGGCGGCCCTCTTTCCAACGGCAGCCGTTACGAACTGCTGGTGCAGTCGGTCGTCGACTACGCGATCTATCTGCTCGATCCGGACGGACGAATCGTGAGCTGGAACGCCGGTGCGCAGCGCATCAAGGGCTATACCTCCGAGGAAGTGATCGGTAAACATTTCTCGATGTTCTATACGCCAGAGGATCAGGCAGCGGGAACTCCGCAGCACAATCTCGACACCGCGGCGACCGAGGGGCGCTTCAATGGCGAAGCTTGTCGGGTGCGTAAGGATGGCACGCGTTTTCATGCCCAGGTGGCCATGGATGCCATCCATGACGACGCTGGCCAGCTGATCGGATTTGCCAAAGTCACCCGCGACGTCACCGAACGGTCGGAATTGATGGCCCATCTGGAGGAAAGCGAACGACGTTTTCGGCTGTTCGCCGAAAGCACGCCCGGCTACGCGCTCTGCATGCTGGACAAACACGGTCGCGTGCGCCACTGGAACGCGGGCGCCGAACTCCTGAGCGGATACACCAGCGAAGAGGCGATGGATAAACCCGTCGTGCGAATGCTGCTGCCCGACGAACGCGATGAGCAGAAACTGCACGCGCTGATCGAGCAAACGCTATCCAGCGGCAAGTATGAAGGCGAGCATCGGATCACCCGCAAAAACGGCAGCAGGTTCCAGGCACAAGTGCTGTTGCGCGCCTTGAAGGACCAGGCGGGGCGCTTGCATGGGCTTGCCTGCACGGTGCAGGACCTCAGCGAGAAACGAGCGATGGAAGAGGCTCTGGAGCAAACCCGCCAGCAACTGTTCCAGTCGCAAAAACTCGATGCGCTCGGTCAGCTCACCGGCGGCATCGCCAGTGATTTCAACGGTATTCTGCACTCCCTCGCCGGCGGCCTGGAAATAGCGCGCATGCAAGTGGCGCGCAACGACACCTCCCAGCTGGAAAAACGCCTGGCCGAGGCCTTGAACCTGGTGCAGCGGGCCGCCCAGCTCACCCAGCATTTGATGGCTTTCGCGCGACGCCAGCCCTTGGCGCCAAGCCAGGTCGATCTGAATGAATGGGTTCTCACCTTGAGTGAGATGCTGCTGCGCACCGTGGGCGCGCATATCCGGATCGATTTTGATTTGGCCCATACACCGCTGCCCCTGCGCTGCGATCTCAACCAACTGGAGAGTGCCTTGTTGAATCTGGTGCTCAACAGCCGTGATGCGATGCCCAACGGTGGCAGCTTGCGCATCATCACCTCACGGGTGCAACGCGAAGATGGCGCGGCCGGCGAGTGGGTCAGGCTGACGGTGAAAGACAGCGGCGTCGGCATGTCCGCCGAAATGGCGGGTCGGGCTTTCGAGCCATTCTTCACCACCAAGCCACTCGGGCACGGGACCGGCCTTGGGTTGTCGCTGGTGCACGGCTTCGTGCGCCAATCCAACGGCAGCATAGCCTTGCATTCGAAGGTAGGCGAAGGCACTGAGGTGGAAATATGCCTACCGGTAGCCGATCCGGTTGACACAGCAACGCTTGGGGTAGACCAGGACCCTACCCCGCACGTAGATCAACTACATGGTTTCTAGGCGACCCCAAGCAAGCATCGTGCTTATTTCCAATAGTTTTACAAATAATCGGCGCGACTCTCACGAAATTGGCCTTTTTCACGGCATGGCGCTTGCGCAAGTCCGCGAGACGAGAGTATCAATGCCAAAACTGATCGGCAGCGTGCTGGTCGCACTGAATATCGGGCTGCATTACTCACTCACGTCACGCGCAACGATCTTCGTGTAATCGCACAAAGCCTGTCAGGGGGTGGCGATGAAGAGTGCGGATATCAGCAACATCCTGGCGTTGGAAAACCCCGACGCATCCGTGTTGACTGACCAGGACGGCCGCATTCTTCATTGGAACCGCGCGGCCGAAGCCCTGTTCGGTCATGCCGCGGCAGAAGCGCTCGGAAATCGGTTCCACGAGCTCGTCGTCCCCGAAGGCGTGGATGCCCCGGAACAAGGCTTCAAAACGCGGGTAGCCCGGGGCGACACGGTCACTTATCGCACACTGCGCAAACACAAGGACGGCTCCCTGGTTTTCGTGCTTGTTTCGGAACGGCCGGTACGTGGCGAATTCGGCGAAGGCCTGCTGCGTAGCGAACGGGACATTTCCGAATGGCAGGCACGCCGGCTGACGCAATACGTCCAGACCCGCTACGGCGATTTTCTCGAATCCATCAGGGAAGGCGTCATCCTGGCGACCGTTGCCGGCAGGGTCGTCCTGGCCAACCACCACGCGGCCTTTCAGTTCGGCTACGAGCGCGAAGAGTTGAGCGGTATGCGCATCGACGACTTGCTGCCCGAACGTTACCGGCGCATGCACCACGACCTGACCGGCGAATTCTTCGGTCGGGCCCATGGCCTTCCCGTGCACGATATCGAGTTGCACGGCTTGCGCCCGGACGGTCAAGAATTTCCGATCGAAGTCAGCCTGAGTTCCGTGGAGACCGATGACGGCAAGCTGATCATGACCGCGGTACGCGACGTCAGCGATCGCATGAAAGCCGAGCGCAAGTTCCGCGGACTGCTGGAATCGGCCCCCGATGCGATGGTGATCGTGAACCGGGATGGCCTGATCGAACTGGTCAACTCGCAAGCGGAGGCCTTGTTCGGCTATCGGCGCGACGCGATGCTGGGTCAGCCAGTGGAAATGCTCATACCCGAGCGCTTTCGCCAAGGGCATCCAGCGAAACGCCAGGCCTACTCCCAATATCCACGGCCACGTGTGCTCGGCGCGCCCCATTTGTACGGCCGGCGCAGCGACGGCGGTGAGTTTCCGATCGAACTCAGCCTGGCTCCGATCGATACCGAAGAAGGCATCCTGATCTCCAGCTCCATCCGCGATATCAGCGAGCGACGCCATTTCGAGGAAATGCTGCAGGAAACGAATCTGCAACTGCGCGCCGCTTCGGAGGCCAAGGACCGCTTCCTGGCCGGCATGTCGCACGAATTGCGCACGCCGCTCAATGCCATCATCGGTTATACCGGCACGCTGCTGATGCGCATGCCCGGCCCCATCAACGAAGAACAGGAGCAGCAGCTGCGCACCATTTCCGGCAGCGCCAAGCACCTGTTGTCGCTGATCAACGATCTGCTCGACCTGGCCAAGGTCGAGTCGGGCAAGGTGCAATTGCACATGGCGACCCTGCCCTGCCACGAAGTGATCGACGAAGTGGCCTCGGTGCTGCGCCCACTGGCGGAAAAGAAACAAATAGCGCTGGAAAAGCACCTGCCGCGCGAGCGCCTGCTAGCGCATACCGATCGCCGCTCGCTCAGCCAGATCGTGATCAACCTCACCAACAATGCGATCAAGTTCACCGAGCCCGGCGGCACGGTGGCATTGAAGCTCAAACGCGTGATCCAGGACGGCAAGCCTTGCTGCGAAATCGCCGTGAGCGATACCGGACGCGGCATCAAACCCGAGGAACAGGCCGCCCTGTTCCAGGCCTTCTCGCAACTGGAAAGCACACGCCCGCACGAGGGCACTGGCCTAGGCCTTTACCTGTCCAAGCGCCTTGCCGCCATGCTGGGCGCCAACCTGAATTTTGAAAGCGAATACGGGCGTGGGAGCACCTTTTCATTGGCGATACCCGAGCACACTACCGATGCGCCTGCGCCGGTATCCGCGTGTTGAATCAACCGAAGGGACTACCTTTATGGCCTGCGTACTGGTGATCGAAGACAACAAAGACAATCGTGAACTGATGGTTTATCTGCTGAAGTATTTCGGCCATCGGACCCTGGTCGCGCCGGACGGTGAAGCGGGCATCGACACGGTGGCGCATGGCGAAGACCGTCCGGACCTGATCGTTTGCGACATCCATATGCCCAAGATGGACGGCTACGAGGTGGCAAAGCAGCTCAAGGGCCATCCCGAGCACCGCGAAATTCCATTGATCGCGGTCACCTCCTCGGCGATGGTCGGCGATGGCCAACGGATTCTCTGCCACGGCTTCGACGGCTACATGACCAAACCGATTGATCCGGCCACCTTCGTGCAGCAATTGGAGGAGTTCATGTCCAAGGACATCGAGACGCCGGCCGGCGACCGCACTTGAGGCACGGATAGCCCCATGGCGACCATACTCATAGTCGATGACCGGGCGCTCAACCGCCGGTTTCTCACCACCCTGCTCGGCTATGCCGGTCACGAGACGATCGAGGCCGAAGACGGCATCATCGCCTTGACCATGGCCCAGGTTCGGCGTCCGGACCTGATGATCACCGACGTGCTGATGCCGAACATGGACGGCGTCATGCTCACCGAGATGGTGCGTGCGACAGCCGGATTGACCGACGTGCCGGTCATTTTCTACACCGCCACCTACCGGCTGGAAGATGCACGCGAGATGGCCTCAACGCTGGGCGTGCAACGCATCCTGTCCAAGCCTTGCGAACCCCAGGTGATCCTGGACACGGTAACGGAAGTATTGCGCGAAGCGGGTATCGCCTCCGCCACGCCTTCCTCTGCGGTATCCACGGAATTGGCGAACGCGATGCAGGCACCTGGCGACATCGGCCCCTTGCAGGACCGTTTGCGTGAAGTCACCGAGCGAGGCCTGGCGATGACGGAGCAGCACGCCTCCGCCGAAAAGCTCAAACTCGCCTTCACCGACATCCAGACCTTGAGCCTGCGTATGTCGGCGCTACTGGAACTGAGCCTGGAACTGGGTAGCGAACACAACCCGACCGGCCTGATCGAATTATGTTGCCGCGCCACGCAGGATATTCTCGGCACGCGCCAGACCATGATCACGATTGCGGAAGAGGACAAGCCGCTGCGGCAGGCTACGAGTGGGCTGGACGATTGGGAATGCGCGCATTTTGCCGGATTGGACTGGCAATCGCCGCCGCCGGCGTTTGGCGAGGCGCGTTCGTCTGGCAAGACGGTGTTGATACGCGACAACGCGCGCGCGCAGCTGGGTGAACTGGCCGAGCACAGCGCGATCCGTTCGGCCATGGTGATCCCCTTGCGCACCTCCGGCTGCGATTCGGGCTGGATCTACGTGGCCGACAAGCTCGGCGGAGCCTTCGACCATAACGACGAGCAGTTCGGCAGCGCATTGGCCGCGGCCTTTGCCAACGCTTATGACAACCTGGACCTGCTTGAGCAGGTTCGGCAGGACGCCGAATCCCTGCGGCGCGAAATCAACGAGCGCACCAAGGCCGAGCGCGCACGCCGTGAAAGCGACAAACGCTTCTTCGATCTGTTTCGCGCCCACCCGCTGCCGATGTGGGTGCAAGACAGCGAGACGGCGCAGTTCAAGGCTGTCAACGCTGCCGCGGTGGCGCATTACGGCTACAGCGAAGGCGAATTCCTCGGCATGACGGTGCAAGACCTGCAGCCGCCCTCACCCGCCGCGCAACCTCGGCGATATTGGCCGCTTGGCTTGGACGAGTCCGACGTGTCGCAGCACTGCAAGAAGGACGGCGGCCTGATCGACGTGGAGATCAGTTCGCATGTGCTTTCATTCGATGGCAGCGATTGCCGCTTCGTGGTGGCGCAGGACATCACGGCACGCCTGCAGATCGAGGAGCGCAATGCACGCCTGAGCCGCATCAGTGCTGTGCTATCGGACATCAATTCAGCCATTGTGCGTATCCGCGATCGTCACAGCCTGCTGCAGGAGGCCTGCCGCGTCGCGGTCGACAGCGGAGCATTCCGCGCTGCATGGATCGGCGAGATTGGTCCGAATAGCCTCGATGGCGTGGTCGTGGCGTGGCATGGTGCGGTCGGCAGCTACATCGACACGATCAAGTTGACCGTGCAGCCGGAAACTCCCTATAGCTCGCGCCCCGCCAATGTGGCGTTGCGTGAAAACCGGGCTGTGGTATTCAATGACATCATCGAGTCTTCGCTGCCGATCGCCCTGAAAGAGGAATATCGCACGCACGACTTTTGCGCCGTTGCGGCCTTTCCACTGGTGACCGAAGGGCGCTCCACCGCGGTGCTCACCCTGTTCGCCGACCAGGTCGGCTTCTTCGACGACGAAGAGCTGGAATTGCTGATGCGCCTGGCCGGGGATGTTTCCTTCGGCCTGCAATTCATCGAACGCGAGCGACAGCTGCGCTATCTGGCGCTGTACGACTCGCTCACCGATCTGCCCAATCGCCGTTTGCTGCTGGAACGCCTGACGCAGTTCATCCATGCGGCCGAGCATCAGCAATTGGTGGTGGCGATATTCGCAGTGGACCTCGACCATTTCCGCCAGATCAACGATGCCTTCGGGCGGCACGTGGGCGATGAACTGCTACGTCAGGTCAGCACGCGCTGGAACGCCGCGCTGATTGAACCCTATTGCCTGGCGCGACTGGACGCCGATTCCTTCGCCATCGCGGTGGGCGACCTGCCCAGCCATGCCGATGGCACCACCATCGTGCGCGACCGCCTGGAACGCCCCTTGGCCGAACCCATCGAAATCGGCGGCCATGTGCTGCGCATTGGTTTTCGCACCGGCATCGCCTTGTATCCCGACGATGGCACTGGCGCGGAGCAACTGCTCAACAATGCCGAAAGCGCGATGAAACAGGCCTTGCTGACCGGCGAACGGCATTTCTATTTCGATCCGGCGACGCAAGCGAGGATGGCCGAAAAACTGGCCCTGGAAAACGACTTGCGCCAGGCTGTGGAAGCGCAGCAATTCGTGCTTCACTTCCAGCCGCGGGTGGATCTCGGTCGCGGGCGCGTCGTGGGCGCAGAGGCCTTGATCCGCTGGCAGCATCCCGAGCGGGGGCTGGTGTCTCCGGCGCAATTCATTCCGTTGGCCGAGGAAACCGGCTTGATTCTGCCGATCGGCGACTGGGTAATCCGCACCGTCTGCGCGCAATTGGCGCAATGGCAACGAACGGAACGGCACGTGGTGCCAATCTCGCTCAATCTGTCCGCCGCCCAATTCAAGGGCGGACGTGTGCTGGACACCTTGCACCAGGCCATCGCGCAATATGCGGTCAAGGCCAAGCTGATCGAACTGGAACTGACCGAATCATTGCTGATGAACGATCCCCAGGCCGCCATCACCATCCTGAGCGCTTTTCGCGGCATGGGTGTAAGGCTGTCACTCGATGACTTCGGCACCGGTTATTCGTCGCTAGCCTACCTCAGCCGCTTCCCGTTCGACTTCCTGAAAATCGACCGCGCCTTCGTCTCCGGCGTGCCGGACAACATCGAAGACGGTGCGATCGCCAAGGCGATCATCGCGCTGGCCAAGCAGCTCAATTTGCGCACCGTGGCCGAAGGTGTCGAGACCGAAGAGCAGCTACGCTTCCTGCATCAACACGGCTGCGATGAAATGCAAGGCTACCTATTCAGCAAGCCGGTGCCACTGGAGCAGTTCGAGCAGATGCTGCGTGACCATGTGCGTTTGTCGGTCCCGCAGAGCTATCCGGCCGGCAAGCGTTCGCCACAAAGGGGGCGTAGCACCTTTTCAACCTGAAGGCGTTCCGCTTTTTGTAGACTGGGATGGCAATCCCAGCATTCCCATACATGTGCCCCCGACCGACGGATGCCTTTCTTTGGCCGCTGCGCGGGAAGGATGGGGTCGTTGATTACTTGTGGAAGCCGATGCGCATCGAGAATTTGCGCGTCATGCTCGGGTTGTGGCTGGGCCGGTCGCCGCAGGGTCAGGATGGCGTTTCCCGTTAGGTACGTGCCCTCAGAAGCTTGCGGGCAAATCACTCTGCCATAACCGGCTGCCCGAATCGTTCGCGCAACGCAGCGCGATAGCGACGGCTGCACGGGACGGTGGTGCCATCGCGCAGCAGCAGGCGCGCGTCGCCGGTCTCCAACGGCTCGATCTCGGCGAGGTAGTCGAGGTTGATGAAGTAGCCGCGATGCACGCGCAGGAAACGCGCCGGGTCCAGCCGCGCCTCGATGCCGGCCATCGTGCTGCGCAGTGGGTAATCGCGCCCGCGCACATGCAGGTTCACGTAGTTGCCCGCGGCCTGCAGCCACTCGATCTCACTGGCGTTGACCAGGAACTCCTTGCCCAGCTTGCGCACCAGGAAACGTTCGGGCCGCTCCACCGGCTCCACCGGCGGCCCGTCGTCCGGCTCCACCAGCAGCTTGGCCTCGCCCTGCCGGCGCAGCCACCAGAAGCGGTAAAGCATCAGCGCGCCGACGATCAGGAAATAGCTGCGCACGTCCTTGAGGTATTCGTAGCCGAAATTGATCCACCAGCCCCCAAACCGGTAGGGCCAGCCGGCGATGGCGGCATAAGCCAGCCAGCGCAGGGCGATCATGCCCCCGACGTGGATCACGCTGAACACCACGCTGAGCAGAAGGTGCAGCGGCAGGTTGCGCGGCCAGGTGTCGAAGCGGATCTGCCAGCGCCGCTCGGCGACGACCACGGCCGGTAGCAGCGCCAGCATCACCAGCGCGCTGCTTATCTCCCACACCCAGGGTTCCCAGGGGGCAATCCGGCCGGCATGGTCGATGCGGGCGTCGATGCTGTTGAAGATCACGTTCAGGGTCATGAGCGTGATCCAGAACCCGACTTCGATCGGACGTCGCCAGCGCTGGAAGGTGTCGAAACCGGGGGATGTCTGCATGGGCGGATTCTACGCAAAACGCCAGCACCATCCGTCCCCGCCATCCGCCGTTCGTCACAACCGCCCAGCAAACAATCACTTGAGACACGACACGCCGCGCCGCCTTGCCGAAGCTGACTCCACTTTCCAGCCACGGAGTCCCACCATGAACCGCCGCCACGACATCGACGCCTTGCGCGTCCTCGCCTTCGGCCTACTGATCCTTTACCACTCCGCCATGCTGTACGTGGCTGGCTGGGACTTCCATCTTAAAAGCAGCCACACCGCCTCCTGGCTGCAAGACCCGATGCTGTTCCTCAACCGTTGGCGAATGGAGCTGCTGTTCCTGATCTCGGGGCTGGCGGTGAACTTCATGCGCCGCCGAGGCAGCCTGCCCGGGATGGCCTGGAAGCGCACCGCCCGCCTGCTGCTGCCGCTGGTGTTCGGCATGCTGGTGGTGATTCCGATCCAGCCCTACGTGCAAGGCCTGTCCAACCACCTGGTGCAGCCCGGCTTCGGCCGCTTTCTGCTGCGCTACTGGACCGGCGGTCCGTGGCCGGCCGGCGCCTTCACCGGCTGGCAGTTCGGCTTCACCTGGAACCACCTGTGGTACCTGCCCTACCTGTGGGTCTATACGATGCTGCTGATGCCGCTGCTGGAATCGCCAGCGGGCCAGCGCCTGCGTGCCGCCGTTTTGCAATTGCGCGGCCCGGCGCTACTGGTGCTGCCGGTCATTCCCCTGTTCGTTTGGCACCTTCTGCTGGCCCACCGCTACCCGTTCACCGGCGCGCTTTGGGGGGACTGGTACGCGCATGCGCTCTACTTCAGCATGTTCCTTTATGGCTACCTGATGGGTACCGACGCCGGTATCTGGTCGGAACTGGCACGCTTGCGCCGGATCACTCTGCCGTCGGCACTGGCTTGCTTCGCACTTTACCTCGCCGGCATTCGCCTGCTGCCTGATTCAGCGCCTACCGTGGTCTGGTGGGCCGTGCATGCGCTGCGCTATGCCTACCTGTGGACCGCAATCTGCGCCGTACTTGGCTGGGGCCATGCTTATCTCAACCGTCCGTTCCGTTGGCTGCCGTATGCGCGTGAAGCGGTGTATCCGTGGTACGTGCTGCATCAGAGCCTGCTGTTATTGTTCGCCTGGCAGCTGATGCCGCTGGGGCTGGGGCCGGTGGCTGAGCCTGTATTGATCATCGCCTGCACCATCGGCGGCTGCGCGCTGCTGCACGAGTGTGTGATCCGCCGTGTGAGCTGGCTGCGGCCGCTGTTCGGGATGGAGCCAATGCCGCGTGCAACAGTTATCAGGTCAGCGCCGATGAATTTGCGCATCGCTGACGACATCGCTTGATGCCTGTTATGGAACGGCAATCGCGCCACAAGGAGTGGCGCGATTGCCGTTTTGCGCCAGAATGGCGCGATCCGTCCACCAATTACGAAAAGGGAGCTGCCTCTTCTCGCTGGGTGATTTTCGGACCTGTGGTGGTCTCGAACATACCGCCAAGCGAAGGAGGCGGCGGCATGAGTTTTCAGAGACTTCCTTACGTTTTTCTTGTTCGTCGTCCCGGCGAAAGGTGGGTTGATGATGCGGTGGTCGGATATATCACGGCCAGCTTGGGCGGCGTCCTGGTCTTTTTGAACCCTTCGTGCAAAAAACGTGGGGAACCTCAGACTCTGATCCGCTTTTCATCCAAGCATTCAATCTGCATGGCCATGGCATTTAACAACCTAATCGACAAGGAGAAACTCATGTCAAGATCATGTATCAAAAAGCATACGCTGTTGGACCGATCATTTAAATTGCGGTTGCTATGCGTTTCTTTTCTTATAGGCACAACGTCAATTTACGCGCAGACAAATCCTTTAATTACAGCAAACCCGTCCGCTTCGAATGCCGCCACGGGGAATGCGACCATACTGCTTCAGCCCGTCATGTCATCGTTCAATTCTGTCGGGGTATTTTGCCTCCCCCAGATGGGCTCGTTTACGAGCACCACAGCTTTTCCAGCGTGCTTCAATTTAAAGTGGGGTGATGTAGGCTCACCTGTCCCTGCAGGGACAGCGGGAGCCCTTGTCGGTTATGAAGCCAATATCACGACGGCACAAACCGCATCCGACATAGATCCATCGATTCAAAATGGACATGCCTTTGGCGCAACCATTTCCACCTCTGGGGGTGCGCCATACCACGTCTTGGATGGAACTGTTACGGTCCAAACAGCCGCTGCGTCTGTCGGCGGCATTGACTTGAATATCACAAAAAACGTCAGCGGTGGATCTGCTTACGGTGGATTCTTCGGGTCAACCGGTAGCGTGAACGGAGATTACGGAATCTGGATACACGGGAACTGGAACGTCGGCCTGTTCATGGACGGAAACAATATCCGCGGGTCTTCCAATATCGGGTTCTCCGGAAGCCCATCGTATTTCATTGACGGATCGGAGCCGGACACGCTTCGCTTATCCGGGGGCGGAAGTAGCGGAGGCATGATCATCTATGGTTCTGGCTCAGGACAAAGCGGCACTGACGGATTGATACGGTTCAGAAACAATTCCACCGACAACACACAAGGTGCAAGCATAGATCCGGGAAGCGGCAACATCAGTGCAAATTCGTTTTCAGCCGGCTCATCTGCCGGGGTAAGCTGCTCGGGTCCGCCCAGTTCACAGTTTACCGTTACGGCAGGCATCGTTACGCATTGCTAATGCATCACACCTGATCTGGCATCAAGCTCTATCCAGCGCCGGTTGGGGTGGGAGACAACTCCCGCCCCTTTGGCACCCCGAGACGGAAGGTTATTTGACATGCCTTGTGTTGACTTCTTTGAGCGAGGCATCGTCCTACGGCGTCCTTTGAAGTACGGGCCATCCTGTCGCGCCTCTTACGACGAGCATCCTAAAAAGGCACGCCGAATATGCAACCGATCAGCACGTGGGCGTATCCATACCCGAACACTTGAAAATCAACCCACCTGATGGGGCGATGTCGATGGCACGAAGATCCATGGAATCCAGTCACTCGCCATATCAAACAATCCTTTCTAGACGAAGGAGATGGAAATGAACAGGAATATCTTCTTAGCCAGCGTCCTACTTATCTTCGCCATCACCAATGCAGGAGCGGCAACACCTGCTACATCTCTGCCAGAAGCACCTGAAAATCAGGATGCCTTGTTCAGCACCATCTCAAATATGGACGCTGCACTGTTTGATGCTTTCAACCACTGCAGCTCGCCCGACCAGCTCAAAAAGCACGCAAGCTACTTGAACCCAAACCTTGAGTTCTACCACGACAAGGGTGGCGTCACCTGGACCAGGCAAGACTATATCGATAAAACTCGCGAGAATGTTTGTGGTCACTTTCGGCGCGTCCTTACGAAGGGAAGCTTGCGGGTGTTCCCTATCAAGGATTATGGCGCCATCGAAGAAGGCCATCATGCCTTCTGTGAGATTGAATCCGGGAAATGCTTCGGCGAGGCCAAATTCCTGATCGTTTGGCATCATTCCGCCGGGGGTTGGGAGGCCACCCGAATCTTTAGTTACGGGCATCAAGCCATCCATTGAAACCTGCCCGGGGCCACGGGTGACCGGTCGTTACCCCGGCTGCTATGCGCGCGCCACTGTGTCGGGCGAATCTTCCGACCCTACGCTTACCGAGTGACGCGCACCTTCACACCTGCGACGGCACCCGTGGCTCGATCATTATGCTCCGCGGGCGCCTTCTTCAGGCACTTCGTGATGAAGTCGACCAAGCGAACCTAGCCGCTATCTATCGCGTTTCTAGCGACGTGCATTTTTTAAACGACGTGATTTCAATCAAACTCAGTGACCATAGCGCCAGAATCGAGCCTAGGTGTTTCACTCCTGCGCAGTATCGATGCCATAACCAGGCCTAGCACGATCAGCAACACTACGCATAGAAGGCTGCCCTCCGGGCCCGCGGCACCGCCCGATAGCCATGCCGGTCCGCTAGGACTCAGCTGCATCACCGAGCCCTCGGTGGGAACGCCGCTATCGACCGCGCCCCAAAAACACGTCAGGGTCCAGTCCCAGCCGGCGTGGAAACCGATGGTCCATAACAAGGAGCCGGTGCGTACGATCACCAGCCCATACACCAAACCCACCACCACTGCTGTGGCAATGCCCAGCGGGTTTTCGCCTGCATTACCTAGGTGTACCGCCCCAAACAAAAGCGAGCTAACCAGCACCGCTGGCCATGCTCCCCAGCTTCGCTGCATACGAAACAGCGGGTAACCTCGCAGAACGGATTCCTCGTTGAAAGCGACCAGGGCAAAAAAGACCAGCCACAAGCACGCCGATCCCAGCATGGGCCACCCCCACCCCATGGCGTGGACTTGAGCCACTCCGCAGGCAGCCAGCATGCCTACCAGCAGGGATACACAGGCCGCGCCGACCATAAAAGTCGTCAACAGCGTGCGTATGGGACGCACTCCACCCCAACCATAAGCACGGAAGGGGCGACGCTCGATCCGCTTCATGACCAGGGTAGCCAGCAAGACAGCGCAAGCCAGTTTCACCTCTCCCAGCAACAGCCACGACCGATTGAGACCCGGCGTCAAATGGGTACTGATGTGCGCGACGCGCAGCAGCCACCCGATGGCGAAATTACCGCCTAGCACCAAGCCAATATAAAGCAGCAACGAGAGGACCACGCCGAAGCCGGCGTGCAAGGACGAGAGGGACAATTTCATGCCGGCATGCTCTGCATTGCGATGCAACTGAGATAGTGCCGGACGTCATGCGGTCGGACGCTCGGCTGTCCTAGGTGATGCAATGACTTCTGGTCAGATACGTCAAACTGCACCGTTCTCACACCTGCCTCTCGCACTGAGAGACGCAGCGCAAGGTAGATCTCTTGGTGGGTCTTGGCTACGCTGCGGGCATCTGGTTCTCAAACGGGTAAATGCAACCGTCCATGTATTCTGGAAATCCTTAGATCTGGCTTTACTCCGGCATCCACAGGGAAGAGCAATGATGGGAATGCAGCGGCATATCTTTACCATGATGGCCATTTGGTCGGCGGTTGCGCTTGCATCCACAGCATGCAACGCCGCGCCACAGACGATGGATCCCGGCAAGCTTACGATCACGTTGACAAGATCGGCTTGTTACGGAGCCTGTCCGGCTTACAAGGTTACGATTCAGAGCGATGGGCGCGTACAGTTTACGACGGATACGGAACCTGTCGATGCGGTTGATGCTGTACATCGGCAGTTTGCCATTTCACGCGGTGTACTGTTTCCGGGCACACACGAAGATCGGGTCGCCCCCGAGGCGGTGACGGCGCTGCCCAAGCAGTTTGAGGATGTGGATTTCTGGCATCTGAAGGATGAGTATCGATCTTTCGTCACCGACAATCCCACACAAATCGTCACCCTAGTTTCCGGTACCCGACAAAAGAGCGTGATCGATTACGTCGGAGTGGAAGCCGGGATGCCCAAGACCGTGCAACGCCTGGAGGACGCTATCGACCAGGTTGCGGGCACGGACCGCTGGGTCCGCGGTAGCCCGGCACTCATTCCGTGACTAGAACGAACGCATTTCGATTTCCACTCATCCGACGCCGCGGAACTGCTGGATCCCGGCGTTCGCCGGGACGACCAAAAAACGAGTGTCGGGCTGGCGTCCAAATCCCTAAGCCGGGACATAACGCAATCCAGGATCGCCACGGCTCTGCGCCTCCCCTGGCAAACCAGCTGCTTCTCCCCATGCCTGTCAGGCCTCGGTGATATCTGGCAATAACTGCCTGACCGCCTCGCGCACCGATTTCTTGAGGTTCACCGCTCCCCCAAGGCTGCTCCATAGACGGAGCTTCTGCAGATGCGGATGACCGACCAGGCAGCGGAAGGCGGCAACATCGAGCTGTGCCATGCCAGCGATGGTGAGCTGGCGCAAGTTGGGGGCCGCGGCCACGGCGGATAGCTCGGTAAGACCTTTCATAGTCTCGAGGGTAACTTCTTCGAGATGGGTCAGGGATTCCAGGCTCGGCAAGGACATGACATTGCGCATCGAATCGAGATCGAGCGTCTTCAGCGAAGTGAGCTTCGTCAGGATGGATAAGTCGTAGAGCTTGTTGATCCGGAACAAGCTGAGCGTCTGCAACTGCGGCAGTTCCGCGAGATGGGCAAGATCCGGGGTGCCTCCAAATGCGATACCTAAAGTAGCCAGCTCGCGTAACGGCGCCAGGATGCTTAGATCCGGCAGCGTGATGCACCTCAGCCCCAATGAGGTCAATCGCGTAAGACGACTGACGCTGGCGATGTCTTTGGCGTGACCCTCCAGGGAAAGTTTTTCGAGCGCAGGCATGCCTTCCAGGAACTTTAGCGAATGCCGCTTTTTGGTGTTGCCAAAACTGAGCAACTCAAGCTTACCTTGCAGATGCGAAAATCCGCCGATGTCCTCAAGGCTCCACAGATCCACGCTCAGGCGTCGTACGCCTGGGAAATACTTGAGAAAATCGAGGTCCGTAACCGGCGCGGAGTGGAAGCGCAGTGTAACTTCAGGGCGCCCCTCAAGAAGTCGGGCGAGCTTTTCCAGGTCCACGGGCGTCATGGGCAACCTGACCGCAACCAAGGTGCATTCTGGGCCTAGGGGCTCAAACGAATCCTGGCCGTGACCGTAGAAGTAATTGCGGGCGGGTCTTGCTTCTGCCATACGATTGTCATCCATCTCTCTCACCGTCCACGAATCGTTAGTAGGGTTAAGCATGACCATGCCGCGAGGCAACTGGACCACGGCGATGATAGCAACGCTAGCATTCCGATTTACTGAAGTCTCTTGACCAAAGCTCAGGAAGAACCTCAAGCTCTGGCCAATTTTTATTGAGCGTCGCCATTAGGAAGATCATGACCGGTGCATGGGTAGACAGCTTCCTGACACGTCTAGCTGCGAAGCGGCCGATCAGCCTGCGCCGTGAACTCTCGCCGTTTCGCTATATCGAGACAGCTGTCGGGACAGTGCGTGCATACGACTCCGGATCGACCCTGCCGTGCGTCGTAATGGTCCCTGACGGTCCCAATGTCATCGAACACTACGCGGGGTTAATAAGCCTGCTATCTGAGCGATTGCGTGTCGTGTGTTTCGATATGCCCGGCTTCGGCTACTCCCTTCCCCAAGCTTCGTATGCACACTCGCTGGATCAAGGTGCGCGTGCTGTCTTGGGCGTACTCGACGACCTCGGCATCGAACGGGCGACGCTGGCGTTTAGTTGCGCCAATGGCTTCTATGCGCTGCGTGCGGCCCAGCTAGCGCCTGGACGCGTTGCCAATCTGGTCCTTTCGCAAACGCCATCGCTCTCAGCCATGCATGCCTGGTCGGACCGCACCATTCCCAAGCCCCTGCGCGTTCCCGTGCTAGGGCAAATCACCGCATGGCTCTTTCGGCAAATGACTGCTGCCAAGTGGTACGGCATGTCGCTTCCCAGGACAACGGACCCACAACTGTTCCGGGAAAGGGCATTGACCGCGCTTTCCAACGGCGCCTGTTTTTGTCTGGCAAGCGTGGTTCAAGGTTTGGCTAGGGAGAAATGCGATGACTTGCACGGCATAAAAGCTCCCTGCACGATGATTTGGGGTGAGCAAGATTATTCCCACCGCTTGACCGATCCATGCTCCCTACACGAAGTTCTTTCGCATGCCGAGATTGTCCGCTTTGAAGATTGCGGGCACTTTCCCGATCTGGAACAGCCCGGGCGCTTTGCCGAACTGCTCATAGAACAGGTGTTCCGGTATGCCTAGCTGCACGTTCGATACAGCGAGCTTCATCGAACTTGCCAGGGGAGGCCCGAGGTTTCACGTAACGACCATGCTTCATGGCCCGCGCAGTTACCCGGCAGATCCAGGGCCTTTCCGCTCATGCTGCGCCGCACGTCCCGTGCACGCCACGGGGAGCGGCCTCGATTTAGACCTGTCGTTTACGCAGCAAGGACGAAAGTTGCACAGTTGAAGCTATGTCCCTGGCCCATGGCCGGCACGCTGCCAAAAGGTGATCTAGATGACTCCTGGCGAAACCCGGCCCGCAGACCAAGGCGCAACCGCAGAAGCATGCTCCAGCACACCGCTGCGCAAGGCCCTACAGGATCTCGATCAGGCCAAGGCTGCCTTGAATGCAAGCGAGGAAAACCTGCGCCTGAAGCAGGTTTGCCTGGTGGCGCAACAGGAGGCTTTCCAGGCGGAAATGAACGGTGCTCGGCTCGAAACTTCGCTCGGTATTCTGGTCCACGCAGCGGTTCGGTGCGCGGATGATGGTCGCCGCGGCGCCTTTTACATCACCAATGCAAAGGGAGACACCCTATCGCATGTCGTCGGCATGCCGCAGTCCTACGCGTTGGCCATCGACGGTTTCAAGATTTCGCCCGAATCGCTTGCCTGCGGATTGGCGGTCGCTACGGGCAAGCCGGTGGTGACAGCGGATGTGCTTGAAGACCAGCGTTGGCAACCTTGGCAATGGCTGGCCCGTGAATACGATTTTCGGGGCTGCTGGTCGTTCCCGGTGGAGACCTCCGCCGGCAGCCTGGTCGGCTCGTTCGCCTTTTACTTCCGGGAGCCGCATCAACCCCATGCGCGCGACTATGAGTTGGCATCGGCCATCACCCAGGCCGCAGCGATCATCATCTCCCGCCATCAAGAGAATGAGGAGCGTGTTCGAATCGAGCAACAGCAGACTTTCTTGCTCAAACTCTCCGACGCGCTGCGTCCCTTGTCGGACGTGAATCAGATCCAGAGGGAAGCCACGCGACAGCTGGGCATGTTCCTTGGGGCGGACCGCGTGTTCTACGCTGAGGTCGACCAGGCAGGCCTAGCTGCCATCGACACTGAATATGGCAGTGGCAAGGCAAGCTCGATCATCGGGCGCTACCGCCTGCATGATTTCGGGCAAGCGTTTTGCGATGCCTTGCATGCCGGACTCGCATTGGCCATCCCGGACATCAAATCCAGCACCGAGCTTACGCACCAGGAGATGCAGGCCTATGACACGCTGCATGTCGCGGCGCAAATACTGGTTCCGCTGGTCAAGCATGGCCGGATGCTCGCCCTGCTTGGCGTTCACCAGCAAGTCGCACGTGACTGGTCCCCGGGTGAGATGACCTTGGTGAAGGAGGTTGCCGAGCGTACCTGGCTGACCCTGGAACGCACCCATGCGCAGACCGCGCTTTCGAACGAACTGGCCGCCATGCAGGCCCTGCACGAACTGAGCACGATTGCATCGGGTTGTTTAGATGTACCAAAAGTACTGCAAGCAGCGCTGGATGTGACCATGACACTGCATGATGCCGACTTTGGCAATGTGCAGCTCTACGAACCTGAGACCAATACGCTGCGAATTATCGTCCAACGCGGTTTCGAGCCCGCGTTCCTCGATCACTACGCGTTGGTGGACGCCAGCAATCCTTCGGCCTGTGGCTTGGCCTTGGCGGGACGCAAACGGAAAATCGTCAAGGACGTCGAAACGGATCCCGACTACCTACTCAGCCGCGACGTGGCGCGCGTGGCAGGCTATCGCGCCGTGCAATCCACGCCATTGCTTTCCGCCGCCGGCGAGCCGCTGGGCATGCTTTCCACGCATTTTCGGGCACCGCGGTCATTCAGCGAGGCGGAGCAGCGGCAGACCGACCTGGTGGCGCATGAGATCGCCCGCGTCATCGAGCGAACGCGAGCCCAGGCAACCTTGCGTGACAGCGAAGAACGCCTGCGCAGCGCCGCGGATGTAGGGCGGCTGGGCTTGTGGGATTGGAAAGTCACCACCGGCGAGGTCTATTGGTCGGACGAGCATTTCCGCATGGAAGGCTATGCCGTGGGCGAGGTGAGCCCCAGCTACGAGGCCTGGGCCGCGCGCATTCATCCGGCCGACCGCAGCGCCGCCGAGGCGGCGGTTCTGCACGCCATGGAGGCCCGCCAGGAATATGTCCAGGAGTTCCGCGTCGTCCATCCAGACGGATCGGTGCATTGGCTGCAGGGCCGTGGCCGCTTTTTTTATGACGAGCATGGACGGCCGGTGCGCATGATCGGCGCCAATGTCGACACTACCGAGCGGCGCGAATGGGAAGAACGCCAGAAGGTGCTGATTGCCGAACTTCAGCACCGCACCCGCAACCTCATGGGCGTGGTTCGCTCGATGGCAGAGAAGACCGCACACGCCAGTGCCAACCTGCCCGATTTCCACGCGCGCTTCGGTGACCGGCTGGCAGCGCTTTCGCGCGTGCAAGGTCTCCTTTCGCGAGTCAACGATATCGATCGCGTGACTTTCGACGATCTTATCCGCACCGAAATGGCGGCCATGGAGGGGAGTCCCGAGCAGGTAACGCTCAGCGGGCCGCCTGGTATACGCCTGCGCTCCTCCACCGTGCAGACCCTTGCGCTGGTGCTGCACGAACTGGCCACCAACGCCGTGAAGTACGGCGCGCTCGGGCAGCCGCGGGGACACCTCGCCGTCACCTGGCGGCTTGAGTCCAGCGGCTGCGGCGACCGGCCGTGGCTGCATGTCGATTGGCGCGAATCAGGCGTGAACATGCCACCGGAAAGCACTATTCCGCGCCGCCGGGGACAAGGTCGCGAGCTGATCGAACATGCCCTGCCCTATCAGTTCAACGGCAAGACTTCCTATGTGTTCGGAGTCGATGGGGTGGTATGCAACATTTCCATTCCGGTCTCAAACAGCACGCCGCAAGGGGAAACGGAATCCTTGGAGGATAGCCTCGACCAGCAAAATTCGGGAAGCCTAGGCCCGCAAAACTTTCCGTGGATGGATAAATAGACGCCACTGCAAAACGGGATGCCCGACGAAAGATCGCCGGGCGGCAGCGCGCAGGCTGGGATGATAATCCCGGCTTTCTACGCAGCATCCCGATGCTGGAATTGCCATCCCAGCCTACGCGCGTTAAGGCAAAACCCAATAACCGGTGAGATGGAGATAGGCCCCGCCTTCCTTGCCGTTTTCAGTCCCCGGCAGGAAGCGGATCGTGTGATGGCCTGCCTTGGGCCAACGCCACGCGAATAGCACCGCATTTGGCGTTCGCCGGCCGCTGCTGGACTTGTTTTGCCAGATGCCGGTTTGATCGAAGGTTTCCTCACCGTCGACGATCACGCGCGCGTGTCCGGCTTCGCAGCAGTTGTCGCCGATCGTGCCCATCAACGCGACCGCCGATCCGTCGAAACTGACCGGCTCGGATTTCAGCGTGATATCGCGGTCGACAAGATGCGCATCCGACCAATCGTTGGTCGCCGGCACTTTCGTATTCGGCGAAACGGCAGCCGCCGCGACCGCCAGCGCGAATCCCCCGTTGCTTTGCCAGACACTGGTCAATGCGGTGGGAGCCGGGCCGTCGAAGAAACGCCCGAACGTTCCGTCGTGGGCACGTGCCGTCAACGCTACCGCTGCATTGCGCAACAACCATTGTTGCGCCGGCTGGAAATGACGTTCGGCAGCCAGTTCGTAAAAGGCTTCCACCAAAGGCTCGACGATGTCGTTTTCGGCTTGAAGATCCGCAAATATGCCACGTGCATCGGAGAGGTGTTCGTCGACTGCATGCGCCGTGGCTAGCGATTCCTGCAGATACGCTTCCTTGTGGGTAGCGTGATAGAGATGCAAGCCATTCCAGATCATGTCGCCGTTGACCGAGCCGAAAAAGCGATGTGGTGTCTGTTCGCACTTGGTGCCGTCATCGAAGACATACACGCTGTAGAGCGGCACCTTCGGGTCGAGAAAATACTTGCGTATGGCCGCATAGCGCGCTGATGCAGCCGAGAGATAGCGTTGCTCGTGCGTAGCTTCGTAAAGCAAGATGGCGGCCTTCACGCCGTTCGCATCGGTCTCCAGAGTCTTTAGATGGTTGGTGCCACCGTCGGCGAGCTGGTAGTTGATCGCCGGGCACGCGCCTCTGGCAAAAACCTGCGCGTGCTCGACAAAGTCAAAGGCCGCTCGTGCTTTTTGCAAAGCAATGGCATCGTGCGTGATTTCGTATTCGCGTGAAGCCGCGATCGAATCCCACTCCGGTACGTCGCTCCAGGAACTACACGCCACACCCTCTACGCAAGGGATCGGATAGGCAGGCGCCGTTTGCTCAAGCGCACGCATGAGCGGCGCCACCTTCGGATCCTTGGTCGTCTTCCAATCCAGCCAGCGCACGTAGGTCATCGAATCGACGCCCCAGTCTTGGTTGGAAGAGTGGCAATCTTTGGCCGCACACTCCCGCCACTTGCCGTCTCCGGTGTAGAAGACGTGCACCATGCGGTCAACCGCATCCGCGCCCGCTTGGCTAAAGCTTGTTGGCGCGGCCGTAGCCCCGGCTGCGAACAGGACCAGCAAGGCTGCTATCAATTTAGTCACGCGTATTTCCTCTACACCCGATCGACCCGGCGCAAGATATTGCTATCGTGCGCCATCAACCATGGCAATTTACTGCAAGAAAAGCCACCGCGTCATGGCTTTGGGTATTGCAACGCGGGCCGGCGCACGAACGCGGGCATGACTCCAAAACAAAACATAGGGAAAACCCCAGCATTGCGGCTTCGAACAGGCTGCGCTGTCAACCTTTCATCGGCAGGGGAGTTAAGCGGAGAGCTGGTGAGGTAGCCCGCCGGTTCCCGCGGGCACATGTTCTTGCATGTTCCATATGTACCGCGTCATGACCATGACGCGGCGGATGGTGTCGTCCCAATGTCTTGCATCGCTACTTCAACCTGTAGGGGAATTTCCCATGAAAGCTTTCCGCTCGATGTTTGCCACGCTCGCGCTTGGCATGTGCTTGTTGTGCGAAGCGGCTTCCGCTTCAACCGCTACTTCATCACCGCCACCTGTGCCCGAGAACGGGGCCTATTTGGGTGCGTGGGTGTATTACGACCACAACGCCTCCAAACAGGGCCAGGTTGGCCCCGCGGCGCAGCTCGATGTGCTCGAACAGGATTTGGGCCGCCGATTCGACATCGGCCACGCCTATTACTGCTTCGATGGCACTAATGGCTGCAATGGCCAGCTTACCGGCAATGCAGCCACCAACTCCGATCAGCAATATGGGCGCATGCCACTCGACTCCTGGTCGTGCTCGACGACCAGCGGCTATACGCTTGGCGATATCATCAGCGGCTATCAGGCCTGGAAACTCAATCCCGCCACACCCTCGCCGGTGATTGCCTACATCATCGGCCAGGCCAAGTCCGTGGCCGCCTATGGCACCACCACCTACATTCGATGGGCGTGGGAAATGCTCAACCATGGAGCCAATGGCGACTGTGTCAGCAGCGACGGCGGAGCTGCCAATTACGTGGCGGCATGGCAGGCCATCTACAATTTGTTCCACTACTACCAAGCCAACAATGCCGTGTTCGTGTGGTGCCCATCCGCCGGCAATTTCAATTCGAGTGACGGCAATCCCTTGAACAGCCCGGCAGCCGAATATTATCCGGGCAACGGCTACGTGGATTACGTTTGCGCGGATGGTTATAACGACAGCGGACAAACCAGCACATTCGCTACGAAATTCGACAACGCCTACAAGTTTGCCATGATCGTGAACAGTGCCGGTCCGATGCCGTTCATGGTGGGCGAAACGGGAGACGAGGCAGCCGACCCCAATCAGGCGACCTGGACCAGCAGTTTCTACGCAGACATAAAGGCCGGCTATCCGTACGTCAAGGCAATCGTCTATTTTGATTCGTACAACTGCAAGACGCAGAACGATTTCACCCTTGGCTGGCCAGCCGGGCAAGTTACCGTGCCGCCCAGCTTGGACGCGATGCGTACGATCATGAAAGAAGGCTATTTCAATCCACGCGGCTTATCGTTGTTTGCGCCGGCGTCGCAAACGATGCTGGATACGTTCAAGCCGGGATGTTCCGGCTAAGCTTGCAGGCTGAAACATCTTGCAAGCCGGCCGTTTCGTCAATACCGGTGCGGCCGGCCTGCAAATGGCAAATAACTGTTACCTGAAAAAAAAGCCGCCCTAAGGCGGCTCGTCACGACTGGCCGGAGTGCCCCGCGGGCTCTCCGGCTTCGGTTTCAGGGCCGACGATCAGCGCGCTTGCAAGGCGCCAGTCGTAGCCGCGTCCAGCTGGCCGGTCACCGGTAGTCCGCTGACCTTCTGGAATGTACTGATGGCGCGAGATGTTCCTGGGCCAGGCAAACCATCCACCTTGCTGTTGTACAAACCAAGCTGGGCGAGCTTGCGCTGTGCATCAGCCAGCGAATAGGCCTGCGTCGCCGCATTGTTCGCGCCGTCCACCGCCAATGCACCACCGGCACCTAGGCCGCCGGAAACATGTTGAGGTGCATACTCACGCACGGATTTGACCATCTGGTTATAGGAATCCAGGAAGGCCGCCGCAATCACCTTGCCCTGGGGGGTCTGGCTGTAAGCGCCCAGAGCCCCCCCCCCGGTACCGAAGCCTCCTAACAGGCCGCCAGCGCCGAAATCGATATTCTTGGCGCTACCCTGCGACGCTGCCACCTGCACGCCCGAACGTGTGTCGGTCAACATCATGGTGGTCGACGCTTCGCTGGTCTTCATCGATCCGGCGATGGCGCCGATGATCGCGCCGTACCCACCACCCACACCCGCCAGCGCGGCGGCGCCGCCACCGGTATTTTGCGAGAACTGGATAGAAGGCGTGACGACATAGTCGGCCGCCACCATCTGGCCTTTGCCCATGCTGCTGGTCGTGCGCAGTTCGCCGCTGGCGGCAAGATTGCGTTCGCCCATCATCGAATTCATGGCCTGGCCGCGATCCACCACCACAAAGCAGTTGCTCTGTTGAACCATCAGGCGAATCAGCGGTATGGTCGAAGGCAAGTGATATTGGCCGGTCAACACTGCATACCACGGATCGCCGGTGTTCTCTTCCACCGCCAGCGTACCCAGCGGGTGGTCACAATGTTCAAGCGTTTTGGCCGCACCGGTGCTGGTAGCGCCGCCGGCCGAGCCGCCGACCGGATTCTTGCCGCCGCCGACCTGCATGTCGGCGCAGCCGGTAAGCGACAAGCAAGCACTGACGCCAACAGCCAGCAGGGTGTATTTCAATTGACCGATTCGCATAACGACTCCATTTGTTTTCGATAACGGATTGAGCGGAACGACATGCCCATGCACGGCACGGTTTATTTCGAGCGCACTTCACCTTCCGGCCTTCCGGAAGCCGGATAAGGAAAATCAGGCAGCAGCCTTGCCCGCTTCCAAGGAAAAGAAGTCGGCGTGGATCGGGCGAAAGCCACACAAGCGAGCGCAACGACGCAATGCATCGTCAGTCATGAATAGCTTGCGGCGATATGCACCCTGGATCGGGTATCGACGTCAGTCCCTGTCGGCGTGGATATCTGTTCCCTGAATGAATTCCCCAGGCACCAAGGCTAACCCAGGGTTGAATCATTGAGCAAGTGACCCTTTGGGCATGGTGCTGTTTCGACGTCCCGTCTTTCGCCCACTGCCGCCCGGGAAAATTTCGCAGCAGACTTTGCACTTAAAAAAGCTAAACCAAAGCGAAAACCAGCAGCTAGGCAAAAAATGGCTCCCTCCCCTACTACACGTAGGGGAGGGAGCAGATATCCGCCAACTGAGATATAGCGGATGGAGCCTCAAACCGCCTCGGACTCTTCCGCATCACGCCGCGGCCCTGCCTTGCGCAGCAGCTTCTCCAACTCTTCGCTGGTTTCGTCGCTCGCCGCTTCCGGACAGATAAAGGGATACTCCCGATCGTCGATGATCGGTTCGATGCCGAAGAAATCGTTGAGTACCGATTCCGACGTGCAATAGGCGCCTTCTACCCAGGCCTGGTCGTTCGAATATGCCTCGCCGACAATGAAGATGTCGGCATCGGCACCTTGAATCAGCTGCGAAGGTTTGCGGATCTTGCGCTGCACATCGCCCACATCGAAATGCGGCGCCCATTCGTGGTAGCCGGCGTTGAACGGGGGCAGCGACCAATCCATGTAGGCGGCCTCGAGTGGCTCGGGCACGGCGGTGTAATCGGAGTTCGGGCCGAAATGGAGTTCCGCCAGCATTTTGCGTAGCATTTTCACCATCCGCTTGGGCACCTTGCGCGGACCTTCCAGCGGCTGGGTATCCTGTGAAATCGGGATTTCGCGCTGATGCTTGGGGCCTAGTTCCAGCTCTTGCCAGAACGCGGTGTTGTCCTCGTCGTCATAGCTGGCCAGGATGCCGTAGATGGGTTTCCGCTTGGGCTCGATCGCGTTATTGCCGAAATACACCACCATGCGTATGGGCGAGTTGCTCACGCTCGGGCCGATGGTGTTGTTGCGCGAAACGACGGCCAACTGCTTGGTTTGCGCAATGCTGAGCGCCTGCTCGGTGATGTTCTCGATCGCGCCCACCATCTCCTCCACGGAGGTATAAGGCACGTCGATCAATGTCTGTATCGCTTTCATCGTAGCGGCAGGGAACTTCAGCGTGCGCAACGCGGCTATCGTTTGCGGAGTGATGGTGTAGCCGACGATTTGGGCGGGATAAGGCGCGGGGCTGGCAATGTCCGGAGCCCACCATGGCTGGTCGAAGAACATGCCCACCTTGTACGAGGGCTGCATGATCGTCGATTCCAGGTACAGGTTCACCTTCTCGTGGTTCAGTACATCCACCTCGCCCTGTGCCGGCGCACGAAAACGCGTGGCCTGCGCCACCAGGTCGATCGCTGCGCGCGGCATCGCCATCCATGCAGCATCGGCTTCGCGCGAGCCGGCGGCGATGTTGGGGTTGCTTCGCTCCGCATAAGTAAACAACGCCTTGCCGGCTTTCCAAAGGATCGAATGCAGGCGCGTATCGGGGTGATAGCGAAACTCGACGCCCTTGGCCTTGGCGAGTTTTACGATCTCGTCGAACAGGCCGTTGAACATGCCCGAGTAGCCGATCGACAGCGTGCGGTACTGGCTGCCGGGCGCGAATTCGTTGTTGATGTTGAATGAAACACCGGCGTGGGTGTTGATGACGTTGGAACTGTAGCCGTTGCCGTCGGCGGCATAATCGAAGCCTTCCGCCCCCAGCTGATCGTAGAGCAGGTTCCAGTAGCCGATGTCCTTGAGGTAGTCGCCTTGCTGGAACACGCTGGCTGCCGGCAGCTGCGCGGTGATCCTTCCGTTCTGGTAAAAGCGGCACCAGTCGCGGCGGGTGAATTGATCCCACGGCTTGGTGGTCGCCAGATCCTGCACGGTGGTGAAGCCCTGGTCGGGGGTAGTGGATGCGCCGAAGTTGTTCACCGTGTACGGCGCGGGAGTGTTCGACCCGATGTTGTTGAGATAGAAGTTCCGCGAGCGCAGGTAGAACAGCTGATTATTGGTGACGTTGAACGGCACCGAGTATTTTTCCAGACCGAGCATCGAGATCACCGCCGACACCACGCGGTGGCCCGGCGCCAGGCCGTTGTTCGGGTCCGGAAACTCCTTGGTCGGTGCGCTGTTCCAGTAGGAGTAGCGCATGCCGCCCAGTTCGACGTACGAATCGGTCTTGTCGTTGTTGTAATGCCAGGTACAGACGCGAGCACCGGCTGCACGGGTGCCCTGGTGACGCTTGGAGAAGTCATAGCGACCCCAGTCGTACAGCTCCAGAACATCGCCCTTCTTCAGCTGTTTGGAGGCAAGTTTACTTTTCTTGCATTGGCCGTTCAGCAGCCGCCAGGCGGTGTAGAGGCCGGCGGCACCGGCACCGAAGATCGAGTAGGTTTTTTGCGTCATGATCGAGCCCTCGGAAAGAGGAACGGGTGTTTCATTCGCTGCCGAGGCGATACATCTGGCCGGGCAGATCCTTTTGCGGTATGACAACTTCGACTAGCACGGGCTTGTCTTTGATCGCAGCGATGCGGGGCAGCTCGGCCTTCAGCGCGTCGACCGTTTCCACCCGGATGCCTTCGGCGCCGAAAGCTTTGGCCAGCGCGAGGTAGTCCCAACCGGGCAGGATGTCGAAGGCGTCGAAGCGGTGCTTCGGGCCGGGTCGGAACGCGGCCATGTCCACGTAGACCTGTTCGATGGCGTAAACCTGGTTGCTCATGACGAAAATCACCGCGTTGAGCCTATTGCGGGCCAGCGTGGACAGCGACTGGCAAACCATCATGAAGCCGCCGTCGCCGGCTACGGTCCAGGCGCGCTTGCCGCTGCCCAGTTGTGCGCCGGCTGCGGCGCCGGTCTCGAAGCCGATGCATTGCCACGCAGCCGATGCGATGAAGCTGCCCTGCGACAGGCCGTAGCAATTGGTGGCGACATACATCGCCGAACTGACGCCATAGGTCATCACGATGTCTTTCAGCAGTTTATGGTCCTGCAGGAATTTCATCGTGTGTTCGAAGAAGCGATTGTAGGTAATGACTTGCGACTTGGCGTCGTAGGCCGGGTCGGAATTGCCGGCCCACGGCTGTGGGTATTTCGGCTGCGGCGGCGCCTTGGCCTTGATCGGATAGGCGTCGCTCGCCTTGAACTTCGCCAGCAGGGCCTGCATGAAATCCTGCATCGTCACATCACCGTATTTGAAATAGCCGGCACGGATGCCGGCCGTATCGGCCAATACCATGTCGGCGTATTTGCTCTCGATGAAGACGAGATAGTCGTCGGTAAGGATGGTGCCCAGGGTCAGCACGCAATCGGAAGCCTGGACGACTTCGCGTACCGATTCGATCGACGCGGCATCGGAGTAAGTTCCGATGAACTTGTCGCCCTTCTCGTCCAGCACGGTCTTGCCGAGCGAAGTGGTGGTGTAGAGAAATCCGCTGGCGTCGATGATCTGCTGCAGCAACTCTGACAGGCCAAAGCGCAGGATCTCCACACCGGCAAAGATCAACGGCTGCTTCGCCTGCGTGATCTGCGTCCAGGCCTGATCCACCGCGTTACGTAGCGCCAGCTCCGGGCTGTGGGTAACGCGTGGTTTGAGCGCTGTCTTGGGCGGGCGCGAACACGGCTGGCCCCAGACTTCCTTGTAGCAGGCGATATACACGGGGCGCTTTTGGGTGATCGCATCGATCAGCAATTCGTCGATTTGTTCGGCGGCGCCCACATTGGTGCTGAGCGTGATTGCCCTGACCGTCACGTTCTCGTAGACCTTCCGATCCGCATCGAGGTCGCCGGTGGAATGATGAAACAACACGTCATACATGTCGGTGATATCGCGCATGTCGGCGCCTGGCGTGGCGCTGATCACCACGATCGGGCTACGCTCGACCCACGCGCCGGCGATGGCGTTGAGCGCGCTGTAGGTACTCACACCAAATTGCAACGAAACCGCTGCAAGGCCGCGGGTGCGCGCATATGCATCGGCGGCGTAAGCGGCATCCAATTCATTGATCGCGCCGATCGTGTTGATGCCGTCGAAATGCTCCAGTGCCTGGGTGAAGTGCTTCACATAATCGCCGGGAATCTGGAAAACGTCGGTGACGTTGAGCTGCTTGAGGCGGGTGAGCAGGTAGTCGGCGACGGTGAAGCCGGTACCGGCGGCCGGCCCTGCGGCGAAGAGCGACTTCTTCGAGAGGGCGCTGTGTGTCATGGCGATTCCCCTGCCCGGCCCTTACCTCGATCAGCAAAACGGATCAGTTTGAAAGCCACAGCATCACTCCTTCAATCAATGAAAGGACTTTCCTGGGCAAGGTGTGCCAGCTACATGCGTCGCGCTTCTATCGAGGACCCATACCGAGCGATTGAACGCAGGCGAATACCCCGCCCTTCGCCTCATGGCGAGCGGCAGCGCCCACGGCAAGACCTCACCGCTATGCGCAGATCACGCACAGCACCAGGCCACACGCTGAAACACTACTTAAGACGGAAGACGCATCTTTCTGCGTTGCATAAATCCCTGCCCCTGTTTCCTGTAAAAAAACCCCATCACCCGTCACATTGCGCAGACAGGCCGGCGGAGTGTGCGATCGAATATGTGATGATCATGTCTTTTCGACGTTAGGCTTGCGATAAACACCAAGCCATATTTCTCCAGTAAAACGAGGAGATCTATGTGCCTTGCTCAGCATGGCCACTGATCGACCTGGATGGGCAGGCTCCCCATCGGCTTCGCTTTGCGCGAGGAGATAGGCAAGAGCGTTGGACGGCTAATCAAAATAGGGCCTGGCGCTTTTACCGCACGAAATTTTTTACACAAAGTGATTGCGTACCGATATCATCGCGCACGGCGTATTGGGAGTAACAGGCGCGCCGCGCGACATGGGTCCTTTGCCTTGGGGGGCACTGACCTTGTCTTAAGCAGCTGAATTCCAAGGGAAATCATTCCAGCAAGGGGGCTAGGAATGTGGAACAGACAAGGTTGGTCGATGCTTTGGCAGGTGGCAGTGGTGGTGGGCTATGTGGCCCTCTATACGCTGCTTCGCCCGCTATCGGATGCTCACTGGCAGCTGACGGCCGGGCTTCGCCTGGGGGCGTTGCTGCTGCTTCCCTATCGCTACTGGATCGCGCTGGCCATCGGTGACACGGTCACCAATGCGTATCAGAGTTACCTCGATGCACCCCGATTTGGCGTTCCTTGGGCAATTACCAGTAGCCTGCCCCTAATTGCCTTTGCCATGCCGGTGGTCTGGCTATGCCGGGAGCGGCTGGCCCTGTTCCCTTCCAGGCGGCTGGTTAACTTTCCCATCCTGCTGCTCTGTGCGCTGCTGGTTTCGGGCATCTGGTCGCTCGTCAAGCAGGCCGCCATTGTGCTGGCCAAGAATCCGGGCGTCGAAATCACGCCGATGATCTTGGCCTACCTGTTTGTCGGCGCTTATGTCGCCCTGCTGACAACCATTCCCTGGGTGGTCATCGCCAAGCTTGATTACCACTCGGGTACGCCGTGGAAGCGGCTGCGCGGGTTCATGCGCGGCTCTTTGATGCTGGAGACGGCCGGCCTGCTGATACCGATGCAGCTCATCTTGTCCTGGCTCGCCTTCCACGGCGACTGGGACAAGCCGGTCTACTGCCTTTTCATGTTCATGCCGGTCGCCTGGTTGACACTCAAGCATGGCTGGCGTGCCGCGGTGCTCGGCGGAACGTTCGTGGTTGCCTGCATCTGCGTGTTGATGAACTACGGCACGCCGGACCCGATGGTCTTGCAAGTCCAGGCCATCATCGCCTTCGCCATCACATGCCTCATTGCGATGGGCGTGCGCATCTCCGCCATGCATCAGCGGGAGGAACGGCAACGCATCGACGTCAAACAAGCGATGCGGCTGGCCAGGCAGAGCCTTTACGTGGGCGAGATGCGCCTGCGCCAGGCCTCCGAAACCCTGGAACACGTCAGCGGCGAGATGCAGGTCAGCCAGAATCGCCTGCTCCATCGTTTCCAGACGATGCTGCCGGCCAACGAAAGCCGGATGTATTCCAATCAGGTCGCCACGCTGCGAGAAAAGGTGCAGCAAATCGCCAGCGCCATGCACCCCATTGCCTGGCGGCGCAAGGATTTACCCGCAGCGCTGCGCGAGAACATCGGCGATGCGTTGAATGCATCGGGCATCACCTACAGCTATCAAATCAAGGGCCTCGGCTTCGGCTTCGGCATGCACTCCTCGGACCTGCATACCGCGATTTACCGGTTGGCGTGCGAGTCGGTGGTCTACGTTTGCGCACATATGCGCTGCTCTCACCTCCGCCTGACCTTGCGCGGCGTTCAGATCGCCGATCATCGCCTGGTCGTGCTGCGCGTCGAAGGGGCCTTGGGCTCTCCCGTCATCGGCGATCTGCTGTTTGAAGAAATCCCAAGCGACCGGCTGGCCCAGAAGCTGGGAGCCACCGGGCTGGAACTGGTCGAACTGAAGGATCACGCAAGCTTGTTCAACGGCGAGCTGCACACCCGCATCAAGGGCGACAAATTGCGCCTTACGTTCCTGCTGCGGGATATCCCGGAAATGGAGCAGGAGCGCTTGTCCACGCTCGCCGCCCCAATGCGCCTATGGGCTCATTAACCGCGCGTAGGCTGGGATGAAAATCCCAGCATCACGCATTGGCAAGAGTATGAAACGGTTTGGGCGGCGCCGTGCCCTCCGCCGGCAAGGCGCCGATCGCCATGTCCCGCGCGGTACGCGCAAGTATCACGCCCCTGACAAAGGCCTCCTTGGCCGGGCCAGGATTATCCGGCGCCTGGACTACGGCGAGAAAAAACGTGTCATACAGGCTGCGCAGCTTCTCGGCGTAGGCATCGCTGATGATGTCGGCATCGGCCCTGGATGTGTTCGGCATTACCTGCTCCGCATTGGCGATAACGCAGGACTTATACACCAGCCATGCTCTTTTCATGCGACTTTGCCCCCTCGCCTCTCTCCTCCGGGAAGAGCGCGGATGCTGGGATGATAATCCCAGCATCCGCGTGGTGACGGGCCCGAGTGCTTCAGTTCTGTCCCGGCATCGTCTTGAGCTGCTTGTCCACATCGCCGCTGTTGAGGTTGCCCAGATCGCTCGGCCACTTATTGCCATTGCCCGTCGAGCCCGTCAAGGAACGGACGAAGTGCCCGTTCTGATCGAAGACGAGCATGGTGGAAAACGTCTTTACCACGCGCTTGGGGATCTTCGTGCCGGTGGTCGGAGTGCCGTCGTCCGCCAATTCCTCATGCTTGCTCAGGTATTGCAATTGCTGGCCGCCATCGGCGGTGCGCGCGACCAGCAACGGCTGGCCCAAGGCAGCCTCGGCCTGGGCGATGGTCGTCACGCCCGGCTGGAATGATGCGATCGTAGTCGCATCGACCTTGGTCTCGGAGGTGGTGGCACAACCTGCAAGCAATACCGCAGCCATGACAGCTGCAACAGCCTTGTTCATCTTTACTCCCCTTATCTTCCTGCGATGAATTCCTGAGTCGATCATGCTCGGCCAAAGCCGAGCAGCCGCGCGCATGTATGAAGTCATGCAAGTAAACCAATAATCCCGCGTAGTTCAAAAATCGAGAGCCAATTCCCGCAAAAATTTGCTTGCAGCAGGCTTGGGGATGGTCATGGAGGCGCGGGCGGCGGCCACGGCGGGACCTTCCACGACCCGCGCGAGGGCCGGTAAAGCTATCAAGGATTTAGCCGATACATTGACAAAGCCACGGCAGCAATGTCTTTATTAGCCAAAAGGGGTTCACGTTGCCTGCACTCCACATACCCACTGATAGGTGAGCCATAACGGCAGATTGGTGGCCATGAGCCTGAGTCTTCCTGTCCCTGTCCTTGCTTCCAAAGAGCCGGAGAACACGGTCTGGCTCGGCTGCCTTATCGAGGCCGAAACGCCTGGCGAAGTCTGTGCACTGATCGAAACGTTGCTGCATGCGCAGCCCCATTGCCTTCGGGCCAAGGTGCTGATGCCCGGTCAAGCGGAACCGGCAGGCTCGGCCGATGCGCAAGAAACCGAACTGGCCCGGGACGCGCTGCAGGCCGCCGACGGCGTAAGCCTGTCTGCCGACGGCAGACACCATGCGCTGGTCCTGCTTCCAGCCCAACGCGTAGTGCTGCTGCTTAGCATGACCATCGAGGGTTCGGCCAAGGCGCTGCTCGCCAAGTTGGGGTCGTACCTGCAGTTGGGCGTGCGCCAGCTGCATCACACGATCAAGCTGGCCGAACTCCACGATTCGCACAGCCAGTTGGAGCATTCGGAAAATTTGCAGCGTGCACTGTTCTCGATCTCCGAGCTATCCAGTTCGGACGTGGACATGCCGGACATGCTTGAGGAAATCCACCGCATCGTCAGCGGGCTGATGTATGCGGAAAATTTCTTCATCGTCCGCTACGACGCGGAGCGCGATTGCATGCGGTTCCTGTATTACGCGGACGCCCAGGACCAGGACAAGCCTGAAACCAATCGCGACCTGCACATGGATGACCGGCAACACACGCTCACCTGGTATCTGCTTACCCGGGGCAAGCCGCTGATGGGCAGCAACGAGCAATTGCTGCAGCAAGTGAACGGCCCGCTGGTGATTGCCGGCCCCGACAGCGACGACTGGCTGGGCGCGCCGATACTGCGCGAAGGCCAGGTGCAAGGCGCCCTGGTGGTGCAAAGCTATGGAACCGGCATCGTGTATTCGCGCGAGGACCTCGCTTTGCTGGAATTCGTCGGCAACCACATCCTCACCGCGCTGGAACGCAAGGAAAGCAAGGATGAACTGGAACGGCGCGTGCGCCAGCGCACCGAGGAGCTTGCCGAAGTCAATCGCGGCCTGCGCCAGGAAGTGCGTGAACGGCATCGCGCCGAACGCTTGCAGGAAGCCTTGTTTCAGGTAGCGCAGCTGGCCACCGCCGACATCGACGAAAACACTTTCTACGAGCGCGTGCACATGGTAGTGGGACGCCTGCTGGATGCAAAAAATTTCTTCATCGCCTTGCTCAGCGACGACCGTAGCAAACTGGAATTCCCCTATTACATGGACGCCGGCATACGCCATGAGCTGTCACGCCCCGTCGGCCGTGGCATGAGCGAATATGTGCTGCGCCGCGGCCAGCCATGGTCGGGCACACGCGAAGACATTATCGCGCTGACCCACGCGGGCGAAGTGATACCGCACCACATCGGCGAACCATCCGCGTGCTGGCTGGGCGTGCCGCTGAAAGTGGACGAGGCAGTGATCGGGCTGGTCGCCGTGCAAAGCTACGAAACCCAGACCGCTTACGGCGCGCCCGAGCAAGAGCTGCTGAGCTTCGTCGCCTTGCAGATCGCCAACAGCATTTATCGCCGCCGCTCGGCGGCCGCGTTGCATCTGGCCAATCTGCGACTGGAGAATCGGGTGGAGGAGCGCACCCGCGAGCTGCGTGCCGAAATCCAGCGGCGCGAGCAGATGCAGCAGCAGCTGCATCATCAGGTGATGCACGATCCGCTCACCGGCCTGCCCAACCGCGGCTATCTGCGCGAACGGCTGGACCGCGTGCTCAACCGCATCCAGAGCGATCCGAACCGCCGCTGCGCCCTGCTGTACATCGACATCGACCGATTCAAGGTCATCAACGACAGCCTGGGCCATCTGGCCGGCGACGAGTTCCTGAAGGCGGTCGCGGTACGCCTGCTTACGCATGTGCGCGAACCCGACATGGTGGCGCGGCTTTCCGGCGACGAATTCGCCATCCTGCTGGAGTACATCGAAAACATCGATACCGCCACCATCATTGCCGATCGCGTGCTGCAAGCCGTGGCCACACCGCTGCGCATCTCCGGCAAGGAACTGGAACCATCGGTGAGCGTGGGTATCGCCTGCGGCGACGCCAGTTACCTGGATGCGGACGAATTGATCCGCGACGCGGACATGGCGCTCTACCAGGCCAAGGAGCTGGGCCGCAAACGCTTCGCCGTGTTCGACGAAGCGCTCGCCAAAGGCATGGTGGACGTGCTGGCAATGGAAAGCGAATTGCGCAAGGCGCTGCGGCAGAACGAATTCGAGCCGTATTTCCAGCCGATCTGCCGGCTTGGCGACGGCAAGGTAGTGGGCTACGAAGCGCTGATCCGCTGGAACCACCCCCAACGCGGACTGCTGCGTCCGTCGGATTTCGTCAAGATCGCCGAGGACAGCGGCCTGATCGAAGCCATCGACTGGCGCCTATTCGAACTCAGCTGCCGCTTGCTGACGCAGCAAGCGCCTTCGGAGCTGTTCATTACCTTCAACGTGTCGGCCTTGCATCTGCGCCACGCCGATTTCGACGTGCGCATCCTCAAGATGCTCGAACGCACCGGCCTGGCTCCATCCCGGCTGGTCACCGAAGTCACGGAAGGCGCGCTGCTGGACAACCCCGAAAGCGTGCGCGCCGTGCTGGAACGCCTGCGCAGCGTGGGAGTAGGCGCCGCGCTGGACGATTTCGGCACGGGCTACTCGTCGCTCAGTTATCTGCACTCCCTGCCCTTGCGCATGCTCAAGATCGACCGCGCGTTCGTGCAGGAACTGGACAAGGCCGGCAGCAGCAACAGCACCACCGTGGTAGCGGCGATTCTCGCGCTGGCGCATGCGCTCAATATCCAGGTCATTGCCGAAGGCATCGAGACACAGGCGCAACGGGATGCGCTGGTGAGCATGGGCTGCGAGATGGCACAAGGGTATTTGCTGGGGAGCCCGGCACCGATGGCGCATTGGATGGCGGGACAAAAGACTTAAGGCCCTTGCTTCATCGTCATTCTGGCGAAGGCTCGGAATGACGATCCTGCGTCCCATCTCGCTATCCGCTATGACCTGCAACACGGCCAGCCTGGACGTGCCTTCGTAAAACGGATGTGGCTACCCCGTCATGGCGAGGGCGAGTTGGCATCAGACGTGCAGTTTGCCGTTATCGTGCTGACGCTTTTCCTTCACTTCGCGCAATAGCTCCAGGACATGCGCGCGTTGTTCGCGGCGCTTCTGCTCTTGTGCGGCAAGCAATTCCTGCCGTCGCGTCATATGCGCGGGTGCTTGGGTGGTTTTCTTCGCCGTCGCGTTGACCAGATGGCTGAAGTAATCCGACCACGCGCGGAAATGCCACAAGGAATGGGTCGAGCCCGGAGACCTAGGATGGATTGAGCCAGGGGTGTTCATGGAACGGCCTCCACACGGACGGTTGCCCGCAGCAGCATTGCGCTGCCCGGACATTAAATGTGCACTTAGCTTCGTTAGCGCCCCGTAATGCACCGCGCTGGAATCGCTAACGGACCCCAAACATCCGCCCAGGCGGCTCAGGCCTGTACGCTCCGGTCGTCCATGGCTTTCGTAATGGCCTCCGCCAGGTCCGCGCGGTCGTACGGCTTGGCCAAACGCGTGGCGCCGTCGCTGAGGTCGGTCGGGATCTCCGCGTAACCCGTTGCCAGCACTATGGGAAGCGCTGGCCAGCGGATATTGACCTCCTCCACCAGTTGCGCACCGGTCATGCCCGGCATGGCGTGGTCGGTGATCAGCAAGTCCACGCGATCCTGATTTTCAAGCACCCGCAGCGCCTCTTCCGCCGACGCCAGCTCGATGACCCGGTGGCCCTGGTCTTGCAGTACAGCACCGGTGATGTTGAGAACGAGCGGATCGTCGTCCACCACCACGATGTGCAGAGGACGCGGCACATGCACCGGGTTCACCAAGGACAACTTCGGCGTGCCGACAACCGGTGCGGCGGCCTCCGACTTCACGCTCGGCAACCACATTTCCACGCGCGTACCGAAGCCCTTGCTGCTCTTGATCACCAGGCGCCCGCCCGACTGTTCGGCCAGTCCGTGCACCATCGACAAGCCCAGACCGGTGCCTTTGCCCACACCCTTGGTGGTGAAGAAGGGTTCGGTGGCCTTCAACAGGGTTTCCTCATCCATGCCGTCACCCTCGTCGGTGACGGAAAGACAGACATAATCACCAGGCTCCAGGCGCGTGGAATGGCTGGTGTCGATGGTGACGTTGCGCGCGGCAATGGTCAGCTCGCCGCCCTCCGGCATCGCATCGCGAGCATTCACGGCCAGGTTCATCAGCGCCAGTTCCAGCTGATTGGCATCGGTCTTCACCGCATTGAGCGCAACCGGAAACAAGGTAGTGATGTTCACCAGCGGCCCCAGCGAGCGGCGCAGCAGCTCGGTCATGTTCGCCACCAGCGAAACGATGTCGACCCGCGCCACGCGCAGCTCCTGCTTGCGCGCGAATGCCAGCATGCGCTGCGTCAAGGCCGCACCGCGCTGCACGGCCGACTGCCCGTTCTGGACTAGCTTGCGCAACTGCGAATCCTGGGGAAGCTTCAGGTCCATCATGTCCAGGCAGCTCTGGATCACCATCAACAGATTGTTGAAATCGTGCGCCACCCCACCGGTGAGCTTGCCGATGGCCTCGGTCTTCTGTGCCTGGAACAGCGCTTCGCGCGCACGGTCCAATTCCATGGCCGCGTTGCGCTGTTCGGTCACGTCGCGCGAGATCTTGGCAAAGCCAACCAGCTCGCCGTCGTCATCCAGAATGCGATCGACCACCACGTGCGCCCTGAAGCGCGAACCGTCCTTGCGCACGCGCCATCCTTCGCTTTCCACGCGCCCCTCCGCAGCGGCTTGCATCAGATTGGTCTGCGGCAAGCCGGCGTCGCGATCGGCTTGGGTGTAAAACGTGGAAACATGCTTGCCAACGATCTCCTCGGGCTGGTAGCCCTTGATGCGCGCGGCACCATGATTCCAGCTGGCTACGTGGCCATCCCTGTCCAACATGAAGATCGCATAGTCGGTAATCGACTCGATCATCAAACGGTATCGGTTTTCATCGACCGAAGGGCTTAAAGCCGCGTTGGATTTCGGAGGTAGGTTTGCCATGCGCGTTCAACCATCAATCGATTGAAATGTGAAAGCCAAATCAAAACTCACCACTTCGGTTGATCCTGCCTGCCGGCAGAAAACGCCGAATGCTTGTCGTTTTCGATTAGCACATCCCCGATTGTGTACCGCAAGCAAGCTCGGCGAAAGTCCCACGCACCCATTTAAAGCAATTCGCAAGAGAGCCAGGCAGCTGCGATTCACGCATGCATAACGATTGCTCATTGCAATGCACAAGATGACGATGGCACCGAGGCGAGAAAAAGCATTTACTTCACGACAAAACTACATAATTAAAACGAATCGAAGGCACCGGGTTACCACTTACTGGGCAGCTACCGGAACACCGAGCAAGGCTTGAGCACTGCCTTGTGGCAAATCGAAGCAGGCATGGCGAATGCCTGTCCCCCTGAAGCGCGTGCTAACCTTATGGGCCTGACCCATCCCCCAGGGGGGGACTCGTGCTGCAAGGCAAGCACCCGCTTCGACACGTGACGTGGCTGGCCATGCTGGCCATGGCGCTGATCGTGGTGATGCCGGTGCTCGCACGAACCCTGCCGATGGCGTCCCTAGCCGGCATCGCCGGGGACTGCCCCGTGCACCAGGCCGCACACAGCAGGCATCCAGCTTCCCCGCATGCTCCGGTTGACCCAACCGAACGCTGTGGTTATTGCACACTGCTCAATCACAGCCCACCGCTTGCATCCGGCGCGGTCGTTCACGTTGCTCCCGCGGCACCCATTGCAGCCATTGCACGTAGCCACCGAATCGGCGAGAAACCCGCGCTGCCGCGGCTGAGCGCCGACCCGCGCGGCCCGCCAACCGTCGCCTGATACGACGGCAACGCATGCACGATCTCTTTCGCGCATGCTTTTGCTACCCACTCCATACCGCTGAATGGCGCCTGCGACGAATCGCAGGCCGACATTTGCTGCGGCTATCGCCGTTGATGTCGCCCTGCTTGCGTCACGGCAGCAGTAAAGGATATCCATTGCAATGAGCCTTCGAAATTCCATGCTCGCAGCGAGCATGCGATCGCGTCAGCAGCTGCGGCGTCATGCTGCGCTCGCTGGCCTGATTGCCAGCTGCGCCATGCCACAGCTGGCGCATGCCTGCGCCACTTGTGGCTGCACGCTCAGCACCGACGCCGCCACCGGTTATTCCACGATGAGCGGCTGGCGCATCAACCTCGATTACACCTATATCGACCAGAACCAATTGCGGCACGGCAGGGGCAAAGCCACAGCGGAGCAAGTGGTGAATCAACCAGCCAATCCGGCGCTGGGTGGCGGCGAAATCGAGAAGAGCACGACCAACCGCTATATCAACCTTACCGCGATGTATCGCTTCAACGCCGACTGGGGCGTGAACTTCATCGTGCCGTACGTGATCCGCGATCACAGCACCTACGGCACGCAACTGCAGCCCTATACGTCGACGGAAACTGCGCCAGACCAGCTCAGCAGCACGCATGTATCCGGCTTGGGCGATGTCAAGATCCTCGCCGGTTACCAAGGCTTTCTGCCCACGCACAACCTGGGCGTGCAGTTCGGCGTAAAACTGCCGACAGGAAATTACGGCGGGCAGTCGGCCGATGGCAATCTGGTCGGCCGTCCCGTCACCTTCCGCAACGGTCCGGGGCTCGGGCAGTCGCTCGACACCGACCTGCAGGCCGGCACCGGCAGCACCGACTTGATCATCGGCGGGTATTACTATCAGCCGGTAAGCCAGGATTTCGATGCCTTCGCCAGCGCGCAATTCCAGGCGGCGGTCAAGGAAAACCTCAACCGGCCCGGCGCCGATTACCGCCCCGGCAACCTCACCACCGTGAGCGTTGGCTTGCGTTACGAAGCGCATGCGAACTGGGTGCCGCAGGTGCAGCTCAACTGGTCGCATAAAATGGCCGACCAAGGCTTTCTCGCCGACGTACCCGATACCGAGGGTACAGTGGCTTACCTGAGCCCCGGTTTCAGCGCCAGCTTGAGCAGGAACCTGCAGGTATACGCTTTCGTGCAGGTGCCGATCTACAGCCATCTGCATGGGTACCAGTTGTTTCCCGGATGGACTGGGACGGTTGGCGTGAGCATGAAGCTTTAAGCCCTTGCTCCCTCAAAAAAGCGAAAAAACGCGGTCCTATCGATGTCCAGATTTCTAATTACTTATCTAAAGAAGACATGCATCACGATGATGCTATGTCTTCTCGCTCAGGCCAGCTTCGCCAACGACTTGGTCGTCGGCCAGCCTGCGCCGCCTATCGGCTTGCACACGCTCGATGGCAAGCAGATCGACTTGCGCGACCTGCACGGCAAGGTTGTCATCCTCACCTTCTGGGCGACATGGTGCGGCCCATGCCGCGAAGAACTGCCCCTGCTCTCGCGCTATGCCAGTGAGCATGCGAAACAGGGCCTGGTCGTGCTCGGCTTCAGCCTGGATGGGCCAGAAGATCTGGACCAGGTGCGCAAAGTAGCAGGCAGCCTCGATTTCCCGGTGGGTCTGCTTGGCGATCCGCACGTGCCCGGCTACGGACGCATCTGGCATCTGCCGGTGAATTTCACCATCGACCGCGACGGAAAACTCATCGACAACGGCTGGAAAGACAAGCCGCCAGAGTGGACGCGGGAACGGCTCGATCGAATCGTCACGCCTTTGCTAAGTGATGCGGCGCGCTAAGGATGCTCTGATCTATTCCACGTGCCCGGCATGACGTCCAGAAGGCCCGCAGGGCGTGCCGC
>NZ_BSOA01000045.1:0-268 GCF_030160275.1 Dyella flagellata
GTCCAGAAGGCCCGCAGGACGTGCCCCGCGGCTTGAACAGACGGCCAGTCTGCCCTGTGCCGCGGGGCACGTCCTGCGGGCCTTCTGGACGTCATGCCGGGCACGTGGAATAGATCAGAGCATCCCTAAGCCCGCTAACGCGTACGGCTTGTCATGTTGGCTGACTTGTTTTCAGGCATAGTTGCCGCCGCAGGCGCTGTAGGTGACAGGCGCTTAGGGGTGCCGGCCTCAAGCTGGGTCGGCACGTAGGGGAACACCGTTCATCACA
>NZ_BSOA01000045.1:331-563 GCF_030160275.1 Dyella flagellata
TTCGGACTGATCGCGGTACTAGCAGCGGCGCTGATGGCAGCCCCGGTTTTTGCACAGCAGGCTCCCGCTGCCGCGGGCAGCATGACCGTGCAATGCAATGACGGCACGTCGCAGACGGTAAGCACCACCAAGGGCGCTTGCCACGGCCATAAGGGCATCAACAAGTCGGCCAGCAGCTCGGCCGCTTCGAGCGCGCCGGCTGCCGCCGCTCCTGCAGCCGCTGCCAAGCCGG
>NZ_BSOA01000046.1 GCF_030160275.1 Dyella flagellata
TGCGAGGCGCGCATACAGTGCGGTGACGGGTACGTGGAATAGATCAGAGCATCCTTAACGCATTCATCATTTCGCCGGCAAGGATCTGACGAACGCTAACGCCGCATCCAGCAGCTTGCGGCGCAATGTGTCGTCCCCATAAGCCTCCGGCGCCACTCGCACCCAACCGTGCATGCGCCGGCTGCCCATGATCATGGGGACGATGTCTGGTAGGCGCAGGGCCCATCCATCCTGGTCCCTGCCCAGCCGCACGAGCAAGCCGTCCGCACGGGCGCCGCACAAGAGGTTGCCGTGCAGCAGCCATGCCCAGCCGCCGAACATGCCTTTTTCGCTGAGACCTTGCTCGCCCTGAAGGTCTTCGCTCAACAGCGTTTCCAATCCTTTGTCGCGTGCCATGTACGCCGTACCTGGTTTGCCCCGTTGCTGCGCATGCTCTACAAACCCGCCCCCAAGATCAACACAGAAGGAAGTCGGCTGTCCGGATGCATGCGCAGCAGTTGGTAAGCCACGCCGCCCACACCGGACAGTAAACCGGGCACGACCACTTCCTTGGTCAAGCCGCAAGAAGGACCGTACTCTTCCAGGCTCGACAGGATGCGCGCCATCAGGCCTTCGCGCGTCATGCCGTCCAGTACCTCACCACGTGCCATGAGCTGATCGAGCAGCTCCCATGCGCCGAGGTCGCCGTGGCACAGGCAGTGATTCCAGCCTAGCCCCATGCGTATGGTCGCTGCGGCTGCGTGGCGCAACAGGGGTTGTGTGCGTGGATGGGCGAAATCGGGATCCAGATCCAGGTGCGCCAATCCGATACCCACCGAGCCGTGGCACCACACAGCAGCCGTCTTGGGGCCACCCAGATCGCGCAAATCCACCCAGTTCTGTTCCTCTTCGTCGTAAGTGGCATCCTCGAAACGGAACGCTGCTTGCGCCAAGTGCTCGAAACGGCTTTCGCCGGTAGCCCGCGCCAGCTTGGCAAGCGCCCAACCGACCCCGGTGACGCCATGCGAATAGCCGCCAAGCCCCTGTGGCCACGTTTGCGGCTGGACCCAGTACGCACGATCGCCGTCCTGCCGCGCCAATGCCAGCAACTGGTCGCCGATTTGCACAGCCATGTCGAGAAAGCGCCGCTCATGGGTGCATTCGGCCAGCGCCAGCAAAACCGGAATCGCGCCGGCGCGACCGGAGAGCACGTCGTTCATGTCGTCGGCAGCGGCGGCTTCCAGCATGCCCTCGGCCAGCGTTATCGCACGCTGCAGCTCGTCGCCGCCTGGGCCGTTCCACTGCGCCAGCATCAGCAGTGTCCAGATTTGCGCAGCCAGGCCGAGGTAGGCGCCGGGCGGCGCCGGACGCAGCTTGATGTCGCCTTGCGCGTTATCCGCCAGTTGCTGTTCGGCCAGACGCAAAGTGTGCTGGACCGTGCTGGAAAGTGCCTCGATGCCGGGCACCGGATTCGCACGCCCTGCCCGCATCTCGTGCACATAGGCGGCAACAAGCAGTGCAATGCCCGACAGGCCGCCGTACAAATCCACCCCCAGTAACTGCACCGACCAGCCCGATGGATTGAGCACCGGCGCAATCCAGGCCACGCTACCGTCCTCGCCGCGGATGGCGTGCTTGATCAGGCCTTGCATGATGCGTTCGGCTTGAGCGCGACGCCTTGCATCCAGATCTGCATCGCGTATCGCCGATGGCGTCAACGTATCCAGGTGGGCGGTCCATCCGTCGTTGAGATAAGCGCTGACCATCGCGGCGCGGATCACATTGCGCTCGAACTCGAAATCGGACGCGCGCCAACGCTGCAACGCCGCCTGGGCCAAATGCCCCGGCTGCAACCAGCGTACTCCGCGCGGACCTTCAAGTTGGCCATCGCATACCAATGTACTGAACAAGGGGATGTCGCCGACCAACAGATCTTCGATTTCGCTTTCGATCACCACCGGATCGCTCGGTGCCGAAACGACGCTGGCCGCCATGCTGGCCAACAGTTCCCGCACCCGCTGCTTCGCTTGCGCTTCGTTATGCAAGGACACCGGATGCCACAGCATGCGTACGAGTTCGCCATAAGTCTCGGTGGCCCTGAGCACTACGCGCACGCGGCAATCGTCGAAGGCACCCAAGCGTGGCTCCAAACTGCCCGCTGCATCGAGCCGCCGCAGTGTGCCGGTCATTTGTTCGAACGCGTCCAGAGCATGCGGCCAATACGCCGCCAGCGCCGGCTCAAGGCTGGGATGATTTTGTTGCATCGACACCGGCACCATGGTGGAGCCGAGATAGGCCTCGTCGGTGCCGGCCTTCAGGATCGCCGGCTGCGGCATCATCGGCTGCTGGCCGGGCAGGAAACCGACACTGGAGTAGTCGATGCCGCGCCATCCCAGCATCTGCGCGCGCCCCGGCAACAAACCGATATTGAGCACCGTGCCGGCCACTAGCGCCGAAGCATGGTCGAACGCTTTGCCAAAGCCCGAAGGCGGCATGGGAATCTTCGGAGTGAACAGCGTTTCGCAATCGACTATCACTGGCGTATCGCCGTGCGCGATCAGGTTTTCGGCATGCAGGTCGCTGGCGCCTAGCAGATGCATGATGGCCAGCCAGTGCCCGATACCGCGATAGAAGCCGGTCAACTCCTTGTCGCCAGCGGCATAGCGATGCTCGACGAATTCGGTCCATCCATAGACGCCGCGATCGATGACGCGCGGCACCCGAATGTTCAGCACATGGCCATGCTCCTGCGCCAGTGCGTCTACAAATGCCTGCAAGCTTGCATCGATCGCGACCGAGCGTGGCTTGTAAACCATGCGGCCACCCTCGCAACGCAACAGCGCCACGGTGAAACCACCGCCATGGCTATCCCCTGCACCGAAACTCAACTCCGTCAGCTCACCGGCCTTTGCACCACACAGAGCATTGAGCACGTCGCGGTCGGCTACCCAGCGCCTTGCAAACAGCAAAGACGCTTCGCATCGATAACGCACGATCGCGTCCACTCGCTGCAGCATCGAAGGATAGTGCTCTGCCAACTCCGCCCAAAACGAAGGCTGCGAAGAAAGTTCTAGGAATTCATTCCATCGCTCGGCGCTATCGGCGCCATTCAAGCGCTCACTGACACGCGCTGCATTGAGTTCAAGCAGCAGCAATCGCGTGAGCTTCCCGTGCAATACGCTCGCTAGACAATCGCGCGTCTGCTCCAGAATGACTTCACGTTCGCGCGAGGAAAGTTCGGGCATCAGCACAAGCTGGGTTGCCAGCCTGCCTAGCGAAGGCGCAGACAAGCAACCCAGCGATGCGATGAAATTATCGGAAAAACTCTCGGCCGCCACTGGGAATCAGCAGCACGGATGGCCCGCGGAGCCGGAGCAGACGGTGCCGCAGCGCCCCGAATTGCAAATCAAAGTCGCGGTGATGATATTGGATTTGGACGCGATGTCCGATTCGGCAAACTCGCCGCTGACATAAAGCGGACCAGCCGGGCTATTTTCGTCCGCCTGATTGCGCCACTGCTGGATCTGTTCCTGTGAAGCAGTAAGCATGACTTTCTCCTCGCCTCGTCAATGAAGGGAATGAAGCCAACACGGATTGCTTTGCTCACACACATACGGCTTCGTTGCAAAGCCGTCGGGACGATATAGAGCATGCGCTCCTAAGCGGTCAACCTACTTTTTCACGATTTCACGCAACTTACACACACCGTGTCGCGAAACGGCGGGGCTTTCTTTGGTTGCAACCTGTCCCCGTTTTTAGTTGATGCTGGGATTAGCATCCCAGCCTATGACGCATTTCCCCTCTCACACTGGCAAAGCCGTGGTGCGCTTCACCGTGCGCAATGCCAGCGTGGATTGCACCCGTACCACGCCCGGCAGTTGCGTGAGGATCTCGGTATGGATGCGCTCGAAGTCGACCGAGTCGGCATAGGCCACGCGCACCATGTAATCGGCTGCACCGGCGAGCAAACAGCATTCGGTCACCTCCGGATGTTTCTGGATCGCCTCCTCGAAGGCGTCGAGGGCGGCGCGACCCTGCTGGTCGAGCGTCACCAGGACGAAGGCCGTACCCGACAGGCCCGCGGCTTTTTCATTCAACAGCATCACGTAGCGGGAAATCAGGCCACGGTCTTCCAGCAGCTTTACCCGTCGCAGGCAAGCTGAAGGGGAAAGATTGATGCGCTGCGCCAAATCGGCATTGGCCAGGCGCCCGTCCTCCTGCAGCAGGCGGAGGATGGCGCGGTCGCGGTCGTCCAGGGACGGATTAGTCATAAATTCTGCCATAGGAACAAAAATTCGCAGTCAATGCTAAAAAATGCAGCAAACTAGGCCATAATGAGCGAGAAATTGCGCAAGACCTCGATCATACTGCGCGCCGCACGGCACACGGAAGGCCGGCGCAGCAAGTTTCCCCAACCATTTGTCGAGAGATCGAGTCATGCGTATCGGTGTACCGAAAGAGATCAAGAACCATGAATACCGGGTGGGCCTAGTCCCGTCCTCCGTGCAGGAACTGGTACACAACGGCCATCAGGTAATGGTGCAAAAGGATGCGGGCGTTGGCGCCGGATTGTCGGATTCGGACTACGTTGCCGCTGGCGCGACCATCGTGGAAAGCGCCGACCAGATCTTTGCCGAAGCCGACATGATCGTGAAGGTGAAGGAGCCGCTGGCGGTGGAGCGCAAGAAGCTGCGCAAGGGCCAGATCCTGTTCACCTACCTGCACCTGGCACCCGACGCCGAGCAGACCCACGACCTGATCGCCTCCGGCGCGATTTGCATCGCCTATGAAACCGTCACTGCGCCGAACGGCTCGCTGCCGCTGCTGACGCCGATGTCCGAAGTGGCCGGCCGCCTCGCTCCGCAGGTTGGCGCACATTCGCTGGAGAAGGCCCAGGGCGGCCGCGGCGTCCTGCTGGGTGGCGTGCCCGGTGTGCCGGCAGCCGAAGTGGTGATCCTCGGCGGCGGTGTGTCCGGTACGCATGCAGCCACCATCGCTGTAGGCATGGGCGCAAAAGTGACCGTGGTCGATCGCTCGGCCGAAGCGCTGAAGCGTCTGGCGACGCAGTTCGGCACCTCGATTTCCACCGTATTCTCCACTCGCTCGGCGATCGAGGAACTGGTCCGCCGCGCGGACCTGCTGATCGGTACCGTACTGGTGCCCGGCGCCGCGGCGCCCAAGCTGGTGACGCATGAAATGGTGCGCACGATGAAGCCGGGCTCGGTGATCGTGGACGTCGCCATCGACCAGGGCGGCTGCGTGGAAACCTCACATGCCACCACCCACTCCGACCCCACTTACGTGGTCGACGGCGTGGTGCACTATTGTGTGGCGAACATGCCGGGCGCCGTCGCCCGCACCTCCACCTTTGCCCTCAACAGCGTGACGCTGCCGTTCACCCTGGCGCTCGCCAACCACGGCTGGAAGAAGGCGCTGCAGCACGACGTGCATCTGCGCAATGGCCTGAACGTGTTCGAAGGCAAGGTGACCTGCGAGCCGGTGGCACAGGCGCACAACCTGTCGTACGTGTCGGCCGAAAGCGTGCTTGGCATGTAAGTTCCGATGGATGGCTTCCTCTCCTCTTGTGGGAGAGGAAGCCGTCGTAATCGGCTAAATCGCCATCCACAAATAGAGGAACAGGGTATTGTTGTCGGCGGCTTTGCGACCGGCACCGTCGATGTTGTGGACTAGCCCACTGAACTTCGTGTACCAGGTGTATTGCAAGCCGACTCTCACATTGGCGAACGGCGCCTGCCATGAATCGGCCTTGCCAAACGGATTCCAATCCAGCTCGACCGTTCTGCTGCTGGTATTGGGACTACCGTTATTGCCGTAGCGAATGATGTCCTTGCTGCCGTCGCTGGAAGACATCCCCAAGGTGGCGCCCCAGGTGTTCCGGTACCAATAGCTGGCGTTGATGTTCAATGCATGCAGGCTGTCATGCAGATGGGACGATCCGCCCGATGCATAAGTGGCGTCCAGGCGCTCGCGCTCGTGCAAGTACAGCGCATTGGCGGTGACGATGTGATCGCCGCCATTGAGGAGCTGATAACTGGCATCGGCCCCCACATCGCGAAAACTGTCGGACGGCCCGGAAACCGCAACGATTTGGCCGGTCCTGTTAACGGCGGTCAAGCCGCGCCGCGCGCTGAAAGCCAGGCCACCCAGTTCGATATTTCCGTTCTTGAGATTCCAGGTATAGGCGATGCGAGCATAGGGCGCCACGCCTGCCACACGCCCATCGAAACCAACATTGACATCGCGCAGGAAGGCCGGCGACAGAGTCCGGTAAACGCCGCCTTCCACATAAAGCTTGCCATCGATTTGCGTATAGGCATCCAGGCCCACCGCCTGCTGCGCAAGAGCGCCCATCAAGATCGGTACCGCCGGCGCAGCTGGCGTGATGTTCGATAAGGCATAGGGAAACTGCCACGCCGGAGTCGTATTGAAGACATCGGTGAGGCTGGGATTGTTGTTCAGCGATACGCCCCAGATCGCCGTATGGTGACTCATAGTGAAGGTACGCGCATAGCGCAAGTCGGTATTGTCCCAGCCAAACAGACCGCTGCTTTGCTGGTAGGTAGCTTGCGCGAAGATTCCCATATGATCGGTGATGCCTCCGGCGAGAAATACAGAGGCTTGCTGCAACTGGGTGTTGTTGTTGGTACTGAAACCGTTGGCAGGCGCAGAGGCTTGTGCTTTCGCGGTATGCGTGTACGACTCAATCAGCATCAACGCGAGGGGGACTTTGGTGTTGCTTCCCACCCTGAGCGTGTAGCCCATCAACTTGAACTGGCGACCATACGGCGTCAGCTGCGGACCGAAACCACCGATATGACAGACCGCGCATGCCTGATGGGTTTGTCGCGCAAAAGCCGGAACGGCGAACGCCTCGGCGGAAAACAATAAAGAGCTGACGTTCGCGCAAAAAAAAAGCAACGCCAGCGTGACTGCGCGATGGCCTTGCGCGCCTTTGAGAGACACGCCGCAGTGCTTGAACATACGTCCTCCAGGATTTTTCACGGAGCGCCAATCAGTAGATGTCGCGGCTACGCGACCACCAACCGCCCACGCATCGCTTTGATGCCCGGCGTGCGGCACCCCATTCCCAATGATGGTGTATGCCTTCGACGCTTGATCAGGTTCAACGGCCCCATGGCATCAAATCCCTCGATGCATGCATGTGGCGAAACAAAGGATTTCACGCCATTGAACCGAAACGGGTCGCGACGGAACACACAGTAAAACGGCAAGCGGGCGCACGCGATTTTCGATCCATTCTTGTCAACCGAACGGAGATCTTCCATGCCTGATGCAAGTCAGAATAATTTTTCGCGTCGTCGTTTCCTGAAAATGGCCACGGGCACGACCGCCGCGGCATTCGTACTGGGAAGCATGCCGCGACTTGCCGAAGCCTTCGGCTTGCAGCATCTGGACCTGACCGATCCCACCGCAAAGGCGATGAACTACGTGGAAGATGCCAGCAAGAGCAGCAATGCCTTGCACAAGCCTGGCAGTGCCTGCGCGAACTGCCGGTTTTATGCCGGGGATGCGACCGGTTATGGACCTTGCCAACTGTATCCGGGCAAAGCGGTCAATTCGAAAGGCTGGTGCGCCTCCTACACCCCCAAGAACGCCCAGGCGTAGTCGCGCGCTGCTCCCACCCACGCCGTTGTCGATTTTCCGCACCGCCGTTCGTCGCCGGATAAACCCCTGCTCACGGAGCCCGCGCGATGAATCTGAAACTGTATGCCCACCCCTTCTCTTCCTACTGCCAGAAGGTACTGATCGCGCTGTACGAGAACGATATCCCGTTCGAATGGCGCGAGCTGTCGAGCGAGCAGCCGGAGATCTACGCCGAATTCGCAGCCTTGTGGCCTCTCAAGCGTTTTCCCGTGCTGGTGGATGGTAACCGACCGATCATGGAATCGAGCATCATCATCGAGCACCTGGAACTGTACTACCCGGGGCCGGTGTCGCTATTGCCCGCCAACGCCCGCACTGCGTTGGAAGTGCGCAACCTGGACCGCTTCTTCGACTGCTACGTTTCCACGCCGCAACAGAAGATCGTATTCAATGCCATGCGGCCGGAAGTCGAGCGCGATGCTCGCGGCGTGCGTGAAGCACGTGAGATGCTCGACACTGCCTATGCCTGGCTGGACCGGCATCTGGACGGGCGCGAATGGGCTACCCAGCACGGCTTCAGCCTGGCTGACTGCAGCGCGGCACCTTCACTGTTCTATGCCGACTGGACGCATCGCATCGATCCGTCCTTCAGCAAACTCATCGCCTATCGCAAGCGCCTGCTCGCGCGTCCTTCGTTCGCACGTGCCGTCGACGAAGCACGGCCATATCGCCCGCTATTTCCGCTAGGCGCGCCGGATCGCGATTGATCGAGTATTGGAATTAAAGTAGCGCGGCTCCTCCCCTGCCTTGTGCAGGGGAGGGCCAATGGTCACAAACTCAGGTGTGCTTGGGGCCCTGTCTTGCCGCTTCGGCATCCTGCCCGCCGGCGCCTGCACGCGAACTTGCGCCACCCGGACGCGAATTGCCGTGACTGTGCTCACCGCCCTTGCGGCCGATATCCGCCATGTGTTCACGATTCTCGCTGACGGCTTCACCGCCTTTCTGGCCGATGGCGGACATGTGCTGGCGATTCTGGCTCACCGACTCGCCACCTTTGCGACCGGCTTCACGTGCTTCTTCGGAGCTGAATTCATGCGCGTGGCCACTCTCATGCGCCGCGCGTCCACCCTGGCTGGCTATTTCGCGTTGCCGCGCTTCATCCATGCCGGCGAAGCCGCGCCCACCGCCTCCACGATTGTTACCAGTGTTCTCATTTGCCATTGTCTTGACTCCCAAACCATACAACGCACGACAGGCATGCCTGTCGTACGGACTGATCATGGCGAAGCTCATCTGTAGCGGAGGTCTCGATGCGGTGAAAAAGCCATCTACGAAAAGCCATCCGACAGACGAGCGCCTGTGTGAGTGCAGCAGAAGCGCTCGCCGTTCCGGAGGGGGTATCGAACGGCGTAGTGCTCCTACTGCGACAACCGCTCAGTAGATCGAGGCGTCATCGACGCCGTCGGTAAGACTCGTCGTTGCCGAATCGGGCGCGGGATCGCTGGCATGATGGACATTGCCCGGCGCCATGGAACCTGCCCTCAGCGCATCCTCCCTGACATGCAGGCCCAGCATGTCGAAAACTTCCTCGAAGGATCTGCGTTCGCCAGCCAGGGATGGATCGGAGTCGTACTGGGTTGCGGCCTTGGCATACTCGGCACGCAATCGCTCCAACACGGTATCCTGGTTGGACTGCCCATCCAGTAGGGCGCGCAACACCGTGACAATGGCGCAGGTCGTACCGGCCAGTGAAACGCTTTCGTCTTCGATGGGTTCCATGGCGGACCTCGCAGATGAGCCCCTACCAGGGAGAGCTTGCGCTGTTGCGGCACAAGCCCTCGTCATCGAGCCACGAACGAACTCATCGACAGCATCGCCCACGCTCAAGCCTACGAGAACTTGCGCAGCCGCAGCGCATTGCCCACCACCGATACCGACGACAAGCTCATCGCCAGCGCCGCCACCATCGGCGACAACGTGATGCCGAACAGCGGATACAGCACACCCGCCGCCACCGGCACGCCCAGCGCGTTGTAGATGAACGCAAAGAACAAGTTCTGCCGGATATTGCGCACTGTCGCCTGTGACAGCTTGTGCGCGCGCAGGATGCCGCTGAGCTGCCCTTTCACCAGCGTGACCTGCGCGGTTTCCATGGCTACGTCGGTGCCATGCCCCATGGCGATGCCGACATCCGCCGCGGCCAGTGCCGGAGCGTCGTTGATACCATCGCCGGCCATCGCGACGCGCCGCCCTTGCTTGCGCAACTGCTCGATCACCGCGGCCTTGCCGGCCGGCGATACCCCGGCGTGCACTTCGTCGATCGCCAGTTCCCGCGCCACGGCATGCGCCGTAGTTGCATGGTCGCCGGTAAGCATCACGATGCGCATGCCATCGGCTTTCAAATCCTGCAAGGCTCGCGGCGTATCCTGCTTGATGCGGTCGCTCACGCCGAACAAGCCGGCCAGCTTGCCGTCAATGCCCAAAAACATCACCGTGGCGCCGTCATGGCGCAAGGCGTCCGCGCCGGCCAAAGTTTCGGCTGTCAGCGACAGGTCTGCCAGTTCCATCAACTGCGCGTTGCCAAAGGCAATTCGATGCTCCTGCGTGCTGCCGCTGACGCCGCCGCCGACGTGGACTTCGAAATCATGGACAGCTTGCAGGCTTAGCCCCTCTTCCTTGGCCGCGGCCGTGATCGCCTTGCCAAGCGGATGCTCGCTGGCTTGCTCCAGGCTGGCCGCCAGGCCGAGCAGGAATTGGCGCGAATGACCAGCAAGCGCCTGCACCGAGCTGAGCGTAGGCTGGCCCTCGGTCAGGGTGCCGGTCTTGTCCAGTACCAGGGTGTCGACCTCGCGCATCGCTTCGATCGCCGCTGCATCCTTGAACAGCAAGCCGTGCTGCGCCGCGCGTCCACTCGCCACCATGATCGAGATCGGCGTCGCCAAGCCCAGCGCGCACGGACAAGCGATGATCAGCACGGCTACCGCCGCAATCAGCGCATGCGCCAAGCGCGGCTCCGGTCCCCACCACGCCCATCCCGCAAAGGCGAGCGCTGCGGCCGCGATCACCGCCGGCACGAACCACGCCGCCACGCGATCGGCCACGCGCTGGAGAGGCGCCTTGCTGCGTTGCGCTTGCGCCACCTGCGCGACGATTTGCGCAAGCACGGTCGACGCCCCGACTTTTTCCACCCGCATGGTGAGTGCGCCCTGGCTGTTGACCGTGCCGCCGGTGAGCGCATCGCCCGGCGCTTTCGTCACCGGCATCGCTTCGCCGGTGAGCATGGATTCGTCCACCTGGCTGCGGCCGCTGAGCACCACCCCGTCCACCGGGACTTTTTCGCCGGGGCGGATGCGCAGCTGGTCACCCACTTGCACTTCGTCCAGCGGCACGTCGTGCTCCGCTCCCTTCGACAGGCGCCGTGCGGTCTTCGGCACCAAGCCCAACAACGCCTTCAACGCCGCACCTGTGCGCCGCCGTGCACGCCATTCCAGAAAGTCACCCAGCGTCACCAGCGTGACGATCACCGCGGCGGATTCAAAATAGACGCCAACGCGGCCATGCACATCGCGAAAACCCGCAGGAAAAATCGACGGCACCAACAACGCCAACACGCTATACAACCATGCAACGCCCGTACCCACGGCGATCAGCGTGTACATGTTCGGCTGCCATGGCTTGAGAGAACGCCAGCCGCGAGCGAAAAACGGTGCGCCCCCCCAAAGCACCACGATGCTGGCAAAGCTTGCTTCCAACCAACTGGCCCAAGCAGGCACGTGCATACCCATGTCCGGCAGCATCGCCAGCAGGAACACCGGCAGCGTCAGCGCGATCAACAGCCATAAGCGGCGCGACATGGCCCGCACTTCGCCGGCATCGTCCTCATCGAGGCTGGGCATCATCGGTTCCAGTGCCATGCCGCAAAGGGGGCAATCACCGGGATGATCCTGCTGCACTTGCGGATGCATCGGGCAGGTGTAGATCGCACCGCGTACAGGGGCTTGTAGCACGCGCCGCTCCTGCAGATACAGCGCGGGCTCGGCGACGAATTTCTGCCGGCAGCTCGCGGCACAGAAGTGATATGTGTGGCCATCGTGCTCGGCATGGTGCGTCGTGGCGGCCGGGTCGACCGTCATGCCGCACACCGGGTCCTTGACCGTGGCCCCGGCATGCGAATGTCCATGCATATTCATCCTGGGCGGCGCAGCTTGCGCATGACGCGCAGGCTCCGCATCGAACTTTGCCTTGCAACCGGCGCAGCAGAAATAGAACGTCTTGCCGGCGTAGTCGCTGCGGTGTTTCGCATCGAGCGGATTCACGCCCATGCCGCAGATCGGATCACGCACCTGGCTTTCCACGGAGTGGCAGCACGAACCTTGCGCACTCATGCCTGCGGCTCCTCTTCGGCCAGAGCATGCAGGATCGGGCAATGCTCCGGATCGCCATGCCCCGGGCAAACCTCGATCAACTGCTCAAGGCCCTTACGGATGCGCATGAGTTCGGCAATCCGCGCGTCGATGCTGGCGAGGCGCTGTTCGGCCCGCTTGCGCACCGCCTTCACGCCGCCATGGCGGTCGGTGGACAGGGCCAGCAGATCGCGGATTTCCTCCAGCGTGAAGCCCAGTTCCTTGGCGCGGCGAATGAAACGCAAGCGCTTGATCGCCGATTCGTTGTAGCTGCGGTAGCCGGAGGCGCGGCGCAGCGGCTCGGGCAGCAATCCTTCGCGCTCGTAGTAGCGGATGGTGTCGATGGGAACGCCGGCGCGCTTGGCGACGGTACCGATGGTGAGGGAGGGGGTTGGTGTGTTCATGGAACAAGTCTAGACCCTTGATCAAGGTCCAGGGTCAAGTGCCCGCTCCGTCCGGCCTTGCAAGGGCCCTCCTACCCGTCACCCGGCGTTTGCGGGGACGACGGGGTAAGCAGGTTTTCGCATAAGCAAAGTTTTGTTCAGGCAATTCATTTCCCAGCCAGCTACTGCACACTTAACCCTGTAACCTTGCCGCGCACTTCAGGGGCTACTCATCCACATGCATTCGAACAACAACGAACCACATACCCGCGCATCCGTTCCGCTGGCGCCCTCGCTAGACACCACCCTCGCCGCCGCGGACATGCCGCGCCAGTTCCGTCCGCTGGATTGGCGCGTGCTATGGATCGGCTTTGTCGCCATGCTGCTGGGCGGTGTGGCCGCGGTGGTCGCCAAGGTGCTGACGGCCCTGATCGGCCTGATCACCAATATTTCTTTCTACGGACGCTGGAGCTACGACTTCTCCAGCCCGGCGGGCAATCACCTCGGCTGGTGGGTGGTGGTGGTGCCGGCGATCGGCGGCCTGATCGTCGGCGTGATGGCGCGCTGGGGCTCGCGGGCGATCCGCGGCCACGGCATCCCCGAGGCAATGGAGCAGGTGCTGCTCAATGAAAGCCGTATCCCGCCCCGCATTACCTGGCTGAAGCCGGTTTCCTCGGCGATCGCAATCGGCACCGGCGGTCCGTTCGGTGCGGAAGGCCCGATCATCGCCACCGGCGGAGCGCTCGGTTCGCTGATCGCGCAGCTGATGCACGTAACCGCCGACGAGCGCAAGACCTTGCTGGCAGCCGGCGCGGCGGCCGGCATGGCGGCGGTGTTCTCAGCGCCGATTTCCGCCGTGCTGCTGGCGATCGAACTATTGCTGTTCGAACGCCGCGCACGCTCTCTGATCCCGGTGGCGCTCGCCGCCACCGCCGGCACCGGCTTCCGCTACCTGCTGGAAGGCAATGCGCCGATGTTCCCGATGCCGGCCGTGGCCTCGCCCACCCTGCCGGCCCTGGCTGCCTATGTGCTGATGGGTGTGCTGGTGGGTGTGGTCAGCGTCTGGATTACCAAGCTCACCTACGCCATCGAAGACTACTTCGAGAAGCTGCCGATCCACTGGATGTGGTGGCCGGCGCTGGGCGGCCTCGTGGTCGGCTTGGTGGGCTACTACATGCCACTCACGCTCGGCGTGGGCTACACCAACATTTCCGCGGTGCTGAGCGGCGAGATCGGGATGGCCGCCATGCTCTCGCTGTGCTTGCTGAAGCTGCTGTCGTGGTCGGTGGCGCTGGGTAGCGGTACCTCGGGTGGCACGCTGGCGCCACTGTTCACCATTGGCGGCGCGATGGGCGGCGTGCTGGGCATGGCGCTCGCCAGCGCAGTGCCATCGCTGCAGGTGGATCCGCACTTGGCCGCGTTGGTGTGCATGGCGGCGATTTTTGCCGGCGCCTCGCGCGCCTTCCTCACCTCGGTGGTGTTCGCGTTCGAAACCACACAGCAGACGCACGGACTGCTCCCGTTGCTCGGCGCCTGCGCGGCGGCATATCTGGTTTCCGGCCTGATGATGCGCAACACCATCATGACCGAGAAGATCGTGCGCCGCGGCGTACGCGTGCCTTCCGAATACGCGGCCGATTACCTGGACCAGATCTTCGTGCGCGATGCCTGCAGCCGCAACGTAGTTAGCCTGCCGGCCGACCAGAAAGTGGCCGAAGTGCGCGATTGGCTGGCCAGCGAAGGCGTGGCCACCAAGCACCAAGGCTTCCCCGTGGTCGATGCACACGATCAGCTGCTTGGTGTGGTGACGCGGCGCCAGCTCTACGATGCCAGCCTCGCCCCGGATGCCAACGTGCGCTCGTTGATCCAGCGCGCGCCCTTGGTGGTGCGCGAAGACCATACCTTGCGCGAAGCCGCCGATCACATGGTGGAACGGGAGGTCGGCCGCCTGGTGGTGGTGAGCAGGCAAGCACCTCATCGCATGGTGGGCATCATCACGCGCGGCGACCTGCTGGTGGCGCATGCGCGCCGATTGCGCGAGGCGCGGCTTGCGTCGCGGCATCTGGACCTGGGCAGAAAGCCCTCCGCCAGCTGACATCCTGCACCTGCTCAGTGCTCGCCCGGATCCGGGCGAGCACATGACCCACGCCGTGCTTTGGGTGTATACAGCGGCGGGCCATGCCCAAGGGGATTGGGCAGGAGGGGCTTGCTTGAAATGTCTGGTCGTCGTCGCTCATCCCTTGAGCGAAAGCTTATGTCAAACGATGGCGCGCACCGCCATCGACACTCTCTCCTCAGCCGGCCATACGGTCGCGGTCGAAGACCTTTATGGTTCGAGCTTCTCTCCCGCGTTGACGCCGGACGAGCGCCGAAGCTACTACGCAGCACCCTTCGATGCGAAAGCCATACAAGCGCAAGCCGATAGACTGCTCGATGCCGAAGCGCTCGTACTGGTTTTTCCGACCTGGTGGTTTGGCTTTCCGGCAGTGTTGAAAGGCTGGTTTGATCGCATCTGGGCGCCAGGCATCGCGTACGACCACGCCTCCGACTTCGGCCCGATCCAGGCACGGCTGCATAAACTCCGCAAAGTGTGTGCCATCACCTCGCTCGGTTCCCCATGGTGGGTGGACCGGCTAGTGCTTAGGCAACCGGTCAAGCGCGTATTGAAGACCGCATTGCTTGGCACGTGCGCACCTGCGTGCGATTTCAAGATGCTTTCGCTCTACCAGGCGGAACGGTTGTCGTCGGTGCAAGTCCGGGCGTTTCGTGCGCGCATCCAGGCAACGCTTTCAAAATGGGTGTAGGGCTTAAACTTGATGCGGCCCTTCAGTAAAAAAGCCGCCGGAAACCCGGCGGCTTTTTCGTTGTCACGGGAAGCAACCGGGTATCGGCCACCTCCTGCCCTGTTTCTCGCTTACCAATCGTAGGTCACGCCTAGCTGCACGGTGCGTGGTGCCTCCACCGTGTTGTTGTAACCAAAATAGGCTGACTTATAGAGCGAATTGGGCGCCCCCGACGTACCGTAATTCGGGTTGACGAACAACAGCTTCTGCTCATTCGTGACATTGCGCACCTGCAACTGGAAGCCCAGCTTCTTGGCTGCCCATTCCGGCCGGTATTCGAGCGATACGTCCAGCGTATGTAGCCAAGGCGTATACCCGCTCGTGCCAGGAGGCGACGGCATGCCACCGCACCAGTGGTAGCCGCCACCGTAACCGGCGGGGTCGGTTTCCATCGGACCGTAGTTACCCAGGCATTGTTCAGGCGTGCCCGAAGCCAGCGTCAGCACACCGCTGACCGACCATTCCGGCAGGATTTGATAGGCGCCATAGGCTTTCAACGCATGCTTGCGCGAATTGGTTTGCGGACCGTTTGAGTATTCCATCAGCTGGCCGAAGTCCCACTGCGTAGTGGCCGACACCGACGTGCCACCCTGGCCAGTCTGCGATTGCACAACGCCCTCGCTGGTGCCGTAGCTCTTGGAATACACGTAATCGATCTTGCCCCACCACTTACCGTCCCAGGGATGCTCCAGGAACAACTCCAGCGAGTAGTAGTTGCGATAGGCACGCGGGAAGCCCAGTTGCAACGGTGAAACCCAGGCCGAGGCGTGGCCGCCGTTGGAATTGACGGCCGTGATCAGGTTGCTGGAGCCCGGATTGATCAGAATGCTGCCATTGACTACCAGCGGACCGCAGTTGGCCGCGGTCGAGGCTGCTGTCTGATTGGCCAGACCAGGGTTCTGGGCCAGCAGCGCGTTGCAGATTGCATACGGGCCTTCGGCCGTGTCGTCCACGATGCGGCCCAGTTTGGTCCAAGTGGCCGTCACACCGTAGTTCCAGGCGGGACTGAGCTGCTGCTGGAAGCCTAATACATAGGAATCCTGATATTCCGCGCCCAGGTTGCGCGAGGCGATGGTCCCAGGATCAAGCGTTTGACCATAGGCGTAGTTGCCGGAAACCGGTACGCCGAGGCCAGACGTCAAACCGTACGAATAGATCGGCTGCAGTCCCGTCGGCACACCGTTCGACTGGATACCAGTATAGGTGTAGTAGTTGCGAGTGTAGGTCGACGCTGCCGCCTCACGTAGAGCCACGCCGGAGGGCAGCGCGAGAAAATAACGGCCCGCGTTGGCGAACAGCTTCATGCTGGAATCGCCCTTGATGTCCCAGGAAAATCCCAAGCGCGGTGCCCACTGAGGTTTGGTCAGTCGGACATAGGGCTGGCTGCTGGGGTTGTAGTTGACGAATTCCTCGTCGCGCACACCCATGTTCACCAAAATGTTCGGCGTGACCTGCCAGGTGTCTTTGATGTACTGCGCACGCTGGCGCACCTGCACGGTCGATTGATTGACAAAGATATATCTATCGACCCAGTACTGCGAACCGATGGGACCTACGTACGGGCTAATATTGGGGGTGGTGCCAACGATCGGTACACCGGCATTGCTTTGCCCATACTCCCACGCATAGCCCGGACCGGTCATGATCGTACCGTCGTTGACGTCGCGCGTGGTCTGGTTGTCGATACCTGCCTGCAGGGTGTGATCGCCCAGCTTGTACGTAAGGCCGACACGCAGGTTGATGTTTTCGCTCTTGTGGTCGGGATTGTTGAGGTTGGAACTGGGATTGTTGCCCACGCAAGCCTGGGAAGGACAGAACGCTGGGTTCTGATTCGCCGCGGAAAAAATGGTCGGGTCGGAAACCTGTCCAGGCTGGTTGGTGTAATAAACACCGTCCATCTTGCCGAGCAAAGCGTCCAAGGTCAGGTCATCCGTAATGTAGGACGTGAACTTGGCACTATAGATATTGAAGGAGTCCTTGGTCGTCTGCTGATAAGCGGAGAAGGCACCTGGACTGTGGGTGGCGTAGCTGTACTGATACTGGTTGCCATTGAAGTCATCCGCGGACCTCACGGCAGTCAACGAAAGAATGTTCGAATCGGTGATGTTCCAATCCACCTTGGCGTAGTACTTCGGATAGGAATAATGATCGGTATCCAGCTTATGGCCGGTAACCGGCGTCACCGTCTGCAGATTGCGACGATCTGCCTCGGCCGCGACAAAGAAGAACAGCTTGTCCTTGATCAGCGGGCCGCCAACATAAACGTCATAGACCTGCTCCCAATCGGTGTTGCTGTTGCGATAGTCATATACCTTGCCGTAGTTCTGGGGCGTAAGCGGGTTTTCGTAGTACATGTTCTTTACGTTGCCCTGCAGACCCGAAGGTCGCCAGAACATGGCCGCGCCAAACTTCCAGTTATTGGTACCGCTGCTGCCGATCTGGCTGATCACGCCGCCGGTGGAGCGACCGTACTCCGGGCCATAACCGTTGGTGAGCGTTTCTTGCTGGGAGATCGCGCCGTACGGCAGCGTGATACCACCGGAGTTGCCAAGCGGATCGGAGGTGTTGAAACCATTGATGTAGTAGGCGTTCTCGGCCGTGGACGAACCGCCGAACGAAACCAGGCGTTCACCGGTAGGTCCGCTCCCCAACGAACCGGAACCCGCAATCGTGCCCGGTGCCAACAGTGCGATCGCCGCGCCACTGCGCTGCAGTGGCAGCTGCTTGAGCTGTGCAGCGGTGATCACGGTAATTTCCTGGGTGGAACTGACATCGATCGGCGGTACAGCGTTGGCAGTCACAGTCACTGCGGCCAGGGCTTTTTCATTGGCTGCGCCCCCCACGAAGTTGACCGTCACGGTACCGGCAGCCAAAGCTGTCACGCCATGCCTGCTGTCGATCGCATTGCCGTCTTGCAGCAGGGTTACGTCGTACGTACCCACGGGCAGGGTTATGGTGTAACGGCCCGACTTGTCGACCGGCACAGTACGATCGAAACCCGAGCCGCCCACCACCCGCACGGCTTCGCCATTAGCGACCGGTGCCTGGCCGAAAATGGTACCCGTGGTGGACTGCGCGCCGGCGCTTCCCGCAAAACCGAACCCCACGGCAATAGCCACCGCCAGCGCGCTATGCCGCATCGGCGCCCGATAGACGGACGCCAGTTGCTTGATGCTCATACACCCTCCCCTAACCCTTGCAGTTGAAATTATTTGCGCTTTTTTTTGAAAAGCGGAATCGAACGTAGTCGACGAAATAATTGGATGTCAACGATTATCTAACATGCAAAGTGTGTTCTTTGGCATTTGAAAAATACAATATTTAATTCGGCGACATGGATGCTTAATTTTGCATAATCGTTAGCGCCATCGCTCTGCACTATGGCCGCGAAATTCTCGCGAAAATTTCCTGACTAAGCCGCCATAAAGCGATGTCGCGCCACTTTGCGCATTTAACGCGATGAAACAAGCACAATGAAAAATTGACTATCGTTCAAACAGCAAAAACTGCTAAGCGTTATTGTGCTGATATCGTCATCAAAAGCGACCAATTAAGCATGTATATAAATACTACAAAACAAACAACCACTCGAACTTCACAAATGCGTTTACGCCGAAAAGCATTTCAGCGCCGATATGGATCAGGAATGCACTGGCGGGTTAAATATCGACCAACCAAAAGGGGAGAAACAATTAGGATGGTGCATGTACGGCGAGGCTGAGGCTGGGATGACAACCCCAGCTCCCCAATGGCCAACCATGCTGGGATGGTCATCCCAGCCTACGAAAATCACGCCAAGGCATCATCCGCGGCCACAAAGCCGCCGGTCTGTCGTTGCCACAAGCGCGCATACAGGCCGCCATGCGTGATCAGCTGCGCATGCGTACCGGTCTCCACAACCCTGCCCTTGTCCATCACCACCAGGCGGTCCATCCGCGCGATGGTGGAAAGGCGGTGCGCAATGGCGATCACCGTCTTGTCTTCCATCAACAGCTCCAGGCTTTCCTGGATGGCGGCTTCCACTTCCGAGTCGAGCGCGGAAGTCGCTTCGTCGAGCACCAGGATCGGTGCATCCTTCAGCAGCACGCGTGCAATGGCAATGCGCTGGCGTTGCCCGCCGGAGAGTTTTACACCGCGTTCGCCGACGTGCGCATCCAGCCCGCGCCGACCTTCCCCGTCGATGAGGCCGGGGATGAACTCATCGGCGCGCGCCTTGCGAATCGCTTCGTTGAGCTGTGCCTCAGTGGCATCGGGGCGGCCGTAGAGCAGGTTGTCGCGCACAGAGCGATGCAACAGCGAGGTGTCTTGCGTGACCACGCCGATCTGCGAACGCAGGCTTTCCTGGGTGACCTGCGCTATATCGGTACCGTCGATGCGAATATGGCCGTCTTCCAGGTCGTACAGGCGCAGCAGCACGTTCACCAGCGTGGATTTGCCGGCGCCGGACGGGCCGACCAGACCGATCTTTTCACCGGGCCGCACCGCCAGGTTCAGGCCCGAGATCACGCCGCCCTGCTTGCCGTAATGAAAATGGATGTCCTCCAATTGGATGGCGCCGGCCACCACCTCCAGCGGCATGGCGCCTTCCTTGTCCTGCACGGCACGCGGTTGCGCAATGCTGGTGATGCCATCCTGCACGGTGCCGATGTTTTCGAAAATGCCGTTGACCACCCACATGATCCAGCCGGACATGTTGTTGATGCGGATCACCAGGCCGGTGGAAAGCGCAATCGCGCCAACCGTCACCCGGCCCTGGCTCCACAACCACACCGCCAGCGCTGAAGTGCCGACGATGAGAAATCCGTTGAGCGTGGTGATACTGATATCCATCGCCGTGGTAAGGCGCGTCATGCTGCGCAGTTTGTCGGTCTGCTCCGCCATCGCGTCTGCCACATAGTCTTCTTCACGACTGGTATGCGAGAACAGCTTGAGCGTGAGGACGTTGCTGTAGCCGTCCACGATGCGCCCCATCAGCTTGGACCGCGCTTCCGAGGCCGCCCACGAACGTTTCCGCGTGCGCGGTATGAAGAAGTAGAGCGTGCCCACGTAACCGAATAGCCACACCACCAACGGCATCGCCAGCCACCAGTCGGCGTGGGCGAACATCACGACGGCGCTGCCGTAGTAGATCGCCACGTACCAGATCGCGTCCACGATCTGCGCGGCTGACTCGCGCAGCGACGCTCCCGTCTGCATGATGCGGTTGGCGATGCGGCCAGCGTAGTCGTTCTGGAAAAAGCCCAGGCTCTGGCGGATGACGTAGCGATGGTTCTGCCAGCGGATGCGGTTGGTGAGGCTCGGCACGATCGCCTGGTTCACCAGCATGTCGTGCGCGCCGATGAACAACGGGCGCAGCGCCAGCGCCACGAACCCCATCCACAGCAGTTCACGCCCGTGGATGGCAAAAAAATCCTTGCCCGGCACGCCCTTGGCCATGTCCACGATGCGCCCGACGAAGCCGAACAGGGACACTTCCACGATCGCCACGCCAAATCCGAGCACGATCGCCGCGGCGAACACCGGCCACACCTGGCGCAGATAGAACAGGTAGAACCGGCCCACCGCCTTGGGCGGCATCGTGTCGACCGGGTCCTTGAAGGCGTCGATCAGGGATTCGAACCAGCGGAAGATCATGGCGTGGGTCCATTCAGGCCATAGGGAGATGGAGATGAAGGAGCACTATACAAGGCCGTGCAGCGGCGATTGACCCGCGGCGGCCTCATTCGGATCATGCCCGCCATGCATACTCTCCTACGTAAGCTTGTTGCCCCATGCCTGCTGGCCGGTTCGCTGCTGCTCTCAGCACAGCCCGCCCAGGCGCAGAACGCGGCCGATTCGTCCCATGCGCCGGCCAGTGCCAGCTCCACGCAAGACCCGGCGCAGGCGCTGAATGGCCTCAGCAAACAGCTGGATGGCCTCAAGACCACGTTCAACAGCAAGTCGATCGACAACAAGTCGTTGAACGACCTGCACGACCAGGCCGGAGCGGTGCAGCAGCAGTCCGACCAGCTGGTGCAAACGCTCACCCCCGAGCTGGAAAGCCTGCAGACGCGCCTGGGCGTGCTCGGCCAGGCCCCGGGGCCTGGCGCTCCGCCGGAAACGCCAGCCGTTAGCCAGCAGCGGCGCCAGCTGGAACGCGGCAAGACCAAGCTGGATGGTCAGATCAAGCAAGCCCAATTGCTTAGCCAGGATGCCGCCAAGCTCGCCACGCAGATCGTCGACGCGCACAACGAGCAGATCCAAGCCCAGCTCGGCTCACGCGCCGATTCTCCGCTGGGCCTCGCCTTCTGGCGGGAGCTGAAGAACGCTTTTCCGGACGATATCGCGCGCGTCGGGCACGTCAAGGAACTGCTGCTCGAAGATGCCGGCATCGCCTGGCAGCCCGAGAACCGGTTGGCACTGCTGCTTTGCCTGATCAGCGCCCTGCTGCTGATCGTGCCCGGCCGCGCACTCGCGGAACGCGCGGCCCTGGCGATCACCAGCCGCTACATGCCCGACGGGCACCTGCGGCGCAGCGCGATGACTGCAGTGTTCACCCTCACGGTGACCTTGTCGATCGGCCTGGCCGCCTTGCTGGTATATCAAGGCTTCAACTGGAACGATACGCTGAGCGAGGAAGTGGAAACCTTTGCCCTGGCACTCGTGCGCTCGGTGTTCTTCTCCGCCTTTGTCGCCGGTCTGGGCCGCGCGCTGCTTTCGGTGCGGCATCCTTCCTGGCGCCTGCCGGCGCTGAGCAAGTTCATGGCGCGCAGTCTGCGCTGGTTTCCATGGCTGCTTGGCGCTGCGTTCCTGCTGCTGGGATTCCTGGTGAGGTTGAATGCGCTTGCAGGCGCAAGCCTGGCGGCGACGGTTGGTATGCACGCGTTTCTAGCCTTGCTGATTACCGGCCTGGCGGGCGCCGCCTTGACGCGCGTCAAGCGGGCGCGCAATACGCAGCGGCAACAGGGCGAGAAACCGCCCCAGCACGCGTTATGGGTGGGCATGCTGTTCGGATTGGCGATGCTCGGCGTGGTGGTGGCGTGGCTGGCGGTGCTGACCGGCTATGTAGCGCTAGGCTTTTTCATCTCCTGGCAGATGCTGTGGATCGGCATGATAGTGGCGTCGCTGTATGTGCTTTCGCATCTGCAACGCGATCTGTTGCATACCCTGCTCAATCCACACGGACGCAGTGGTCAACGCCTGCAATCGACCTTCAGCATCCAGCCGAACACCCTGGAGCAGGGATCGACCGTCCTTTCGGCCATTACTCAGATCCTATTGCTGCTGGTCGCCGTGGGCGTGCTGCTGGTGCCATTCGGCGGTGGCCCGCAGGACATCTTCGCGCACATCGGCAATGTCTTCTCCAGCCTCAAGGTGGGTCAGCTCACCATCAAGCCTGGGGCGATTTTCAGTGCGCTGCTGGTGTTCGCACTGGGCTTGGTGGCCGTGCGCATCGTGCGCCGTTGGCTGGCCGAGCAGTTGCTGCCCAAGACCTCGCTCGACATCGGCATGCAGAACTCGCTGGTCACGCTGCTCAACTATGTAGCGGTGGTGATCGTGGTGGCGCTGGCGCTGCGTACCGCCGATGTCAGCCTGGAGAGCCTGACGTGGATCGCCAGCGCCCTGTCGGTAGGCATCGGCTTCGGCCTGCAGGCGATCGTGCAGAATTTCATCTCGGGCCTGATCCTGCTCGCCGAGCGGCCGGTGAAGGTGGGCGACTGGGTGAGCATGCCCGGCGTGGAAGGCGACATCCGCCGCATCAACGTGCGCGCCACCGAAATCCAGCTGAGCGACCGCTCTACCATGATCGTGCCGAACTCGCAGTTCATTACGCAGAACCTGCGCAACGTCACGCATGGCAACGCGCTCGGCCGCGTCAAGCTGAGTCTGCCGATGCCGCTGGATACCGATGCGGCGAAGGTGCGCGAGATCATGCTCGAAGCCTTGCACGCGAACGAGGCAACGCTGGATACGCCGGCACCCGCCGTAACCCTGGATGACGTCACCCCTACGGCAATGACGTTCAGCGGCGTGGCTTACGTGCGCAGCCCGCGAGAAGCCTCGGCGGTGAAGAGCGCATTGTTCTTCGACATCCTGGCGCGACTGGCGAAGGCACAGCTGCCGCTATCGACGCCGCAGAGCATGATCGTGCGGAATCTGGGACCTTTGGGCGAAGACAGTCCGGCGGCGCCGGGGCAGTGATGCGTGCGCCGGGGCGACCTTCACGGCGTCATCGTGTCACACACACATCGCGAAGCTGGGATTATCATCCCGGCCTACCATGGGATTCCAGCGCATCATTCCTGCCCCGCCGCTCGCCCCCGTCATCGAGGCGATCTGGGACTGGGACATGCCCGCCGGAACATTCGGCTATGAGCGCATCCTGCCTGGCCCGGGCGCAGGACTGATCATCAACCTGGCGGAAGACGAAACACGCGTTTACCAGGATGACGAAGACCGCCACTGCCTGCGCGCATCCGGTAGCGTGATCGGCGGACCGTATCGGCATAGCTGGATCATCGATACCGCCGAGCAGGTGCGCGTGATGGGCGTAAGTTTCCGGCCCGGCGGCGTGCATGCGTTGATAGGTATCAGCGCCGAGGAACTGGGCGTGCGGGACATCAATCTGGAAGACATGTTCGGAGCGAACGCCCGCCGCTTGCGCCAGCGCCTGCTCGAAACCGCCTGCCCCATGCAACGGCTCGCGCTATTGGAGCAATGGTTGCGCACGCTATGCGACGAACCGGCTTGGGATGCGATCATTCTGCACGCAGCGGCCGCGCTGGCCCATGTGCCGGAAGTGCCGGGCATTGGCAGGCTGCAGCGGGAAAGTGGCTATTCCGCGCATCGTTTCGGCCAGCTGTTCCGCCGCCATATCGGCATGACGGCGAAACACTATGCGCGTCTGATGCGTTTTCGCGCGGTGGTGGAAATGGCACATGCCGCCACGCAACCCGATTGGGCGCAGATCGCGCTGGATGGCGGTTTTTGCGACCAGGCCCACTTGAGCCATGAATTTCGCCGCTTTGCCGGCATCTCGCCGTCCGAATTCGTGGCCCAGCGCGGACCCTATCCAAACCACGTTCCGATCTAGGCGCCGCGCAAAAAAATCTACAAGACGCGCGCCTGGCCACGGATTAATTTGGGCTCGACGTCCAACCAGGAGCCAGGTCATGAGCGGCAAAATCAACCACGGCAGCACCATCGTTCCCGGCCTGCGCTACCGCGACGCGCACGCTGCGATCGATTGGCTTTGCAAAGCCTTCGGCTTTGAAAAGCATGCCGTCTACGAGAACGAGCACGGCCGTGTGATGCACGCGCAGCTGGTGTACGGCAACGGCATGTTGATGCTGGGCGATATCCGCCCGGATGGCTTTGGTCGACACATGGCACAGCCCGATGAAATCCAGGGCCGGGAGACGCAGTGCGCGTACGTGACCGTAGCCGATTGCAAAGCGCACTACGAGCGCGCAAAGGCTGCGGGTGCCGAGATCATCGAGGAGTATGCCGAGAAGGACTATGGTGGCGCGGGCTATGCGTGCCGTGATCCCGAGGGGCATCTATGGTCGTTCGGCAGCTATGACCCGTGGCAGCCCACTTAGCCATTTGCTGTTCGTAGGCTGGGATGAAATCGCTGCCTACTTGCTCCCTCCCCTACGGCGCGCAGGGGAGGGAGCGGGGTGCATTACTGGCACTTCTCGTTCTTGGCCGCATGGTAACCGGCAGCCTGTGCATCCGCCGTGCTCATGTACTTGCCTTCCTTGGTCTTGCCGTACCACTTGCTGCCCTGGCAGTGGTAAGCCTTGGTCTTGGAGCCGGTATTCACCCACACCTGGCCCGGACCGCCACCAGCGGCCGGCGCAGCGGCAGGTGCTGCCTTGGCGGCGGCGG
>NZ_BSOA01000047.1 GCF_030160275.1 Dyella flagellata
AGAACGCCGCCAGGATCTCCCCTGTCTAAATCACCAGCTGAGACTCGACGCTAATCAGGTGCCCGCAGGGGGGAAGCGTAGGCTGGGATGCTAATTCCAGCTACCAACACGACATCCCGATGCTGGGATTGCCATCCCAGCCTACGAACAACTAGACGCGCAGCGTGGCAGGCGCTCGTCTGCCTCGGATGCGCCGAGCGCATGTTCAGTTTGCCGCCGTTCACCTCGGGGACAGAGGGAAGCAGTGAGACTGCATGGTTTCAAATGCCCATGTATTTGTCTCAAAACAGGGAACTGCTCGTGCCGTACCGCAACACCTTTCGACGCCCTCTTCAGCACAAACTGGCAAGCCTCCTGGTGTCGACAACCTGCCTGGCCCTGATCCATCCAGCGGCAGCGCAAAAAAATGCGGCACGCCAGCCAAACTCGTCGCAGCTCAACATCCAGGTAAACGATGATCGCATGACGCTGAGCATGGCCCGATTCCCGCAGATCTATCTCTACGGGCCCATCGACGCCGACGCGCCGCAGCGATTCGAAGCCTTGATGAAGTCGGGCCGCATCCGACCCGGCTCGGACATCTACCTGAATTCACCCGGCGGCAGCATCGATGCGGGTCTCGCGCTAGGCCGCCTGTTCCGGCAGGGTTCGATGGTGACGCACCTGGGCACGCCGCGGCCGCCCAAGCAAAGCCTTTACATAAACAGGTCCGCACGCTGTGAAGGTGCTTGCGCCTACGCTTATCTAGGCGGCTTGTATCGCTGGGCAGTCAGCGGCAGCGACCGCATCGGCTTTCCGACTTATCCCGCGCAACAGACACCGGCACCAGTCACCGCGTACCTCAAGGACATGGATATCGATCTGGGCATGCTCACCGCCGCGTCCGCCGGATCTACACCTACGGGCGGGTCTTCGGTGGATCCGACCCTGTGGCCGAATGGCGATCAGATGCTCGCCAAGGGTCTTGCCAACAATGGCCGGCAGAACCTGATTGCAACCTACAAGTACGGGCAAGGCACGCCGTCACTCGAACTCAAGCTGGCCGACCGCAACGGCGAGCATGAGATCAGCTTCCTGTGCAAACCAGGCGGTGCGGAAGTCACTACCCGCGACACCATCGGTGCCGTGCGCGCAAGACAGATCGTAGCGCGCGAGTTGCGCTCCTACTTTGAACTCAATCAGCAAGAAAACCTGCCACAACAGGCCGGCGCTACGGCAGTGGATCAATCCGTGGTGCTTCATCGCATCTATCCGCTGAACCAACTGCCGCAGCTGGCCTCTGCGCAAGCCATGGGCGCATGGGTACGCGATCGCACCGGCATCCGCTACGGCTTCGCCTTCGAAGTAACCGGCGTGAGGAAGGTGCTCAACGATTTCTCCAACGCCTGCACACAGGCAACGCAGCAACATTCCTGAAATAGTTTCGCGCGCGATTAGCTTGCGCTGACCTGACACAGCCATGACTTCCCAGCAAGTCATGGCTTTTTTGTGGCTTGCGCTAAGCCTCTACTAAGAATTGCAATCAAAGCGAGCTAGTGCCGGTAGCGTTGCCACTCTATATAGACAAGGACGCGACCAGAGCCGGGCGTGACGAAAGGTCAACGCCCGCGCGTCATCGTATTGCAACAAGACGGGCCATCCAGGCCGCATGCATGACGACCCGGTCCGCACCTGATCATCACAGCGCCCTTGAGGTTTTTTAATGAGCACACGCAAGCATGGCCGTAACATCCTGGCCGCATGGATCGCCGCTAGCCTGCTGGGCGGCGGTTTGATTGCCCCCGTACACGCCGATGATCATGGCACTACTACGCAGACGCAGGACTCTGCATTGGTCCAAAGCAATTCGCAATCGGCAACGTCCCCGTCCCAAACCGACGTCAGGCAACTCAAGCAGGTCTCCGTCAGCGCCACAGTGCAGACCGTTCCGCTTACGGCGGCTTACAGCCAAGGCCTGATCGACGAGGACACGCTGCGCAATCTGTCGCCCGGCCCTACCGTAACCGTGCAGACCATGCTCAGCCAGCAGCCTTCGGTCTTCGCATATGCCAATGGCCCGAACGGCGTCGAGACGACCATTTATCTGCGCGCCTTCAATTCCAGCCAGTTCTCGGAGACTTTCGATGGCGTGGCGCTCAACGATCTGTTCAACGGCGGTGTGACCAACCAGGCGGAGAACCGCAACAACGTCTTGCTGATCCCCGGCAACCTGCAGTCCGTGGAAATCTTTCGCGGCATCAATAATCCGGCGGTCAACTCCTATAACTCGCTGGGAGGCACCATCAATTTCCTGCCACGGCAGCCGGACGACACGATGGGCGGAACGATTGGCGCCAGTTACGGCAGTTTCAAGAGCTGGGATTATCATGGCAGCTTCAACACTGGCGACTGGAACGGTGTGAAGCAGGTATTTTCATTCGAGCATTCGGCCAGCCGCGGCTGGATCGACAACACCGGCGACCATAACAACAATTTCTATTGGGGCCTGACGTACGACATCAATGAGAACAACCAGCTGGCGAACTACCTGTTGTTCAACAACAACAAGGGCTTCTCGCCGTTCAACATGCCGGCGCCGCTGCAGCAGCAATATGGCCGCAATTATCAATGGCCCTTGAGCTGGACGAACTCGCCTATCAAGGACACCAACTGGATGGACATCATCGACCTCAAGTCGAAGTTCAGCGATGACATCCTGTTCCAGAACAAACTGTTCTTCGGCCGCAATGACTATTTGCGCACCTCGTTCTCGAATCCGGCGTTCCAGCAGAGCGCAACCCAGCCGTACAACCTGGAAGACAACCCGAGTTCGTTCGCGTTCTGGCTTGGCAACCCTAATGGGCCTACCTACGATCCTTCCTCGGTGTTCGGCTCGGTGCAAAACGGCACCGACTACCACTTCTATGGCTACACTACGAAGGGCGTCGGCGATACCCCGACCCTAACGCTCAAGCTACCGCAGAACGAAATAGTCGTTGGCGCCAATGCCACGTACGGCGAGCTTTACTCGCGAGAGTACTGGTACGGCTCCGCCCCTGTACCAAAGATCCTCGGTTACAACGACACCTGGGACGAACACGATCGCCGTACGCTCACCTCATTCTTCGTGCAGGACACCATCGATCTGTTCAACAACACCTTGCACCTCACGCCTGGGGTGAAATATATCTATGCCAGTACGACAGACCGCGACTCCGTAGGCATTTACTATCCGCTCGCCGGTGAGGTGCACGATACCGAACACTTCGTATCGCCCACCTTCGGCATCAACTACCAGCTTATGGACGGCCTGAACGTTTACGCCTCTTACGGCAAGAACTTCAAGCTACCCGACATATCGGCTTACTACGGTGCATTCCAAACCGACGCCAATGGCAACAACACCATCGCCCCGCCGCATACCAAACCGGAATACGTGCAGGATTACGAGATCGGCGCGCGCTACCAGGTCGACGGCTTCACCGCGATGGTGAATGGCTATCGCGAAGATTTCCGCAATACTTTCATCACCGTCACCGACCCAGTCACCCAGCTCAGCACCTTCACCAACGGCGGCAGCTCCCGCTACCAGGGTGCGGAACTGCAATTGCAGAACAACTTCGGCTCGGTCGGCGTGGGCGATCTCAGCGCCTACTTCAACTACGCGCACAACCAGGCCAAATTCACTTCCAGCTTCAGCTCCGACTACGCCGGGCAGGTCAGAGCCGGCCAACCGCTAGCTGGTGTGCCGCAGAATCTGATCAGCGCCGGCTTCGTGTGGAAGTACGAAGGCTGGCGCTTCAATCTGGATGCGCGTTTCGTCGACAAACAGTACATCGACCAGCTCTTTGCCGGCACACCGACTGCATCGACCATCAAGCCGTATACCGTGGTCAACCTGGGTGTTAGCGACACGATTCGCTTGCGCGATTCGGGCTTCGGCAAGCAAGTGCGCATCGGCGTGAATGTCGACAACCTGCTCGATCGCGAGTATTTGAATACAGCGTTTACCGATACGGATTACTTCGGCAACAACTTCGTGCGTGGTGTCATTGCGCCACCACGGACGATTACCGGCAGCGTTGACGTTGACTTTTAAGCTGGCCGCTTGAATCGCCACTCCCCTCTTGGCAGGGGAGTGGCCGTTTGGTTGGCTTCAATCCATCAGTGTCAGCACGCACTCGTTCGCACCGCAGCTACAACAGCAAACCGGGAAAATCGACAGGCCGAGTGAAGCCACTACCGGTCCGATCAAACCCTCCAGGTAGCCGCAGAAGAACTGGCAGCTCGAACGCCCCTCTTCCGTGCACAAGGGGCTGTTGCGGATATGCAATTGCCCGCCGGAATAGTCCACTTCCGCCAACTCGCGGAGCGCTGGAACGCCGATGCGTTGCATGGCTTCGTCCAAACCCAATTCCGCGGCCGGCGTGTGATGGCGCCCGAGCAGCCAGGCGCCGACGCGTTGGCCGGCCAGCGCCAACGATGATTCGCGCGCGCCCTCTTCCACCGCTTGCTCCAACTGTTTCACCCACGGAAATATCCGCGGGTAATCGCCAGTCAGCTTCGGCAGCCATATTTCCACCGCCGCCTGGTCGGCATCCAGCAAGACCAGTTCCTTGAAAGGCTCTACCGGCATAGGTGCAGGTGAAGCAGCCGGAGTGGGTGTACGCAGGAAGACAAACTCGGGTTCCTGCTCAGGAATCGGCTCGGGCTTCGGCAAAGGCTGTGGTTTTGCGAAAGCTTCCGTTGTCGGAGCCTTGGACGAAGGAACGGCCTCCACTCGCCTCGGCGGTTCAGCTGGCGGTGGCGGGACATAGTTGGAGGCGGTCGCACGCGACGCTGCGAAATGTGGCTTCGGCGGCCCCTCCACGAAAGGAGAGATTTCGTGGCTGATGATGCGCTCATGCTTGTCCAAGGCCGCTTCCAACGCACGCCGTTTGCCTGCGGGGCCGCGCACGACCATGGTAAGCAAGACACCATGGCGGTCATCCGCCAGGCGTTGTCGCACGAGCGCGAAGCCGCAAGCTATGACGGATCGTCCGACATCGACAAGCAGACCCTCTCGTGCAAACGAGAGCGCCTGTATTTCCAGATCGATCATTGAGCCCCCCTGGGCGTGACGCATGGGCATGCTACAACGCCGAATGCGTTCCGGGTACCACCCAGTGCTTAGGCTGGGATGATGATCCCAGCTTCCCACACGGCATGCCGATGCTGGGATTGTCATCCCAGCCTACGCATGAGCCTCGCCTTGTCCGCCACGCCCGAATGAAAACAGCCATAGCACAGCAGCCACCGCCAAGTACGCGCCGGCGAACTGGAAGGCGATCGAGCGCAATCCCGGCGCCAGCATCCACGGCAAATACAGGTTACCTGCCGGCACCACCGAGTGAATGACGCCGAACAAGGTCAGCGCGCCACCCAGCAAGGCGATCCACGCCGACTGCCGCGTTTTGCCTTCGATCATGGCAACCACGAAGCTGGCCCAGATCATCGAGGTGATGATGAAGCCATTGCCAAGCACATTGATCACCGCCAATTCCGAAATGCCCTGCGAGGTATCGTTATACAGCGCTGCAAAGTGATCAGGCGCCACATAACTTGGATCGCCCAGCTTGATTGCAACCATGCGCGCAATGGCGGGGAAGAAGCTGAATACCACGGCTGCGGCGTGGCGTAGCGGGGTAGCTTCGAAGGCCTGCGTGGTGATGCTGATGGCGACAAACACCAGGATCGGCGCAAGCACCGCCAGCGGCAACACTTCTACCAGGTTGGAGAGGTAACCGAAGATGCCGCCCAGGCCAACCACGATACCGGTGATCAAGGTATAGCCGGTGCGCGCCCCCATCGCGCGGAAAGCCGGCTGGCCGATATACGGCGTAGTTTGCGCCACGCCACCGCAGAAGCCGGCGACCAGCGTAGCCAGCGCTTCCACCAGCAGGATGTCGCGCGTGTTGTAGTCGTCGCCAGCGGCGCGGGCGCTCTCGGTGACGTTGATGCCGCCTACCACCATCAGCAATCCGAACGGCAGGATCAGCGACAGATAGGGAATCGTCAGCGGCAAGCCCTGCACCCACTGCAAGGTCGGCCATGGCAAGGCGAAACGCCACTGCCAGGCGCCGATCGGATGATAGCCGTGCCCCAACCAGCCCAGCGGTCCCAGCCCTTCATACAGCAGCAAGCCGACGAGAAAAGCGACGAACACCCCCGGCATATTCCATGGCATGCGCCCACGCGCCACCAAGGCGTACAGCACCACGCCGAGACCGGCAAAACCGACCACCGGCATCTTCATGATCTCCACCAACGGCAGGAACCCCATCAACACCAGCGCAATGCCGGCAATGGAGCCAAGCAAGCCCGCACGCGGCACATGCCGCTGTACCATCGCCCCAAAAAACGAAAGCACGGTCTTGAGCAGACCCATCACCACCAGCGATGCCGTGCCCAGTTGCCAGGTGGCGATGGCCGCCGCGTGCTCGTCCATGCCCGACTGCTTGTAGCTGAGAAACGCCGGACCAAGCACCAGCAGCGCCATGCCGATGGTGGTGGGAGTATCCACGCCCAGCGGCATGGCCGTGGTTTTCCGGTTGCCAGTGCGCTTGGCTACGCGGCGCGCCATCGCCGTGTAGGCGAGATTGCCCAGCAGGATGCCCAGCGTGGTGCCCGGGAACATGCGCGTGTAAACCAGCTCGGCGGGAAAGCCGAAGATGCCAATCAAGGCGGTGGCAAGAAACGCCATCACCGACAAGTTGTCGACCAGCAAACCCAGGAAGCCATTGAAGTCGGCGCGGACGAAATGAGGCAATCTGCCGGTGGATGAAGTCACTGGGTCGCTCGATTGACGAAAAGGGTAGAAATGGCCGCAGCGTCGTCCCGGCCTGCGCCGGGATGACGTTCGCTTAGATAGAAAGATGATCGAAGAATAAGTTGCAGCGACCGTTCAAAACGACACATCCGCCGGCTGCGTCACACGCAACACCGACTGATCTCCCGTGCGTTGTTTCCATGCCACGCGAATCGCTTCGATCTTGCTACGGTTCTCGCTCGTATCCGGATAGTAGATCACCAGCATTTTCGAATGCAGGCGCTCAGGCGAGGTTTCCTGCTTGCCCTGCCACTGGCCATAGACATCGATCACACTCAGACCATCGGGAAAGCGTGAGCTGACCTCCTTATCGAGGAAGGCACGCCATTGCGCCTCACTGATGCCTTGCTCTGGGTGGTCCGCCGGACCCAGGCCAAAATAGAGCCTGGTATCCACCCAGGCCTGCGTTTGGGCCGGATGCGCCGCATCCCCCTGCAAGGTGGAGGAAACCGAAGGCGCCGGCCCGGAGGCGCAGGCAGCGAGCTGGCATGCAAGCACGGCGACAAGCAGCGAACGATGGATCCTCATGCACTCTCCTACAAATCGTTTGGACGTCCAGACGCATACGTCTTGCCGCGAGTATTGACGAGGGCTACGCGCCTTAGCAACCCGCCCCGTTGGCTCGCCGCGGCAAGCGTTTCAAACGAGCCATTCGCAAATTGTTGCGCTGACACACCGTAAGCCATCTCCCATGGATGGCATAACGCCACCAGAGGGAAAGACTTTCCAAAATAGCTAACGCTAAAAAATCAATGACTTTCCTTGCAGATCTCGAAAGATCGCGCGTTGCACAGCCCATACGAGCTAGACAAGCCCGCGTCATTACGATAAACAAATTGTTACATCGCAGCATCGGGAGGGAGCCGGCGCATAGATCGGCTTCTGCGGTGGTTTTTAGTTGTTTTCACTTGTCATGACAGGCCAAGCACGCACGGGTAAAGACCGGGCGCGCGCTGTTTGTGGGCACAATCGTTCCGGGGAAAACCTTCGCATGCATACATCCGCAGTTCGTCGTCACAAGCCGCTTTGGCTTGCCATGTCCGCGGCCCTGATACTGGGCACCTGCAGCATCGCGCACGCCGGCAACAACGCGCAGGCGCCCGATACCACCAGTAGCGACGCGCATGACAAGACCCACAAGAGCACCACGCTGTCCTCGATCAGCGTCAATGCGCAGACATTGGCCGGCGGCTTGATGGCCGTCCAGGATCAACCCAAGCAGGTGTCGACGATCACCGCGCAAGCGATCGCCGAAGTGCCGATCACTGCCGATTACACGCAAATGATCAACAGCGCGCCTGGCGTGAATTCCGCTTCCAGCGACGGGTTCGGCCTTACCGATGCCAGCAGCTATACCATCCGCGGCTTCAATGCGAGCGAAATCGGCGTCACCCTGGACGGCGTTCCAGTCAACGATGCGGGCAACTACGTTCCTTATGCCTCGGAATATGGTGAGGCGCGCAACTATGAATCGATCAACGTGTCGCAAGGCTCGGCCGATCTGGACATGCCGGACCTGGGTGCGGTCGGCGGCCACATCAGTTTCATCACCCGCCGGCCGACGGAAAATTTCAATGTTTACGTGGGCCAGACAGTGGGCAGCAACAACGCCTTGAGTACGTTCCTGCGCGTCAATACCGGAGCGACCGGCCCAGTGCGCAGCTGGTTCTCGATCTCGCGCAATTCCGACGACAAGTGGCGCGGCGGTGGCTACAACGACATCGATCGCATCCAGGCCAAATCGGTGTGGACGATCAACGACAACGACAGCATTACCGCCAATTTCAACCTCAACCGCGAACACAATTACTTCTACATGCCGCTGACCAAGGCGCAGGCGGCGCAACACGGCTACTCCTACGACTACGGCACCACCTGGACGCCCACGCCTGCCGGAGGGTTTCCTGCCAGTTCGCTCTACAGCGATCCGGCAACGCTTACGCAAGTCAATTACTTCCGCCTGTTCCAGAATCCGTTCAAGTCGTGGGTGACCAGCCTGGACGGCGAGTTCAAGTTCGGCAGCAATCTGTCGCTCTCCGTCATCCCCTACTTCCAGTTCGGCGACGGCAACGGCAGCTTTGGGGGATTCCTGCCGCTGCAAGCCAGCGCGAATGGTCGCCCGGTAGTCCAGGCCAACCAATTTGCGGACGGGCAGTACGCGACCCTGGAAGCCTACCGGCCGATCACCTATCGTCCGGGCATCAATGCGAAGTTCACGCTGGAACTGGGACTGGACGACACGCTCGACTGGGGCATCTGGTACGAGCGCTCGCGCCAGCTTGAATATATCGACGCCTCGTACGTCGATCCGCAGACCGGCATACCCGACTCGGTCTGGGGCGACAAGAAACTGCTCGCGTACTCCAATGGGCAGATCTGGAAAAACTATTCCGAATACGACCTCACCACGGTGAAGAAGGTTTTCGTGGAGGACACCTGGACGCCCACCGAAGCCTGGACTTTCAATGCCGGCGTGGCCTATCTGCATACCGACCGCAACAACCAGTTCGTGCTGTTTCCCGGCAACCCCGATCCGGCGGATTGGACGTCTTCCCAAAACTCCGACAATCGCTATCACCGCTTCCTGCCCGCGCTCGGCGCATCTTGGAAGCTGGATGACAACAATCAGCTCTACTACAGCCTCACCCGCACCTTCCGCGCTCCGCCGGATGCCGCCACCTATGGCAATTCGCGGCTCGGCTTGCCCGCACCCTTGCCTGAAAGCGCGTGGTCGAACGAAATCGGTTGGCGCTTCACGCACGGGCCGCTCACGCTACACACCGATGCGTATCTGGCCAATATGGGCAACCGCACGGCCGTCGGCCTGGACCCGAACACCTTCATCAACTACTACATCAATGCCGGTCGCGTGCGCATGGCGGGCCTGAATGCGGAAGGCAATCTGGACCTGGGACACGGCTTCACGCTGTACAGCTCCTACACCTATACGCAAGCAAAGGTCGAGCAGGATCTCAATCTGCCGGCCACGGCGGATACCGCGGCCACGTTCTACGCAACCAAGGGCAAGCAGTTCCCCGGCACTCCACGCAACATGGCTTACCTTGGGGCACGCTATTCGGCGAACGGCCTGACACTGAATCTCAATGGCAAATTCACCGGCAGCGAATACGGTGACTTCCTGAATACCGAACGGGTGTCTTCGAACTTCACCTTGAACGGCAGCGCCAGTTACGAGCTGCCGGACTTCAGCGTGCTGCATAAGCCGACGATCGCGATCAACGCGCTCAACCTGCTCAACCGCCGCTATTTGATGTTGCCGTCCAGTCCGACGCTGTCGGCGGGAGTGTCGTCGCCTACGTATTACGTGGGAGCGCCGCGACAGTGGTACATCACGCTTAGTACGGAGTTGTTCTGATCCATCCTCCTCTTCTCCTTTCAGGACTCGCGTAGGCTGGGATGTAAATCCCAGCCTCAGGCGATGTTGCTGAAAACTCGGTTTCAAGCACATTCTCCTTAAGGACACGTGTCGCCACTTCGTGGTTCGAGGCTCCCACCCCGGCCCGGCCCGGCAAGACTGCCATTCTCCCGTATGCGAACCATCCTCGCGTAGTGCGAACGGGACTACGCATCACCGGCCGCCTCTGCTACCGTCAGGCCGCCAACACCATGGGGAAATCAAATGCGCCTGCGCCGTCTTCAAGCCGGTCTGCTTATCGCAATGGGCCTGCTCGCGTTACCCGCCTTGGCGGATACGCCCAAAGCCACGCCCACCGCGAAGGAACTGATTGCCAAATCCAAGCCGGCAGAATGGCGCACGCCCGACCCCAAAAACCTGCTCTACATGCAGTTGCCGCAGGGCCGGGTGGTGATCGAACTGGCGCCTGATTTCACGCCGCTGCATGCCGCCAATATCCGCACGCTGGTACACGAGAAGTATTTCGACGGGCTGGCGATCATCCGCGTGCAGGACAACTTCGTCACGCAATGGGGCGACCCTAATGACGATGACAACGGCGATAAATCCAAGATCAAGCCGTTGGGCAGCGCCAAGCACACGCTGCCGCCGGAGTACACCCGCAGCATCGACCCGAAGCAAGCATGGACGCCATTGCCCGATGGCGACGTCTACGCTCCGCAGGTGGGTTTCAGCGAAGGATTTCCCGCGGCACGCGATCCGGCCAGCGGACGCGAATGGTTGGTGCACTGCTATGGAATGGTCGGCGTAGCGCGCGATGCCGACCCGGATAGCGGCAACGGCAGCTCCCTGTATGTAGCAATCGGCGAGGCACCGCGCCAGATCGATCGGAATCTGGCGATCGCCGGCCGTGTCATCGAGGGCATGCAGTACCTTTCTGGGTTGCCGCGCGGCACCGGGCCGTTAGGTTTCTACACCCAAGCCTCGCAACGCGTGCCGATCCTGTCGGTGAAGCTGGCGGCCGACCTGCCGCCCGCGCAGCGTGAAAAACTGGAAGTATTGCGCACCGACAGCGGCACCTTCGCCGCCCTGATCGAAGCCAAGCGCAATCGTCGCGACTCCTTCTACACGTTGCCGGCCGGCAAGATAGGACTTTGCAATATCGACGTGCCGGTGCGCACCGCTTCGTCGGCAACCGCCGGCCATTGAAGGGATTACGTGCACTATAGATGAATCCGTCCTAAGCAGGTTTACGCCGAGTACACGCGATTTTCGCCTGCTTCGTTCTATTTGAGACGTGCGCCAAACGTATCCTGCGCGGTAACCGGCAGAGGCTTGGGAGTGATGCGGCTCAGTCTGAAAATACTGACCTGGATCGTGGGCATACTGGTCGTACTGGTGATCGCACTGGTGCTGCTCGTCGCGCTGTTTAACTGGAACCGGCTCAAGCCCACGATCGACGACAAGGTCAGTGCGGCCATCGGACGCCCCTTCGTGATTCGTGGCGACCTGACCGCGGCTTGGCGGCGCGAACCCAGCGAACCGGGCTTGCGCTCCCTGATGCCGTGGCCGACTTTCACCGCCCGCGACATCCGCATCGACAATCCAACCTGGGCCAAGCAAGCGCAGCTTGTGCAACTGGACGCGCTGACGTTCCGGATCTCGCCGTTGCCCCTGCTGCTGCACCATATCTACGTGCCCACGCTGCGACTCTCCGGCCTGCACACAGACCTCGAGCGCAACAGTCAAGGTGAAGCCAACTGGCAGCTAGCCTTGCAGCGCAACCAACCGCCTTCCAGTTGGAAGCTCACACTAGGCACAATCGGCCTCGACAGGGGCGATATCGCGGTGGACGATGCCAAGACTCGCCTTGACCTGCATGTCACCATCACCCCCCTGCAGCAGGCGATTCCTTACGACCAGATCGTGGCGCAAGCCAGCAGCGACGCGCGCGCCGACGTGGGGCACGATGTGGGCCGCGTGGTGGACGAAACCAAGACCGGCCCGGACAGCTCCTCCAACGCCAAGCGTACGGCCTACCAATTTGCCTGGACCGCCAGCGGCACTTACCGGGGCGAACCGGTGGACGGCAGCGGCAAGACCGGTGCGGTGCTGGCCCTACAGCGCGCCGACGAGCCATTTCCCGTACAGGCACGCGTGCATATCGACGCCAGCAAGATCGCATTGGTCGGCACGCTGACCGACCCCATGCACCTGGGCGCATTGAATATGCGCGTATGGTTCGCCGGCACCAGCATGGCAAAGCTGTATCCGATTCTTGGCATCACCTTGCCGGATACTCCGCCATTTGCCACGGAAGGCCATCTGTCGGCAGAACTGCATGCACAGGGCAGCCATTTCAGCTATCGCGATTTCCGCGGCCGCGTGGGCGAGAGCGATCTGGGCGGCAACGTCGAGGTAACCACCAACGGACCACGCCTCAAGCTGACCGGCGATGTGCACTCTCAGTTGCTGCGTTTCGTCGATCTGGGGCCGGCGGTAGGCGCGCAGACCAAGGAAACCAAGCAAACGCACGAAGGCACCGCACAGCAACCGCAGAACAAGGCGCTCCCTGTCCAGCAGTTCCATACGAACCGCCTGCTCACCATGGATGCTGACGTTACTTTCGACGCAGCGCACATCGAACGACCCGGCTCGTTGCCCATCAATGCCCTGAGCACACACATCTATCTCGACAACGGCGCGCTGAGATTCGATCCGCTGCGTGCAAGCGTGGCCGGTGGCAGCATCGAGGGCAAGCTCAGCATGGATGCCACTAGCCAACCGATGCGTACAAGCCTGGACATGCACGCCCGCCATTTGCAATTGAAGCAGTTGTTCCCGACCGTGCAGACCATGCAGACCAGCTTCGGCGAAATCAATGGCGCGGTGAACCTGGCCGGCCGTGGCAGCTCGGTATCGGGTCTGCTGGGCGATTCGGATGGCGAAGTGAAGCTGTTGATGAACAACGGCGCGGTCAGCAAGACCCTGCTGGAAGCGGCCGGCTTGAACGTCGCCAATGTGGTGATCGAGAAGCTGTTTGGCGATAAGACAGTGCAGATCAACTGTGCCGCCGTGGACATGACCGGCCAGCAAGGCGTATTCACCAGCCGCCTGTTCGTGCTGGATACCAGCGATGCCACGATCAACGTGAACGGAACCATCGGCTTCAGCGATGAGCGCCTGAATCTGGACGTGGTGCCGCACACCAAGGGCATGCGCTTGTTCTCACTACGCTCGCCGCTTTACGTAAAGGGCACTTTCAAGGACCCGGACGTCGGGGTGAAGCCTGGCCCGCTAATTCTGCGCGGTGGTGGTGCCGTTGCACTGGCCGTACTGGCGGCTCCCGCCGCCGCTTTGCTGGCGGTGATCGTGCCCAGCCGGGGAGAGCAGCCAAATCAGTGTCAACAGGTGCTGACGCAATTGCACAACGGCTCGCTGCCGAGCGGAACCAAGAAATAGCGGCCGGCGTAGGCCGGGAAGGCAATCCCAGCATCGCCATATATGCGAGCATGGCAAAGCTGGGATTGTCATCCCAGCCTACAATAGCCCGTCTCCTAATACTCCCGGTCATCCATGCAGCCCGTCACCCAGGCCCGCCTGCAAATCCATTTCTGCGTCTTGCTGTGGGGCTTTACGGCCATTCTCGGCAAGCTGATCACGTTGCCTGCAATGGCGCTGGTGTGCTGGCGCATGCTGCTGGTGGGTGGCAGCTTGCTGCTGATGCCCCGCGTCTGGCGCGGCTTGCGTGCCATGCCGATGAAGCTGCGCCTGGCTTACGCAGGCATCGGTGTGCTGGTAGCGCTGCATTGGCTAACGTTCTATGCGGCGATCAAGCTCGCCAATGCTTCCGTGGGTGCGACCTGCATAGCGCTGGGACCTGCCTTTCTTGCCTTTATCGAACCCTGGGTGGCGAAACGGCGCTTCGATGCGCGCGAGCTGTTGATTGCCGTTGCGGTGGTGCCCGGTGTAGCGATGGTGGCTGGCGGCGTACCGGGGCAGATGCGCGTCGGCATCGCGGTAGGCGTGCTGTCCGCACTGTTCGTGGCGCTGTTCAGTTCACTCAACAAGCGCATGGTCGAACACGGCGATCCGTTGACGGTGACCTGCATCGAACTGGGCACGGGCGCGCTGTTCCTGACTTTGCTGACACTACTGCTGCCACACACGACGCCAGCTTTCCAGTTGCCTGATCTGCATGACGCGATTCTGCTGCTGATCCTGTCGTTTGGCTGCACCCTGCTGCCGTTTTCGCTGGTTCTGGTCGCATTGCGCCACGTCAGCGCGTTCGCCATGCAGATGATCACCAATCTGGAGCCCGTCTATGCCATCGTGCTGGCGATGTTGCTGCTGGGCGAGCAACGGCAGCTGGATGGCTGGTTCTACGCTGGCGTGGTAGTGATTCTTGCTGTGGTGTTTGCCCATCCGCTGCTGCACAGGAAGGAGCAGGTACCGGTGCAGGCGGAGTTGCTGGGAACGACAGAGAATCACCAGCTCGATTGAATCGTGCGCGCACGAAGCTACCGCTTCGCCAGCCGCTCCCGCATGAAATCGATGAACGCCCGTACTTTCGCCGGTGGCTGCGGATCGGGATACACCGCGTGAATGCCGCCTTCCTGCAATCGGTATTGCGCAAGCAGCACCTGCAGGCGCCCCGCCTGGATATCCTCTTGCACCAGATAATCCGGCAATACCGATACACCGCCCCCCGCAAGCACCAACGCACGAATCGCCGCGGCGTTGTTCGCCTGCATTATCTGGCGCATGCGCACGATGCGGCGGCTGCCATTGCCGTGCGTGAACGTCCAACGCAAGGGTGTAGCCATGGCTGACAGCGCAATCCAGCCATGCATCGCCAGATCCTCCGGCCGGCGCGGCATGCCGTGCTCGGCGAGATAGGCGGGCGCAGCCATTACCCACTGGCGGAAACCTCCGAGCCTGGTCGCACGCAAGCTGGAGTCGCGCAGCCAGCCAATGCGAACCGCCAGGTCGAAACGCTCGGCAATCAGGTCATTGATCTGGTCGTTGATGACCAGATCGACCTGCAACGAGGGATGCAGGCGGCGAAACTCGGCGAGCGCCGGAGCTATCACCGCCATGCCGTAGTCGGTCGAGGTGGTAAGACGCAAGGTCCCGCTTGGTTTGCTGCGCTGGCCGCCTACCCGTTCGAGAGCGGCCTGGGCCTGCGCAAGCAATGACACGCAATCGGTGTGAAAGGCCGCTCCCGCTTCGGTCAAAGCCATGCGTCGCGTGCTGCGCACGATCAGCGTGACACCCAGTTCACGCTCCAGGCGCAATAGATGCTGGCTGACCATGGCCTTGGTCATGCCCAGCTGGGCGGCCGCGGCGGTGAACGAGCCGGCGCGCACCAGCGCCACGAAAACAGCCAGCCGGTTGAGATTGACGTCATTTCCCATGGCCGGATCATTGTCAATCCATGCTTGACAGTCAATTTCTCATTCGACCGCTTATCGACCCGTTGCGAAAAGGGCATGCTTTCGCACCATCGCTATCCACACGGAGATATCCCATGAAACTGGTTCTGTTCGGTGCCACCGGCCATGTCGGCCACTCGATTCTCGACGAGGCACTTGCCCGAGGGCACGACGTTACCGCCGTGGTGCGCGATGCCAGCCGTCTCAAGCAGCGGCACGACAAGCTGCATGTAGTAGTGGGCACGGTCGAACAGCCGGCCGTCTGGCTGGCCTATGCCAAGCACGCCGATGCGGTGGTCGCCAGTCTGTCCGCACGCCGCAACGGCAATAGCGACACCCTCCCCCATGCTGCGCAGACCTTGCTTGAAGCGCTCAATGGCAGCGACCTCAAGCGCCTGCTATGGGTCGGCGGCGCGGGCAGCCTGGAAACCGCCGCGGGCGTGAAGGTGATCGATGATCCGCACTTCCCCGCCGCGTGGAAGCCCGAAGCACAGGCCCAGGGACGCGCGCTGGACGTATTCCGCGCCAGCAAGGCCGATGTCGACTGGACCTTCATCAGCCCGGCCGCACTGATCGAAGACGGTGAGCGCACCGGCAAGTATCGCGTTGGCGGCGACCAGCTGCTGGTGGATGAGCGGGGCGTCAGCCGTATTACCATTGCCGATTACGCCGTCGCGCTGCTCGACCAGCTTGACCGCAAGGACAGCTTGAAGAAGCGCATCGCCGTGGCCTATTGAGACCATGGCTTGACGATACGCCCTGGACTTGATGCCGGGCGAACGCCAAGGTCACGCGGTAGCATAGGCGGCGATACGGGGGCTCGCCCCTACCCCTATGCACCTGCCGACCGCCATGAACTACCGACACGCCTACCACGCAGGCAACTTCGCCGACGTCCTCAAGCACAGCGTCCTGTTTGCGCTGATCGAAGCATTCAAGGCGAAGGACACGCCGTTCGCGCTGATCGACACGCACGCCGGAAGCGGTTGCTACGCACTCGACAGCGAGGAAGCCGGCAAGACCGGTGAATACCGCGAGGGGATTGCGCGCCTGCTGTTCCCCGACCTGCAGCGGAACGGACAGGGCAGCCTCCCCCCGCTGCTGCGCAATTGGCTCGACACCATCATTGCGCTACCCGGCAACGAGCATGGCCTGAAGCTCTATCCCGGTTCGCCGCTGCAAGCTTCGCTTGCGATGCGTGCCACCGACAGCGCGCAACTTTGCGAACTGCATCCGGAAGAAGCGGCACGCCTGCGCGAATTGTTCCACCACGATCACCGCGTGCACGTACATCAGCGTGACGGCTACGAAGCGCTGAAGGCATTGCTGCCGCCAAAGGAAAAGCGTGGCCTGGTCTTGATCGACCCGCCCTACGAAGCGCAGGACGACGAATTCCGCCTGATCGAAGCGGCGTTGAAAACAGCGCTGCAGCGCTGGCCCACCGGTGTCTATGCGATCTGGTATCCGATCAAGCTGCGCAGCCAGGTGCAGCCGTTCCTGCGCTGGCTGCAGCGTTGTGGTGTACGTCGTGCCTTGCAGGCGGAACTGCTGGTGCACCCGGACGATTCGTCGCTGCGTTTGAACGGATCGGGCATGGCCATCCTCAATGCGCCGTGGAATCTCGATCAGGTACTGCGGGAGCCCTTGCAGGCGATGGCACGTTTGCTATCGCAGGAGCGCGCGGCAAGCTGGCGTTTGGACTGGCTGGTGCAGGAAACGGAAACACCGGCGTCACAAGTGCCTCACGTTAGACCGCTATCGCCATCGAGGCGTCCCCGCTAAGCTCCAATCCGCCTCGTGCTGCAAGGACATCGCGATGAACTTCCGCACTGTTTTCCGCCCGTTGGCGCCGCTAGCGCTGCTGTTGTTGGTGGCATGTGCACCTGCGCCCATCTACAAGACCGCGCCTGGTGCGATCGCTGCGCTGCCCGCCCAGGTAGCGCATGACCCGCAACAGTACGGCAACGGTTCGGTGATCTGGGGTGGCAGCGTCGTTGCCGTGCGCAACTTCCCGGACCACACCGAGATGGAGGTGCTGGGTTACCCGCTGGATTCCTCGCAGCGGCCAAAGCCGAATGCGCAAGGTGCGGGGCGTTTCATCGCGGTCTTTCCCGGCTACCTGGAATCCTTCAACTATCCGAACGGCCGCCTGGTGACGGTTACCGGACAGCTCAACGGCACGCGCGCAGGCTCGGTCGACCAGGCCCCCTACACCTATCCGCTGGTGACTGTGGCGCAATCGCACCTGTGGACGTCGGACGAACTGCGCCAAGGGCATCCGAACATCAGCTTCGGGGTGGGCGTAGGCGTAGGAATCCATTGATCGCATGAGCGATCACGCCAATTCGCTCAAGGCCATCCTGCTGGCCTTGGGTGCCAATTTCGCGATCTTCTTGTCCAAACTGGCCGCGGCCGTGATCACCGGTTCCGGCGCGATGATGGCCGAGTCGATCCACTCGCTGGCCGATTGCGGCAACCAATTACTGCTGTTGCTCGGCATGCGGCAGGCGCGCAAGCCGCCCTCCGACGAATACCCATTGGGCTGGGGACGCGCGCTGTACTTCTGGTCGTTCGTGGTGGCCCTGCTGCTGTTCGCGGTGGGCGGTCTGTTCTCGATCTACGAAGGCGTGCACAAGCTTGCGCATCCTGAGCCCTTGCGTTGGCCGTGGCTGGCGCTGGGCGTGCTGCTGTTCGGCATCCTGATGGAAAGCATTTCCATGCGCGGCTGCCTGCATGAGGTGAATCGCGCGCGCGGGGAGCAAAGCCTGTGGCGCTGGTTTCGCGAAACACGTTCCAGCGAGCTGCTGGTGATCTTCGGCGAGGATCTAGCCGCCCTGCTCGGCTTATGCCTGGCCGCCCTGGCCATAGGCGCCACCATGCTGACCGGCAATCGGTTGTTCGATGCCCTGGGCACCGTCGCCATCGGCCTGCTGCTGGTGGTGGTGGCCACGGCGCTGGCCAATGAGGTGAAAGCCCTGTTGATTGGCCAGGGTGTGGAACCGCGAAGACGCGAGGAGTTGCTGGCGTTTCTGCGCAACCGCCCGGAGGTCGCCGAGGTGCTCAACCTGATCACGCTGCAGATGGGGCCGGATGTAATGGTGGCGGTGAAAGCGCGGATGCAGCGCACACCCGACGACCTGAGCCTGATCGAGGCGATCAACACCGTGGAGAGGGAGATGAAGGCCCGGTTCGCGGAAGTACGCTGGAGCTTCTTCGAGCCGGATGTGACGGACTGACTGCGGCAACTTGTCGCGATGCATCATTTTCATCGCGAGGGACCGTATCAACATCGCATTGACAACGATAAATAGCCACAAAACGCAAGTGGTCATTCATGTTGCGGCGCAAACAATACGCTATAGTATGGGCCATGGCCATGAACACAGCCCGCGACTACAGCACCTACCCCCGCCACGCCCAGCTGCCGCCGAGCACCCGCGAACGGTTCGCTCCCACACCCTCGCCACGCCCAGGCGCACTCCAGGGCGAAGTGGTGCATACCGCCGACGGACGCGAATTGGTCCTGCGCGGCATCGAGCCTGGCGACGTTGCCGCCGTGCAACGCTGCTTCAAGCGCCTGCCGCCCCAGGATGTGCGCCGCCGCTTCATGCACGCCATGTCCGAACTACCTGCATCGATGGCGCAGCGGCTGTGCCGCATCGATCCGGAACTGGAAGCGGCCTACGCGCTGATCGACGAAACGGTGAAGCCGGCGGAACTGCGAGGTGTGGGTCGTATCTTTATCGACGTCGCCAGCAATAGCGCCGAGTTCTCGGTGCTGGTGGAACGCGAATGGACACGCATCGGCCTTGGAGCGCTGCTGATGCAACGACTGGTGGACGAATCCCGCCGCCGTGGCCTGGACGAAATCTGGGGCTATGTACTGATGGAAAACCGCCCGATGCTGCAGCTATGCAAGGAGCTGGGCTTCGTCGCCACCATGGTGCCGGGCGAAGGCAGCACTGCGCAGATTCGCCTCAAGCTTTGAGCGGGTTGCTTGCCGCGTAGGCAGGCTGAGGAAGCGCCGCTCACGCATAAATATCCGCTACCCGAAGTCCCGTGGATGGGTCCAAACGACTCATCGCGTTAAACTTGCGCGCTCGATGGGCTCCGGCATCCCGCCCGCGCCCGCCCACGCAAGATCCCCATGCCGACTCCGATCAGTCACCCGCCCCTTCCCACCACCCCCAAGCAGCGCCGTTTCTGGACGCCTCCGCACGGCTCCGCGCGCGCCCTGCTGGTGGCCGAAACTGCCCGCTCGCACGACGGCCTGGTGGTGGCGGTAACGCGCGACACCCAGCGTGCCCATGCCTTGGAAGACGAGCTGCGCATTTTTGCCAGCAGCTTGCCGGTGCTGCATTTCCCCGATTGGGAAACCCTGCCCTACGACGTATTCAGTCCGCATCCGGACATCGTCTCCCAGCGCATTGCCACCCTGTATCAGCTGCCCAGCGTCAAGCGCGGCGTGCTGGTGGTGCCGGCGGCAACGCTGATGCAGCGGATCGCGCCACGTGCGCATGTCACCGGCTCCGGCTTGGTGCTGCACAAGGGGCAAAAGCTGGATCTGGCCAACGAACAGCGCCGGCTGGAAGCCTGCGGCTACCGGCACGTGCCGCAGGTGGCCGAGCCGGGGGACTTCGCCGTGCGTGGCGCGCTGATCGACATCTACCCGATGGGTGCAGGCGAGCCGTATCGCATCGAGCTGTTCGACGACGAAGTGGAATCGATCCGCAGCTTCGATCCGGAAACCCAGCGCTCGCAGCAGCAAGTGGAAAAAGTCGAATTGCTGCCAGCGCGCGAATTTCCCGTCACCGATGATGCCGCCAAGGCCTTCCGCAACCGTTTGCGCGAACGCTTCCCCATCGACGTACGCCGCTGTCCGCTGTATCAGGACATGAAGGAAGGCGTCACTCCCGGCGGCATCGAGTATTACCTGCCGCTGTTTTTCGAAAGCACCGCCACGCTGTTCGATTATCTTGCCGACAATGCGCTGTTCGTGCTCGGCGAAGGCACGCACGAAGCATCCGAACAGTTTCACACGCAAACCGCCGAACGCTACGACCAGCGCGCGCACGACATCGAACGTCCGGTGCTGCCGCCGGCCGAGCTGTATCTCTCGCCCGAACAGCTGCGCGAGCAGCTCAACAAGCGCCTGCGCGTGGAAGTGGTCGATAGCGGCCATGAGCATGCAGTCGATGCCGGTACTCAGCCGGCGCCGGAAGTGCCGCTCAATCGCAAAGGCGAGGAACCGGGGACCTCGCTGCGGCACTTCATCGAAGCCTATCCGGGGCGCACGCTGATCGCGGCTGACTCAGCCGGCCGTCGCGAAGCCTTGCTCGAACAGCTGGCCACGGCCGGCCTGCGCCCGCCGCATGTCGACGGCTGGGCCACGTTCCTTACCGATGCAAGCAAGCTCGCCATCACCATTGCGCCGCTGGAACAGGGTTTTGCGCTGAAGCAGCCGGCAATCACCGTGCTTACCGAACGCGAACTGTTCGGCGAGCGCGTGCGCACCGAACGCAAGCGTCGACGTGGCGCGGCACGCGATCCGGAAACGATCATCCGCGACCTGACCGAGCTCTCCATCGGGGCGCCGATCGTACACGTCGACCACGGCGTGGGCCGCTACCAGGGCCTGGTATCGATGGAACTGGGCGGCATGACGGGTGAGTTCCTGGTCATCGAATATGCCAAGGGCGACAAGCTCTATGTGCCGGTGGCACAGCTGGGCCTGGTCAGCCGCTATTCCGGCACCGCACCGGAGCTGGCGCCGCTGCATTCGCTGGGCGGTGACGCCTGGGAACGAGCGCGCAAGAAAGCGGCGGAGAAAGTGCGCGACGTGGCCGCCGAGCTACTGGCCATCTACGCCCAACGCGAAGCACGCGGCGGCGAATCGCTACCGATCGATCGCCAGATGGCGGAGGAGTTCGGCAGCAGCTTTCCGTTCGAGGAAACCCCCGACCAGCTCAGTGCAATCGACGCCGTGCTTGGCGACCTCGCCCGGCCTCGCGCGATGGATCGCGTAATCTGTGGCGACGTGGGCTTCGGCAAAACCGAGGTGGCGCTGCGTGCCGCGTTCGCTGCCGCCACCGCCGGCAGGCAGGTAGCGCTGCTGGTGCCCACCACCCTGCTGGCGCAGCAGCATTACCGCAACTTCGCCGATCGTTTTGCGGATTGGCCGGTGAAGGTGGATGTGCTGTCACGCTTCCGCTCCACCAAGGAAGTGAACGAAGCGCTCAAGCGCCTGGCCGAAGGCCAGATCGACGTCATCATCGGCACGCACAAGCTGCTGCAGTCGGACGTGAAGTTCAAACAGCTCGGCCTGGTGATCGTCGACGAGGAACAGCGTTTTGGCGTACGCCAGAAAGAGCAGCTGAAAAAGCTGCGCGCGGAGGTGGACCTGCTCACCATGACCGCCACACCGATTCCGCGCACGCTGAACATGGCCATGAGCGGATTGCGTGATCTCTCGCTGATCACCACGCCACCCGCGCACCGCATGGCCGTGCGCACCTTTGTATCCACCTGGGAACCGGCTCTGATTCGCGAGGCCTTCCAGCGCGAACTGCAGCGCGGTGGCCAGGTGTATTTCCTGCACAACGAAGTGGACAGCATCGAACGAACCGCGCGCGAGGTGCAGGAACTGGTTCCCGATGCGCGCATCGGCATTGCGCATGGCCAGATGCCGGAGCGCGAACTGGAACAGGTGATGGCGGACTTCCATCGCCAGCGCTTCAATGTGCTGGTGTGCACCACCATCATCGAAACCGGCATCGATATCCCCACCGCCAACACCATCATCATCGATCGGGCGGACCGGTTCGGCCTTGCGCAGTTGCATCAGCTGCGAGGCCGCGTGGGGCGCTCGCATCATCGCGCCTATGCTTACCTGATCGTGCCGGACCGCCGCTCCATCACCGCCGATGCGGAAAAGCGCCTGGAAGCACTAGCCTCGCTGGAAGAACTTGGCGCCGGCTTTACCCTCGCCACGCACGACCTGGAAATCCGTGGTGCGGGCGAGCTGCTGGGCGACGAACAGTCGGGCCAGATCCAGGAAATCGGCTTCGGCCTGTATACGGAGTTGCTGGAGCGCGCCGTGCGCGCGCTGAAATCGGGCAAGGTGCCCGATTTCGACTTGAGCAGCGAGCATGAAACGGAAGTGGAATTGCACCTGCCCGCGCTGATTCCCGACGACTACCTGCCAGACGTGCACGCGCGCCTGACACTGTACAAGCGCATCGCCAGCGCACGCGATGAAGAGTCGCTGCGTGAGCTGCAGGTGGAAATGATCGACCGCTTCGGCTTGCTACCGGATCCGGTCAAGCACCTGTTTGCCGTGGCCGGCCTGAAACTGATGGCCACACCGCTGGGCATCCGCAAACTGGACTTCGGCGCGAACGGTGGACGCATCAGCTTCCGCGACAAGCCCGAAGTCGATCCGATGGCGATTATCCGCCTGGTGCAGAGCCAGCCGCGCGTATACAAGCTGGATGGGCAGGACAAGCTGAAGATCAACCTGGAGCTGCCTGGGGCGAGCGAGCGCATTCGCGCGGCGCAGGAGCTGCTGGGAAGGCTGGGCGCGCGCAAAGCGGCCTAATGACGTAGGCTGGGATGCAATCCCAGCTTTCGTGCAGATGGCGATGCCGGGATTTCATCCCAGCCTACATGGAAAGAGCAGTTACGCGGCGCGTGTAAGGTATTGCAGGCTGAATTTCCGCTCCGGGTCAAACCACACCTGTCGCACGGCCAAGCCTGCCGTTGCAGCCAGCGCCGCGAAATCCTGCAGCGAATACTTGCAGCTGTACTCCACCAACATCGCCTCTTCCTCGCGGAACAGCACTTGCAAGCGCCCTACGCGCACGCGTTGTTCGCGGTCACTGAGGATATGCGTTTCGATTCGTCCCGCCATCGCGTTGTAATGCGCACGATGCCGGAACGCGCCCAGATCGAAGTTGCAGCCAAGCTCACGATTCAAGCGCGTCAACATGTTCAGCGTGAATTGAGCCGTGACACCGGCGCGATCGTTGTAGGCCGCCTCGATCGTTGCGCGATCTTTCTTCAGATCCGCACCGACCAGGATGCCGCCGTTGTCGCCCATCTCGCTACGCATTTTGCGCAGCAGCTGCGCCGCATCACGCTCCTCGAAGTTGCCGATGGTGGAGCCAGGGAAGTAGACCACGGTGCGGCGCGGTGCGCGCGGCGGCACGGGCAGGCGCAACGGCCTAGTGAAATCCACCGCCAACGGCTGGATCGGCAGCTGCGGAAAATACCCGGCCATGCGTTCCATGCTGTGCCGCAAAGGTTCGGGGGAAAGCTCGATCGGCACCCATGCCACCGGGGTGACCAGGTGTTCCAGCAGCAAGCGCGTCTTGATCGCATGACCGCTGCCGTATTCGACCATGCGTACGTCCGGCCCGAGCAGCTCGGCGATTTCGCCGGCATGTTGATTCAGCAGCGCGATTTCGGCACGGGTGAGGTAATACTCCGGCTGCTCGCAAATCTGCTCGAACAAGGCCGAGCCGCGTTCGTCGTAAAACAGCCAGGAAGGCAGGCGCTTGGGTTGCGAGCGCAGACCGCGCTGCACCACCTGCAACAACAGGTTATCGGGTGGACGTTGCTCGTCACGTACTGCATATGCTTGCACACTCATCGGTCCTGTCCCAGTCGAATGCCCGCGAATTGCCAGCGGGCATGGGGCGGAAAAAAATTGCGATAGCTGGCGCGGATGTGATCGCGCGGCGTCGCGCACGAGCCCCCGCGCAACACCCACTGACCATTCATGAATTTGCCGTTGTATTCACCCAGCGCACCCGGCAGGGGTTTGAAACCCGGATAGCTGACATAGGGTGAGGCAGTCCACTCCCACACGTCGCCATACATCTGCTGCAGACCATCGCCCGGCGAACTGGCGATCGGATGAAAATGGGCGTCGTCCTGGAAGTTGCCGTGGACCGGCAGCCGTGCCGCGGCATCTTCCCACTCCGCCTCGGTGGGCAGCCGCGCACCGGCCCAGCGCGCGAACGCATCCGCTTCGAAGTAGCTGATATGGCAGACCGGGGCATGAGCATCGAGCGGGCGAACGCCGGCCAGCGTAAATTCGCTGGCCAGGTCGTCCTGCCAGTACAAAGGCCGTTGCCAGCCCTCGCGCTGCACTGTCGCCCAGCCATCGGACAACCACAGCCCTGCTTCCTGATAGCCGCCATCACGCACGAACGCCAGGTATTCGGCGTTGGTCACCAGGCGGTTGGCCAATGCATGTGCGGAAAGCCAGGTGGCGTGCCTAGGCGTTTCGTTGTCGTAGGTGAAACCGTCGCCTTCGTGGCCGATGTCGACCGGCCCCTGCCGCCCTGGCAGGAAACGCAATGGGGAGCTTCGGCTTTCCCTTTGATCGGCTGCATCCCGATACGTCGGCTGCAACGGGTTGCACGAGAACATGTGCTTGATGTCGGTAAGCAGCAGCTCCTGGTGCTGCTGTTCGTGTTGCAAACCCAACTCGATGCGAGCGGCCAGTTCAGTATTGACGTCACCGGCCAGCAACTCGCCCATTGCCTCATCGACGCACGCACGGTAGTCGCGGATCTCGCCCAGCGCCGGTCGCGACAACAAGCCGCGCTGCGGACGTGCGTGCATCGGCCCGACCGACTCGTAGTAGGAATTGAACAGGTAACGCCATTCGGGGTTCGGCGATCGGTAGGCCGGGTCGTGCCCCAGCACGAATTGCTCGAAGAACCAGGTGGTATGCGCCAGATGCCATTTGCCCGGACTGGCGTCCGGCATCGATTGCACTTGCAGGTCTTCGCCGCTCAATCCCACGCACAGCGCCAGCGTGTGCCGGCGTATGCGCATGAACCGCGCGACGGCATCTTCGGTATCTACAGTGAATGTGGGGACATTCATTACGCAGGCTCGATAGGGGCGAACGTGCTGCGATACACCTTGTGGAGCGCGGAACAGCGGACGATCATACAGCCACCATGCCGCAGCGATTGTTCATATTCTGTGATGCGCACATGGCAGGAATATGGCCGGCGTTGGCCGGGACAATCCATGCTTGATATAGCCGTGAGGTGACCCCATGAAGACTGTCCTATCTGTCGTGCTGGGCGTTGTGCTGGTGGCGACCGCTGTATCCGCCTCGGCGCAATCGGCAAGCACCAATACCTTGCCTTACAAGGACTGCATCCGCCTCGACCAGATCAACGAATGGCATGTAGTAGATGCGCAGAATGTGATCTTGCGTACCGGCCCCTACCAGCGTTACCTGGTGAAAATCAAGGGAAGCTGCGACAAATTGGGCATCGGCAATCGAGGTTTTCAGTTGATACCCAGCGAAGCGGACAAGGCCATCACGCCCGTGCGCATCTGCGGCGGCGTTGGAGAAAAAATCCGCTCCCGGGAACAACCCCCTTGCGCCATTGAATCGGTCGGCCTGATCGACGAAGCGACCTACGATGGTTATCGCGACCGCGCCAAATACCATAGCGTGAGAACGCAGCAGCCGGCCAAGAGCCCTTGAAGCAAAAAAAGCCCGGCAATGCGCCGGGCTTTTTTTGCAGGATTGATCCGGCTATCAGTTGGACGGACCGATATAGCGCGTCTGGTAGGGATCGTTCGTGATCACAGTGGTGGTTGTCACCACCGGCGGTGGAGCACTTTGGTAGACCACGGTGCCGGGCGTATACACCACGGTAGGCGGCGGCGCGTAGTACGCCGGCGGAGCGTAGTAAACCGGTGGACCCGCCACAGCTCCCGCTACAAGACCGGCCACCGCGCCACCCACGATGGCACCGGCAATCCAGCGGTCGCCACTCCAGTAACCACAGTGATAGCAGCCGCCGTGGTAATAACCGTAACCGCCATGGTAGTAACCATAGCCGCCGTGATAGCCACCGTGCCAACCGTAGCCGCCCCAGGGATGCGCCGATGCGCTGAGAGGTAGCGCCGCCCCGGCTGCCGCCAGGGCCAGACTGACCGCAACGAACTTGCCGACATTCCGTTTAAGCATGACACGCCTCCGTCAGTACTTGGTGAATGGTGGACCTGAGGCACTTAATCCGTACTGAAGGCTTACACTTCTTAACACAAGCATTTTTGCCAGGAATTTAGCTGTTCCTTGACCACCGCCGTAGCATGCGCTTCACTTCTTGATACGAGCATTTGCCCACGGATTGGCCGCGTCTTCAGCGGCCTGTGGACGCAGCAGCCAGCAATCGTGAATGTTTGCGCGCCGCGAGAAATCGAACGGAATGCTGCCCGCCCCCCAGGCTTCGATGGCAAGCTGTGGTTCAAGCGCCTCGCGATCGAGCGAGAAGCGGCGAAAATTGTTGGAAAACAAGATTACGCCGTCGTGCGTGAGTCGCTGCGCACAGGCCAGAAGCAATTTGACGTGATCGCGCTGGACGTCGAAATCTTCCGCTCGCTTGGAGTTGGAAAAGGTCGGCGGATCGACATAGATCAAGCCATAGCGCTCGCGCGTGCGCTCGAGAAAACTGCTTGCATCCGCCTGGACAAGACGATGCCCTTCACCTGCAAAGCCGTTCAGCGCAAGATTGCGCGACGCCCATTCCAGATACGTGCCCGACAAATCGACGCTGGTGGTATCGCGCGCACCGCCTGCCGCTGCGTAGACACTGGCCGTCGCGGTATAGGCGAACAAATTGAGAAAGCGCTTGCCTGCCGCCAGCTCGCGCACTTTTGCGCGGACCAGTCGGTGATCGAGGAACAGGCCGGTATCGAGGTAATCGTAGAGGTTCACCAGGAAGGTCAAACCGCCCTCCTCCACTTCGATGAATTCCCCGCGTTGATCGAACTGGCCGTATTTGGAACCACCCTTGCCGCGCTCGCGTGTCTTGATGGCAGTGCGTGCGCGTGGCGCATTGAACACTTCACCAGCCACGCGCGCGATCTCCCGCAGGCGCGTGCGCGCCAGTTCGGCAGGTACGTCCGCGGGTGCGCGGTATTCCTGGATATGCAGGTGGCTGCTGCCGGATGTGTCTGCATAAACGTCGATCGCCGCGGCGTATTCCGGCAGATCCTGGTCGTAAGCGCGCCAGGCATGGATACCTTCGCGCTCCAGCCGTTTGTGCAAATGCCGGACGTTCTTTTCCAGCCGGTTCTTCAGCATCTGCGCGCCAGGCGATAGCGGCGGCTTTTCGCGCGGTGTTTCGTCACGCGGATGCAGTTCGAAGATCAGCAGCACCGTTTCCAGCGCGCCGTTGTACAGCGCGTATTTCTTCTCTGCGCGCAAAGTAGTGGCGCGCCCCAGTTCCGCGTCCCCGGCAAGCACGGCTGCGCGCCATCCGGTGAAATGATCGCGCAGGGTCTCGCCCAGGCCACGATAAAGCTTCGGCAGACTTTCGCGCTCACCCAGGCGCTCGCCATACGGCGGGTTGGTGATGACCAGGCCTTGCGTAAAGCCGGCTGGCGGACGCACGTGCTGCGCATCGTGGCGATCCAGCGTAAAGAAGCCGGCAACGCCTGCTTCCTGTGCATTGCGCTTGGCCATTTGCACCATGCGCGAATCCGCGTCGGAACCGAAGAAACCGCTGCGTAGCATCGGCAAGCCGATTTCCGCACGCCGGCCAGCTTCTTCGAGCAGGTTGCGCCACAGTGCAATGTCGTGCTGCTTCCAACCGAGAAAGCCGTAGTAGTCACGGCGCAAACCCGGCGCGACATCCGCCGCCATCAAGGCACCTTCGATCAGGATCGTGCCGGAGCCGCACATGGGATCGAGCAACGCGCCGCCTTGCTCGTAGATGGCCGGCCAGCCCGCACGCAACAGCATCGCCGCGGCCAGGTTTTCCTTGAGCGGAGCCTCGCCCTGTGTTTCACGCCAACCGCGGCGATGCAGGGGCGCGCCGGCAAGATCGATCGACACCGTCGCGCGATCGCGCCGCAAACGCAGGTTGATACGCACATCCGGCTCTTCGGTATCCACGTCCGGACGCGCCTGACCGCGCTGGCGGAACTGGTCGACCACGGCATCTTTCACCCGCTGCGCCAGATATTGGCTATGCGTGAGCTTGCTTTGCGCGGTATTGGCATCCACCGCCAGCGTGGCGTGCGGCGCGAGATGTTCGGACCAGTCGATGGTTTGCACACCTGCGTACAAAGCCTCGTCGGATGCCGCTTCGAATTCCGCCACCGGCAACAGGATACGGCTCGCCAAGCGCGACCACAGGCAGGCGCGATAAGCCGTTTCCAGGCTGCCGGAAAAGCGCACGCCAGCAAGCGCTTCATGCACGTCGACGCCGCCCAGCGACATCAGCTCATCGCGCAGCAGGTATTCAAGCCCCTTGGGGCAGGTTGCAAAGAACTGCTTCAAAGTTGTTCCAGAAAAAGGCCGAACTGGCGGCTGATCGAATCGACATGCTCAGTCAGCCGGTGGTCGTCGTCCACGATCAACAGCGGCAATTGGCGGCGGCCGGCGAATTCATAGATCTCGTCGAGCGGGCAGACTTCGTCGCGCCAGCCGTGGATCAACAGCGTCGGCACGTCCAGGCGCACGTCGAAGGCCAGGTCACTGCCGGGGATGAGCGCCGGCGTGGCCAGCAGGAACAGGCCGGCCACGGGCACTTCCAGCGAAGCCAAGCCGGAAACGAAAGCGCCCATGCTGGACCCCACCAACACCGGTGGCGCATCGCAAGCGGCAATGCACTGGTGCAAGCGGGCGATGCGCGGCTCGATCGAATCGGCGTGGCCCGGCTTATCGTCCTCGCGGTAATCCGGACGCTCCGTGGTCCAGCCCATCGACTCGGCGAGCTTCGCCAACACACTGACCTTGGTGGCATCGGGGCCTGAGTCCGAGCCGTGGGAGAGGATGATGTGGCCGGGCATGGGGACTCCGTGTTTGCTCAGCGGGACGTGCATGATAGCTGTTTGCCGATCCGCAAGAGGCCCCAGCCTCCATGTACCGTGAGTAGGCTGGGATGCCAATCCCGGCATCGGGATGCCGTGTGCGAAGCTGGGATTATCATTCCAGCCCACGCCCCCTTGCCGCCACCCCGATGCTGACCATTCACGACCAGCTCTTGCCTTACGTCGCCAAGCTACCCGAGCGCCCAGCCAGCACCGTCACGTTGGTAGTCATCCACTGCACCGAGCTGCCTGACCTCGCGACGGCACGCGAATACGGGGAGCGGGTGCTGTACGAAGCCGGCACCGGCAACAGTGGCCATTACTACATCGATCGCGACGGTTCGGTCTATCGCTATGTACCGGGCACGCGGGTGGCGCATCATGTGCGTGGCTACAACCCCCAATCCATTGGCATCGAACTGGTGAACCGGGGACGCTTCCCGAACTGGTTCGATTCGCGCAACCAGACCATGACCGAGCCTTACTCCGAGGCGCAAATTGGCGGGCTGCGCGAGCTGCTGGCGCACTTGCGCACGGAGTATCTGAGCTTGCAGGAAATCGCTGGCCACGAAGACCTGGATACGGCGCGCGTACCGGCCAGCGACGATCCGGGCCGGGAGGTGCCGCGCAAGCTCGATCCCGGCCCGTTGTTCCCGTGGCAGGAAGTCCTGGCGACCAGCGATTTGCGGCGAATCGGCGTCCACCCCTGAGGTTGCCGCAGCCGCCCCGCTATAATTGCCGGTCATTTGCTTAGGGGATTTGCCGCGATGCGCGATACACACGTCAAGGAGCTGGCCGAGCTGCTGCAGCTCGAACGCCTGGAAGACAACCTCTTCCGCGGCCAGAGCCGCGATATCGGCACGCGCTTCGTGTTCGGCGGCCAGGTGCTCGGCCAGGCGCTGTCGGCTGCCCAGCAGACAGTGGATCCTTCGCGCGAGGCGCATTCGCTACACGCCTATTTTCTGCGCGCAGGCGATATCGATGCGCCGATCGTCTACAGCGTGGAACGTGCGCGCGATGGTGGCTCGTTCTCTTCTCGCCGTGTGGTGGCGATCCAGCACGGCCAGCCCATTCTCAACGGCGCGATTTCCTTCCAGGTCCCTGAGCGGGGGCTGGAGCACCAATCCAGCATGCCCGAGGTGCCGGAGCCGGAGGACGTGGAGCCCATGCATCGGGTACCGCCGGACGAACTCGCCCGCCTGCCAGTGAAACTGCAGCGTTGGCTGGGCAGCGACGGCCCGTTCGAATTCCGCCAGGTCTGGCCGCGCGATGAGCTCCACCCGGCCAAGCGGCCGCCCATCCAGCACATCTGGTTCCGGCTTACCGCACCGGTGGAGGAGTCGCCGGACCTGCATCGGGCCTTGCTCGCCTACGCGTCGGATTTCCACCTGATCGGCACCAGCACCTTGCCGCACGGCATTTCCTATCTCACGCCCAACCTGCAGATGGCGAGCCTGGACCACGCCTTGTGGTTCCATCGCCCGTTCAAGGTGGACGAATGGTTGCTGTACTCGTTCGACAGCCCTACGGCGCAGGGCGCACGCGGGCTGGCCCGGGGGCAGATTTTCAGCCGTGACGGCCGCCTGGTGGCCTCGACGGCACAAGAGGGCTTGATCCGGCTGCGAGGCGAGTAAACTCCAGCCATGCGCATGCTTTACACCTCTCCCCGGCAGGAAAACATCGATCGCGTGTCGGCCTATATGACCGAAAACGGCGTCGAAACCACCATCACCAACCGCTCCAACTGGAACCGCCCCAGCTACCAGCGTTTCAGTTATTCCCAGCGCAATGAGAACCGGGACGCCTGGCCCCAGGTGTGGGTTAGCAAGGCTGACGACTACACCAGGGCGCGCGAACTGCTGCGCCAGCTGGGCATCGAACCGCAGGTGCGCTACGCGGAGGAGTTGAGGATTTCCCGCGATCCGGTGGCCGCCCTGTATAGTCGCCGTGAACACACCGTGGCAAGAGTGCGAAGGATCGCGCTGCTGGCGATTCTGGGCGTCTTCATGGTGCTGGCCCTGCATTATCTGCATATTGTGTAGGCCGGGATGACAATCCCAGCTACTTGGCGGTTTCCGCTGGGATTGCCTTCCCAGCCTACGGATACACACAGCTAAAATCAGCCGTTCGCCATCAAAAACCTTGCCACGACGGCCGGCAGCGGTCATAGAATCAGGCCATGCGCTCCGATCATGTCCGCCTGTTCCAGACGCTGCCGCACGCCTGCGGTTACTACCCGGGGCGTACGGCGCAGAACCTGGTGATCGATCCTGCCGCCCCGCAGTTGGACCGGCTGTACGGCGCGGCGCTGGAGCATGGCTTTCGCCGCGCGGGCGGGCACCTGTACTTTCCGCACTGCCCGAGCTGCCACGCGTGCACGCCCTGCCGCATCGACGTGGCGAAGTTCAAGCCGAACCGCTCGCAGCGCCGTTGCCTGAAGCACAATGAAGACCTGATCGTGCGCGAATGCATGGCCGGCTACAACAGCGAACGGCATGCGCTGTATTCACGCTATCTGCGCACCAGGCACCCTGGCGGCGGCATGGACGAAGCGGAGGCCAGCGACTTCCGGCGCTTTCTGACGGCACCCTGGAGCCCCACGATCTTCCTGGAATTGCACAAGGGCGAGCGATTGCTCGCGGTAGCCGTTACGGACGTTTGCATCACCGGCATTTCAGCCGTCTATACGTTCTACGATCCGGACGAACACGAGCGCGGCCTGGGCACCTTCGCCATCCTGCAACAGATCGAGTTGGCCAAGCGCCGCAGCATTCCGTGGGTGTACCTGGGCTTCTGGATCGAAGCTCATCCGAAAATGGACTACAAGCGGCGCTTCAAGCCGCTGCAGATACGCACGACGGAAGGCTGGGTGGATTTGGAGCGGGATTAAGCCCGTAGGTTGGGGTGCAAACCCCAACATGGTCATCTATACGCTGAGCGATGTTGGGGTTTGCACCCCAACCTACGCGTTCTCCGTTGTCGCCTGCGGATAGGGAAACAGCTTGACCAACGGCACCGAAACGCCATCGACGCCCATCACGCGGCAATGCGTGCGGTCCAGGTCACGCGGATCATCCACACCGCAGCTGTGCGCAATGATGCCGACTTCATACATTACGTTGCGCGCGTAGTTCGCCACGCGCTCGCTCTTGTCCGTCACCACCAGGCCGCGCTGCAGGCGCGTGTTCTGGGTGGTGATGCCGGTTGGACAGGTATTGCGGTTGCACTGCAGCGACTGGATGCAACCCAGCGCCAACATGAAGCCGCGTGCCGAATTGACGAAATCCGCGCCCATCGACATCGCCCATGCCACGTCATACGCGGTGATGCACTTGCCCGAGCAGATTACCTTGATGCGTTCGCGCAAGCCACGTTCCATCAGCAGGTTCACCAGTGCCGGCAGCGCTTCGCGCAAGGGCAGGCCCACGCCTTCCATCAGCGTCTGCGGCGCAGCGCCGGTGCCACCTTCGGAGCCGTCGATGATGATGAAATCCGGTGCGCTTTCGACGCCGCGCCGCTTGATTTCAACACAAAGTTCCTCGATCCACTCCATGCCGCCGAACACCGCCTTGAAGCCGGTGGGCTTGCCGGTGAGATCGCGGATATGCGCAATCGCATCCATCAACTCGCGGACGTTGCCGATATCCAGATGGCGGTTGGGGCTCTGCGAATCCTGGCCCACCGGAATGCCGCGGATCGCCGCGATTTCCGGCGTGACCTTGGCCGCCGGCAGCAGGCCGCCCATGCCGGGCTTGGCGCCCTGCCCAAGCTTGATGCTGACCATCTTCACCTGCCGGTTTGCGCAGATCGCCAGCAGCTTGTCGTCGTCCAGCTTGCCGTCCGGCGTGCGCACACCGTATTTGGCGGTACCGATTTCGAACACGACATCGCAACCGCCTTCCAGATGGTACGGCGCCAGGCCACCCTCGCCCGTGTCCATCCAGATGCCTGCCTTGGCCGCCCCGATCGAGAGTGCGCGCACCGCGGGTGCGGACAGCGCACCAAAGCTCATCGCGGAGATGTTGAAGAACGCCGCGTGATCGTATGGCTCGCGCGCATACGGTCCAATGCGCACCGGCTGGGGTTTGACGTGCGTCTGGCCCAAGGCCGGAAACGCGGCATTGACAAAGAACGGCACACCTTCCAGATGCAGGTCGCGCGTGGAGCCGAACGCGTTGGTGTTCTCCGTATTCTTGGCCGCGCGATACACCCACATGCGCTGGGCGCGGTTGAACGGCATTTCCTGGCGATCGCTGGAATACAGGTATTGGCGAAAAAATTCACCCAGATGCAGGAACCAATAGCGGAAGTGCCCGATCACTGGAAAATTGCGCAACACGGAGTTGTGCGTCTGGCTGCGGTCGACCACCCAGGTTACCGCCACCACCAGGATGGCGATCACCAGCAGCAGCACGAACAGCACTGCAAAGGTTTCCACCAGCACTACCAGCCAATGCGAAAAGCCTGTCGGTTCCATCATCTGTCTCCATTTACGGGGCTGCCTCCTCTACGCTTCGGGAGGGAGGATGTCGCGCCGAGTCTACAGTTCGATGCGAACGGCTTTGGCCGCCCGGATCGCCTTGGCCTTGGCCGCCTCGATATCGTTATCGCGCGCCAGCGTGACCGCCATGCGTCGACGGCCTTTCACTTCCGGCTTACCGAAAATGCGCAGCTGCGTGTCGGACTCGGCCAAGGCTTCGGCCATACCGTGATAGCGCGGCGCACGACCTTCGCCTTCGTGCAGCACCGCGCACGACGCGCAAGGCCCTTGCTGGCGAATGACCGGTATGGGCAAACCCAGGATCGCCCGCGCATGTAGCGCGAATTCCGAAAGGTCCTGCGAGATCAGCGTGACCAGCCCGGTGTCGTGCGGCCTGGGACTGACCTCGGAGAAGATCACGCTGTCGCCTTGCACGAAGAATTCCACGCCGAACACGCCCCAACCACCCAGCCCGCCGGTAATGGCTTGCGCCTGGCGCTGCGCTTGGGCCAAGGCAAGCTGGCTCATCGGCTGCGGCTGCCAGGATTCGCGATAATCGCCATCTTCCTGGCGATGGCCAATGGGCGCGCAAAAACTGGTGCCGTCCTTGTGCCGCACGGTCAACAAAGTAATTTCGTAATCGAAGGAAACGAAGCCCTCCACGATTACCCGCCCCTTGCCGGCGCGGCCGCCTGCCTGGGCGTAATCCCAGGCCTGCTGCAGCTCGGCCGCAGAGTGCACGACGCTCTGGCCCTTGCCGGATGAACTCATCACCGGCTTGACCACGAATGGGTAGCCGATTGCTGCCGCCGCCTCGCGGTATTCGGCCTCGCTGTCGCAGAACCGATAGGGCGAGGTCGGCAAACCCAGCTCTTCGGCGGCCAGGCGGCGGATACCTTCGCGGTCCATAGTCAGCCACGCGGCACGCGCGGTCGGAACGACCGTTAAACCCTCCTTTTCCAGTTCCATCAGAGTAGGGGTATGGATCGCCTCGATTTCCGGCACCACCAGGTCCGGCTGTTCCTGCGCGATGACGGCGCGCAAGGCGCTGCCGTCCAGCATGTCGATGACATGGCTGCGATGCGCTACCTGCATCGCCGGCGCATGCGCATAGCGGTCCACTGCAATGACTTCCACGGCCAGGCGCTGCAATTCAATCGCCACTTCCTTGCCTAGCTCGCCTGCGCCAAGCAGCAGCACTTTCAAGGCATGGTCGGAATGGGGCGTGCCGATGGACGTCATTGTGGTCTCCAGATAAAGGCCTATTGTACGGCTCCCGGCTTGCCGCACCGCAGATTGACGGCAGTCCCAAAAGAGCATTGACTAATCTCAATCCGTTTCCCCGCGGACTGAACTTATGCGCAGCCGGATCGCCCCGCTTTTGCTGGTGCCGATGTTGTGCCTTGCCTCCAGCCTGGCAAAGGCCGCCGAGGATGCTGCGCCCCCCGATACCACCTGGATGACCGTGCTGCTCAACGGCCGCAAGATCGGCCACGAGGAGATTCAGCGCGAACGGACCGGCGACACCGTCACCACCACCCAGACGCTGGTTATGTCGATCGAGCGCAATCACAAGATGGTTCCGTACATCAATGTCAGCCGCAGCGTGGAAACCGCCGCGGGAGAACCGATCGGGTTTGTCATGAGCAGCACCCTGTCCGCCACCGAAACCAGGGTGGAAGGCAAGCGATTGCCCGATGGCCGTCTGGAGCTGGCCAATACTACCGGCGGGCAGACCCGCCAATCGGTCACCGCCTGGCCGGCGGGCGCCGTTCTGGTGGAAGGCCAGCGTCAAGCCATGCGGGCAGCCATCGCCCATCCGGGCACGGATTACCGCCTGTTGATGTACAACCAGGCCAGTCAACTAGCGATGGACCTGAGCGTAACCGTGATCGGCAACGAACGTGTGCAACTTGTCGATCACGTGGAGACCTTGAGTCACCAACGGGAAACGCTCAAGGGGCCTCAAGGCATTCAGAGCGTCGATCTATGGCTGGACGCTCGGGGCAACATCCGCAAAGGCTCGGTGTCCCTGCTCGGCAAGCCACTGGATATGGTTGCCTGCAGCGAAGCCTGCGCCGAGGCGCCAACGCAAAGCCTGAACATGATGGATTCTGCGCTAGTGGATTCCCCACGGCTCATCACGCCTGAAATGTCTTCGGACTTCCTCAGCTATCGTGTTCATGTCGCTGACAGGGCGATCACCAGGCCATTTATCGACACTGACGAGCAGTCGGTGGTCGATCTAGGCCATGGCGAATGGCAAATCAATGTTTACGTTGGTGAACTGGACGCACAGGGCCCACCCACTCCGGCGGACACGCAACCGAATGCATGGCTTCAATCCGATGCCCCGGAAATAAAACGACTTGCATCGCTTGCGGCCGGAGGCGGGCATGACAAATCGCACATCATGGGCAATCTCAATGCCTTCGTGAACCGCTACATCTCGCAAGGGGGGCTGGACATCGGTTACGCCTCCGCACTGGAAGTCGCGCGGGATCGTCGTGGAGACTGTGCGGAATATGCCGTGCTGCTCGCTGCCATGGCACGCGCGGAAAATATTCCGGCGCGCGTCGTCGTCGGCATGCTCTACGCCAAACGCTACGACAGCAAGCAACGCGTGTTCGTACCCCACGCCTGGGTCACCGCCTGGGTGCACGGACGCTGGCGTAGCTTCGACCCCACCATCGAGCGCTTCGACACCGGCCACATCGCGTTGGACATCAGCGACGGCAACCCATGGCATTTCGACCGGGCAGCCAATGAATTCGGCAGCATTCGGATCGATGCCGTGCAGACGTTTAGCGAGCTGCTCAATTCTCCGCCGGTCAGTATTACCGTGGGGTGGTAGATAGGGCTAAGGAGCCGGTCAATGCTCTAAAGCCTGGCATACACCGTGCCTTGCGCCATCCAGTCCACCGCAGCTACCTCCACCATCTCGCTCAGTTCTATGCCATGCAAACGCGCTGGCCCCAGGCCACCTTCTGGCGACGCCGGCTCGGCCCGGCATCAGCCAGCGCAGCCGTTGAATAAAGCCCACCTACTGCGATGCTTTTCCCAGCGATGCGTCCGGCCCAGGCAGACCGCTTGAATTAGATATCATTTTGATATCTAATTTTGAAAACTTGGGAGTAGCGGTCCATGAACGAACGCACAGGGTTTTCGGTCGCCGGCATTCCGTTTGTCTTCGTCTGCCTGGCGCTCGCGCTGGTCGGCGTGGCGTGTTACGCGAATGCGGCCAATGGCAGCGTGCCTGTCTGGGTCGCCGGCCTGGGTATATTCATACACGCGCTGACGCTCTTTTCCCTCAAGGGTTTCTTCCAGGTCGCGCCCAACGAAGGGCAGGTCATGCAGCTGTTCGGCAAATACGCCGGCACCGTACGCCATGAAGGCCTGCGCTGGACCAACCCGTTCTACAGCAGGCAGCGTATATCGCTGCGCGTGCGCAACTTCGAGAGCGGCAAGCTCAAGGTCAACGACAGCGACGGCAATCCGATTGAAATCGCGGCCGTCGTCGTGTGGCAGGTGGTGGACTCGGCGGAGGCCGTTTTCTGCGTGGACAACTACGAAAACTTCGTAAACATCCAGAGCGAGTCGGCTTTACGCCAGATGGCGCAAAGCTATCCCTATGACGCCCATGATGACGGCAAACCGTCGCTGCGCAGCCACGGGGACATCATCAACAACCACCTGCGGGACGAAATCCAGGCCCGGCTGGATCGCGCCGGCGTGCAGGTGACGGAAGCCAGAATCAGCCACCTCGCCTATGCGCAGGAAATCGCTCAAGCCATGCTGCAGCGGCAACAGGCAAGCGCAATCGTCGCGGCACGTGAGCGTATCGTACAAGGCGCCGTTGGCATCGTAGGCATGGCGCTTGAAAATCTGCGCAGCCAGGGCGTCGTCGACCTGGACGAAGAGCGCAAGGCAGCCATGGTCAGCAACCTGCTGGTGGTGCTGTGCGGAGAACGTGCAACGCAGCCGGTGGTCAATACCGGCACCTTGTATCACTGAGCGCTCATGCCGGCGGAAAAAAAAGCCTACCCGCTCCGCATCAGTCCCGTCGTGCTGGAAGCCATGCAGCGCTGGGCCGATGACGAATTGCGCAGCGTCAATGCGCAGATCGAATACGTCTTGCGTAGTGCATTGCACGCCAACGGCCGGCTCAAACCGGCCAAGGCAAAGCCGCTGGCGGACGACGAAACCCGCTGAATCCTCAAAGCCTGGTCTTCAGACTCGCCCCCAGCGCTATCCAGCCAACAATGAACGCCACGCCGCCAAACGGCGTCACAATACCAGCCCAATGCGGCGCGCCGAGCGCCAACGCATACAAGCTGCCACTGAACAACACGATACCAAGCGCAAAGGCCGATATCGCCGCGCGCCGCGCCTTGCCTGCATGAGCAAGAACTGCGCCCGTTAGCCCCAAGGCATGCCAGAAGTGGTACTGCACCGCCGTGTGCCAGAGTTCGAGTTGCATTGGATTGAGCACCGACCGAAGCGCGTGCGCCCCAAAAGCGCCAAGCAAAACGGCGCTTGCTCCGGCGGCGCCTACCAGCAGCCCTGCATGGGATTGGACAAGTTGTCGCATCGACGCGCTTTCCTGTGACCGAAGGAAGTGCTGAAACGGGCACGCGTGGCGTATCCTGAGCGAGTTTCAGCGAAGGAATTCTTGCATGAAGTTCTCGCGTCTCGCCCGCCTCGCCTGCCTGCTCGTTCTAGGCATGCCGCTTGCCGCATGTCAGCGAAATGAAACGGCGGCCTCGTGGCAACTCACCGACATCTCCGGGCACATGCCGGATCTCGCCTTCCAGCTCACCAATGACCAGGGCAAGGCCGTCACTGCGGCCGATTACCGTGGCAAGGTGGCCCTGCTCTATTTCGGCTACACGCATTGCCCGGATGTCTGCCCGCTCACGCTTGCCCACCTGCATGTCGTGATGCAAAAGCTGGGCAAACTGGCGGAGGGTACGCAGATTCTGTTCGTGAGCGTCGATCCGCAACGCGACACCCCCGAAGCACTGCACACCTATGTCACCGCGTTCGATCCCCGCGTCGTCGGCCTGACGGGTTCGCCTGCCGAGATCGAAGCGCTCACCAAGCGCTATCGCGCCGCCTTCAGTCGTGAGCCCGGCAAGGCGAGCGACAGTTACGAGGTCAGTCACAGTTCGGGCATCTATATCTTCGACGCCGGCGGCAAAGCTCGTCTGCTCGCCACGCCTGACGACGCCCAAGACAAGCTGGTGCATGATCTGTACTTGCTGCTTAGTGCGGGAGGAACACCATGAAGCCTGGCATGTTGTTGCTATGGCTGATGCCGCTGCTTCCGCCGCAAGTCCAAGCAACGCAAGCGGATCAAATCAAGGCCAGCCACGCGTGGATTCGCCTGCTGCCGGCCAACCTGCCGGCGGCAGGCTATGTGACGCTGGACAATCAAGGCTCGTCAGCAGCCACGCTGGTTTCCGCACGCAGCGCCTTCTATGCGTCGGTGATGCTTCATCAGAGCGCAACGGATACGACCGGCAGCAGCTCGATGCGCATGCTCGATCGCCTGACAGTTCCGGCCCATGGCGAGGTTTCTCTGGCGCCGGCCGGCTATCACCTGATGCTGCAGGAAGCGACACACCCCTTCAAACCCGGCGAAACCATCGACATCACCCTGGACTTCGCCGACGGCAGCCATTTGCGCGTGCCTTTTTCGGTACGTCCGGCTAACGCACCCGACTGAACCTCATGCGCGTTTTCGCGATTTCCGACTTGCACCTGGACTATGCGGCCAATCGCGAATGGCTCCAGCAATTGCCGTTACACGAGTACAACGATGACGTGCTGATTCTTGCTGGCGACGTTTCCGATCGCCTCACCCACCTCGAAGAGGCGTTCAAGGCACTGAGCAGGCGCTTTTCCACCGTGCTATTCGTGCCCGGCAATCACGATCTATGGATCAACCGCGATCGCATGCGAGATTCGTTCGAAAAGCTTCAGACAGTGCGGTCGGTCGCGCAAGAGCTTGGGCTGCGCATGGATATCTTCCGCCAAGGCGAACTCGCGATCGTGCCGCTGCAAGGCTGGTATGACTACTCCTTCGGCGCTGCAGACGATTACCTCAAAGCCGCATGGGCCGACTACCGCAACTGCCAATGGCCGGGCTACGACGAAGCCGCCGTGACCAAGTTCTTCACCGGGCAAAACCCAACGTTGTCCTCGCCTGCATTGCTGGACGCACGCCAGATCATCAGCTTTTCGCATTTCCTGCCGCGCATCGACCTGATGCCCGATCGCATCCCCGACAAGCACCGGAAGATCTATCCCGTACTTGGCACCACCGTGCTGGAGTCGCAGCTTAGACAGCTTGGCTCCAGCGTGCATGTCTACGGACACAGCCACGTCAATCGCCAGGTGAGGATCGATGGCGTCAACTATGTCAACAACGCCTTTGGTTACCCCTCGGAGGCGCACTTCACCCGGCGCCAACTGGTGCAGGTCTATTGAATCAACGGCCCACGCCGCTCGCTACGATTCGGGCGGTCGCCTGCTCCCGTGCTTGCCGCCGAAGGCGTCCACTGCGTGACAAACGCAACCATTGCCGCATCGCCAACAAACCACCGACGGTTTCCAGCGTCGCAGCCGGCACCCAGATGATGATGCCGCCGATCAGTTGCCCGGTGAACACGTTGAAGTTGAAGGCGCGTCCGCAGATTTCGAAGATGGGATAAAGATCGGTTCTGGAGAAGGTGATGATGGCGCCAGCCAGGATCTGTGGCGCCATGGTGATGCCGGGCGACAATACACGCATGCCGGGAATCATGCGCCCCGGCGGCCGCGGCCGGTGATCCAGCACCAGCCACCAGTACACGAAGCCGCTGACGATCATCGACCAGTTCATGAAGCGATAGACGCGCCAATCGAGCATCGCCAGGGTCTGCATGGATGGAATCAGCCAAACCAGGACGAAGGCCACGAACAGGATGGTGGCGACGGCAGGATTGAGCAGTACCGTGCTGACCAGTCGCCACGGCCAGCTTCGCAGTGCCGGACGCAATACGCGAATCCGCCAATTCAGCGGCACGCCGGCACGCAACACCGAGCCAGGATAGGACGCCACGATCATCAGCGGCGCCAGATGGTGCAGCAGCAACTGCTGGATGCGATGCATGAAGAATTCATGCTCGGCATAGAAATCGAAGTAGGTTTGCAGGCTCAGATAGACGATCGTCATGCCGGTCCAGAACGCCAGCTTGCGTCCCGTGCTTACCGGCAACTTGCGACTGCCCCGCCAGTACAGCACGCAGGCACCGAGGAAGCTCGCCAGGAAAATCCAAGAGAACTCCCACGGGATCATCCATTTGAGCAAGGTCGTGATCATCGGCAGCCCAATGGGTTTTGCATGCGCGGCTTCATTGCAAGATTGCCTTTCACCCTACCCCCCTCCCAGCTCGCAGAGGGACGCTTGCTGCAAGCCTGCGGCATTTCGCCATCATCCACTGCGTTGCCGCCGGTTTCGTCGCGTGCGCTTCCAGCCATACATCAAGCCTATCAGGGTAATCAGTGCTGGCAGCATCACGATATTGATGACTTTCAGCCGGGTCCCCAAGGCGTCGATTTCCGCGTTGAGCTGATGCTGCACTTCGCGTAGCTCGTTGCTGATCGCCAGCTGGCGCTGCAGGAACTGCGCAATCTCCTGTTTCTGTTCGGCACTGTTGGAGGTATCGCTGGTGCCTTTAGCCGGCTGCAATTGTTCCAGCCGACGCTTGGTATCGGCCAGCTCGCCTTGCAGTTCCTTCTCCTTTTGCAGGAACTTGCTGTCGGCGGCACGCCGCAGCGCCTGCACGCGCGTGAACGGACGCTGTGAAGTGGAGCGGCCGCGAATGGACAGCAGCGCGGAAGAACCGGTGAGGTTATCCACCATGTTGCTGATGAAGTCACCGTTGTTGGTGAAGTAGCTAAACATCGGCTGGCCGAGGAAGTTCTGCGTTTCCACCCACAGGCGATCGGTCAGGAGGTCAGTATCGGCCACCAGGATCACTTCCGCGTTGGGTGGCGAGGCGGACAGGTGTCCCGGACGCTTGGCCAGTTCCGGGAAAGCGCTGACGAACGGCCCGCGCAGGCGCGCGGCAATCACATAGTTCTGGTTCTGTGGCTGATAGCCGTCCAGCAGGCTGGATGGATTACGGATGGCCTCGATCGCCCGCTGCGTAGGCACCACCTCGGCATCGGAGCTGCTTTGCATCAGCGGTATCAGGCGCGTGTTCGCATCCGGCAACAGATCGAAATGCCCGGCGGTCGAAACATTTATGCGTTGCAGGCTGGCGGTGATGACATCGTCATGATTAAGTTCCGACGCGCCAAGGCCAAGCATGGCCGGATGCGCGAGGTTCACCCCGGCCAGTTCGATGGGTAGCGCACGCGCCCGATCGAGCACCACCTGGTCCGGGTTGAACGATACGCCCCAATCGGCAAACAGGCGCGGCAGGTTGGAACTGTGATTGTTGGTGGCGCTGGTCGCATCGGTCACCAGCGGCGTGGGGTCGGATTCGGAAAAGGGATCGACGAACACCACCAGGTGTCCGCCGCCAAGCACGTACTGGTCGAGCGCGTACTGCACCTCGGCAGGCAGATTCTTGGGCTGGATCAGCAACAGCACCTGGAAGCTCTTGTCGATGCGCTTGAGCTTGTCGATATTGATCATCTGCACGTCGAACAACTGCTGCAGCTGGCGCATCACCGCCCACGGCTGCGTGCCCTGCGTGGCATCGCCCATCACCGGCAAGCCGCTGATGACCCCGATGCGCGGCTTTTCCGGCTCGCCCAACTGATACAGCAGCTTGGCGACGTCGTACTCAAGAAAGGTTTCCCGATTCAAATCGAAGAAGGGAATCGACAGCGTGCGCTCGACCTGCTTGCCCTGCTTCGCTTGTGGGTAATCGGCCAGATAATCGGCCGCCGCTCCGCTGCTGGGCGGACGCGTGGTGCCGACCAGGCCAAAGAAAATGCGCTCGCCGTTGCTACCGCCGTTGACCGGCGTAAGGCCGTTGCCCTCGGCGCTGGCCTCATCGTCCGAATAAGGGACCGGATCGGCGAGCTGCAAGCGGATACGGCCGTGTGAACGGGCCACGATTTCCTGCAGCATCTCCGCGACACGCTGTTCGTAGCTGCGCAGCTGTGGTTGGTCTTTCGTCGCGTGTTGCGAGAAATACAAGGTGAGCCACAGTGGACGTTGCATACTGTCGACAATCTGCCGCGTCCCCGGCGAGAGCGTATACAGCCGATCCTGGGTCAGATCGAATCGCTTCGGCGCCAGCCAGCGGCTGGTGATCAGAGTGAGGCAGCAATACGCAATGATCAGCGCGATCAGTCCGCTGATGAGTACAGTGCGTCGACGCAAAGGAAGCCCGAACATGTCAACGGCTCCGCTTCATGTCGAGCACCAGCACGCCTGCGGCCAGCCAGGCCGTGATGGTAAGTATGAAATACAACAGGTCGCGTATGTCGAGCACTCCACGCGCTATTGCCTCGTAATGGCGCAACATCGAAAGGTGCGCAACGCCATTGACCAGCTTGCGCGGCAACGTGCCCTGGAAGAAATCCAGCACCTGCGATTGCCCGGCAAGGATCAGCAATACGCACACCACGGCGGTAAGAATGAAGGCCACCACCTGGCTGCTGGTCACCGTCGACAGGCAGGCGCCGATGGCCAGGAACGCCCCCGCCATCAGCCAGCTGCCGACATAACCGGCGATGATGATGCCGTTGTCCGGCGAGCCTAGGTAATTGACGGTAATCCAGATGGGAAAGGTCAGCAGCAAGGCAAGGCCGACGAACAGCCACGCGGCGAGGAACTTGCCCAGCATGGCTTGCCACAGATTGATCGGCAAGGTGAGCAGCAGCTCCAGCGTGCCCGACTTGGCCTCCTCTGCCCACAGGCGCATCGACACCGCCGGCACTAGGATCAGGTACAGCCACGGGTGCATCACGAAGAACGGCTGCAGGTCGGCAATGTTGCGGTCGTAGAAGTCGCCGACGTAGAAGGTGAGGATGCCCGAGAGCACCAGGAAGATCACCAGGAACACATACGCAACCGGCGTGACGAAATAGCTGCGCAGTTCGCGGCGCATCACTGCGATGGCGGGATTCATGCCTGCGCCTCGCTTTCGCTGCCCAGCGTGATCTGGCGGAACACTTCATCCAGACGTCCGCGTTCGAGCTGGATTTCGGAAATCTCCAGCCCCTGCTGGCGCAGCAGCGTTTCGACCGGCTCGAGGATCCGCTCACCCGGCTTGGGGAACACTGTGATCCGCCCATCCAAGGGATCCACCTCGATACCGGCCACTTGCGGCAAGCGTCCAAGCATTTCCTGCGATACGCCACTGCCTTGCGCACTGAAGGAAACCGCGCCGTGGTAGCGCGACCGCGCTTCCAGTTCCGCCGGCGTGGCGTCGGCACGCAATTGGCCCCCTGCAATGATCACCACGCGATTGCACAGCGCATGCACTTCCTCCAGCAGATGGGTGGAAATCAGGATCGTGCGCTCGCGCGCCATCGCGTCGATCAAGCGGCGCACGGCATGTTTCTGATTGGGATCGAGGCCGTCGGTAGGCTCGTCCAGCATCAGCACCGGCGGATCGTGCAAGATCGCCTGCGCCAGCCCGACACGGCGGCGCAAGCCCTTGGACAAGGTATCCACGCTTACACCCAGCGCGTCCTCAAGCTGTAGATAGTTGACCACTTCATCGAACCGGCGCCGGCCCACGTCGGAGCGCAGCCCACGCATGCGCATGATGAACACCAGGAACTCGCGCACGGTCATTTCGCCATAGCTGGGCGCGCCTTCCGGCAGGTAGCCAAGGGCGCGCCTGGCCTTCAGTGGCTGCTTGATCACGTCGTGACCACACACGCGCGCAGTGCCCGAACTGGGCGTAAGGAAGCCGGCGATCATGCGCATCGCCGTGGTCTTGCCTGCACCATTGGGGCCTAGCAAACCGAGCACCTGACCGGGTTCGGCGTAGATGCTGAGCGCATCCACCGCAGTCAAATGCCCATAGCGCTTGGTGAGCTTGTCGGTCTCGATCATGTCCGCTCGCGAAAAGAACCGCAACGCAATGTACCGCAAGCACACGACAAAGTTCTTCGACTGGCCTAGGGATGCCCTGATCTATTCCACGTACCCGTCACCGCAATGTATGCACGGCACGCCCTGCGGGCCTTCTGGACGTCATGCCGGGCACGTGGAATAGATCAGGGCATCCCTAAAGCGGGGCGGCCGAAACAAAAAGGCCCTCCTTGCGGGAGGGCCTTTCGCGGACCGTTTGCAGAGCGGCTGCTTACTTCGCCGCGCTGCTCGCCGGAGCCGGCGCGCTGCCGCTGGAAGCCGGCGCCGGGTTGTTGCTCAGCACACCCGGCTGCTTCATGCCGGCCTGCTGCTCCGGCGTCTGCGCCGGCACCGCGCCACCGGTGATGCCCTTGGCATCGAACACCGGCAGGTACACTTCATATTGAGCGTAGGTGCTGATATTGCCGGAATTGTCCTTCACCTCAGGCTGCACTTCGATGTCGTAGCTGCGGGCAAGGATCTCGTTGGCGTTCAGGCCGTGCGTTTGCGCATAGGCCTCCAGCTGCTCGCGGGTATTCTTCACGCCGACGATGGTGCCGTTCCACTTCGCCATCAGCGCCGAACCACCGAAGGCCAGCTCGCCACGCACATTGTTGTCGATCACCAGGCGGCCATTGCGATCCTTGTCGCCGGGATTCAGTGCAGGCGCGGTGGCCGGGGTTGCACTGGTGCTGGCCGAAGCGGCCTGGTCCGTCAGCGACGGCGGCGTTTCCGGCGCCAGCTGATAGCTCTGGCCGTTGATGTTGAGGGTGGCATTGTCGATCGGCATCGCAACGTCGAACGAATAGGTCTGGTCGCCGAAGTTGGTGGTGTAGACGATGCGCGGGCCGGTAACATTCACGCCCAGCTTCTTCGCTGCGGCCTTGATCTGGTTCTCGGCAGCCGGCACCGCTTCGTTCATGGCGTCGATCAGGCCACCCTTGAGGTTGATCTGGGTGGACACCAGCAGCACCGGCGTGGGCTTGGGCTGCACCATGTAGGGAACCAGGTCGCCGTAGTCGACGTTCGGCACGCTGGCCAGGGCATTCTGCAGGTTGTTCAGGCTGTACTGGATGAACGCGTCCGGCTGGCCGTGGATGTACAGGTTGGAATAGCGGTCCAGCAAGTTGAAGCCGTAAGTCACGTCATACGACCAGGTGATCTTGGTCAGCTTGCCGGTGTTGCCCTGACGCAGCAGGTCCACGGTGAAATGCTTGTCGCTACCGCGCCAGGCGTTGTCCACGTTCCAGATCAGCTCACCACTGTTGACGGTGCTGTCGATCTTGTTGAAGTCAGGTTTGGTGCTGGCGATGGTCAGCTTGCCGTCGCCCACTTTCTCATCCTGGCCGCTCCAGCTGATCTCCGAGCCCGGGCCGAAGGAGCTGCCGGAAAGGCTGTACTGGGTCCGCGGATCGTAGGCGCGCAGCACGGCGTAGTCCGGGAAAGTACGGAAATTGGACACCATGTCGTAGACCTGGCGCAGATCTTTGCTGACCACCAGCGACCGTTCAACGTGGCCACTGCCGGGCATGATGATGCCCACCACGACGCCGGCCACGACGACGATGATGAAGGCAACGATGAATTCCAGAACACGCGTCATTCCAGGTTTCTCCGAGACGTCTCTCTAGCTGCGATGGAAAGCGCAGGTCGGAACGGACCGCCACGGGTGGTCTTCCAGGGAGGGAAACCGCGTCAGGACGGGGGTCGGCCGGCGCCTAAGCTGCCGATGGTACTTGCTCACGCGAAGGAACGCTACGGGCCCACAGGACCCGCAGCCGCGTTGCGCAGCAGCATTTTCCAGCGGTCTAAAGTACCCGGCGGATCAGACGATACCCAGTTCCAAAGCCTTGAGCACAGCGCGGGTTCGATCGCGTACGCCAAGCTTGGAAAGGATGTTGGAGACGTGGTTCTTCACGGTGCCCTCGGCCACCTTGAGCGAATTGGCGATCTCCTTGTTGCTGTAGCCGCCGGACAGCAGGCGCAGGATCTCCGTCTCGCGCTCGGTCAGCGGATCGGGCTGCTCCAGGCTGGTGAACTGGTTATGGATACGGCCGACGCCGGCCAGCAGGCGCTGGGTGACCATCGGCGCAACCAGCGAACCACCGCTGGCCACGGTACGTACCGCTTCCACCAGCTGTTCCAACGATACGTCCTTCAACAGGTAGCCGCGCGCACCGGCCTTCAGCCCCTGCAACACCAGCTGATCGTCATCGAAGGTGGTAAGGATGATGGTGGGCGGCAGGTCGTTGCGTGCCGATAGCGCCTGCAACACTTCCAGACCGCTCATGTTAGGCATGCGCAGGTCCAGCAACACCACGTCGGGCTTGATGCGCGGAATATCCTGCACGGCCTGCACGCCGTCGGCGCACTCGGCCACCACGCGAATGTCTTCGGCCAGATCGAGCAGGGAACGCACACCCTGACGCACCAGGTTCTGGTCGTCGACGAGACAAACGGAAATCATCGCGGATCCTCGCAGCTAAGATGGCTTGTCGGGCTTATGAAATTCTGGCAAGTCATCAGGTAAGGCTCAATGCAGGGGGCTCGAACCGGGAAGGCGTATGCGCCAACACTGAGGGTTCGCCCAATGGAAGACGGATGCTGAGGGCAAAACCCTGCCCTGTCGCGCTCTCCATCGTCACGTTACCGCCAAATTCGGCCAGCCGCTCACGCATGCCGGACAGACCGTTGCCCGGCGTGATGTCGCTGGTGCCGCGGCCATCGTCCCGCGCGCACAGGCTGAGCAGGGTCTCATCTTCATACGTAAAGCCGAGCCACAGGTTGCGGGCGCCGGCATGCCTGGCGGTATTGGTGATGATCTCCTGCACGCAGCGCAGCAGCACCTGCGCCCGGCGCGGGTCCTCCACGCTGAAGCGCGGTGGGACCGTCAGGTGCACCTGCAGGCTGGGCACGCCGTCGATCAGGCTTTGCAGGGCCTGAGTCAGGTCGATCGCGTCGTCCTGGCGCAATTCGCTTACCGCCTCGCGCACGTCGGTCAGCAGCAGGCGCGCCGTGCTTTGCGCCTTGCGCACGTGTACGGCGGCCGACTCGTTGCTGAGATGGCTGGCCACCTCCAGGTTGAGGCTGAGCGCGGTAAGGTGATGGCCGATCAGGTCATGCAGCTCGCGCGCAATACGCATGCGCTCGGCGATGCGGGTGGATTCGGCCAACAACGCACGGGTGGCGCGCAGCTCGGAAATCAGGCGCCGCTGCACCTCGCGTTCCTCGGCCTGCTGGTTGGCCACCGTCGAGACCACGAACACCAGGCCCGAGAACGCCGTATAGATGCATGCCTGCAGAAACGCGAGCGTGATGCTGTACTTCAGCTCGGGGAAGGTGGAGAACAGGACGGTCAGGCAGACGGCCTGCAACACCATCCATGCCCCGCCGATCCAGAACGGCACCACCCAGGGCAGGATCACCGAAACCACCACCAGCAGGATGGCCGACAGGCCGCTGTGGCTGTACCAGCCCACCAGCGCCGCCGCCGCGGTCATCAGCAACAGGCCGCACAAGCGCGCGCCGACATGCGTGCGCGAGCCGAGGTTGTTGGTGACCAGCAGGTACAGAACGCCGAAGACCAGATAAAAAAGCAGGCATAGCAGCAAGGCGAAATTCGGGCGATGCAGCAAATCCAAGCGCTCGGTGGCCCAGCGGGTGAACAGCGGCAGGCCATCGCAGAGGTACGCGAACAAGCCGGTAATGCGCAACAGTCGCTTGTGGTTGAAGTTGGTGATCGCCATGGCTCGCATCATAGGCCCGCACGGGGGCGGGGTGTCATGCGCGGGAAGTCATGAACGGCAGGGGGCAGGGGCTAACGAAACCGGTAAAGTGAAGGCTGCGCCGCAGCACGCTCCCGATGAGGCGCATGGGAAACAGGGCACTTAAGTGCCAGCCTGCCCAGGCCCCGCTCGCCACCTCCCTTCCGCCCCCGCTTTTTACTTTCCCTTTACATGCCGCAATACGGGATGTGCGGCCCAGTGGCACATGCCATAATGCGCGGAAGCTGGGCCGTCAGTCGGTCTTAACTAGCCACCACCTTGATTGCGGAGCAACGAATGGCCCTTGCCATCCGCGACGTGCGCGAGCACGACCTGGATGCCGTACTGGCACTCAACAATACTGCCGGTCGCTCCATCCTCGCCCTGGATGCCGAACGGCTGCGCTACTTCTACGAACAGGCCGATTACTTCCGGGTGGCCGAGATCGATGGCCATCTCGCCGGCTTCCTGATCGCCCTTCGCGATGGCCGCGACTACAGCAGTCCCAATTACCTGTGGTTCGGCGAGCACTATCCGTCCTTCGTCTATATCGATCGCATCGTGATCGCCAACGCGTACCGCCGCCATGGCCTGGGACGCATCTTCTATTGCGACGTGAACAGCTATGCCGAAGTGCGGGTGCCGCTGCTGACCTGTGAAGTGTTCCTGGAACCGGCCGACGACGTGGTCGTCCTGTTCCACGGCACCTACGGCTTCCAGGAAGTGGGCCAGCAACGCATGGGCGAACGCGGCCCACAGGTGAGCCTGCTTGCCAAGGATCTGCCCAGCTACACCTACGTGCGGGACACCTACCTCGAACACGGCGGCCTGCCCGAGCTTCCCTGGTTGGCCGGCCGTGGCCTTCCTTTGGCCAACCAAGACGCCCAAGCGCGCCGCCTCGCCGGAGAGCGGCGTTCATGAATGCGAAAATGGAAACAACCTCTGACGCCTGCGACCTGCGCTTCGGACAGGTCGGCATTGCCTGTGTACGAGTGCGAAGGCCCGACGCGGCAGCCCTGTGCGAAGAGCTGGAACGCCGCGTGCGCTCGGCTCCGCAGCTGTTTTCGCGCGCCGCCGTGGTACTGGACCTGAGCCATCTGCTCAACCTGCCGGACGACGGCACCGTGGACGCGTTGCTTGAGGCGGTGCGCAGCGCCGGCATGCTGCCGGTAGGCCTTGCCTACGGTACCGCGGCCACTGAAGCACTGGCTCAGCGCATGGGCCTGCCGCTGATCGCCAAATTCCGCGCCGCCTACGAGCCGGCCGATGGTGGCAACGTCGCGGCGCCTGTTCCCGTCGCGGCCCCTGCCCCGCTTCCCGTACGCGAACCGGTGCTGTCGCAACCGGAAGGCGCGGTCGGCGCGCAACGCCACGATGGCACCGTGCGCTCGGGCCAGCAGGTATATGCGCGCGATCGCGACCTGGTGGTGGTCGGTACCATCGCCAACGGCGCAGAGGTGATCTCCGACGGCAGCATCCACATTTACGGCAGCCTGAAGGGCCGCGCGATGGCGGGCGCGCAAGGCGATGCAAAAGCGCGTATTTTCATCTCGGACTTCCGCGCGGAGCTGGTGGCGATTGCCGGCCACTACCGCGTGTTCGAGCAGATACCGAAAGACCTGGAGGGCCAATCCGTGCAATGCTGGCTCGACGGCGAAAAGCTGCTGATTGTACCGCTGAAATAAAGCATGCTCTGATGCGTTCAGCGCGTGGCAGAGCAAAGCAAAGCACATTAGAAAAACATATTCGGAGATGAGCCTTGAGTGCTGAGATTATCGTTGTGACGTCCGGCAAGGGCGGCGTGGGCAAAACCACCACCAGCGCGTCGCTTGCCACGGGCCTGGCGATGAGCGGCAAAAAAGTGGCCGTGATCGATTTCGACGTCGGCTTGCGCAACCTCGACTTGATCATGGGTTGCGAGCGTCGCGTGGTCTACGACTTCGTCAACGTGATCCAGGGCGAAGCCACCATCAAGCAGTCGCTGATCAAGGACAAGCGCCACGAGAATCTCTACGTGCTGGCCGCCAGCCAGACGCGCGACAAGGATGCGCTCACGCAGGAAGGCGTGGAGAAGGTACTCGACGAGCTCGGCAAGGACGGCTTTGACTACATCGTCTGCGACTCGCCCGCCGGCATCGAGAAAGGTGCGCACCTGGCGATGTATTTCGCCGATCACGCGATGGTGGTGGTGAATCCGGAGGTCTCCTCGGTGCGCGATTCGGATCGCATCCTGGGCCTGCTCGCCAGCAAGACGCGCCGCGCCGAGAAGGGTGACGGCGCCGTCACCCAGCACCTGCTATTGACGCGCTACAACCCCTCGCGTGTCGAACAGGGCGAAATGCTCAGCGTAAAAGACGTGGAAGAAATTCTAGGTATCAGCGTGGTCGGCGTGATCCCCGAATCGGAAAACGTACTGGCTGCCTCCAACTCCGGCGTGCCGGTGATCCTGGACGAAAACTCGCACGCCGGCCAGGCCTACCGCGACACCGTGGCCCGCCTGCTCGGCGAAAGCCGCCCGATGCGCTTTCTCGATGCACCCAAGAAGGGCTTCTTCCAGCGCGTGTTCGGAGGCTGACCGCCATGGGCATTCTCGATTTCCTGAAGCGCAAACCCGAACCGACCGCGGCGGTAGCGAAGGAGCGGCTGCGCATCATCGTCGCGCAGGAACGCTCCACGCGCGGCGCACCCGATTATCTGCCGGTGCTGCGCAGCGAGTTGCTGGAAGTCATCAAGAAATACGTCAACGTCGACCTGGAAGCGATCAGCATCAACGTCGAACGCGACAGCGGGCATGAGGTGCTGGAGCTTTCCGTGGCATTGCCCGAGGGCAAGGCGGCGCAGAATCCGGCCACTTAAGGATGCTCTGATCTATTCCACGTACCCGTCACCGCACTGTATGCGCGCCTCGCAGCGCGTAGGCTGGGATGCTAATCCCAGCTTTCCACACGGCATCCCGATGCTGGGATTGTCATCCCAGCCTACACGCTTACGTCGCTGCGAGGCGCGCATACAATGCGGCCCCAACATTTAGAAATTAAAGACGGGGTGACGTCCAGAAGGCCCGCAGGCCGTGCCCCGCGGCTTGAACAGACGGCCAGTCTGCCCTGTGCCGCGCGACACACCCTGCGGGCCTTCTGGACGTCATGCCGGGCACGCGGAATAGATCAGAGCATCCTTAAGCACCGCGATCGTTTCCCTCCCCTGCGTGCAGGGGAGGGAGCAATCCTCGCGATAACCGAATGACCGTCCTTCGACTTTCAGACATCAAGCGCAGCGACGTCGAATCCCTGCTCTTCCAGCATGGCCTGAATCTCACGCTCGTGGCCGAGGGCGAGACGATCCCCGGCAGCTTCTGGGGTGACGACGAAGCCGGCATCATCGGCCACACCGTTTACGCTCGCGGCGACACGCCCGTGCATTCGGTGTTGCACGAAGCCGGCCACCTGATCGTGCTGCCGCCGGAGCGCCGTGGCGCGGTGCATACCGACGCCACCGACTCCATCGAGGAGGAGGATGCCGTCTGCTACCTGCAGATCGCGCTGGGTGGCCTGCTGCCGGGCGTGGGACGCGAGCGCATCATGGCCGACATGGATGCCTGGGGCTACACGTTCCGGCTAGGTTCGGCCCGCGCCTGGTTCGAGCAGGATGCCGAAAACGCAAGAACCTGGCTGATCGCACGCGGATTGCTGTAGGAGCCTCTGATCTATTCCTACGTACCCGTCACCGCACTGTATGCGCGTCTGGCGGAGCGTAGGCTGGGATGGCAATCCCAGCACCGGGATGCAGTATGAAAAGCTGGGATTATCATCCCAGCCTACGCTCCGCCAGACGCGCATACAGTGCGGCCCCAACCTTTTGAATTTTATGACGGGGTGACGTCCAGAAGGCCCGCAGGCCGTGCCCCGCGGCTTGAACAGCCGGCCAGTCTGCCCTGTGCCGCGCGACACACCCTGCGGGCCTTCTGGACGTCATGCCGGGCACGTAGGAATAGATCAGAGGCTCCTTCAAGCCGGCGAACCGGTATAGTCGCCGTCGCCTTATCGCCACCAAATCCACCGTGCTGAAGAAAACGCGCTACTACAGCCCCATCAACGACCTTCGCCGTAGCGTCGCGCGCCGGCTCATGCGCATGGTCTTCGGCAGCCACGGACAGCCGACATCGGAGCCGCTGCCAGCCAAGGGCATCTATCGCATCCTGGTCTGTCACGTCAGCCACAGCCTCGGCAACACACTGTTGCTGACGCCGTTGCTGTCGGAGCTGGAGAAGGTCTATCCCGCGGCGGAAATCAACATCCTTACCCGCAGCGCGATCGCCAAAAGCGTCTATGGCCACTTCTTCAACGTGCAACGGATTTTCAGGCTGCCCGCGCACGGCGTAGGCCATCCGTTCCAGTTCTTCGGCACTTTGCGGCGCATGCGCAAGCTCCGTTACGACCTGGCTATCGATGCAGACCCCTTGTCTTACACCGGCCGCCTGCTCACCTTGCTGTCCAATTCCACCTATACGCTAGGTTTCAGCAGTTCCAAGAAGCACGGCGAGATCACCCACGCGGTGCCGCTGCCGGATGAACTGCAAAGCAAAGGGCAGCGCCCGGTGTATTTGCTGCGTCACGCCATGGGCGGCAAGGTCGCGGGCGACTATCCCGTGCCCGACATCCGCCTCAGCTCCGACGAACGCGCGCAAGGCAAGGAAGCCCTGATGCGTTCGCTGGCCGCCGGCGGCATCACATCGACGGGACGAGGCATCATCGGCATCTTCGGCAACGCCACCGGCAGCAAGCTGTTGGGCGAAGCCTGGTGGACGCGCTTCATGCAGGTGCTGGAAGCGGCGCAGCCCGGGCATCGCTTCGTGGAAATCCTGCCGCACTCGGGCGAGTCGATGCTCGGCTCACGCTACCCTGCCTATTTTTCCAGCGACCTGCGTAAGCTGGCCTGCGTGCTGTCCGGCCTGGACGTCTATATCAGTGCCGACTGCGGCGTGATGCATCTTGCATGCGCTTCGGACGTGCCCACCATGGGCATCTTCACGGTCACCAACGCCGCCGAATGGGGACCGTACGGACCTAATCGGCACGTGATTCAAGCGCAGGGCAAGGAACCCGAAGAAGTGGCGCGCATCATTGCCGCCATGCCGGAATTGAACGCCTAGGCTGGAATGACCATCCCAGCCTACCCATGACCATCCGCATCGGCTAGCATGCCGAACAATAGGGAGATGGCATGCCTCCCGTTCCCACGGGTTGGGCCTTACCCGTGGAACGAACCACCGCAAGGTTGATGATGCCTGCACCACCGGTTTCCGGCGGCGCAGGCGTGCCTGTGTTGCCGGACCTCTACCCATGGGAGACGACACAGTATGACTTGGAGTGGTTTTCTTGCCGTCGGCATTGGCGGCGCCCTTGGATGCTGGATGCGCTGGATTCTCGGCGTCCTGTTCAATCCCATTTTCCCCACTGTACCGCTGGGCACCTTGGCGGCCAATCTCAGTGGGGGCCTAATGATGGGCTGCATGTTAGGCATCATCGAACACTTCCAGGCTCTCCCGCCAGAAGTGAGGCTGTTCGCGATGACCGGTTTTCTCGGCGGGCTCACCACCTTTTCCACCTTTGCTGCAGAGGCGGACACCTTGCTGCTACGCGGGCAGATGCTATGGTTCTGCATACATATCGCGGTGCATCTGATCGGCAGCCTGGCCATGACCATCCTGGGCATTTTCCTTACGCGCGCGCTGCTGCGCCATTGATACGGAGCAGGCAACGTCATGAGCATCGATGTCTCATTTCGTAACTCCCCGGCCAACGGCATCTTCCTGCGCTTTTACACCCACGTGCATGCCAGGCACGATGGGTTACTGATCTCCGAATGGCTGCTTGAACTGGCCAAGCGCCACCAACTGGGCGGCGGCTCGGTGTTCCGCGCCACGGCCGGATTCGGCCGGCACGGCGTGCTGCACCACGAGGCCTTTTTTGAACTTGCCGACGACCTGCCGCTCAAAGTGGAATTCCTGCTCGGCGAAGCGAATGCCCAGACCTTGCTGCGCCTGGTGCGGGAAGCCGGTGTTGATCTGGTGTGCGCGTGGTCACCGGTACACTTTGGAAATCTAGGCAAGGACGATGAGTTATGAGTCAGGATTCTCTGCGCCAGCGCGCAACCGAACTGCTGGAACTGGCCGGCGTACACATCAATGGCGCGGCGCCCACGGATATCCGCGTTCATGACGAACTGCTCTACGCACGCGTGTTCGCGCACGGCTCGTTGGGCCTCGGTGAGGCCTATATGGATGGCTGGTGGGATGCTGAGGATCTTCCCGGCATGTTCACGCGAATACTGCGCAGCCATCTGGACGAACATCTCAAGACGCTCGACACGCTGGTCACACACCTGAAGGCGCGTTTCGTCAATCTGCAACGAGGCCAGCACGCGTTCGAAATCGGCAAGCTGCATTACGACCGCGGCAACGACCTGTTCAAGGCCATGCTCGGCAAGCGCATGGTGTATTCATGCGGTTACTGGGCCCATGCCACCAACCTAGACGAAGCGCAAGAAGCCAAGCTCGACCTGGTTTGCCGCAAATTGCAGCTCAAGCCCGGCATGCGCGTACTCGACATCGGCTGCGGCTGGGGCGAGGCCCTGAAGTTTGCCGCCGAACACTACGGCGTGGAAGGTGTGGGCATCACCGTGTCCAATGAGCAAGCCGAGCTGGCGCGCGAGCTCTGCCAGGGCCTGGCCGTAGACATCCGCCTGCAGGATTACCGCGAACTCAACGAACCGTTCGATGCGATCATGTCGATCGGCATGTTCGAGCATGTAGGCGGCAAGAACTACCGCGAATTCTTCGAGGTCGCGCGCCGCTGCCTGAAGGACGACGGTCTGTTCCTGCTGCACAACATCGGCACCAACCAGGCGCCGGGGCGGCCCGATCCGTGGATCGAGAAATACATTTTCCCCAATTCCATGATCCCCGCCGCCAGCCAGGTGGCGGCGGCGCTGGAAGGCTTGTTCGTGGTGGAGGACTGGCACAATTTCGGCACCGATTACGATCTTACGCTTAGCGCTTGGCGCCAGAATTTCGACGCCGCTTGGCCCGCGCTTTCCAGCAAGTACGACGAACGCTTTCGCCGTATGTGGCATTTCTATCTGGCGGTCTCCACCGCCGTTTTCCGCAGCCGGCGCGACCAGCTCTGGCAACTCACCTTAAGTCCGCGCGGCGTAGCCGGCGGTTATCGCGCTCCGCGCTGAGTCTGCCCATGAGCCTCTATCGACGCTTGCTCGTTCTGATTTCGCTGCTGTTCCTGCTGTGCGGCAACGCACTTGCCCATCCGGCTCTGTGGCAGGTCAAGAACGGCAACAGCACGATCTATCTGTTCGGCACCGTGCATCTGCTGCCGAACGACACGGATTGGCGTTTTCCCGCCTTGAACGAGGCTCTGTCCAAAAGCCAAGTCTTGTATATCGAGCTGACCGACGACGACCAGGCCGGCATGGCCTCCCTGGTGCTTCACTACGGCGTGGACACGGATCATCCGTTGTCCACACTGCTCAACGAAAGCGACAACGCCGCCCTGGCCAAAGCCGCGCAACTGGCCGGGCTGCCGGGCGGCACCACCGCATTGCAGCCGATGAAACCGTGGCTCGCCGCCTTGACGCTTGCGGTCGCGCCCTTGATGAAAGCAGGCCTGGATCCCGCTGCCGGCGTCGACAAGCAATTGCGGGAGCAGATGACACATGCGGGCAAACCGGTGCGTGGCCTGGAAACCGCCGAGCAGCAGATCCGTTTTCTCGCCGATCTGCCGAACTCACTGCAGCTTGCGTTTCTGCGCGACACCTTGCGCGATGTTGATAAAGACAAGGAGGAACTGCTGTCGCTGGTCGATGCCTGGAAGCTTGGCGACGTCGCCGCCATCGCCAAGCTGGAGAACGATGAGCTCAAAACGCAGGAACCGGCGTTGTACCAGAAACTGCTGGTGCAACGGAACCAGGCTTGGGCGGCCAGGATCAAGGACCTGCTGAGGCAGCCCGGCGCCACGGTGTTTGTCGCGGTGGGCGCAGCGCACCTGGCCGGGCCAGACAGCGTGCAGGCGCAGTTGGCGAAGATCGGGATTACGACACAGCAGGATTGACGATACAGGCTGGGACGCAAGCCTCAACCGGCGCTTCAGAACGAAGCGGTAATCGCCTTGGGTGAAAACGGGAAGCGCGGCATATGGATCGTATACGAATCCATCCGGCCCAGGTCCTGGTACGACGCCGTCAGCATGGCACCGTTGAAGCCCACGTCGATGCGGTACACATGACCGGCCTCGACCTGGTCGATGACGACCTGCTGGCGATTGAGCAGATGGGAATTGGACAACGTGAGCTTGATCATCTGCTTGCCCGGCAACACGCGCACCCATGGTGTCTTGCCGCCGTTGAACTTCTCCCAGGTGGCGACCTGGTTCACGCCGGTGATGCCGCAGGTGTACTGGGACGGTTCCCCGCACACGACCAAAGCGGTATCCGCCGCCGGATGATTCTTGTCCGCGTAGCCGAGCAACGGCCGCCGGCCGGCGAAATGCGAGCAGCCTGCGGCAAGCGTGCAGGCCATGAGCACGGCGGCGGTGCGTAGATAGTGCATGACTCACCCGGAACGAATGGATCGGGGCATTATAGGGATGATCTGATCCATTGCACGCACCCGGCAGGCGGGCTGGGATGCCAATCCCCGCTTCCATGCCGCATCCCGCTGCTGGAATTGCCATATCAGCCTGGGCGCCGGAGATTCTAGCCCTGGCGCCCCGCCATCTGGCACCATCTTGGGGTTCTGGCACCACCTTCGGCGCCGCCCCCTGGCAGTCCTATCCCCATGACCCTGCAAGCCAATTACGAACAGATCCCGCTCAAGGAATACGCCGAGCGGGCCTATCTCGATTACTCCATGTACGTGGTGCTGGACCGCGCCTTGCCCTTCGTGGGCGACGGCCTCAAGCCGGTGCAGCGCCGCATCATCTACGCGATGAGCGAATTGGGCCTGGCGGCCAGCGCCAAGCCGAAGAAATCCGCGCGCACTGTCGGTGACGTGATCGGTAAGTTCCACCCGCACGGCGACAGCGCCTGCTACGAAGCGATGGTGCTGATGGCCCAGCCGTTCTCGTACCGCTATCCGCTGATCGACGGCCAGGGCAACTTCGGCTCGCCAGACGATCCGAAGAGCTTCGCGGCCATGCGCTACACCGAGTCCAAGCTCAATCCGTTGGCCGAAGTGCTGCTGGCGGAACTGGGCCAGGGCACGGTCAATTGGGTGCCGAACTTCGACGGCACGCTGGAAGAGCCGAGCTGGCTGCCTGCGCGCCTGCCGCACGTGCTGCTGAATGGCTCGATGGGCATCGCCGTGGGCATGGCCACGGATATTCCGCCGCATAACCTGCGTGAGATCACCAGCGCCTGCATTCGCCTGCTGGATGATCCGGACGCCAGCGTCGCCGACTTGTGCGAACACGTGCGCGGGCCGGACTACCCGACCCCGGCGGAAATCATCACGCCGCGCAACGAACTGATCGCGATGTACCAGACCGGCGTCGGATCGATTCGCGCACGCGCCGTGTACACGCAGGAAGACGGCAACATCGTGATCACCGCGCTGCCGCACCAGGTCAGCCCGTCGAAGATCCTTGAGCAGATCGCCGCGCAGATGCGCGCGAAGAAGCTGCCGATGATCGAGGACCTGCGCGACGAGTCCGATCACGAAAACCCGATCCGCCTGGTGGTCGTACCACGCTCCAACCGTGTGGACGTGAACGAGGTGATGCAGCACCTGTTCGCCACCACCGATCTGGAAAAGAGCTTCCGCGTCAATCTCAACATGATCGGCCTGGACGAACGGCCGCAGGTAAAGGACCTCAAGCGCATCCTTTCCGAATGGCTGAGCTTCCGTGTCGACACGGTCACTCGCCGCCTCAACCACCGACTGGCGAAGGTCGAGCGCCGCCTGCACTTGCTGGAAGGCTTGCGCATCGCCTATCTCAACCTCGACGAAGTGATCCGCATCGTCCGCACCGAGGAAGAGCCCAAGCCGGTGCTCATGGCGCGCTTCCGCCTGAGCGAGGAACAGACCGACTACATTCTCGAAACCCGGCTGCGTCAGCTGGCGCGCCTGGAAGAAATGAAGATCAACGCCGAGCGCGATCAGCTTGAGGAAGAGCGCGCGAAAATCAACGTGCTGCTGAAATCGCCGGCCAAGCTCAAAGGCTTGATCAAGGAAGAACTGCGTGCCGACGCAGCGAAGTACGGCGACGATCGCCGATCGCCGCTGGTCGAACGCGAGGCGGCACAAGCGCTGGACGAAAGCGCACTGGTCGCCAGCGAGCCGGTCACCGTGGTACTGAGCCAGAAGGGCTGGATTCGCGCGGCCAAGGGCCATGACGTGGATGGCGAAGGCTTGTCCTATCGCGAAGGCGACAACCTGCTCGCCACCGTAAAAACGCGCACCACGCAGCAGATCGCGGTGATCGACTCCACCGGACGCAGCTACTCCACGCCGGCGCATACCCTGCCATCCGCACGCGGCAATGGCGAGCCGCTTACCGGTCGCTTCACGCCACCGGCAGGTGCGCGTTTCGACGCCATCACCGCCGGCGACAACGAGACTCGCCTCGTGCTGGCCACCGACTTCGGCTATGGCTTCGTTACCCGCTTCGAAGCGCTCACCGGGCGCAACAAGGCGGGCAAGCAGATCATCACGCTGGGTGACGGGGCGCGTGTGCTGGCGCCACAGGTAAGCGCCGATCCGGCCCGTGACCGCATCGTCGTCGCCACCACGGACGGCCACTTGCTGATGTTCTCAGTCGCCGAACTGCCGGAGCTCGACAAGGGCAAGGGTAACAAGCTGATCGAGATCCCGAAGGCCAAACTCGGCAACGGCGAGGAACGCGTCGCCGGCATTGCCGTGGTCGCCGAAGGCAAGGGCGAAGTCACACTGTTCGCCGGCCAGCGCAAGCTCACACTGCGTTGGGCTGACCTAGTCGAGTATGGCGGCAATCGCGCCACCCGTGGCGGCGTACTGCCGCGTGGCCTGCGTCGGGTGGAGCGGATCGAAACCAGCGGTTAGTGGGGTGAAGAGTGGGATAACGATCCTAAGCCTTCACTGCGCCGTGAAGATTTCACGCCTGAATGGAACTTGATCCGCCCGCACGTCATCCAACGGGCATGTGCACGGCAAGGTATTGCCGTGCGTTAAATGCGTGAAGAATCTTGGAGCCCCCTCATGAAACGCCGTGCCATCACCGCCCTGGCCGCAACTTTGCTGGCTAGCTTTGCCTGGGCGCAAACAGGCAATGCGCCGCTGAATCTGAAGCTACCTCCCGGCTACCAGGGCTATCCGGCTTCCGGCTCCAGCAGCACGCCACCGGCTTCATCCAGCAGTTCCTCGACGAACAAGGGGGTGGTGACCGTAAACGGCCATTCCGCGTCCATCAGCCCGGCGCCAGGCGTCTACTACGGCGACACCAGTGGCGCGCGCGGCAACCAAGATGCCGCCGTACCCGTTTGCGACGATTCCGCCTACAACAAGGCACAGGTGCACGGTTCGGTCGGCATGGGCGTGGTCAGCGGCAGCCATATCGGTACCGGCAACTATCAGTCCGGCACCGTCAGCGTGATGCAGAACACCGGCAGTTGCGAGCATCCGACCGGCTCGGTGGGCGTTTCCATCGGGGTTAGCCGGCTAGGGTTTAACGGGCACTGAACCTGGCCCAAAGTCCGGCATGCGCTCAAGCAGCGCGGCTAAGGACATCTGGAATGCACCAGGAGGGGCATCCTTGACGGCGTCGATCGGCCTGTGAACGTCGGCGAAAGCAACTAGAAAGCCGCTCCCCACAGACTGTGGACACATTTTGCTATTGCGTCCGCAGTCGAGACCCCAGTGATTCAAAACGTCGAATTCCGCTTTGAAGGTGGCCGTAGCGGCGTCCTGCTTATCCATGGTCTCACCGGCACTCCCAACGAAATGCGCTTGGTCGGCAAGGGGTTGAACCGGGCCGGTTTCAGCGTTTACGGCATGCAGTTGGCCGGCCATTGCGGCGACGTATCCGATCTCCTGGCCACCGGTTGGAAAGATTGGTATAGCAGCGTGGAAGCCGCTGCTGAGACGTTCCGGCACGAGGTCGATCATCTGTTCGTGGCCGGCTTGTCGATGGGCGCGATTCTCGCGCTCAAACTGGCCGCGCAGCGTCCGGAATGGGTGTGCGGCGTGGGCGTATATGGCGCCACCTTCCGTTACGACGGTTGGGCGATGCCGTGGTACAGCCGCTTTTCCTTCATGCTGCCGGTGGCGCGTCTGATCGGTTTCGGCCAACAGCGCATGGTGTACGAAGGCGAACCCTATGGCCTGCGCGATGAGCGCCTGCGTGCCCAGATCAGCGGGCTGATGCTAAGCGGCGACAGCGTGGCCGCCGGCCTGCCCGGCAACCCGTGGCCATCGCTCACCGAGATGTATGACATGGCCAAGCTGGTACGTCGCGAGCTGCCTACAGTGACGGCGCCCTGCCTTGTTGCGCACGCCACCGAAGACGACGTCGCCAGCCTGAACAACGCTCATCTGGTAGCGCAGTCGGTGTCCGGCCCGGTCGAAATGCTGCTGTTGGAAGACAGTTACCACATGATCACCATCGACCAGGAGCGCCGCACCCTGATCGATCGCTCGGCCGAATTCTTTGCGCGCATCGCCGCCAGCAGCGAGCCTGCCGCGCGCGCCGCTGCCTGAAGCCGTCGCATGTCTGTGCTCATCGCCACGCTGTGGCTGGTCAACGTGACACTTGATACAGCCGGGCAGCTCGCTTTCAAAGCTGCATCCAGCCAATCGCGTTCGGAAGCTGGAATGGCGCACTGGCGTCATATGGCCGGCCGTCCATGGCTATGGCTGGGCCTGTCCGCGTATGCACTGCATCTGCTGTCCTGGATCGCGTTCCTGTCGCTGGTTGATCTTTCCCGCGGCATGCTGCTCGCTTCGATCAACATGGTGGCGATCATGGTCGCCGGCCGCCTGCTGTTCCGGGAAAGACTTACGCCATTGCGCGTCACCGGCATTTTGCTGGTGAGTGCGGGTGTAGCCATCGTGGGAGCCGGAGGATGAGCACTACGCGCACCTGGCGCTATTACCTGGGCGGCTTCGCTTTGCTGCTGGTTTTCGACACCATCGTGCAATTGAGCTTCAAGCTGACCGGGGCGCACGCGTTTCCACCCGCAGCAAGCACGGCATGGGTGTTGCGCATTCTCTCGCAGCCGTGGATCTACCTGGCCCTGATAGGCTATGTCGGCAACTTCTTTACCTGGATGAATCTGCTCAGACACGCGCCTATCGGTCCGGCTTTTGCCGCCTCGCATCTGGATGTGGTCAGCGTAATGCTGGCTTCCGCGTGGCTGTTCCATGAGGCACTGACCCCGATGCGCTTGCTTGGCGCAGGTGTCATCATGCTGGGGATCATCTGCCTTGCAGCCGCCGAGAGCAGGCTGCCCCGGGAGTATGCGGCCGAAGCCGGGAACGCTTTTGCCATTGAAGGAAGCGATTGAGCGATTCGCGAACTGCCAGGTTCACCTATCGCACGCAACGAAAGTCGCTCAGGAGCCGCCCAGTTTCCATTTAAGTTGCGCCTGGCAGATGCCGCCCTGCCAGATGCTTGGTACATTGCACTTTTCACTAGTTCATATGGACAACTTGCCCCTACTTCGCCACGCTTGAAGCAGGGATGCCATCGGGGAATTTCATGAGCAACGTGCAACAAGAAATTTTTGAAGTCATCAGCAAGCAAGCGAAGATCGACATCGCCACCATCAAGATGGAATCGACGCTCAAGGATCTGGGCATTGCCTCGCTGGACGCCATCGAAGTGATCTTCGACATCGAAGAGCATTTCAACATCAACCTGCCCAACGAAGACATCGACTTCGAAAACGGCACGGTTGCCCACTTGATCGCGGCGGTAGAACGCCAGATCGCACTGAAGCCTGCTGACCAATAACATCCATGCGTCGTATCGTCATCACCGGCATGGGCGGCATCTGCGCCCTGGGCCACCGTGCTACCGACATTTGGCAAGCCATGATCGAGGGGCGCAGCGGCATCGGCCCCTTGCGGCACTTCGATACCAGCCAGATGCGCAACAAGCCGATCGCGGCCGAGATCACCGGTTTCGATCCGCTGACCTTCATCGAAGAAGCGCGCATGCCGTTTCTCGACCCGTTGAGCCAATATGCGTTGGTCGCTGCCGGTGAAGCGATAAGCCAATCCGGCCTGGAGTTTCGTTCCGAACTCGCCCCACGCAGCGCCGTCGTAGTCGGCGTAGGCGCGGCCGGAGAGGAAACGCGCGAGGGCCTGTATCAGAAGCTTTATGTGGAGCGCGCCAGCCGTTTCAGCCCAATGGGCATTGTGCGCATCATGAGCAACGCGCCGGCCAGCCAGATCAGCATGGTGCACGGCATCACTGGCCCCACCTTCTCGGTGTCAAGCGCCTGCGCTTCGGCCAATCATGCTTTCGCGCAAGCCGCCATGATGATACGGGCCGGTCTGGTGGACATTGCGGTGGCCGGGGGTGCAGAGGCCTGCATCACAGAAGGCGTGGTACGCGCGTGGGACTCGATGCGCGTGCTGGCACCCGATACCTGCCGACCATTCAGCAGCAACCGGCGCGGGCTGGTGCTCGGCGAGGGCGCCGCGATGTTCGTGCTCGAAACGCTGGAAAGCGCGCAAGCGCGCGGTGCCACCATTCTGGCGGAACTAGCCGGCGTCGGCATGAGCGCCGACGCTGGCGATATCGCGGCACCGTCCGACGTGGGCGCCGCCACGGCCATGCGCATCGCCTTGCAGGACGGCGGCATGCAACCAACGGACATCGACTACATCAACGCGCACGGCACCGGCACGACCGCCAACGACAACACCGAAACTCGCGCCATCCACCATGTATTCGGCGAACATGCTCGCCGGCTGGCCGTGAGTTCCACCAAGCCCATGCATGGCCACGCGCTGGGTGCGGCAGGCGCGCTTGAATTGATTGCCGTGATCGGCGCCCTACGTAACGGCATCGTGCCGCCGACGCTCAATTACCTTGGCCCCGATCCGGCTTGCGATCTCGATTACGTACCGCATGAGGCTCGCGCCATGACGGTACGTGCGGCGTTGAGCAATTCGTTTGCGTTTGGGGGGCTTAATGCGGTGGTGGCATTACGACAGGCGCCGTAGGTTGGGGGTTTGCCCCAACATCCCCTTTTGTCGTCGCACTGTTGCTGCATTTCGTACGCCGGACCATTGCCTGCGGCGCTTTCGGACCCTAAAGGGCCCGAGTCACTTTTCTTTGCTGGCCAGCAAAGAGAAGTGACTCGGTCGCTTGCGACCGAAAGCGCCGCAGGCAATGTAGCTGCCAGCGACATGCAGCAACCGCGCGACGACAAAAGGGGGATGTTGGGGGCTAACCCCCAACACGATCACAGCCTCGTAAACGCCCACGACTGCATGCGCCCATCCTTGTAGGGCATCACACCGTGGAACGGTCGCGGATCGCGGTCGAACACCAGCGGCAGGAAGTGGCGGTCCCCTTCCCACATCGGCAGCTCCATGATGCGCTCGATCTCGATCCATTCGAGCGATCCCTCGGGGTTGTGCGTGCCAGGCTCGCCGCTGAAGCTGTCGATCACGAAGATGAAGCCCAGCCAGTCCTCGCCCTGCTTGCCGAAGCCGGGCCAGTTCAGCGTGCCGCGCAAGTGCATCGACTCGCATTCGATACCGGCCTCTTCGCGGATTTCACGACGCATGCAGGCGGCGATGTCTTCGCCGGGCTCCATCTTGCCACCCAGGCCGTTGTACTTGCCCAGGTGCTGGTCGTCGGGCCGCGCATTGCGGTGGATCATCAGGACCTTGCGCCGATCCGGGGAGAGCACGTAACCGAGCGTGGCGACGATGGGTGTATAGGGCATGGCATCCCTTTCCTTCGGCTTAAAGCTGAAGTTTAAGCGCTCAATCCGCGCCGATGCTCTTGCATCCGTCACGGCCGGGCGGCGACCATCCACAGATGCGCTCGTTCACCCCCTTCCGACGGTTGTGTCGCAGCCTCCCGCCTCGCCTGTTCGCCCTGCTGGGGGTGCCGGTGCTGCTGGCCGCCTGCGCCAACCAATTGCAGCCGATGGAAAGCCGCGAAGTGACCTTCCAGGGCCAGGATTTCACCGTGGTGAGCCTGGATCTGCACCGCGAAGCGCTGACGCTGCATTGGAAGAATGCCGACAACGGCCAGCCCTTCGGAGATATCCAGAGTTTGCGCGAATGGGGGGCGGCGCATGGCAAGCGGCTGATGTTCGCCACCAATGCGGGCATCTACGATCAATCCTACGCGCCGCTGGGGCTGTATGTGGAAAACGGCAAGACCGTGGTGCCGTTGAATTTGTTCCACGGCAACCCGGCCGCCGGCAATTTTTCGATCCGTCCCAATGGCGTGTTCGCCATCTATCGTGATGGCCATGCAGCCGTTCGCACCAGCGGTGACTTCAAGGCGGACGCCAAGCCGGTGGACTGGGCCACCCAATCGGGGCCCATGCTGGTGATCGAAGGCAAGATCAACGACCAGTTCGTACATGATTCGACCAGCAACAAATGGCGCAGTGGCGTGTGCGCACGCAGCCCCTATCAGGTCATTTTCGCAGTGAGCGAATCGCCGGTGAATTTTCATACCTTCGCGCAATTGTTCCGCGACAAGCTCGACTGCCGCGACGCGCTGTACCTCGATGGCAGCATTTCCCAGTTCTATATCGACGGCACCGGCTATGCCGGCGCTCCCACCTTCATGGTCAAGCCCTATGCGGGCATCTTCGCGGTGTTTGCCGAACAATGACGACGAAACCTCGCTTCCGTTGGTTCCGCGCACTACTGATACTCGTGCTTGTCGCGGCACTAGGCTTGTTCGTCACCGGATGGTGGCTGCTGGCCGGCGGCCGCGCACAGCTCGATGGCCACCAGCGGGTGATCGGGCCGCAGCACGCGGTCACCATTACCCGCGATGCGCTAGGCACCGCCACCATCACCGGCCAGTCGCGCGAAGACGTAGCCTATGCGCTCGGCTACGTGCATGCACAGGAACGGTTCTTTCCGATGGACCTAATGCGGCGAGTGGCGGCGGGTGAACTTTCGGAGCTGGTGGGGCCTGCGGCCCTCGACATCGACATCCATCACCGTAGCCATCGCCTGCGCGCGGTTGCCCAGGCCGCCTATGCGGCGTTCACCCCCGAGCAGAAGCATCTGCTAGATCTGTACCGCGACGGGGTGAATGCGGGTCTCTCCAACCTGCGCGAGAAACCCTGGGAATACCTGCTGCTGAAGGCCAAGCCGCAGCCCTGGCGCTCGGAAGACACCATGCTGGTGATCGCGGCCATGTACCTGGATCTCAATGACGACGGCCGCGACGAGCGCGAACAGCACGTCGCCCAGATGCGTGCCGTGCTGCCCGAGCCGCTGGTGAAGTTCCTGATCTCGCCCGATCCTACCTGGGAGGCGCCGTTGAAGGACGGGACGTCGCCGTCACCTGTCGTTCCCGCGGCGGATGTGTTTGATCTGCGCAAGCTCGGCGCACCGGGCAACACCGTGACGCTTGCCGAAACACAGATACCGTCGGTGGATCGCTTCTATCCTGGCAGCAACAGTTTTGCGGTGGCAGGCAACATTTCGCGCAGTGGATCGGCCATCCTCGCCAACGACATGCACTTGGGGCTACGCGTACCGGACATCTGGTTCCGCGCGCGCCTGCGTTATCCCGATGCAACCGCGCCGAAGGGACAGCGCGATGTGTTGGGCGTTAGCCTGCCCGGCACACCCGCGCTGGTGGTGGGATCGAACGGCCAGATCGCCTGGGGTTTCACCAACAGCTATGGCGACTGGATGGATTGGGTGCGCGTCCAGCGTGACCCGCATGACCCCAATCGCTACAAGGTGCCTGAGGGCTGGGCGACGATCGCGTCGCACGACGAAATCATCGGCATCAAGGGTTCGGCGCCGCACACTCTGCACGTGGAGGACACGCGCTGGGGGCCGATCCTGGCCAACGACACTGACGGTACCCCGCTTGCGCTCGCCTGGATCGGCGATCAGCCGCGTGCGTATAACCTGGCCTTGATGCAGCTCGAGCACATCAGCAGTGTCTCCGCGGCCCTGGACCTGGGACCCAGCTTGGGCATGCCACCGCAAAACTTCCTCGTTGCCGACAGCGCAGGCCACATCGGCTGGACCATCGCAGGCAATAGCATCCCGCTGCGCAGCGGCTTCGATCCGCAGCGACCCGCCGACTGGTCCCAGCCGAACACCGGCTGGATCGGCTGGGCCGCAGCGTCCCAATACCCGCGGATCGAGAATCCCGCCGATGGGCGCCTCTGGACAGCCAACAATCGCACGGTTGGCAGCGACGAATTGGCCCTGCTCGGCGAAGGCGGGCACGACGTGGGCGCGCGTGCGCAGCAGATTCGCGACGACCTGCGCGCAAGAGCGGATTTCGGACCCGGCAATCTGCTGGATATCCAACTGGACGACCATGCGCTGTTCCTTGCCCGCTGGCAGCAATTGCTGCAAACCACCCTCGCCAATACGCAGGATCCCTCGCTCGGCCAACTGCGCCAGCTCACCGCCGCCTGGCGCAATCAGGCCGCGTCCGATAGCGTGGACTACCGTCTGGTACACGCATTCCGGGATGAAGTGCACAAACTGGTACTCGCGCCGTTCACCAGCCGGATCCAGCAGCGCTTTGCGGATTTCCAATGGCCCGGACCAGGCAATCAGGAAGCGGCCATATGGATGCTGATCCAGCAGCAACCGCCGCAGTTGCTCGATCCTGGCTACCACGATTGGCACGCACTACTGGTGCAGGCTGCGCGAAATGTTGCCGATACGCTGGGCAAGCAACCAGGCGGACTTGCCGCCCGTACCTGGGGCGAAGTGAATCACGCCGGCATCCGCCATCCGTTATCGCGCTCCCTGCCCGACTTTATCGGCCGATGGCTGGATATGCCCGACGACGAGCTGCCCGGCGACAACAACATGCCACGTGTCGCGCGACCTGCGGCCGGCGCATCGGAACGTCTGGATGTATCGCCCGGCCACGAAGACGAAGGCATCCTTGAGATGCCGGGCGGGCAAAGCGACAACCCGCTGTCGCCGTTCTACGGCGCCGGTCACGAAGATTGGGTGCATGGGCGACCTACACCGCTGATGCCAGGCCCGGACAAATACACGCTGGTACTGGAACCTTCGCCGTAGGCTGGGTGCAAACCCCAACATCGCGCGGCATATAGATGGCAATGTTGGGGTTTACACCCCAACCTACACACTCAGCAAAGCGACCTCAGCAACATCCGCTCGCAAATCGCCAAATACAAATCCGGCAAGCGTTCCAATTCAGCCAAGTCGATGCACTCGTCCACCTTGTGGATGGTGGCATTGACCGGCCCCAGCTCGACCACTTCGGCCCCCATCGGCGCAATAAAGCGGCCATCGGAGGTGCCGCCGCCCGTACTCTGCTCGGGTTCCGTACCGCATAGCTCGCGGCATATGGACACCACGGTATCGCGCAAGCGTCCGCCCGAGGGACACAAAAACGGCTCACCCGAAAGCGTCCACTCCAGCGCGTAATCCAGGCCATGCTTGGCAAGAATCGCCTCGGTACGCTGGCGCAGATTTTCCGCCGTGCTCGCCGTGCTGTAGCGGAAGTTGATCAGGGCGGTGAGCGAACCGGGAATGACGTTGGTCGCGCCGGTGCCGGCATTGAAGTTGGAAACCTGGAACGAGGTGGGCGGAAAATCGCTGTTGCCCTCATCCCAGCGCTCGGCGGCCAGTTCGGCCAGCGCGGGTGCAAAGGCATGGATGGGATTGAGAGCCTTGTCCGGATAAGCCACGTGGCCTTGCACACCACGCACGATCAAGGTTCCCGAAAGCGAACCGCGCCGGCCGACACGTATCAGATCGCCCAGCTTTTCCTTGGATGAAGGCTCACCCACCACGCACCAATCGATGCGCTCGCCCATCTCGCGCAAGTAGGCCGCAATGCGCCGAACACCATCGAGATTGGTCGGTCCTTCCTCATCACTGGTAAGCAGCAGGCCAACCCGGCCAGGATGGTCCGGATGCTTGTTCACGAAGCGCTCCAGCGCCACTGTCATGGCCGCGACCCCGCTTTTCATATCCGCCGCACCGCGACCGTATAGATGGCCGTCGCGCACCGTCGGCTCGAACGGTGGACTCTGCCACTCCTCCTCCGGTCCGCTCGGCACTACATCCGTGTGCCCGAGGAACACCAGCAAGGGCCCCTCGCCCGGCGTATTGTTCGCACCATGCGTGGCCCAGAAGTTATCGACCTCGCCGTAGCGAAGATGCTCGATACGGAAACCCAGTCGCGCCAGTCGCGCACCGATTTCCGGCAAACAGCCACCATCTTCCGGAGTGATGGAACGACGGCGGATCAGGTCGACAGCGAGATCGAATACGTCCGACATTTTTCAGCGTCCAAACAGTTTCTTGAAGCCGTTATCGGTAAATCCCACGCTCACCGCGCCATCGGCCTGTACCACCACCGGACGGCGGACGAGTGCGGGATATTCCTTCAGCAGCAAGGTCCATTCCGGATCGGTCCCCGGGTTCTTGCGTTGCGGCAGCAGGTTGCGCCAGGTAGTGCCGGATTTGTTGACCAGTTTTTCCCAGCCGCCCAAATGTTGCGCCCAGGCTTTCAAGGTCGCCGGCGGCACGGGATTGGCGCGGTAGTCGACGAACTCGTGCGCCACCTCGAAACGAGTAAGCCAGTTGCGCGCCTTCTTGCAGGTGTCGCAATTGGGCAGGCCATAAAGCGTGGTGACTGTCATCGGTCCCGATCCATCTTGAGTTTTTGTCGCTGCAGCATGCGCAGATAAAGTAGAAAGTGGCTGCTCACTCACCACTACGCAGCAGCTCGTTGATGCCGGTCTTGCTGCGCGTCTTCTCATCGACCTGCTTGACGATGATCGCGGCGTACAGGCTGTGGCTGCCGTCCTTCGCCGGCAGATTGCCGGCCACCACCACACTGCCGGTCGGAACGCGGCCATAGCTTATTTCACCCGTGGCGCGATTGTAGATGCGGGTGGACTGGCCGAGGAACACGCCCATGCCGATCACGCTGCCGCGCTCCACCACCACGCCTTCCACCACTTCGGAACGAGCGCCGATGAAGCAATTGTCTTCGATGATGGTGGGATTGGCCTGCAGCGGTTCGAGCACACCACCGATACCGACGCCGCCGGACAAATGCACACCCGCGCCGATCTGCGCGCAGGAGCCGACAGTCGCCCAGGTGTCGACCATGCTGCCTGCGCCAACATAGGCGCCGACGTTCACGTAGCTGGGCATGAGCACTGCGTCTTTCGCGACGTGAGCGCCACGGCGTACCAGCGCGCCGGGCACCACGCGCGCGCCGAGGTTTTCCAGTTCCGCGCCGTTGCCGTGTTGGAAGCGCAACGGCACCTTGTCGAACGCCAGGGCGGGGCCGCCGTCCACCACGCGATTGCCGTGAATGCGGAAATACAGCAGCACCGCTTTCTTCAGCCACTGGTTGACGGTCCAGCCGCCCTGGCCGTCGGGTGCCGCGACGCGTTGCTCGCCCGATTCGAGCAGATCCATCACCTGCGTCAGCGCCGGGCGCAAGTGGGTTTCGATCTCGGCCTGGGTGAGGTCGTTGCGGCGTTCGAAGGCGTCGTTGATGAGGGTTTCGATGGGCTGCATGAGCGAGGCTCGTGTTCGGGTCGACAGTGAAGATTACAACCACTTGCCAGTCGTTGCCGCAAGCGTTCTCAAATTAAGGCAAGGACGATCGGGAATATGACTCCCGCCGCCAGCAATACGCTGATCAGCACATGCTTACGCGTATAGCGATACGCCATGTAGAGGCCGAGCAAGGTCGATACGAACAAGCCTAGCGAGACGAAAGCGGCGAATATCTTCAGCGGCAAGGGATGCCTGGCAGGTGTTGCCGGCTTGTTCGGCTGCACCGCCGCAGCGTTCGGCCTCGACGCGGCGGCGGGCGGGCCGGCTTCGATAGGACGTGCACGGCGCTGGGGTAGTACATCCGTTTGCTTCTTATGCAATTGCGCAGCCACGGCCAGCCACGCCGGCGGCTTGTAATCGCTATCGCGGGAGGTTTCGTGCAAGCCAAATACCTGCAAACCGCCGGTAACCGCGAAGAAGAGCAAGGCGGGTGCGATAAACACGCCAATGTAAAGGTGAAGCTGGCGGGCAAGCTTGAGAAAGGTATGGGATGCGGACATGGAGGCACAGCCTTAGGTGGCGAATCTCAGCCAAAACGAGAAAGGGAGATTGGCGATGACAGGCCGCTGGAACGGTCCGATCACCTCGTGTGAGCGTGCATAGCGTTGGGTAGGAACGGCTGCGCCTGGGCTATGCGGACAGGCTCTGTGGCCCGATCCGCTCCCGTAAAGCCTGCCACAAACGCTGCTGTTGTGTCTCGTTCAGCGGCTCGTTGCGACGGTCGGTGAGCTGGAAAAAATCCTCCACGCGCTCGCCAAAGGTGGCGATGCGGGCATCATGCACGCGCACTTCGCAGGCCATCATCACTTGCGTGACGGCGGCAAGCAGACCGGGACGGTCGCTGCATACCAGCGCCATCTGCGTACGCCCGTCGGATAGCTTGAAATCGATACGCGGCGTCATCTGGAAGTGCTTCAGGTGACGCGACATGCTGCGCCGTGACGGCATGATCGGCGCCGATTGCTGCAGGGCTCGATGCAGGCGTTGCTGCAGTTCTTCGGCCCGCTCGTGGCTCGCAGGTTTCTGCGTTTCCGCTTCCAGCAACAGGAAGGTATCCATCGCCTTGCCATCCGGCGAGCTGAGCACGCGCGCCTCCATCACCGAGAAATGCAGGCGATCCAGCATGGCGGTGACGTTGGCGAACAGGCCGTCGCGATCGGGCGCATAGACGAACAATTCGGTGCCGCCACGCACCGACAGCGGATTGACCGCAATCAGCGGCAGCTTGCCTTGTCCATGCAGGATCTGCGCGGTCTGCCAGGCGATCTGTTCGGGCCGATGGCGTAGGAAGCTGACCATCGGGAAGCTATCCCACAATTGGACAACGGCAACCCTGTCGCCGCCATCGGCCAGCAGCAGATCCATGGCCTGCTCGCGACACGCCTGCGCGCGCGCGGCGGCCCCGGACGACGGCTTGGCCTCGCTGCGCAAGGCATAGCGCGTGGCGGTATAGAGATCCGCGAGCAGGCGGTCCTTCCAGGCGTTCCACAGGCGCGGGCTGGTACCCATGATGTCGGCGATGGTGAGCAGATACAGCTGTCCCAATCGCTCGCGTCCGGCCACTTTCTCGGCGAATCGGTGCACGACATCCGGGTCGGTGATGTCCTGGCGCTGGGCAGTGGTGCTCATCAGAAGATGCCAGCGCACCAGCCACGCCACCCGTTCGATATCTTCGTCCGGCAAACCGAGCTTGTCGCCGAACGCGCGCGCATCCTCTTCTCCCAGCACGGAATGGTCGCCACCACGCCCTTTGGCGATGTCATGAAAGAGTGCGGCCAGCAGCAGCACCTCAGGCTTGGGCAGCGTCGACCACACTTCGCATGCGAGCGGGAATTCGGCTTGCGTGGATGCATCGGCAAAACGCGCAACGTTGCGCAGCACGCGCAACGTATGCTCATCCACGGTGTAGACATGAAACAGATCGTATTGCATGCGGCCGAACACCTTGCCGAACGCAGGCAGGATGGCCGCAAGCAAGCCGTGACGATTCATGCGCCACAGCGCATCCACGGCCGGTGCTCCATGCCGCAGCAAGCGCAGAAAGGAAGCGAGCACTTGTGGGTCATCGGCCAGCTGCGTGCCCATCGTTGCGGTGGCCTGGTGGACGCGACGCATGGTGTCGGCGGTGAAGCCGATTACGCCTTTCTGGTCCAGTCTCGCGATAAATATGTCCACCAGCGCTTGAGGACGATGCGTAAGCAAGTCAGGATCGCGTACTGCAATGCGAGCACCGTAACGCACGAAATCCGTGCCGACCGGCTGCGCCTCGCTGGGCGGCTCCAGCATTTCCACAAAGCGTTCGGCAATCTGCCAGCCCAGGCGCTCCACCTGGCTGGCGGCGCGGTAGTAGCCCTGCATGAATTGCTCGACACCGAGATTTTTTTCGTGCTCGTCTTCGAACCCCAGCCGTGCGGCCAGCGCGCGCTGATAGTCGAACAACAATCGTTCTTCCGGACGCCCCGCTTCCAGATGCAGGGCGAAGCGATAACGGCGCAACGTGGCTTCGGCCTGCAGCAGCGTGTCGCATTCGGCCGGGTCGAGCAGGCCTTCAACCACCATGTCCGGAAAATCCGGCGCATGGGCCAGGCGCTGGCCAAGCCAGCGCAGCGAATCGAGCGTGCGCAGTCCTCCCGGGCCATCCTTGAGGTTGGGCTCCAGGTTGTAGGCCGTGTCGTCGAAACGCGCATAGCGCGCATCGCGCTCGGCCAGGCGCGCCTGCAGATAAGCCTGCGGTGGCCACATATCCGGCGCCTCGACGATGTCGCGCAGGCTTGCGTCGAGCGCGGGATCGCCGGTCAGACGGCGTGCATCGAGCAGACTGGTGAACACGCTGGCCTCGGAAGCCGCCAGCGCCTTGCATTGCTCCGGATCTCGCACGGCATGGCCAACTTTGAGGCCGATATCCCAGAAGGTTGCGAAGCATTGTTCGAGCGCGCGCAAACGCGAAGCATCCGCTTGCTGGACCAGCGCCAGCAGATCGATGTCCGAATACGGAAACAACAGGCCGCGCCCGAATCCGCCGATGGCGAACAGCGCCGCACCGCTTACCTCGCCCAGACAAGCTGTCCACACGTGCGCCACGATGCGCGTGACCGATTCGCTGCGTCGCCGTGCGAGCGCGGCGGCGCCGGCGCCATCGCGGAAGGCCACGGCAATGGCCCGGTCAAGGTCGCCGACCAGCTGGCGAAGGGCAACGCGCGCCTCGCTGGAAACACCCGAGCGCGGGACCGCAAGCGGGAGGCGGGGTAATGGAGGGAGGGGTACGGCGGACGAGGTCATCCGGAAGCCTGCCTGGCGCGAAGGTTGAGGTACAAACCCCAACATTGCCATGTTCACACCGCGCGATGTTGGGGTTTGCACCCCAAGCTTCGATCAGGCATCCGGCCAGCGCGTCAGAATCTCAAATCCATCATCTGTCACCGCGATGGTGTGTTCCCACTGGGCGGACAGCGAGTGATCCTTGGTCACCACCGTCCAGCCGTCCGGCAGTTGCTTGGTCTGCGGCTTGCCGGCGTTGACCATCGGCTCGACCGTGAAGGTCATGCCTTGCTGCAGCACCACGCCCGTGCCCGGCTTGCCGTAGTGCAGCACCTGCGGTTCGTCGTGGTAGACCTTGCCGATGCCGTGGCCGCAGTACTCGCGCACCACCGAAAAGCCAGCCGCCTCGGCGTGCTTCTGGATCGCGTGGCCGACATCGCCCAGGGTGGCGCCGGGGCGTACGGCCTGGATGCCGCGCATCATTGCCTCGTAGGTGGTTTCCACCAGGCGCTTGGCCAGCACGCCGGGCGTGCCCACGAAATACATGCGGCTGGTGTCGCCATGCCAGCCGTCCTTGATGACGGTGACGTCCAGATTGATGATGTCGCCGTCCTTGAGCACCTTGCCGGGACTGGGTATGCCGTGGCAAATCACATGGTTGACCGAGGTGCACAGCGTCTTGGGAAAGCCGTGGTAGCCCACATTGGCCGGGACCGCCTTCTGCACGTTAACGATGTGCTCGTAGGCGAGCCGGTCCAGGTCCTCGGTGGTGACGCCGGGTTTCACATGCTCCTTGAGCATGGCCAGCACTTCGGCCGCCAGCTGGCCGGCGATGCGCATGCCTTCGAGGTCTTGGGCGGATTTGAGGGTGATTGCCATAGGTCCGATGTGATATGGCGGCAGCGCGGCCAAAAACCAGGCCAACTTGCCGCGAAGCGGTGGTCCCGGCTACAATTTCCGGGTTTTGCAGACCGCTTCCGGCCACGAATGGCCGACCACGGCGCAAAGCGAAGCGGGATTGTAACCGCCATGCGGTACAAGCCCAACCAATGCCACACACGTATCGGCACCGTCTTCGGGGTGCCGTAGCCGCCCCTCTCCAAGCCTCGAGGGCGCTACGGTCGAAGCCGGGGATACGTGGAGGTCCCAACCCCCGGGCCAAACGAAAAAGGCCCACTGCAGGAGTACTACCATGGCTCAAGTCACCATGCGCCAGATGCTGGAAGCTGGCGTGCATTTCGGTCACCAGACCCGTTACTGGAACCCGAAGATGGCCCCGTACATCTTTGGCGCCCGCGGCAAGATCCACATCATCAACCTCGAGAAGACGCTGCCGCTGTTCACCGACGCGATGCACTTCCTCTCGGGCTTGGCCCAGAAGCGCGGCACCGTGCTGTTCGTGGGCACCAAGCGCTCCGCCCGCGAAGCCCTGGCCGAAGAAGCCGCTCGCGCCGGCATGCCCTTCGTGACCGCCCGCTGGCTCGGCGGCATGCTCACCAACTTCCGCACCGTCAAGCAGTCCGTCGGCCGCCTGAAGGAACTGGAAGCAGCCGAAACCGACGGCAGCTTCGACAAGCTGGTCAAGCACGAAGTGCTGGCTCTGCGCCGCGAGCGCGCCAAGCTTGAAAACTCCCTCGGCGGCATCAAGAACATGAACCGCCTGCCCGACGCGCTGTTCGTGGTCGACATCGGCCATGAAAACATCGCCGTGCAGGAAGCCAAGAAGCTCGGTATCCCGGTGATCGCCGTGGTCGATACCAACTACAACCCCGAGCTGGTGGATTACCCCATCCCGGGCAACGATGACGCCATTCGCGCCATTCAGCTGTACGCGCGCGCCGCCGCCGACTCGATCCTGGAAGGCAAGGCTGCCGCCCCGGCCGCTGCCCAGGGCGACGCCAACGAGTTCGTCGAGCTGGACGGCGAAGGCAACCCGGTCGCCAAGGAAGAGGATGAACGCCGCGCTGCCGCACCGCGCCGCAACCCGCCGCCCAAGAAGGGTGCCGGCCGTGGCGACCGCGACGGTGGCCGTGGCGGTCGTGGTGACCGCGGTGGTCGTGGCGGCCGTGTGCAGCACGACGCCGGCGACGCTGACTAAGTCTTAAAAACGCGCCGGACGCAGCAGCGTCCGGCGCCCCAAGTTTCCGAGGATCCCATGAGCAATATCTCCGCCCAACTGGTCAAGGAACTCCGCGAGCGGTCCGGCGCCGGCATGATGGAATGCAAGAAGGCGCTGGTCGAGAACAACGGCGACATCGAGGTCGCGATGGAGTGGCTGCGCAAGTCGGGCCTCGCCAAGGCCGACAAGAAGGCCGGCCGCGTGGCCGCCGAAGGCCGCATCGTCACCGCCCAGGCCGACGGCAACGCCGTGCTGGTCGAGGTGAACTGCGAAACCGACTTCGTCACCAAGAACCCCGACTTCGTGAAGTTCAGCGACAATGTCGCCCAGATCGCCCTGAAGTCCGGCGCCAAGGACATTGACGCACTGAAGAGCGCCGCCTACCCGGACGGTGGCAGCGTTGAAGAAGCTGCCAAGGCCCTGGTCGCCACCATCGGCGAGAACATCCAGGTTCGTCGTCTGGCGCACGCGTCCAACACCGGCGTCATCGCCAGCTACGTCCACGGCGGCCGCATCGGCGTGCTGGTCACCCTCAAGGGCGGCTCCGAGGAGCTGGCCAAGGGCATCGCCATGCACGTGGCGGCGATGAATCCGCAGTTCGTGCGCGCCGAAGACGTGCCAGCCGACTTCCTGGCCAAGGAAAAGGAAATCGCGCTGAGCCAGATGTCGGACAAGGAAAAGAACAAGCCGGCCGACATCCTGGAAAAGATCGTCAGCGGCAAGGTCGCCAAGATCATTTCCGAAGTCACCCTGCTCGGCCAGGCCTACGTGCTGGACACCAATGTCACCGTCGCCGAGGCGCTGAAAAAGGAAGGCGCCGATGTGATCGCGGTGGCTCGCCTGGCCGTTGGCGAAGGTATCGAGAAGGTGGAAGAGGACTTCGCCGCCGAAGTGATGAAGCAGGCCGGCCTGGCGTAAATCGTCGCAGCTGGTTTGTACGAAAGGCCGCGGGACATCGCGGCCTTTCTTTTTTGGATCGCGTGACTGGAATGGCAATCCCGGCATCGCGATATGACATGCATGACCATGCCGAGATTGTCATCCCAGACTACGTATTCACTGGGCGAAGCGGCGGGGCGGCCGGTTTGGTGCGCGGCTGCAACAGATCCCACTTGTTGCCATACAGATCTTCGAACACCGCCACGGTGCCATAGGGCTCGTCACGCGGTCGCTCAAGGAACCGCACGCCGCGCGAACGCATCGCTTCATAGCGCGCATGGAAATCGTCGACGTGCAGGAACAGGAATACGCGTCCGCCGCCCTGCTCCCCTACATGAGAGTCTTGTTCGGCGGTGCTCGCCTGGGCTAGCAACAGGCGCGTTTCGCTTGAGCCCGGTGGCGCGAGCAGGACCCAGCGCTTGCCACCGCCGAGCGGCGTATCCTCGACCAGTTCGAAATCCAGGCAACCGGTGTAGAACGCAATCGCCTCGTCATAGTCACGCACCAGCAGGGCGATGGCGGCGATGGTGTGGTGCATGGATGGCTCCCGTCGTGACTGCACTGTGAAACCTGACACAGGCTGAGCATAAAAGTATGACGCGCTGACGTCTGCGGCGAGCTCCGCTACAATGCCGCCGTTTTGCTTGGGGCATTTGCATGCGATGCCCGGCAGCGATCCGGAATACGACCCCTTTGGCCGTATCCCGGGCTACACCCCACCATCCGGAGCCCCCATGAGCGACCCGCTTAAGTACCGACGCATCCTGCTCAAACTCTCCGGCGAAGCCCTGATGGGGGAAGCCGACTATGGCATCGACCCCAAAGTCATCGGCCGGCTGGCCAACGAAATCATCGAGGTACAGAAGGCCGGCATCCAGATCGGCGTAGTCATCGGCGGCGGCAATATCTTCCGCGGCGCCGGCCTGGCTGCCGCCGGCATGGATCGCGTCACCGGTGATCACATGGGCATGCTGGCCACGGTGATGAACGCGTTGGCGATGCAGGATGCCATCGAAAAGCGCGGCGGCTTTGCCCGCGTGATGAGCGCCATCCAGATCCATGACGTGGCCGAGGATTTCATCCGCCGCCGCGCCATTCGCCACATCGAAAAAGGCCGCATCGCGCTGTTCGCCGCCGGCACCGGCAACCCCTTCTTTACCACCGACTCGGCGGCGGCGCTGCGCGCCATCGAAGTAAGCGCCGACCTGCTGCTCAAGGCCACCAAGGTCGATGGCGTTTACACCGCCGACCCGGCCAAGCACAGCGACGCCACGCGCTTCGAAAAACTCACTTACGACCAGGTGATCGAGCGCAAGCTGGCCGTGATGGACACCGCCGCGATCGCACTATGCCGCGACCATCGCATGCCCCTGCGCATTTACGACATGACCGTGCCGGGCAACCTGATGCGCATCATGCACGGCGAGCCGATCGGTACGCTGGTCGACGCCAGCTGACTGGCGGCTTTGTCCTCCCAAGCCCTCTGCGAAGAGGGCCGGGGAGTTACTGCTATACTTGCCGGCTTGCACGCCATCGGGTGATTGAACATGCTCAACGACATCAAACACGATGCCCAGACCCGCATGGGCAAGAGCATCGATGCCCTCAAGCACGACTTGTCCCGCCTGCGCACCGGCCGCGCGAGCACCACGCTGGTCGATGGCATCAAGGTGCCCTACTACGGTTCGGACATGCCGTTGAACCAGGTGGCAACGGTTGCCCTGGCCGACGGGCGTTCGATCGTCATCACGCCGTTCGAGAAGAACATGGTCGGCCCGGTTGAAAAAGCCTTGCTGGCCTCCGATCTGGGTATCACGCCCACCACCGCCGGCACGGTGATCCGCCTGAACATGCCGCCGCTCACCGAGGAGCGCCGCCGCGAACTGGCCAAGCACGTGTCGCACGAAGGCGAGAATGCGAAGATCGCCATCCGTAACGTGCGCCGCGATGCGCTGCAACACGTGAAGGACCTGCTCAAGGAAAAGAAGATCACCGAGGACGAGGAACGTCGGGCGGATGATGAGATCCAGAAGCTCACGGACCAGTTCGTCAAGGAAGTCGACAAGCTGGCCAAGGCCAAGGAAGAAGAGTTGATGTCCATGTAAGGACATCGACTGACGCAGAAGTAGACGTTGGCACGCGCCGTCCACGCCACCTGATGGAGGGGCAAAGAAGGGTGAGGGGTCCATCTTGCACAACCGCAGCCCCCATGCGGACTCCAGGCCAGCTGGCCGCGTGAGCCCCGCTTCCGCCATCATCCTTGCCGCGACGAGGCAGAAGGGGGCCGTCATATGGCCGTTTCCTGACCAACGCGTGTTCTGCATGGCTCCAGGCGAAGCTGGCACGGCCGCCACCGTTACTCTCCATCCATGACCACGACCACGCTCAAACATATCCCGCGTCATATCGGCATCGTGATGGATGGCAATGGGCGCTGGGCGAAAGCACGCCGCCGACCGCGCAGTTTCGGCCACAACGCCGGCCGCAAGGCGGTGCGCGAGGTGGTGGAAGGCTGCATCCGCCATGGCGTGGAAGCGCTGACGCTGTTCGCCTTCTCCAGCGAGAACTGGCAGCGTCCGCCCGATGAGGTCGGCGCGTTGCTGGATCTGTTCATGCGCGCGCTGGACAAGGAGGTGGACGAGCTGGACCAGAACGGCGTACGCCTGCGCTTCATCGGCGATTTGTCGGCCTTCGACAAGGCGCTGCACAAGCGCATGGTTGATGCTGCCGAACGTACCGCCGGAAACACCAAGTTGAATCTGAATATCGCCGTCAATTACGGGGGCCGCTGGGACATCGTGCAAGCGGCACGCAAGGCAGCCATGGCGGTGGCGCGGGGCGAACTTGCCGTCGAGGCCATCGACGAAGCCGCCTTCGACCGCTGCACCAGCCTGGCCGAAGTGCCGCCGCTGGACCTGTTCATTCGCACTGGCGGCGATCATCGCATCAGCAATTTCTTGCTGTGGCAGCTAGCCTATGCGGAGCTCTATTTCACCGAGACGCTATGGCCGGACTTCAACCAGGCTTCGCTGCAACTGGCCATCAACGACTTTGCCCGGCGCGAACGGCGCTTCGGCCGCACTGGCGACCAAGTCGCCCAGGCGGCGACACGTTGAGCCGGCTTGCCAGCACCCTTATCCGCCTGTCACGCCATCGCCACCCAGGCCGCGTGGCGGCTGTAGCCAGCCGCTAGGACCCGTCATGCTGCGACAGCGTGTTATTACCGCCCTGCTCCTCGCGCCACTGGCGATCCTGCTGATCCTGCTTTTGCCGACCAGCGTGTTCGCCTGCCTGCTGGCGGTGGCCTTTCTGGCGGCGGCATGGGAATGGTCGCGGCTGGCCGGCATGAAAAGCCGCGTAGCCCGCGGCATGCTGCTGGGAGTCGTCCTGCTGGGCTTCATTGCGCTGTGGATGCTGCGCGATTCGCCATGGCTATGGCACGCATTGATCGTGGCCGGAGTGGCCTGGTGGCTGCTGACGTGCGTATGGCTGCGCCATTTCGCCTTCGCGGCCGCGCCTACCCCGGAAAATCGCAATCTGAAACTGCTGGCCGGCGCCCTGGTGGTGTTCCCCGCCTGGGTGGCGGCGCTGAGCATCCATGGCAGCGAACCCCACGGCCATACCTGGACGTTCCTGGCCATGCTGCTGGTGTGGGCCGCCGATACCGGCGCCTATTTCGCTGGCAGCTGGTTCGGCAAGGGCAAGCGCAAGCTGGCCCCGCAGATCAGCCCCGGCAAGACCTGGGTCGGGGTCTATGGCGCCTTCGCCACCAGTGCGCTGGTGGCCGCTGTGGCGGGATGGCTACTGGGCGTCCGCGACCTGCGCCTGCTGGGCTTGATCGTGGTTACCGTCGTGACGGTCGCCAGCTCGATCATCGGCGATCTGCTGGAAAGCCTGATGAAACGCCACGCGAACGTGAAAGACTCCGGTGCCTTGTTCCCGGGCCATGGCGGGCTGCTGGACCGGCTGGATAGCGTGTTTGCGGCCTTGCCGGTGTTTGCGCTGGGGAAGCTGCTGCTAGGGTTTTAGGCGGCCCCATCGCGCTCCCGATAGCGTGGCGTAAGGAACTGCCGCCATCTGCCATGGTCGAAGTCCAATCCTGAGTGCAGGCCTACTGGCAGCCGTCCAGGCCGTTCGGCAGGTACTTTGCAACGCTTGCTGATAAGCTTTGAGTTCCTGAGAGACGTACCTGCTTTGATGAATCCCTTTCTTGGCTCGGTGTTCTGGCTGCTGGTCACGCTTGGCGTGCTGGTGACCTTTCACGAATTCGGACACTACTGGGTCGCCCGACGCTGCGGTGTGAAAGTGTTGCGCTTCTCGATCGGCTTCGGCCGCGCGGTATGGAAGCACATCGGCCGGGACGGTACCGAGTATCAGATCGCGGCGATTCCGCTCGGTGGCTACGTCAAGATGCTGGACGCGCGCGAGGGCGAAGTCGATCCCGCTCAACGCCACCAGGAATTCACCGCGCAGCCGATCTGGAAGCGCATTGCCATCGTGGCCGCCGGCCCCGGCTTCAATATCATCTTCACCATCGCCGCCTTCTGGCTGATGTTCCTGATCGGCCGTACCGACTACGCACCGATCGTTACCGCCGCACCGCAAAGCCTGGCCGCGCAGGCCGGCATCGAGCCGGGCGACCGCTTGCTCACGATCGGCGGGATGCAGGTCAGCACCTGGAGTGACTCCTACGATGCCATCGCCAATGCGCTGCTGAGTCGCACGCCGCTGGCGATCACCGTGCTGGGCACCGACCGCAAGGAGCGCTCGCTGGTGCTGCCGCTCAATCGCCTGCCGGCGGGCGAAGATCTCGGACAATACTTGGACAAGCTGGGTCTGTCGCCGGCGCCCCCACCGCCTGTCATCGCCAGCCTCTCAGCAGGTGATCCCGCCGCGCTGGCCGGCCTCCAGGCCGGTGACCGCATTGTGAGCATCAACGGCAATGCGGTGAAGAACTTCGACGACATCGGCACGCTGATCAAGGCCAACGCTGCAAAATCGCCGCGACTCTCGGTGGACGTCGAACGTCACGGCAAGCCGATGAGTTTCACCGTCACGGCCCAGATGAAATCGGAACAGGGGCTGCCGATGCAGTGGATCATCGGCATAAGCGGCCCGGCCGCCGAGGCCGCCATCCAGCATTACGGTCCGGCCAAGGCGTTCACCGAATCGCTCGCCCTCACCTGGCAACGCACCACCGACACCTTCGGCATGGTCGGCAAGATGGTCACCGGCGAGGCGTCCACGCGGAACCTTTCCGGAGTGATCGGCATCGCGCAGGTCGCCAACGCGGCCGCGCAGATGGGGTTGGACCGGTTCCTGGAATTCCTCGGCCTGGTGTCACTGAGTTTGGCCATCATCAACCTGTTGCCCATCCCGGTCTTGGATGGCGGCCATCTGCTGTATTACCTTATCGAGCTGATCAAAGGCAGTCCGGTCAGCGAGCGGACCATGATCGCGGGCCAGTATGTGGGCATCGCCTTGCTGGTCACGCTGATGGGGTTGGCGTTCTACAACGACATCCATCGCATCATCCTGCCCTCGTGAGACGGATGCGCGCCGCCTGCAACCTGGGTTGGGGTGCCAGCGTTTCCGATCGCGTGGCAAAGCCTGCGCCCTGTGCGGCATCCGGCGTTTTTTCGCCGGCTGCGCCGGCGCAGGTGGGGAACACACTTAAGGCTGGCATGATGCCGGTTTTGAAAAAAATGCAGCGGGGCGGCCGCATGGCCGCCCCGTCCGAATAACACAACGGAATCGACGATGAAGCGTATCGCCGCCCTGATCCTGCTTGCCTCCCTTTCGACCGGCGCGTTCGCGCTGGAACCCTTCGTCGTCTCCGACATCCGTATCGAGGGCCTCAATCGCATCTCCGCAGGTACGGTTTTCAACTACCTGCAGATCAACAAGGGCGACCGGCTCACCAGCGAGGAAGCCCAGCAAGCGATCCGCGCCTTGTATGGCACCAAATTCTTCAGCGACGTGGAGCTGGAGCGCGACGGCAACATCCTGGTGATCAAGGTGACCGAACGCCCGTCGATCGCCAAGCTGACGATCCGCGGCAACAGCGACATCAAGACCGACGACCTGAAGAAGGGCCTGAAGGACATCGGTCTGTCCGAAGGCGAAACCTTCGACCGCCTGGCGCTGGACCGCGTACAGCAGGAACTGATCCGCCAGTACTACAACCGCGGCAAGTACAACGTCTCGGTGTCGCCGCACGTGACGACACTGGATCGCAACCGCGTTTCGGTCGACATCGAAATCCGCGAAGGCAAGGTCGCCAAGGTGAAGGAAGTGAACATCGTCGGCAATACGGCGTTCACCGACAAGGAAATCGAAGACAACTTCGAAACCGGCACCACCAACTTGCTGTCGTGGTACTCCAAGAACGACCAGTATTCCCAGGACAAGCTGTCGGGCGACCTGAAAAAGCTGCAGTCCTACTACATGGACCGCGGCTACGCCGACTTCGGCATCGACTCCACCCAGGTGACCATTGCGCCGGACAAGCGCGCGATGTACATCGCCGCCGACGTGACCCAGGGCGACATCTACCACATCTCAGGCACGCACCTGCTCGGCCAGCTCATCCTGCCCGAAGACACGCTGCGCAAGCTGGTTTTCGTGAAGGACGGCGACCTGTTCAATCGCCGCGCGATCGAGGCAACCTCCGATTCGATCAAGGCACTGCTGGCGAACATCGGCTACGCCTTCGCCAAGGTCAATTCGGTGCCCAAGCTCGACAAGCAGAACAAGACGGTGGACGTCACCTGGTATATCCAGCCGGGCCCGCGCGTCTATGTTCGCCGCGTGATCTTCCAGGGCAACACGCGCACGGAAGACGACGTGCTGCGGCGTGAAATGCGCCAGCTCGAAGGCTCGTGGTATTCGCAGGCGGCGATCGACCGCTCGAAGATCCGCCTGCAACAGCTGGGCTACTTCAAGACCGTCACCATCGACAAGCAGACCGTCCCCGGCAGCGACGACGAAGTCGACTTGACGGCGAAGGTGGAGGAGCAGTCCGCCGGCAGCCTGACCTTCGGCGTGGGCTATTCGCAGTATTCGGGCATCATCCTGTCCGCTTCGGTGTCGCAGAACAACTTCCTCGGCACCGGCGATCACTTCACCATCGGCGCGCAGCGCAGCGACTACCTTACCTCGGTCAACGCGGGCTACCTCAACCCATACCTGACCGACAACGGCATCAGCATCGGCTATAACGCGACCTTTTCGAAGGCCGATTACAGCAGCCTGGGCAATCAGTACGCCAGCTACTCGAACAGCACCAAATCGTTCTCCACCACCCTGGGCATCCCGATCACCGATTTCGACCGCCTGAGCGGCAGCCTCGGTATCGGCAGCACCAAGCTCAACACCTACGTCGGCTACACGCCGCAGGTGCTGGTCGACTACATCAATGCGCTGGGCCATGAAACCATCCACAGCTGGACCGGCTCGCTGGGCTGGGTGCATGACACGCGCAACTCGTACTGGGCGCCCACCCACGGCGGCTCGATCAGCGCGGGCGTGAACGTGGCGCTGCCGGGTTCCACCGTGCAGTACTGGACCTTCAACGCCGAGGCCAATCATTACTGGCCCATGTGGAAGGGCTTTGTGCTGTACCTGGACGGCAAGGTCGCTTACGGTGACACCTACGGCAACAAGACCTTCAAGAACACCACGACCGACTACGATCCAGCCACCGGCGTGGGCTACAAAGCCGGCGACAAAGTCACCTATCCGTTCTGGCAGAATTTCTATGCTGGCGGCGTGACCGACCTGCGCGGCTTCCAGGACAACACCCTGGGCCCGCGTGCTTGTGCAGGCGACGTCAACGGCGCGCCCATCCAGCCCAACCGCAACGGCTTCTGCCCTGGCAGCGCCTATAGTTATGCACAGCCTATCGGTGGTGCCTTCAAGGTGCTGGGCACGGCGGAACTGTACTTGCCGCTACCGTTCCTGAAGGACATCAACACCGCGCGCGTGTCGCTGTTCCTCGACGTCGGCCAGGCCTACAAGGACGTGCAGAGCTTCAGCGCCAAGCAGCTTGACGCATCCGCCGGCGTGTCCCTGCACTGGCAGGCGCCGATCGGTCCGCTGATCATCAGCCTGGGCGTTCCGTTCCGCAAACAGCCGGGCGACAGCCAGTACGCTGAACGCATCCAGTTCACTTTCGGCAGCCAGTTTTAAGCTACAAACCCTTCAAGTCGAAACCTACAGAAAGCGTGGCAATGCCACGCTTTCTTTTTTATCGCTATTTTTTAGACGATACCCCTCAAGGCAACCGATTGCCTTGCGACCCTTAGGGAGGGCTTGTCGTGAAAACGAAACTTCTAGTCTTCAGCACGCTAATATTGTGGACCTGCCAGGCTTTTGCAGGCCTACTCAATGCAGGACAAGGATTGTCTGCAGGAGAAATGCTTTATTCAAACAACGGAAATTACTTCGCGGTCATGCAGGGTGATGGAAACTTTGTAGTCTATACATCGGCAGGCAAAGCGCTTTGGTCCACTAATACGATCGGGTCAGGAGCCGACTGGGCCGTTATGCAAGAAGATGGCAATTTCGTTCTTTACAATAAATCGCAAGGAAGAGCCATCTGGTCCTCAAACACTGCGTACAACAAACCAGCCTACGCTGCAATTACTGACTATGGTCAATGGATTGTTTTCAGGGTCGACCCTATCTGGTCCTCCAATACTTCTGATCATAGCAACCCAGTAGGTGCAAACGCCGCAGTCATCGGTCCAGATGGATATTTGGATAAAGAAAAAGTATTTAGTGCAGGAAAATATAATTTCGTTTTCCAGGCTGACGGAAATCTAGTGTTATATAGCCCGTTAGGTGCAACATGGTCTTCGGCGACCACAGGAAGAGCAAAGTTTGCGTATCTCCAAATGGGTGTCGTATTTTTTCACGATAAAAATGGCAGTATATATTTAAGCATCCCTACGCTTTCAGCGTCACAAATGTCCAATTACACCATCACCGAACAGAGATCTACATATTTAGCCCTTCAGGCTGACGGCAATTTGGTTACATATACTCCAAAAAGAGTATTCGTCTCCTACTCTCCGTATGCCCCACCCGACGGTCATCAAAGCAAAGGACCAAGCTGTTATGGCCCACCTGACGCCTGTTTCGGCTCAACGTTGCCGATATACAAATACACTTGGTAGCTTAGCTTATTAGGCGGCTGAACAACCAGATCCAGATCGCCTAAAACGTTTACATCGGCGCACATACCGTCATGGCCGGCAATGCCGGTGTGCTCAGCCATCTGAATGGCCGACCGGATTGCCATTGCCGCCAAGAGCTTGGTGACTCATTCGATTCGGGAGGCTTGCGAGTCCAGTTCACCTTCGGCAGCCAGTTTTAAGCTACAAACCCTTCAGTTCGACGCCTACAGAAAGCGTGGCAATGCCACGCTTTCTTTTTTTATCGCTGCGGCCAGGATGGAAGCGCTCAACGGGCCATCGCTGAAATCAGCCAAAGGGGCGTTCAAAATGACCGTTAAAGCAAGAGCCATGCTTGTCCTGATAGGGATAGGCCTAAGCACGTGTGTATCGCCAGCCTATGCTGCCGAATATTCAGACAGCCCCGATCAAAGCACCACTGGCGATATCAAGGCCGACATTTTCGTAGAAAACTTTGCCTGGGTAAGCAATACCATTTATTTATGGGCCAACCACGTTGCCATCGATAAACCGGAAGAGGATTTCTGTGATCCCGCCGACCCCGATCCCGACTGCAAGGATCCACTGGGGCGTGGATATACCGTTGATTCAAGCTATCTGAATCTCAATCAAAGCCATACTTTCAAGATCGATCGAAGTCGCCTGTACCTGGGAGATATCACCCTGGAAGCCGAACTCGTAGTATCAACCCCCAGCCAGGCCGACTGTACGCAAACTACACAGGCCACGTCGTACATATATATCGTTTCGACAGATTCTTTTGAACAATGCACGGCAAATACCCATGTGAGGTATCTGAGACAGTACTTTTATTTGAACGCTGCTTATCCTGGAAAACAAGCTTTAAATAATCTTGACGATTTTACGATATATAACGAAATTGAAGAGCATGGCACCGTATTTTATGCCTACTGGAAGCTTGACTAATAATAAATCAAGCCAAAGCCATCACCAGCTTCCCCATAGCCGGATACCGCCTTTGACGCCTTATACGCAGGCACCCGTTTGCGGTGAGGAAGCGGGAGGCTTTCATACATGGCCATCCGTATCACAAACCATATCTCGCCTTTTCCACCTGTCCGCCAACGGCATCTAAAAGCTGACGAGCAAGCGACATCGATACCTCAGTAGCGCTCATCCCCTACAACGCGAGCCCTTTTGGGGGAGATGACCGTCCGAGCGTGCCGCGCGCCGCCCCAGGCTTGGATTGCCATCCCAGCCGGCAACACAGCCCAAACCGCTATCCCCCACGACACAAGCTGCTCGCCCAGGGAAGCCGTACCGGATGGGCGGCATGAGGCAGGCCATCTCTCAGGTACCCCGGGCAAGGGCGAACCCCTACAATGCGCGGATCACCCTGGAGCCTTGGATGAGCACGACCCGATACAGCGTTGCCCAACTTGCCGAGCGCTTCGCCCTGGAATTTCGTGGCGACGGAACGCGCGTCATTGACGGCGTCGGCACGCTTGCCGGGGCGGGCCCTTCCCAACTCAGCTTTCTCTCCAACAGCAAGTACGCCGGGCAACTGGCCGCCACGCATGCAGGCGTGGTCGTATTGAACCGTGAGGCCGCCGAAAACTGCCCTACCGCTGCATTGATTGCCCGCGATCCCTATGTAGCTTATGCGCATATCGCCGCCCTGTTCGAACGCTTGCCGGCAGCAACGCCCGGTGCGCATCCCAGCGCAGTGATAGCGCCGAGCGCGCGTGTAAGCCCATCCGCCAGCGTCGGCCCGCACTGCGTCATTGAAGAGGGCGCGGTGGTGGAAGAGGGTGCCGTGCTGGGCTCGCATTGCATCATCGGCCAGGATTGCGTCGTCGGCGCACAATCGCGCCTGGTTGCCCGGGTAACCCTGGTCAAGCGCGTCACGCTCGGCAAGCGCGTGCTGGTGCATCCAGGGGCAGTCATCGGATCGGACGGTTTCGGCCTGGCTTTCGATCGCGATCACTGGGTAAAGCTGCCGCAGCTGGGCGGTGTGCGCATTGGCGACGACTGTGAAATCGGCGCCAACACCACCATCGACTGCGGCGCGCTCGAGGATACCGTGCTGGAAGAGGACGTGCGGCTGGACAACCAGATCCAGATCGCTCACAACGTTTACATCGGCGCGCATACCGCCATGGCCGGCTGCGCCGCCGTGGCCGGCAGTGCCAAAATCGGCCGTTATTGCATGATCGGCGGCAACGCCGGCGTGTTGGGCCATCTTGAGGTGGCCGACCGGGTTACCATTACCGCCAAGAGCCTGGTGACTCATTCGATTCGGGAGGCTGGCGAGTATTCCTCCGGGGTGCCGCTGCAGGAGAACCGACAGTGGCGCCGCAATGCTGCGCGCTTCAAGCACCTGGACGAGTACGCGCGCCGATTGTCGGCGCTGGAAAAGGATAAGAAATGATGACTGACAACACTACCCCGATCACGCTACCGGTGGGCGTGGAGCGAATTCGGGAACTGCTGCCGCACCGCTACCCGTTCCTGCTGGTGGACCGCGTAATCGAGATCGTGCCCGAACAGAGCGTGGTGACGCTGAAGAACGTCACCATCAACGAACCGTTTTTCGACGGCCACTTCCCCGGCCATCCGGTCATGCCCGGGGTACTGATCGTGGAAGCCATGGCGCAGTCGGCAGGCCTGCTTACGCAGATCAGTGCAAGCCTGAAGGGCGGTTCGCCCAGCCCGCTGTTTTATCTGGCCAAGGTCGACAACGCGCGTTTCAACGCGCCGGTCGTGCCAGGCGATCAGCTGCGCATGGAAGTGAAACTCAAGCGTCTGCTGCGCAGCATGGGTCTGTTCGAGGCACGCACGCTGGTGGATGGCCGCGAAGTAGCGAGCTGCGAGCTGCTATGCGCCGCGAGGTCGGAGAAATGATCCATCCCACCGCGCAAATCGACCCGTCGGCCGTCATCGGCGCCAATGTCAGCATTGGTGCCTTTACAGTCATCGGCGCGGAGGTTCAGATCGACGACGGCACGGTGATCGGACCGCACGTGGTGATCCAGGGCCCCACCCGGATCGGCCGCGACAACCGCATTGCGCAATTCGCCTCGCTGGGCGGCGATCCGCAGGACATGAAGTTCAACGGCGAACGTACCGAGCTGGTGATCGGCGATCGCAACCTGATCCGCGAATTCACTACCATCAACCGCGGCACCGGCGATGGCGGCGGCGTCACCCGCATCGGCAACGACAACTGGCTGCTGGCGTATGTGCACGTAGCTCACGATTGCAACGTCGGCAACCACACCATTTTTTCCAACTATTCGGCCTTGGCTGGCCATGTCGAAGTGGGGGACTGGACGGTGTTTTCCGGCTACTCCGGCGCGCACCAGTTCTGCAAGATCGGCGCCCACGCCTTCATCGCCATGGGCTGCCTGCTCGGCGCCGACGTGCCGCCGTTCCTGATGATGGCCAACGACCAGGCCGGCCGCCCGCGCGGGCTCAACACCACCGGCCTGAAGCGCCGCGGCTTCGAGCCGGATCGCATCACCGCCATCAAGCGCGCCTACCGCACGCTCTACACCTCGGGCCTGTCGCTGGCCGAGGCGCGCGAGCAGTTGGTGGCGCAAGCCCAGGAGAGCGAGGACGTGCGGGCGATGCTGGATTTCCTGGATCGCAGCGAACGCGGTTTGGCTCGCTAACCGCCGTGCATCGCGCAGATCATGCCCACTGACGCCGCAGCCCCGCTGATCGCGTTGATCGCCGGCGAAGACTCCGGCGATCAACTCGGCGCGGATCTCATCACGGCGCTGCGCAAGCACTATCCTGACGCACGCTTCGTCGGCATCGGCGGCCGCCGCATGCAAGAACACGGTTTCGAATCCTGGTACGACATCCGCGAACTGTCGCTGTTCGGTTTTGCGGAAGTCATCAGCCATTTGCCGCGCCTGCTGCGGCTGCGCAAGGAACTGATGGCGCGCCTGCTTGCCGCCAAGCCCGCCATCGTCGTCGGCATCGACGCGCCTGATTTCAATCTCGGCCTTGAACGCCGCTTGAAGCAGGCAGGCCTGCGTACCGTGCATTACGTGAGCCCGTCGATCTGGGCCTGGCGCGAGAAGCGTGCGGACAAGATCGGCCAAAGCGTGCATCGCGTACTGTGCCTGTTTCCGATGGAGCCGCCGATCTATGCGCGCCACGGCATCGATGCGCGCTTCGTCGGCCATCCGCTGGCCGATCGCTTTCCGCTGGTTTCCGATCGCGTACCGGCACGCCGTGCGCTGCAATTGCCGCTGGACGTCCCGGTGCTCGCGCTACTGCCCGGCAGCCGCCACTCCGAGCTGGAGCGCATGGGCAACACCTTCCTGGAAGCCGCCCAACGCATAGCCGCCGCGATGCCTGGCTTGCGCGTGGTGATTCCAGCCGCCAATTCGCGCGCCCTGGCCACGCTCCAAGGCATGCTCGCGCGTGGGCCGCGCGATGACTCCGCCCCCATCCTGGTCGACGGCCATGCGCACGAGGCCATGCTGGCGGCCGACGTGGTGTTGCTGGCTTCGGGTACGGCAACGCTGGAAACCATGCTTGCCAAACGTCCCATGGTGGTGGGCTATCGCGTATCGCCGCTGAGCTATCGCATCGCGCGCCTGTTCAACATGCTCAAGACCGATGTGTATGCGCTGCCCAACATCCTTGCCCGCGCCTGCGGCATGGGCAAGGACACGCTGCTGGCACCCGAACTGATGCAGGACGACTTCACGGCGGAAAAACTGACGCAGGCCACGCTGCAACTGTTCCGCGACAGCGAGCGGCGCGGCGCCATCGTTGCCGCCTTCGAACAACTGCACGAAGCCTTGCGCGGCCATCTGCCGGGCCATGCCGGTGACCATGCTGCTGCGGCCATCGTTGAATTGCTCGGCCATGGACGATAAGCACAAGCCGAACACTCTGCCCTCCTCGCAGGACAGAGGGGGCAAGCGCGAAAAGCGCGTCAGTCAACATGTCGCCGGCGTGGACGAGGCCGGTCGTGGCCCGCTGGCCGGGCCAGTAGTCGTTGCCGCCGTCATCCTCGATGCGCAGCATCCCATCGACGGCCTGAACGACTCCAAGAAACTGAGCGAGACAAGACGCGAAGAACTTTTCCCGCTGATCTTGGAACGCGCGCTGGCCTATAGCGTGGTGGTGGTCGAGCGCGAGGAAATCGATCGCATCAATATCTTCCAGGCCACCATGGCCGGCATGACACGGGCGGTGCTAGGCCTGACGCCGGCCGCGGCCGAAGCACTGATCGACGGCAACAAGCTGCCCAAGGACCTGCCCTGCCCCGCCCGCGCCATCGTCAACGGTGATGCGCTGGAGCCGGCGATCAGCGCCGCGTCGATCCTCGCCAAGGTCAGTCGCGATCGACTGATGATCGCAATGGATGCGCAATTCCCGGGCTACGGTTTTGCCGTGCACAAGGGCTATCCCACGCCGGGCCACCTGGCCGCACTGCAACGGCTAGGCCCCTGCGCCGAGCACCGTCGCAGCTTCGCACCGGTCAAGCTGCTGTTGGACCAAGGGCGGCTTTTCTGAACGCAAGCGCGGCCCTTGGTTCTGCCGGTGCGATGTTCATCTCTCTATGCAACCTTACCTATTGCTCGCGCATCCGAGCAGGTATAGGAATGGAGTTGCAAAGCTGCTGCGCCGGCATGCGAAAAGCGACGTAGCGATCGTCCCGCATGGACGCGCCACAGTCGTCCGGTGCCCCTACCAACCCATCAGACACCGGACTTTCGAGGAGGGTGTCATGATGCTTTCCTTCCGCCGGCGCCAAAAACCGAAGACCGCCAAGCAGCGCTCAGCGAAGGCCGCCGAGCCGCAGCCGGATGTCGCCAAACTGCAACTACAGCATTTGGACTACGACTTGCAGCCGCTGAGCGTGGAAAGCCTTTCCCATTACATCGAGCCGATCGTCGAAGACGAGCGGTTCCGGGTGCACTGATCTGAACGCAGGGAACAGGGATCGGATCACGGGGAACGTAAAGCTTGCGATAAACGTGAAGTTCCCTGTTCCCCACTCCCCGTTCCCAGCTCTTGTCAATGCTTGCTCGCACCCCAACGGCTCGCTAGGCTGAGCCATTACTTCGCGTGCGCGCCATGTCCGTCCGTTTCGCTCACCTGCATCTGCACAGCGAATATTCGCTGGTCGATTCGACCATCCGCATCAAGGCGCTGGTGGCTGCCAGCGTGCAGGCCGGCGCGCCTGCCGTGGCGCTCACCGACGAATGCAACATGTTCGCCCTGGTGAAGTTCTACAAGGCGTGCAGCGCGGCAGGCATCAAGCCGATCGGCGGCTGCGACCTGTGGATCAGCTCCCCCGACGATCCGCGCCCCTGGCGCATGACCGTGCTGTGCCAGAACCGCGACGGCTATCTCAACCTGTCCCGCCTCGTCTCGCGCGCCTGGCGCGAAGGCCAGCAAGGCGGCCGCGCGCTGGTCGACGCCACCTGGCTCACGCCCGATGCGACGGCCGGCTTGATCGCGCTGCTGGGCCGCGAAAGCGAGGTCGCGCGCATCGCCGTCAATCAGGGAGCGGATGCCGCTACGCCACGCCTGCATCCGCTGGCGCAGCTGTTCCCGGATCGCCTGTACCTGGAGCTCACCCGTTGCGGCCGCGAAGGCGAAGAAGCCTGGAACAACGCCGCACTCGCCTTGGCCGGTGCACTGGATCTGCCGGTCCTCGCCAGCAACGACGTGCGCTTCCTGAAGCAGGACGACTTCGAAGCCCACGAGGCACGCGTGTGCATTCACCAGGGCCGCGTGCTGGCTGACCCGAAGCGGCCGCGCGACTACAGCGACCAGCAATACCTGAAAACGCCCGAGCAGATGGCCGAGTTGTTCGCGGACATCCCCGAAGCCTTGGAAAACACGGTCGAACTGGCCAAACGCTGCAACCTGGAGCTTTCCTTCGGCACCTATTACCTGCCGAATTTCCCGGTGCCCGAAGGCCATGACCTGGCCAGCTACATCCGCGAGATCGCGCGCGAGGGCCTCCAGGAACGCCTTGCGCATGCCCCACTGGCAGCCGGCCACACGCTGGCCGATTACCAGGCGCGGCTGGAACGCGAGCTGGACGTGATCGTCAAGATGGGCTTTCCCGGCTACTTCCTGATCGTGGCCGACTTCATCAACTGGGGGAAGCAAAACGGCATTCCGGTCGGGCCGGGACGCGGTTCGGGCGCCGGCTCGCTGGTGGCATGGGTGCTGAAAATCACCGACCTGGATCCGCTGCAGTTCAACCTGCTGTTCGAACGCTTCTTGAATCCAGAACGTATTTCGATGCCGGACTTCGACATCGACTTCTGCATGGATCGGCGCGACGAAGTGATCGACTACGTGGCGCGCAAATACGGCCGCGACCACGTCAGCCAGATCATCACCTACGGCTCAATGGCGGCGAAGGCGGTGCTGCGCGATTCCGGTCGCGTGCTCGGCATGGGCTACAACGCGGTCGACAAGATCGCCAAGCTGATTCCGCCGCGCCCGCTCGACCTGACCCTGTCGTGCGTGCTGGGCCGCTCCGAGAAAGCGCAGAAAGAGCCCGATCGCGTGGTGAAGGAGTTCTGCGAACTCTACGAGCAGGACGAAGAAGCCAAATCGCTGATCGACCTGGCGCTGAAGCTGGAAAGCCTCACCCGCAACGCCGGCAAGCACGCCGGTGGCGTGGTGATCGGCCCGAAACCGCTGACTGAGTTCGCGCCGCTGTACTGTGAACCAGGCGGCGCCGGCGTGGTGACGCAATACGACAAGGACGATGTGGAAGCAGTCGGCCTGGTGAAGTTCGACTTCCTTGGGCTTCGCACACTGACCATCATCGATTGGGCGGTGAAGGCGATCAATGCGCGCCGGGCGAAGACCGGCGAAGAACCGCTGGACATTGCAGCGCTGCAGCTGGACGACGTACCCACCTACGAGTTGTTGAAACGCGCGCAAACCGTCGCAGTGTTCCAGCTCGAATCCTCCGGCATGCAACGCATGCTCAAGGATGCGAAACCCGACCGCTTCGAGGACATCATCGCGCTGGTGGCGTTGTACCGCCCCGGCCCGATGGACCTGATCCCCAGCTTCGTCGCGCGTAAGCACGGGCGCGAGGACGTGATCTATCCCGATCCGCGCGTCGAGCCGATCCTGAAAGAGACCTACGGCATCATGGTCTACCAGGAGCAGGTGATGCAGATGGCGCAGATCGTCGGCGGCTACTCGCTCGGCGGCGCCGACCTGCTGCGCCGCGCGATGGGCAAGAAGAAAGTCGAGGAAATGGCGAAGGAGCGCGCCAAGTTCCGCGAAGGCGCGGCCAAGGACGGACTGAGCGGCGAGAAAGCCGACGCCATCTTCGACGACATGGAAAAGTTCGCCGGTTACGGCTTCAACAAGTCGCACGCTGCCGCCTATGCCGTGGTGTCGTATCAGACTGCGTGGCTGAAAGCGCACTACCCCGCCGAGTTCATGGCCGCGACCATCTCCTCGGACATGGACAACACCGACAAGGTGGTGATCTTTCTCAACGAATCGCGTGCCATCAACCTTGAGATCCTGCCTCCCGATGTGAACGCTTCGGAGTTCATGTTCGAGGCGGTCGAATCCAGGGTGGTCCGCTACGGCCTGGGTGCGATCAAGGGAGTCGGCCAGGGCGCCTGCGAAGCCATCGCCGACGAGCGCAAGCAAGGCGGCCCGTACAAGGACCTGGCCGACTTCTGTCGCCGCGTCGACCCGACCAAGCTCAACCGGCGCGTGCTGGAGGCATTGATCCACTCCGGCTCGCTGGACGCCCTGGCGCCCACCCGTGCCAGCCTGATGCTGCAGCTGCCGGATGCCATTAAGGCGGCGGAGCAGCACCTGCGCGACCGCCAGTCGGGCCAGAACGACATGTTTGGCGCGATGGTAGGTGCGGTGGCGCCGGTGGTACAGGTGGACCTGCCGACGGCGCCCGAATGGCCGCTGGAACAGAAGCTGCAGTACGAGCGCGAAACGCTCGGCCATTACCTGTCCGGCCATCCCACCGATCCCTGGCGCGAGGAACTGGCCCAGCTCTCCAGTTGCCCGCTGGGCGAGATCGTCGACCGCTACCAGCCGCCGCGCCCGCGCAAGAACGATGGCGATGACAACCGCTTCCGCCGTGGCCCCGATACGCCATGGACAGTGGCCGGCATGGTCGTAGCCGTGCGCAAGCGTGGCGACAGCGACGCCTTCGTACGCCTGGAAGACGGCACCGGCATCATCGAGGTGAGCTTCTTTGGCGAGTTGTACCAGCAGGTCGCTCCACTGCTCACCCGTGACGAACTGCTGGTGGTGGAAGGCGGGTTGCGCATCGACGAATTCTCCGGCGGCGGCTTCCAGCTGCGTGCCCGCAGCGCCATGTCATTGGCCGACGCCTGCCGCCGTTTTGCACGCTTGCTGCGGGTCAAGGTGAACGGCATCAACCCCGATTTCATCGCGCCCTTCCGCCAGGCCCTCGCCGGCCACCGTGGCGGCAACGCCAGCGTCATCCTCAACGGCTACCGCAACACCAGCGCCCAGGCCGACCTGGAGCTGGGGCAGGAATGGAAGGTACATGCCATTCCCGAGCTGCTGCGTACGCTGCGCGGCATGCCTGGCGTACTGGACGCCAGTGTACGTATCGTCAAGACTGGTAACGGCGATTAGGATTAGCGCGTAGGCTGGGATGGCAATCCCAGCCTACGCCGCCAGATGTGCCTAAAATGCGGTGACGGTAGGGGAATGGATCAGAGCATTCCCAGGGGAGCCAAATGAGCACGGGTGCACCGGATATCCTGCTGATCGACGACAGCCCCACCACGGCTGACCTGTTCAAGTACGCGCTGCGCGCCAACAAGTCCCAAACCACCGTCCAGGCCGTGCACGATAGCGAGGCCGCGCTGGAAATGTTGCTCGGCGGCAACCCGACCAGCCCGACTGCGCTACCGCAATTGATCTTGCTCGATATGCATCTGCCTAGGGTGGATGGGCTGGAAGTGCTGGCGCAATTGCGCGCCGATGAACGGACCCGGCAGATACCGGTGCTCATCTACAGTGGCGCCGATGCCGAAGCGGTGGAAGCCGAAGTCATGCACCATGGCGCCAGCGGCTACCTCTGCAAACCCGCCGAATTCAGGGAGATCTGCGCGATGATCAAACGGATTGAACAGCAGTGGCTAAAACGGTGAACTGATTCAAAGTATCCATCGCTGCATAAGCTCAAGGGTACACAGCCATATCACCTTACTCGGTATGAGCAATAAGTCATCTGCGAGCACTGGGTCGGACCTGTTCGTCGATGGCGGCGAGATGGGTGCGCTGATGCGCGCCACCGACTGGTCCAAGACCAGGCTTGGTCCCGTCGAAAACTGGCCGAGCAGCCTGAAGACCATGCTCGGCGTGGTGCTCGGCAGCCGGTTTCCCATGATGATCTGGTGGGGCTCCGAACTGCTGCAGCTGTATAACGACGCCTACCGCCCCATCCTGCGCCACAAGCATCCTGCTTCTTTGGCTCAACCCGGCGCGCAATGCTGGGCTGAAGTATGGGACGAGGCCGGGCCGCTGGTGCGAAGCATCCAGGAAGGCCGTCCCGCGACCTGGATGGAAGACTGGCAGCTGTTCATCAGCAGTGACGAGATGGCCGAGGAAACGTATTTCACGTCCTCTTACAGCCCTGTTCGAGGTGACGATGGCAGCGTTGCGGGTGTGCTGAACACCGTGCAGGAAACAACGGTGAAAGTGCAAAGCGAACGCCAGATCCGCATGTTGCACGACCTGGCCAGGCGCGTAGCCGACGCCAAGTCCGAGCACGAAGCCTGTCTGATCGCCGTGGACGTACTGGCCGCCAACGCGCTGGATCTACCCTTCGTGCTGGTGTACGGCATGGACCAGTCGGCACAAAGCGCAACGCTTGTCGCCTCTCATGGCTGGAAGCAGATCGACGGCCAACCGGTGGCTGCCCAAGTCCCCATCAACGACCAGGCCAATACCCAGGACTGGCCCTTTGCCGCCGTCATGCAATCCGCGCAGGAAGTCACCGTTGACAATCTCTCCGCCCGATTCGGTCCCATGCCCATGGGTCGATGGAACGCGCGAACGGAACAGGCGATCGTGCTTCCCCTGTACGGTACGGGCCAAGCTGCTCCCTCCGCGTTTTTCGTTGCCGGGATCAGTCCGCACCGGAAGCTGGATGAACGCTATCGCGCGTTCTTTCTCGCTACCGCCGATCAAGTGGCCAATGCCATGGTCAAGGCGCGTGCGCTGGAGGAGGAAAAACTGCGTGCCGAAGCGCTGGCTGAGATCGACCGGGCCAAGACCGCCTTCTTCAGCAATGTCAGCCACGAATTCCGGACTCCGCTTACGCTCATTCTCGGCTCGATTGAAGACACGCTCGCCCGGCACAAGCCCTTGGGCGGCGATGAGCTGGACATGGTCCATCGCAACGGCATCCGGCTGCTTCGCCTGGTCAACAGCCTGCTGGACTTCACCCGTATCGAGGCCGGGCGTCTCCCATTGTCCTTCGTGCCCACGGATCTTTCGCGGTCGACGAGCGAATTGGCCAGCGCGTTCGATTCACTCGTCGAACAGGCCGACATGCGGCTGATCATTCACTGTCCGCCTCTGCCCGAGCCGGTCTACGTCGATCCGGCGCAATGGGAGAAGATCGTACTCAACCTGGTCTCGAACGCATTCAAGTTCACCCTGAAGGGCGAGATCGAAGTCTCCCTGCATTGGCATGGCACGTACGCCCAATTGCGGGTACGCGATACCGGAGTGGGCATTCCTGCTCACGAACTGCCGTATATCTTCGATCGTTTTCATCGCGTCGAGCATTCGCAGGGCCGTAGCTTCGAAGGCAGTGGACTGGGTCTGGCGATGGTGCAGGACCTCGTCAATCTGCATGGAGGAACCGTGCACGCCGCAAGCGTCGAAGGCGAAGGAACCACCTTCTTTGTCGCCGTTCCAGCCGGCACCGCTCATTTGCCGGCCGACCGTATCGTTCAAACACCTGTCGCAGCCACGCGACCGACCAGCGCCTCGGCCCTCGTCCTGGAGGCAGCCCAATGGAGTGCATCGAGCCATCGAAGCGGCATTCCAGCCGCGCCCCCGTCCGGCCGCGCCATCGACTCAAAAATGGACCGGCAAGCTGTGTCCGCGGCAGGTCGCATCCTGCTTGCAGACGACAACCGCGACATGCGCGAATACCTGCTCCGGTTGCTGCGTCCCTTTTGGGAGGTGGAGGCAGTCGGCGACGGACGGACGGCCCTGGCAAGCGCCTTGCACCACCCCCCGGACCTGATCCTCAGCGACGTCATGATGCCGGGCCTGGATGGCTTCGCCTTGCTGCGGGCGCTGCGCGCGGAAAGCAGAACCAGCACCATCCCCGTGATCCTGCTGTCTGCTCGTGCCGGCGAAGAAGCGATGCTGGAAGGGCTCGATTACGGCGCGGATGACTACCTGGCCAAACCATTCACTACGCAAGAGCTCATCGCCCGCGTGCGCACCCACTTGACCATGGCTGCCACGCGCAACGCCTTGAATGAGGAACTTGTGCGTGCCAATCGGGAACTGGAAGCCTTCAGCCATTCGGTAGCACACGATCTGCGTACGCCCTTGAACAGCATCGATGGTTTCACCAGCATCCTGCTCATGCAGCAAGGCGAAACGCTCGATATAGAAGCGCGCAGGCTGCTGGAAGATGTGCTGCAGGCTGCCAAGGGCATGCGCCAGATGATTGACGACCTGCTTACGCTTGCACGCGTTGGGCGCGCTGAACTTCGACGGGATACAGTTGATCTGAGCGATCTAACCCGGAAGGTCATAGACGTGCTGCAACGCCAGGAGCCCGGTCGACGAATACAGTTCAAGCTGATGCCGGGACTCACCACCGAAGGCGACCCCGGCCTGCTGCGCACGGCGCTCGACAATCTCATCGGCAATGCCTGGAAATACAGCAGCAAGCGGCAGGAATCCGTCATCGAGTTCGGCGCGACCAAGGCAAACGGCGAAGTGGCCTATTACGTGCGCGACAACGGTGCCGGCTTCGACATGAAATACGCCCACAAGCTGTTCGCTGCGTTCCAGCGCTTGCACAGCGAAAAGGAATTCCCCGGCACCGGCATCGGCCTCGCCACCGTCCACCGCATCATCAGCCGGCATGGCGGGCGGATCTGGGCGGATGCGGCGGAGGGCCAAGGGGCGACTTTCTACTTCACCTTGCCTTAGGCTGGCTTTGCGTACGCTCGGATCAGCACACGCGCCTCCTCGACCGCAACAACCATGGTCACGGCAAGTTTCCGCTTCTATGAAGAACTGAACGATTTCCTCGCACCCGCCCTGCGCCGGCGCGAGTTCCGGCAGCGCTGCGCACGTGCAGCGACCACCAAACACATGATCGAAGCGCTCGGCGTACCGCATACCGAAGTCGAGCTGGTGCTGGTCAACGGCCAGTCCACCGGTTTCAGCCAGATTTTGCGCGACGGCGATCGCGTGGCGGTGTACCCCAAATTCGAAACACTGGACATCACGCCGCTATTGCGAGTGCGTGCGCAGCCATTGCGCGTCACCCGCTTCGTGGCCGATGCGCATTTGGGTGGCCTGGCGCGCTTGCTGCGCATGTGCGGCTTCGACACCCTGTACGACAATCACTTCCAGGACGAGCGCATCGTGGAAATATCGCTGGAGCAAGAGCGCATCATCCTTACTCGTGACCGGGAACTGCTCAAGCGGCGCGAAGTCACGCATGGATGCTTTGTCCATGCGCTCAAGTCGCCGCAGCAACTGCGTGAAGTCGTCACGCGACTGGACCTTGCTGCCAGCGCCCGGCCGTTCTCGCTATGCCTGCAATGCAATGTCCCTCTGCACGATATCGACATGGCAGCAGTGCGGCGACGCGTTCCGGCAAGCGTGCTGCAACGCCAGGATCGCTTCGTCGCTTGTGATCGATGCCACCGCGTGTACTGGGGCGGCTCGCACTGGCGGCACATGCGGGATTTTTTGCGGACAAGCGCCGGCATTGGCGTCAGGGATGCGTAGTTCCCCCTGTCGGGCCGGTAGGCTTCCCCTGGCCCTCCCCCCGGATCGAGGCCGGGACTGGGTTTACCGCGCGTACCGGCTGGAGCAAGACCCGCCAGGGCGTACTGCGGCCCCTTGTCGCCCGGCATGACCTGGCATTCCTGGCCCCATACGCCGCCGTTCCCGCCCCGTCACGGACCCCGGGTATACTGGCCCGCTTCTGCGCCACGTAAGTGACCGAATGAACCCCAATTTCCTCGATTTCGAACAACCGATTGCCGAGCTGGAGGCCAAGATCGAGGAGCTGCGGCATGCCAGCTCCAGCCAGGCGTTCAACATCGACGAGGAAGTCGGCCGCCTGCGCGAGAAGCTCAAGCTCAAGACGGCAGATATCTTCCGCACCCTCACCCCCTGGCAAGTCACCCAGCTCTCGCGCCACCCCGCCCGCCCCTATACGCTCGATTACATCGGCGTGATGTGCGAGGAGTTCCACGAGCTGGCCGGCGATCGCACCTATGCCGACGATGCAGCCATCGTCGGTGGACTGGGTCGCATCAACGGGCGCTCGGTGATGATCATCGGCCACCAGAAGGCGCGCGATACCAAGGGCAAGATTCGCCGCAACTTCGGCATGCCGCGCCCCGAGGGCTACCGCAAGGCGCTCAGGCTGATGAAGCTCGCCGAGCGCTTCAAAATTCCGCTGCTTACCCTGATCGATACGCCAGGCGCGTATCCGGGCGTCGGCGCCGAGGAACGCGGCCAGAGCGAAGCCATCGCTCGCAATCTGCTGGAGATGGCCGAGCTGAAGGTGCCGGTTATCTGCACCGTCATCGGTGAAGGCGGTTCCGGTGGCGCGCTGGCGATCGGCGTGGGCGACCGCACGATCATGCTGCAGTACTCCACCTACTCGGTCATCTCTCCCGAGGGCTGTGCCTCCATTCTGTGGAAGAGCGCGGACAAGGCCAAAGACGCGGCGGAAGCCTTGGGCTTGATTGCTCCGCGGCTGCTGGAGCTGGGCCTGATCGACAAGGTGGTGCGCGAACCGCTGGGCGGCGCCCACCGCAACCCGCAATCGATGGCGGTGCGCCTGAAAGCCGTGCTGCTCAACGAGCTGGATAAACTCCAAGCCGTTCCGCTGCCGGATTTGCTTGAGCAGCGCTACCGTCGCCTGCGCAACTACGGCGCGTATACCGAGTAAGGGCTTGCGCTATGGCGGGTGTGCAAGGCATTGACCACGTCAACCTCAGCGCACCCGCCGAGCTGCTGGAACGAGTGCGTAACTTCTACGTGGACATCATCGGCCTGCACGAGGGGCCTCGTCCCACGTTCCGTTCCGGTTCGCGAGGCTACTGGCTGTATGCCGGCGCCGAGCCAGTCATGCATCTGACCTCGCGCGGCGGTGGCGAAGCGATCGCACAAGGCACCGGCTGGCTGGACCACATCGCCTTCGCCTGCACCGGTCTTCCCGCCATGCGCGCCAAGCTGGATGCCGCCGGCGTCTCCTATCGCGTCGACGTGGTGGACATGCCGCCGCAGGTACAAGTGTTCCTGACCGACCCCGCTGGTGTCGGAGTGGAATTGAATTTCCGCAGCTGAGCGATCCCTTGCAAGCGCCGGCCAGGAATAGCTGGCGGCCTTTCGGGTTTTGCTGAAGAATCGCCTGACACTCACTCACGCGGTGCTTCCATGCAGGCCCACTCCCTTTTGCGCTGCGCCATCCTGGCAGCGGCCATGACATGTGTCGCCCAGGTTTCGGCGCAGGCCGTCCCGCTGCGCGCCGATGCCGCCGAGACGCGTACGGCCAGAGCTTTCGAGACTGCGCGCCAACAAGGCCCGCTCGCCCTGCATGCCTTTCTTGTGGCCATGCCCAAGGGTGGCGACTTGCACAATCATCTCAGCGGTGCGGTGTACGCCGAATCGTGGGTTGCCCAGGCTGCCACCGATGGCCTATGCGTGGACATTGCCACCTCGAGCCTGGTCGACAAGCACGACGCCAGCGCTCCCAATTGCGGGAATGGCAGACGGCCTGCCGCCGACGCGTTGGGCGACCAGCATTTCTACGACACGCTGGTGGATGCATTCTCCATGCGCAGCTTCGTGCCTGCCAACGGCCACTCGGGCCATGACCAGTTCTTTGAGACCTTCGGCCGCTTGCAGGCCGTCACCCCGCAGCAGCACATGGGCGACTGGCTCAACGAAGTAAGTACTCGCGCCGCTGCGCAAAACGAGCAATACCTGGAATTGATGGTGACGCCGCCCTTCGCGCATGCCAGGGAGCTGGCCCGTACTCTGGGCTGGCAAGCCGACTTCGAGCGCATGCGCCAGCAGTTGCTTGAGCATGGCTTGAAGGACGAGCTGACCGCCGACGAGCAATTGCTCACCCAGGCGCTGGCCGCGCGGGAACGTTTACAGCATTGCGGCAGTGCCCGCGCCGATGCGGCCTGCGCAGTGCGAATTCACTTCCTTTATCAGGTTTTACGCGGAGCCGCACCCGAGCGCGTGTTTGCGCAAACGCTGCTCGGCTTTGAACTGGCTTCGGTCGATTCGCGCTGGGTCGGCATCAATTTTGTGATGCCTGAAGATGGCTATCTGTCGATGCGTGACTACAGCTTGCAGATGCGCATGCTCGACTACCTTCATCGCCTTTACCCGAAGGTGCATATCAGCCTGCATGCGGGAGAACTGGCGCCTGGATTGGTGCCGCCCGACGGCCTGCGCTTCCACATCCGCCAGGCGGTGGAAGTGGGCCATGCCGAACGCATCGGCCACGGTGTCGACGTGATGTATGAAGATCGCCCCGAAGAACTGCTGGATGAAATGGCCGCGCGCCATGTACTGGTCGAGGTCAACCTCACCAGCAACGACGTGATCCTCGGCGTGCGCGGCGCCGATCATCCGCTGCCGATGTACTTGCAGCACGGGGTGCCGGTCGCGCTATCCACCGATGATGAAGGCGTCTCGCGCATCGATCTTACGCATGAATACGCGCGCGCCGCCGAAGACTTCCACCTCGACTATCCCAGCTTGAAGCAGTTCGCGCGCAACAGCCTCAGCTACAGCTTCCTGCCCGGCGAGAGCCTGTGGATGTCTACGGCCTGCCAGGGCCAGTCGCCGGGCGGCAGCCAGCCTGGCGCCGCTTGCCGGCGTTTGTTGAGTTCCAGCGAAAAAGCCGCGGCCCAATGGGAACTGGAGCGTCGCCTGAAGGCCTTCGAGGAGGCCCACTGAACAACAGGTAGACCGACTGAGTGCCGATCTGAGGCACACTTAGCCGGTCTTCCCACGCGCAGGAGGCCGCCATGGCCAGCGACAGCATCAAGCTCGCCGTCCTGATCGATGCCGACAACACCCAGCCGGCCATCGCGGACGGATTGCTGGCCGAGGTGGCCAAATACGGCACCGCCCACGTGAAGCGCGCCTACGGTGATTGGACCGGCAATCAGTTGAAGAGCTGGAAGGAGCAATTGCTCACGCAATCGATCCAGCCGATCCAGCAGTTCAGCTACACCAGCGGCAAGAACGCCACTGACTCGGCCATGATCATCGATGCGATGGATCTGCTTTATTCCGGCCGCTTCGACGGTTTCTGCATCGTCTCCAGCGACAGCGACTTCACCCGGCTGGCGGCGCGCATCCGCGAATCGGGCCTGATCGTCTACGGCTTCGGCGAACGCAAGACACCCCATCCGTTCGTCGCCGCTTGCGACAAGTTCATCTACACCGAAATCCTCGCCGCCAAGCCGGATGAAGAACAGCCGCTGCAGCCGCGCTCGCCGGCGCAATTGAAGAAGGACACTGGCCTGATCAACTTGCTGCGCAACGCCATCGATGCAGCGTCCGACGACGAAGGCTGGGCAGGCCTGGGCGGCGTGGGTTCGATCATTACCAAGCAGCGACCGAATTTCGATTCGCGCAGTTTCGGTTACGGCAAGTTGAGCGACCTGATCGCGGCGATCGACCTGTTCGAGCTGGATCGGCGCAGTCCGGGCGAAGGTCGTCCCAAGGCGATCTATGTGCGCAACAAGAAGAAAGCGGTGGCGCGTGGCTGAGCGCGTGTCCTTATCCGATTTCCTGCGGCAGGCGTTGTACGAGCATCCTGATGGGCAGCTCTGCGTCGCCTACAGCGGCGGCCCCGATTCCACCGCACTGCTGCATGCTTTGGCGCATCTTCCCGCAGCGCGTACGCGCGACTTGCGAGCCATCCACGTGGATCATGGCCTGCACGCGCAAAGCGCTCGCTGGGCTGCCCATTGCCGTGCGTTCAGTGCCGCGCTGGGACTCGCCTGCGACGTGCACGTCGCGAAAGTGGACCGCTCCGGCGGTATCGGCCTGGAGGCCGCCGCGCGGCATGCGCGCTATGCCATCTTCGCCGAGCACCTGCACGCGCATGAGCGGCTGATCTTCGGCCATCATCAGGATGATCAGGCGGAAACCGTACTGTTGAAACTGCTGCGCGGTGCCGGGCCGGAAGGATTGGCCGGCATGCGTGCGGAACGTCCAGTCGGCCCTGGCTTGGCATGGCGGCCGTTGCTCGATGTGCCGCGCCAGGTATTGCGCGACTACGTCCAGGCGCACGACCTGCCCTGCATCCACGACCCTTCGAACGACGACCGCCAGCTGGCCCGCAATCATCTGCGCCATGAAGTAATGCCGCTGCTTAAGGCACTTTGGCCGCAAGCAACGATATCCATCACGCACAGCGCTGCACTGTGCCGCATGGCCGCCAATACTTTGCAGCAGGATTGGCTTGCCGCCTTCGAAAACTTGCGCGACGACGCCAGCAATAGCCTCGATGCAGGCGGCTGGCTCAAGCTGCCTTCCGCGTTGCGTAATCCGCTGCTGGCGCATTGGCTGCATGCACAAGGTTTATCGGCACCTACCACGGCGCAGCGTCAGCAGATTGAACGGCAATGCACGGCACAGGAGGGTCAGTTGCCATGCATCCGATGGCCAGGTGCCGAAGTACACGTGTGGAAGAACCGCTTATGGGCTTTGGCCCCTGGCAACCAACCATCGCCGCCGGATGAAATGGCGTGGCAAGGTGAGCCGTTGATGCTCCCCGATGGCGGCTCATTGACCCTGGAGCCTAGTGCGCGGTTGGCTACCGCGCTCAACGTGCGCTGGCGTAGCGGAGGCGAGCGCATCAAGCCGGCCGGCGACCGCCATACCCGCGACCTGCGCGCGCTATTCCAGAGCGGCGCCATTCCGCCGTGGCAACGGGATTTTTGTCCACTGCTTTATGAAGGCGATCAGCTTATTGCGGTGGCTGATCGCTGGTTGAGCGCACGCGCCGAAACGATCTTCCGTGAAGCACGAGCCCGGCCGCGCTGGCGGCCGGGCCGTTAATTATCCGGCTCAAGATTCCTGGCTGATTTTGCTTTCCAGCGCCGCCGCAGGAGCCGCGGCAATCGCGCCCATCACCCGGCGATTGACGAAATACATCAGCACGAACGAGGCCAGCGTAGTGCAGACCAGGATGTTGCCGAGGGTATCGAAGTGCATCAGCCTGCCGTCATTGAGCTGTACCACCACCATGCCGCCCAGCATGGCGGCGAGACCGCCCGACATCTGCTGCAGCGACGAGCTGATCGACATGTACGCGCCGCGGTCGGCCGGCTTGGGCAAGCCGGACATCAAGGCCGACGAGGAAATCATGCGCGAGAAGATGCCGATCTGCAGGAACGCGCTCACCACGATCAAGGTCCATAGCGGCACATTGGAAAGCCGGGTATAGATCAGCACCATCACGACCGTCACCGCGCAGCCAAACGCGAATACGCGGAACTTGCCGAAAGTGTCGCTGGCCCGTCCGAGCAACGGCCCCATCACTGCCGACACCAGGCCCGTGATCAGATACACCACGGACAGCATCTCGATCGGAATGCCGACGTTGTGCACCACGAACAAGGTGGAATAAGGCATCAGCATGAAGCCGCCCATGGTCAGCAACGCCGTGGTGGCGAAGCCGATCAGGTAGGAGCGGGTGGTCAAGGTATGCAGCAGATGATGCAGCGGGTTCTTGTCCGGACGCAGCGCCAGATGCGCATTGACCGGACGCAGGCGCCCGATGATCGAACCGCCTACGACCGTGCACACCACCACGATCAGGAAGAACGGCGAATTCCAGCCCCAACGGCTGGACATCCACAGGCTCAAGGGTAAGCCCAGCACGGTGCTCGCCGCGAACGCCGACTGGATGAAACCCATCACCCGTCCACGCATGGCAAGCGGGAACAGGTCGGTGACGATGGCCATCGACGACGCCCCCACCACGCCGGCAAACAGACCGGTCACCATGCGCGCCAGCAGCAACAGCGTATAGGTGTGGGCGAGTGCGCAGAACAAGGTGCCAAGCATGAAGCCGGCATAGAACACCAGCAGGATCTTTTTCCGATCGAAGCGATCGGCAAAGCCCGCCGCAAGAATGCCCGAGACACCCGCGGCAAAGGCGTAAGCCGAAACCACCCGGCCGAATTGCTCGGGCGTGATGTGCAAGGCCGGCACCACCAGAGCCCCCAAGGGAGCCAGCAGCATGAAGTCCAGCACGATGGTGAATTGCAGGAAAGCCAGCACGGCCACCACGAATTTCTGATACCCGGAAAAGCCCATGCCGCCCGGTTGGGCGGCAGGCGCGGACGCAATCGTCGTCACAAAAACTCCTAAGGCGAGCCTTCCCTCGGCTCACTCGGGTTTGGGGGAGGCTGGCAGAATAGTATTTCGATATATCGAAATCAAGCCCTGGGAACTATCACTGCTGACAAATCGGGATATCCGCGCGGCCTACTGTGCAAACGTCTCATTGGGTCACAGCGGCTCGCTGTAACGATTGATTCCGCGCTAACGCTGCGCTAGCGTTGCCCGCCATGGCCAAGCCCACTCCCGCCCCCGCTGAAACGCCTCCGGTCGCCGACTTCGAGCACTCGCTCGACGAGCTCGAACAACTCGTGGCGCGCATGGAAGGCGGCGAAATGAGCCTGGACGAATCGCTCAGCGCCTTCGAACGCGGGATCGGCCTTTACCGCCACTGCCAGCAGGCGCTCGACCAGGCCGAGCTGCGGGTGCGCCTGCTGCTCGATCCGGATGCGCCGGACCAAGCCGAGCCGTTTGCACCGGAAGCCTGATGACCGTCATTCCCGCGAAAGCGGATCAGCGAGGCAGGACGCCGTAGCTAACGCCGAAGGCGGCCCGAAGGGCGGATTGCCGGAGCAATCCGTCAACCCATTTTGCTCTAATGCACCTTTGCAAATGGATTCCCGCGTTCGCGGGAATGACGTCCGTAATGGGGTCGATTGCCGCTCACTTGATCAAGCGCAGTGCAAACGGGTAGCGGTAACGCACGCCTTCGTTGGCTTTCACGCCAGCGATGATGGTCAGCACCAGCCACCCAATGCCAATGATCGCCCACAGCGGAATCGCGATGATCAGGCCAATCCCGAAAGTAATCGCCGACAGTACTACCAGTACCAAGGTAGCGATCGCCACGGAAATATTGAAATTCAGCGCTTCCTTGGCCTGATCGGCGACAAAGGGCATGGTGTCCTTCTTCACCAGCCAGATCACAAGCGGCCCGATGAAGCACCCCCAGCCAGCACCCAACGAGGCGGTAAACAAGGCGCCCAGCAGTGCAGACAAATGCGCGAACATGGCCCAGGTACGCTCTTCAGCGGGAACATCGCCACCGATGGGCTCACTCGGTGGTGGCGGTACAACGGACTCGGGCGGAACGCTCATAGGCATCTCCTTTCAAGTCGTGCAAACACCGGCCGATGCCGGTACGAGGCATCCTAGCAGGGTGTCCAGGAACTTGCTGCGCGGCTTTAAGGATGCCCTGATCTATTCCACGCACCCGTCACTGCACTGTATGCGTGCCCCGCGGTTGAACAGACCGCCACCCTGCGGGCCTTCTGGACGTCATGCCGGGCACGTGGAATAGATCTGGGCACCCTTGACCTACTCGCCAGCGATCGTCATGCGATCGATCAGGATCGAACCGGTGAGCAGATGCGAGCGCCTGTCCACGTCGCCGCCCACCGCGACGATGCCTGAGAACATGTCGCGCAGATTGGCGGCGATGGTGATCTCTTCCACCGGATAGGCGATCTTGCCGTTCTCCACCCAGAAGCCCGCGGCGCCGCGCGAGTAATCGCCGGTGATGCCATTGACGCCCTGCCCCATCACCTCGGTGGCCAGCAACCCGGTGCCAAGACGGCGCAGCATGCCGTTGAAGTCGTCTGCCGGGCCGCCATCGCCATGGCCCGGTTCAACCACTAGATTATGGATTCCGCCGGCATTGCCGGTGGTTTCCAATCCGAGCTTGCGTGCGGAATAGCTGCCCATGATGTAGCGCGCGAGTACGCCGTTTTCGATCAGCACGCTATCCCGCGTTGCCACGCCTTCCGCGTCGAAGCTGCCCGAGCCTTGTCCGCGCTTCAGATGAGGGCGTTCGACCAGTTTGAGCCATGCCGGCATGATCTGCTTGCCGGCATGATCGAGCAGAAAACTGGCGCGGCGATACAGCGCGCCGCCGCTTACCGCGCCGATCAGGTGGCCGACCAGCCCGCGTGCGATTTCCGGTACGAACAGCACCGGCGCTTGTCGTGTCGACAAACGCCGCGCACCCATGCGCGCGAGTGTTCGTTCGGCGGCCTTGTCGCCTAACGCCCGCGCACTCATGAAATCGCCTGCACTGCGTACGGAGTCGTACCAGTCATCGCGCTGCATGCCAGCTTCATCGCCTGCGATCAATGACAGCGAAAGCGAATGCCGCGTGCCGCGTTCGCGCCCCACAAAGCCGTGCGAATTGGCGTAGACGGACAAGCTCTCGCCTGTCTGCACGCTGGCGCCGTCGGAATTGGTTATGCCCGCATGGGCCCGCCCGGCCGCTTCGATTTCCTGGCCCAACGCGATCGCCGCCGGCGTGTCGATCGCCCACGGATGCCAGAGATCGAGATCGGGAAACTCGCTGGCCATGCGCGAGGCATCGGCCAGACCGGCCGCGGGATCCTCTTCGGTGTACTTGGCAATCGCGCAAGCCTGGTCCAGCGTGGCCTGGATCGAATCGGCATTCAGGTCGGCGGTGCTGGCCGAGCCCTTGCGCTTGCCGAAATACACGGTGAGGCCGAAACCGCGGTCCCGGGTGTGCTCGACCGTCTCGACCTCGCCCAGGCGCACGTTGACGTTCAGGCCGCTATCGATGCTGGCCGAAACCTCCGCCTGGCTGGCGCCGGCGGCGCGGGCGCGGCGGATCACGTCTTCGGCCAGCTCGGCCAATCGGTCGAGTTCGCGCTGGCTGGTGTCCTGGCTGATGGCAACGTCGCTCACTTAGGGGTTTCCTGCACGGGGATGGGTACAATACGCAGACGTGGGGCCGCCCAGACCCGTTGCCAATACTTCCAAACGTCAAAGGTTGCCATAGGAGCGGCCCATGTCCATAGCCACCGGCATCTACCGTCACTACAAAGGCCAGAGTTACCGCGTGATCGGCACTGCCCGGCACAGCGAAACCATGGAGGAGCTGGTCGTCTACCAGGCGCTCTACGGCGATTACGGCCTGTGGGTGCGCCCGGCGACGATGTTCGCCGAGACGGTGGAGCTGGAGGGCGAGCCCATTCCCCGCTTCGCCCTGATCGAAGCCATGCCGGCCCAATTCGCCCAGGCCGACCGGAACACGCCGTGAACCGCACCTACACCGACGACCCCGACCACGACTACGGCCCTACCCGCACGCAGCAGCGTCGCGACGCATTGGCCGTGCTGTCGTTCGCCTCGCAACTAGCCGAGATGCCACCAGCGAAGCTCGCCCGCGCCAACCTGCCGGAAGACGTGCTGCGCGAAATCGACAACCTGCGCCGCATTACTTCGCATATCGCACGCAAGCGCCAACTTGGCTTTCTCGCCAAAGTCATGCGCCGGCATGACGACGAAGTCTTCGATGGCGCGCGTGCGTTGCTCGGCGAGAATCGCGAGCAGCAGCGCAAGGAGACGGCGGCAATGCATCGCCTGGAAGCCTTGCGCGAACGCCTGCTGGAAAGCGACGAAGTGTTGCAGGAGTTGATCGACCGGCACCCCGGCATCGATCGCCAGCACCTGCGCTCGCTGATTCGCCAAGCGCGGATTGAGCGTGACGGCAACAAGCCGCCACGGGCCTACCGGGAAATTTTCCAGCTGCTCAAAGAGCTGCCCGAGGACAATGCGTAGGTTGGGATGACAATCCCAGCATTGCGTAGTCCATGCATGGCGATGCTGGGATTGTCATCCCAGCCTACCCACCACGTCAGGACGCGGTGCCGCCCACCGTCATGCTCTCCACGCGCAACGTCGGCTGCCCGACGCCCACCGGCACGCTCTGCCCATCCTTGCCGCACACGCCAATGCCCTCGTCCAGCGCGAGGTCGTTGCCGATCATCGACACGCGCGTAAGCACGTCCGGACCGCTGCCGATCAGGGTGGCGCCTTTCACCGGCGCGGTGACCTTGCCGTCTTCGATCAGGTAGGCCTCGCTGGCGGAGAACACGAACTTGCCGTTGGTGATGTCCACCTGGCCGCCGCCGAAATTGACGGCGTACAAGCCTTTCTTCACCGAGCGGATGATTTCCTGTGGATCATGCTGGCCGGCCAGCATGTAGGTGTTGGTCATGCGCGGCATCGGCAACTGCGCGAAGGATTCGCGGCGGCCGTTGCCGGTAGGCGCCATGCCCATCAGGCGCGCATTGAGCTTGTCCTGCATGTAGCCCTTGAGGATGCCGTCCTCGATCAGCGTGGTGCACGACGTTGGCGTGCCTTCGTCGTCCACAGTCAGCGAGCCGCGACGCCCTGGCAGCGTGCCATCATCCACCACGGTAACGCCCGGCGCGGCCACCCGCTGTCCGATACGCCCGGCAAAGGCCGAGCTGCCCTTGCGGTTGAAATCGCCTTCGAGGCCGTGGCCGATGGCTTCATGCAGCAGCACGCCGGGCCATCCGGGGCCGAGCACCACGGTCATGCTGCCGGCAGGTGCGTCGACGGCATCCAGGTTCACCAGCGCCTGGCGCACGGCTTCATCCGCGAACGCCTTGGCGCGACCGTTTTCGAGTAACTCACGATAACCGTAGCGACCACCGCCACCGGCATAGCCTTGCTCGCGGCGACCGCCCTGCTCGACGATCACCTGCACGGACAAACGCACCAGCGGTCGCACGTCGGCAGCAAGGGTGCCGTCGGAACCGGCGATGAGCACGGTATCAAGCGTGGCATTGAGGCTGACGATGACTTGCTTCACGCGCGGGTCGCGCGAACGTGCATAGGCATCCACTTCGCGCAGCACGGCGATCTTGTCGGGGTTGGGCAAACTGTCGACCGGATCGATCGCCGGATAAAGCGGCTTCACGCCATGCATCGCCAACGGCTTGCCCGCGCCGTTACCTCCGTGTGCGATGGCGCGTGCGGCTTTGGAGGCCTCCAGCAGCTGCGGCAGAACGATCTCGTCCGAATAGGCAAAGCCGGTCTTTTCGCCACTGATGGCGCGCACGCCTACGCCCTGCTCGATCGAATGGCTGCCATCCTTGACGATGCCTTCTTCCAGCACCCAGGACTCGCTGCGGGAATGCTGGAAGTAGAGGTCGGCCGCATCGATGGACGGCCCCATCAGCTGCGTAAACACGCGCTCGAGGTCGCCGGTGGCCAGGCCGCCGGGGGTGAGCAGACGGTGTTCGGCCTGGGCGATAAGAGAAGTCATGGATGGGGGCCGGGTGATTTAAGGAGGTCGAACCGATCTGGGGTCGGGTCCGGCAGTTTAAAACCCGCCGGACACACGGTCGACGACGTGGCTTGGATCAGAACATCATTGATGCCCCGCGCTGGATGCTGGAGCGGGTGCGGAAGCACCGCTCGCCGGGGCCGCTTGCGAGGAAGCTCCCCCGCCCACGCTGGTAAACACGGGTTTCTCCCAGCTGCCCGTGATGTGATAGTGCTGAACGATGGCATGGTTCAGTCCCCTCCCCAACACGGTTTGCACCGCCAGCCCCGCCGCCGCGCCGATCGGACCGGCCACCACGGCGCCAACCACGGGCAAGCTGCTGCCGATGTGCGGGATGACCGCCATCTGCTGGTCGTAGTCGCGGTTGCGCAAACCGGTACGGCCCTTGACGTTGATTTCCGCGGCAGGTCCACGAACTTTCAGGTTGTCGGTGTACGCGCTGCCGCCCGTCAGTTTGAAGTCGCCCTTGATCGAATCGAAGCCGAAGCCTTTGCCGAACACGTCATTGAAGTCGAATGACAGGCGGCGCGGCAGTTCCGCGATGGATGCCAGCCCAAACAGACGGCCAACGCCAGGCGAGGCCTTCGGAATGCTGCCATTGCTGACATCCACGCCCAGCGTGCCCTCCATGTTGCCCAATTCGAAGGCCCACGGCCCGCCCGGCCAGGTGGCGTTGAGTTGCGCCTGCGTCTTGCCGCCGTCGAAAATGCCGGCATAACCGAACGCCGTCAGCATGCCGCCCAGATTGTTCGCGCCAAAATCCACGCGCAGATGGGTGCTGCTATGGGTGGGCGTACCGGTCCAGTCGCCGCTGCCATTGATCTGCACGCTGCGTGACTGCGTGGAAAGCTGATCGATGTGCATACCCTCGGAAGTCGGCCAGGTTTCCAGGCGCGCTTCACCGAGCTTGGCATCATCCAGACGCAGATCATGCACCCAGAAATGCAGTGGCGGCATGCTGCGTGGATCGATGCCGGTATTGGCCGGATCGGTCGCCGGCGGGGGTGCCTGCCCTGGTTTCTCGGCGAGCGTCGGCTGCTTGGGCCAATACATTCGTTGCAGGCGTGCGGTGATGCCGCGCTTGTTGAGATCCGCCGTCGGCACGCTGAAATGGCCGGCCGCCGCGGCGCTGTCCACATCAAGTTCCAGTGTGTCGGCCTTGGGCTCGGCCGTGACGTGCATCTTGGCGAAATCGCGGCCGAACACGTCGGCGTGCTCGGTGCTCACGTCGATCGTCTCCAGGCTCATGCCATTGCCCCCGGAGGCGCCGGCGATGGATTGCTTGATCCAGCCGGTTACGTCCAGCTCCGGTGCATCGCCACGAATGCGCATGCCCTTGGCCGGCAGCGTATTGGCATCAGGCATCTGGTCGCCGAAAGCAAACGTCGCCGCAAGCGGCGATACTTCACCGTTCGCCAGGCGTAGCCGCCCCTGTGCCACCGATCCCAGCGCCAACTGCACCTGGGTACCGGCGGTCGGTATGCCAAGCGTGACATGCAAGGGCAGCGTGCTGCCTGCCAGCTTGCTCAGCGGTACCGGAAAATTCAGCGCCACGCCGGATAGAGGCGAATCAATACTGAGTGTCTGGATGTCCGAAACACCATCGTCGCCATGCGCGATCTGATAGCCGATGCTGAACTGGCTGCGTCCGTCGGCAATGTCACCCAGCCATTTCAGTTGCGGGTAGTCCTGCAACAGTTCAGGCACGGTGTAATTGCCATCCAGCTTCGCGGCCAACACCACATTGGGATCGCCGGTGGCGTGGGCAATGGCAAGATCCACTTGTGTGGGCTCGCCATGGAAACTGCCGGCGAGCGTGCCGGCGTGAAAGCCGTGCGCGTCGAACGTGGCCGGGCCATTGAGCTTATCCAGCTCAAGCTTCCATTCCGGCGCGCTGAGGTCAACATCCTTGAACTGCGCCGTACCGTCGAGCAGGAAATCGTGCATTTCGTGCATCGGCAACGACAGATGGAAATCGAAGTTGCCGGTGCCGCCGAGCTTGAGCTTGGCAAGTACGTCCGCGTGCTTGTTTCCAATCGGGCTGTTGCTGACGAAGTTGAGCAGGTCTGAGGCATTGCCTGCGCCACTGACATTGAGATCGAGCGTGGTATGCGCCAGCTCCGGAATCACTGCCACCGCGCGATTCACCTTGGCGCCCAGCGATTCTCCCGTGGCCTCCACCAGCATCCCGGCATCAATGAAGTTGGCAACCGCCTCGACATGCTCGGCCACCGGCCAGCTTTTTCCGTAGGAAAGCGTGAGGTCGCTGATATTGGCGCGCGCCTCGAAGCGCCCTTCATTGTGATGGAAGGGCCAATTGGCGAGACTGCCCCGCACCAGCACGGCAGCGTCGTCCATGCGCCCGGATACAAAGGCCTGGTCCAGCCACTCGACCGCATGCGGATTCAAGGAATCGATCGGCCAGAACAGCTTGGCGGCGGCAAGGTCCGCATGCGTAAGAGCGAGATAGATGTCCAGGAACGGGCGCCCGCCCGCGCTCGGCAAATCGATTTCCCCTTGCGCGTTGCCGCCATAGCCCTCGCCTTCGAAGTCCATGCTCGCAATGCCGATATGCGTGGCGTCTTGATCACGCCACGCCGCGATAGTGCCGCCCAATTGGCTCATCGCGAAGGGCTTGCGGAAGGTGTGCGGATAGCTGATGGTTGTGGCCTGGGCTGGCAATTGAAGCGAAACGGCTTCGGCATCACCACGCACTTCGCCTTGCAGGTGGTCCAGGCCCGGCAGTTTGCCGACGGACGTGATGCCCAGGTTGTCGAACGCGGCATTCAAGCTGTTCAGTCCCGCCGCCGCGCTCCAATGGAATACGGCATGCTCGATCTCGCCATGCGGCTGCCCTGTCCCCAGCCATTGCGCCAAGCCTGGCGACAGGCCCGGCTTCAGGCCCAGCCACGGCATCAGCGGCGCAATCTGTAGCTTGCTGGCGAGGGCCCTGATATCCGATTGCGGCGTCCCGAAGTGATCCACGTCCACGCGCAGCGCACCGCCGTCTTGGTCAGCCCAGCGCACGGTGTAGCCATTTTCATGACGACTGAGTTCGGCAAGCCCATCCAGCTGTGCAACGTTTACCTTGACGCCGCCCGGACTGGTGACGGCGAGGTCGCGCAGATTGAGCTGGAACAAATCACGCACGATCTGCTTCTGGCGCCAATCCATCCACACCGCGATATCGCCGCGGCCACCATCGATGGTGTAGCCGCCCATACCGAAGCCGGCCACCAGACCGTGCAGGTCGGCGTCCTGCGTGGCCATCCAGAACTTGCCGCTTGCGCCGTCGTCGCGAAACCAGCCGGCGGCGCTCAGCACCCCGGTGGCACCGATCCGGTGCACGCGCGCGCCCACGCGGACGTGACTGCCCTGGTGCGTCAACCGGAACTGATCGGCCAGCAACGTGTAGCGTTGCTTGATCAGCTGGTCGTCGATGTTGACGCGCAGATTGTCCAGCCACAGCTCGATGGATAGACGGCCAAACGAAATATTCTGACGCTCTGTGCCCCGCGTGTTGCCAAGACCGTTCACGTGCCAACGGCCGTCGGAATCGCGCGTGATGTCAAGCTCCAGGTCGCTGGCCTGCAAGTTCAACAGATGTCGCGAAGGCAGCAGCCAGCCTCCGAAATCAAGCTTCAGGTCCACCTCCGGCAGATGCAGCGAGGTACTGCTGGCCTCGCCGGGGCCAATCGTGACGTCGTGCATGATGAAACGCGGACCGGACGGTTCCCAGCGCCCTTCCAGGGAAGCGAAATCCACCGGCCGCTGCAGCTTTTCGCCCAGCTCCTGCGCCACCCATTGAGGATGCTTCGCCAGCAAAGGCAGCAGCACTTGTGCCAGCGCAGCGATCAGGGCGAGCGTGATGAACGCTACCCCGACCGTCCAGCCGAGTGCGCGCGTAACGCGTTGTATCCAGGCTTGCGACCGCATGCTTAAGGGAGCCTCTGATCCATTCCTGCGCACCCGTCACCGCACTGTATGCGCGTCTGGCTGCGCCCCAGGGGCGAAGGAGGCTCCCTGGAACCTGGTGCAGGTTCCAAGCCTGCCTTAAAGAAGAACGACATCGAACTGTTCCTGGGAGTAATGCTCCTCGGCCTGGAAGCGTATGCTTTTGGAGATGAACTCTTCCAATTCGGCCACGGCGGCCGACTCCTCCTCAAGGATACGGCCGACAACCTTGGGGCTTGCCATCACCAGCAGTTTCTGCGCGTTGAATTGGCGCACGGCGCGGGTGATCTCGCGGAAAATTTCGTAGGTGACGGTTTCGGCCGTTTTCACCGTGCCACGTCCCATGCACGCAGGACACGGTTCGCACAACTGGCGCTCCAGGCTTTCGGTGGTGCGCTTGCGCGTCATTTCCACCAGGCCCAGCGGCGACATCGGATACACCGTGGTCTTGGCATGGTCGCGGGCGAGGCCTTTCTCCAGCATGCGGATGACCTGGCGCTTGTGTTCCTCATCGGTCATGTCGATGAAATCGATGATGATGATGCCGCCCAGGTTGCGCAGCCGCAGCTGGCGCGCTGCCGCCTGCGCGGCTTCCAGGTTGGTTCGATAGACGGTCTCCTCAAGGTTGCGCGTACCGAGATAGCCGCCGGTATTCACGTCGATGGTGGTCATCGCCTCGGTCTGGTCGACAATCAGGTAGCCGCCGGATTTCAACGGCACTTCCTTGCGCAAGGCGCGCTGGATTTCATCCTCCACGCCGTAGAGGTCGAAGATCGGCCGCTCGCCGGAATAGTGCTCGATGCGATCGTCAAGGTTCGGCATGAACTTGTGCACGAACTTGGCGACCTTCTCGTAGGTCTCGCGCGAATCCACGCGCACTTTTTCGATGTCCTCGTTGAGCAGGTCGCGCAAGGCGCGCAACGGCAGCGAAAGCTCTTCGTAGACGCGATCGCCGACCTTGGCCTTCGCGATGTTCTCCTGCACCACGCGCCAGACCTTGCCCAGGTAGGTCACGTCGAACGCCAGCGATTCCGCGGACTGCCCTTCGGCATTGGTGCGCACGATGTAACCAAGCGGGCTTTCGCCGATCAGCGGGGTAAGCACCTCCTTAAGCCGCTGCCGCTCGTTGTCGTCCTCGATGCGGGTGGAGATACCCAGCGTGCGCGCATGCGGCAACAGCACCAAGTAGCGCGAAGGGATCGACAGGTGGGTGGACAGTCGTGCCCCCTTGGTGCCGATCGGGTCCTTCACCACCTGCACCACGATTTCCTGGCCTTCGTGGACCAGCTCGCTGATCGAGGGCATGTGGCCGTTGCCATTGCCGCTGGCGCCGACCTCCGCCCCCTCCGGCAGGGGCGGCCGGACGATGTCCGAGGCGTGCAGGAAAGCGGCCCGCTCCAGCCCGATGTCCACGAACACCGCCTGCATGCCCGGCATCACCCGCTGCACCCTGCCCTTGTAGACGTTGCCGACATAGCCGCGCCGGGACGCCCGCTCGACATGCAGCTCCTGCAGCATGCCGTTCTCCACCACGCCCACCCGGGTCTCGCGCGGGGTCACGTTGATCAGGATTTCTTCGCTCACTTAAATTCCCCAAAGCATCCAGGCATTTATAGCCGTTACTTGCGAGAACTGTCGATGCGTGGCGCACGTCTCCTGCTGTACTGCCGAGTTCGGTAAAGTGGCAGTCATGCGCCAGTCCAAAGCCGTTCCGACTCCCACCGACAGCTCGATCCTCCCTGACGTTCTGTATCCCGGCCTGCGGCTGGTGTTCTGCGGCACAGCGGCTGGCAAGCGCTCGGCCCTTGAGGGGGCCTACTACGCCCATCCCGGCAACATGTTCTGGCGCGCGCTGTTCCAGGTCGGCCTTACGCCTCGGCTGCTGGCGCCAAGGGAATTTCCCCTGCTGCCCGAATTCGGCATCGGCCTGACCGACCTGGCCAAGCGTCACGTGGGCAACGATAACGAACTGCCCAAGGACGCCTTCGATGTTGCCGGGCTGCTGGCCAAGATCGGGCAGCACGCGCCCCGCATGCTGGCCTTCACCAGCAAGCACGCTGCGCGTGCGGTGCTTGGTACCGGCATCGGATACGGATTGCAGGATCGTGCATTGGGCGCGACCAGGCTGTTCGTGTTGCCATCGCCATCCGGACAAGCGCGGGGGCACTGGGATCTAGCGTATTGGGTCACGCTGGCTGCACACGCATCGCGGACACTGTAGGCTGGCCTGCGCGCATCAGCGCAAATACATGCGGAGCCATGCATTGCCTCTGGCACATGCTTGCCGTCCCGAAAGTTGTCTAGGCTGCTAAATTCCCGGCACCCTCAAAAGTCAGCCTTAGCGAATGGACGTCCGTTCCGCTTCGACTGATGGAAAGCATCGGTTATGTGGATCGTCAAAATCGCGCTCGAGCGACCGCTCACCTTTGTGGTCCTGGCGCTGCTGCTGCTGATCCTCGGACCCCTGGCGATCCTGCGCATGCCGGTGGACATCTTTCCCAACATCGACATCCCGGTGGTTTCCGTCGTGTGGGGCTACACCGGCCTGCCCGCCGATGACATGAACAACCGCATCGTCAGCGGTTACGAACGCGCGCTGACCACCACGGTCAACGACATCGAGCATACCGAAACGCAGTCGCTCAACGGCGTTGGCCTGGTGAAGGTGTATTTCCAGCCGAACGTCAAGATCGACATGGCGGTGGCGCAGGTCACCGCGATTTCGCAGACGGTGCTGCACGGAATGCCGCCCGGCACCAATCCGCCGCTGATTCTGGTGTACAACGCCTCCACGGTGCCGGTACTGCAGTTTGCGCTCTCGTCGAAAGAGCTTTCGGAAACCGCCATTTTCGACGATGCCAACCAGATCGTGCGCACCTTCGTCACCGCCGTACGCGGTGCCGCCACGCCCTGGCCCTATGGCGGCAAGCAGCGCCAGGTGCAGGTGGATCTCAACCCGCAGGCGCTGCTTGCGCGAGGGCTGTCGCCCAGCGACGTGGTGGCGGCGATTGGCGCGCAGAACCTGATCCTGCCGGCCGGAACGGAGAAGATCGGCGAAACCGAATACAGCGTGAAGTTGAACGGCAGTCCGCAGCAGATCGATGAGCTGAACAATGCACCGATCCGCACCGTCAATGGCATCACCACCTACATCCGTGACGTGGCGCATGTGCACGACGGCTCGCCGCCGCAGACCAACATCGTGCGCGTGGATGGCCAGCGCGCCGTCTTGATGTCGATCCTGAAAATCGGCGATGCCTCCACCCTGGATATCGTGGACGCCTTGCAGGGCAAGCTGCCGGCGATCCGCGCGGCGATTCCCCAAAACCTGGAGATCCATTCGCTTTCGGACCAGTCGCTGTTCGTACGCGCGGCGATCTCCGGCGTGATTCGCGAAGGCGCCATCGCGGCGGGACTGACCGGCCTGATGATTCTGTTGTTCCTGGGATCGTGGCGCTCAACGCTGATCATCGCGATCTCCATTCCGCTGTCCATCCTCGCTTCGATCATGGCGCTGTGGGCGCTGGGCCAGACCATCAACATCATGACGCTGGGCGGCCTCGCGCTGGCGGTAGGCATCCTGGTCGACGATGCCACGGTGACGATCGAGAACATCAACTCGCACCTGGAGGAAGGCAAGGAGGTCTACCCCGCGATCATGGATGGCGCGCACCAGATCGCCGTGCCTGCCTTCGTGTCGACCCTGTCGATCTGCATCGTGTTCGTGCCGATCTTCTTCCTCGGCGGCGTCGCCAAGTACCTGTTTGCGCCACTGGCCGAGGCGGTGGTGTTCGCCATGCTGGCCTCCTACATATTGTCACGAACGCTGGTGCCGACCCTGTCGCTGTTCTGGCTGAAGAAACACGCGCACGAGAAGCAGGCGAACGGACCGCTAAGCTATTTCCAGCTTGCCTTCGAGCGTCGCTTCGAACGCCTGCGCGCAGGCTATCGTGGCACGCTGGAAACCACCGAGCGCCATCGGGGATTGTTCGCGATTCTGTTCTTCGCCACCTGCACGCTATCGGTCGGCTTGCTAGTGCCGTGGCTGGGACGCGATTTCTTCCCTTACGTCGACGGCGGACAGATCAAGCTGCACTTCCGTGCGCCGGTCGGTCTGCGCATCGAGGAAACGGCCCGCCTCGCCGACGGTATCGAAGGCGTGATCCGCAACACCATCCCGAAACAGGAACTGGCCAGCATCGTCGACACCCTGGGCATCCCCTACAGCGGCATCAATCTTTCCTACAGCAATACCGGCGTGGTGGGCACGTCGGACGGCGACATTTTCGTGACGCTCAACGAGGACCACCGCCCCACCATCGATTACGTCCGTAGCCTGCGGCGACAGCTCGCGCAGAAATACCCCGGCGTGATCTTCGCGTTCCTGCCGGCGGACATGGTCGGGCAGATCTTGAATTTCGGCGCGCCCGCGCCGATCGACGTACAGGTATCCAGTCACGACGCGGATGCTTCGGCCCAGGTCGCCAAGCAACTGTATGGCGATTTGCTGACGATTCCCGGACTGGTCGATCTACGCATCCAGCAGGCACTCAACCTGCCGCAGATCAGCGTGAACGTGGATCGCACGCGTGCCAGCCTGGTCGGCCTCACCACCCAGGATGTCGCGAGCAACCTGTTGACCGCACTGGCCGGCTCTTCGCAAGTCAGTCCCACCTTCTGGGTGGATCCGAAGACCGGCATCAGCTACGGCATTACCACGCAAACGCCGCAATACCGACTCGACAGCTTGCAGGCGCTGAAAAACCTGCCGATCCACAGCCTCTCCGGCAACGGCGCGGCCAGCAGCAGTTCGTCCGGCTCGACGGTCAGCCAGACCTTGCAAAACCTCGTCGACTTCTCGCGCAGCGAAGGGCCGGCGGTCGTCACGCACTACAGCACGCGGCCCACCATGGATCTGTATGCTTCGGTCGACCGCACCGATCTCGGAGCCGTGGCGAGCGACGTACAGCGCGTGGTGGCCGAACATTCCAAACACCTGCCGCGCGACGTGAACATCGACATACGCGGCCAGGTGCAAACCATGCAGGCATCCTATCGAGGACTGCTAGGCGGGTTGCTGTTCGCCATCGTGCTGGTGTATCTGCTGATCGTGGTGAACTTCCAGAGCTGGCTCGATCCGCTGATCATCATCGCCGCCCTGCCCGCTGCCTTGGCCGGCCTGGTATGGATGCTGTTCCTGACCGGCACCACGCTATCGGTGCCGGCGCTGATGGGCGCGATCATGTGCATGGGCGTGGCAACGGCTAATTCGATCCTGGTGATCAGTTTCGCGCGCGAGCGGCTGGCGCATCACGACGATCCGGTGCGGGCCGCGGTCGAGGCGGGCTTCCAGCGTTTCCGTCCGGTGCTGATGACGGCGCTGGCGATGATCATCGGCATGGTGCCGATGGCCCTGGGCCTTGGCGAAGGCGGTGAGCAGAACGCACCGCTGGGTCGTGCCGTGATCGGCGGCCTGGTGCTGGCGACCGCCGCTACCTTGTTCTTCGTACCGACCTTTTTCAGTCTGCTGCATCGGCGCCGCAAGGCACGCCGCGATGCGGCTGCAGCGTGAGAGCCGATCATGTCCACCGCCAATGCTCCCCAACCCGCTGCCAAGCCTTCGCACGGTGCGCGACTCGTTCTCATCGGACTCGGCGTCGTGTTGGCAGTGCTGGCGGCCTTCGGCATCGTCAAGCGCGTGCACGCACGGCATGAACTGACTGCCGATACCAACCGCAACGCCATCGCCACGGTAGCCACGATCACGCCGAAAGCCTCACCCAAGGACCAGGGCCTTACCCTGCCCGGCACGGTCGCTTCGTGGCAAGACGCACAGGTGTACGCACGCACCACCGGGTACGTCGCCAAGTGGTACGTCGACATCGGCACGAAAGTAAAGAAGGGACAGCGCCTGGCCGACCTGGATACGCCGGATGTCGACAACCAGTTGCTGCAGGGCAAGGCGCAGATGCACACCGATCAGGCCAACGCCTCGTTTGCCAAAGTCACTGCCGATCGCTACGCCAAACTGGCTACGCAGGGATTGGTGGCGCAGCAGACAGCCGATCAGTACATGGCCCAATACAAGGCGGATTCGGCTACCGTGCAAGCGGATCAAGCGAACGTGGCGCGCTTGCAAACCATGCAGGACTTCAAGCACATCGATGCGCCCTATGACGGCGTCGTCACCCAGCGCAATCTCAATATCGGTGCGCTGGTGGATGCAGGCGCCAGCGGCAGCAATCTGTTCGTGATCGCCGATACCAGCAAGCTGCGCGTATACGTGGATGTGCCGGAAACCTATGCCGCCAGTGTGCACACCGGCATGCCTGCCGATGTCAGCCTGAGTACTTACGGAGCCAAGCCGATCACCGGCAGCGTCGCGCGCACAGCCGATGCACTCGATCCGAATACGCGTACCTTGCACACGGAAATCGACGTGGACAATACCAGGCAACAGCTGGTACCCGGCGTCTATGCCAACGTGAGATTGCAGGTATCGACCGCGACGCGCAATTACGTCGTTCCCGCCAACGTGCTGATGTTCCGCGCCGAAGGCTTGCGTGTCGCCCTGGTCGATGAAAAACAGCGCGTGCACCTGCAGCCGGTGACGCTTGGCCGGGATTTTGGCAGTACGGTGGAAATTACCGAAGGTTTAAGCGATTCAGACCGCCTGGTGCTGAGCCCATCGGACTCATTGTACGAAGGACAGCAAGTGAAGGATGCGAATGCGGCAAGCAGGTAGGGTTATTGAAAGGCAAAATCTTTCGATGCATCCCTAATCGATCGGCGTATGCCGATACGCAGCCACGTCCCGTTCCTGTACCGCCGCAGCATGGTTGGACCACGCTTGCCGGATGTAAGTGACCACCGCAGCAACGTCCCCATCGCTTAGCTGCTGCGCATACGGCGGCATGGAATACGGTCGCGCATTGCCCGCCGTCAACGGAGAGAACCCACCCAGCAAAACTACGCGCGTCGCGTTGATGCCCGTAGGTTCCACCACTGACGCATTGCCATCCAGTGGCGGGTAGACGCCGGCAATACCCGCACCATTCTTGCCGTGGCATTTCTCGCACCGTTCACCGTACACAACATTGCCGCGGCTGATAAGGGATTGGGCATTGAAGTTCGCGCGCGTCGGCGCTTGAGCGGCACGGGCCGGCAACGAAAGCAGATAATCGGCGATGGCTTGCAGATCATCTTCGCGCAGATATTGCGTGCTGCCGGCCACTACGTCTGCCATGGGCCCGACCGCCACACCCTTCGACGCCTGACCCGTTTTCAGCACAGCGATGATGTCCTGCCGGCTCCAACCCGTGAGGCCGCCGTTGGCCTGCGTACTCAGGTCCGGTGCATACCAGCCTTGCTCCGGTATCCGTCCCCCGGACAAGGTCGCGCTGGCCTCAAGGCCGCCCCACGCGCCACGCGCGGCATGGCATTCGTTGCAATGCCCAAGGCCTTGCACCAGATAGGCGCCACGATTCCACGACGCCGATTGCGAAGCGTCGGGCCGATACGTGCCCGCCTTGAAATACACGGCCCGCCACGCCGTCAGTGTGCTTCGCAGGTTATAGGGAAAGCGCAACGTCGGGGCTGCGTTCGGCTGGTGTGTGGGTCGCAAGGAGCGCAGGTAGGCAAAGATGGCGATGGCGTCATCGCGGTCGACCTTGGTGAACGAGGTGTACGAAAACGCCGGATAAAGCGGCTCGCCGTTGCGCCCCATGCCATCATGCAAGGCGCGCCAGAAATCCTGGAAACTCCAATCGCCGATGCCGGTTTCCGCATCCGGCGTGATGTTGGGTGCCGGGATGCTGCCGAACGGCGTGGGCAGCATGCGGCCCCCCGCAAATGATTGGCCACCGCGCAAGGTATGGCAGGAAACACAATCGCCGACGGTGGCCAAGTAACGGCCTTGGGCGATCACCTCGGGATCTTTCAACTTCGCGGCGATGACCGGATCTTCCGCTTGGGCCGGCAATTGCCGAGGTTGCCGCGACAGCCACCACCCGCCAGCCAGTACGATCACCAAAAGCACGGCAGGAATCCACAGCAAGCGCTTCATGCACCATCTCCGTGTGCCTGCAATACACCACAACGCAAGGGTGGTGTGATCGACCCCGCAGGCTGCGGGTGCGTATCGGCCGGCACTTGCCGGCCCGCCAGCCATGCCGAAACCGCCGTGATGTCTGCCGGCGCCAGGCGGCCGGCGATCTGGGCCATGCAGTCCGGCGCGGCCGAAGCGCGCGTGCCGGCGCGCCACGATCCCAGCTGAGCGCTGATGTAGTCGTAAGGCAGACCAGCCAATCCCGGCACCGACGGCTCCGTGCCGGTGAGCTGCTTGCCGTGGCAGGCCTGGCATGGGGGAATCTGGCGGGCGGGATCGCCCGAGGTGACCAGTTGCTCGCCACGCTGCAGCATCGATGGTGCCAGCGCCGGTACCGGCCTGCGCTCGTAAGGCACCTGCTGCGCGGCGAAGTACTCGGCAATCTCGTGCATGTAGTCCGGGGTGAGCGAACGCGCGATATATTCCATCGGCGCGTATTGGCGCAGGCCGCGTTGGAAGTTCTGCAACTGCAGGGCGAGGTAACCAGCCGGTTTGCCCGCCAGACGCGGGGAGAAGCCGCTACCGGAAGAGCCTTCGCCATGTAGCCCATGGCAGCTGGTACAGGCAGCGATTCGTTGCTGCAGGGTGTCAGGCACGCTGGCTTGATCTGCATGCGCAAGCGCGCCGCCCAGCAACAAGGCGAATGGCATCGCTCGTCGCAAGCGCCTATGGAGAGTCGGCCAGCCCCTGGTATCCATGCCGAAAGTATAGGGGTTGCCCGTACGCCAACCATGACACCTGCGGTTATGCTGCGTCATCACGCCACGCCCAGATCCGGAGGTTGCCATGCATCGCCCATCGCTGTTGTGCGCCGCACTTGCGCTGGCCGTTCTCCCTGCCGCTGCGCTTTTCGCCCAGGACGGCCATGCAGTGGCATGGCAAAGCGTGACCGAACTTCAACAACAGATGGACGCGGGCAAGCTCGCCAGCAAGGCGCTGGTACAGGACGATATCGCACGCATCCGACAGATCGATCAAGCCGGCCCGACCTTGCGTTCGGTGCTGGAATTGAATCCAGATGCCACCAAGATTGCCGCCGAACTGGATGCCAGTCGCAAGTCTTCGCATGGCGCCCTGTATGGCATCCCGGTGTTGTTGAAGGACAACATCGATACCGGCGATCACATGCTGACCACGGCCGGTTCGCTCGCGCTGATGGGGGCACCGGCGCCGCAAGATGCCGCGCTGGTAACGCGTTTGCGCAAAGCCGGCGCCGTGATTCTGGGCAAGGCCAACTTGAGCGAATGGGCGGATTTCCGCTCCGCCCATGCCAGCAGCGGCTGGACCGGCCGCGGCGGACAGACGCGCAACCCCTATGCGTTGGATCGCAATCCCTGCGGATCCAGTTCGGGTTCCGCGGTAGCTGTCGCCGCTGGCCTGGTGCCCGTAGCGGTAGGTTCGGAAACGGACGGATCGATCATCTGCCCGGCTTCGATGAACGGCATCGTCGGCATCAAACCGACGCTGGGCCTGGTCAGCCGCAGCGGCATCATTCCGATCAGCCACAATCAGGACACAGCCGGCCCGCTGGCGCGCAGTGTCAGCGATGCGGCGATTTTGCTCACTGCGTTGGCAGGCAGCGACCCGCACGATCCGGCCACGGTCGATGCGGATAAACACGCTACCGATTACGCACACTTCCTCGACCCGAACGGCTTACGCGGCAAGCGCATCGGCGTGGTGCGTCAGCTCGCCGGCAATGAGCCCAATGCCGATCGCGTGCTGGATGAAGCGATCGCGGTGATGAAGGCGCAAGGCGCGATCATCGTCGACCCGGTCACCCTGCCGCATCTGGCCGAGCTAGGCGATCCGGAAATGACCGTGATGCTGTACGACTTCAAGCATGACCTCAACGCCTATCTGGCGGGCCATAAAGGCCTGAAGGTCAAAACGCTCGCCGACCTGATCGCTTTCGACCAGCAGGAATCGGCACGCGAAATGCCATGGTTCGGGCAGGATCTGTTCGAACAGGCGCAAGCCAAGGGGCCGCTGACGGACAAGGCTTACGTCGATGCGTTGACCAAGGCGAAACAATTCTCCGGGCCGCAAGGCATCGATGCCGCGCTTGCGGCCAATCACCTGGATGCCTTGCTCTCACCCTCATGGGGACCGGCGTATCTCACCGACTTGGTGCTCGGCGATCACATCGTCAGCGGGAATCCCACCATTGGCGGCGCATCGCAGCCGGCTGCGGTGGCGGGTTATCCATCGATCACCGTGCCGGCGGGGTGGACGCATGGCCTGCCAGTCGGCATCGTGTTCTTTGGCACCAAGTGGAGCGAACCGACGCTGATTTCGATCGCCTACGGCTTCGAGCAGCATACGCACGCATGGCAGGCGCCGAAGTTTTTGCCGACGGTGGATGGCAACGCCTACGCACCAGTGCCTGCGCAGCGCCATTGAATGCGCATCAGGCTGGCCGAAAACCGCTCGTTTCGGCCAGCCCAACGGCGTAGGGTGGCACTTCTGCTTTCGACACGGAGATGTGCATGAAGTCCTGGCCAGTCCTATGCGCGACGATGTTGGCGTGCGCTTTGTCCCAAGCTAGTGCCGCACCCAGCGACCCGCACTATTCCTTCAAGCTCTGGGAACAGCCGCAGAAGCCATTTCGTATCTACGGCAACACGTATTACGTCGGCTCACACGGCCTTAGTGCCATTCTGATCACCTCGCCCGCAGGTCACGTGCTCATCGATGCCACGCTGCCGGAAAACGCAGCGATGATCGAAGCGAATATTCGTGCGCTGGGCTTTCGTGTCCAGGACATCAAGCTGATTCTAAACACCCATACGCACTTCGATCACGCCGGCGCCATCGCCGCGTTGGCGCGCGATAGCGGCGCACAAGTGGCTGCGAGTGCGAAGTCGGCCAGGGTATTGGGGTTGGGCGGAAACGACCCGGACGATCCTCAGCGCGGGCTGGTGAAGTTCTATCCCAAGGTCACCGACGTTCGTATCGTGGCCGACGGAGAGACCGTGCACGCCGGTCCTTTGGCATTGCAGATGCACGCGATGCCTGGGCACACGCCTGGAGGCACTGGATGGACCTGGCGCTCCTGCGAAGGCAATCGCTGCCTGTCGATGGTCTATGCCGACAGCATTTCGCTGCTTAGCGCGGACAATTATCGCTATACCGATCCGACTCATTCGGAACTCGTCGCCGGCTACCGGCATGCGCTTGGCATGCTGGCGGCGCTGCCGTGCGACATCTTGCTCACACCGCATCCGCGCGATGGCTTCTTCGAGAAGGCGGCGCAGATTGTGCCAGGAAAACCCAATCCGTTGATCGATGCGCAGGCCTGCAAGTCCTATGCGGATGAAGGACAACACAATCTCGAACAGCGCGTGCGCAAGGAAGCCGGGGCGTAGGCTGGGATGACAATCCCAGCTGCCATGTGCATGGCGATGCTGGGATTATCATCCCAGCCTACGTCAGGCCGCCGGATTTGCGCACGATCAACATCGCCAACTCCAGCGATTGCTCGTAGTTGAGACGTGGATCGACCATCGATTTGTAGGCGCGCTGCAAGTCGGCCTCGCTCAAGTCGCGCGCGCCGCCCATGCATTCGGTGACGTCCTCGCCGGTGAGTTCCAAGTGCACGCCGCCCAGGTGGGTACCGGCAGCAGCGTGGATATCGAATGCCTGATCCAGCTCGCTGCGGATATTGTCGAAGCGACGTGTCTTGTAGCCGATGGAGGTGTTCTCGGTATTGCCGTGCATGGGATCGGCCACCCACAGCACGCGGCGCCCTGCGCGCCTCACCGCATCGAGCAGCGGGGGCAGCTTTTCCGCAATGGAAGCATGGCCCATGCGATGAATCAGCGTGAGACGGCCGGGCTCGTCTTCGGGATTCAAGGCGTCGATCAAGGGCAGCAGCAGTTCAGGCGTGACCGACGGCCCCACCTTCACTGCAATCGGGTTGCGAATGCCGCGGAAATATTCCACGTGCGCACCATCCAGGGCGGCGGTGCGCATGCCGATCCATGGGAAATGCGTGGAAAGATTGAACCAGCCGCGATGGCGAGGGACCTGGCGTGTCAGCGCTTGCTCGTAATGCAGCAGCAGCGCTTCGTGCGAGGTGAAGAAATCCACGCGCGTAAAACCGGCGATGGGGCCGGCCAGGGTTTCCATGAAACGCAGCGAATCGCCGATGCCCGCCACCATGCGGCGATATTCGGCGGCCAACGGCGAGTGTTCCACCCAGGCCAGATCCCAATATTCGGGATGGTGCAGGTCGGCGAAGCCACCGTCGACCAGGGCGCGCACGAAGTTCATCGTAAGCGCGGAATGCGCGTGGCCACGAATCAGGCGCTGCGGATCGGGCCGGCGCGCTGCGGCGGTGAAGTCCGGGCCGTTGACCACGTCACCGCGAAAACTAGGCAGAGTGACGCCGTCATGCGTCTCGGTATCGGCCGAGCGCGGCTTGGCATACTGCCCGGCGAAGCGACCCACGCGCAGCACCGGCTGCTTGAGGCCATGCACCAGCACCAGGCTCATCTGCAACAGCACCTTGAGGCGGTTGGAGATGATCGGGCTCGTGCAGTCGGCAAAACTTTCGGCGCAATCGCCGCCCTGCAAGAGGAAGCGCTTGCCTTCCTGCGCCTCGGCCAGCGCCTGCTTCAGCGCCAGCACTTCCCAGGACGTGACCAGCGGCGGCAGTTGCGACAGCTCGCCAAGCGCACGGCTGAGTTCGGCAAGGTCCTCATACTGTGGCTGTTGCAGAGCCACGCACTGTTGCCAGGACATAGGTGTCCAGGTCGATGACTCGATGGATCGCGCGGATTGGCTCATAGACGCAACCTCGGCGTGCCGCGCTGCAAAGTCACACGTAGCGCCAATATCGAAAGAAGAACAAACCACAGCAAGGCCCACAACGGGATGGGCAGGCCCAGGATCGGCTGGATCTTGGCGCATTCGCCGGAACCGGTGAACACCATCTTCAGGGCCTTTTCGAACGGGAACGCGTTGAACATGTAGGCCAAATTAGGACCGCAGGCAGGCACCCGATCCGGTGGCAGCGACATGATCCACAGATGGCGCATCGACATCACGATGCCGAATAGCGCACCCAGCAGCACCGGGCCGGTATAGAACCAGCGCCCGCCCGCTCGCGGTCCGTGCACGGCGCCGACCAGGAAGAACAGCGCCATGAACAGGAAGCCGATGCGCTGGAAGATGCACAGCGGACAGGGTTCCAGCCCCCACTGGTATTCAGCATACAGGGCAAACCCCAGCAGGCCGGCGCAGATCAGGAAGCCGACAAGAAAACTGACGCGGTAAGACCAGCGGAGGGGATTCATGGGGGAGCGTTTCGTGATATCGGGCCCCTGACATTACCCGCTCCTCGCCGCGCTGTCAGCAGACGGCCGGCGCGGCCTTCCAAAAAGACAAACCCCGGCGGGCAGACCCGCCAGGGTTCGTATTTGGACGTCCAAAAAGGACTTGCGGCGAGCTTACTCGGCTGCCGCCTCGGCACGCGGGCGATCCACCAGCTCGACGTACGCCAGCGGAGCATTGTCGCCCGAGCGGAAGCCGCACTTGAGAATGCGCAGGTAGCCGCCGGGACGCTCACGGTAGCGCGGCCCCAGCTCGACGAACAGCTTGCCTACAGCCTGTTTGTCGCGCAGGCGCGAGAAAGCGAGGCGGCGGTTGGCAACGCTGTCGGTCTTGGCCAGCGTGATCAGCGGTTCAGCCACGCGGCGCAGTTCCTTCGCCTTGGGCAGCGTGGTGCGGATCAGCTCATGCTTGATCAGCGACGCGGCCATGTTCTTGAACATCGCTTCGCGATGGCTGCTGGTGCGGTTGAGCTTACGCCCGGATTTCATGTGACGCATGATGAGATTCTCTTTGTCTGTTGTTATGAAAAACCGGTCCTTAATGGCCGGCTTCCCGCGGGTTACCCGCTATCAAGCCCTTGATGGAACGGGCTCTTATTAAGAGTGCGGCCATGGATGGCCGCTTCTAGTGTTGAACCAGTGCGTTGAACACACACGGTCCACCATCTACCTACTACAGCGATCAAGGACGATCGCATCAATAAATCTACAGCCGCGGTCTCTTCGACCGCGGCTGTAGGTAAATCAGCCCAGCTGCATGCCGTGCGACAAGCCCGGCGGCGGCCAGTTTTCGAGCTTCATGCCGAGCGCGAGACCACGCACGCCCAGGACATCCTTGATCTCGGTCAGCGACTTCTTGCCGAGGTTCGGCGTCTTCAACAGCTCCACCTCGGTCTTCTGCACCAGATCGCCGATGTAGTAGATGCTCTCGGCCTTCAGGCAGTTCGCCGAACGCACGGTGAGCTCCAGATCGTCGATCGGACGGAGCAGCAGCGGATCGAAACCGCCCTTTTCCGCCTTGTCCGTGGCGCTTTCGCGACGAGAGAAATCACCGAACACCGACAGCTGGTCGTTGAGGATTTCAGCGGCCTTGCGCACCGCGTCTTCCGCACCGATGGTGCCGTTCGTCTCAATGTCGAGGATCAGCTTGTCGAGGTTGGTACGTTGCTCCACACGAGCCGCGTCCACTTCGTAAGCCACTCGCAACACCGGCGCGAACGAGGCATCGAGCTGCAGGCGGCCGATCGGGCGCGCTTCATCGTCCGGATGCTGGCGCGCGCTGGCCGGCTGATAGCCGACGCCACGACGCACCTTCAGACGCATGTTCAGCGTGATGTCCTTGGTGAGATGGCAGATCACGTGTTCGGGATTGATGATCTCCACCGAGTGATCGACGGCGATGTCGCCGGCCGTGACCACGCCCCGGCCCTTCTTGGACAGGGTGAGGGTGACTTCATCACCCGTGTGCTGACGAATCGCCACTTCCTTGAGGTTGAGCAGGACTTCGATGACGTCCTCCTGCAAACCTTCCAGGGTGGTGTATTCGTGCAGCACGCCATCGATTTCGACCTCGACAATGGCGCTGCCGGGGATCGATGAGAGCAGCACACGACGCAACGCGTTGCCCAGGGTGTGGCCGAAACCGCGTTCAAGCGGTTCCACCACCACCTTGGCGCGATTCGGTCCGAGCTGTTCAACGCTGAGGCCGCGAGGCCGCAGTACGCTGGTTGACGAAACTGCCATGCAGGGCTCCGGTTGATTACTTCGAATAAAGCTCGACGATCAGCGCTTCGTTGATGTCGGACGGCAGATCCGCGCGATCCGGCACCGACTTGAGCGTGCCGGCGAACTTCTTGGCGTCCACCTCGACCCACTGCGGGCGCAGGTCCATCGTGTCGAACACGGTGGCGGCTTCCTGCACGCGCAGCTGGTTGCGCGCGCGCTCGGTCAGCGCGATCTCGTCACCCGGGCGCACCTGGTAGGACGGAATATTGACCTTCTTGCCGTTCACCAGCACCGACTTGTGCGAAACAAGCTGACGGGCCTGGGCGCGGGTGACTGCGAAACCCATGCGGTAAACGACGTTGTCCAGGCGGCTTTCCAGCAAGCGCAACAGGTTCTCGCCCGTATTGCCTTTCAGGGTGGATGCCTTGGTGTAGTAGTTGCTGAACTGACGCTCAAGCACACCGTAAATGCGCTTGACCTTCTGCTTCTCACGCAGCTGAACAGCATAGTCGGACATGCGCATGCGCTTGTTGGCGCCATGCTGGCCGGGCTTGTTCTCCAGCTTGCATTTGGAATCGATAGCGCGCGCCGGGCTCTTCAGACTCAGGTCCGAACCTTCGCGACGCGCCAGCTTGCAGGTAGCTCCACGATAACGTGCCATGGTTGTGCTCCTTAGACGCGACGCTTCTTGGGGGGACGGCAGCCGTTGTGCGGAATCGGCGTTACGTCAATGATGTTGAGAACCTTGTAGCCGAGGGCGTTCAGCGAACGCACCGCCGACTCACGGCCCGGGCCTGGGCCCTTGATCCGCACTTCCACCGTCTTCACGCCGTATTCGCCGGCGGCACGACCAGCCTTCTCGGCGGCGACCTGGGCAGCGAACGGGGTGGACTTGCGCGAACCGCGGAAGCCCGCACCGCCAGCGGTCGCCCACGAGAGCGCATTGCCCTGGCGATCGGTGATGGTGACGATGGTGTTGTTGAAGGAGGCCTGCACGTGGGCCACCGCATCGGTGACGACGCGCTTGACTTTCTTCTTGGTCTTGACTGCTGGCTTTGCCATGACTTATTCCAATTATTTCTTGATCGCGCGACGCGGGCCCTTGCGGGTGCGTGCATTGGTACGCGTGCGCTGGCCGCGCACCGGCAGGCCGCGACGATGGCGCAGGCCGCGATAGCAACCCAGGTCCATCAGGCGCTTGATCGCAATACCGACCTCACGGCGCAGATCGCCTTCCACGACATACTTGGCGATTTCGTGGCGGATCTTCTCCACCTCGCCTTCGCTCAGCGACTTGATCTGAACATTCGGGTTCACACCCGCGTCCACGCAGACCTTCTTGGCCCGGCTGCGGCCGATGCCGTAGATGCTCTGCAAGCCAACCCAGACGTGTTTCTGGACCGGCAAATTGACACCCGCAATGCGCGCCATGATGTACTTTCTCCGATTGCTTTCGTGCGCGGTAAACGCGCAATTCTAACCTTAATCAAACTGTCAGGAAAGTGCCGCGGGACTTAGATACCGCCGCCTCTCCACCGGAACCTGCCTGCGCCTCAGCCGCGGCGCAGGTTGGCCTTTTTGAGCAAACCTTCGTACTGGTGGCTGACCAGATGCGCCTGCACCTGGGCGGTGAAGTCCATCACCACGACCACCACGATCAGCAGCGACGTGCCGCCGAAGTAGAACGGAACATGCCAGGCGTTCTGCATGAACGTCGGCACCAAACAGACCAGCACCAGGTAGAGGGCGCCGACGCCGGTCAGGCGGGTCATCACCGAGTCGATGTACTCGGCCGTCGAACGACCTGGACGAATGCCCGGAATCAGAGCCCCGGACCGCTTCAGGTTGTCCGCCGTGTCCTGGGAGTTGAAAACGATCGCCGTATAGAAGAAGGCGAAGGTGATCACCAGGACCGCGTAAACGATGTCGTAGAGCGGCTCGCCCGGGGTCAGCACCTGGATCAAGTCCTGCAGCCAACGCGATTGATGGCTGGCATTGCCCCAGGTGGCGGCCATCGCCGGGAACATCAGGATACTGTTCGCGAAGATGGGCGGAATCACACCCGACATGTTGATCTTGAGCGGCAGGTGCGAGGTCTGGTTCATGTAAGACCGTTGCCCGCCCGACCGTCGCGCATAGTTCACGGTGATACGCCGCTGGGCGCGCTCCATGAACACCACGAACGCCGTCACCGCCAGCACCAGGGCTACCACCATGACCAGCTTGATGGTGGTCAGCTCACCGTTGCTCGACATCGACAGCGTATGTCCCACCGCGCTCGGCAAGCCGGCCACGATACCCGCGAAGATCAGCAACGAGATGCCGTTGCCGATACCGCGTTCGGTCATCTGCTCGCCCAGCCACATCAGGAACAGCGAGCCCGCCGTCAAACCGACCACCGAGGACAGGATGAACCCGAAGCCCGGCATGTAGACCACCGGCACACCACCGCTGGTCTGCTGCTTCATCAACGCCACCGCAATGCCGAAGGCCTGGAAGGCGGACAAGCCGACCGTGCCGATGCGGGTATACGTCGTCAGCTGGCGCTGGCCCGACTGCCCTTCCTTGCGCAAGGCCTGCAGGCTCGGAATGACCGAGCCCATCATCTGCACCACGATCGAGGCGGAGATGTAGGGCACCACGCCCAGCGCAAATACCGAGAAACGACCCAGCGAACCGCCCGAGAACATGTTGAACATGTCCAGGATGCCGCCGCTCTGACCGATCAGGTTAGCCATGGCATCGGGGTTCACGCCCGGCACGGGAATGAACGAGCCGAGACGGTACACGATCAGCGCACCGATCACGAAGAAGATGCGCTGACGCAGCTCGGTCAACTTGCCGAGCGATCCTACCGATGGACCCTTGGCTGCAGCCACGAGTTACTCCACGCTGCCGCCGGCAGCCTCGATGGCAGCCTTGGCGCCCACCGTAGCCAGCAGACCGGACAGCTTCACCGCCCGGCCGATCTCGCCCTTGGCGACGACCTTGACCTTCTTGGCGCGGCTGTCGATCAGGCCAGCCTGATGCAGCACCACCGCGTCGATCACGTCAGCCTTGAGGCTGGCCAGCTGATACAGGAACACCTGCTGGCTCTCGGCCTTCTTCAGCGAACGAAAGCCGACCTTCGGCAAACGGCGCTGCAGCGGCATCTGGCCACCCTCGAAACCGAGGCGGTGGCTGCGACCGGTACGGGCATGCTGACCCTTGTGGCCGCGACCGGCCGTCTTGCCCAGGCCCGAGCCGATACCACGACCGACGCGAAGACGAGTCTTGCGCGAACCCGCAGCGGGCTTGATGTCATTCAGACGCATAATGATTACTCCTCAACCCGGACCAGGTAGTAGACCGTGTTGATCAGGCCGCGAACCTGCGGGCTGTCCTTCAGTTCACGGACGTCGTTGGTCTTGTTCAGACCCAGCGCCTTCACACTGAGGCGATGGCGGGTCTGTACGCCGCGCAGGCCCTTGACCAGGCGGACGCGGATGGTTTTTTCGTTGTTAGCCATTGCCCAGCACCTCTTCCACGGTCTTGCCACGCTTGGCAGCGATCTGCTTCGGCGAGGCAACGGCCTGCAGGCCCTTGATGGTGGCGCGCACCAGGTTGATCGGGTTGCGCGAGCCAACGGCCTTGGCCAGCACGTTCTTCACACCGACCACTTCCAGCACGGCGCGCATGGCACCACCGGCGATCACGCCGGTACCTTCGGAGGCCGGCTGCATGTAAACGCGCGCAGCGCCATGGTTAGCCTTGATGGCGTACCACAGGGTGCCGTTGTTCAGGTCGATGCTAACCATATTGCGGCGGGCACGGTCCATCGCCTTGGAAATGGCCACCGGCACTTCACGCGCCTTGCCATAGCCGAAGCCGACCTTGCCCTCGCCATCGCCGACCACGGTCAGCGCGGTGAAGCTCATCTGGCGGCCGCCCTTGACGGTCTTGGCCACGCGGTTGACGGCAATCAGCTTCTCGAGCAGGCCGTCTGAGTTTTCGCGATCAGTAGAAGACATTATCTTTTTCCGTGTGCCCGGACCATCCGGGGCTTTTGCTTGCGGCTGAGCCGCTTAGAGTTGTAGTTACAGCAGACCGGGACCGACCCTCAGCGGGCCTCGCCCCTTTTTTTAGAACTTCAGGCCAGCTTCGCGAGCGGCATCGGCCAACGCCTTGATGCGGCCGTGATAGCGGAAACCAGAACGATCGAAGGCAACGGCTTCGATACCGGCAGCCTTGGCACGCTCGGCAATCGCCTTGCCCACGGCAGCAGCGGCTGCCAGGTTCTTGGTGCCTTTCAGGCCTTCGGCCACGGACTTCTGGACGGTGGAGGCAGCTGCCACCACGTTCACGCCCGAGGCGTCGAACACCTGCGCGTACAGATGCTGGCCAGTGCGATGCACGGACAAGCGTGCAACGCCGAGCTTGCGGATGTGCGCGCGTGTGGACTTGGCGCGGCGCAGACGGGCTTCATTCTTGTTCATAGTCATATTCCTAAGAAACGGATCGGCTTTGGCAGTTCGCTCTTTTGAAGAGTCCAGCCATGGATGGCTGGGTCACTTCGCGAGGGATCGCTCTTTGAAGAGTCCGGCCACGGATGGCCGGGTCACTTCGCGAGGGACCGCCTTACGCCTTCTTGGCTTCCTTCAGGGTGATCTTCTCGCCGGCATAGCGCACGCCCTTGCCCTTGTAGGGTTCCGGCGGACGATAACCACGAATCTTGGCGGCAACCTCGCCGACCAGCTGCTTGTCCGAACCCTTGATCAGGATTTCGGTCTGCGTCGGGGTCTCGAGGGTGATGCCCTCGGGCGCGTTGAACACGACCGGGTGGGAGAAGCCGAGGCTGAGGTTCAGCGCCTTGCCGGCCATCGAAGCGCGGTAACCCACGCCGACCAGCTCCAGCTTGCGCTCATAACCTTCGGACACGCCCTTGACCATATTGGCCAGCAGCGCGCGAACGGTACCGCCGAACTTGTCCTCGGCGCCTTCGGCGACCTGGACGTTGACCACGCCGTTCTCGACCTGCACCGAGGCGCCCGGCAGTGCATGCACCGACAAGGTGCCTTTGGGGCCCTTCACGGCGATGCTGCCTTCGGCAACCTTCAGCTCGACGCCCTTGGGCAGGGTAATGGGTTTCTTGGCAACACGAGACATCGGAAGCTCCTTACGCGACCATGCCGATGACTTCGCCGCCCACGCCCTTGGCGCGAGCCTGCGCGTCGGTCAGCAGACCGGCAGACGTCGAAATGATCGAAATGCCCAGGCCTCCGAGCACCTTCGGCAGCTCGTCCTTACCGCGGTAGACGCGCAGACCCGAGCGGCTCACGCGCTCGATACGCTCGATTGCGGGACGGCCTTCGAAATACTTGAGCTTGATCTCGAGCACCGGCTTGCCCTCCGCTTCGGAGGTCTTGGCGTCGAGGATGTAGCCCTCGTTCTTGAGAAGGTTGGCCAGCGCCACCTTCAGCTTCGACGACGGTACGCTGACAACCTGCTTGCCCGTAGCCTGGGCATTGCGGATGCGCGTAAACAGATCGGCGATGGGATCAGTCATGCTCATGAAAACATCCTTCAGAGTGCACCGATATCCGATAAAACCGGAGATCAATTCTAGATTGTGAGCCGGTGGAAAGACCGGCCTGCGATGCGCAGACCGTCGATCATATCAGCCTTTTCCAGCTTTTGCGAATATTGATGCGACAAAGTAGTCGTTACCCTCCCCAGCTTTCGCGAGAAAGGCCAGGGACGGGCTTTCGGCAGGTGCCCGTTACAGACACCGCCCGGTTTCTTTTGGTGGAGAGCAACCTCCACCCCGAGCCACCCTCCGAAGAGCGCGGCCGGCTATTGCACTGGCTTACCAGCTCGCCTTGCGCAGGCCCGGAACGTCGCCGCGCATGGTGGCTTCGCGCAGCTTGTTACGGCCCAGGCCGAACTTGCGGTACACGCCACGCGGACGGCCTGACAGTTCGCAGCGGTTGCGCAGACGGCTGGCGCTGGAATCGCGCGGCAGCTTCTGCAGCTTGGCGTTCGCGTCCATCTTTTCCTCGTACGAGGATTTCGGATTGGCCACGATAGCCTTCAGCTCGGCGCGCTTGGTGGCGTACTTCTTGATAAGTTTGGACCGCTTGATATCGCGGTTAACCATCGATGTCTTTGCCATGTTTCGGTTCTCTTTTTTGAAGAGTCCGGCCATGGATGGCCGGTCTTTCTTCGATCACGGACGATCGTATCAATTACGAAACGGGAAGCTGAAAGCTTCCAGCAGCGCCTTGGCTTCCTCGTCGGTCTTGGCCGTGGTGGTGATGGAGATATCCATACCGCGCATGGCGTCGATCGCGTCGAAGTCGATTTCCGGGAAGATGATCTGTTCCTTGATGCCGAAGTTGTAGTTGCCACGGCCATCGAAGGCGCGACCCGAAACGCCGCGGAAGTCGCGGACGCGGGGCAGCGAGATATTGATCAGGCGATCCAGGAATTCCCACATGGTGGCGCGGCGCAGCGTGACCTTGCAGCCGATCGGCCAGCCGTCGCGGATCTTGAACGAGGCCACGGATACGCGCGCCTTGGTCGTGATCGGCTTCTGGCCGGCAATCTTGGCCATGTCCGCCACGGCGTTCTCGAGCACTTTCTTGTTGCCCGCCGCTTCGCCCACGCCCATGTTCAGCGTGATCTTGGTGATGCGCGGAACCTGCATCACGTTCTGGTACCCGAAGCGCTCGGTGAGCTTCTGGATGACCTGTTCTTTGTAAAAGGTTTCAAGGCGCGTCATGTTCGTGTTCCTCACGCGTCCACGACCTCGCCGGACGAACGGTACACGCGGACCTTGCGCCCATCAGCGAGCGTTTTGGCACCGACGCGTTCACCCTTGTTCGTGGCGGGGTTGAACAGCTGCACGTTGGAGATATGGATCGAGGCCTCACGCTCCACGATGCCGCCGGCCTGATTGGCCTGCGGATTGGGTTTGGTGTGGCGCTTGACCAGGTTGACGTTGGAGACGAACACGCGATCGCCTTCAACGCGCAGCACGTCGCCGCGCTGACCTTTGTTTTTGCCGGTGATCACGATGACCTGATCACCCTTGCGGATACGGTTCATGGTTCTTCTCCGCCTCAGAGCACTTCGGGTGCGAGCGAGACGATCTTCATGAACTTCTCGCCGCGCAGCTCACGAGTCACGGGCCCGAAGATACGGGTGCCGATCGGCTCGAGCTTGTTGTTGAGGAGCACGGCCGCGTTACCGTCGAAACGGATCAGCGAACCGTCGGCGCGGCGCACACCCTTGGCGGTACGAACCACCACGGCGTTGTAGACCTCGCCCTTCTTCACCTTGCCACGCGGGATGGCATCCTTCACGGTGACCTTGATCACGTCACCGATCGCGGCGTAACGGCGCTTGGAGCCGCCGAGCACCTTGATGCACATCAGTTCCTTGGCGCCGCTGTTGTCGGCAGCGGAAAGCGTGCTTTGCATCTGGATCATGGCTGCACCCTCCCCTTACGCTTCGGCGCGCGTGACGATTTCGACCACGCGGTGATGTTTGGTTTTGGAAAGCGGACGGCACTCCGCGATGCGCACCACGTCGCCCTCGTTCGCGCCCAGATCATCCTGCGCGTGGAGCTTGGTGGAACGGCGCACGATCTTGCCCAGCAGCGGATGCTGCACCTGGCGCTCGATCAGTACGGTGACCGTCTTTTCCATCTTGTTGCTGATGACACGGCCCTCGAGGGTACGTGCCTGCTTTTGGTTGTCGCTCATGTCGGCCGCCTCTTACTTCTTGCCGCCGAGCACGAACTTCGTGCGGGCGATATCGCGCCGAACGCGGCGCAGTTGGTGCGGCTGGCTGAGCTGCCCGGTGCCCTTTTGCATGCGCAGGTTGAACTGCTCCTTGCGCAGGTCCAGCAGGTGCTGCTTCAGCTCTTCGGCCGACTTGGTTGTTAGGTCTTTGATGGCCATCACATCACCGCTCTGGTCACAAACTGGGTCTGCACCGACAACTTGGCAGCGGCCAGGCGGAACGCCTCGCGCGCGGTTGCCTCGTCGACACCCTCGATTTCGTAAAGCATGCGGCCCGGCTGGATCGGTGCGACCCAGAACTCCACGCCACCCTTGCCGGCGCCCATACGGACTTCGATCGGCTTCTTGGTGATCGGCTTGTCGGGGAACACGCGGATCCACAGCTTGCCGCCACGCTTCACGAAACGCGTGATGCAACGACGAGCCGCTTCGATCTGGCGTGCGGTCAACGCACCGTGCGTGGTGGCCTTGAGCCCGTACTCGCCAAAGCTGACGAGGTTGGCGCTGAAAGCCAGGCCGTCATTGCGGCCCTTGAACTGCTTGCGGTATTTGGTTCGCTTGGGTTGCAACATGGCAACTCTCCTTACTTCGCCGTCCGCTCGCGACGGCCTTCACCGCCCTCGCGATCGCGACGCCCTTCACGACGCCCCTCGCCACCCTCGCGCTCACGACGCGGCTGTGCGGCCTGCTCTTCCTTCGGCTCCTGTCCGATCTGCGCCAGGTCGAAGATTTCGCCCTTGTAGATCCAGACCTTGATGCCGATGATGCCGTAGGTGGTCTTCGCCTCGGCGGTGCCGTAGTCGATGTCAGCGCGCAGCGTATGCAGCGGCACGCGACCTTCGCGGCTCCACTCGGAGCGGGCGATCTCGGCGCCGTTCAGACGGCCGGACACGTTGATCTTGATGCCCAGCGCGCCCAGGCGCATCGCATTGCCCACCGAGCGCTTCATCGCGCGACGGAACATGATGCGACGCTCAAGCTGCTGTGCGATCGACTCGGCCACCAGCTGGGCGTCGAGTTCGGGCTTGCGCACTTCGTTGACGTTGATGTGCGCCGGAACGCCCATCATCTGACTGACTTCCTTGCGCAGCTTCTCGATGTCCTCACCCTTCTTGCCGATCACCACGCCCGGGCGGGCGGTGTGGATCGTCACGCGGGCGGTCTTGGCCGGACGCTCGATCTGGATCTTCGAGATACCGGCGGCTGCTAGCTTCTTGCGCAGCATCTCGCGGACCTTGAGGTCGGCAGCGAGGTACTGGGCGTATTCGCCCTTATTGGCGTACCACTTCGAGTTCCAGTCCTTGGCAATACCGAGGCGGATACCGGTGGGATGAACTTTATGACCCATCGTCTTCAGTCCTCTTAGTTACCAACGACCACGGTGATGTGGCTGGTGCGCTTCAGGATGCGCGAACCGCGGCCCTTGGCGCGGGCATACATACGCTTCATCGCCGGACCCTCGTCCACGAAGATGCGCGAAACCTTCAGCTCGTCGACATCGGCGCCGAGATTGTTTTCGGCGTTGGCGACGGCCGACAGCAGCACCTTGCGAACAATGTGCGCGGCCTTCTTGTTGGTGAACTGGAGCACGTCGCTGGCTCGGCCCACGGGCATACCGCGGACCAGGTCAGCTACCAGGCGTGCCTTTTGCGCTGAAATGCGAGCGCTGCGCAGGATCGCTTTGGCTTCAGTGCTCATCTCACTTGCCCTTCTTATCGCCGCCATGGCCCTTGAAAGTACGCGTGACCGCGAACTCGCCGAGCTTGTGCCCGACCATGTTCTCGTTCACCAGTACCGGCACGTGCTGGCGACCGTTGTGGATGGCGATGGTCAATCCCACCATTTCCGGCAGGATCATGGAGCGGCGCGACCAGGTCTTGATCGGACGCTTGGAGTTGGTGGAAACCGCAGCTTCCACCTTCTTCACGAGGTGAAGGTCAACGAACGGACCTTTCTTCAATGAACGCGGCATGACGGTTTCCTAGTTACTTGCGACGACGCACGATGAACTGCTGCGTGCGCTTGTTGTTACGGGTCTTGTAGCCCTTGGTCGGCGTGCCCCACGGGCTGACCGGATGACGGCCACCGGAGGTACGGCCTTCACCACCGCCATGCGGGTGATCGACCGGGTTCATCACCACGCCGCGGACGGTCGGGCGGATGCCCTTCCAACGGGTGGCGCCAGCCTTGCCCAGCTTGCGCAGGCTGTGCTCGGAATTGCCCACTTCACCAATGGTGGCGCGGCAATCGACCGGCACTTTGCGCATTTCGCCGGAGCGAAGACGCAGGGTGGCGTAACCGGACTCGCGTGCGATCAGCTGCACCGAGGCACCGGCCGAACGCGCGATCTGCGCACCCTTGCCGGGCTTCATTTCCACGCAATGCACGGTCGAACCAACCGGGATATTGCGCAGCGGCAGGCTGTTGCCAACCTTGATCGGCGCGTCGTGACCGGAGACCAGGCGATCGCCCACCGCCACGCCAGCCGGCGCGATGATGTAACGGCGCTCGCCGTCGGCGTAGCACAGCAACGCGATGTGCGCGGTGCGGTTCGGATCGTATTCCAGGCGCTCGACCTTGGCGGCAATGCCTTCCTTGTCGCGCTTGAAGTCGATGATGCGGTATGCCTGCTTGTGACCGCCGCCGCGATGACGAGTGGTGATGCGACCAAAATGGTTGCGACCGCCCGTCTTGTTCTGACTCTCGGTCAGCGGTGCGTACGGCGCACCCTTATGCAGCCCCTCGGTGCGGACGCTAACGGCGTCGCGACGACCCGGCGAGGTTGGCTTGTGATTGATTAGTGCCATCTGTCAGAACTCCTGGCTCAGGCCTTGGCCGCCACGTCGATCGTCTGGCCTGCGGCAAGACGAACGTACGCCTTGCGCTTACCCTGACGGCTGCCCGCGCGGAAACGGAAGGACTTGACCTTGCCCTTGGCATTGACGAGATTCACCTGTTCGACCTTGACGTCGAACATCTTCTCGACCGCTGCACGGACGTCGGCCTTGGTCGCCTCGGGGGCAACCACGAATACGTACTGGTTGTGTTCGGCCAGACGGGCCGCTTTTTCGGAAATATGCGGCGCGCGCAGCGTATTGAGAATGCGTTCGTTGCTCATGCCAGCCACTCCTCGACTTTCTTGACCGCTTCGACGGTCATCACCACATAGTCGGAACCGACCAGGCTGACCGGGTTCAGCGCGAGCACATCCACTACATGCAGGTAGGGGATATTGCGCGAGGCCAGGTACAGCGCTTCGTTCGCATCTTCCGACACCAGCAGCACACGACCGGACACTTCGAGTTCGGCCAGCTTGGCGACCATCGCCTTGGTCTTCGGCGCGTCGATGCCGAAGCCCTCGACCACCTTCAGGCGACCCTGACGGTTCAGCTCCGACAGGATCGAACGGATGGCCACGCGATACGACTTGCGGTTGACCTTCTGCTCGTAGCTGCGGGGCTTGGCCGCGAACGTGACACCACCACCCACGAAGATCGGAGCGCGGTAATCGCCGTGACGGGCGCCACCGCCCTTCTGCTTCTTGAACTTCTTGGTGGTACCGGACACGTCGCTGCGCGAAAGCTGCGACTGCGTACCGGCGCGACCACCTGCCTGATAGGCCACCACGACCTGGTGGACCAGGGCCTGCTTGAACTCACCGCCGAACACTTCGTCCGACACGTTGAGCGGCTTGGCGCCAATTACATTCAGTTCCATGCCGTCTCTCCTCAACCCTTGGTGGTCGGACGGATGACGACGTCGCCACCGGTAGCACCCGGCACCGCGCCCTTCACCGCAATCAGGTGACGCTCGCCGTCGACCTTGACCACTTCCAGACCTTGCACGGTACGGTTCACCGCACCCATGTGGCCCGACATTTTCTTGCCCGGGAACACGCGACCCGGCGTCTGACGCTGGCCGATAGAACCCGGCGAGCGATGCGACAGCGAGTTACCGTGGGTGGCGTCACCCATGGTGAAGCCATGGCGCTTGATCGTGCCCTGGAAACCCTTACCCTTGCTGACGCCCGCCACGTCGACGATCTGGCCGACCTGGAACACTTCGTCAGCCTTGATTTCGGCGCCCACGGCATACTTGCCGGCGTCAGCCGTGTTCAGGCGGAATTCCCACAGACCACGACCCGGCTCAACCTTAGCCTTGGCGTAGTGACCCTTCTCCGGGTTGGTCAACAGGCTGGCGCGCTTGACGCCTGCGGTGACCTGCACCGCGCTGTAACCATCGTTATCTTCCGTCTTCACCTGCGTTACGCGATTCGGGGTCGCTTCAATCAGCGTCACCGGAATCGAGCGTCCGTCTTCGGTGAAGAGTCGGCTCATGCCGCATTTGCGGCCAACCAGTCCGATACTCATGTTCGTATCCTGTCTATCGCTCAACCAAGCTTGATCTGAACGTCAACGCCAGCGGCGAGATCGAGCTTCATGAGCGCGTCCACGGTCTTGTCGTTGGGATCGACGATGTCCAGTACGCGCTTGTGCGTACGGGTTTCGTACTGATCGCGAGCGTCTTTGTCGACGTGCGGCGACACCAGAATGGTGTAGCGCTCGATCTTGGTCGGGAGCGGAATCGGACCGAGTACCGTAGCGCCGGTGCGCTTGGCCGTCTCGACGATTTCGCTGGCCGAACGGTCGATCAGACGATGATCGTACGCCTTGAGCCGAATGCGAATCTTTTGGTTCGCCATAACCGTGTCCTGTTATCTAAAGAACAAACTGTGAATCGAGATAGCTTCTCGCCACCTCGCACAACCCAATGCATTGCAGATCCCCGGATCAGGCCCGAGGCAGGCCCTGCAAGAGCCCCTCTCACACACTTGCGTACTTGAGAGACCTCAAAACGCCAGGCAGGCCGTTTTGCGGCCTGCCCAGACATATATCGTATGCGGAAACCCTTTTGGTGACAGAGACTTAGCTCCACACCGGGACCCCGCAACATCCTTGTTAGCGAACTCGAAGCACGTCCTGTACCTCATTTCGCGGTGAGCCATTCACTAGGGAATGGCAAATCAACTCAGCGACTATAACTTATTTACAGCCATAGGACAAGCACTTTACAAAAAAGCCGCCTGGGTCGCAGGCGGCTTTCGTACAGCGGACCTTACTTGGTGATCTTGGCGACGACGCCGGCACCCACGGTGCGGCCGCCTTCGCGGATCGCGAAACGCAGGCCTTCGGTCATCGCGATCGGCGAGATCAGCGTCACCGAGATCTTCACGTTGTCGCCCGGCATCACCATCTCCGTGCCCTCCGGCAACTT